>OZ252212.1:0-2006147 GCA_965248955.1 Dehalococcoidia bacterium
GTTCCGAACAGAGTCTCGACCGAGCGAGGGGAATGATCAGGGACAGCCTAGAACGCCTGCGCGACCTCGGCGGCGTCTCGGGTCAGCAGACGGAGTCGGCGCCAGCGCGCATTAGAATGAGTACCGACTTGATGGAGATGGTCGAGGACGCCGATCTGGTGATCGAGTCGATCTACGAGGACGTGGACGCCAAGACCGAGGTCTTCCGTCAACTTGACGAGCTGTGCCCCGACAGGACCATTCTCACCAGCAACACGTCCAGCTTGTTGCCCAGCAGGCTCGCCGCGGCGACGACACGACCGGACAAGGTCATCAACGCCCACTTCCTCAATCCACCGCTCTTCGTGCCGCTCGTAGAGGTGGTTCCGACGGCGCAGACCTCTGAAGAGACTATCAGTGTCGTTATGGGACTGTTGACCTCACTCGGCAAACAGCCGCTCTTGGTGAAGCGTGAGGCGCCGGGCTACGTTGTGAACCGCCTGCAGATGGCCCTTCTCCGAGAAGCCCTATGGCTGGTCGAGAACGGGGTCGCGTCGGCGGAAGACGTAGATAAAGCCATAAGCGCCGGACTCGGACGACGTTGGGCGACCACAGGAGTGCTCCAAGTCCTAGAAGTCGCAGGCTGGGACCTGATATCGCGCGTTGCGTCGGACGTGTTCCCTCACCTCTCCAACTCCGATGACCCTTCCCTGCTGCACGACATGGTCGAGCGGGGGTACAGCGGTGTTAAGGCGGGCAAGGGTTTTTATGAGTGGACGCCGGAGAAGGCCGAGGAGCTGCGAAGACGCATTGCCAAAGGTCTGGTAGAGATCGATAAATTGGATTGACCGAATTTCCCGGGTGCGTGCGTTCCTAGCCTACTGAGAGTACGTGTCGGGGTTCGACCAACCTAGACTAGTTCGTACGCCCGACCGGCGTTGCCTCGATGCTAATCTGTCATGCGGAGTCAGCTATCTGGCGGAAGTAGACGGTCATTGAGGAGATAAACATGAGAATGAGATATGTGTTGATCGTCAGTTCTCTGCTCCTGATATCGGCGGTCGCAGCTGTTCTCATTGAGCTTGGGACACGTGGGTCGACAGCCGTCACCTACACCCACACCCCAATAATAGGTGGACACGCGGCACCTGAGGTAACATTTGAGAGGCTCGTTACGAATTCCGACCTTGTGGTCTTGGGTGAGGTAACGTCGAAGCAGACCGGCACGGAACGTTGCTGTGAAGCATTCGACAGCCGGCTTCTTCCCACAATGCCTGAACCTGTGCGCCGTGTGGATACTCTAGTGATTGAAGTTACGGAATCGCTTATGGGCAATGGTCCTTCTGAGATAACGATCAAGACGCAAAGGCCCGGAGGAAACGTCCAACGAAGCGGAGATGATGAACTCGCACTGTTAGAATTTGATGTGGGACAGACGTATCTGTTCTTCCTAGTCGAACGAGAAGGTCATTACAAGTTCCAAGGGGTGTCAAAAGGAAGGTGGACCGTCGACGAAGGTACGGTGACCCAAACTGGCACGGGTGTCACATACGATAAAGCAACGCTGCGTGAAGAACTAGCTTCATACAACCAATAAGAGAAGTTCATTCACCCTCCTACCGCCTGTATAAACGATGGGAGTTTGTCTCCTACTCCCTCAGCTTCCCGTGAACTCGGTGATGGGCTGCGCCAGTATCCATAGGCTTACCATGGTGTAGCCCACCATCAAGACCAGCATGGGATACTGGCTGCGCAGCGCCGCCGCCCGGTGAGGCAGCCGCTTCAGAGCCACCACGTGGGCTGCGTAAACGGCAATGACGTGCCCGGCCACAATGGAGATAACCGAGGTAATCCAGGCGAACCTTGCTCCCACAATGGCGATGTTGGGACTGAACTCAGCGGTGCCCAGCAGGTCCCATCCATAGCCGAATGGATCGGAGGCCAGGGGTATGAGTAGCTGCCCTTGGATGAGCAGGAAGGAGAGGAAGTGCGCCAGGTGATAGGCAAGGGCTATAGGCACCAGCGAAAAAACGAACAACCTGGCCATCGTCTGAGCAGGTACGGCGCTTCCGCTGGCGGAAGCCATGGCCAGGGAGAAGGCCCAGTAGACGAGGAGGAAGAGGGCAGGGAAAGCGAGCAGACCCATGGTCTCTACTCCCGTGACCCTGTTGCCCCCTAGGAAATCGAATATGGGAAGCAGCGCACTCACTATGTCCACCCATACCGGCGTGGCGGTGAAGCCGTCGAAGGTGACGGTGGCTAGGACGAGCACAACGAGTGCCAGCAGCGACGGTGAGGCCGCTTGGTCGCGGAGCAGCCCTGCGCCAAATGGACGGATGTTCAGCCGGCGAGAGGTTTCAACGGCCAAGGCGAAACAGCGGTAGCAGTCGACGCATCCATCGCTGGAGGCTTCACACTGCGCCGGGCAGGCTTTGCAGCGGGCCGGGTCCTGCACCCTGACCTCGTTGGGAGCGAACCTTGCCAGCAGCCCGAACACCACGGAGAAGGCCTCTCCTTTGCTCAACCAGACCTCCTTGCCGTAAATCACCATGCCGGTCCAAGTGATCATGGAGTAAGCCACGATGCAGAACGCGATGTTTCTCGGTGTGGCCGAGTTCGGATAGACCAGCTCCACCCAGGCGAATACGAAGAAGAGAATGAATGACGGCCATACGCCCAGCTTCTCAGGATAGCTGCGTCCCAGGGAAAGCTGGTCTCCGGGATTGAAACGACGATAGAGAGCATCGGCCCAGTCGAAGATGATCTTCAAGGGGTTGATCAGCGCCCACACGTTGCCCAGCAGCGCCGATACATAGGCAATGCCCACCCACCAAAGGATCCAGACCATGGTGGGCGCAAGGTTCTCTATCGGCGCCTGGCTGCCCAGAGCGCCCGCCGCCACGGTAAGCAGGAACAGTCCAACAGAGACCGCCCTGACGGCTAGCAGAAGTATGGGATGCCCCAGCAGCCGTCCCGCCCGCAGTTGCAGTAGATTGAAGGTGGGATAGCCGCCGCGCCCGCGCTGCCCTCTCAAGAAGTACCCGATGGCTGCAAAGGAGAGGGCAACCGCAATCCCGGCTCCGCTGACGTACAGATAGAGCGGGACGGGCAAATCGTAGCGCTGCCCGAAGCCGTGAGCGTAAGCCGGCTGTAGGGATAGTCCCAGGACAAGGGCAGCGGTTACCGCCAGCAGCCAGTTAAATCTGCGATTGGGCAAATCGTCCTCCTAGCGGGGATGTACTTCCAGGGAACCCAGAAGGATATCCTGACTGGCAGCTTGCTGGTCGTCTTCGTGATCCATATCGGCGCCCTCCTCTATGGTCACCGTCCGCATTTCGTGGAACTCGTAGTCGCAGTGGGAGGTGTCGGCCAGAGTCACCATTATATCGTGCTCACCCTGGCTGAGCATTACCGAAGCCTCACTCTCCGCGTACATGCTATTCAGGTCGCCGTCGACGTACAGATGCCAGTGACCTACCGGCATATCGGAAGTATCCGGATCAATGCCCAGCACAAAGTTCTCCGTGTCTACCGTCAGGTGCAACACAGCCGCCTCCGGGCCGGTTGCAGTGGTCAAATTGATGCGAGGTTCGGCTGCGCCGGGTGGTAGCTCGGCAGTGCAGATCTCGGTGGAGTCGTGGCTGTGGCCGTCTCCAGTGCTTTCGTGACCGGCGGATGCGGTATGCATCTCGAAGTCGAACTTGCCGGTTGCGTTGGCGGTAAACTCCAGCGCTGCGGTCTCTCCCGGCGTCAGGGACGTTTCCAGGTCGTAACCGTGTAGATGGAAGGAGCCTTCCTGGTCGCTGGTAATGCGCAGCACAACTTCGTCGTTGTGGTCTACTATCAGCGTCCTATGTTCG
Source organism: Dehalococcoidia bacterium (assembly GCA_965248955.1). Taxonomy (GTDB): domain Bacteria; phylum Chloroflexota; class Dehalococcoidia; order Lucifugimonadales; family QGNO01; genus DAOUJH01. Next base: position 3,840 of record OZ252212.1, read on the forward strand.
CCGTCCAGCGAGCCACCGGCTATGTCCAGATCGAAAATGCGGGTCTGGGGTTCCGTGTTGCTGCCGCAAGCGGCGAGCAGCAAGGTCAACGGCGCCAACCAGAGCAACAGCAGGTAAACTCTTTTGCTCATAATCAAACCTCAACCCTTTCTTCCGGTCCGCAAACTCCGGTAGGTAGCCACCAAGGCAGGGAGTATCAGAAGCACGGCAACCAAGATGGCGCCAACCACTTCCCAGTTGATTGCAGCGTCTACTACTTGTATGGAGAATCTTCCCTGCAGAGTGGTTTCCTCCACTTGCACAACGACCTCGAATTTCCAATCTCCGACAGCGTCTACCGGTATTCTAAGGTCGTAGTGAATGGGAAGCGTTGGAGCAATCTCCCCGGCCACCTGACTCGCGCTCGAGCCTTCAGGCCCGGATGCTCGCGCCACGACCTCAGCAGCCTCCACCGGCACGTTGTCCCGCAATAGATGTACGGATAGGAACACCTCTCCCACGGTGGATGTAGCGTCCCTGGAGAAGACGGCGAATTGATATACGTCTTCTACTTTGCGGAACAGCTCTACGTTGGTCACACCGTTGGCCGAAAGAGGCGTTGCCCAGAGTAGTTGACTCAAGGCAAGGCTAGCAAACAAAGCTATACGGACTCGTGTTTTCATAAGCGTGAAATCAAAAATCGCGATAGCAGGCTCGGCATGCAAGCCGGCCTGTTTAGATGGCGGGTCAGGCGGTGAGACGGGGAGGTTCGTGCGGGGGTATTGGCTCTGCGACTCTAAGCCGCCAGAGCTCCTTTGATTGCAGTAGGAATAGGAACAGAAGGGGCAGGACTGTGAGCAAGCCGGCTTGCTCGGTCCACTGCCAGCCGCCGATGCCGTCTCCAGCGCTCTGCGCGGAATGACCGGGCAGGAACAGTATGCCGTCGTGCCCGGTTGCGCCGTCGTGGGAGTGGGTTGTGTTCAGAGGGTGCTCGTGCGCCAGAGGTGCGCCGGTACCGAAAACGTGGCCGTGGTAGGGCAGCCGCTCCGCGAAGTGGTGGTCGAACAGCGAACCGAAGAGGCCGTAGAAAACCGCCCCAACCGTGAGCAGGATGAGATAGGTCTGGAGCCAGACCTTGAGCCGGCTGCCTCTTTTTGTCAGGATGTTCACTCGTACATTATAGCCTAATCAGTTCAGGCCGTTTATGGTAGAGGTAGCCCATCAAGTTCTTCTAGAACAGCATTGCCTTACCACCGACCTTGAATTCGAGGGGGAAGTTACTCCTGATGGTCTGCCTAGCCACTTCAATCTTCTGCGCATCGGTGCGGTCGTCGTCTATGTTAATACTGATACGAATGCTTGAGAAATCTCCGGTTGGGCCTGCTTCATACACGTTCACACCATTGGTTGTGGGAAGTTGGACGAGCCGCCTGGATTCTGCTCTTAACTCCTCAAGCGAGTAGGGGTAACTGACAACGTGGATCGGGACATCGGCCCGCAACTCATCTACCAGAGTTGACATCTGGGGCGGGAGTTCACCGTTCCAATAGAGCACTACTGAGTTTTCGTCGTTATCAAATCTAATGCCTATAAAGCCCGCTAGCCCAGCCGTGCCCGTAAGATTTTGAATATCCTGAGCAGCATTGACTAGGGGCATCTGCCGGATCACTCGCGGGCTTAACGTGGGTGGGGCTCGTAAGGGTTGGCTCTCTGATTCTTTGGTTTGGTCGTCAGGGTCCTGAGCATACGTGACTCCCGCAACGACGGCCATCACTGCTAACGTAATTACCACAGCGCCAATGGCCAAGAATCGCCACAACGTACTACGCATTCTACATCATCTCTCTGCCGCAGCCCAATTATAGGCGTCTCATCTCCCTAGCAAACGTCACCCATATTACGGTGAGGGCAAAGCCCACTAGAGCCACGGCAGCCACCGCCTGTTGAGGCGACCATATCTCTGCCAGTGCGCCCATGATGAGTGATCCCAACGGTAATACGCCAATGGCCATGCTCTGGATGCCCATCAGCCTGCCGCGCACGTCTTCGCTGACCGAAAGCAACACGAGGGTAGCCTGCATGGTGCCGAAGCCCGACATGCCCATTCCGGCGAGAACGAGCGCTGCAAATGAAAGAGGAAATGTGTTGGAGACGCCGAAGACGAAGAGGAACACCATGCAGGCAAGCGTGCCGCTGTAGTAGTACAGCGATTTCCTGGCGATCTCGCGCCTGCTGACGATGAAGATGGTGCCTATGAGCGCACCGAGGCCGCTGGCGGCGGCCAGTACTCCCATGGCGGTGGGGCTAACCTGTAGCACCTTCTGGGCGAAGACGGGAATGAGCGGCGTGTGGGGCGGGAAGGTGAGGTTGAACAGGATGGTGATGCCAAACACACCGATGATGGCCCTGTTTCCGGCGATGACCCGGAATCCGTCAGCGACGGATGTGAATACAGAGCTTGGCTTCAAGCCCAGCCGACGGGGCAGGTTCTGTGGTTGGACGCCGTAAACCAGGAAGGCCGCTGCAAGGAACATCAGAGTTGCCGCCAGGTACACCCAAGCCACGTTGAGGAAAGCTCGTTCGGGCAGGAAGTCAAGGAGGACCCCGGCGATGAATGGGCCTGCCATGATGCCGGCTGTCATATTCATTGTATCCAGCGCTATGCCGTAGGCAAGCACCTCCCTTTTCACCAGGTCCGGTATAAAAGAGCGGCGGGTGATCTGGTCCATGGTAAGAGAAGCGCCAATAACAAAGGTGAGTAAGATGATTTGCCATTCGTTCACGTTGCCCGAAAATACAAGAAAGGCCGCTATTACTGAGGTGACCAGGTTTACTCCCAGACCCACCAGGAGGAGCCGCCTGCGATCGAATGAGTCGGCGATCACGCCAATGGCCACCCCGACAAGGAGCAGGGGCGCCGTGGAGGCCACGCCCACCATCTGGGTGAGAAAGGTGGAATCGGATAGCTGGAGCACCAGGTAGCCAGAGACAAGGAACCACATCCAGCGTCCCATCTGAGTGAACAGTCCGGCTGGGAAAAAGAGACGGTAGTTCCTGTCCTGCAGGACCTCTACAACGGGACGCCTGGCGGCCCTTTCCCTCGATGGCTTTGTTGTTTCAGCGGGCCCGGTCTCTTGTGAGTCCAATCAGGTCTCCGGCTCGTTGTCTAGGCAAGGTGACTGTTGAACCAGTCTAGGACGCGCTGCAGATACTCTTTCCTCATCTTGGGATGACCGCTGTTGCGAAAGCCGTGTGCCCCTCCGGGAAAGCGCACGAATTCCACCTCTTTGCCCAGCCTCTTCAGAGAGACAAAATACTGCTCGCTCTGTCCTATGGGACAGCGGTAGTCGGTTTCTCCATGTAGCAGCAGCACCGGCGTGTTCACCTGGGGGGCGTAGGTTATGGGGGAACGCTTCATCATCTCGTCGAATACTACGTCGCGCCTGCCTCCCCATTGCTTCTCGCCGAAGCTGATGCCAATGTCCGACGTGCCTGCCATGCTGGAGAGGTCTATGCAGGGGGCTCCCACCACCGCCGCTTTGAAGCGGTCGGTATGTCCCACGGTCCAGCTGGTCATGTAGCCGCCGTAGCTGTACCCGTGCACTGCAAGTCTAGATTCGTCCACGTAGGGCCTAGAGACCATTTCGTCCACGGCCTGCATGATATCAAGGTAGTCCTCTCCTCCCCAGTCGTTGAGGACGGCCATGGTGAAGTCTCCGCCGTAGGTGGATGATCCCCTGGGGTTGACCGCCAGCACTATGTATCCGGCGGTGGCCAGAACCTGGTGCAGCGGACTGAAAGCGTCCATGAAGACGCCGTTGGGACCGCCGTGAATCTCCAACACCATGGGGTAGACGTTGGACTCGTCAAAGTCGGGCGGAAGCAGGACGCGAGACTCTATGGCAAAGCCGGCCCTGTCCAGTTGGAACTTGCCGAGCTTGGCCGGCGGGTGCTCCTCGAGATACTCGCGGTTGTAGTCGGTGAGCTGATTGCCGTTGCCGCCGGCGACGTCGACCAGGTGAATGTTCCCGGGCGAATCCGGCGGCACGGAAAGCAGCACTGCTTTGGAAGCGTCCCCATTTATGGAGACCGCCGTGAGCTGCGCGCCGCCGCCGTATATCCGCTTCACCTCTCCGCCTTCCGCGGGTATGGAGCAGAGGAACGACTCTCCTCTGGCATCGGCAAGGAAGTAGAGAACGCCATCATCCGTCCACAGTATCTTGGTAAACGGCCCCTGCGGCGGGAATCCGGCCACGGGCTTTATGCTGTCGTCAGTGAGACGCCGGGGGGCTTCGCCGGGCTGAATCACGTACAGCCAGCCCTGGTAGCTGGCGCTGCCCGCTTCGACGTCGGAGCCAACGGCGACGAGCTTGCCGCCGTCCGGCGACCATCCGAGAGCGGCAACCGTGTGCAGTCCGCCGGACCAAGCAGCGGGTTCACCACCGTTTGCCGAGACAACGTAGGCCTGCGAATAGTCGAACAGGTCTTTGTCCTCCGAACGCTCCGATATGAATGCGATCCTGGAGCTATCCGGCGACCAGACCGGCGCATAGCTCTCGTAGTCGCCCTGGGTAAGCTGACGCGCCTCGCCGCCAATCTCCACGACGAAGAGCTGCCGGTGGCCGTCGCCGCGCCATCCCAGCACGTCGTGCCTGTACTTGATACGGTTGACCACCTTAACCATGGGGTCTTTCTTCGCATCGTGGTCATCCTGCGGCTGGTCGGGGTCAACGTTGGAGACGGCCGCTATGCTCTGGCTGTCCGGCGCCCAGGCAAAGTCGCTGACGCCGCCGCGCAGCTCAGTGATTTGAACGGCCTCTCCGCCATTCGTCTTCATCACCCAGACCTGCTTGCGCTCTTTGTCGTCGGGGCGTAGAAACGCCAGCGATTCACCGTCGGAAGAGAACTGCGGATTGCTATCCTTAAAGCCGTGGGTAAACGGGGCGACGCTCCCATTTTTCAGGTCGATCATCTGTACCTGGGAGCGCTCTTCTCCGGCTTCGCCGTCGACCCATGATTTAACGAACACGGCCCGGTCTCCCAGCGGCGATATATCGGGCCCTGAGACGTTGACGAGCCGGTAGACCAGGTCTGGTGTCATATGACTAGCCATGATTACCTCCTAATGGCTGTTCAGGTTGACTGAAAGTCGATGCAATTATTCACCAGCCGCTTCACGGAAGCGGCGCACCGCTTCCAAGTGTTCGGCGACTGTCTTGAAGCCGGCGTTCATTGTGTTCAGCGAGATATGGGTTGCACCCAGCGCGCGCCATGCTTCCAGGGTCTTCACCCAGACGTCCGGCCCGCCGGCCGCAATTCGCACGCCCCCCTCTATCCCGATGGTTGCCGGGTCACGGCCCGCCTCTTCGGCGTAGGCTCGGATGCGCTCCAGTCGTTGCTGCGTAGCCTCGCTTGGCGTTCCCGTCAGGATCCACCCGTCCGATAGCGTTGCCACCCTCTTCAGCACCTGCTCCGAGCTTCCCCCCAGCCATATGGGAATGGGCCGCTGCACGGGCAGGGGATTGAGGCCGGCGGCGGTTATTCTGTCCCACTTTCCGTTGAAAGTAACCGCCTCGTTCGTCCACAGCTGGCGCATGAGCTCTATCTGTTCTTCGCTGCGCTTTCCCCGCACGTGGAAGTCCTGGCCCAGCGCCTCGAACTCCACGTGGTTCCACCCAATGCCGATGCCCAGGCGCAGACGGCCTCCGCTCAGCAGATCCACTTCCGCCGCTTGCTTGGCTACCAGGGCCGTCTGGCGCTGAGGCAGGATGATGATGCCCGTGGTCAACTCTATGGAGGAGGTGACGGCGGCCAGGTAACCGTACAGGACAAAAGGTTCGTGGAACATGTCCTCCTTGGTGTACGTGCCGCCCCAGTCCTTGTAGTAGGACGTGTCCGCACCCAGCACGTGGTCGTAGACCAGCAGATGGTTGAACCCCAGTCCCTCCACAACCTGCGCGAACTCCCGTATAGCGCCGGGGTCTGTGCCTATTTCAGTTTGGGGGAAGGTAACACCCAGCTTCAAGACGCCTCCAACCGTCCGGCTCATATCATGCGGTTGAACAGATGAGCCAGACGCATTTTTCGAGTTGAATCAGCCTCTCCGCAAGGAGAGTGTGATGACAGGCGATGCCGTCCTAGAACATCCAGTGGCCGCCGTCGACGCACAATGTTTGACCGACGACGTAGCTGGCGTCGTCGGAAGCCAGGAAGGCGATTGCTCCCGCTAGCTCCTCCGATTCCCCAAAGCGGCCGGCGGGGATGGTGAGAAGCGCATCGCGCTGCTGCTCAGGGGGCATCCTCTTCCAGTTGGCGTTCGGCACTGTAGCTATGGCGCCGGGGGCTATGGCGTTGACGTTGACGCCGTATGGCGCCAGGTCTACGGCCAGCTGGCGTGTCAGTCCGAGCAGACCGGCTTTGGCGGCGGCGTAGGGGATGACCTTGCTCCGGCTGTTGCTCCGTCCCGCGCCTGAGGAGATGTTGACAATGCGTCCCCAGCCCTTCTTCTTCATGTCACCGGCGAAGGTCTTGGCGGTGAGGAAGGAGGCCCTCATGTTCAGGCTCACCACGGCGTCCCAGTCCTCCTCGGACAGGGCGTCGATGCCTGGAGGCGCGCCCAGGCTGCTCCCCGCTACGTTGACCAGTATGTCCACCGTGCCCAGCGCGTCCACGGTTTGCTGGGCGGCTTGCTGCACCTGGTTCATGTCGGTGACGTTTACCTGCAGCCCCAGGGACTTGTGGCCTGCCGCTGCAATCTCCGCCGCGGTTTCCATCACTTTGTCGCCTACGATGTCCCAGCAGGCTACGGCGGCGCCACGGTTCGCCAGTTCCTTGGCGGTAACCTTGCCCATGCCCATTGCCGAGCCAGTTACCACGGCTACGCGGCCGTCCAGACTTGTACCCATTTTGCCCTCCTTATTCCTTTCCGCCCAGCAGCGCCGTAAGCTCTCTGACGTCCGGAATATCGTCTAGGCGGTCTATTGCTTTGACTACGGTCTTGGCCCTTTCCAACCCCAGGATGTCCTGGGTAAGGAAGAGGAACTTGTCTATCAGTTGCTGGTGCGGCGCCGGGTTCCCGGCGTCGCCCCGTATCGAGTTGGTGGTCTCGTAGAAGGTGCGGCCGTCCCTGAGTCGGACGGTTACCTCGGCGCAGGGCTGGTCGTCGCGCCGCACGGTCATTTCAGGGTTCAAGGTCACGTTCACCCTGGCCGATAGGTCCTGAATGGCGGGATCCGACACGGCGTCCCGGTAGAAGGCCGTGATGTCGGCGCCATGCCGCACGATAGCCGAGGCCACCGCGTAGGGGATGTTGAACTTGGCGCTCAGCATGTTGGGCGGGTAGGGGCCCACCATTCCCAGCGGTATGCCTCCTATGGTCACCACGTCCACAGCCTCCACTTCCTCCGAATCGAACTGTTCCCTGCCGCATATGTCCAACACGGCATCCAGGGTAGGGTGGTTGTAGCGGCAGCAAGCGTGGAACTTGAAATAGTTCTGCTGTATGCGGTGTATTCCGCCCAGGCCCTGCACGGCGTCGTCCGCCTGGAAGTCGTCGCCCAGAATCGTGCCGAACACATCGGCGGGGGCGTCGTGAATGCCGGTGAAACCCGCTTCGTACATGTGAACGGCAAGGATGCCCTGGAATCCCGACCTGCCCGAATAGGCGTTGCGGATGGTGGCGCCTTGGAAGCAGGGTGTCCAGCTGTTGGCCGGGCTCATGGACGTGGAGATGTTTATAACGTCCCGCACTTGGCTTGCGGGGTAGCCCTTCAGCTTGGCCACGGCGGCGGCCGCACCCGGCGTGCCCCAGTGGCCGTGGGAATGGACGTTCTGGCGCGGCCTGCTGGCGCTGCCCAAGCGCGACGAGACTTCATATCCAAGCAGCAGGCTTTCCATGAGTTGCCTGCCGCTTATGCCCATCTCTTCGCCAATGGCCAGCGCCGCGGGCATTACGTGGATTGAAGGGTGGCCTCCGCCGTAGCGGTTGCCCTCGTCCATCTCCAGGCCCACACCGGCGGTGCCGTTGACCAGGGTTGTCCACATGGGCTCCGCCTTGAAGGGGGTGCCCAGAATAGTAGAACTGTGCGGCGCGGACCGTTCCGAGGCCAGTTTGGCAAAGGCGGCGTTCTCCGGCAGCTGGTAGCCGGCCACAATAGCGCCCACCGTGTCCAGTACAACATCACGCGTTGCGGCCAGAGCCTCTTCGCTCAACTCCTCATAGCTTGTGCTGGCAACGAAATCTGACAGTGTGTCCAGGTAGTCAGTCATTTCCACCTCCTAGTTGACGCGGCCGCCCACAGGGGGCGTTGGCGGCCCGGCGCTGATAAACTCGCCGTAGCCGGGCTCCTGTTCCAGCTTGCCTTGATTCAACACTACTTTGCCCCGCACCAGTGTCATCCACGGCGCGCCTTTCTGCGTCCAGTCTTCATAGGGCGTATAGCCGGAATTTCCTATGTGGTCTCCGGCGGTGATGGTCTTCTCCACGTCCGGGTCGAATATTAACAGGTCCGCGTCGGAGCCGGGCCGGATGACCCCCTTCCTGGGATATATGCCGAAGATACGCGCCGGGTTCTCCGCCAGGACGCGGGCCATCCAGGTCAGGGGGAGTCCCCTCTTTGCCACGCCCTCGCTGTAGACCAGGGGGACGAGTGTTTCGATAGACGGCGCCCCGAAGGGTATGGGGGTGCCGTCATCGGCCACGTAGATGTTTTCGCGACCTTTCTCCTTTAGCTCCTTGGAGCCAGGGGAGTGGTCGCTGCCTATGTTGGAGATATAGCCCTCCACCGTGCCTTGCCACATGGCATCTTGGTTGACCCTGTCGGCGGGACGGAGCGGCGGGCCTATCTTTACCAGCGGCCCCAGCGTCTCCATGGCGGACTCGTCAAGCAGGAGATACTGGGGACACGTTTCCGTCCATACCTTTTGCCCTTCCGATTGGGCGCGTTTGATGCGCTCCAGGCCGGCCTGAGTGCTGAGGTGCACCACGTAGACGGGACAGCCCGTCATCTTTCCCAGGTTGATGGCGCGGTTTATTGCCTCTTCCTCCACCCAGATAGGGCAGCTGGCGGGGAAGTCGGTGGGCTTGGTCAGTCCCATGGCGATCCGTTTGTCTTCCAAATAGTCGATGACGTCGCCGTTTTCGCAATGGAGTTGCATGATTCCGTTGTGCTCTGCGATGACTTCCATTGCCTTGGCGATGAACGCGTCGCTGCACATCCGGGTCAGCGACTTCTTGTAGGTCATGAACAGCTTGTAGGAGGTGACTCCCATGGAAAGCGCTTCAGGGAGGCTCTCCAATATGTACTCTGGATTGTCCAGGATAAAGTGGAATGAGTAGTCCAGCACCGCTTCTTTGCTGAGGCGGTCTCTGAGCCTGTTGATGGCCTGGGGGATGGTCTCTCTATTCTTCACGTCGTACTGAGCAAAGGGCAGCACCGTTGTGAGGCCGGCCAGCGCTCCCGCTTTGATGCCAAGCTCGTAGGGGTCTACGTTGTCAAAGTGGCTGTGGGCGTCTATGGGACCTGGGAACACCTGCTTTCCGGAAGCGTCGATATAGTTGTCTGCGTCGGGCAGGCTGTCGTCAGGGCCCACGGCCACAATCTTCTCGCCTCTTATGGCCACGCTCCCTTGGAAAGTATGTGTTGCCGTAACTACAGTGCCGCCGTGCACTATGGTATCCACTTTAGAAGCGGCCATTGCTCCCTCCTTATCTGTCCGCAATTTATTTGTACCGGCTCCGTCGGCCGCAAGCTGCCTTCAATCCTGCGATCACTTGTGGGAAGCAGGCCGGATTATGTGGAGATACTATCAGAGTTCATCTAAACGGTGTTCACCTTGTGCCTCAGGGCTACTCCCGGCAAGGCCCCGGTGTGTACACCCCTATCCACCACAACCTGTCCGTTCACCAAGACATAGGGGATCCCATCTGGGAGCCGCTTGGGGTCCTCGAGCGTGGCCTTGGTTCCCACCGTCTTTGGATCGAAGACCACTACATCCGCCATCATACCATCAGCCAGCCTGCCTCTGTCGGAGAGGCCCAGCCGCTGCGCGGGGAAAGAGGTCATTCTTCGTACCGCATCGGTGAGGGTGAGAAGCCCATCCTCTCTGACGAACTCTCCCAGGACGCGCGGGAAGCAGCCGTAGGTTCGTGGGTTGATGTGGTCGCCTATCAGGAGACCGTCGCTGCCTACCATGTGGTTGGGGTGCTTGAAAAACTCCCTGATGTTGACCGGATTGCCGTTGTCGGCTGTGTAGCACAGGTCCATGTCCTCTTCCAGCAGGAGATCACAGACGGCGTCCAGTATGCTCATGTCCAGCCCATCGGCAATTGCGGCCACGGATTTGCCTTCCCAGCGGCGGTTGTGGGGCTTGCTGAAGTTGGTTACCAGGACGGAGTCCCAAGAGGGGGCCCGCACCGAAAGGTCAGCCGCCATCCTCTGGCGGCTCTTCTTATGGCTCATCATTCCCAGCAGATGGTCTACACCGCCTTCATGCGCCCATTCCGGGAGCACCGATTCCAGACGTGTGCTGGAATAGGGGTATGAGTAGGAGTCGTAGGTCACGTCCAGCCCCTCATCCAGCGCTTCATCCAGGAGGGCCAGGAGTTTGCGCGCTCCCCCAGGCAACGGGCTGTGGAAGTGTGATATCTGTAGGGGAACGCCGCTTGCCCGCGCTATATGGATTGCTTCCATGTAGGGATCCAGGAACTGGTCTCCCAGCGTATAGCGCACGTGTGTCACGTAGATGCCCCCCAACCTGTTCACTTCCTGGCATAGCTCAATGAGCTCATTGGTATCGGCAAAGCTGCCTGGTGGGTATGTAAGACCCGTGGACATACCGAAGGCCCCTTCCTCCATGCCCTGCCTGAGCAGGGTCTTCTCCGCTTCTATCTCCTCGCCCGTTGGTCTGCGGTTATCCCAGCCCATTGCGCTAATGCGTAGCGGTGAGTTGCCAATGACGTAAGCTACGTTGTTGGCTACCCTGCGATTAAACAACGAGAGGTACTCGTCCACTGTTGACCATCGCTTTGGCAGTGGCGGACTGCCGTCGATGCCCGCGTTGAGGAGCAGGAATTGATCGAAGTCCTCCTCCGATGCCAGGGGTGCATAGGAGTTGCCGTCCACGCCGATGAGTTCCGTGGTAACGCCCTGGTGGATCTTGGGCTCGTTGCGGGGCTGGTGGAGAAGCATCAGTCCCGAGTGTGTGTGCATATCGATGAACCCTGGGCAGACAACCATGCCGTCCGCATCTATATTGCGGGCCGCTTCTATTGAGGAGAGGTCTTCTCTCAATATGCGAATGCGGCCATCTTCTATGCCAACACCGGCATGGAACCAGGGGTTCCCGGTCCCGTCTATAACCCTTCCGTTATGTATCAGCACATCCAGCATGGCCTAAAACTCCGATTGCTTCATTCCTAGACGAAACGCCGTCAATTTCTATACGCTGAAGGCAACCCAAAGTCAAGCACAAGGAGGCAACTCTCACTGGAACAAAATGGCCACCAGCAGGATCACTAGCGAAATCCCTACCATTGTCGCGGGCTTTCGTACGTTACGACGCCTTATCAGGGAGGCTGCTAACCATCCCAGGCTGCCAAAGAACACCAGATAACTGAGAACAAACAGTCGAGCTAGAGAGTCTTCCATTTTTATCGAAGGGTATTGTGAATGCGGAAAGATGACAAGTCAACGTTGTACCCACCGTCTACCGCCATTTTGGAATGACTATGGGTATGAGAAGGCCGCGTCACCTGTACTCGTAAACCTTGACCTGGCCTTCAGCGGCCACTAGCAGCAGCCTCTCAGCGGCGACGGAGCTTATTGACTGCAGCAGCGCTTCCAGCTGCTCGTTGCTCAGTGCAGATGCTCCGCTCTCATCCACGGCATGCATGAGCCGTACGCGGACGCCCAGCGCCTCTTTCAGACGTTTCGCTAATTCGTTGGCAGATTCCCCACCGGCCAGAACCGTCACCGATTTCAGGCCGGACACCGATTCACCGCCTTCGCGCTGGTCCTCTCGGAGAACCTGCCAGTGGTAGGGCAAAAGTGCCCCGGAACCCACTATAATGCCTAGCATCCACCTGCCATTGCGCAGGAAATCAACGGTCAAATCACCTCTGAGCAGATCGTTGAACAGGCCGCTCAGAAAGCCTATGAGGCTTCCTATCCCCGCCAGGGCAAGCACTCCCAGCACGCCGTAGATGTAGATACGCCGCGCCAGTGCACTCCGCTCCTCTGCACCGCCTTCCTGTACGGTGCGCTGCATTCTGGGCCAGTACCAGTACCACAGCGGCGCCCCAATTATGATGGCGGTAAGAGCAAAGGCCAACTGGTCTCGTATGGGTTCGGCGCCGGCAATTGGATCACCCGATTCGGGCAGGACCTGTCCGATGACTGCACCCACTATCAGGGGTACTCCCACCGCCGCGGTTCCCAGGCCGATGGCCGACATAATGTATCCAAAGGAGCGCTTGGCGCCTGCCAGCCGGCCAGCCAGCAGCCGCGACTCATTCTGGAGCACTTGCCAGTGGTAAAAGAGGAGGGCCATACCGGCGAACAAGAAAGGGACAGCCTCGGTGACAGCTCTGAAGTGGTCAGAGGCTGCTGGGAACTCAGTCTCTCCCAGCAGCCAGCGGATCACGATGTAGAGCACTACGCCAATGGCTGCCAGAGCGGTGATAGCGCCGCCAAGGAAGGCGAACAGGTTCAAATAGACCTGTCGCAACGTGGATTCGACGTCGCCGCGGGCCAGGTAGAACCAGTGAAAGCCCCACCAGGCGCCGCCGACGACTAGAGACGCAATACCCTCTCGCATGGTGCTGTTCCATACTCCTCCCTCACTGACGATGACGCGGACATTGAACAGGTTGTCATAGGCCCATTGGAATAGCACGGTGAACACGCCGGCGACTCCTACGAAGAGGACGATCAGCGTGTATACGCTAGTAGAGTAGACGTACCAGCGCTTGAGAGTGAGGCTGCCTAGGGCGGCCACATCGCGGCGTTCCACCGACCAGTGATAGGCCCAGACGATACCCCAGACGAGCGCTTGCCCGGCAAAATAGGCATTGAGGTCGCCGCCACTACCCATAGACCAGAGAAGGAGGTCATTAACGGCTATAAAGACAACCAGGGAGGCTGTGAATAGGACGCCGTAAAGGTAAAGCTTGCGCAACGTAGAAGAGGTCTCGTCGGGTTGCTTAGTTGCTTGTCGCTGAGTGTAGTGCCAATGCACCACCCACAGTGGAGCACCGACAACCACCATGGCGAGGCCCAGACTGGCCTGGGAATCGTCGCCGCCGGCGATGGCACGCTGCGCAATCAGCTCGATAAGGAACTGAATGAGGAGCGCTATGCCGTTGGCCGCAACAACAAGCGTAACGAATGACACTCCGTAGAAGTAAAGCCGCTTAGTGGTGTTCATACTTACCCTCTATCGCCTGCTACCCGGTGGGGACAGGCTCTTTCAACCTTTCTTCGGGACACCTGAATACGGGCCAGGGAAGCTGTGAGATACGCCACGCGCCGTCATCCTGTTTTTGAAGGCGAAAGTCCTGGAAATGGAAGTTTGACTCTTCCGGTGAGAATGATAGGTCGAAAGGATTGGGCTGGCTGGTCCTCCGCCGGTTCAGAGATACCGTCACCTCTGTGTCGTTGATCCGGTCCACTTCGTCAAGGAGTATCTGTGACTCCTCCAGGTGGCTCTGGCGTCTGGTCACCTCTCGCCACTCTTCCAATGCACAACCGGCCTGCAACTCAGGCGAGAGATATCCCCATGCTTCGTCGAAGTCGCCGTCTATCATGGCTAAGACGTAGCGTTGAGTGATTCCTTCCGGGACGTCTTCGGGGAAGAGCTCAGGCTGGCCGCCGCCGGATATCAGAGCACCGATGACAGCGGCGACAACGAGAACACCTAACGCTGCGCCCATTCCAATAAGCCACTTGGTAGAGGCGGTCATACTCCTCACCGCACACGATTCAATTACGCCGCTAACTATACTCCAGTCGCACGGCATACGAGAAGAGTATAAAGGCACGCTTGCCGTCTGTCTGTCCGCACGCCGACGAAGCATTACTGGTTTACGGAACAGGAAGTTAGCAACTATGATGAGGAGAGTTCAAATCATGCAAAGGCGTTGCACGTCAGAACAACGGCACAGCCGAGTGTCATGGAGGACTAAATGGAACTGTACCAGTTGGACTACGTTCTGCAAGAACCCTGTGAAGACCAGGGATGGCTCTACATGGCGGAGATAGCGGAGTTGCCTGGGTGTCGGGCGTGGGGAGAAACCGCCAACGAGGCCCTGACCGAACTGCGTGCGGTGGCTGAGCAGTTCATACTTTCTTACAGAGACCGGGGCAAACCACTGCCTGAGGGGATAGCCCGCTCCCTGACCGGAGAGGGCAGAATCTCCGTGGCCGTATGACGTACCGAGAGTTGACCAGGAAACTCCGAAGACTCGGATGCGTCTTAGATCGCTAGGCGGGAGGTTCCCACGAAATCTGGATTAACATAGCCAATAACCGTGAGGCCTCCATTCCAAGACACGCTAATCGGGACCTTGCCACGGGGACACTCCACGCAATTAGGAGATCTCTGGGTATTAGCAGGCGGGAATTTGATCAGACTTAGAGATGCGGAAGTTGCCATGTCCGTCCCCTACAAAATCAGCATTGCATCACCGAAGCTGTAGAAACGGTACCTCTGCTCGATGGCTTCTTGGTATGCGGCAAGAACGCGTTCACGGCCGGCGAAGGCGGAGACAAGCATGAGCAGGGTGGAACGCGGCAGATGGAAGTTCGTGATCATGGCGTCTACTGCACGGAACCGGCGCCCGGGCAGTATGAAGAGGTCGGCCCAGCCCGAGCCGGGGAGGATTGCATTGCACCCTTGTTCTTCCATCAAAAGCGCGGTCTGCTCTAGTACCCGCACGCTGGTTGTGCCTATGGCAACTACGCGGCGTCCTTCTTGCCGGGCGCAGTTGATGGATTCCGCGGCTTGCGGCGATACCTCCCAGTACTCGGTGTGAAGCTTGTGCTTCCTGGGGTCATCTTCATCGACAGGCCTGAAGGTGTCCAGGCCAACGTGCAGGGTGAGGAAAGCCATTTGGACACCGTTGGCCTGGAGGTCTTGCATAAGCCGTTCGGTGAAGTGGAGTCCCGCTGTGGGAGCGGCGGCGCTGCCCAAGCGCCTAGCATACACCGTCTGATACCGTTCCGGGTCTTGCAGGGTTTCATGGATGTACGGCGGCAGGGGCGTTTGGCCCACTTTCTCTATCAGAGATTCATCGTTGAATTCCACCAGGCGCAAGCCGCCCTCCATAGATTCGATTATCCGGGCCTCCAGTTCGGCCTGGAAGAGGAGGTGCGTTCCAGGCCGCAAACGCCGGCCTGGCCGCGCTAGGCACTGCCACAAACCGGGCTTATCCCGGCGCAGGAGAAGAAGCTCTGCTTCCCCGCCGTTGCCGGCGATCCTGCCAACGAGCCGGGCCGGCATGACACGGCTGTCGTTGAACACGAGAAGGTCGCCTGGTTCTAGAAGAAGGGGCAAATCGTAGAAATTACGGTGCTCTATGGCTTCTCTAGAGCGATCGAGCACCATCAAACGGGAGTGGTCGCGAGGTTCCAAGGGGGTCTGGGCAATCAGCTCTTGAGGAAGCGAGTATTCGAACTGACTAATACGCATGTCAGCCCCGGAAGAGGCGGATGACCAGGTTGAGAATGATGGTGAGAATTATGCTGACCAGAAGCATGGTCACTATGGGGAAGAGAATGGTCGCGTTACCCACGTGGAATACTCTATCGCCGGGGAGCCGTCCCAGACCAGGCAGGCCGCTGAAGCCAATGAAAAGCAGGCCAAGGAGAACCAGAATACCCCCCGCTATCAGCAATGTCCTGCCTATCAACTCCACGGGTTGCCTCACATAGAAGAGGGTAGGGCGTGGGCGCCGGCCGCCGCCATGGTGTTGACCAAGAGCATGGCAATGGTCATGGGGCCGACTCCTCCAGGCACGGGCGAGATGGCGCTGGCGACTTCCGATACGGCTTCGAAGTCCACGTCTCCCACCAGGCGGTAGCCACTTTTGCGAGTAGCGTCCTCGACGCGATTGGTTCCCACGTCGATAACCACGGAGCCTTCCTTGACCATGTCCGCTTTGATTATGCGGGGGCTGCCCATGGCGGCAATCAGAACATCGGCCTGGCGAGTGTATTGCCCTAAATCGGACGTGCCAGTATGGCATATGGTGACGGTGGCGTTGGCCCCCGGGCGCTTCTGCGATAGCAAAGCGGCCAGCGGCTTGCCCACAATGTTGCTGCGGCCGCAGATGACAACGTGTTTGCCCGCGGGGTCATTGCCGGTGCGAATGAGCATCTGCTGGACGCCGTAGGGAGTGGCGGGAATGAACCTGGGTACGCCCGCGGCCAGCAGACCGGTGTTGTAGGGATGCAAACCGTCCACATCCTTGGCGGGATCCAGCATCTGTATAATCTCGGATTCGTTGATCTGAGGCGGGAAGGGCAGCTGCGTAAGGATGCCGTGAAAATCTTTGTCTTGGTTCAACCAGCTCACCAGCTGCGTCACCTCATCCTGGCTGCAATCCCCGGTCATGTGGAAAGTACGGGAGTGTATGCCGACTTCCCGGCACGCCCGCTCCTTGTTTCTCACGTATATGGCCGATGCCGGGTCGTCGCCGATGAGCACCACGGCTAAACCGGGAGTTACGCCGCAGTCCCGCTTCAATGACTGAACGTTCCGGGCAACCTCTTCTCTGATCTGTTTTGCTATATCGTTTCCGCTGATAATGGAAGCTGTCACTCGGTTTCCCTTGCTCGTACAATTCGGGAATAGATTAACCGAATGCGGTTCGGGAAGCCAGAGGGGATTGCAGACGGGCAGCTGATGTATGATGAGCCGCATCAGTTATAATCCCCTTCATGCTTACTGTCGGCGTTGACATCATCGAAATCAACCGCATATCCGCTACCGTAGACCGCTGGGGCGACCGTTTCCTTGGCCGCATATACACACAGGAGGAACTCGATTACTGCCGGGGGCGGCCTCCGCAACTGGCGGCGCGCTTCGCCGCCAAGGAGGCGGTGATGAAGGCATTGGGCACCGGTCTGCGCGGCGTGGGCTGGCGTGATATAGAAGTGGTGCGTCGGCGCGGACGTGCTCCCACGGTGAGACTGCACGGTAGGGCCGTCAAGCTCAGCGAGCAATTGGCCGTGATGGAGATAGCCTTGAGCATATCGCATTCCAGGGAGTACGCTGTAGCATCCGTGGTCATGGAAGCCAAGACCTCTTTATGAAAATTGTCACTGTAGAACAGATGGCTGCCTTGGAGACCGCTTCTGAAAGAGCGGGCGTCTCTACCGACCGGCTCATGGAGAACGCCGGCCTGGCTATAGCCCGCCAGGCACCCGAGATGCTAGATGGTTCACCGGATGCGAACGTGCTGGTCCTGATAGGACCGGGGAACAACGGCGGCGACGGCCTTGTGGCGGCACGTCTACTTCATTGCTCCGGAGTAAGGGTGCTGGCCTACGTTTGCGCTAGGCGCAAGCAGCCCGACCCCAAGCTAAGCCTGGCTAAAGAAACAGGAGTTTCTGTTGCCTTCCTGGAAGAGGACTCCGACTTTGCCTTACTTCAGCGGTATTTGGAACAAGCAGGCCTGGTAATCGACGCGGTGCTGGGCACAGGTCGAGCGCGGCCGGTAGAGGGGCAGCTGCGTGAAGTACTGCTCCGACTGTCGGAAGCACGAAGGAATTGCCGTACCCCCGTATTGGCGGTGGACTTGCCCAGCGGCCTTGATGCTGACAGCGGCGCGGTAGACCCCGCATGCCCAGGCGCGGATGTGACCCTGGCTTTGTCCAATCCCAAGATTGGTCACCTCACCTTTCCAGGGGCCGGTGTAACCGGCAAGCTGTTGACGGTGGACATAGGGGTGCCAAAGGGGTTGGACGGCGACGTACGTCTGGAGCTCATCACTCCTGAGCTGGTGGGCGCCCTGCTGCCTGACCGGCCCAGGGACGGGCACAAAGGCACCTTCGGACGGACTCTGGTCATAGGAGGTTCCAGCAACTACGTGGGGGCAACCGTTCTGGCCTGCAGCGGAGCTTATCGCGCCGGAGCCGGGCTGGTGACTCTAGCCACGGGGCATAGCGTCTATTCCATAACTGCGGCCAGACTGACAGAGGCCACGTTTCTACCGCTAGCTGAAACTGCAAACGGCGGTATATCCAGGGAGGCCTTGGTAAAAGTACGGGCGGCTTTGCCTGGCTATACCAGCATGGTTGTCGGCTGTGGGCTAAGTCAGAGCCAAAGCACTTTCGCCTTCCTCAATGAGCTGCTGCTGGGCGACGATACATCGAGCACACCTGCGGTCATAGATGCCGACGCGCTCAATGGGTTGGCTACCTTCGACGGCTGGCCGGACCGCCTCAAGCTGCAGGCGGTGTTGACTCCACACCCCGGCGAGATGTCGCGGTTGTGCGGCTTGCCTATAAGAGAAATAGAGGGAAGCCGTCTATCCGTCGCAAAAGCCTACGCCGCTGCCTGGGGGCAGGTCGTCCTGCTCAAGGGGGCTTTCTCCGTGGTGGCGTCGCCTGATGGGGGAACGCGCGTCAGTCCCTTTGCCAACCCGGTACTGGCGTCCGCGGGTACGGGCGACGTGCTGGCCGGAGTGATAGGCGGGTTGCTGGCACAGGGACTCTCCCCGTTCGATGCCGCCACCTGCGGAGTCTACCTACACGCCGCGGCTGCGGAACGGATCAGCCACGACACAGGCGATTCGGGGCTTATGGCCTCCGATCTGCTGCCGGAAATTCCCCGGCAGATGAGAGCACTCAAGGAGAGACGTGGAACGAACTGAGGCTTCGACCAAACCGGTATCTGAACCAAGCCGCATGCTGCTGGGCTCGGTACTGGTGCTGGGCCATGCCATGAAACACGTTTTCAATTCAGGCCTGTTCATCATCTTGCCGGAGCTGCAGCTTCATCTGGGGTTGAGCAACGCAGCGGTTGGCACCCTCTCTACAATCAGGAATGCGGGCAGCGGACTGGCAAACCTGCCGGCAGGGTACATGGCGGATCGCTTCAACGACAGATGGAAGACAATACTTGCCGTATCCATAATGCTGGTGGGCGTGTTTCACATGCTCATGGGCTCGGTAAGCGCCTACTGGCTGCTGGTGGTCAACGCCACTGTGGCGGGAGTAGCCATTTCATTCTGGCATCCTGCGGCTATTGCGGCGCTTTCGCAAAGATTCCCCAGAAGAAGAGGATTTGCAATCTCTCTACACGGCATGGGAGGCAGCATAGGAGAGGCGCTCGGACCCCTGCTTGTAGGATCTCTTCTCAGCGTACTGCTCTGGCGCACGGTATTGCAGGGGGGAGTAGTTCCCGCCGTAATCACCGGGGTAGTGGTCTGGTTGGTTCTCCGGGGCCTGCAAGGAAGGTATGGAACTTCACTATCGTTCCAGGCTTACCTGCATTTACTGCTGGGGATGCTGCGCCAGAGAGCATTGCTCACCGTACTCTTAGTCACCGCGGGGTTCAGCGCCGCCCAGGGAATCACAATGACCTTCTTACCGATATATCTGCGGGTGGAGCTGGAGTTCTCGTCATTTTTAACCGCGGTGTTCATTTCCGGGTCGCAGGTGGCGGGCATTGGCACGCAGCCTGTCCTGGGGTTCCTTTCCGACAAATATTCCCGAAAGCTGGTGCTGGTGCCAAGCCTGAGCGTTCTGGGGCTGGTAACTCTAACAATTCCTTTCGCAGGTTCAGGAGCGCCGCTGTTTCTGGCAGTGCTCCTCATGGGTGCGTTCTCGTTCGCCCTGATGTCCGTTCTGATAGCGGCGGCCATGGACCTGGTTGGCGGAGAGATGCCCGCAACCACGGTGTCGCTGGTTTTCAGCTCGTCCGTGATATTTTCCGCCCTATCTCCGGCGATAGCGGGCGTACTAGCCGACGAAGTAGGCCTGACATGGGTGTTTTTTATGGCTGCTGGCATGGTGCTGACCGTGGCTGTATTTGCCGCGGCACGCAACTGGTCGAGATAACCAGAGACCTGGAAAATTCACCGAAAATTCGTCGCAAAAGGGGGTTGACAGCCTCGTTTGGCATGATGATAGGATGCAGTTGTCCTGAGTGACCGAAGGGTTGGCGAGGCAAAGGCTGGACAGTTCTCGTCGGGCAACCTTTGAGGCCGATTGGCCGGAGCCAAACCGAGCAGAAGTCACTCAGGACTCTTCTTTTCCACGCACCCCGCACAATGAAGCCCCGCTCACAGTCGGGCCCATCTGTCCATTTCCCATGCGCCTGTTATAATGTGACTGAAACGGCGGCGACATTCGCGGCGACCGATATGCTACTGACAATTGACACTGGCAATACAAACATAACCCTGGGTGTGTTCCAGGAGAAAGAGCTCAAAGCCACCTGGCGGCTTGCCACAGACCCACGGCGAATGCCGGATGAGTACGGGCTTACCATCCTCAATCTCCTTGCGGTTCAGGGCATCTCCGCAAGGGACGTTCAGGCGGTTGCCACCTGCAGCGTGGTGCCGTCCCTGACTCAGATATTCACGGAGCTCTGTGCACGATATTTCGACGTTAACCCCCTGATAGTGGGTGCAGGCGTACGTACGGGCGTCAAGATCCTCTACGACAACCCGCGCGACGTAGGCGCCGACCGGATAGTGGATGCGGCGGCGGCATTCCGGTTGTACGGCGGGCCGTGCATCATTGTTGACTGCGGTACCGCCACAGTGCTAGATGCGGTGTCGGACAAAGCGGAGTACCTGGGCGGCGCCATAGCCCCTGGGCTGCGGCTATCCGCCGAGACGCTGTTCTCCAACACCTCGCTGCTGCGGCGCGTGGAGCTGGAAGCGCCCAGGACGGCCATCGGCAAGAACACCACTCACGCCCTGCAAGCCGGCTTGGTGCTGGGCAACGTGGACCTCATAGAAGGAATGGTAGGGCGGTTCAAGCGTGAGCTGAACAGCAGGAATTGTAAAGTGATCGGCACGGGGGGCCAGGCTCCTCTCATAGCGGCGGAATCCGGTGTGTTTGACCACGTCAATCTGGACCTGACGCTCATAGGCCTACAGATAATTTACGAAATGAACAACGACCGATATGGGCAGGGAGAACTCCAATGAAGTCTCCTTTTCAAGACAGGGCTGTAGTGCTGGGCGTCACGGGAAGCATAGCCTGTTACAAGGCCGTGGACCTCTGCAGCAAGCTGGTTCAGGCAGGGGCAAAGGTCGACGTCATCTTGACCAGGGCGACGCAAGAGTTCCTTAGCCCTCTGACATTCCGCAGCATCAGTCATAGAGCGGTGGTCACAGAGCTGTTCGACGCGGAATCAGAACTGAGCGTGGAACACGTGGCGCTGGCGGAGCGCGCCGAAGTGGTTGTGGTTGCTCCCGCCACGGCGAACACAATAGCGAAAATGGCCCTCGGCCTTGCCGACGACCCTCTTTCAGCTACGATCCTTGCCACCAGGGCGCCCCTGGTGGTTGCGCCGGCAATGGACGCCAACATGTTCCACAACCCCGCCTTGCAGGAGAACCTATCCAAGCTGAAGGACCGTGGAGCAGCCATCGTGGGCCCTGCCGAAGGAAGGCTGGCTTCCGGGCTGACAGGCAAGGGACGCTTGGCGGAAGTGCCGGAACTTCTGGGCCGCATAGCAGCTGTCCTCGGCGGGAAAGGCGACCTGGCGGGACGGCGAGTGATAGTCACCGCTGGCGGTACTCAAGAAGCCATAGACCCTGTGCGTGTGCTGACCAACCGCTCATCGGGGAAAATGGGCTACGCCATTGCCGAGGCCGCCCGCGATAGAGGCGCGATTCCGCTGCTCATAACCGCTCCCACGGGACTGCCCGATCCCGCGGCCGTAGAGGTGCAGCAGGTGGAGAGTGCCCAGGATATGTGCGACGCAGTAATCAACGCCTGCGGAAGCTCAGACGTTGTTATCATGGCTGCCGCCGTGGCCGACTACCGTGCTGCTTCACCTGCTGATCAGAAGATCAAGAAAGGCGCGGCGGAGAGTTCATCCATTCAGCTGATGCGGAACCCGGACATCCTGGCCGAGGTGAGGGGCGTCAAGGTGAAGGTGGGCTTTGCCGCCGAGACCGAAGATCTGCTCAGCAACGCTAGGAGCAAGCTGCAGTCCAAAGGAGCCGACCTCTTCGTGGCCAACGATGTCTCGGAAGAGTCGGGCATCTTTGGTTCGGACACCAACAAGGTCACGATTCTGGACGCGACCGGTGGAGTGGAAGACCTGCCCCGGATGACCAAGTACCAGGTTGCACACCGCATTCTGGATAGGGTAGTGGAGCTGCTTAAAGAGAAGAGTCAGCGGGTTTGAGGTTGGCCGCTTCCACCGCCTTCACTTTGTTGAGGCGTCGCTCATGGCGCTCTTCCGCGGAATACCTGGCATTGAGGAAGGCGTCTAATAGTTCTCTAGCCAGCTCCATGCCCACAATGCGAGAGCCTATGGCCAGCACGTTCATATCGTCGTGCTCCACGCCCTGGTGCGCGGAATAGGTATCGTGGCAGACCGCGGCGCGCACTCCGAATACCTTGTTCGCCGTAATGCAAGCGCCTACGCCGCTGCCGCACACCACAATGCCTCGCTCAACTTCACCCGAGGCCACGGCGCGGGCCACCGGTTCTACGTAGTCGGGGTAATCATCGTTGGGGTCATGGTGATAGGCTCCCTTGTCAATCACTTCATGCCCACCCTTCTGGAGATGAGCTATGATCTCCTCCTTCCAGAGGAACCCCCAGTGGTCCATGCCTACGGCGACACGCATGATTCTCTTCCCTCGATTGCAATGTTACTAGCATTCTGTGCCACCTGCCGCCGCCAGTCAACTGCGTTGACTGGGCTGCAACCTTCCTATAATCTCACGAACGATATTCACCCCGGGAGGCCCTGATGAAAGGCGTTGTAGCCATTGCCAATATCTTGAAGATGGAAGGGGTGCAGTATCTGTTCTGCTTCCCATCCAACCCGCTCATCGATGAAGCGGCGCGAGCAGGTATAAGGCCCATCCTGACCAGAACGGAGCGCGGTGCGGTCAACATGGCCGACGGCTATTCCAGGATTGCGGGCGGAGGAGCAATTGGAGTGGTGGCCACTCAATACGGGCCTGGAATAGAGAACGCCTTTGGCGGCGTTGCTCACGCTTATGCGGACTCAATACCCATCCTGGTGCTGCCCAGCGGTACGGATCGCGGACGGGCCAGTGTAGGCCCCACCTTCAACGCAGTGTCCAACTATCAGGGTATCACCAAGTGGACGGCCGAGCTCAACATGGCTAGGCGCATCCCTGAGATGATGCGATACGCCTTCAAGTATCTGCGAACGGGGCGGTCCGGCCCGGTAGTGCTGGAGGTGCCTACAGACGTTTATGTCGAGGAGATAGGCGAAGAGGAGTTCGACTACAGACCGGTCGGGGGCCATCAAAGCGCCGGCGATCCTAGGGACGTGGCGGACGTGGTGCGGGCGCTGCTCAAAGCCAAAGCGCCGGTAATACACGTGGGTCAGGGCGTAGTGGAATCCGGTGCATGGAATGAGTTGCGCGAGTTTGCCGAGCTGGTCATGGCGCCGGTAATGACGATAACCACGGGCAAGAGCGCCTTCCCCGAGGACCATCCGCTGTCGATTGGCAACGGAGCCGCTACGGCAACCGGCATGGTGGACGCCTTCCTGGAGAAAGCGGACCTTGTGCTGGGAATAGGCTCAACGTTCTATGCTTCGCTCATGGCGTGCCCGGTGCCTGAAGGCAAGGTTATGATCCAGTGCACCAACGACCAACACGACCTCAACAACGAACATGCGCTGGACTACGCCATCCTGGGCAGTCCCAAGTTGGTGCTTGGACAGTTGATCGAAGAGGTGAAGCAGCAGGCCAAGCCGGGCAGTAGGAGCGATCGGAGCAAGGTCCGGGAAGAAATCAAAGCGGCGAAGGAAAGCTGGCTCAGAGAGTGGATGCCCAAGCTCACCTCGGAAGAGACGCCGATGAACCCCTACCGCGTCATCTGGGAGCTGGACCAGACTCTGGACAAGGCCAATACCATCATGACCCACGATTCGGGCAATCCCCGCGACCAGATAGTGCCGTTCTATCAGGCCACGCATCCTTTGGGATACATAGGCTGGGGCAACTCCACCCAGCTTGGTTACTCCTTGGGCATATCAATAGGCGCCAAGCTGGCCGCACCGGAGAAAACGGTGGTGCATCTAATGGGCGACGCCGCCATTGGGATGGCCGGCCTTGATTTCGAAAGCGCCGTAAGAGCAAACGCGCCCCTGATCACCGTTGTGCTGAACAACGGCCTCATGGGAGGCTATGGAGATAGAATGCCCGCCGCCAGGGACAGGTACGGCACGCACCTGCTGGGCGGGGACTATACTAAGTTCGCCGAGTCCATGGGCCTATACTCCGAACGGGTGGAAAGTCCCGAAGAGATCAGGCCTGCAATCCAACGGGCGTTGAACGCTAACCAGCAGGGCCAACCCGCTCTATTGGAGATGATGACCAGGGAGGAACCGGCGTTCTCTAGAGTACGCTGGGCTTAGTTTACATGGCTATCCGGCTTGTTCCATCCGGCGCCGCATCGAACAGAGAAAGCTGATCGCTTTCGGTGAAATTGGATACGCCTACTCCCAGTAGGCGGAACTTCCTATCAGGAGCCATCTCCTTGTCCATCAAATGCATGGCTGCTTGCTGGATGTCTCCGGGCTCGTTCATTGGCAAGGGCAGGGTCAGCGACCTGGTGAAGGTGGTAAAGTCGGCCAAACGCAGCTTCACGGTTATCGTCCTGCCCTTGAGGTTCGACTTCTGCAAACGGTGGACAACACGCTGGCAGAGGCGCGAGATGCGTTCCGCAAGCTCGTCCGGGTCTGATGTGTCGGCGCCGAAAGTGTCCTCAGCACTGACCGACTTTACGCTGTGCTCGGTAAAAACGGGGAAAAGGTCCTCGCCTCTAGCCATGGTCAACAGCGCCGACCCTCTTTTGCCAAATACCTCCCTGGCCCACGGTTCCGTTTGCCTGGCCAGGTCTCCTATGGTGACTACGCCTTTTTCAATCAAACGGCGTTCGCTGCTGGGGCCTATGCCCGGAAGCTTCAGCACCGGCAGAGAGGCCAAGAACTCGCGCTCCCGGCCCGGTTCCACTATCACCAAGCCATCCGGCTTTTCCAAATCTGAGGCTATCTTGGACACCGTCTTGGAAGTGGAGCAGCCGACGGAAATGGTGAGGCCTGTCTTGTCCTTGACCTGTTTCTTCAGCGAACGCGCCAGCTCCAGCGGCGGAGTACCGTTTCCCACAACATTGCTGACATCCAGGTAGGCCTCGTCCATGGACATCGGTTCCACTACGGACGTAATCAAGCGGAATATGGCCATCACTTCATGGGAAACTTCGCCGTATCTATCGAAGCGGGGTGAGACGCGGACGGCCTGCGGGCATAGGCGTAGAGCCTTCCCCATTGGCATGGCGGAACGAACTCCGTACTTTCTCGCCTCGTAGGAACAGGAAGCAACGACGCCGCGGCCGGAGGGGCTTCCTCCCACGACTACCGGTTTGCCCCGTAGCTCTGGGCGGTCCATCTGTTCCACGGAGGCGTAGAAAGCGTCCAGATCAGCGTGAATGATATATCTCATTGAAGATTCCGGGTTCATTTCTGTTGATTCTTGGACCTGCTCATTGCAAACGGTGTACCGAAGGGATGAACAGGTAGTAGACAAGCGCCACAGGGACGAGCAGCAGCGCCGATCCAGCCACTGCCCATTGAAGGCCGATGGTCTCCGCCAGCGCCGCTACGGCGAATACAACAACGTTGCTCACGCCGATCTCCATCATGTAGAAGGACATGACGCGTCCTCGGTGCTCGTCGTCTACGCTGTACTGTACCAGCCCGTTGCTCAGCGCCATGCGCGCCGACTGCCCCAGTCCAATGCCTACGCATACCAGCAGGGCAAGCTCGAACGAGCTTGTGAAAGCGTATAGAGCAAGCAGCAATCCCAAAGCAGGCGTGCTCCAAAGGAAGATGGCCCCGCGGTTCCTGCTTCGCATGGACGCTACGAGCAGCGAGCCAACAAGGGAACCTACGCCGGAGATGCTCATCAACAGTCCAAGCCGGAAGCTGGACTCGGTGAACAGCTGGGGTAGGCCGCTCAGCAGGCCGCCAATGAGCGGCAGGGATGCAATCCAATCATAGCTGCCCGGCTCAACTATCTGGATGTCTTTGGCAAAGGCGGGCATCAACGGCATAATGGGCATTGAAAGAGAAACGCTCAACATGGTTAACGTGAGCAATGCAAGCACCAAGGTGTTGCTCTTCACATACCGTAAGCCTTCCACTAAGTCTGCCCATGCGCCTCTGCGGCCCGTAAAGGTGCTAGTGGAGGGGAGCATGGCTATGAGAGCGATGGCCATGATGTACATTCCGGTCATGGCAAGGTAGACGGTTTGCACGCCAAACAATGCTATGAGCAACCCTGCCGCTCCGGGGGCGGCCAGTCTGTTGATATTCATGCCCGCCGCGTTCAACGCCACAGCGTTCATCAGGCGCCGCGTACCCACAAGTTCGGGGATGATGGCCTGTCGGGAGGGCATCATGAAACCCATGACCAGTCCATGTACGGCGGAGGTTGCTATAAGAAAGCCCACCCCTGTCCCATCTTCCAGGCTGATAGTCCCCACGAACATAGCAATGGCTACGCTGAGCGCTACGCCGGCCGAAGCCGCTTGGCCCAATAGGAGTATCCGCTTCTTCTGCATTCTGTCCGCAATGACACCCCCAAACAGGGAGAGCAGAAGCATGGGCCCGGCGTTGGCCAGCATCATCAAGCCCAGCATTATGTACTGGTCGGTCAGCTCGTATACCAGCCAGGCGCGAGCTACCATCTGCATATTCATGGCGGCCGTCTGGCCCATCATTCCGCCCCAGTACCAGCGGTAGGCGGGTGACTGGAACGATTCGAAGGTGCGGCTACGCCACTGCTGCTCTCTGGGTGGGGCGGTTGCGTCCGAGGGTTCAGATTTTGCCGTTCTATCTGGAATCAAGCTCATGGATAGGCCGACCGGGTCGAGTAGATTAGAATGCTGATGCGAATGCCGGAAAAGGCAGCCGGCCAAGGGCATTCTAGTCCCAATCAGGAAGCATCACAACAAGGAGTCGTCATATGGAGTTGCCAGAATACAATTTGGAAGGAAAAAGGGCCCTCTTGGTAGGTGCGGGCAGGGGAATTGGTAAAGGAATAGCCCTAGTGCTGGGGGAAGCTGGAGTGGACGTGGCGGTGGCTTCTTTGACTGCAAACAACTCCAACACGGTGGCGGAACAGGTCAAAGCTATGGGCAGAAAAGCCTTGGCTCTCGCGGGGGATGCCACCAAGCTAGCGGATATGAACAAAGTAATCAGTCAAGCCATTAAAGGATTTGGCGGCATTGACATCCTGGTGAATTGCGTAGGCGACTCTATCCGTATGCCAGTAGCCAATCTACCGCACGGCGCAAGCGGAATGAGCGAAGAAGAATGGCGTCACATCCTAGATGTGAACCTGACCTCTGCCTTCACATGCTGCAGTGCTGTAGGCCCGTACTTTCTTGAAAAGCGTAGTGGAACGGTGATTAACATCTCCAGCTTTGCCTCCTTCCGAGCCGCGGCATTTCGTTCGGCTTATGATGCAGGGAAGGCTGGACTTATGCGGTTCACTGAATCGCTTGCACTGGAATGGGCGCCGTACGGTATACGGGTCAACTCTATTGCACCAGGTATGTTCCCTGACCCCGAGCAAATGACCGCCGAAGAATTCAAACGGAGAGATGAGGCAGAAGGTAGTCGAGTGCCTCTAGGCCGTATCGGGCGGCTTCGTGAAGTTGGCTTGCTGGCCGTTTACCTGGCATCCGATGCGGCCGCGTACGTCACCGGGCAGACCTGGGCCATAGATGGAGGGCAATCCATTGCCTGAATCCCCATTGGCCCCAGGGACTACCTTTCCAGGGACGTGCCCCTTAAATCCAGCATGCCAAATGGAGTGAAGAGCAGGTCCTTGACGTAAGGCTTGACCAGCATCTGGCTCCGGCCATGATAGATAGGGATGGCTGCGGCATCTTCTACGAGCACGGCTTCAGCTTGGCGGTACAGCGCCGTCCTCAGCAACGGGTCTTGCTCCACTCTGGCCTGCTCCAGCAGAGAATCAACTTCCGCGTTGTTGTAGCCGCCTGCGTTGTTCTCCACCGATGAATGGAACAGGACATCCAAGAAGTTGTGCGGGTCGGGATAGTCCGCTATCCAGCCATAGGTGAACAGGTTTTTATCAACGTCATCCAGGACGTAGAAATAGACGTCGGGATCCACAAGCTGGACGTTCACTTCCACCCCCAGGTTGAGCCGCCACATCTGTATAAGTTGCGAAACAATTATGGATGGCTGTGCTACTCCGGAGGCGGTATAGACTACGTCGGGCAGAGTTTCCACGCCCCCATAGGACGACTGTTCCATGAGTCGTCTCGCCTCGTCCGGGTCAAACGGAATGGCGGCTATTTCCGGGTTGTAGCCTGGCATGCCAGGCGGCAAGAACCCGTTGGCTAGCTCCACCGATTCACCAAAGATGTCCTCCACCAGGGCTTCTCTGTCAACGCTCAGCAGGAAGGCCTTGCGCACCAGTGGGTCATCGAATGGCGGCCTGTCAGAGCTCATGCCAATGTAGTGGACGCTAAGCTCAGAAGTCTCCACCAGTTCACCTACCAATGGATAATCAGGGCTGTTCACCTGCGGCAGCTCATCCGCGAAGACACGCCCAACGTCTATCTCTCCGGATTCGTACATCAGGCGCGGCACACCGCCGTACAGCTTGTAAACCAGGTAAGGTACTGGAGGCACCCCTCCGTAATACTCATCATTGGCCTGCAGCACCATTACTCTGCGGGGTTCCCAGCTGATCAGCTTGAAGGGCCCCGTGCCGTTGGGCTCCGACCACCAAGGTGTATCGCTCCCTTGGCTATCATCTATCTGGTTTTGGTCTACCACAAACGTCACGGGGTGAGATAGCTTGGAGAGAAAGTAGGATTTGGCGTCGTCTATTGTCACCTGGAGAGTGGTATTGCCTATTACTTGAACGCCGCTGATCTCTTCGGCATCGCCGCTTGAGAATTCGTCTAGGCCCACTATGTCATCCAGATAAGTGCCCACCGTGGTGGAGGGCGAGTCCGGAGAGGCGGCCCGTTCCCAGGAGGACTTGACGTCACCGGCGGTAACCGCCCTTCCGTCATGGAACTTTGCTCCATCCCGCAGAGTGAAAGTGTAGACCGTGCCGTCTTCGGAGATAGACCATTCGCTGGCCAGTTCAGGCACTAGCACAAGGTCTTTGTTGAACGAGATCAAGCCGGAGAACACCTGCATGATGTACTGGATGGACTGGCTTTCATGGGCAATGGAGGGGTCCAGCAATAATGGACCGTCGTCAAAGTAGAGGGTGAGCGCTTCCTGGCGCGGTATGTCCAGGGGCCGCGGCTCGCTCAGTTGGAAGCTGGCTATCAGCGCTTGTAAGTCGTCCATACTGGCTTCCAAGTCTTCCTTGGGAGCCTCAGCTCTAATAAAGAAGTTCTGAGTGTCCCGCACGGTGGCGAAAAGGATACCCTGCTCCTCTCCCTGGTCGCTGCGCCACTGGTAAGTGGTCTGAAAACCCGTGGAGCCGTCGTTGAGATCGACAACGGATTCATCCAGAGTACGGAACCCTGGGCGGCTGAACAGGTTGGGCAGCAAACTGTCCACGGCGGCATCCGGCGTGATTATCGCCGTGTCATAGAACAGGCTCATCTGAACCACTGGGGGAGAGCCGTCGGGGTCGCCCATGAGTACCATGGTCGGGGGGGCTACCTGGGTCACCACGTTCCAATCCGGAGGATACCTGAGCTGGAATCCAAAGTTCCTATTTATCAAGCTCTGGAAAGAGTCGGGGATGGTAATTTCGTCCTGAGGCGTGGGTATAGCCATGGGCGTTGCTGTTGGCGACGCCTGGCTGACCGGCGTAGGCGTGGGGCTTGGCCTAGGTGTGGGACTCGGCCAAGGCGTTGGCGATGGTATAGGTATAGGTATAGACGTAGGTGTGGGTGTGGGCGACGCTTCAGGTGTCTGCGTGGGCGTTTCTGTGGGGACCGGCTGCTGAGAAGTGCAGGCCAGGGCCGCCAGCAGGAGCAGCGCCACAACGGTAAGGTAAACTCTCAACCTATCCTCCGGGGAATCTCTTCATCCAACGCAAACAGGGATTCTAAGCACAACAACGATTCAATGAGAACGTCGGCAAAATCCGCTATGTTAAGATGCCGCATCTTTTTGGTTGAGGTTATGATACCATATATGCTTGACCATGCATTGCTGGCTAGGAAAGATGTACCCAGCTACACGGAGCCGAAAATGGAGTGCCACTCTTGATCATTAGGCTAAAGCTAGGCCTGGTCCTCATCTCAGTGTTAGCTTTGATGCCTCTAACGTCCAGCGCCGATGAAGGTGTGGTAGACCTGACCCAGATAAATCCCGGGGAGTTGGTGATGCCTTTGACCAGCATCCGCAACCGCCTTTCGGGGCGCAGCTGGCTGGTCACCACGGGACAGGACCCGGCGCTGGGTATCGGATTGGACGGCAGTCTATCCATACCGTCCACGTCGATTGGGGGGTCTCCCCCCCAGCAAGCCGGGGGTGGTGGAGCAGCGCTCGTGCCGTTCCGAGACCCATCGGCGAAGTTCAGCCGCAACATATTGATCCCCAGTGACTTCTCACAGTTCACCTTCCAAACCGAACCAAGCATAGCGGTGGACCCCAATGACCCGGACCATATTCTGGTAGGCATGATCGATTACAACTTCCCCAACATGGTGACCTACTCGAGCATAGACGGAGGAGCCACCTGGGAAGGGCCGAATCGAGCCAAATATCCCAGGGAGGCCCTTGGTTCTGCAGGCGACCCCATTGTGGCGTTCGATCAGAAGGGGAACGCCTACTTTGCTTCCATTTCGCTGGACATAGAGGAGTTCACCATCGGCCCGCTGCTGGGCACGGCGGTAGTCTCAGCCATCTCAGTGGCCCGTTCTGACGACGGCGGTCTTTCCTGGGTAGATCCCCTGGAAACATCTAGGGCCCGTTTCTCGTCTAGGTTGCTGCCCAGCACCGACGGCCGAGTTCGTGGGGAGATAGAGTTAGGATTTCTGGACAAACCCTGGATGGCAATTGGACCAAACCCGGACGACCCGTCCAAAGACAACATCTACGTTGTCTATACAAACTTCATCCAGACCGCTAGCGTCCTCTGGATCGATGAGTTGCCCGCGCTGGGCCCCGGCACACTGCAAACGGTGATAGAGCTTGTTCGTTCAGAGGACGGCGGCGTAACCTGGAGCGACCCCATTGAAGTAAGTCCCAGGGCCCTTTTCAACATACTACTCAACCCGCCGGAATCCACGGAGTCGGAGCCAATCAACGCTCCTCCGGGCCAGGAAGAAACCGGGCAAGCGCTGAGCAGCCGGCAGATTGTGCAAGGGCCGGACGTTGCCGTAGCCCCGGACGGCACCGTCTACGTTTCCTGGATGGACTCCACGAATGACGACTCGTTTGAAGGCCTTGGCGAGATACACGTTGCCAGGTCTGAAAATGGCGGTAGCTCTTTCCAAACGCCCAGAAGGGCCAGTGGGTTCCTGGAGCCAAAATTCCGCTCCAGAGACCACGTTTTCCGTTCCTGGGCCTCCGCTTTCCCCAAGCTGGCCGTGGGAAGCAACGACGACATCTACGTGCTCTGGGTAGCAGTGCCTTCCGACAACCCGAACGACGACGGAGACGTATTCTTTGTGAAGTCCACCGACAAAGGGAGAAACTGGAGCCGCCGCATCAAAGTCAACGACGACGAGGGCAATGCTTTCCAGTTCTTCCCGGAGATGACGATAGACCCTGCAGGCAACCTGCACGCTATGTGGGGCGACTTCAGAGACGACCCTCAAAACGTGAGCTATCACATCTACTATGCCACGTCAGAGGATGGAGGCGAGACCTGGGGATTGAACAGCAGGGTCACTGACTTCCCTTCCAATCCCAACCAGGCGTTTCCCAACGGACAGTTCATTGGAGACTACTTTGCCATAGAGGCTACTGAGGACGAGGTATACATGGTTTGGGCGGACAGCCGGCTGGGAGAGTTCGGCGGGCTGAACCAGAAGATAGCCTTCGCCAGGCAGGAGCTCATGCCGTCGCCGTCTATCTTCATCTCGCCACCCTCCGGACCCGGCGGGAAGGACGTGGTCATACAGGGGTTCAACTTCCAGCCGGACCGCAACGTGTTCATAGAAGTGGCGGGGGTGATAGTCTCTACCACGCGCACCAATGACGAAGGCCGGTTCACCTCGCAGATCTTCGTACCCATATCTGGAGAGGGGGCGCACACGGTACGCGCCATAGAAGAGTCCGGCAATTTGGCTTCGTCCTCTTTCTTCATGGACTTTGGATTCGACACTATCCAAGAGGCAACAGACGGAATAAAAGAGTTGTCACAGCGCCTGGATGCCTTGGATAGCAATGAGGAAGGGAGGACCCTCAACGAAGATATCCAGAGCCTGGTTACCGCCGTTGAAGAGCTGAAAGCAATACAAGCAATACAAGAGAACGGCGGCGACGGAACGTCGCCACTGCTGATAGGCCTGCTGGCCGCTGCCGGGCTGATTCCAATAATCGGCGTAGGGGCGCTTCTTGTCATCATGCTGAGACGCTCCAGGCCTGCCGCCACTAACACTTGACGGACTTGTCATGCGCATAGATAACCGCTTGAGAATGGCTTTGGTGGTGATAGGGCTTCTCATTGGCTTGGAAGTGGCGCCGGGCGTCCTGGCTCAAAGCCCTGGTGAGTATCAGCCGCCGCATGATAGACCCGGCCCTGCCTCTGAACGCATCCAGTTCCAGTCTTTTCACGTTGACCTGGCAGGCCAGTCCCTGCAAAACGGAGACATGGACTTCTATCTGTTCAGTCTGAAGACGGAGGCGGCTCGCCAGCTGCAAGATTCCACCGACATCACTATGTACCAGGCGCCGGCCACCTCCATATCCCTTATCTTGAATCCGGCCCCCGCCGCGGAGGGAGAGCTCAACCCGTTCTCCATCAGTGAGGTGCGCCAGGCCTTGCAATACGCCGTGGACAGGCGGTTCATTGCAGAGGAGATATACAAGGGGCTGGCAGAGCCTATGCTGGCCCACGTGGGCCCCTTTGACTACGATTATTTGACGGTTTACGATGAGCTCAAAGGGCAGGACATCACCTATGACCCCGAATACGCCCGCGACCTGGTGGAGCAAGCCATGACGGGCGCCGGCGCCACGCTGCAAGGCGATAAGTGGCACTACAACGATAGGCCGGTACAGGTCAGGTTCATCATCCGCGTGGAAGATGAACGGCGCGAGGTGGGAGACCTCATCCGTGCCGAGCTGGGCAAATTGGGCTTCACCGTTGTACCCACGTACCTCAACTTTGCGCCGGCCATACTTTCCGTCTACGGCACCGACCCGCAGGTGTTCCAGTGGCACCTCTACACGGAGGGTTGGGGCCGCGGCGCGGCGGAACGCTTCGACTACGGGACGGCGAACAGTATGATTGCTCCCTGGCTGGGCAATATGCCGGGCTGGCAGGAAGTGGGGTTCTGGCAATACGAAAACGAGCACCTAGACGAGCTGGGCAAGAATCTCTTCCAGGGAAACTTCCGCAGCGTGGAGGAGCGCAATCAGATATACAGAGAGATGACGGAGATCTCTCTCCAGGAATCGGTACGCGTCTGGCTGGCTACCATAGTAAACAGCCTTCCCACGGACAACAACCTACAGGGGGTAACCCAAGATATATCGGCGGGACCCAAGTCCATCTGGACTCTACGCGAGGCGCATATACCGGGCGAGGACACGTTGACGGTGGGCAACCTCTGGGTCTGGACGGAGCGCACCACCTGGAATCCGGTGGGCGGCTTCGGCGACGTATACAGCGTGGATATCTGGAACAACGTCCACGACCCGCCGCTGTGGCGCGACCCGTTCACCGGCGTGCCCATACCGTTCCGCGCCGAATACGAAGTGACCACCGCCGGGCCAGAGGGCAAGATGGACGTGCCCAGCGATGCAAAGCTATGGGATGCGGCGAACGACGAGTTCGTCTCCGTGGGCAGCGGCATACAGGCCACGAGCAAGGTGATCTTTGACTATTCCAAATTCTTCCAGTCCAAGTGGCATCACGGCCAGCCAATCACAATGGCCGATGTTCTCTACACCATATCCCAGGGCTTCGACCGCGCGCTGGACGAGGACAAGTCGAAGATAGAGTTCGCTCTTGCGGTGACAAGCAAGCCATTCTTGGAAACGGTGCGCGGCATAAAGGTGCTGGACGAAAACAGACTGGAAGTTTACGTGGACTACTGGCACTTTGTGGAAGACTACATAGCGGAATATGCCAACATGGCTGGACTGAGCATGCCCTGGGAGGTCATAGCCGCCATGGACAAGCTGGTCTTCGAGGATAGGCGAGCAGCCTACAGCGATACCGCCGCCCAGCGCTTCAGCGTTCCCTGGATCAACCTGGTCATGCCCAATGACGTGCGTCTGTTGCGCCGCGCCCTGATAGAACTGCGCAACGACAACCGCTATCCGCAGAGCGTTTTCCAAAGCGGCGGCGTCTCTGTTTCGGAGGAGGAAGCCAGCCAGAGATACCAGGCTGCCCTGGATTGGATAGAGCAATACGACTTGGCGATTATCAGCAACGGCCCGTTCCAGCTGGTGCGCTACGATCCGCCTTCCCAGTTCGCCGAGTTGCTGGCATTCCGCGATCCCAGCTATCCATTCAAGCCCGGCGACTGGTACAGAGGTGCGCCTCCCACCATCCGGTTCAACACCATTGAAGCGCCTGGCATCGGTATCGGCTCCGCTGCTTCTGTCGACGTGACCTTGGAAGGGCCGGGGCTCGTAGAGTTGCGATACTTGCTGCTGGACCCGGCCAGTGGTGAAGTGGTCACCCTGGGAGACGCCCAGCGCACCAGTGGCAATCAGTACAGCTTGGAGATACCGGCTGAAGTGACCGGCCAGCTGAGGGACGGCCTGTATCAACTGTTCCTGGTTGCTTCCAGCGACTTGGTATCGTCGCTGGCCGAACGCCGGGTTGACCTGGAAGCCTTTTCCGGCGAAGTACCTTCACAGGCTACTGTAGTCTCTACACCTACAACGGCGGCGCCAACGGCAACGCCTGCGGAGGGAGGCGGAGGATTCTCCTGCTCAGGTCCACCACTGCAATTCGGGTAGTTTAGCTGCTTAGAACGTCATGTTTTTAGGACTCACGCTGGCACTCAGAGCGTTCTCCCTATTTGGAGTGCTTATCGTGGTGCTGGTGATGCTGGTCGTTGCCCTGGGCGCCACCGGTTTCTCCGACCGCATTCTCAACGCCATAGTAAACGAGGAGATGCGCGGCATACGGGAAGGGCTGGCGCGCACCATACGGGACCCTGAACAGTTGGAACAGGTGCTCCGGATACAGCGTGAAGAGCGCGAGAAGTTCTACAGCCTGGACAGACCGTGGCACCAGCGCCTTCCGGATATGGTCAGGCGTCTCATTCTCCTGGATCTCGGCGAGGCACGCACTCTGCGCAGCTTCCAGGGCAGCCCCAAGGTAATCACTATGGTGCTGGAACGCTTGCCCTATACCATGCTGCTCATCACCACGGCATCGGTGATTACGGCAGTGGTTGGCCTGGCTGTTGGGGTCAAGCTGGCCACGCGCATAGGCAGCAAGCTGGATAGAAGCGTGTCTTACGCCTCCGCCATTTCATACGCCTTGCCCGCCTGGTGGACCGGGATCCTGCTGATTCTGCTTCTAGCCTTCCAACTGCGGATCTTGCCATCCGGCGGGCTTCACAGTACCCCGCCTCCGGAAGGAGGCATAGCCCGTTTCCTGGACCTGTTGTACCACGCAATCCTGCCCGTGATAACCCTTGTTCTGGTATCGCTGGGGGCATGGGCCTACACGGTGCGTACTATGGTTTTGAACACGGCTCAGGAGTTCTTCGTCACCGTGGCCCGCGCCAAGGGCCTGCCGGAAGGCACGGTGATGCGCCGCTACATCCTCAGAGTGGCCGCTCCGCCCATTGTGACGAACCTGGTGCTTGGACTTGCCGCGTCGCTGGGCGGGGCCATACTCACCGAGACTGTATTCAACTGGCCGGGCATGGGACGGCTCTACTACGACGCTATTCTGGCCGCGGATGAAGCGGTAATTGTGGCGCTGACATTCATGTTCACCCTACTCTACGTGCTGGCGCGTTTCATACTGGAGGTCCTATACCTGGTACTGGACCCCCGCATCAGGTATACCTAGCTATGAAGGCGAAAGGATATATTGCGCATACTGGTGAGCAGCGGCTCCGGCAGGGCAGGGGTGGTGTTTCTGGCCACCATAGTCTTGGCCTCCCTATTTGTCGTGGTGCGGTTTCCATTGGACTTCGGCTCCCAGAGGTGGAACAACCCGGCGGAATGGTCGGACTATCCCAAGTCGGTGCCGCCGGCCTGGACAAGCCTGTTCCTGGGCAGCGATGCTGTATCGCACGCCGTCTTCCAGGCCTCACAGCCCGCGGCCGATGGTGGTCTGAGACGCACCTACTCGTTCGACTACCAGTACGAAAGCAGCAAGCCTCCAACCTTCTCCGCATTCTCAGTATCGAACATCCGGTTCAGCGACAGGCCGCCGGTGGTCACGCTTAACGTGACCCGTCCCGATGGCCGCCGTATAACGCTGCACCAGCAGGTGGTGCGGGGCCCCAGGCCCGGCGAGTCGTCACCGTACGTTCGCTTCCAGGATACGCCCCTGCGGGTCTTCCTCAGCGGCGACGGCGATATTCTGGTGAGGCTGACCTCATTCTTGAGGCAGGAGTTCGCTCTGGACGTATCGCCCGGTGACCTGGAAGGAAGGGTGGAGCAGATAGTCTTCGGTACGCCGGCGCCTGGAGAAGCGCTTCGTTTCGAGCCTCTGCCCGGTTCGTACATGTTCGACGCCCAGGCCGTCATGGGTGAGGTGGGCGATTCCGTGGGCGAGGTCAAGCTGGTGCTGGGCGGCAACGTCTTCGGCGTGATGGGAACGGACTCCCTGGGACGAGACCTGGCGCTGGGGCTGCTCTTCGGGTTTCCGGTGGCCCTGATCATTGGCGTTGTCACTTCCGTGTTCGCCACGGTTATAGGAACGTTCCTTGGTATTTTGAGTGGATTCATGGGAGGCAAGACGGACGTGGCCGTGCAAAGGTTCTCCGATATCTGGAGCAACGTGCCATTGCTCCCCATACTCATCTTCCTCATATTCATCCTGGGCCAAAAGCTATGGCTGGTAGTGCTGATCATGATCCTGTTCGGTTGGCCCGGGCTGACCATAGTGGTGCGCTCGATGGTGTTGCAGATACGCAGCGGGCAGCTTGTGGAGTCCACGCGGGCGCTGGGAGCGTCCAGGCTGCGCATAATGCTCCGGCATATCCTGTTCCAGATAGCGCCGTTTGTCTTCGCCCAGATGATATTTTTCACGCCAGCCGCCATTTTGGCCGAGGCCGGACTGAGCTTCCTTGGCCTGGGAGACCCGTCTATACCGACGTGGGGGCAGATACTTGAGAGCGGGTTCCGCACCGGCGCGGTATACGTTGGCTATTGGTGGTGGATACTGCCGCCTGGTCTGCTGATTGTGGCCACGGCGATGACATTTGTGCTGATAACCCTGGGACTGGAGCCTGTGGTGAACCCGCGGTTGCAGACCGCGAAACAATCATGACTACATCCACGCCGCTGTTGCGCGTTAGCAATTTGAGCTTGCTGTATAGAACCTCCGAGGGAACTCTGACCGCGGTGGATGAGGTGTCTTTTGCCGTCCAAGCGGGTGAGGCGGTGGGACTCGTCGGCGAATCGGGGGCGGGAAAGAGCAGCCTTGCGCTATCGCTGGTGCGAGTGTTGCCGGGAAACGCCGTGCTGAAGGACGGAACGGTAGAGCTGGAAGGGATCAACGTCTCCGCGTTGAGAGAAGAAATGTTCCGCAAGGAGATACGCTGGCAGAAGATGGCGATGGTGTTCCAGGGGGCGGTGGAGTCGCTGAACCCGGTGGTCAAGGTGGGCCAGCAGGTGATAGAGCCTGCACTGGTGCACAACAGCACTTCCAAGAAGGCGGCGGAGGCCGAGGCTCGCCGTCTCTTTGATGTGGTGAACCTGCCCTCGGACGTT
Organism: Dehalococcoidia bacterium; assembly: GCA_965248955.1. Lineage (GTDB taxonomy): Bacteria > Chloroflexota > Dehalococcoidia > Lucifugimonadales > QGNO01 > DAOUJH01. The sequence goes on from OZ252212.1 coordinate 42,096, forward strand.
TTCGATAGATACCCGCACGAGCTGAGCGGCGGTATGAAGCAGCGCGTGTCCATTGCCATGTCACTGATGTTGAAGCCGAAGCTGCTCATACTAGATGAGCCAACGTCGGCGCTGGACGTTACTATACAGGCGCAGATTATGGACCAGCTAAAGGACCTGAAGCAGGATCTGGGGCTGGGTATCATCTTCATCACCCACGACTTGGCCCTGGCCAGCGACATCTGCGAAACCATAGGCGTGATGTACGCGGGGAGGATAGCGGAGATGGGGCCGGCAGAGTCGATTCTGGAAAAGCCAAGACACCCGTATACGCAGATGCTGCTGGCAAGCATGCCTCGCATCCACCAAGAAGAACGTCCTCGGTTCATCCCGGGCAGCCCCCCGGACATGCGGGAACCGCCCGCGGGGTGCCGTTTCCATCCCAGGTGTCCCTACGCCTTCCAAAAATGTACGGCGGAAGAGCCGCACCTGATAGGTGCAGGCCCTTCCCACCAGGCGCGTTGCTGGCTGGTGGAGGGCGGAGCATGAGCCTGCTGCAAGCGCACGATCTGGCGGTCGAGTTCCGAGCCAAGAAGGGGCTGCTTGGCTCAGTGCCGGTGCGGGCGCTGGACGGCGTCTCCATCAACCTGGAAGAAGGAGAGTCGTTGGCTATTGTCGGCGAGTCGGGGAGCGGCAAGACCACGCTGGCGCGAGCCTGCCTGCGATTGATCAAGCTGAGCGGCGGCACCGTCGTCTTCGACGGAGAGGACATCTCCGGGAGAAGTGAGAAGGAGTTGAAACCGTTTCGGCGGCGTGCCCAGGCCATCTTTCAAGACCCTTACTCCAGCCTGGATCCCTACATGACGGTGGGGCAGATTGTGGAAGAACCCCTGATTATTCACGGCGTGGACGTCCAAGCCAGAACGGGAGCAGTGCACCAGGCCCTGGAAGAGGTGAGGTTGCGTCCGGGAGGTGAGTTCGCTGGCAAGTTCCCTCACATGCTGTCGGGAGGGCAGCGGCAGAGGGTGGCTATAGCCAGGGCTCTGGTGCTGGAGCCGCAGCTCATAGTGGCCGACGAGCCGGTGTCGATGGTGGACGCCTCGAGCCGGGCTGAGATCCTCTATCTGATGCGCGACCTCCAGGGAAAGCATGACACGGCTTTTCTGTACATTACCCATGACATCGCCACGGCCTATCACTTTTCAGAGCGTATTGCCGTCATGTATCTGGGCCGCATTGTAGAAACGGGCCCAAGCAAATCGGTCATCTCTAACCCTCTCCACCCATACACACAGGCGCTGGTGAGGGCGGTGCCTGAGCCCGATCCTTCCAACCGGTTCCGCCGTAGGGCATCGGTGAGCGGGGAACCGCCCACTCCGGCCAATCCGCCGCCGGGCTGCCATTTTCATCCCAGGTGTCCTCACGCCTTCGAGCGATGTCCCGCGCAGGACCCGCGTCTCCAGGAAGTGCGCCGCGGCCAGAAGGCGGCGTGCCACCTGTGGCAGGAGCTTGACCCCAGGGCGCAGCTGCCCGTGAAGGGGTCCACGTCAGGGTAGGGCTGGCAGACCTAACGGACAGCAGGACCTGTGGACCGGTATCAGAAGCTTCTGTGCGAGACTTAGGACGCTGGCGCTGAAACCCGCAACATCAGCTTGTCGCCACTCTGCCAGGGCTGCTTTTTCAGGTCCCAGGATAGCGTCCCGCTGGCCGCCTTTGCTTTGTCGGCATCAAGGGACAACCGGACAGACCCGTCCAGTGCGATAAACGCAAGGGTGTGGCCCGCAAGTCCCTTTAGGTCGTCCGTACTTGCCGTCACCGTTCCTGCCTCGCCGCTGACCGGTTTCCACATGACCCGCTCGACAAGGGCATCCTCGCCGGTGAACGCAGCCCCCAGCGCCGTGCCGTCCTGGACGGGATCGAAGTATGCCTCATAGACCGTCCCGTGAGGCGCTGTCACGTTGATGAACAGCTCGCTCCGTTCCATGTCTTCCTTTGGGATGGGCGCGTTGCAGAGATAGGCTTCAAACGGATGATAACTATGGAAGGTCCTGTATTTGCCCTCTGGAAGGGGCCTGTCCAAGAATATCTCTCCTGGCATCGCCCCTGTGAAATACTCCGCGTGCTGGCCGGCCAGCACGTACCGGCTACGGGTTCCCGGCGGGGCTAAAGTTTCCCCATGTGCGGCGATAGAGGCCAGGTCACTAGTATAGATTTTAGTCCCGGCGGCAATGCCAGAGCTGATGTCAACGTGTGTTGCCCTATAGGGATATTCTTCCCCGTCGGCCAGCGTCTCCTTCGTGTAGTCGACGTTTCTTTGCCACTCGTAACCGTACAGAACGCAGTCCCTGTACGCCTCGGAACGGCCCGCAAGCTCCTGGTCGATCTGCGCTATCCGAATCTTCAGGTCCTCTAGCGTGACCGTCTTTTGTGGGTGTCTCCCCTGGTCATGCTCCAACAGGAACACTCGGTTATTGTCCCTGGTAGCGGGCAGCCAGGGCCTGTAATACCGGTTCGTAATGGAATATTCCTCCCCTTCCCGTTTGCTCGCCGTGCTCAGCCAGTAGCGGTCTTTCTTCCAGTTGACGCGGGAGTCTTTGTTTTCTTCTCTCAGGAAGACGACTGCCTCCCGTTTGTCCCAATGGGTATTGCGAGAAGGGTCAACGTCCTGGCCTAACCGAGCGCCGAGGGCAGTATTGTATTGGGAGTCAGAATCAAAGACCAGGCCGGTGACCTCGTCGCCACCGTCTCCCTTCAGGTACTCTATCACCTGAAAGTTGAACTCCAGGGTCTTTGAGTAGGTGACATCATCTAGGCGCTTCCATATGTCCACCCCGCGGTCCACCGACTTTAGCGTCACCAACGCGATGACATCCGAACTCACGATGGTTTCGTCCAGCGAGACTACCCCGTCATAGAACATGTATCCCGGCACGCTTATAGACACTCTCTGGGTTGCCGCCTTACCCACGTCGAAGAGGAACCCCGTCAGAAAGGATACGGCGAACAGCATGACCGGTACAACAACGAACACTACCCATCTGGTGACCCGCGAGTGTATCAGGCCACTGACCTGGCCCTGGGCCTGTCTGATTCTCTCGACCTTCTCGCGCGTCTTCTCCTTCATCTGTCATCCCCTCTGAATCAGTGCTCGTGCGGCCTTGCACCATGAGTAGGGTACACCTGGTGTTCCTACTCATCTACTATTACGTAAACCAGGCGGGGAAGGTTCTGCGTCAAGAACAAAGGAAACTCCAGGGAGAACGGGCTAGGCATAGTCGACCAGCATAAAGGGTTTTGCCGCCGCTCATCCTTTATGCACCTAAGTTGCGCTTTTGCACTTCCCTGTCCCCCACCCCAGAATTGGCCGAGTCCGCTTATTGCTGTACAATAGATTTCTCCTATGCTTGACATAGAAGGCACCTATAACCTCGGAGCGGTGGCATGGAAATCGGACAGTTGGAAGCGTTTCTCAACGTGGTGCAATACAAGAGCTTCAGCCGAGCTGCTGAAGCCATGGGTTTGACGCAGCCCTCCCTGAGCGCCCGTATCCTGTCCCTTGAGCGGGACACCGGCGGGCCCCTCTTTCACAGGATGGGCCGCGGCGTCCGCCTCACCGATGCCGGCCAGGCCTTCTTGCCCTATGTTTCACGCGCCATGGAATCTCTCAGGGACGCCCGCTATGCCCTGGACGCCAGCCAGCGCGCTTCCAGCGGCAAGCTGCACATCGGATCGGCCAGGGCCATCTGCGCCTACGTCCTGCCTGACATAGTGCAGAGATTCCACAACCTCTATCCCGGCATAGATGTGGCTATCAAGACGGGACGCTCGTCGGAAGTGCTGGAGATGCTCCTCTCCGATGAGGTACAGGTCGGCCTTTCTCGCACAATCGTTCATCCAGACATTGAGGCCCAACACATCTACGACGAACACGTTGTCTTGGTGACCCATCCATCCCATCCCTTCGCGCAATCCGGTGAAGCCAGCATCTACGACCTAGCCCATGAACCTCTCATCCTCTACGACCGCGAGTCCAGCTACTTCGTGCTGATCAACCGTGTCGTCCGCGATGCTGGCATTGTGCCCAACGTCCAGATGGACCTGGACAGCATAGACGCCACGAAGCGCATGATAGAGCGCGGCCTTGGCATATCCTTCCTGCCCCGCAACTCGCTCCGCCGTGAGTTGGAGGCGCACACCCTGGCTACCGTGCCCATCAAGGAGGGCCACGACGTTGTGCTCCCCACGTCCGTGATGGTAAGACGAGAAGCCGCGCATGGGGCGATAGTGCAGACGTTCCTAGACCTCCTTTTGAGCATCTTCGATCTGAGTGAAGCCGGGGAGAAGGCACCCGCGGCCGCTTCTCCAACTTCTTCCTAGCCCCGGAAATGAAACGTTGCGTTGCATCCGGCAGCCCTAGTTTGTAACATGCAAGCAACTTTACCGGAGGGTCTGTCATGCTACACATCATGCCGCCGCCGCAAGACAAGCTGGCCTACGTAATGGGGCCGTATCAAGAGCCGATAGCCACCGTTCAGCCGGGCCAGACCTTCCAGATCACCACCAAGGACGCTTTTGGCGATAGGCTCCACTCCGCCGACGTCAACCTCGGTGACGTCATTCAGATGCCCTACGTCAACCCCTGCACTGGGCCTATCTACGTGGACGGCGCCGAGCCGGGAGATACGCTCGCCGTTCGTATTGACGATATCAAGATTCCCCGCGACTACGGAGCAAGCATCATAGCGCCCGAATTCGGCGGCGTTTGCGGCACGGTTTGGACGCGCGTGCTCAACCAGCCTTTGGAGCCTCGCATCCTGATTCACCGCATCACTGAAGACGGCGTAATTCACGACGAAAACCTGGACATACCCCTTATACCCATCGAACCGTTCTATGGCACCATCGGCACCGCCCCCCTCGTCGAGGCCATATCAACGCTGTCCCCGGGGTTCCACGGCGGCAACATGGACGCCGCCGACGTCTGCCCCGGCAATACGGTATACCTGCCCGTGCACCACAAGGGCGCACTACTTTACCTGGGCGACGGCCACGCTGCCCAGGGAGACGCCGAGGTTTGCGGCTCGGCGGTGGAGATCCCCACCACTGGCACGCTGACGGTGGACGTAGTCAAGGGCAAGGCCACCCCCACGCCCCGCGTGGAAAACGACGAATATCTGATGTCCATAGGTAGCGCCAGGCCCATGGAGGACGCCGCACGCATCGCATTCTACGACCTTGTTACCTGGCTGGCGGCGGACTACGGCTTCGACCGCATAGCCGTGTACCAGCTATGCTCTCAGGTAGCCAGGGTACGCTTGGCCAACATGGTGGACACCCTCTATTCAATCGTGGCCAAATTCCCCAAGCGGTACCTGCTGAGGAGTTAGTAGACTCCGCAAATAGCCACGACGACGGCCTTAGACTAAGAGTGGAGCACTTTTTGCCTTAGAAAGAAGGGTAGGCAAGCTGCTATGGAGAGTAGCAGCCTAATGAGGCTGAGTGCAATCAAGCAAGTGCGAGATCAGCGATGAATCCCAAAGAACTCTACTACCAGACGGCTAAGGACACGATACTCTACCAGAGCACACTTCACACTGAGTTTTCTGCGCGAGCGTTCAATCTGCTCAACATAGGCGTAGCTGCAATAGTCGCCGGCGGAGTGATCCTCAACATCAGGCTAGACAGCCTTGAATGGACACCATGGCTAATGATTTCTGGGATTGTGTCTATTATAGGATTTGTGATGGTAGCAGCACTGTGCCTGTTGGTCCTAAGAACACGAGATTGGTACGCCTTCCCGCCTCTTCATGAACTAGGCAAGAGGGTTGAACGCTCTTCAGAGCACGACTCCGATGCCGTACGACTGGTGATAGCCAATTACATGAAACGCGGCGCTCAAAAGAATGAACATATCTTAGGCGACACAACAAGGGCACTATTTTGGGCAGTAGTGGCCTTGGCTCTGGAAATCGCCAGCACTATTTGTGTTCTGATCTTCGTATTTTTGGGAGCGTAAACAGCCCCCGCTTGTGAGGCACTAATTCTATTGGCTCCGCGCCCACGCCAGAGCCGGACTGACCTGCATCCGAACCGGGATTGCCAGTTCCAGGCTTCCCTGTCTCAGGAACAGGTGTCTCATTCCCCGACGAATTTTGAGTCACGTGATCCGGCAAGTTGGTGTCGCTAGATTCTGCATCCGTCATGCTTTTTACTCCTGTTGCGTCATATTCATTATACCCCATTACTAGAAAGTCACCTATACTTCTGCATAGGTACTTCCACAGTAACCCCAATAGCTCTAGGGGAAGCACAGGCGTTAGGAGTCACCACTCCCCGCGATGTAGTATGTTTGGCCGGCCGCTGAACGGCGATTGCTGAGGTGGATGTATACTGAAATCGACTATGATTGACCGCAGGTACGCAAATGGCTGAGCCTGCAGTGCAGGGTGAAGAGGGCGGATAATTGACGGCAACGCCAGGCAAGCAGAGTAGGGGAGCAATAACCGCACTGGGATACGAGACACACATCGGCATGGTGCGGACGTCCAACCAGGACTCCTTCTGCGCTTTGCTGGCCCCCGATGCCCCGCTGGGAAGCGATGCCTTGCTCGCCGTGGCCGACGGAATGGGAGGACGCCCCGCGGGCGAGGTGGCCTCTGCCATGGCCATAGAGAGACTGCTAAGCCGTCTGCAAGACGCGGACAAGCAACAGGCCCTGGACGACGGGCAGCGCGCCGGCTTGCTGGGTGAAGCGATGCATGCCCTGAACCGCGACGTGTTTCAGGCTGCGGCCAGCCCCGAAACAAGGGGCATGGGGACCACTCTCACAGTTGCAATCGTGGCTGCGTCTTCGCTTGTCATCGGTCACGTGGGGGACAGCAGGGTATATCTGCTGCGCGGGGGTCAGTTCCACCAGGTAAGCGCCGATCACAACTGGGCGTCAGAACAGATGAGGAGAGGGAAGCTTGCCCCGGATGCGGCGCGTACGCATCCCGGCAGGAATATGCTGACCAGGGCCATCGGCACGTCGCCGCACGTGGAGGTGGACGTGCTGGTATTGAAGGTGCAAACGGGAGACACCGTTATGCTCTGCTCGGATGGTCTTCACGGCCTTGTGGCGGACGAGGAGATATCCAGGGTCTTGCAAGAGCAGACACCCCCGGAAGCGGCCAAAACGCTGGTGGACAAAGCAAATGAGCAGGGCGGTCCCGACAACATAACCGTAGTGGTCGCCAGAATAGGCAATGTCGCGGAGGGTGGCGCTTTGATTGACAGGCTAAGGCGCATATTCAGGGGCTGAAACAGAAAGCGGCCGCTATTCTACAGTTGGACTTTAGACTCGGTTCTCCATCATGATTCGTTTGATGCAGCGCCAGCCTTGGAAGGAGAGCGGTTAATTGAACCTTCGTGTTGAGGTTCCGGTTGGGGATGATGTAAGCTTGTTGGGTCATACGGCACGGTTGGAGGATGCCAAATATGACGGCTAAAACCGCGATCCTCCAGCTCCACGTTGGGGATCCGGGACACGTAGGGGAAAGTACGGCTTGCGAGACGGAGCAGACATCACATGCCGGCATTGCGGATGCGGAAATAGTCTTAGCGCAAGGTTCTGCAACGGTTGTGGTCATCGTATTGATGGTGTCTGCGCTAGCTGCGGACATGCAAACGAGCCCGGTTCTCGATTCTGCAACAGCTGCGGTCAAAGCCTGATCGAGGACACAAGCCCAGCGCCATCAGACGTCCCCGTATCCGGTGCCAGCGTTTGCCCTCGCTGCCTGCGACAGAACGAGCCGGGGTCACAATTCTGCTACCACTGCGGCCTTCCGCTGGAGGGTGAGGCAGCCCGTGCCGCTCCCACTGCCATCGGGGCTTTCCAACACGGTGCTCCGGGCGGTTTCTGGTTAAGAGTGGTTGCGTCCATCATCGATTCCATCGTCGTCATAGTCCTCGGTCTACTAATATATCTTGTGTTTGGCGGGGACATTGACAATTACGTGAACTTCAACCCCGACACTCCTTTTGTGTTTGCCGACTTTGTCAACATACTCTTCTCCTTCCTGTACTCCCCGGTTCTCATCGGCCTGTGGAGCACGACCGTCGGCAAACGCGCTCTGAACCTGTACGTCGTGAGGAGCGACGGGGGCCGTTGCGGCTTCTGGCGGGCGCTTGTCCGCACGTTTGCCTCGATTCTGTCGGCCATTCTCCTAGGCATAGGCTACCTCATGATAGCCTTCAGAGAGGACAAGCGCGGCCTTCATGACCTCATGGCAGGCACAGCCGTGATACGGCGTTACAAGTAGTGAGCGGTCTTGGCGTCCTTCTGATCGCCTTCTCGCCGGGGCTGTTCTGGCTCTGGTTCTTCGTCAGACTAGACCGCATACGGCCATCCTCGCGCAGGTGGATAGCTCTCACCTTCCTCTTGGGGATGGTCTCGACTGTCCCAGCCGGCTTGGTTAGCTATATACTCATTCCTGAGGACCTGTTCAGCCCCAATGCGACCCTTGCTTCCATCTCGGTCTCCATGCTCCTCGTCGTTGGACCGGTGGAAGAGACCTGCAAGTTCCTGGCAATCCGGCTGGGGGTGTACCGCTCTCTACATTTTGAGGAGCCGATGGACGGCTTGGTGTACGGCGCGGCGGCCAGCCTCGGATTCGCCTCACTGGAGAATCTCTTGTACGTCCTTACCTATGGCCCGGAAGTCATGCTCCTGCGAGCCCCGTTCAGTACCCTGGCTCATCTTGTGTTCGGGAGCTTATGGGGATACGGCCTGGGGCTGCGCCGCCTCGGTCATGGCGCGAGGGTGGTCTGGGGAGGCTTGGCCGGAGCGGCGGTCTTTCACGGAGTGTTCAACATATTGGTCTTCAGTCCGGCGCCGTGGTTCGGCCTCATCTTAATCGCGGTCGGCGGAGTTGGGGCGCACCGGCTGTTCAAGTGGGGTCAAAGCGTCTCGCCGTTTCGCTACCAACGCAACGTGCCGTTGACTCCCTGCATTGGATGTAGACAGCCGATCAGAGTGCGCAGTACGTACTGCCGCCTCTGTGGAGTCCGGCAATCAGAGACAGGGCATGCTAATCTCATCTGTGGGAACTGCCGCCATGAAAATCGGCAAGACGCTATCTTCTGTACCAACTGCGGCGATAAGCTGCTGACGTAGCCCCTAAAACTCCGTTATGACGCCGCGCCCCACTTCGCCTTGCTCAAGGTCTTCATAGGCTTTGTTGATATCGTCCAGCTTGTAGCGGCGGGTGGCAATGGAATCGACGTCGATCTTGCCCGAGCGGTAGAGCTCCACCATGGTCGGCATGTCTATGTAGGGGCGTGAGCCGCCGTAGTAGCTGCCCTTGATGGTCTTCTCCTGTCGCACAATGGACATGGCCTCTATACCGGCGAGCTCCCCAATAGGGGCCAACCCCACGATTACGGTGGTGCCGCCTCTGCGAGTGGCGTTGTAGGCCTGGGCTGTGGTCTCCGTGGAACCGAATGCTTCGAATACGAAGTCGGCGCCCAGGCCGCCCGTGATTTCACGGATGCGCTCCACGGGGTCTTGCATGGTGGGGTTGACGGTGTGAGTAGCGCCGAAGCGGGCGGCGAACTCCAGCTTTCCTTCATTGATGTCTACCGCGATGATCTTGGATGCGTTGAGCAAGCGTGCTCCCTGCACCACGTTGAGCCCCACGCCGCCCACTCCAATTACAGCCACCGTTTGTCCCGGGCTTATCTTGGCGGTGTACATGGCGGCTCCAACCCCCGTGGTAACACAGCAGCCAATGAATGCGGCGGCTGCCATTGGAACGTCGTCTCCAACCGGTATGCAACCGGTCTCGGGTACAACGGTCTCCTGCGCAAAGCAGGCCACCTTGCCCATATGCCTGATACGCTGGTCTCCCTTGTGAAGACGTGTGGTGCCGTCATAGAGGAAAGCGCCGGTAGCGGCATGAGCGTCGCATAGGTTGGCCCTTCCGGAGAGGCAGAAGAAGCAGCGTCCGCAGTTGGGGACAAAGGAAAGGATGACGCGTTCGCCGGGCTTTACCGAGGTGACGCCCTCGCCAACATCGATAACGGTGCCTGCGCCTTCGTGTCCAAGGACTACGGGTAATCTGGCTGCGGCGGCGCCGTGCATTACGTGAAGGTCGCTGCGGCAGATGCCGGCGGCGCCTACTTTGACGTGGACTTCACCCGCCTTTGGCGGGTCCAGTTCGACTTCTTCTACGGACAGGGACTGTCCTACTTCCCAGAGAACGGCAGCTTTCATGTGCCCCTCCTTGGTCAAGAGATGGGACGGATTCTATCAGAGTGCTACGGATCTTGCCGGGTAGGGGAGGAAGCGCATTCGCTGCAGGTGCAGAGGGCGCGAAGGACTTGATAGGGGTAAATGCCGGTGTCGTGAAGGTCGCTCCAGAGGAAGCGCACGGCGTAGCGGCCAACCTGCATCCAGTCCAGTGCACTCACGTCACTGGGTATATCCGCGATGGAGATGAGCCTCTGGCCGGTCATCTCATGGACGCAGGCGGCGCATCCGCACTGAGAACGCAGGTAGCGGTATTCAAGAAAGGTGTCGTGGCCGTCGTCCCAGCGGATATGGACGGAGTCCGTTAGAAGCTGAACGTCTACGGGTTGGGGCATCAGGCCGGTCCTAGATGGCTGGGGCTATTCCGGTGGCTTGAGCTTGTCCACGAGGGCTCTAGCCTCCGCCGCGTTCTTGAAGTAGTCGTAGTTCACAGGCGTCCAGTCTGTCCAATGCTCGGGAACGTCATCCTCGGCAAAGATAGCGTTGACCGGGCAGACCGGCTCGCAGGCTGCGCAGTCTATGCATTCGTCAGGGTGAATGTACAGCATGCGGTCTTCAGGGTCGTCGGTGCCGTAGATACAATCAACGGGACAGACGTCCACGCAGGACAGGTCTTTTACGTCAACGCAGGGTTCTGCGATGATATAGGTCATAACGACGACTCCTTACTTAGCTGGTTGCAATTCATCATCAGTTGACAAGTAATTATAGGGGAAAGCGGGCAAGACTGGCAATGGGGTAGTACGTGGTTGACATCAGGGCCCGTGTCGCTTCTATTAGGACGAGGAACGAACGAAGTCTAAAAGGGTATCTATAAAGCCTCTCTTAAGCCGCACTGACCAGGGTACCCGGCTAAATTCAACTGCTGGTCTGGGGTAAGTAAAGTTCATGGTAACTTTAGTGCCTTCTAGAAGCTTCATTCCTATGAGTGGTGGGCGATCCTCCACATGCCGGCATTCTACTGGCTTTTCTTTCCTCCGCCACTTGACCTTCACTTTCCCATACTTCACAGCTTTTATCCCATCGGCCGTGCGCATTTCGGACTCTTTCGGCAGTGTTAATCCAAGCCTAGTAACCCAGCTTGTCGGCAAGCTCAACTCGCCATCATTTCCGGTGTCGACGTTAACCCAGACGATGTGCCACTTTCCCTCCCTGTCTTGAACCGGCAAGTTAGTCCAAGGCAGATTGTTGTTTGACCACTTGTAATATTCGTCTTCGTTTTCTGTGGAAGGCAATTGGCGTTTACGTCTGCCTAGCCTCCACAGAGTCCTGCGATGCTTCAAACGCAAGGGAGCACTGTCTACTGTGGCCGTTCCTCCCTTCATTACGTCCACTGTGACTACGCGATACATCAATAGTGCAGTTCCTAGCATGCCGGAAAATGCTGGGTTCCCAGGAAATAGTCGCAATGAGGCTTCCCGTGGGAGTCCATGCCATAGCATGTTCAAAGTATAGGGAGCAGTAGAACCCCAATTGTCCCAACTCTCCAACACCTCGTCGGGAGGCAATAATTGTCGATGAGGTCGGGTTGCGAGGGAATACTGGTTCAATAATGAGGCATCTAGAGCTAGCTCACCATCGAATCCAGTATCAAGCAACATGCTGAACTCCTGCCAGTCGTTGCCTTCTTTCTCAACACTGACCGTCATGATCGGGAGGAGGCACTCGTTCAAGATTGCTCTTGCCAGATTCAGCTACAACCTCCGGTTAGACACCACAGGTTCCGAGGCTAGGAGCTCACGGAGCTTGCCCAAGTCCGGTAGACCCAGGATTCGGGATACCAGGCAGCAGGTCTGTGTAGTTCCACCTCCCTCTTCAATCTGCGCATCCGTTGTAGACAGTGCGATGGGTTAAGGGAATCTACTTTGACACCATCCCTCAAAGTCCCTGCCTAGATTGAGATCCAGCGTCAGTATTAGAGCATTACCTGCCAACTGAGTCTTGCCGTCGTCGTTGGGGGCATTCCAAGAATGGTCCCACCAGCCATCGTTCCAGATTTCCTGCATTCTTGCCATACTAAACTCAGCTTGTCGCATTAAGCCACAAACATCCTCGCCATAATCTGGGGGAAGTTTGTCGTGTTCAATTGCATAGGCCAATGCTTGGTCACCCTTCTTGTAAGCTTCTTCCTCGGCCTTTGTTTCTTCTAACGTGCGTTGGGCGTCGATTGTGCTCAATGCCTCTATCTGGGCCTCCTGCGTGGGTAGAAATGCCTCCTGGGTGGCCAGAATAGACTCTTCTTGATTTTCTCTGCATTTCTTCAGGGTGTTTTCCACATCATCCATATAATCCCACCATGCCTGTTGAACATTGTAGATTTCAGAGAAACTACCTGTTTCGGCATCCTTAATGAGCGCAAGTAGTCCAGCATTCTGCAATGCCTCTTTCCTTGCTTCTAGCGGTTTCATCAGCTCGTCGCAATACTTCGAATAGGGCTTTAACGCATTAGTTTTCGAGGCGATTGACTGAGCGCGCTGTTCCAGTTCTTGCTGCCTAGTAGCTACGTTAACAGCCGATGGCTCTTTAGCCGCATCAAAACGAGACGGCTCTGACACTGTTGAACATCCTAAAATGACTCCTAGTGCGCTTAGCATTATGGTGGCTAAAGTGCGTGGCAACTAGCCGTTCTCCAGAATGGACACCGCCTTGTTGAGTCGTTTCATGACGCGGTCCTTGCCCAGTATGGCCAGAGTGTCGAAAAGGGGTGGAGCGGCAGTGCTGCCGGTGACAGCCAGTCGTACGGCTCCGAAAAGCGGACCCGTCTTCAGGCCCAGCCGCTCCGCCAGGGAGCGCAGGACGCCTTCCAGAACGGCGACATCGAACTCTACGATGGGGTGCAACTCCTGGACAACGGCCTGCAGCGCTCTGAGGGTTCCGTCCTTGTCCAGTCCCTTGGGGGTTAGAGGAACGGTGTAGTCCAAGTCTTCGACGAGGAAGAAGGATGTGAGTCCCCAGACCTCTTCCGGCGACAGCTTCTTGAATCGCTCATGGAGCAGGGGGGCAATTCGCATCAGGTAGCCCTGATCCAGGTGGATGGCTCCGGGCGGCCCGTGCTTTGCTATATGGGCTTGCAGCGCCTGGCCCAGATGCTCCGCCAGCTCTTCCGTGGGCATGCCGCGGATGTAGACGCCGTTCATCCATTCCAGCTTGTCCATGTTGAAGATGGCGGGAGACTTGCCGATGCGCTCCAGGGAAAAGTGCCGGATGAGGTCTTCACGGGAGAACACCTCCGTCTTGTCATCCAGCGACCAGCCAAGGAGGACAAGGAAGTTGACCATGGCGTCCGGTAGGTAGCCCAGGTCGCGAAATTCGAGTAGAGAGGCGGCCCCGTGACGCTTGGAGAGCTTGGCGCGGTCCGGGCCCAAGATCATCGGCATGTGGGCGAACGTGGGGGGCTGGTAGCCCAGCGCCTCGTAGAGCAGGAGGTGGCGAGGCGTGCTGGGAAGCCACTCCTCGGCGCGCATGACGTGGCTGATGCGCATCTCGTGGTCGTCGACCACGTTGGCAAGATGGTAGGTAGGGAAGCCGTCCGACTTGAGGATGACGAAGTCGTCGATGACGGACAGGTCAACGGTAACCTCGCCGCGAATGAGGTCATGGGTGGTGACCGGCGGGCCCTCTAGCGGCGTGGCGAACCTGACGACGCTGGATTCGACCTTGGCCCTGTCGTGCTCGGAGTCCCGACAGCGCCTGTCGTAGCGGGGAGGCTCGCCCCGCTTCTGCTGCTCTTTGCGCATCTGGTCCAGCTCCTGCGGAGTGCAGTAACAACGGTAAGCGTGGCCCTGTTCCACCATCTCCCGAACGGCGCTATGATAGAGGTCGAGACGCTGCGACTGTAGATAGGGGCCGTAAGATCCACCGGCCTGCGGCCCTTCGTCCCAATCGAGGCCGAGCCAGTGCAGAGATTCAAGGATGTTCTGCAGTGCGCCCTCTATGCTCCGGGCCTGGTCCGTATCTTCAATGCGCACAATGAACGAGCCACCGGTGTGGCGTGCGTAGAGCCAGTTGAAAAGGGCGGTGCGGATATTGCCCACGTGTGGGTAGCCGGTGGGACTGGGAGCATAGCGGACACGGACCGGGTGGTTGTTCATTCTACTAGAATAGCATGCTGGATAATTGATATGGCAGGGTTTGTTCTTTAGAATAGGCTAGCCAGTTCGTTAGGATGCAAGGAGATGATGGAGCAAGATACAGCTATAATCAAACATCGCAACGTAGTGGTCGTTCCACTTCTGTTCATTGTCACATTGGGAATCTACGGCCTGTACTGGTTTTATTCTACTTCCAGCGAGCTGATGAGTTACAACAGGAGGGATGGCAACCCGCTGGCCTGGATGCTCATTGCGGCGATGCCGGTGATTAACGTATTCGCCATCTGGTGGCACGCGCAAGAGGTGGAGAAGTTCTCCAAACAGGACGGAAATGAAGGAATGGGGGCAACCTTTGTCTTTGTTCTCTGGCTGGCGCCGCCGCTGGCTATGATGTTCATCCAAGGTGAGCTAAACACCAGGGCCGTAAGGGCGAGAGGCGCCCAACAGCAGGAGGCCGTAGCTCAGTAGCGCCGGGCGGAATCAGCCCCCAGGTAGTCCAGAGCCTCTTGCAGGTCCGGCGGCAGCTTGGAGGTGAACTCCACCGGTTCCCCTGCGGAGGGCAGGAAGAAGCCAAGCTTGCAGGCATGGAGGAACTGCCGCCTGAGGAACGTTGCCCGCCCACCGTATTTGGAGTCGCCGGCTATGGGGTGGCCTATGGCCGACATGTGGACTCGTATCTGATGCGTCCTTCCCGTCGTGAGCCGTGCTTCTAGCAGGGTGAAGCCGTCCAGTGCTTCAATGGTGCGGTACTCGGTTAGGGACGCGCGCCCACCCTCGACAACGCCCATCTTCTGTCGTGAGCGCGGGTTGCGAGCTATGGGCGCGTCTATGACACCTTCCGCAGGCTGCAGACGGCCTTTCACCAGAGCCAGGTAGACCTTTGTGAAGGAGTGCTCCTTCAGCTGACGGCTCAGGTCTGCGTAGGAGCGCGGCGACCTGGCGACGACCATTAGCCCAGAGGTGTCGGCGTCTAGACGGTGTACAAGGCCGGGGCGAGACGGTTCTCCCACCGCTTCCAGCTCCGGATAGCGAGCAAGAAGCGCGTTTACCAGCGTGCCCCGCGGATGTCCGGGCGCGGGGTGAACCGTGAGGCCGGGCGGTTTGTCCACTACGATTACGTCCTGGTCTTCATGGACGATTCTTAGGGGAAGCTTTTCAGGAAGCGGCTTCTCATCCAAGCCCCGGGGCATGGCCTCTATGTGAACGGAGTCGCCGCGCTTGACTCTGGTGGACGGCCGGGCAGGGGTTCCGTTGACCCGGACCAACCCATCATGGATCAAACACTGCACCTGGGAACGGGACAGCCGGCTGAGGAGGCTCGCAACGTAGGTATCCAGTCGCTCTCCTTCATCGGAATCGACCAGATGGTTGGACACGTGGATCACGGAGGGGTCTCTGGCTCGGTCGGGGCTTGCGCCAACTCCGGCTCTGCGACGGGTTCGGGTTCGGCTTCCGCTGCATCTTCCGCCGCCGGTGCTGCGCCGGGAGAACGAAAGAGGAGCCAGGCCAGTATGACTATACCGGTGACAATGGAAGCGTCGGCCAGGTTGAATACGGGCCAGGCGCCAACGTCAATGAAGTCGGTGACTTTGCCCAGGGTGATACGGTCCACAAGATTGCCGGCGGCGCCGCCGAGCTGGAGTCCCAGGCTGGTGCGTATCATGAAGCCCCGGCCCGATTGCCTGCGGAAGAAGACGAGCAATACGGCTATGCCTACAAGAGAGGCAATGAGAAGGAATAGAGTCTGATTGGGGAATAGGCCAAAGGCGCTGCCGGTGTTGCTGACGTGGGTGATTCTTAAGAACCCTTCCCTTGGTCTTGATGCGCCTTCGATGAGGCTGGCCCTTACCCATGCTTTTGTTACCTGGTCAGTGATGAAGACCAGCAGGATCAGGCCGGCAAGGAGCAGGTCTGCGCGCCAGGCGCTGAAGGAAGGCGCCTGCTGAGAGACACCGGCGCTTTGTTCCGCCTCCGTTTCCACAGAGGTGGTGGAGCCATTGTCCTGGGGGGTGTCCTGTTGCTCTGGATCTTGTGAAATCTGCATTGCGTTGTGAACCGGTTCCATCTTCAAGTCTAGCATACGGTCCAGGTTGCATGGCAAATTCTAAGGAGGGGAAGATTGTCATCCGCGGACTGGGACACTACTAACCACAAACTGATCCCTGCACCAGAGCTCCTCATATAACACACTAACCGCCCATACTTTTCGTACTCAGCGAGTAATTCCCTAATTAGGGGAATTACATTGCACTTTAGCCCATCGCGTACGCCCAAAAGGCTTACACTCATAGCACTCGTCGTAGTCCGCGGAATGCCATTTGCCACAGTAGCAGATGGCTAGGCCTTGCGAGGCGGCTTTGCATTCCACAGAGCAATGTAGGCTGGGAGAATAGGTCTCCCGCCCACACTCCGGGCAGTCGTGCTTACGACATTTCCAGCATGTGGGCAGGTCTGATGTATTTGGTCTTCCACATTGCCTACACGCTTTCCGCTGGTCTTCACACCTTTTCGGGTTGTTGGCAATGCGCGTCGCAAATAACTCGTGACGCAGGTTCGTGAGGTCGCTCATGCCCTTCAGCTTCACTTCTATTACGGGCAGTCGCTTAGCGTAAACGGCAGATTCGGGCTTGTGGGTGACAACAATCTCAATGAAGGCGGTTACGTGTCCCTTTCGGACAACGGTAATATCTGGCCGAATGTCCTCAAATGAACTGTTCACTCGCAGGGTTGGCGGCGATACAGTGATGATGTCGTCGAAATAATGCTCCCCGTGGAAACAGTCACTTCCGTAACGTAGGGGTAATTTGTTCCCTTCTTTTATGGCTCCTTGTACGGCGTCGCAGATCAGGCTTATTGCCGAGGCGTGAAGGTACGACTCCTTTGTGCATGGAGGAATCGGCATCTGCGGTGTCGTTCCGCGTGCCCCCCCCCCCCCGCGTTCAGTGGTACTTGTATTGGGGCGTGGGCAAAGTGCCACTGATTCATGTCTCCTTGCTTGGCTACCACAGGATATTCGCAGCAAAGGCAGACCACTCCTGGATAGAGGCCCTTGGACGCGTCATTTACCCAGAGCAGGTTGCCCTCCTGTGCGGCCAGCGGCATTTGCACTGGTTCTAGTTCGCGGTCCTCTGTCAGATAGCTCACAGCGTCTGGCTCCATTACATCGTCACGGCGTAACTGTCCTGGCATAGACCATCACAGTACAGCGTCTCAGAATAGTTGACATCCTTTGCCTTGTGTCTTCTTCGCCATTGGCCTATCTTCTACCTAATCCCTGCCTGCCTCAGTGCCACCAAGAACTCCTCCTGGGTCTTGGTGCCCTTCATCGAGTTGCAGGCGTTGCATAGCAGTTGAAGGTTGTCGATATGGTCGATGCCGCCCTTTGACTGCGACACCATGTGGTCAACGGTGAAATTGAGAAACGGGAAATCGTGCCTGCACCCCGTGCAGTGCCCTTCCTGTTTCCCAAAGAGCGTGTGCTTGTGCGTCTTGTAATGAGGTAGCTCGCCAAGGTCAGTCCGCATGGGCATGTCGTCGCGGTAGATGGTGCGGAGACTGAAGAGGCCAAGTTCCTTCCCTAAGCGCGACTCGACGAGTTCTCTAGCTTTGAGTGACAGGTCGATGCCTACCCATTGGCGCCACAGCTTCTCCGCGGCAACAAGAGCTGTGGTGCAACCACAGAACGGGTCAAGCACTATGTCCCCCTCGTTGCTGCTGGCCCGGATGATGCGCTCCAGGAGCGCCAACGGCTTCTGCGTTGGGTAGCCCCTGCGCTCTCTCGATTTCGACTGAATTGGCCTTATGTCTGTCCAAAGGTCTTGCAGAGGTACGCCTGGCATCTCGTCAAGGTAGCGTTTGTGCCTTGGCACCGCGCCGGGCTTGGTCTGAATGACCCTGCCCTCCTTGACAAGTTGCTTCATGCGCTCTTCGCTGTAGCGCCAATAGCGGGTCACTCCCATGAGCTCATAGTGCGGATTGCCCTTTGCCGCTCCGCCTGGGCCTGTCAAGTCGCCGAGGTAGAATCTCCGATTGGTCTCAGGCTCAATGTGCTTGTAGAAGTTGGCAACGTATTCGGGGTCATAGGCGGTGTAAACGGGGTTCCAAGTCCAGTCATCCGTCTTGGTGTAGAAGAGTAGTAAGTCACGGATCCTGCCGTGCTGGCGGCGGCCCTGCCTGGTGTCACTATGTGCGCTGGTGCGCTTCCATGTGATCTCGCTGCCGAAGTTGTTCGCTCCGAATATCGCATCCATCACGAGCTTCAAATAGTGACTCGCCGTCGGGTCACTATGAAGGTAGACGCTGCCCGTTGGCTTCAACAGCCGCTTCATCTCCAAGAGCCGGACAGCCATCATTATCAGGTAGGATTGCATCCCCTTGCCGTGCGCCTCTCTCGCCGCATCTATGACGCGATAGAGCGGAGGATTCGCCTCGGCAATCTCCCCGTGCCAGGCAAGGTCAACGTCGGAGAGCATCCAGGTGTCCTAGAAGGCTGCCCCCGCTGCTTCAGAGCCGATGGGAGCAGGGTACTCCTGGTTGGAGTTGAACGGCGGGTCCAGGTAGATCAGATCAACGGTCTCAGAGTTGAGACCCCGCATGATGTCGAGGTTGTCGCCCGTCCACAGAGTGCGGTTCTTGAAGTTAGGCTTCGTCATAGCGGCATCACAACGCCAACACCGGAATTACAAGATCACGGCCAGTACCAAGGAGACGATGGCCGTTACCAGGATTATCACAGGCAGCTTCCTGCCCGTATCCTTCACCGCGTATTTCAACGCTTCCTTGAACCTTTGGTGCTGTTCCGGGCTGCGCTTTGTCCAGTAGTAGGAGATCAGTACGAATGCCACTACCATGAAAGCTGCCACGGCCGCCATGCGGTACAGAAATCCCACGATCTCCATGGGTCCACCATCCTTTCTGATGCCAGCATCCCGTCGGTGTTCTAATTTGGGCTGCCGCCAATGTTAATATTCTCGCCTTTTAGCCTCTATTTTACCACAGTGAAGAAATAGGCATGGGTCAATCAGGGTATCAAGGCCTCGACGCCAATCCCCCGTTTGCTACGGGCCTCTACCGTCATGCCTGCGGAGCCTGCCCCGCACTTGATGCGGGGACGGGCATCCAGGGGTGGAGTGGGTTCCCGTCTCCACGGGAACGACGGTGGCCGCGGCCCCCTCATTGTCATTCTAAGCGGAGCGAAGAATCCCAGGCCAATACGCAAGCAATAGCCCCTTCGCCACAAGCAAAGGCATGCTCCTGCCACTTCCTCCTTCCCCATGCTCGCCGTCTCGCGCTATCCTCTACCCATGACCAACCTGCCATGCCAAAACCGCCCACCTGGAGCTGTTACGACAACCAGCCCCTCCTTTACGAGATTCGGATTTGTTTCCCATATTTCCAAAAAAGTGGTTCGTTTTTAGCTTTGGAGTAGACATAACGTTTGAAACAAATCGTCCAGCGTACCCGTCAAAAGCGTTGCCCGGCTTTGTCGACGACTTCGTATGCAGTGGCTGGTGCTCCCTGATAGAATGCAGGTCTGACAACAACCGTTCTTTTACAAGGAGCCGCCATGCGAATCATAGACCTGCGAAGTGACACCGTAACCCATCCCACCATGGAGATGCGGAAGGCCATCGCCGAGGCGGAGGTGGGTGACGACGTCTTTGGAGAGGACCCGACAGTGAATAAGCTGGAAGCAATGGCCGCGAAACGGTTGGGAAAAGAGGCGGCGGTCTACGTGGCAAGCGGGTCGATGGCCAACCTGGTCTCGGGGTTGACCCATTGCCAGCGCGGAGAAGAGGCCATAATGGGAACGGAGGCTCACATATTCCACAACGAGGTGGGCAGCTTTTCAGCGCTGGGCGGAATCAATGTTCGCACAGTACCCAACGATTCGGAAGGAAGGCTGGCGCCGGAGGCGGTGGAGGCGGCAATAAGGCCGGACAACATCCACCAGCCAAGGACGGCCTTGATATGCCTGGAGAATACGCAAAACAGGTGCAGCGGCACCGTGCTGGACGCCGAGTACACGGAGGCCATGGGAAGCATAGCGCACGCCAATGATGCCGCGCTTCACATAGACGGAGCGCGCATATTCAACGCGGCGGTGGCCCTGGGCGTACCCGCAGCGGACCTGGCCCGCCCCGCGGACACGGTGAGCTTCTGCTTATCGAAGGGGCTGAGCTGCCCCGTGGGCTCGCTGGTATGCGGCAGTGAAGAGACGATAGCCCGTGTAAGGAAGAGCCGCAAGGTTCTCGGCGGAGGAATGCGGCAGGCCGGGATCATAGCCGCGGCGGGCGTAGTGGCCTTGGAAACCATGGTCGATAGATTAGCGGAGGACCACGAGAACGCCAGGCGCTTGGCCAAGGGCCTGGCCGGGATGCCCGGACTTTCCCTGGACCCTGAGGCTATACAGACCAACATAGTCATATTCGGCGTGGAGAACGGGGATGCCATGCAATTCATGGCGGCGTTGAAGGAGCGCGGGGTGCTTGCCTCCTATACGGTAGGGCTTGGAGTGAGGATGGTGACGCACTACGGTATTACGCCGGAAGACGTGGATGAGGCATTGAACGTGTTGGACGCGGTGACCGGAGAGCCTGCCCGTGCAGGCTGACCAGCCGGCAAGCGTGGAGCGTCCAGAAGAACAGGCGAGGGTTCCTCGCCTGTTTGCTGCTATGGCCAACCGCAACTACAGGTGGTACTGGCTCGGTGCAGGCTTCTCCTCGATGGGCATGACCATCGGGATGATTACACAGGGATGGCTGGTGTTAGATATCACCAACTCCCCTTTCTGGGTTGGGCTGGTAGCGGGGTTGATGGGAATGGGCCACGTGGGGTTCGGCCTGATTGGCGGAGTGGTGGTGGACCGCTGGGACAAACGCAAGGTGCTGATAGCTGTGCAGGCGTTGTCCGGGCTGGTGGCTCTGGCGGTGTCGCTACTGATCTTCGCCGACAGGTTGGAGTTGTGGCACCTGGCGGTCTCCGCGGTATTGCAGGGAGTCCTCATGGCGGTGCGGCTGCCATCCGGGAACTCTCTAATCTATCTGATGGTGGGGCGGAAGGTGATACTGAATGCCCTAGCGTCCCAACTGATAGCCCTCAACCTATCGAGGATTGTGGGATCGGTGGTGGCTGGGACCTCCATCGAGAGCCTAGGCGTGCAATACGCCTACCTATTCATGGCATTCAGCGCTTGGCTGGGCGGCCTGATGGTGGTCATGGTGAGAGGGGACTACAGGTCGCTGGGCGGCGTGGAGCCGTTCTGGCGGTCAGCCGTGGAAGGGTTGAGATACGCCTGGAGCAGTGCACCGATACGCTCTCTACTGCTGATGAGCGTTCTGATGGAGATGTTCGGGTTTTCTTTCCTCGTGATGCTACCGGTCATGGCACGAGACGTGCTGGGAGTGGGCGCGACGGGGTTGGGGTATCTATCGGCGGTGAATGCGGTTGGAGCAACGGTGAGCACGGTCATAGTTGCCGGTCTGGGCGATTTCAAGAACAAGCAGGTGCTATTGCTGTTAACAGCCATGGGGGCCGGCGTTTCGATACTGCTCTTCGCGCTATCGCCCTGGTTTGTCGTATCCCTGGCGCTTTCGGCCTTGGTCGGCGCTGCTTTGATGTCGTACGACGCAACGATGGGCACGATGCTGCAACTGCTAACTACGGATGCGGTGAGGGGGCGGGTGCTGGGACTGTATGGACTCACCTTTGGGTTCACCCCGCTGGGAGGGTTCATACAGGGGGTAGTTGCCAGCGTTTACTCGGCGCCGCTGGCGGTGGGAATGGGGGGCGCGGTCATAGTGGGCTACGTGATTGGCATGCGACGGTTCCTGGCCCGGAGGATACGAGAGGCGCTGGAGTGAAAGATACTAGAATGGTTATAACCAACGGTTAGGGAGAGACAGGATGGAACAAAGGCTGAGTATAATCACACTCGGAGTAGCGGATGTGGCAGCGAGCCGAAAGTTCTATGAGCAGATGGGGTGGAAAGCATCCTTGGTAGGGGACGAGCAGATAGCCTTTTTCCAAGCTGGGAGCCTAGTGTTCTCTCTCTACAGCTTGGAGGAGATGGCCAGAGATCTAGGTCTAGAGAGTGGCGGCAGTGGCTGCAGTAGTGTCGCGCTGGCATATAATGTGCGCCTCAAAGAGGATGTGGATACAGTGCTTGCAGAGGCGGAACAAGCCGGCGCCAGGCTTCTCAAGCGCGCTGAGGAGAAGTTCTGGGGCGGCTATGCTGGCTATTTTGCCGATCCTGAAGGCTACGCCTGGGAGGTGGCGTGGAATCCGGGGTTTGAGTTGACGGAGGACGGCAGCTTGCGATTACCGGAGTAGTAAAGGACTGGCCCGAGTATCCACCCGGGCCAGTCCTGCCTTATCAGCTTGTCACCTTGAGCTCTGCGCTCCCGGTATTCACGACCGGAGAGGCCATCCCACTGGGGGTTAGGGCCGCATCCCTGTGATATGCAGAGCCGCCGGCTTCCGTATGTCCTCGCTGAGTGTGATTTCGCCTGCCTTTAGACTAGCTCACCGGATTCAGCGAGGCGTGGACAAGGGAAATGCCAGGAATGATACAGCTCGTAGAGCATTATCTGGACCTCCCGTTTCCTAGATTAAGGCTTTATTTCAAGCCTCATCTTCATTTACGCAGATGCGGATCAAGTTGTCAAGTAGTTTATATAGGTTGTTTTCATAACATAGACAAATTCTATATCTACTGCGTAGAGCCGTCATCAGGCATAGGTTTACTTCTGTTCCCGCGGTCTCCCCACCAGCGCCGTATACGTTCGGCTACTATTTTTTCGTACCCTTGAGTGGAGGGCTGGTAGTAGACTCGTCCCTCCAGGTTTGCCGGTAAATTCTTCTGGCCGGCAAAATGTTCGGGGAACTCGTGGGCGTATCTATAGTCCTTGCCGTAGCCCATATCCTTCATCATAGACGTAGCGGCATTGCGTAGATGCAAGGGCACCGGCTCGTTGCGGCTCATTCGCACGTCTTCCATAGCCTTGTTGAGTGCCATGTAGGCGGTGTTGCTCTTGGGCGCCGTGGCTAGGTAAACGGTCGCCTCGGCTAGGGGGATGCGCCCCTCCGGCATGCCGATTAAATGAACCGCCTGCTGGGCAGCGACGGCGACGGTGAGCCCCTGGGGATCAGCCATACCGACGTCCTCGGCGGCTAGAATTACGAGTCGCCGGGCGATGAACATAGGGTCTTCACCCGCTTCGACCATGCGGCCCAGCCAGTAGATAGCGGCATCGGGATCGGAGGCGCGGACCGATTTGATAAAGGCGGAGATGGTGTCGTAATGCTGGTCTCCGGCTCTATCGTAGAGTAGGGCACGCTGCTGCAGGGCGTCTTCCATTGTGGCCAGGGTGATGACGCGTTCACCCCCGTCGTCCGGCCTGGCGGCCGTGGCCGCCAGTTCAATGGCGTTGAGGGCGATTCGAGCGTCACCATTGGAGACGGTCATCAGCAGGCTACGAGCATCAGGCTCAAGGGAGAGGCGCATTTCCGCTATACCGCGGTCGGGATCGTTCAAGGCACGATCGACAATAAGGCCGATATGTTCTTCAGCGAGGGCCTGGGTTGGGAAAACGCGGGATCGGGAGAGCAATGGAGAGATGACTTCAAAGGAGGGGTTCTCAGTGGTAGCTCCAATGAAAGTGACGGCGCCGGACTCCACGTGGGGCAGTATGACATCCTGCTGCGCCTTGTTAAAGCGGTGAATCTCATCTATGAATAGTATAGTGCGCTGGCCGGTCATGCCGAGACGGTCTCTGGCTTCCTGGACGATGCGCCGTAGGTCGGCGACGCCGGATGTGACGGCGGAAGCCTGCTCGAAATGGGACCGGGTAACGGAGGCGATGATCAGGGCAAGGGTGGTCTTGCCGGAACCGGGCGGCCCCCAGAGAACCATGGAGGGTACCCGGTCCGCTTCTATGCTACGGCGGAGCACTTTGTCAGGGCCAACAATGTGCTCCTGGCCGACAAGCTCATCGAAATTGCGCGGGCGCATGCGCGCAGCTAGGGGAGCGTTGCGTTCCTCTGCTTGCTGTCGTTGATGTTCAAAGAGCGTCATGGTAATTCCAACAAGCTCTTAGCAGCTTACAAGTACGAATCATATCAGGGTTTGGAACAGAGAGCGGAGCTAACGAGGTTCCATTTCAACAACGGTTACTCCATAATCGCCCTCGCCGTAGTCGGCAAAGCAAAAGCTCTTCACCAGGGGATGGGCTTCCAAGTGTTGCCAGACGGCGTTTCGCACGGCGCCGGAGCCTTTACCATGGACAATGCGTACCCTAAGGAGATTGGCTATGAACGCCTGGTCCAGATACTTGTCCAGCCTGTTCACGGCTTCTTGTACAGGCAGATGGCGTAGGTGAAGTTGGGAAGGGACAGATGAGAATGACATAGGCAAGCGCGCTGACTTATTCCAAAAGTGATCCAAGGAAATGGTGGAGGCTTGCGCTACTCTGACCTATGCGTCAGGCCAGCGACGCTTCTACGCTGAGTTCGACGTTGCCCTGCATGGCGCCCGAGATGGGACAGCCGTTCTTGGCGTCCTCCGCTGCCTGCCGGAACTCGTCCTCACTCATGTCCGGCACTTCGCCGACGACGTTGAGCGCGCTGGAGGCGACTTTGGCGCCGCCCTGGAATAACTCGAATGTCACGGTGGCTTCGGCCTCGAGCCTGGTAGCAACCTTGCCGTCGCGTCCCAGCCGAGCCGATAGCGCCATGCAGAAGCAGCTTGCGTGCGCCGCCGCGACCAGCTCTTCGGGGCTCGTGTTGGGGCCCGCGGCCTCGTCGCTGCGCGCTTTCCAGGAGACGGGAAGCTCGTTGTACGCGCCTGACGACGATGCGGTGACTGTCCCGGTTCCGGATGCCAGGTCGCCGCTCCAAACGGCGTGCGCGGATCTGGTAATTGCCATGACTCCTCCTTGGGGATGGTTCCAAAGAATGTGGCCGCTCGTGGTGCGGCCGGCGTCAAGTATAAGTGGGGGCGCGCCGGCGGGTCAACGGTGGGGGGTTCTCCCTGATCTTCCATCGGCTATAATGGGTGTCCTGCGGTTGTGCATGCCATTAGGAGGAGTAGCATTGTGCTAAGCACGGTGATCTCGGAGCCGTTGAGACGCTTTCTGTTGGAATGGGGAAACCTAGCGCCTTCTGTACCCAAGGCATAGGAAACTATCACCAAGAAAAAGGCCACGGACTTGAATGGTGCCCCATGACTGGTCTCGGACACCGACAGTCTCACAGGACATTGCAGCTATCCGTCAACGTCACGAACACCCGAACCCGCGGGGAAGGGTAATGGCCCCGGCGTCCTGGTCCTTGTATCCACAGAAGAGGCAAGGGTAGGGGATGGAAGGAGCCTGCCAATGGATCAGGCTCATCCTCATGATAACTCAATCGCTTCGACTTGCTCACGTTAGGTGACTCTTCTTGGGCTTTCCTTCCACGTCACCGCCTGCTCCAGCATCTCAAAGGCATTGCTGCGAGTTACGCCGCTTTCGGAACCCAGCATCTGACTAAGCTCCGTCACCCTGGCCTCATCGGTTAGAGTCTGCACCGAGGTCACGGTTCTATCATGTGAGGCAAGTTTTACAACCTTGGCATGAAGGTCTGCGTAGCACGCTATCTGCGGGAGATGGGTTACGCATAGCACTTGGTGATTCTTGGACAGACCCCATAGTTTCTGGCCCAAGACACCCCCGACTCGACCTCCTACACCTGCATCCACCTCGTCGAACACCAGGATTGGAATCCGGTCGGCGGTAGACAGGATAGTCTTTATGGCAAGCATCAGCCTGGCAGCTTCTCCACCGGAGGCGATCCTGGCCATGGGACGTGGCGGGTCGCCTAGGTTAAGCGAGACCAAGAATTCCACGGAGTCTATACCTGTGCCGTCAAAGGAGAAGTACCTGACACCTTCTCCATCTGAAGACGTGGGGTGTGGGCCGGATTCGCCGGTCTCAACTGGCACGCCGTCCTCCGAGTCTGATCGACGGATATCCACATGCACCTCTGCGTGTGCCAAGGCCAGCTCGGCGACCTCCTCCTCGATGGCATTAGATAGGCGCTTGGCGACATGTCGTCTGGCCTCGGAGAGCTGACCTGTCAGTCTGCCGACCTGCCCGCGAAGCTCAACCTCTCGGGACTTCAGCTCCTCCGTGCGCTCTTCGCTCCGATACAGCTGCTCCAAGTCCTTGGAGGCCCTCTCACCGAAAGCCAAGATTTCCTCGATCGTGCTGCCATACTTCCTCTTGAGACCCCTGATCAAGTCCAGACGCTCCTCAAGCTCCTGAAAACTGTCCGGGTTGTACTCCATGCTGTCACGATAGCTGCGGAGTGTACGCGCCAATTCGTCTACCTGGTGAGTCAAGGCATCCAGCGACGCAAGGTCCTGGCTCAACGAGGGGTCCAATTGCTCCAGTTGGGCGATGTCCCGGGCCACCTGTCCTATGAGGTCTATGACTGATTCTTGCCGGTCGAAGCCGTCGTATAGTACTCGATAAGCGTGGTCGGACAGTGCGATAATTCGTTCCGCGTTGGCGGCCCGGTCACGCTCAAGCGACAGGTCTTCATCTTCAGCCGGGCGAAGATTGGCAGCGCCGATCTCTGCTACCTGATACTTCAGAAAATCCATTCTTTGAGCAAAATCCTGCTCTTCCTTCCGAAGCCGGTCTAGCTCCCTGCGCACCTCCAATAGCTGGCGGACCTGCTTCGCTACCTGGGTCCGGAGTTGCCATAGCCCACCATACCTGTCCAGTATGTCCATGTGCTCGCGTACACGGAATAGGGATAAGTGCTGATTTTGGCCGTGGATGTCTACCAAATGTTCGGCCAGGGTGTTCAACAGTCGGAGAGGTACGATTCGCCCATTTACACGGCACGTATTACGTCCATCCAGGTTGACTTCGCGGGCGAGAATTATCTCCTCTTCGCCACTGTCAATTTCGTATTCATCCAGAGCAGCTTTGATTTTCTGAGCGATATCTCCGTTGAGCAGGAAGATTCCCTCTACCCTGGACTGGCGTGCCCCGGAGCGCACCATACCACCGTCGGCGCGTCCCCCCAGGAGAAGGCTCAGTGCATCCACGATGATAGACTTGCCGGCCCCGGTCTCCCCTGTCAGCACGTTAAAGCCGGGCGCCAACTCCATTTCAATCTGCTCTATAGTGGCAAAGTTGGTGACACTAAGAAGTCTGAGCATGGCAATATCCGCACAAACCCTGACTGTCAGGCACAGTTTTTAGGTCCACATCTTTGCACTGGCGCTACACCTGGGAAAGCTCCCGGAACAGTTGATGCCAAGTCTCCGCAGGCTCTACTCCGTAACCTTCACGGAACACTATTACTCCATTCCTATCTACGGCTACCTTGGTGGACTGCTGCACAACATTGTACTGCGGAAGCATGGCAGCCGGCGCCTTGGCCACAGGCCAGGAGTGGTCCTGTCCATCTCTGTACCTGACCAAGTCACTCAGTTCTTCTGTCGGATCAATGCCCAGGGCGTAGAAATCCACGGAGTCCTGGTATTCAGGGTAAACATCCTTTAGCAACCGTAACTCGGTGCGGCAAGTCGGTCACCAGGTGGTGAAGAAGAAGAGGACTACGGGGCGTCTCTGTTCTGTCAACTCGTCCAACTGGATGGGCTGGCCCGTGGACACCTCGGCCAAGGTGAAGTCAGGCGCCAGGTTGCCAACCCGGTTTCCCGTTGCGGAGGTTGGAGTTTCCGCTGCAACAGGTACGGTAACGTTCGGAGTTGGCGTATCTGTAGGCTCGACTGTAGTAGAGGTAGTGCCCACTCCGCTAGTGCAAGCTAGGTTGAACAACAAAAGAAGGGCCCCAAGGGCAACAGATAGCTTTTTAATTGCGGGGAAAAACATAGACGCCATTATATCAGTTAAAATACATAGGCAAGCTGAGTACTTTCTTCCCAATTGGCCAGTTTTTTGTAGCCTGCCGAGAGGATGCAGAGCATGGGACTCCCCAGATAGTTGTATCATCCGTTTAGCCAGATCGACAAGCTGTTGCCGGTCTGGCAGGAACGCATTGTAACCTTCAGTGAAAATGGGACACATGCGGTAAAAGCGATAAAAAAGGAGCCTGCGGATGACACCTGAAATCAGGAGCGGAGAACTCCGGGTCAGATCTGCGAGAGAATGTGACCTTGCAGTGCTGACCGCCGCTCTTGAGCCAGGGGTTGGTGCGGCGCAGGTCAGCCGACGGCTTGAGGAAAGTCGACTCGGGTATCGCGAGATGCTTGTGGCCGAACTGAACGGACAGGCTGTGGGAACGGTCAGCGTGGGGGGAGTCGACTTTCAGAGACCGGGCTCATTACGTCTGTTCGCGCTCGACGTTGGAGAGTCCTACCGGAATCGTGGCATAGGAACGGCTCTGGTGAAGGCTGTCGAGGCTATGGCCGCCGATCGAGGCTTCAACAAAGTCAATCTGGAAGTTGCTATCGACAACGAGAACGCGATCTGGCTGTACGAGCGGCTGGGGTTTCGACGACATGGAGACCCCGTAATGGACCGTTGGCAGCAGCAGCATGACGATGGGAGCAGTCAGATGATCGAGGTGCCATCATGGGTGATGACCAAGAAGTTGCAAAGACCATAGGGAGAGACCCAGCAGCGCTCTCCAGGAAGATCTCTGAGGCTGGCGGCCGGTAGCCCAGCGGGGTGTAGTGCGTGACTTAGTTATAGGTCTCTCGCAGCTGATCGCATGGATACTTGTGGTGGCACGACAAGGCTTGTCATTCGTCCGCGCTCGAAGGTGATCCCCATTGATGAACCCGCGCTTCCTCTCAACCTAGGACAATGTGCCGCACCTCTGTGACGAAGTCGATAACGTGATCTGGAGGTTGGAGATCGACTGGATACTCTCTACCTCGCCGTATCCAGGCGGCCTTCATTCCAAAGCGCTTGGCTCCATCGATGTCGGCTAGAGGATTGTCTCCGATGAACATGATCTGCCCGGGACTCGTGAGTCCAGTCGCTTTCAGGGCATCGTGGAATATCCTCGGGTCAGGCTTGGCATAGCCAGCCTCTTCGGAAACAATAATGAATAGGGCGAGTTGATCCAAGCCCGCCGCCCGACATTTGCTGTGCTGGTTCCTTGATCCGTTTGTGACGATGCCCCACGGCACCTGTTGGTCGTTGAGATAGGTAAGGAATTGATTAACTTCCATGTCCGGCTGGACTTGTCGATCCATCGAGGAGCGGTACCATTCTGTCAGAGACTTCATGTCTAGACCTGCCTCTGGCCACTCGTTGAGCCAACGCGTAAGCATCTCTTCCCTATTGGAATAGCCGTAGGCGTCCCACCGAACCATCATCGCCACCGCATCGTCACGATTGACGAACGTCTTGGCACACAGATGCTCTTCGTAGAAGTTGCCAGCAACCCTTAGGAAAGTAGCCTGCCTATCGAGCAGGGTATCATCCAAGTCGAATACCAACCCGTCGACGACGGTGTCCAAAGCTTTTCCTCCGATTCCAGCAAGTGGCAGATATTGGGGCAGAGTAGCACACCCCGTTACTACGGAACCTACAGGCTAGAGTCAAATTCAAACTGGCTACAAGGCCTTCCTCTTCATACCATTCCCGCCGCCAGCCTTACCGCCTTTACCAGTGCGTCCTCTTCCTCTGCCATTATGGTGCGGAGGTCCAGCACGAGCTTGTCGTCTTCAATGCGGCCAATTACAGGCGGGTCGGCTTGGCGGAGAGCGTCCGCCATTGCATCCGGGTTGCTGTCGAGCGCAACAAGCCAGGTGGGCAGGGTTTCACCGGGAAGGCTGCCCCCGCCGATGGTCGAGCGCCCCGGAGCAATGGAGGCTATGGGGCCAATGGCTCTCTGCAACGCCAGGGCACGCTCCTTCAGATGGGACTCTGAGGCGGAGATCATACGCCAGATGGGGATCTCCGTGACGGCTTCGTCTTTCAGGTAGTGCAGAAGTGTAGCGGCCAGTGCGGATAAGCTGAGCTTGTCTATTCGCACGGCGCGGGCCAGCGGATGTGCAGACAGCTTTTGCACAAGGTCCTTGTTGCCGGCGATTATGCCGGCCTGCGGCCCGCCGAGGAGTTTATCGCCGGAGAAGAAGGACAGCCCGCATCCTGCAGAGATGCTCTCTTGGACGGTGGGTTCATGGGCCAGGCCAAACCGGGACGCATCCAGCAAGCAGCCGGAACCGAGGTCGTGGAGGACGGGCAGATTGCGCTCTCTGCCCAGGGCTGCCAGCTCGGTGATCTCCGCCGAGTGTGTGAAGCCCGTAATGCGGAAGTTGCTGGCATGCACCTTGAGAATGGCGCCGGTTTCTTCACCAATGGCGGACTCGTAGTCGGAGACGTAGCTGCGGTTGGTGGCGCCGACTTCGACAAGTCGTGCTCCGCTCTGGGCAAGGACTTCTGGAATGCGGAAGCCACCGCCTATTTCTACGGCTTCACCACGAGACACTACAACTTCTTTGTCCCGTGCCAGGGCAGCAAGGCCAAGCATAACCGCAGAGGCGTTGTTGTTCACTACCAGTGCCGCCTCTGCTCCGCTGACCTGGGTTATTAGTGAATTGACATGGGCCTGCCTTGATCCGCGCTGCCCCCGGTAGAGTTCGAACTCCAGGTCGGAGTAGCCACTAGCTGCGTCGTTCATGGCCTGAAGAGCCGGTTTGCTCAGGGGAGCGCGGCCCAGGTTGGTGTGCAGGACGACTCCGGTGGCGTTGATGACTCGCCGGGGGCCGGTTGTCCATTGCCGGGATGCTTCCATGCACACGCTTTCCACTATCTGGGCAAGGTCTGGAACGGGGTCACCGCCTGAAATCGAGTAGCGGATCCCGTCCAGATGGTGACGTATCATGGTGACGACGGCTTCATGGGAGTAGGTTGCAACCAGTTGCTGCACCGGCTCTTGCTGTAAGACGGCGTCAATGCTAGGGAGGCTACGTAATCGGCTGACCAAACGGGCCTCTCAAAGGGAGGATGCGGGAATTGTAGCATAGGAGGATACGGGGGCCGCTCGGCCAAGGATGGTGTCCGGCGTACATGGGCCGCCTGGTTGTAGCCTCTTTCAGCCTGATGGCAGTCTACCGGGTGATTTGTTCCAAACGTTATGTCTAGTACAAGGCTAGATTCGGACCACTTTTTTGCAAATATGGGAAAACAAATCCGATCCTTCGACAAGCTCAGGACAAGATATCGTAGTTGCATGGCTGGTTTTCGTAGCGGCTGCGGGTAGGCGGTTTTGAAAGGCATGTTGGACATGGAGAGAGGATAGCGCGAGACGTCGGGCATGGGGAAGGAGGGAGTGGCAGGGCTTCGAGTGCGGGGTGAGCGGCTGTGGGGGCCACACCCCGCCCCTGGATGCCCGTCGTCTCGGGCATGACGATAGGGGGCAGGCGTCGCGGGCATGACGGTAGGGGGCTAGTGGGGAAGGGGGCTGTTGCTTGCGCATTGGCCTGGGATTCTTCGCTGTGCTGAGCATGGCTACCCCCCCACAGCCAGATTGCTTCGCTACGCTCGCAATGACGAAAGGGGTGTGACTGGCTCGGGGCACTGTCGTTTCCGTGGAGACGGGAACCTACTCCCGCCCCTGGATGCCCGTCGTCACGGGCATGACGGTAGGGTGCTGCCCTGGATGCCCGTTCCCCGATCGGGGTCGGGGACAGGCTCCGCATCAAGTGCGGGGCAGGCTCCACGGGCATGACGATAGAGGCCCGTGGCAAACGGGGGCTTGGCGTCGAGGCCTTGATTTCCCTATTCAGCCCAGGCGCTGTGGTAAAATGTGGCTCTGCTATGACGAAACCTAACTTCAAGAACCGCACGCTGTGGACGGGCGACAACCTGGATGTCATGCGCGGCCTCAACTCAGAGTCCGTGGACCTGATCTACCTGGACCCGTCGTTCAACTCCAACCGGGACTACTCCGCGCCCATCGGGTCGGAGGCGGCGGGCGCGGCCTTCAAAGACACCTGGACGCTCTCCGACGTAGACCTTGCATGGCACGGGGAGATAGCGGAGGCTAACCCTGCCCTCTACCGCGTGATAGATGCGGCAAGAGAGGCACACGGCAAGGGGATGAAGTCATACCTGATAATGATGGCCGTCCGTCTGCTGGAGACGAAGCGGATACTGAAGCCGACGGGCTCCATCTATCTCCATTGCGATCCAACAGCAAGCCACTACTTGAAGTTGGTCATGGATTCGATCTATGAGAAAGATAACTTCAGGAATGAGATTGTTTGGCGTCGTTCTCACCCGAAAGGGCTGGCTTTCACGCGCTTTGCTCAGAATCACGACTTAATCTTGGTTTATAGTCGCAATGGTGCTACTACATGGAATCAAATGTATGTTTCCAATCCTAACGCCTTGAAGCAATACAACTTGATAGAACCTGAGACTGGGCGTAGATACCAACTGACAAGCCTGCTGAATCCCAATCCTAATCGCCCTAACCCGACTTATGAATTCAAGTGCTACAAGGGTATGGCGTTGGACGAGAGAACGAATGGAGCAGGCAGACCGGGACGGCCTAATTGTTGTCCCGCGCGGAGGAAAAGGTATACCGCGATTAAAGCGATACCTCGATGAACAGGAAGGCATCCCGATAAGCGATACATGGGATGACATTCCAGTAGCCTTGGGGAAAGAGCGAACCGGCACCCCACTCAAAAGCCTCTTGCGCTGCTGGAGCGCATCATCAAGGCCTCTTCCAACGAAGGCGACGTGGTGTTGGACCCGTTCTGCGGCTGCGCCACCGCCTTGATAGCCGCCGAGAAGCTGGAGCGTCAGTGGATAGGAATAGACCTGTCGCCGGTGGCTAGGATGCTAGTGCAGCGTCGTATGGCAAAAGAGCTTGGCTTTGACAGCCTTGGCGTCATCTACCGCGACGACGTGCCCATGCGGACTGACCAGGGGAAGCTACCCCATTACAGGACGCACAAGCACACGCTGTTTGGGAAGCAAGAAGGGCACTGTGCGGGGTGCAGGCACGATTTCCCGTTTCGCAACTTCACCGTTGACCACATCGTGTCGCAGTCCAAGGGCGGCACCGACCATATCGACAACCTTCAATTGCTATGCAACGCCTGCAACTCGATGAAGGGAACTAAGACGCAAGAGGAGTTCTTGGCCGTGCTGAGGCGGGAGGGGATTAGGTAGGTGCGTTCTGCTCATTCAGAGATTCTTGGAGTAAATCTCCTTGGTTAAGTGTGTGGATTGCGGATATCTGTCCTGGCACTCGCCTATTAAGGTCGAGTTCTTCGATCCCGACCGGCTAGAGCGCAACAATCAGATACTGCGGCAACGCCGCCGGGCAGGGCGATGAACTGCGTGGTCATCGAATCCGGTGCCCTAGTCACTATCCTGGTAGCGGCGGTGTCGAGTCTATTGACCTTCTTTGCAACCTGGTACTTTTCTCGAAGCCGCTACGTCGTGCAGGCCGCACCTACGACTCCGTTTGATGTTCACCTGGAAAGAGACCGGCAGGCAGAACGCCGCAAGTCGAGGGGCCGCGTTGTGAACAACATCGTTGGTATGGCCATGGTCCTAGCAATGGTGCTGATGGCTCTAGCGATCGCTCTAGCCATGGTAATCGTTACGATTAGTCGGTACACAACGTGGTTGAGCTAAATCAGGCCCCAAAAACGCGGCCCTGCTCTCAGGCACGAGCTGGTAGGCAGATTCATCAAAATTAGCTTTATTTTGCACTCCCCTAGACGGTGGGTTTCCTTGACCCTACGTGAAGCCGATTGCTACAATGGCCTTTACGTTTTCGCCAGGGACGGGGGGAGAATGATAACGATAGGCCTGAGCGGCGGCATTGGTTCAGGCAAGACAGAGGCAAGCCGCATCCTCCAGGAGATGGGTGCGGAAGTCATCAGTGCCGACCAGGTGGGCCATCAGGCATATGAACCCCACACCGATGCTTGGAAACAGGTTCTTGAAACCTTTGGCGATGATATCCTGCAGCCAGACGGCCAGATAGACCGCAAAAAGCTTGGAGCAATCGTCTTTTCCAATCCCGAAGACATGGCCAAGCTGAACGCCATTATGCATCCCAGGATGCACACTATGATGGAGAAGCATCTCAGGGAGCTGAAGGCCAAAGGCGCCCAGGTTGCCGTCCTGGAAGCAGCTATCCTGATCGAGGCCGGCTGGGTATCTCTAGTAGACGAGGTGTGGATGCTGGAGGTACCTGAAGAGGTGGCGGTGAAGCGTATTCACCAGAGGAACGGGCTGGCTGAAGAGGAGATCAGAAAACGTCTGAGGTCTCAGTTGACGAACGAAGAGAGAGCCAGATACGCCGGCGAGGTCATAGAGAATACAGGCGATCTCGAGGCTTTGAGGATTCGCCTCAAAGAGCTCTGGTACAGCCGATTGCAAGGGAGGCATAGTTGACATTAGCAAAAGGGACAAGGAGCGTTTACAGGGAGTTCCTCATAGAGGAATACGTGGTGGAAAAGGAACCGTACTACGTCTCCGTATCAGATGAGATAGAGCTTTTTGAAGCTGCCTACGAATCCAAGATTCCCGTGCTGCTGAAGGGGCCAACGGGGTGCGGCAAGACTCGATTCATAGAGCATATGGCTTGGCGTCTGGGCCGTCCCCTTACCGCCGTGAAGGGCAACAAAGGACGGGGGAATGAAAACGGCGCCATACCGCTGGTAACCATAGCGTGCCATGAGGACCTGACCGCCAGCGACCTGGTGGGCAGATACCTTCTGGAAGGCGAGGAGACAAAGTGGATAGACGGTCCCCTGACCAGGGCGGTGAAAGCAGGGGGCATCTGCTACCTGGATGAGATAGTTGAGGCACGTAAAGACACCACTGTGCTGATTCATCCTCTCACCGACCACAGGCGTTTTCTACCCATCGAGAAGCGCGGCCAAATACTAGAAGCTGCGGACGGCTTCTTGCTCTGCATTTCATACAACCCCGGTTATCAGAGCGCTTTGAAAGACTTGAAACACAGCACCAGACAAAGATTCGTCTCTCTGGAGTTCGACTATCCGAACAAGGAAGTTGAAGCCCAGGTTGTGCAACATGAGAGCGGAGTATCGCCTGAGGTGGCGGTTGCTCTGGCCAAGCTGGGGGAAAAGGTGCGCAACCTCAAGGAACATGGCCTGCAAGAAGGCGCCAGCACCCGGCTGTTGATTTACGCCGGCAAGCTCATCAACCAGGGCATAACGCCGAGAAGGGCCTGCCAGATTGCGGTGGTCTGGGGCGTGACCGACGACGCAGAAGTCCAGGAGAGCATTGAAGAGGTTGTCAGTTCCATCTTCGAATAGACTAGCGGAGACCACGACTCGCCCGGTCAACAGGGAGCTTGAACGGGTGCGCTGCGCGCTGTCCAGCGGAGAGGCGCGGAAGATATCGGAGCCGGGTCTAAGGAGTTCAGCAGTACTCCTGCTTCTGTATTGCAAGGATGGCGAATACACGGTTCTGTTCAACAAACGGACTCACAAAGTCGAGTTCAACAAGGGCGAGATATGCTTCCCTGGCGGCGGTATGGATGAGGGGGACGCCGGTTTTTTGGAAACGGCGCTCAGGGAAACCCAGGAGGAGATGGGGATAAGCCCGGCGTCGGTTACGGTGCTGGGAGAGCTTGATGAGACAACCACGCGAGCGGGATTCGTAATCAGACCGTTCGTGGCAACAATTCCCTATCCGTACGAGTTTAGACCAAGCGAAGATGAGGTTGCGGAGGTGTTGGAGGTGCCGGTGTCGTTGTTGCTGGACACGCGAAATGTAGAGGATGCGCGCTGGGCGCACTCCAAGGTCTATTCCTATGGGGAGCATAAGATCTTTGGAGCCACTGCCCGGATACTGGAGCAATTCCTGGATGCGGTGGGTGACCTAGGGTTGGCTGGGGAGGTAGAGACCGGATGACTTCGCAGCTGCAGCAAATGGAAGAGGAACTGTCGCGCTTCCAGCCTTCGGTGCGAGAAGAGTTCCGCCGTGCCGTTGACGTAATATCGCCGGACCTCACGGAGACGGAGTTGCTGAACTGGGCGCAGCACGGACTGGACATAGCTCAGCAGAGCGTACGGTCTTGGGAGACTGCCTCCGAGTATTACCGGGCAACTCCTCAAGTGAAGCCGTATTTGGACTCATCCCAGCTCTCCGATTGGGGAAGAAGCGGCGCCGCTCTCTGCCTGGACTCTCCCACCTTGGGGACTGCGTTCTTCAGGGCCAGCTCTAGGAGCGCCGGGAGATTGAAGCCGGCATATGTTCCAGAATGGGCAAATCTTGGCCGGGGATTGTACAGAGGGACCTGGAAGTCGGGGGCCTTGGCCGCTAAGTTCTTTGAAGTCAGCTCTGAAATGCTTGAACACATGACATTCCAGGAGTTAGGCAAATTTGCGCAACTTATAAATTCACTTTCGCAGAAGTCGACAGAAGTGGCGGCGGACTGCCTTGTCCTGGGACAGCAGGTGCTGCCGCAATTCGGCGATGGCATGATGTCGTTGATCAACCTGTCACAGGTTGTAGCTGAAAGCAACTGGCGGGAAGTGAAGAGTAGCTTCGAATCGGCCTCCAAGATAGTGACGCCTCTGCACGAGAGCCATCGTGGCCGCTTCTTGGACATATCGGCTGCGATGGTACGCGGCGGGATATCCAACATCAGCCTGTTCATCAATGAAACGGTTGTGCCAATGTCGCGGATAGACGGCGCCGGGCAGAGCCAACTGCTGGGCATGGCGGAAGTGCTTTTGCCCATATCCCACGACGCTGTGGCAGCCTTTCTAAAGAGCGCCCCCGAACTGCTGGAAAGGATAAACCAGGATCAGCTGAGGGCGTGGTTCGATAGGGGCGTGACCATTCTTAGTGAGAACCCTGATGGGGGGCTGGCCTACTTCAAAGTCGAGTCCAATACCTCGGAGGCAGTGCTGGAGAGCTTGTCCACGGCAATAGAGCTAAGCAAGGTCCAAGGGCTGCTGGGCATGTATTGCCGGGCCCTGGCCGGGGCGGGAGTGGAGATTGCTCCCGCCAGGGAGCTCCTATCCAAGAGGATAGGGTGGGTCTCAGAGGACCACGCAACCACGGAAGGAAGCGTAGTCTACCTGCCCGGCGAAATGGACAAGTACGACACCAAAGAGAAGAACTTTTCCCTGTTCAAGGTTGTGTGTACACACCAGGCAGCTCACATAGAGTTCGGCAGCTTTGATTTTCTTTTCGATAGGCCGTCGTTGCTGTTTGCCGATAGCCGCTTGGAAAGAGCCGAGCAGACAAGTGGTAAGGAAGCCCCCCCTCCAATGCAACAGCCGCTGCTTGGCGAGAATTCGGGCAGGGTTGAGCGAGCGTTTCTTACCGATATGGAACGGTTCTTCAACTTATTCGACAATCGCCGTTTGGCCTTGGACATATTCACCGTGGTGGAGGATGGCAGGCTTGACCACAGAATCCGCAGCGAGTATCCGGGGATTGCCCCGGCTTACACCCATGTCCAGCAAGACGCTCTCTTGGATAGGCCGGAAATAGAGGAGATGCCGCTGCAAGAAGCTATGGTGGAGTTCCTGGTGCGGCTGAGCTTGCAGCAGAGCAAAGGCCTGCCGGCACCAAAGCAGTACCTGGACCACGCCAAGGCAACGGCAAAGATTTTCAAACGGCTCCTTGTCAAGAATGCTTCCGTGGAGGACTCCACGGAGGCAACCATACGCATATACGACCTCATTGTGGAGATGCCGAACGTGGAGCTCCCTGAAGAAGAGTGGACTGAGCTTGACGTAGAAGACGATGAGATGACGGACGAGGAGTTGGGAAGCATCCTGGAGGAAATCCAAGGCTCCGACGAAGTTTCCCTACCCAGCGATATACAGACAGGGACGGAGGAAGAGTACGATTCGCCGTCTCAGGTGGACTATCGCGGCGACTTCAAACCTGAGCTAAGCCAGCTGCTGTCCGCGTTGCGAATGCAACAGGGACAAACACAAGGACAGGAAGGAGTCTCGAACCTATCCAAAGAAGAGTTGGAGCAGCTGCTGGCCAACAGCGCGGAGCTGGATATGGTGGAGAGCTCCGAGGAGGCCTCTCCTGAGCAGCTGGGCACATTGATTCAGAACATAGTGCAGGAGATAGGGAGCGGACAAACCTCCGATTCAGGGAAAGGCCAGGGAATGATTCCGCACGTGGATGAAGAGGGGTATCCCATTGAGATTGGGGAGCCGCAGACCTACCTGTACGACGAATGGGACTTCCGCGCCGATGATTACAAGCCGCGATGGTGCGTGGTGCGCGAGAAGTGGGTGCCGGAGGGAGATTCCCAGTTCTTTGTGGATACCCTGCGTACTCATTCGAGCCTGGCGAGCCGGATCCGGCGGCAGTTTGAGATGCTGGCTCCGGAGGTATACCGCAAGACCAAGCACTTACCGGATGGTGAAGACTTTGATCTGGATGCGGTCATAGAGTCGATCATAGACAAATGGGCGGGGGAGTCGCCATCCGACAAGGTGCACTGGCGACGCAACAAGGTGGAGAGGGACGTCTCCGTGGTTTTCCTGCTGGACATGAGCGCATCTACAGCGGAGTCGATAGACGATACAAGGCGGGACAGCTGGGATGCGCCGGACGATCCGGTGGAATATATGGCCTGGCTGCGCAGCAGGCGGGTCGAGGGTCACAAACGCAGCTACAAGCGGATAATAGACCTTGAGAAAGAGGGTCTGGTGCTGCTGATCAACGCCTTGGAGACAATAGGGGACGTGTACGGCATATACGGCTTCTCCGGCTATGGGCGGGAGAACGTTGAATTCTATACCATTAAGGACATAGACGAAAAACTATCAGAGCGGGTCAAGAAGAGAATCGACCGTATTACACCGCTGCACGCCACGCGCATGGGACCCGCTATAAGGCACGCCGTG
Source organism: Dehalococcoidia bacterium (assembly GCA_965248955.1). GTDB lineage: Bacteria > Chloroflexota > Dehalococcoidia > Lucifugimonadales > QGNO01 > DAOUJH01. Next base: position 81,313 of record OZ252212.1, read on the forward strand.
ACCAAGCTGGATAAGCAGGACTCCCGCACCAAACTGCTGTTTCTGATCAGCGACGGCCGGCCGCAGGACAGGGGATATAGCCGCGAGGGCGTGGAAAAGGAGTACGCGGTACACGATACCAAGATGGCGCTGACGGAGGCTAGGAGAAAGAACATCACGCCGTTTTGCTTGACCGTAGACAAGGCTGGGCACGATTACCTGGCGACTATGTGCCAGGACATGGGCTACGAGGTGCTGGCCGACATCAATGCGTTGCCGGCTCGACTGCCCACGCTATATCGAAAGCTGACGGTGTAAGGATAAGAGGCAGCCGTCCCCGGTTATGCTTGGTCGCCGGTTATGGTGTTCCTTAGATTGAGCAGGGCCATGATAACGGCACGGTTCTTGACCAGAGACCGGCTGGTGGAAGGGAAGCGGTGGTAGGCGGCCTCCATTCCCCTGGAACGGGCTATCCCTATGTAGACGGTGCCCGGCGGCTTGTCTTCCAGTGGATCGGGTCCGGCTACGCCCGTAATGCCTAGGCCGTAGTCGGCGCCAAGTTTGAGCCGGACCGCCTCGGCCATGGCCTCGGCCACTTGGGCGCTAACCGCGCCGTACTCTTCGATGAGGCTTGCGGGTACGCCGCTAGCGATTTTCAGTTCATCGGTGTAGGAGACTACGCCCCCCTTGAAATACCCGGAACTGCCGGCGACGTTGGTAATGGAGTCGGCAAGCAGGCCGCCGGTACAGGACTCCATGGTAGCGAGGGTGAGGCCGTGGCGCCTCAACAACTCGCCGACGCTGTTTTCCGCGGTCTCCTCGTCGATTCCCCAGATGCTGTCTGTGAAGATATGGCGCAACCGGTTCTCCACGGAGAGGAGCAGCTTGTTGGCCTCCGCGTGATCGGGACCGCGTGAGATGATGCGCAGGTGTATGCCGTCCGGCTTGGCATAGACTCCAACGTATGGATTTTCGCTGGACAGAACGGGGGCAGCCATTTCGTCGACTGCGCCTTCGGAGAGACCGATGGTCTTGAGGGTCTTGGTAAGCACCACGTTCCCTTCTATCCTGCGGCGCAGCTTGGGAGCCACCTCCCGCTCCCAGATGTCCTTGAGCTCACGGGGAGGGCCTGGCATGGCAACGATGACCCTGCCGGCTTTTTCGGCCCACCAACCCGGCGCCGTGCCCATACGGTTGGGAATAGCTCTGGCGGATGGGATGAGCCAAGCCTGCTTGATGTTGCTGGCCGGCATTTCACTGCCGCGAGACCTGAATATGCCATTGAGATGCTCCAACTGCTGCGAGTCTACGTAAGTCTCTTCAGCGAAGACCTCGGCTATAGCTTCACGGGTAACGTCGTCCTTGGTGGGGCCAAGGCCGCCGGTAGTGAACGTGAATGGAGTTCTTTGCCAGGAGCGCCGCAGGACTTCCACGTAACGCTCAGGATCGTCGCCGACCAGGGTTGCCTGACGTACTTCCAAGCCGAACTGGGGCAACTGTGACGCCAGCCATGAGGAGTTAGTGTCCTGGATCTCTCCCATGAGCAACTCTGTTCCACTGGCAATGATTTCAGCATACAACAGGGGCGTTACCTCTCACTAGAACTCTAGGAAAGGGAGTCATGTGGTGACTAAACCATCCTTCATGCGCAAGACACGGGAGCAGGCAGCCGCTACCTCTTCATCATGGGTGACGAGGATGATGGTCTGGCCTCGATCTCTGTTGAAACTGCGCAGCAGGTGCAGGACCTCGGCGCTACTTGCCGAGTCGAGGTTGCCGGTCGGCTCATCGGCTAGCAACAATGACGGTCTATTGATCAGGGCGCGTGCCAGGGCGACACGCTGTTGTTCGCCTCCGGACAGTTCAGTAGGGCGGTGACCCGCCCTCCCGCTGAGATTGACCCAACCAAGGGCCTCCAAGGCGGCAGCCCCCGCCTTTTTCCTGGGCGCCCCGGCATACTCTGCAGCCAAGGCGACGTTCTCGCTGGCGCTTAGTGTGGGAACCAAATTGAACGCCTGGAAAACAAAGCCCATTTTCTCAGCGCGAATCCGAGTACGTTCACGGTCTGACAGAGCAGTGACGTCGACGTTATCCAAGCTGAGGGTTGGCCTTGGATCAGAATCGGAGTCGGGGTGGTGAAGCAACCCCAGGATGTGCATGAGGGTGCTTTTTCCACATCCTGAGGGCCCCATAATGGCGACCATCTCACTGGCCTCTATGGAGACATGGGCTTCACGAAGCGCCTGAACGGTATTCTGACGTCCCAGCCGATAAGTCTTGTGTAGATTCTTGGCTTCAATTAGTGCCACGGCTAACTTCCCTATTCGTATCTCAGTGCTTCGACGGGGTCGAGTCTTGCCGCATTCCATGCCGGCACCAGCCCGGCAAGCATGCCGAGGACGGTAGCAAAGGCAAGGGCAAAGATGGCGGTGCCAAGGGTGAGTTGGAAAAGGACGGTGCCGGATGCCCGGCCCAGCTCATTGGCAACGAATACAACAATGCTGCCAAGGATGAGACCTATGGTTCCACCGATGAGGCCAATCAGGCCAGCTTCCAGAACCAGTTCGCGGGTGATCCTTGCCCTGGAGGCACCGATGGCACGCTTTATTCCTATCTCCCTAGTCCGCTCTGCGACGCTCATTGCCATTGTGTTGATCACGGAAAGGCCGCCCACGGCCAAGCTGATCAGTGCCACGCCCAGGATGATGGCGTTGAAGATGGCGATTGCCGACCCTATCTGCTCGTCGAAGTCTTCCCCAGTCTGTGCACGGATATGCTCTATTTCTTGCTCAATAGTCTCTGCTAGGACAGCAATGTCGATCCCGTCCTTGGGATAGACCACAACCTGAGAGGCGAGGTTGCCGGCTCCAAGTCCTTGGCGCGCCACAATAGGGGCGTCTTCGGCGAGGAGGCGTTGCGCAGCGGCAAGCGGCATTACCACGGTGGTGTCAGGAGCAGTGAGGGTAGGTTCCAGCACTCCGATGACGTCGAACTCACTTCCCCGTATAGTCATCTTGTCGCCGGGGCCTTTGCCGTATTTGCGAGTGAGGTCAGAGCCCAATACAACCACGTCGCGACCCTCATCGTCCGGGGTGATGAGGCGGCCCCTTGCAGCACTTAGTTGGAACTTTTCGCGGCCCTGGTCCGCTCCGGCCACTGCACCGCTGATCAGATCTGGGATTCCAAACGCTGCGGCAGAGTTGTCCGGATCCACGAGGAGAATCACCTCTGGGACCGTCACAGCTACTCCTGGGATATCCAATATTTCGGTGGCGACGCTAATCGGCATGGGTGTGAACCCAAAGCCAAAGGAGGGGTTTGTGGCGTCATTAACGATTATCTTGTCCTGGTAGTAGGTGCTGCCGCCCTCTACCAGGGCCCCAATTTTGTTGGCCATGGAACTCATCACGACGAGAGCCCATATACCAATGGTTATGCCTACGACTGTTAGACTTGTGCGCAGCTTGCGGCGAGCCAGGTTGCGTATTAGCCTCAATACTCCTCCCCAGGTGAGTATGCAAGGATCATATCATATGTGCCTGCCGCGCTGGAAGGTGAGTTGGCGGATCCTAGAAGTGTATGGAAGCTACGGCCCCTCCATTGCCTTCAGGCGCTGTTTCATCTGATCCAGCAGGGGTGTTGCCGACGGGTCTACGCCGTAGAGTGCAGCCAGGTAGTAGCTCACGAAGTCTCCGATGAATGTGGTGCTGAGGATCTGGGCCAGGGGCGACTTCCCAACTGCCTCCACCTGGTAGTTGGGCAAGGAGTGACGGTCGAGCAGCTCCCGGGTCAGGCGGTAGCGCGGGGAGACGCGGGGATGGAGGAGGTCGGAGTGCAGAAGGACGACGGCAATGCCACTGGGTGCCAGGCCGGTATTCACGAAGCTCTGAATGGAGTTGTGGTTGACTTCAGGTATCTCCTCAGCGAAGGCCCAGGCTTTGCTGTTTTCGTTGAGGAGCACCTTCCAACGTCGCGCCACCCCGGAGAGGAGGCCGGCTCCGTAAACCACAACGAGTCTGTTGAACAGGTTCACCGCAAGCTGCTTGGCCGGGTTTTGGGACGTTGGAACGTTGGAGGTAAGGGACGAGCGCAGCTCTCTGAGCACAAGGCCGGCCTCCTCCATGTCCGCCGATCTATCCTGAAGCAGACCAAGCCGGCAGAGGACGGCCATGGGCGCGGCGAAAGTGTATCCCAAGGCGGCCCTGGGCTCTCCGTCGAACCGTATAGCAAGGATGGGGACGCCATCCTTGCTCGCCTGGCGGCCCAGCTCGCCACCGCTTGTGATGACGACTACCTTGGCACCGACGTTTCTTGCCTGCCGGTACATGGATAGGGTCTCCTGAGTGTTGCCGGAGTGGCTGGAGACGATGGTGAGAGTATCGGCGCCTATCCAGCCCGGCAAGCTATAGTCTCGAATCACCGAAAGCGGTGCAGTCTTCTCCTGGCTGATCAGGCTAGCGAGAATATCGCCGCCGATGGCAGAGCCGCCGACACCGAGTATAGCCACCGACCGGCTATCGGCGTAGAAGCCGGGCAGTTCTAGGGCTTTGGCTTCTCGCCAAGCCTGTTCGCATTGGTCGGGCAGCCCGGCGATTCTGTCGTGCAAGCCGGATGGATCAAGGCGTGCATAGCTGGCCGGGTCATCGATGGAAATAGCGGTTTCGGTTCTAGCGTCCATGATTTCGATAGTAGTCAACGGTGAGCTTCAGCCCCGCCGCCAGGTCCACCCGGGGAGACCATCCAAGCAGATGTTCCGCCTTCCGGTTGTCCAGGGAAATTTTGAATACGTCGCCCTCACGCGGCTCTTTATGAACAGGCCGCTCCTTGTAACCGGTCGCTTCCGCCAGCATGGCAAAAACCGCGTTTATGGTTGTACCGTAGCCTGCACCTATGTTGTATTCTTCGTTGGTCTCTTGCTCAAGAGCCTTCAGGTTGGCCTCCACTACGTCTCCAACGTAGACAAAGTCCCGTTCCTGTTCGCCGCTGCCAAAGATGGTCACTTCTTTATTCTCCAGCATCAGCTGAGTAAAAATAGCGATGACGCCGGCCTCACCGTAGGGGTCTTGGCGGGGGCCATAGACGTTGCTGGGGCGCAATATAGTGTACTTGAACCCCGCCGATGCTCCATAGGCATGTACGTAGCTCTCCGCGGCGTGCTTACTGGCGCCATAAGGAGAGACAGGTCTGACGGCGTGGGTCTCCGAGCAGGGAAGCTGACTTGGATTGCCGTAAAGGGCGCCGCCCGTTGAACTGTACACGAATCTGTGCACTCCAAATCTGCCGCACATCCGGAGCAGGTTCAGCGTGCCCATTACGTTTACTCTGGCGTCTTCCTCCGGGTCAGCAACGGACCTGGCCACGCTTGCTTGTGCGGCGAGGTGAAACACAACCTGGGGTTTTTCCTGCCGGAAGACGTCGGCTAGCTCGGCGGCCCCTATGTCCAACTGATGGAAGGAGACCTTGGGGTTCAGATGCCTCCTGCGCCCGCTGCTGAGGTCGTCCACCACTGCTACGTGGAGACCCTGTTCAAGCAAACGGTCGGCGAGGTGAGAGCCAACGAAGCCCGCGCCACCCGTAACAAGGACGCTGCTGTAGCTCACAACCGGTTCCCAGGGGTAATCAGGATGGCTTCTTCAGCTTCTCGCAGGTCCTTGTGGTTGTCCACGGCCTTCCAGAATGACCTAGAGCAATAGGCAAATAGCTTGCCCTCATCTGCCAGGCGGGGGAAAGTCGTCGTTTCATGGTCGCCCAGGTCAGGCAATTCTGACCTGATTGCCGTTTCCAGGAGATAGATGCCAGCGTTGATCCACAACGGCAGCTCTCCCTTTTCTCTGAATGCCGTGATTCGGTTGGAGCCTTCTATCTCCACTACGCCGTAAGCGCTAGGGTAGGGGGTTAGCATGACGGTGGCCAGGGCGCCAGTGTCTCTGTGCGGTTCTATCATCAGCCTCAAGTCTTCGTTGGTGAGTATGTCCCCATTACAGGCCAGAACCGTCGACTCGGAATCCGGAACGCAGGTCAGGCCCTGTTTTAGGGCTCCTCCTCTTCCAAGGGGCGCTTCTTCCACGGAGTATTGGATGTTGACCCCCAGCCGGGAGCCGTCACCGAAATAGTCTCTTATGCTCTCCCACCTGTATCCGCAGAGGATTATGAAATCGGTAATGCCTAGTTCCTTATGTTTAGTTACCTGATGCCAGAGAATGGGCTTGCCGTTGACCTCTACCATGGGCTTGGCCACGGTATCGGTCAGCGGCCGTAACCGCTCGCCCTTTCCACCGGCAAGGATGAGTGCATACATGCTGAGAACATCATATTCCGTGAAGTCATAAGGCTTCAAGGGGGTGTATACGGGCATACGAGCAGGCGGGCATCCATGGGGGGTGCGTCCCACACATCCCGTCATTCTGAGGCCGAACAGACTGAAGAATCTCCAGCGCCACTTTAGCCAACGCAGAGATTCTTCGCCGGAGGTTGGCGAGGTGTTAGACCGCTCGGCTCAGAATGACAGGGGCAGGCGCTTTTCGCCCGATGTTTCGTAACATGAGAGGAAACAATGGAGAATGCAATTGCCGTGGTTAACCAAGTGTGTTATATTCGCTGATGACAAGAATAGAGAAGGTGAAAGTAAATAGAGCGGATGCTAGGAACGGAAAGTAAGCAAGCCATCTTCAAGGGATTCGGCGGACACGAAAAGGACACAGGGTCAACGGAAGTTCAGGTAGCTCTACTCACAGAGCGTATCAATGAGTTGACGGGCCACCTGAGGTCTCATCATAAGGACTACCAGTGCAGACGTGGTCTTATGAGGCTGGTGGGTCGTAGGCGTCAGTTGCTGTCATACCTCAGCCGCGAAGACGTGGGACGTTACGCAAATATCCTAGCAAGATTAGGACTACGCCGGTAGCACCCCTTCCCCAAGGGGTGTTTTCGCTTTTCCTGGGCGCCTGCTCCGGATACAAAGGAGTCTTTTTCCATGGTTGAAACTTTTTCACGTGAAATTGGTGGACGTACGCTTATTGTTGAGATTGGGAGATATGCAGAACAGGCCAACGGGGCCGCTCTGATCCGGTACGGGGACTCCATAGTCCTCTGTACCGTGAATAGCGCCCAAGCAAGGGAAGGCATAGATTTCTTCCCCCTGACCGTAGACTACGAGGAAAGGCTGTACGCGGCGGGCAAGATTCCCGGAAGCTTCTTTCGCAGGGAAGGCCGGCCCACGCAAGACGCCATCCTGGCGGCCCGGTTGACGGATCGCTCAATACGACCGCTGTTCCCCAAGGATTTCCGCAGCGAAGTACAGGTCATCAATACCGTACTGTCGGTGGACCACGAGAACCCTCCCGAAACGCTTTCCATAATAGGAGCGTCCATTGTGCTGACCATGTCGGACATTCCGTTCGAGGGCCCCATAGGGGCTTGTCGGCTGGGATATATGGACGGAGAGTTCCTGGTCAGCCCCACCTACAAGCAGATAAGCGGTGGAGGCCTTGACCTCGTGGTAGCAGGGACCAGGGATGCCGTGATCATGGTGGAGGCGGGAGCCGGTGAGGTATCTGAAGAGCAGCTCTTGGAGGCCATGGCCCTGGGGCAGGAGGTCAACCTGGAGCTGGTGTCGCTTCAAGAGGAGATCGCCCAAAGGGTGGGCAAGCAGAAAGTCCACTACATTCCGCTCCTCCAACCCTCCCTTGATCTGCAGTCGGAGGTGGATTCCATGCTGCAGGGACGGGTGAAGGATTTGTTCGACGAAGGGGCGGCAAAGGGAGAGAGGAACGCTGCACTGGACGAGTTGAAGCAGGAGGCCGTGGAGCGCTTCGAAGAGGAGCATGGCGCAGGCCTTGTATCGGAAGCGTTCGAAAGGCTCCTGAAGAAAACAATGCGCAACAACGTTATACACGAAGGCAGACGCCCCGATGGGCGCCGGCCTGAGGAGATACGGCCGATCAGCACGGAAGTGGGAGTGCTGCCCAGGACTCACGGTACGGGCATGTTCAAACGTGGCCAGACTCAAGTCCTTTCCATAGCCACTCTGGGCTCCCTGAGCATGACGCAGAACTTGGACACCCTGAGCCCGGATGAGACCAAGCGGTACATGCATCACTACAACTTCCCGCCGTACTCCGTGGGAGAGGTGCGACGCATGGGCGGCGCGGGCCGGCGCGAGATAGGACACGGCGCACTCGCCGAGAGGGCGCTTCTTCCCGTGATCCCGGACGAGGCGGAATTCCCCTATACCATCAGGGTGGTGTCGGAAGTGGTGAGCTCCAACGGAAGCACGTCCATGGCCAGCGTTTGTGGAAGCACTCTGGCGCTCATGGATGCCGGCGTTCCCATAAAGAAGCCAGTGGCCGGCGTGGCCATGGGCCTCATCATGGGCGAGACCGGGGAATACGCCGTGCTCACGGATATCCAGGGCATTGAAGACTTCCAGGGAGACATGGACTTCAAGGTTGCCGGAACGGACGACGGCGTGACGGCGCTCCAGATGGACGTCAAGGTGAAGGGGATCAACTTTGAAATAATGAGCAAAGCGCTGGAGCAGGCGCGCCAAGGACGTCTGTTCATTCTGGACAAGATGAGGGAAACAATGCCCGGGGTGAGACAGGAGCTCAGCCCGTATGCTCCTCGTATGCATAAGATGTCGATCCCTGTGGAAAAGATAGGCGCGGTCATTGGCCCAGGGGGCAGGACTATAAAGGCTATAATCCAGGAAACCAAGGCCACTATAGACATAGAGAACGACGGCACGGTGACCATAGGTTCCACCAGTGAAGAGTCCGCCAAGGCGGCCATAGAGGCGTTGCAAGGACTGATCCGAGAGCCGGAAATAGGCGAGATCTACACGGGGAAGGTGACCAGGCTCATGGAATTTGGCGCTTTCGTGGAGATCATGCCTGGCAAAGAAGGCCTGGTGCACATCAGCCAGCTGGCCGAGCATCGCGTGGAAAGGGTTGAGGACGAGGTAACGGTGGGCGACGAAATAACCGTTATGCTGGTGGAGGTGGACAGGATGGGAAGGATCAACCTCTCCCGTCGCGCCGTCTATGCCGACGGCGCAGGCTCTGAGCAAGGAGAAGAGAGGCCAAACGGAGCGGAAGGCCGTTCCGACGGCGATAGCTCCCAGCGCGGCGACAACGGCCGCGACGGTTATGGCGCACGGCGAGGGGGTTACTCCCAGCGCGGCGGCGGCAGAGGGCCAGGTGGCGGGCGTGGACCAAGGCCGGGCGGCGGCCAGAGTCGCGGACCAAGACGCTACTAGTGAGGTTTGAGGAGTGGCGCTGCGAGTAGTAGTGCATGGAGCGCTGGGACGGATGGGCCAGCAGGTGCTGGCTGCTCTCTGCGCGGACGGGGAAGTCGAGCCGACGGGCGGCGTTGACCTCGGTACGGGCATGGATACCATTGACTTGCCGGACGGCTTGGGCACAATCCCCTATGCAAACAGCACAGCGGACCTGCTTGCACGCGTGCAAGCAGACGTCCTCATCGACTTCTCATTAGCCACGGCAAGCGTGGAGGCGGCGCGCATGGCTGCTGAAAGGGGGGTCCACGTGGTCGTTGGAACCTCCGGCATGGGCGACCGGGAGTTGGAAGTGCTGAGAGAGCTGAGTCTCCGTAATGAAGTCGGTGTATTGGTGGTGCCGAACTTTGCCCTTGGAGCAGTGGTACTGACGCATCTGGCCAGGATTGCCGCCCGCTTCTTTGAATACGCCGATATCCACGAGTCCCACCACGAAGCCAAGATCGACGCTCCGTCAGCGACGGCGCTGGCCCTGGCAAGGGCAATTGCCGACAACAAGAGTTTCAAGCACCCCGACCCGGAAAAGGAGCCGCTGCCCGGCACTAGGGGCGGAGATTACAACGGAGTATCGATACACAGTACGCGGATGCCGGGGCGCTTGGCCCATCACGAGGTGGTCTTCGGGGCGCTGGGGCAAACGCTGAGCCTCAGGCATGATTCCATAAGCCGTGAGTCGTTCATGCCCGCCGTGCTGCTGGCGGTGAAAGAAGTTGCCAAACACCGCAGGTTTGAAGTAGGCCTCGAAGGTATCCTGGGTCTTTCCTAAGCAACATTTGTCCACCATAGACGGGGATATGGTAAAATTGCTCTATTCTTCGGGGAAGGTGTGAGATGGCTGAGATCGGAAGACTCCTCACAGCAATGGTAACCCCCTTCGATGATGAAGGGCGTGTGGATTACGAACAGGCTAAGCGCCTTGCCGTGGCCCTGGTGGAGTCAGGGAGCGACGGTGTTGTGGTAGTGGGCACCACAGGTGAGTCCCCCATATTGAGCAGGGAGGAGCAGTGTCGCATGTTCGCCGAGGTGAGCAGTGCGCTGAAGGGCAGGGGGGCTGTGGTGGCAGGCGCGGGGAGCAACAACACTCACGAGGCGGTGGAGTACACCAAAGACGCTGAAGATGCGGGTGCTGACGCAGTTTTGCACGTGGTCCCCTACTACAACAAGCCCACCCAGGAAGGGTTGTATCAACACTTCAGGACAATTGCGGAGAACACTCATCTGCCTGTCATTCTATACAACGTGCCCAGCCGCACTATCACCAACCTTACGGCGGATACAACGCTGAGGTTGAGCCAAATAGACAACGTTCTGGGCGTCAAAGAGGCCAGTGCGGATTTCGCGCAGATTGCCACGATCATCGACAGGGCACCGGAAAGGTTCAATGTATGGAGCGGCAACGATGCCGATACGTTCCACATCATGTGCCTGGGAGGGTACGGCGTAGTCAGCGTTGCATCCCACCTGGTGGGTCTGCAGATCAAGGCGATGATGCAGATGCTCTTGGATGGGAGCGTTAACGGCGCCGCACTGGAACACCGCAGGCTGTTGCCGCTGTTCAAGGGGCTGTTTGTGGTCTCCAACCCAATTCCGGTGAAATACGCCACCAACTACGCCGGCTTCAACGTGGGCAAGCCACGCCTGCCTTTGACTGAACCGGATGAGAAGACGGCCGCCTTTCTCAGTGACCTTGTCAGCAAGTACCAGGTGGACTTGCCGGTTGGATCGCCTGCCTAGGAATCAACCGGTTTTAGGCGCTAGGAAGCAGGTGCTAATGTGGTCGTTGACCATGCCTACGGCCTGCATGAAGGCGTAGCAAATGGTGGGGCCAACGAATCTGAAGCCACGTTTCTTCAGATCTCTCGACATTGCCTGCGACTGCGGCGTCACGGCTGGCATGTTTTCAAACGTTATCTCACCTGGTCGGCGATCGCCTTCTTTAGGGGTGAACCGGCAGATGAACTTGTCGAATGAATCGAACTCCTCTTGTACGTCGAGGAACCGTTGTGCGTTGCATATGAAAGCATCAATTTTGAGTCTATTCCGTACAATTCCCTCATCGGCAAGGAGACGCTTCTTATCCGTGTCCGTGTATGCGGCGATTTTCACAGCGTCAAAGTTGTCAAAGGCGGTCCGGTAGTTTCCCCTTTTGTTCAGTATGGTTTGCCAGGAAAGGCCCGCCTGGGCTCCTTCAAGACAGAGGAACTCAAAGAGTAGTCTGTCATCATGAACGGGAACTCCCCACTCCTCGTCGTGATAGCGCATCATTAGAGGGTCATCGGGCCCTCCAAAGCAACGGGTCTTATGCTCAGAAGAGGTGCTCATGGTCACCCCAAGCTGGATATTTCCCTTATCAGATTCGCCATTTCTATGGCGGCAAGAGCGGCGTCATAGCCTCGGTTGCCTTCCTTGCCGCCGGCCCTGGCCATCGCCTGCTCTTCGTTATCCGTGGTGAGGACGCAGAAGATGGTAGGCACACCCGTCTCGCGCGATACGCTGGCTATGCCGTGAGCGGCTTCCCGGGCGATGTACAGATGGTGATCCGTTTCGTGCCTGATGACGACGCCCAGACAAAGGATGGCGTCGAATTGACTGGTGTCGGTCAAGTTCTGTGCGACAACGGGGATCTCAAAGGAACCTGGCACCCATGCCACGGTTATGTCCTGTTCCCGGACGCCGTGCGAGGATAAACCGTTCAACGCGCCCTCCAGCAGCTTGGAGGTGACCGTTTCATTGAAGCGGGACACGACAATGGCTATCTGAAGGCCGTTGCCGTTGTGGCTGCCCTTGATCTCCCGGACCATGGCTACTGATCCTGAGTGACGGGCTGCTGGGTCTCAGGCTCCGTAAGCTCAGTTTGTAAGAGATGATCCAGCTTGGTGAGCTTGGTGTGCAGGTATTGCTTGTTCACGTCGTTGGGGGGTATCTGGATGGGAACGCGCTCCACAATGTTCAGTCCGTAGCCGTCCAGGCCAACTACTTTCTTGGGGTTGTTGGTGAGAAGACGAATATTGCGAATGCCGAGTTCCACCAGAATCTGAGCGCCGATGCCGTACCAGCGCAGGTCGGGAGGAAAGCCCAGCTTCTCATTGGCTTCCACCGTGTCCAGTCCGGTGTCCTGCAGCTGGTAAGCACGCAGCTTGTTGTGCAGCCCTATGCCCCGGCCTTCTTGACGCATATAGAGAAGGACACCGCGGCCGTCCTCTTGGATCATCTCCAGCGATTTGCGAACCTGCTCGCCGCAGTCGCAGCGAAGGCTGCCAAAGGTGTCGCCGGTAAGGCACTGGCTGTGCACTCTGACCAGTACGGGCTCTTCCGAGGCGACGGTGCCCTTGATAAGAGCAACGTGCTCTTCCACGTCGATAGCGCTTTTGTATGCTATAGCAGTGAATTCCCCGTATAAAGTAGGGAGCTTGGTCTCAGTGATACGCATAATCAGGGTTTCGTGCTGCTTGCGATAGGCCACCAGCTGGGCAATACTGATTATCTTGATGCCGTGTTCTTGTGAGAACTCTTCCAGATCGCTGAGGCGGGCCATGGCGCCGTCCTGCTTCATGACCTCGCAGATGACGCCCGCGGGGTAAAGCCCGGCCATCTTGACCAGGTCTACAATACCCTCAGTCTGCCCGGCTCGGACGAGGACGCCTCCTTCGGCATAGCGGAGTGGGAATAGATGACCTGGACGGGCCAAGTCGGAGGGCTTGGTATTGGGGTCAAGGAGCGCTTTCACCGTTGCGGCGCGGTCGCCTGCGGATATGCCGGTGGTGGTGCCTCCGACGGCATCGACGGAAACAGTGAACGCGGTGCTGAGTCGAGCCGTATTCTCTCCCACCATGAGGTCGATGCCCAGGCTAGCCAGCCTTTCGCCAATAATGGGCATGCAGATGAGACCGCGTCCGTGGTTGGCCATGAACGCAATGGCCTCCGGAGTGGCAAACTCGGCGGCTACGGCTAGGTCGCCTTCATTCTCGCGGTCTTCGTCATCCACAATGATGACGAACTTTCCTTGCCGTATGTCTTCGACCGCTTCTTCAACGGTGCAGAAAGGCATCGATGTCCTTGTATTGGTAGCTTCTAGGAGGCTCTATTCCGGCTTGACAAACTGCTCTACGTACCGTGCCACAATGTCGGTTTCTAGGTTGACCTGGTCGCCAGTTTGCCTGCCTCCTAGCACGGTGTGGTCACGCGTGTATGGTATCACAGATACAGAGAACGAGGAAGAATCGCAATCCACTACTGTGAGGCTGATGCCGTCCACGGCAATGAACCCCTTGCTTACAACGTAACGCATTACCTGGGGAGGAGCTTGGAATCGCATCACCAGGGAATCACCGTCAGGCTTTACGGATATCACATTCCCCGTTGCTTCCACGTGTCCTTGAACGATGTGCCCGCCGATGCGGTCGGAAACTGAAAGGGCGCGCTCCAGGTCAACGGCGTCTCCGGGTTTGAGCAGGCCCAGGTTGGTGCGTCGCAACGTTTCCGGCGTGACATCCACGGTGAATCGGTTGTCCTCTACGCCCACAGCGGTAAGGCAAGCCCCGTTTATGTTCACGCTGTCGCCAACCCTAATGCCTTCCAGGACAGCAGCGGCCTGAATGACCAGGCGGTCCGGTTTTGCCTCTACTACTCTGCCAACTTCCTCTACGATTCCTGCAAACAAGCTAGCCCCCTTTGTATATCCTGTTGCTCACCGCGGTGCGGATAGCCGGTTACTATCAAGTCGGCGCCTGTTGGTTCCACCTCTACGTTGCGTAAGCGGTAGGCCTCAGCCAGGGTGCGGCTGCCATGACCTCCCACGGCAGGCTTTGCCGCTGCGCCTCCTATTATGACGGGCGCAATGCAGACGGCAACCTTGTCCACAAGGTTCCGGTCGAAGAAGGAGCCCAGCAATGCTGAACCGCCCTCCACCATAAGGCTGGTGACCTGCCGCTCGCCGAGCAGGCAAAGCAGCGCCCCCAGATCCACACCTCCGTCTTCCGCCGGCAGAAGCGCGACCTCCGCGCCCAGCGCCCTCATCTCCGAAACCGCGCTTTGGCTTGGATGACTGGCCGCAATGAGAATAGGCCCGGGTTGGCTGAAAAGCCTGGCCGCCGGGGAGATACGGAGGCGGCTATCCAATATCACGCGAAGGGGTTGCTTGCATAGAGGCACATTGTTCTCATCTCTTGCCGTGAGCAGCGGATCATCAGCAAGGACGGTCCCGATACCGACCATTACAGCGTCTGAGGCTGCCCTTGTCTTGTGTGCCCATTGCCGGGACTCACCGGACGAAATCCAGTGCGAGTCTCCGCCGCGGGCAGCGATTTTGCCATCCAAGCTGGCGGCAAACTTTGCCGTGACAAACGGCGTTCCATTGGTGACGTACTTGAAGTACGCTTCGTTGAGCCTACGGCTGAGGTCTTCACCCTGACCGGTGTAGACTTTGACGCCCTTTTCCTGGAGCTCCCGCAACCCTTTTCCTGAAACCAGGGGGTTAGGGTCTATTAGGGAGAAGTGTACCTCCGATATGCCTGCTCTGAGGATGGCTTCCGTGCAGGGCAGTGTACGACCCATATGATGGCAGGGTTCCAGGGTAACGTACATTGTAGAGCATCGGGCTTTTTCTCCTGCCTGGGTCAAGGCCACAATCTCGGCGTGGTCTTGGCCGGCAGGCTGGGTGAAGCCCTCACCCACGATCAGACCGTCTTGTACAATTACGGCACCAACAGCAGGGTTGGGGCTTGTACTGCCAAGAGCCTGCCGTGCCAGTTCCATGGCACGGTGCATATAGGGGGACGGCCTATTCCTCGCGTTCGCCGCTGTCTGAGGCATAGTTCAAGTAGTACCGGCTTGGCGTAGGTTCATCTTGCCCCCTGTATTTGCTGCCTATCTTGGCAGATCCGTAGGGGTTCTCCGCAGGGGTAGTCAACCGCATGAAGGATATCTGGGAGACTTTCATTCTGGCGTAGAGATTGATTGGCAGGTTGGCCAGGTTGCTCAGCTCCAGCGTGAGATTCCCCTCCCAACCGGGGTCTACGAAGCCTGCTGTGGAGTGCACCACAAGACCAAGACGTCCCAGGGAGCTCTTTCCATCTAAACGTCCCACGATACTATTGGAAAGGCATATCGATTCAAGCGTAACTCCCAGAGCGAACTCGCCGGGATGCAAAACAAAGGGGTTGGCTTCGTCTATCTCTACGAGCTCCGTGAGTTGCTCCATGGGCTCCCTGACATCGATGACCTGAAGCCTGTGACTGCGGAACACTCTCAGCTTTTGTCCCAGGCGCAGATCCACGGACGCCGGCTGAATAGACGATTCGTCCAGGGGGTCTATGATTATGTGACCGCCGGCTATCTCTTCTCTGATGGTTCTGTCACTGAGTACCAATTTTGCCTGCTGTAGGGAACAGATAACATTTTACCCATGCGATATAATGACCGCAATACAGGGGTGTTGGGTTTTGGCCGAGTTGAGGAGGGCAGGGGGTTCCAGACACTTTGCAACGTAGCTACGTTAGTAGTGGTAGATTGTTCCGTTTAATTCGACTCGTGCTAGAATAAGAAGCTGGCTGGAACTAAAGATATGCGCAAAACGCTCCGCGAAATCTTACAAACGGTCCTGCTGACGTTGATACTCTTCGCCGGACTGCAAGGCACCATACAAAATGTTCGTGTCGATGGATTTAGCATGAGGCCTACGCTGGATGAGAACCAGTATCTACTGGTCAACAAGCTGGCCTATTCACAAATCAGTTTAGCCAATCTATCCAGGTACATCCCCTTCTTTGATTTGGGTGGTGAAGAGTCGTCGTATCTGTTCGATCCTCCGCAGAGAGGAGATGTCGTAGTCTTCCGGTTCCCCATAGACCCGTCCCGGGACTTTGTGAAGCGAGTAATTGCGGTTCCGGGTGATTCCGTGGAGATCAGAGATGGGAATGTCTTGGTCAACGGCATAGCATTGAGAGAACCGTACATCTTGGAAGCCCCACGGGATATCAGTATGAGTGAGAAAGTCATGGGGTCTGAGGAGTACTTTGTACTGGGCGACAACAGGCTGCAAAGCAACGATTCAAAGAACTGGGGCCCGGTGCCCCTGGAGAACATTATTGGGAAGGTCTGGGTATCCTACTGGCCGCTGTCGGAGATAGAGGCATTCTAGGGGGCCGATCTATGAATGGCTGCCTCCTCTCCATCTTACGATTCCGCTTCATCGCTTAGCAGTCTCTCCACGTACCGTTCTTCCGTCCTTGCCCATCCCATCCTGCTCAGGCCGCACAGAATCAGGTGGTGTCGTAGTGGGATTACTGCGCAGGACCTCTCCTTAATACATGTATGGCGCGTGTATCAGTTTTGCGTGGCGTCAGTATGCTGGTACAATTCAACTGCCTTTATGGGCCGTTAGCTCAGCCAGGCAGAGCAGCGGACTTTTAATCCGCGTGTCCAGGGTTCGAATCCCTGACGGCCCACCAGCACCGGTAACGCAATCTACATCCTCATGGACTGCTTCCCCGCGGTTCAATGCTGCAATGGCAGATTCGCTGGCGTACGGTTTACCCGGCTAAAGAGACAATCTTTGAGCGGCTCATGACGCTGTTGCGGGTAAGCAACGGGAACATCATGCAAAATGCTGGTAGCAGCGATGATCTTCTTCCGCCAGCCCGCTCTTGAAGTCCAGGCGCGTCGAGGCCCGCGCAACCGCGAGGTCAATGGGCCACATGCGCAGCTGGCCCAGGACGCGGACAACTTCGCGCGGAGACCATTGAGTACTAGCGCGACCCGACAGAGCATCTCGGTGACTTACACCGCTACGTTGGACTTGGCGTCGCGAACCTCTCGACTTTGATTTGCTTAGCGCGGGACCGTGCCTGCCAGAGGTCGTAGGCAGTCTGCATACCAAGCCAGGTCTCCGGTGTAGAACCGAAGGCCTGAGACAGGCGGAGGGACATCTCGACCGATACGCCAGCTCGCTCGTTCACTAGGTCCGACAGTGCCTGACGAGTCACTCCCAGACCTTCCGCCGCCCTCGTTACCGTTAAGCCCAACGGCTCAAGACATTCCCATCTCACGATCTCGCCCGGATGGGGAGGATTCCGCATGGGCATCATCTCACCTCTTCAATGGTAGTCTGTGTAATCGACATCGACAGCATGTCCATCCTCAAACCTGAAGGTCACCCGCCAATTCCCAGACACTGAAACGGCATAGTGTCCTTTCAATCCACCGCTCAGCGGATGCAGCCTGAACCCAGGGATGTCCATGTCCCGAGGCGTCCGGCTTTGATCGAGCACGGCAAGGATGCGCGTCAACTTCCGTGCATGATCCGGGGCCACCCGCTGAGACCCCCGGCCGGTGTAAAGCGACCTGAGCCCCCGGTGCTTGAAGGATAGGATCACATGAACAGTCTAGGGTGTCGCCTGTCGCCTGTCAATAGTCGGGCGACAGGATATGATTAGAGATTGAACTCGAGTCTGCAGGAGGCTATAATCTTACCACCAAATCAACGTGGTACTGCGTGCGGTCCTCTTAGGCCCACCAGTCAATTTGGCGGCCGTGGTGTATTGCCGCCTTTCTCATATACCGCACTTTGGCCTGCGCTATTGGCGCTGAAGGGTTTCGTCGTAAGCATAGAGAGGCCCGAAATGGCAGTTGCCATACTGCGAAAGATCGGGGGCGGGTAGAGTGGATGTCGGTAGATTACGCGACGGAGGCTGGAGACAGGCACTGAGCGGATTCGTCAGGGGCGGAGACGACGCAAACAGGCTGGCCCCCCGCCTTCTGGATAGGCGCGAGAATCTCCGTTGCCACATGATCGGAGGCAGGGACCGGGGATGGGTTCCCGCCCCGTATCGAGTACGGGGCAGGCTCTGCGGGGGAACAACGGAGTTGGGGCGTGCGGTTCATTTTGCTAGCAGTGACGGTTGTGCAAAGGAACGGACAAGAGCCCGCAGGTAGAGGTTGTGTTGGGATATGCCAGGCGGACACGCAGTGCTGGAGGACTATTGCTAATGCAGGTGTATTGGCGTGAAGTGAGGAAGGGACAGAGGCTCATCCTGACGATGGATGACGGCGAGGAGCAGGAGGTAGGCGGGGTGAGGGCGACCAAGAGGGGCTTCGACGCCTTCGCCCAGACCTTCGGCTACAACCCCGGGCGGGCCCAAAAGGGTATGGCGTCCATGGAGGAGGCCAAGGGGTTCGTGGAGGGCTTTCGGCCCTGGGAACTGCACGGTGCGATGGGCGTGACGGTGGACGACGAAGTGCGCCCGCAGGTCCAGTAGTCCGGGCATAATCGGCTTCCCTGGGCGGAACAGGACCTGAGGGTCGGGGGGCCATGAGATAAAGGGGTGGCGCGATGCGTGTGCTTTCTTTCCCATTCTGGCCGAGACGACGCTATCCTGCTTTTCCGGGTACTCTCGTGCGTACCACTCGACCTGTCTGAGGAGACGCCATTGACTACGCCCCACCGGGCCGTGTCCTTGCTCTTGCTTACGGCGTTCTTCCTTTGCGTCTCCGATCCAAGAACGTCCGATGCCACGCCGGTACACAGAGCGGTTCACGGCCTGAGCATAAGCACAGTGGCCAATGGCTCCGTCCTGCCAGCCCCCGCCACCAATCAGCGCCCACCCAAGCCCGAAGTGACTGACCAGACCACATACGCAGGGGGAACCTTCACCTACACCGTACCGGAGGTCACAGACCCGGATGGAGACTCGCTCACCTACCAAGCGTTTCTGGGGGCTTGGAACGCGCTGCCGAGATGGATCACGTTCGACTCCGACACTCGAACCTTCACCTTCAAACCGCGGAATGCCCATATCGGTGAACTGAAGATTCGCGTTAGTGTGTCCGATGGATCGCTTGAAAGCTATGCCGACTTCACGCTGGAGGTGACCGCAACGCCGCCAAACAGGCCTCCAACAGCGCCAACGCTAACAGATCAGACTGCCACAGAGGACGAATCCTTCACCTACACCGTGCCTGCTTTCACCGACCCGGACGAGGACACGCTCACCTACACCGTCGCACAGTCCAACGACAGCTCCCTGCCAGGCTGGCTAAGCTTCAACGCCGGCACTCACACCCTCAGCGGCACGCCAGAGGAGGCCGACACCCCGGCCACCCTCACCGTCCGGGTCACCGCCAGCGACGGGACGGAATCAACCAGCGCCACATTCACCCTGACGGTGGAGGAGGTTAACGACCCACCCATCGCCAGCAACGACTCCGCTACCGTGGCAGAGGGTAGTACGCTGGCCATCAACTCCTCAACTCTGCTATCCAACGACTCAGACCCAGATGACGATACCCTGACCATCACCACCGTGAGCAACTCGGCCAACGGTACAGTCTCACTATCCGAGGATACGGCCACAGTCTCCTACACTCACGACGGTTCGGAGACAACTTCGGACAGCTTCACTTATACCATCAGCGACGGCTCGGCTATCGACACGGCTACGGTCACCATCACCGTTACACCGGCCAACGACCCACCCGTCGCTAACAACGACTCCGCTACCGTGGCAGAGGGTGGTACGCTGACCATCAACTCCTCAACTCTGCTATCCAACGACTCAGACCCAGATGACGATACCCTGACCATCACCACCGTGAGCAACTCGGCCAACGGTACAGTCTCACTATCTGAGGATAAGGCCACAGTCTCCTACACTCACAACGGTTCGGAGACAACTTCGGACAGCTTCACTTATACCATCAGCGACGGCTCGGCTATCGACACGGCTACGGTCACCATCACCGTTACACCAGCCAACGACCCACCCATCGCCAGCAACGACTCAGCTACCGTGGCAGAAGGTGGTACGCTGACCATCAACTCCTCAACTCTGCTATCCAACGACTCAGACCCAGATGACGATACGCTGACCATCACCACCGTGAGCAACTCGGCCAACGGTACAGTCTCACTATCTGAGGATAAGGCCATAGTCTCCTACACTCACGACGGTTCGGAGACAACTTCGGACAGCTTCACTTATACCATCATCGACGGCTCGGCTACCAGCACGGCTACGGTCACCATCACCGTTACACCAGCCAACGACCCACCTGGTGCGCCATCCCTGACGGACCAGACCGCCACTGCGGGCCAGCCGTTCACCTACCAGGTGCCAGAGGTCATAGACCCGGACAGCGACACCCTCACCTACAACGCGGCCCTGGGCCAGGCCATGAATCCTCTGCCGCTCTGGCTCACCTTCGACGCGGCCACTCGCACCTTCAGCGGCACGCCCCGCAGGGCACACGTTGCCACCCTCACAATCGTGGTAGAGGTGTCCGACGGTTCGGCCGAGTCGTCCAGAGCCTCCTTCACGCTGACGGTTGTGCTGCCGCCTAATAGGCCTCCAACAGCGCTCACCCTGACGCCGCAAACCGCAACCGAGGACCAGCCTTTCAGTTACACAGCGCCGGCTTTCACCGACCCGGACGACGATGCGCTCACCTACACCTCCGCACTCGTCGACGACGACGCACTTCCTGCCTGGCTTAGCTTCACCCCTAGCTCCCGCACCTTCAGCGGCACGCCTCTGGAATCCGACACGCCGGCCACCCTAACCATACGAGTCACCGCCACGGACGACGGCGAGCCGCCGGAATCGGCGTCCGCAACCTTCACCCTCACAGTCGAAGAGGTCAACGACCCACCCGAAACGCCATCGCTGACAAACCAGACCGCCACAGAGGACGAGCCCTTCAGCTACACCTTCGACGCCGTTACCGACCCGGAGGGCGACTCGGTGGCCTATACCGCTATGTTGGACCACGGTGTCGCACTCCCCGGGTGGCTCAGCTTTGACGATAACGCTCGCACCTTCAGTGGCACTCCGGGCGAGGCCAACGTGCCGGCCACCCTCACCATACGCGTCACCGCTACAGACAGCAGCACGCCGCAGGCATCAGCCAACGCCACCTTCACCCTCACGGTGAGTGAGCGTAACGACGCGCCCATCGCTGGCAACGACACCGCGACGGTCGCTGAGGGCGGCACCGTGAGCATCGCCGCCTCAACGCTTCTTGACAATGACTCAGATCCCAACGACGATAACCTTACCATCACAGCCGTGAGCGACGCGGCCAGCGGCTCGGTCGTCCTCTCGGAGGACGGTAAGACGGTCACCTATACCCACAACGGGTTGGAGACCAGGTCTGGTGGCTTTACCTACACTGTCAGCGACGGCTCGGCTACGGACACCGCTACGGTCGCCATCGCCGTAACGCCCGTCAACGACCCGCCCGAAACGCCATCGCTGTCGGACCAGACGGCCACGGAGGACGAGTCGTTCCGCTACACCTTCGCCACCGTCTCCGACCCGGAGAGCGATAGCATCACCTACGGGGCAACACTCGTCGGCGGTAGCACCCTCCCCGGGTGGCTCAGCTTCGATGCCTACACTCGCACGTTCAGCGGCACGCCCCTGGAACCCGACACCCCAGCCACCCTCACCATCCACGTCACCGCCACAGACGACGGCGAGCCGCCGGAATCGACGTCCGCAACGTTCACCATCGCGATCCAAGAGGTCAACGACCCGCCTACGGCGCCATCGCTGACAGACCAGACCGCGTTTGTCGACGACCTCTTCAGCTACACCGTGCCAGAGGCGACCGATCCCGAGGACAGCAGGCTCACCTACGACGCATTTCAGGGCGGGGGCAGCAACCCCCTGCCGCGCTGGCTAAGGTTCAATAAGAACACCAGAACCTTCAGTGGCACGCCTCTGGAGGCGGACATGGCCACACATGAGATCATGGTCTCTGTCTCCGACGATTTGTACACTAGAAATGCCACCTTTCAGCTGTCTGTCGCCCTCCCGGCGAACCGCCCGCCCACGGCGCCCACCTTCCGGCCTCAGACGGCCACCGAGGACCGCTTCTTCTTCTACCAGGCGCTGGCCTTCGACGACCCGGACGGCGACACACTCATCCACAATGCTACCCTGTCTGATGGTAGTGCCCTTCCTTCCTGGCTCGACTTCACGGCTGGTACCAGCGCCCTCATCTTCAGAGGCACGCCCCGAGAGGCCGACACGCCGGACACGCTTACCATACTCGTCACTGCTACAGATGGTACGGAAACGGCTGACACCGTCTTCACGCTGAGCGTCGTCGAGGTCAACGACCTACCAACGGCCAACGCCGGGCTCGACCAGACGGTCGGCGAAGGCGAGACGGTAACTCTCGACGGCTCCGGCAGCTTCGACCCCGAGGGACTTCCACTGACCTACGCCTGGACACAGACCGGCGGACCCGGTGTCGCCTTGAGCGGTGCGGACACGGCCTCGCCGGCCTTCACCGCGCCGGATAGGCTGGCCGACGACGCGACCCTCAGGTTTGCCCTAGTGGTGACCGACGCCTCCAACGCCTCAACCGCAGACGATGTGCTCGTTCTCGTAGAGGCAAGGGCACTGCTGCTCATAATACCCACCCCGCCGCCGACTCCCGTCGTCAACCCATCGCCAACTCCCATCGCCACCCAAGCCGCCGCACCCAATCGCACGCTGACCTTCGGTTCCGCAGTGGTCGAGAACATGACCTTCAGCGTAGGTCAGCACGTGGAAACGTCGCCGCTGCCCAGTGCCAGGGGCGGCGATGGCGCTCTCAGATACAGTCTTTCGCCTGTCCTGCCCAGTGGCCTGCGCTTCGATGCTTCGTCTCGCGCCATCACCGGCATTCCCACAAAGGCCCTGGAGCGCACCCTTTTCACCTACACCGCCACCGACTCCAACGGCGACGGCGCATCGCTGAGATTCAACATCGCCGTGGCGGAGCCCGTAGTGACCGTTGAGACGGACGGCAAGAGCAAGGTGACGTCACTCTTGCTGTCTGCCATCGGGTACGGCCGGACGCCTGAACCGACGCCGACGCCAATTCCGCCTCCAACGATAAATTGGTCCCTAACACCCACACCAACGCCCTCGCCGCGACCAACAGCGACACCCATGCCGCAACCTATGCCCACAGCGACGCCATCACCGAAGCCAACAGTGGCACCCACCGCGCAGCCTACGCCCACAGTGACACCATCGCCGTGGCCAACGGCGCCACCCACACCTACGTCAACTCTTGCTACCCCAGTGCCACCGTCACCCATGGCTGAGGCCGAACCGGGGAACAACAAAGGCATTCCAGCCTGGGTTTGGGTCATCGCTGTGCTGGTGCTGGCCGTCGCCGCGCTAAGCGGAGCCATCGCTGCAGTCATGCGCCGCCGGAGGTGATGGCTACTCGTTTACCAGAGCGTCGATGGTGGCACCGAGGGCGCCGGCGATGCGAGATAGGGCCGCAGCGGAGCCCGCCTTGCAACGTGCCTACCTTGGCCACCAGTCCATGACGGCGCGCTTGGCAATGAGCGGTAAGAAGGGGGAGCGGCCTCGCCAGGCGCACAGCGAAAGTTGGATAACGCCAAAGGCCCTGTGCTCTTGGGTTACCCCATGCCCAGGCGGTTTCCCTTGTTCTCGAAGAAGTCCAGGTCAATGGCGAAGGCGGACGCTACGAGCAGGAGCCTAATCTCCTGGTTCCGTTCAAGGTCGCTGAACTGGATGCTGAAGGTGTCGGCGTCGGTGAAGCCCTCCCTGATAATGCCTCCCCACTGCTTGACTATGCGCCCCATCTCCTGGCCCTGTGCGCCGTTCAAGGTGAAGGTGTAGCGCCGGAACAGGCTTCCGTTGAGCCCCGCTATCTGCTGTCCGCCGGAGTCCAGCAGTGCGAACTTGCGCTTGATCATGCCGAACTTCCTGTGCAGCGATCCTATGGGTTCGCCCGATCCGTCCAGCACGTTCAGGTGTGAGAATAACCAGAAGAAGTTTCTATTGGCGTTCAGGATAGGCTGCCCATCCTTGTCCACGACGTGCAGATTGAGTGGCCGGTGGGAACCCATGAACTGGCGAGAC
The DNA here is from genome assembly GCA_965248955.1 of Dehalococcoidia bacterium. Lineage (GTDB taxonomy): Bacteria > Chloroflexota > Dehalococcoidia > Lucifugimonadales > QGNO01 > DAOUJH01. Next base: position 105,472 of record OZ252212.1, read on the forward strand.
AGCATCCCGGACTCCTCGTAGCAGAACATGGCCTCTTCGCCCTCCGGTGTCAGGATCCTATACCGGTTGGCTGTCTCGAACCCGGTGAATATCTCCAGCATCTCTTTGGTCTGCCGGACGACCAATTCCTGGTAGCTGGCAAGATCTATCACGTGCTTTCTCCTGGTTGCGGTATGGCGGGAATGATACTCCCACTTGGGAGGCCGTTTCAATAGACGGGACGCTTCGCGCAGCGGGTGGGGGGGGATATAATAAGCCGGTTAGTGCTTATAGAGGAGGTTGCGAATCTGCAACCCGTAATCGGACGCCGCAACCGAGGCCAATGGAACCATTTGGCTCGATTAGACGTTTATTATAGTGTAGGGCGCTCAACCACAGGGTTGCCGCACCTCCAGCTAAGCTAATGTAGGGAAGGAAGTGAAAATGAACAAGCTCAAAGTACTGTCGACAATTATCGGGCTGGCCGCCGTCATGCTCATGGTTGCGGCATGCACCGACGACAATGATGCACCGCAATCCGCGACCGACGTTTCCCAGGCCGCCGCCGCCTTTTCGGGAGGGATTCAGGGCCAATCCGGCATTTCGGTATCGGGCGAGGGCTCCATAGACCTCGTGCCCGACCTGGCGCTGCTGAACGTCGGCGTAGAGGCCATGTCGGAGAGCGTTTCGCAGGCCCGGGATGAGGCCTCGCAGGCGATGGACGCCATAATCGCCGCAGTCAAGGCCCAGGGACTAGAGGACAGGGACATCCAAACCCGGGCCTTCAACATCTGGCCTCAGTACGAATACCAAAACAACGGGAGGAGTACCCTGGTTGGCTATACGGTCAACAGTTCTGCAACGGTGAATATCCGGGACATCGACAACGTGGGCCCCATCATAGACGAGGTGGCCAACGCCGGCGGCAACGCCACGAGGATCGACGGCATCCGGTTCACGGTGGAGGATCCCAAGCCGTACATGGCCGCCCTCAGAGAGGCCGCCGTCCAGGACGCCATGGCCAAGGCGGAGCATCTGGCAACCCTCGCCGGAGTGGAGTTGGGGACTCTGACGTTCGTTACGGAAAGCAGCGGCGCTCCCGTGGCCAGGGGGGAGGCAGCCCTTGAGATGATGAACATGGCAGCGGCGGCACCAAGCACTTCCATCAGCGGCGGCGAGCTGCGGCTGTCCATGTACGTTCAGGCGGTCTTCGGCATCCGCTAGAGGGGCGCCGTGGTTGTAGTGGACTCGCTGGCGGCAACGCGGGTGGCGTGAAACTCTGCCCAACCATTACCGGGGCAAGCCAAGTGTCATGTATTGAATCAGCTATGCCTCTCTGCTAGGGTCCTTCCTATGAGGTCTGAGAGAGACTTCATTGCCAGGCTGATGAAAGAGGCTCCTGTTCTGCAGGCTCTTGCTCAGGCGGGGAGATGGACGGGGCCAATAGAAGTTAGCATGGAACAAAGCGGAGGCATTGTCATAGAGCCATTGGATCGAGGGTACAAGATTCTGGTGGTGGACGACGAGCCGGACCTGGAAACGCTCATCCTACAGCGCATGCGCCGCAGCATACGCTCGGGACAGTACGAGTTCATCTTTGCCCATAACGGGGTGGAGGCCCTGGATATCTTGGGCCAGGACCATAGCATCGACATGGTGCTGTCTGACATCAACATGCCTCAGATGGATGGACTCACCCTGCTGGAGCAAATACCAATGGTGGACCCCAACCTCCGGGCGGTAATCATCTCCGCCTATGGGGACATGAAGAACATCCGAACGGCCATGAACCGGGGCGCCTTCGACTTTATCACCAAGCCGCTGGACTTCGACGACCTGCGTGTGACCATAGACCGGACTCTGCGCCACCTTGTCGAGTGGCGGGAGGCCGTATCTGCCCGGGACAAGCTGGTAGCGCTTCAAAACGAGCTTGACGTGGCTAACAAGATGCAGCAGTCCATCCTACCCATGGACTTTCCTGTCAATAGAGACTTGGGAACCTATGGCAACATGGAGCCGGCGCGGAACGTGGGAGGGGACTTCTTTGACATCATTCGCCTGGAGGACGGCCGCATTGGTCTGGCCATAGCAGACGTTTCCGACAAGGGCGTACCCGCTGCCCTCTTCATGATGTCCTGCCGCACTCTGCTGAAGGGAGCCGCCATTGGCAGCCATGATCCGGGTGAGGCGCTGGGCATCGTCAACGATCTGATCCAAGAGCGCAATGACACGGGCATGTTTGTGACGTTGCTCTACGCCGTTTACGATCCGTCCAGCGGAACGCTAACCTACGCCAACGGAGGCCACGACAGTCCTCTAATTATCCACGCTGATGGGTCGTCAGTCCGTATTCCATCTACGGACGGCATAGCCCTGGGCGTACTGCCGGGCCTTGAGTACAACCAGAACTCGGTGACCCTTAACCCCAAGGATACACTGGTCCTCTACACCGACGGTGTTACGGAAGCTATGAATGGCCTGGGTGAGCAGTTTGGCATGGAGCGGTTGACCGAGATCTTCAAGGATGGCCCACCCATGGATCCCAAGGATGTGGCCCACGCTATTTTTGACGCTGTCAGAGAGTTTGCGAGAGACACCTCCCAGTCCGACGATATCACCTGCCTGGTCCTTCACCGAAACGAGGTAACTGATTGAGCGCGACGATATCCCTGAACCTGGCCCCCAGAGTGGAGGAGTTGAAGCGTCTCTACGACGCAGTGGAGTCCCTGGGAGAGCAGGAGGATTGGCCTGCCAGCCTCATCTTCCAGGTGAACCTGGTGCTGGAAGAGCTGGGCATAAATATCATGAACTATGGGGAGACAGCCGACGACCAGGAGATCATAGTTTGCCTGACCTCCAAGAATGACGCCCTCACAATCTATGTCTCCGACGCGGGCAAGCCATTCAATCCCCTGACGGATGGGCCCGATCCCAACGTGTCGAAGGGACTGGATGAGCGTCCCATAGGGGGCCTCGGAGTTTACCTGGTTCGCACGCTGATGGACGAGCTATCTTACCAGCGGGAGGGAGACAGAAATCACTTGACGCTGGTCAAGCACAGGAGTGAATGATGTCTCGCAGAGGTGTCATGAGGTTCCCCTTACCGCTGGCGGTGCTGGGGGTCGTAGCCCTGTTGGTAGTTGCCTCTTTGACATTCTGGTTCCTGTTCCAAGCTAATGATGGCACCCCGAGCGTAGTTGGGCCCGGCGACAACTCGTCGTCGGCAACCCCGGAAGTGCCAGATCCGTCGCCCGGGGTCTCCGACCAGCGGGTGCTCTTCGGCCAGTCGGCGGCCTTCAGCGGCCCTGCCCAAGCACTGGGCACAAACATAAGGCTGGGGATAGAGGCAGCCTTCCAGGAGATCAACAACGCGGGCGGCGTCTACGGTAGGCGGTTGGAACTGGTATCGTTCGACGACGCCTACGAACCGGAAGCGGCGATCGCCAACACGACCCGCCTGATAGAGGACGAGCGGGTGTTTGCCCTCATTGGCGCGGTGGGTACGCCGACTTCCCGTTCCGCCACCCCGGTGGCGGCGGAGGCGGGGGTTCCGTACTTGGCCCCCTTTACAGGCGCGGCTTTCCTCAGGGATCCGGAGTGGGACAACATCATCAACCTGCGCTCCTCCTACAACCAGGAAACGGAAGAAATGGTGGCCCGGCTAACGAAGGACCTGGGCATCACGCGCATCGCCGTGATGTACCAGGACGACTCCTATGGACAGGCCGGCTACCGTGGAGCGTCGGCCGCCCTGAACAGTCGCGGCATGGAACCTGTAGCAGTGGGCCGGTATCCCCGAAACACAACAGCGGTCAAGATGGGACTGCTGGACCTAATGGACGGCTCGCCTGAGGCGGTGATCATCATCGGCGCCTACAAACCTGTGGCGGCCCTTATCTCATGGGCGCGTCAGTTGGACTTTGACCCGGTCTTCATAAACATCTCCTTTGTGGGAAGCAACGCTCTAGCCCAGGAACTGGGAGCCACGGGTACCGGCGTATACGTCACCCAAGTGGTGCCCTTTCCGGCGGACAGCTCCATACCAGTCGTCGCGGCCTATCAGCGAGCCCTGCAGTCCTACGACCCAACGGCGGAGCCCGGCTTCGTCTCTCTAGAGGGGTACATGGCCGGGCGCCTGGCAATAGCTGGTGTAGAGGCCTGCGGCCAGGAGGTGGACCGCGAGTGCTTCCTGGACAACATACGGGGCTCGGGCCCCATTGACCTGGACGGCTTTATCCTGGAATACAGTGAGATAGACAACCAGGGGTCGGACGAGGTGTTTCTGACGGTCATCGGCCGCGACGGAGCGTACCACTCCATCGATAGCCTGGAGAACGCCGTACCGTGATGGGGTTGCTGCGACAGATTCTGGCTCTACGCTTTCGACTCTCCACACAGCTTTACGCCGCCATCTGGAGCGCTGTGGTGCTGACCGTATTCGCCAGCATCGTAAGCTGGTTCTCCTTCAATCAGGTGGGAACCGCCCAGAGCAGGGTCAACGAAGGAACTCTGCCCGAGGTGGCGGCGGCCTTTGGCGTGGCCCAGTACAGCGGCACCCTCGTGGCGGCTGCTCCGCAGCTGACCACCGCCTCCACTCCCGCCGAGTTCGCCCAGGTGTCTGACGGCATCCTTGAGGCCTCCGTCCTGTTCGAAGAGCAATTGGCCATACTCGAGGGCCGGTACGTAAAAGAGGCCAGCTTCCAAAGGGTGCGCGCTCAAGCCGACAATCTCTCCGCTAACATCAATACCATCAGGGCGGAACGCTCAGAGCTCTTCAGATTGCGTGACAGGCGACAGACGTTGGGCGAAGAGTTGACCAACCTAAGGAGGCGGTTGGACGACTTTGTGGGGCCCGCCATCGACGACCAGTTCTTCTATACAGTGACCGGATACCGGGTGCTGGGGGAGCCGCCGGCGCCTCGTTCTGAGCACTTCTCCGAGTTGGAGCTTACTCGGTACCGAAATCTATCGGAACTGCAGGGGAACGCCAACATTGCCACCGAGCTACTGGCCAACGCCTTCACGCTGAGAGATGCCTCACAGTTGGAGCCGCTGCGGGAGCGGTTCGAGGCCGCAGTCAGCCGCATGAAGGAGAATCTGTCCTCCATAGAGGAATCACCGCTATATGGGGACGTGTCCCCGATATTCGAGGATCTCTTTGCCCTGGGAACAGGGGAGGGGAGCGGCTTCGACATCATCGAGCAGGAGCTGCGGCTCACGGGGCGCCAGGAGGAACTGCTCGTAAGCAACCGCGACATAGCCGTCGACCTTGTGGTCGGCATCGATGACCTGGTGAGTACGGCTCAAGCCAGCGCCGATGAGGCAATCGCCGCCTCTTCCCGGGCTATTCTGACAGGGCGCACGCTTCTCCTCGGCATCACCGGCATCAGCATCGGTGGCGGCGTCCTCATAGCGTGGCTCTTTGTGGGCCGATGGCTGCTGCAGCGCCTCAAGATGCTGTCGGTCTGGATGCGGCGTATGGCCGGTGGGGACCTGGAGGCGCAGGTAGATATCGGAGGACATGATGAGGTGGCGGAGATGGCCGCCGCTCTGGAGGTGTTCCGACGCCACGCCCTGGAGGTGCAGCGTCTAAACCTGGTGGAGGAGCTGGCGGAGGAGCTTCAGGGAAAGAACGAGCAGTTGGAGTCGGTTTTAGGCGAACTGCAGCGAGCCCAGGATCAAATTGTCATGAGAGAAAAGCTGGCCGCCCTGGGTGAGCTTACGGCGGGAGTGGCCCACGAGATAAGGAACCCGCTGAACTTCGTCAAGAACTTCTCAGAGCTATCAGTAGAGCTTCTTGGTGAGTTGCAAGAGGTGTTGCAGGAGAACGAGGCTAGCCTAACGGATGAGCAGCGGGGCCTGGTAGAAGAGATCTCCAGGGATATCTCACAGAACCTGGAGCGCATCTCCCATCACGGCGAACGGGCCAACCGTATAGTGCAGGACATGCTTAGGATGGGCCGCGGCCCAGGAGAACGGCAGCTAACAAATATCAACAATCTGCTGGAAGAGCACGCCCGGCTGGCTTACCATAGTGCTCGTGCCACTAATCCTGATTTCAATCTAACCATAGAGCAGGACCTGGATCCCGAGATGGGACAGTTGGAGGTGATTTCCCAGGACATGGGCCGGGTATTCCTCAACATGGTTAGCAATGCCTGCTATGCCACGCATCAGAAACGCCTAGCCGCCGAGCAGTCCGACGGTAAACCATATTCACCCACCCTGCGGCTGGCGACGAAGCGAGGCGAGGAGTCGGCGGAGATCCAGATCAGGGACAACGGTACCGGTATTCCGCCCGAGGCTATCGATAAGATATTCAACCCGTTCTTTACCACTAAGCCCACCGACCAGGGCACCGGCCTGGGCCTGTCGATGTGCAACGACATTGTGCGCGGACACGGAGGCTCTATCCGAGTAGAATCGGAGCCTGGAGAGTACACAAATATGATAATCAGTCTGCCGCTGGAGCATCGGGAGGGAGCAGACACTGAACTACAGCAATGAGAGAATCGGGGCAACATAATTGTCGTGGTCGTCACCGCGCCAGAGGGCAAGCTGGGAAACTCTTATAGCTGCTGCGACCACTTATCCGGCGGTGCTCCAATCGCTGGCGGGGGTAATGAGGCCAAAGCCCACGCCTTGCGGCTCCCCCACAAAGGCTATCCGGCCCACGTCCGCTATGTCTGTCGGCGCTAGGTGCACGGCGCCGCCCAGAGAGATCACCTTCTCAAAGCTGCCGTCCACGTCATCCACATGGAAGTAGACGCTCCAATGGGAGGGTATGTTCATGGCGCGAACCGCTTCCGGGAAGGCCATGGTGCCGGCTAGAGGTATTCCATCCCGCATGTATAGGGTGTATTCGTTGCCATCAGGCATGGTGGCCGTTTCGGACTGAACTCCCAGCAGAGAGGTGTAGAACTGGATCGCAGCTTGTGGATCCGTAGACAGCAGCTCGCACCACCCTATGGCGCCATGTTCGTTCTGGATACCGGCCCCCTTGTGATTCTTGCCCTGCCAGAGAAACACCGCGCCGCCGCTGGGATCGCTGACGATGGCCGTTCTGCCAAAGTCGAACACGTCAAACGGAGTAACTAGAGCTGAGCCGCCGCAGCTTTCCACTCTGCCTGCGACCTCATCCACATTGTCCACGGCGATATGTACGTCCCAATGGGGCGGAATGCCTGCCTCCTTCTGATCCGGCGCCTGGGTGTAAATGCCAGCCACATACGAACCGTCCTTGATGGCTATGGAGTAGCTGACTTCGCCGCTCTCATCCATTGGGAAATCCTGGTATGTCCACCCAAACAGATTGGAGTAGAAGGTCTTAGAGACTTCCTGGGCACCCGACCCCAGGTCTGTCCAACACGCCATGCCCTGTGCATATGACTCTATCTTCGTCAGGTTAATACCTACGCTTCCTTCTGCTTCTTGGACTCCATTGCGGATTGTATCATAGGGGCACGGTATAGCAGTGCTACTCCTCTAGCAATGGCACCGCGCCGAGCAGCGGGGCGTTTTCAAGTCCCGTCTTGAACACCTTCACCTCATTGGAGACCAGCTCAGATTCCAGCACGGGATAGAAGTAATCGTAGCTGTTGCTCACGCCACCTCCCAGAATAAATGTATCCATCATGAGACTGGCGTGCAACCAGTTCAGAGTCGGCCCTAGAGATTTGCCTATACGCTCAAAGGCCCTGAGTGCTATCTCGTCACCATCTTCAACTTTCCGGTAAAGCGTTTCGCCATCTGCTCCGTACAGGGCGGGGAAGCATAATCCGTCGTGTGACTCGGTGCCGCTCCATTCATTGTAGAACTCGACGATCACCGGGTGCGGGCCAAGCATCCCCTCTACAAGGCGGCCATTCTGAACAACACCTACGCCCGTTCCTGAGCCAAGCGACACAGCGACAAAGTCCTTGTACGTTTGCCCCTCGCCGAATCGCATCACTCCCAGTGCAAACAGGTTGGCATCCGTGGTAATGCGAGTGGGTACGCCTATTTCATTTTCCAGGAGGAACCCCAAAGGAAAGCGGTGCAGGCTTGGAAACGGGGTGTTTAGGGTGAGCAGCACGCCGTTTTTGAAGTCGCCGTAAGCTGGGAAGCCCACGCCCACACCAGCTAGGTCTTCACCCCGGAACGGCTCCAATGCACTGGCTATGTCCTTCAGGACCTGCTCCCGCGTACCGCCGCGGTGGCTGTCCACGGCATAGTAGCCTAGAACCTCGCCTTCACTAGTGACAAGACCAGCCTTGGTTGAAATTCCGCCTATGTCCAGAGCAAGGTATTTCCTATTAATCTTCATTGGAGCTACATTTTCGCACATTAGTGGGCTTAGCGTATCACGTCGCTTTACTGATAGGTTACCATCAGGTACAAAGTGCATTACCTGGCAATTTCCAATATCACCGGCGCATTCAGATTTGGAGGCGTGTCCAGTTGGCAAACTATGCGCTCGCCATAGACGTAGGCGGCACATTCACTGACGTTGTGCTGTCCAACTTGGATACGGGCGAGTTCCATTTGGTGAAGGCGCCTTCCACGCCCACCGACCCTTCTCTGGGATTCATGGAAGGTCTGCGTAAGGTATTGGACGACTCGGGAATTCATAGTGCCAGCCTGCGCCGTATCTTCCACGGCACCACTATAGCCACCAATGCTATCCTGGAGGGTAAGGGCACCACCGTAGGCTTGATTGTTTCCGAGGGGTTCAAGTATGTCCTGGAAATAGCCAGGCAGGGGATGCCCCGCCTAGCCAGCACTCACGTCTGGGTCAAGCCGGAGCGTCCGGTCCCTCCTGAGCGTATATTTGAAGTGGCGGAGCGCATAGACTTCACCGGGGAGACCGTTGTTCCCCTGGACGAGGAGGCCGTGCTGAGCTCGGCGCGCCACTTTGCCGGCGCCGGTATAGATTCGATAGCCATTTCTTTCGTCCATTCTTATGCGGATAGCACCAACGAACGCCGGGCAAGGGATTTGGTCATGGCGGGCCATCCTCAAGCCCACGTGTCCCTATCTTCAGAGGTACTTCCAGTATTCAGAGAATACGAGCGCACAATGACCACGGTTCTAAACGCTTACGTCATGCCGCAGGTTAGCCACTACGTCAAGAAATTGGACGGCGGATTGAAAGAGAGGGGGATAGACGCTCCATTGCTCATCATGAAGTCCAGTGGCGGCGTAATAGGGGCAGAAACGGCTGTACACCAGCCGGTGTATACCGCGCTTTCCGGCCCGGCCGCCGGGGTCATGGCGGCACGACACTTTGGACAAATTACGGGCTTCAAAGATGTCATCTCCCTGGATATGGGGGGCACCAGTACAGACGTGTCCCTGATATCGGATTACAATGTCACGTCGACCACGGAAGGAAGGCTGGGCGACTGGCCAATGCATCTGCCAATGGTGGATATAGCGACCATCGGAGCAGGCGGAGGCAGCATTGCCTGGCTGACCCAATCTGGGAATCTATCGCTGGGGCCGCACAGCGCCGGGGCCAACCCGGGGCCGGTTTGCTATGGCCATGGAGGCGCCGAGCCCACACTGACCGATGCCAACCTGGCGCTTGGGCGTATAAACACTAGCATTGCGGGAGGCGCGGTGGCCTTGGATCTCGACGCCGCAAGAGACGCCCTTCAGGAGAAGGTAGCCGCGCCGCTGGGTTTGAGCCTGGAGGAAGCGGCCAGCGGAATCACCATGATAGCGAACAACTCCATGATGGGCGCCATACGTAACGTGAGCGTCGAGAGGGGCTACGATCCCAGGGAATTCACACTGATAGCGTTTGGCGGGGCAGGTCCAATGCATGCAGTGGGTGTGGCGCATCTGCTGGGCATCCCCAACGTCGTGGTGCCCAGGAACCCAGGCGTTTCCTCCGCCTACGGCCTACTGGTGGCGGACTTCAAGAACGACTATGCCCGCACCTTCATCCAAAAGCCTCCCGATTATGACCTGGAAGCCATGGAAAAGGTGTACAGGGAGCTGGAAGAGGAGGCCCTCTACTGGCTGGACCAGGAAGGTGTGCCACAACAGGGCCGCTCCCTAATGCGCTCCGCGGATATGCGCTACACCCACCAGGGATTTGAAGTGGCCACGGACCTCAAGGGCGGCTCCGTTGACAAAAAGTCCATTGAAGGTTTGCTGCACGAATTTCACCGCAGGCACAAGCAGCTATTCGGGTTCTCACTGGACCAGCCGGTGGAGGTAATCACCCTCCGGGTATCTGCGGTGGGTACGCTGGGGGCTGCCCGGATGCCCCGGCTCACGGGGAAGCCCGTTCCGGCGAAAAAAGCGGTCAAGGAGCAGAGGCCGGTCTTCTTCCAGGAGCTAGGCACGCCGGTGCTCTGTGATATCTTCAAACGGGGGCTCCTCTCGCCGGACTCCATTGTACAAGGCCCTTCAATCCTGGAGGGCATGGATTCCACTGTGGTGATAAACCCCGGTTGGCAGGGACGGATAGATGAATATGGCAACTGTATACTCCAAGCCGTGCCGGGTTGATGGCGTATGACAACCTCCAACACCGTTGATTCCATAACTCGTGAGCTCATCAGGGGCTCATTGAAGGCGTCTCGACAAGAGTGCGAGATCCTCATCGAACGCACGTCCATGTCCGCCTTCATCCGGGAGAAGAAGGACTACCTGATCAGCTTTTGCGATAGCCGGGGAAAATCGGTCTACGGTACAGACCAGGGCTCCGACCTCATCGACTGCGTATGGGACTACTACCCGCAAGAGAGCATGAAACCGGGCGACCTCTACTGGTATAACGATCCCTATATCTCAGACGGCGCAATATCGCACACGCCAGATATGGTTTTCATAACCCCGGTCTTCATGGATGGAGAATTGGTAGCGTTCTGCTACTCTTGGGCTCATTTCTGGGACCTGGGAGGCAGCCGCCCCGGCAGCATTGGCCCCGCCAATACCGAGATATTCCACGACGGCACGTTGGTGCCGCCCATCAAAATCGTTGACCAGGGCAGACTGAACGAAGAAGCCTATCGCATCATTCTAAGAAACTCCCGTTACCCGGATCTCCTGGAGGGGGACACGCAGGCACTGATGTCCGCTGCCGGCCTGGCAGAGCGCCGCATCCTGGAGATGTTCCATCGCTTCGGCAGAGAAACCATGCTGGCCGCATTCCGTTATTTCCAGGAAGAAACGGGAAGCTTCGTGCGTCGGAAGATGCTCGAGCTTGTCCCTGAAGGTGAGTACTCCTTCCGCGATTACATGGATACCGATGGGGTAGGGGAGCAGTGGCATTCGCTCAATGTGAAGCTGACTCGCCAAGGGGAAAAGGTGGTAGCCGACACCAGCGCCAGTGATGATCAGGTTCCCGGCTCCATCAACTTCATCATGTCGAAGGTCGTGCTCAAGTCGTGGTACGGCCTGTATCTCTCTAGCTTTGATCCATCCCTGCTCATGAATGAGGGGCTGCTGGCCTGTGTAGATGACGTTGTGATCAGGGACGGCAGCATCTTGCATCCAAAATGGCCCGCCGCATTGGGCTGCCGTGCGCATACCTTCGGCAAGCTGAAAGACGCCATTGTGGGAACCATTGCCCAGGCTTCCCAGGGACGGGTAATGGCGGCCACCGCCGTTTACGTGATTGCCTACTGGCGTATGAAAGACCCAGTCACGGGAGAGTGGATATTGTGCACGGACGGCATTGCCGTAGGGCATGGCGCCAGGCCGTTTGCAGACGGCCTGGATGCCATCTACAACGTGCACAACCAGAACTACCCCGCCGAGTTCATGGACATGGAATACCCTCTACGCGTAGAAAGATATGCTTTGAATCCGGATTCCGGGGGGCCTGGTAAATACAGGGGAGGGTGCGGCATTGTCAGGGATGTCAGGCTGCTTGCGCCGGAAGGCACCTTTGGGTTGCGTGTAGAGTGCAATCGCTTTCCCGCCTGGGGCGTCGCCGGAGGTATGGCGGGCGGTACGTCCAGAGTCGTTATGAATCCAAGCACCCCGCAGGAGAAGGAAGTACGACCGTTTTCCGACGACAATAGATGGTACGCGGGAGACATGGTGCGCATCTATAGCGCCGGCGGCGGCGGATGGGGCGACCCGTTGGAACGGGACATAGCCCTGGTAGAGAAGGACGTGCGAGGTGGTTTCGTTACCCTGGAAGGTGCGCTGCGGAACTATGGAGTGGTCATAGACCCGGTGACATTGAAGGCCGACGTGCCAGGTTCGGAGGCTAAACGAAAAGACCTAAGGAGAAGACGAGGCGAGACCAAGATGTTCCATCGCTTCATCTACTTCGACGAGGAACAAGAGGAACGGGAGTGGGTTGAACGCAATATGCCGCGCTAGTCGCTAGCGTTAAACCGTCCGCTTTTCAGCCACCACAATCATGCGGCGCGTGTCTATTGAATAGGACTCCCCATCGAAGCCGCCGTAAGCGTCCACAAAGGCAAGTCCCGCCTTTCGGAGCAGAGCCAGCGTTTCGGTTAATGTGTACAGGCGTATGTGGTGGCCCACCGTCTCTTTGCGGCTGCCGTCAGGCTTGATGATTGTAAAGGTAACGTGGTTACGGCTGGTGACAAGGTCCAGCTCCCGGTGCTCCAGGTAAAGGCTGCCATCCTCGCTTTGACGCCAGTCGGACTGGTCGTAATTGCTGACCACCCATTCACGATTGATCATATCAATCAGAACACGCCCGCCGGGTTTAAGCGCCTCCCTGACGGCCTTCAGCACCTTCAGGTTCTCCTCGTCCGATTCCAGGTAGCCAAAGGCGCTGAACATGTTGATCACCGCGTCAAAGTGATCTTTGAACGGGATGTCACGCATGTCTTTGCGCAGCAGGTCAAGATGAACGCCCTGTTCCTTTGCGCTCTGTCCGGCCTGCTCCAGGTATTCCTGGCTGAGGTCCTGGCCGGTAACGTTCAGCCCATGGCTGGCCAAAAGAACGCTATGCCTGCCATGCCCGCAGCACAGGTCCAGGAGACGGCTATTTGAGGAAAGGCCAAGCGTCCGCTCCACAAATAGCACCTCTTTTTCCGTGCGTTCCCTGGTGAAGGTGTGGCCATAGGCTTCCTGGTAGTCACCGCCAAAAAAGTCAACGTACCAAGGAGTATTGGAATCGTTCATACCACTCTCTAAGTTCGTGTTGCCAACAATCTTAACAGCCCAGTAAAGCATCTCATCACCTGCCATGGCTGTAGTACAATGGCTTTTACCGTTGCCGGCGAAATCATTACGAGAACCGGGTAAGGTACCGAATGCTTTCTTTGAAGGGAAAATCAGTCCTAATCATAGGGACTAGGCGGATAGGAGCCGTGGTAACAAGGCGGCTGGCACAGGAAGGCATCAACTTGGCCATCGCCTATCGAAGGTCTATAGCTGAAGCTCAGCGCTTGCAAAATGAGGTGGCGTCTCAGGTGGAGAAAGCGCTCTTGGTCCAGGGAGACGTCAATCTCGAAGCGGACGTGCGGCGCATGACAAGCCAGGTTGCGGAGGAGCTGGGAGGCCTATGGTTTGTGATCAACCTAGCCTCCGATTACCCAAGGGCATCCTTCGACGCTCTGAATGGAGAGGCTTGGGATGAGGCCATGGCCGGCGCAAAAGGCTCCTACCTGCTGGCCGTATACGGGGCTCGCCGGATGATGAACAACACCGGCGATACCAAAGGTCATATACTGATGTTCAGCGACTGGGCAGCAGGGGAGACGCCATATCTGAACTATCTTCCCTATCTGACGGCCAAGGCATCCATTGGCTTCATGACCAGGGTCTTTGCGGCTGAACTTGCCGGGCATGGCATCCTGGTCAACAGCATTGCACCGGGGCCCACAATGAGGCCACCTGAGATCTCTGAAGAAGCGTGGGCCAAGGAAGTTATTGCCAGCACACCCCTGAAGAGAGAATCGGCGGTGGACGAGATCGCTGAGACGATAGTCGCACTTCTCAAGAGCGAGACCATAACCGGCGAGACTATCCGCGTCGATGCGGGTAGGCATCTGGCCGGCCCTGGCGTCGAAGGATAGGAGGAAGCTGTGCTCCACAAGGTGGTGAAGACGATTGATTTTTGCTACGGACACCGGTTGCTGGATTACCAGGGCAAGTGCCGTCATCTCCATGGGCACAACGGCTTGCTGGAGGTGGAAATAGAGTCGGACTCCCTGGACCACAGGGGTATGGTCATGGATTTCAATGACCTGCGCGGAGTGGTGAAAGATTGGGTTGATAGGAACCTGGACCACAAGATGCTGCTCCACAAGGATGACCCCGTGGCCGCCCTTCTTTCTGAAATGGGCGAACCGTTTTATCCAATGGATGACAACCCCACTGCGGAGAACATCTTGAAGCACATATATCGGCAGGTGCGAAAAGAAGGCCTGATGGTTTCAGAGATGCGGTTGTGGGAAACACCCTCAAGCTACGCCAGCTACCGCGAGGAGCAAGAGTGGAACGAATAGCCGTGCTGGCAAGCGGCGGATTGGACAGCTCCGTCCTACTGGCGGACCTGGCCGGGTCAGCGGAGGTCTTCCCCATCTACGTTAGGAAAGGCCTGCTCTGGGAGGACGAGGAGGTTCGCTCCTTGAACGCCTTCATTACAGCCTTGCACAGCCCCAACGTACGTGGAGTAACCGAGCTTTGCGTGCCGGTCGAGAGATTGTACGGAGACCACTGGAGCCTGACCGGCGAAGGCACTCCCGGCGCAGACACAGCGGACGACGCTGTGTTCCTGCCGGGCAGGAACGTTCTCCTTGTATCGCTTGCCGCCATATGGTGCAGCACTCATGGTGTATCGCAGATTGCATTGGGTTCGCTGGGCGGCAATCCCTTCCCAGATGCCACACCGGAGTTCTTCAGCAATTTCGCCGGAGTACTTTCGGTTGCATTGGGGCACCGGATCAGTGTGACTGCGCCCTATAGAAGAGCACAAAAGCATACCTTGATTCGCGACTTCAAGCATTTGCCGTTGCACTTGACCCTGACCTGCATTTCGCCCAGAGACAGGCTTCACTGCGGCGTATGCAACAAGTGCAACGAGCGGCGCATGGCCTTCAAACACGCTGAAATAGAGGATATCACTATCTACGCAGGGAACTAGGCATCGGAGGTGAACTTGGACGGGACTTTAGTAAGAACGGAACAGATCGAAAAGCTCAAACTCCTCCTCAGGGAGGTGCTCGAGCTATTGGGAGAAGACCCCCAGAGAGAGGGCCTGCATCAGACCCCGGAGCGGTGGGCGCGTTCTCTGCTGACGTATACCCAGGGTTCGCAGCAGGACCCAGAAGAGCACCTGCGGGTTATCTTTCAGCTAGAGGACGACAACTATCCGGCCGGCTCTGACGACATGATCATAGTGGACAAGATAGAGTTCACCTCCACCTGCGAACACCACATAGCACCGTTCAGAGGGATGGTGCACATTGGGTACATACCAGATCCGGAAAGCAGGGTCGTCACGGGGTTGTCCAAGCTCTCACGGGTCGTGGAGGTGTTTGCCAGGCGGTTACAGGTGCAAGAAAGAATGACCCAGCAAGTGGCCAATGCCATCAATCAGCATCTAAAACCGCTGGGCGTAATTGTAGTTGCACAGGCAATTCACTATTGTATGATTCAACGCGGCGTGGAACAGCGTTCCAGCGTGGCCTTGACAACCGCCCGCCGCGGGACTTTCTTGAGCAATCCATTGCTGGAGGACAAGTTCCAGAATTACCTTCGTCTACGCATGGACACCAGGGAGATGTGAATATGGACACGGTCAAAAACCTTCTAGAACAGCTAACCAATGCATACGGCCCCTCAGGATTCGAAGGCCCGGTGAGGAGCATTGTACAGAGAGAGTTGGGGCCCATCTGCAATGACCTGGAAACCGACGGCTTGGGATCGTTGATTTCACGATTGAAGGGCGCCAGCGATAGACCAAGGGTCATGCTTGCCGGACATATGGACGAGCTTGGGCTGATGGTCAAATTCATCACCTCCGAAGGCTACGTCAAGTTCCAGACCATTGGCGGGTGGCTTGACCAGTCGCTGATCAACCAGAGGTGGACGGTGCTGACCAGAAACGGCCCCGTGCCCGGCGTAACCGGCATAAAGACCGTGCACGTGATGACGCCCGAGGCACGCAGCCGGGTCTTCAAACGCGAGGAGATGTTCATAGACGTGGGCGCCGCCAGCAAGGAGGACGCGGAGGAGCGGTTGGGCATTCGCCCCGGAGACCCTGTTGCACCTGACAGCAAATTCGTTGCTCTGAACGGCGGACACCTGTACCTGGCCAAAGCCTGGGACGATCGTGTTGGCGTGGCGGTGATGATAGAGGTGATGCGCCGCCTGAAGAGTGAGCCATCATCCAATACCGTATACGGAGTGGCCACGGTTCAAGAAGAGATAGGCCTGCGCGGCGCTCATACCAGCAGCTACCTCATAGAACCGGACGTTGGAATCAGCCTGGAGTCCGGCGTAGCGGGAGATTATCCAGGCATTACAGAGGAAGAGG
This sequence comes from Dehalococcoidia bacterium, assembly GCA_965248955.1. Classification (GTDB taxonomy): domain Bacteria; phylum Chloroflexota; class Dehalococcoidia; order Lucifugimonadales; family QGNO01; genus DAOUJH01. The sequence goes on from OZ252212.1 coordinate 121,916, forward strand.
CACAGGAGAAGCTGGGCAAGGGGCCGTCGGTCTTCTTACACGACAACTCCATGCTGCCCAATCTAAGGCTGCGTGACCTAGTCATAGACGTGGCGGCTGAGAAGAGCATCCCGTTGCAGTTCACCGTTATCAGCGGGTATGGGGAAGATGGCGCTGAAATGCAACGCACTAGAGGAGGCGCCCCCAGCATCAACATAGCCGTCCCCACGCGATACCTGCACAGCCACAACGGCCTAATCAGCCGCTATGACTTCGATCAGGCGGTGGAGCTGGTGACGGCGGTAGTGCAGAGGCTAGATGCGGAGACGGTAAGTCAGATCAAGGCATTCGATTAGGAGATGGACATGGAAGATAGGGTTGTACTCATAACGGGCGCCAGCAGAGGGATAGGCAAAGCCTTGGCTGTGGGCTTTGCCCGTGCTGGGGCCACCGTGGTGGCATCGGCCAGGACAACCCGGCCCGGCTCCGGCGTAGCCCAGGGATCCCTGGAAGAGACGGTGAAACAGATCAGGGATTCGGGAGGCAAGGCGCTGCATTTCCCCTGCGACGTTACCAGTGAAGAGCAGGTCAAGTCCCTGGTGGATTCGGCCATGGCGGAAGCGGGGCCCATAGACGTGCTGATCAACAACGCAGGCATAGAAGTTACCGGCGCCATAACGGAGCTTGGTGTGACTGAATTTGAAAACGTTCTCAAAGTAAACGTAGTTGGCCCATTTCTGCTATGCAAATACGTTGTGCCCGGCATGATGGAAAGATGTGCCGGAAGTATCATCAACGTATCTTCCCGGTCGGCGATATGGGATCAAGAGAATACGCCGGTCTACGGCGCGTCCAAGGCGGCGCTAGACCGGTTCACACGCAATCTGGCCCTGGATCTGAAGCCGTACAACATAGCGGTCAACTGCCTGGGCCCCGGCCTCGTCGAGTCTGAGATGACGCGCAACTGGGACCCCTCGCTTGATCTCTGGGGCAGGATGCCTTCTCCGGCGGAAGAGGTAGTGCCCGCCGCTCTCTGGCTGGCCCAACAGGATGCTTCCGGCTTCACCGGCCAAGTGGTGCACCGCGATGAGTTCCGGCAAACCTGGCCTTAGCTAGGATACGTGTATCCGTTCCACGCTAACGCCCAGGTCAGGGTCAAGCGTAACCAAGGCGGCGGTACGCTCCTGGCCCCCGGAAGGCGCTCCACTGTAGAATGCGGATGCATTCCCTTTTGTCACGTCCCTAAAAACATGGGTGTGGCCCAGCGCTATGTAATCGCAGTCCGCGGCGGCCAGCTCCTCGTGAGTGATGGGGGAGCCTCTGTCGATGAAGCTGACCGAATCTAGCACGATACCATGGCCTATGACCACGTACCACCCTCCGTCCGGCCTGGGCTGGATACCGCCCAGCGGGTGGAACTCCGGAACGTGGTTGTAGACCGGACAACCCCAGACGGACAGCGTCAAGTCACTCAAAGTGACCATTTCGCCGACGGGATACCTGAGGATGTGAACGTTCTCCCGCGATTCGTGGAGGAGGAATGAGTCGGAGGTTAGGAGAGTGTCGTGGTTGCCGGGTAGGACTATTACGGGACGGTGCAAGCTAGCCAGCGACTCGAACACGTAATGCACCGAGTCCTCGGGAACCGTCGCACTATCGAATAGGTCTCCGGCTATCAACAGGGCATCCACGGAGAGGTGCCGCCCCGTGTCGAGAACGTTATCGAATCCTTGCAGGGCCTCCCTGGGATAAAGGTCGCTGCCTATGTGGACGTCCGATGTGTGGAGTAGTCTTATCCGTCTGCGTTCCATTGCTCTTAGGTCGGTGCGCTGCATTCTAGCACGGGTTGGGGTGGAGACGGTTGCAGCCACACACTAGAACCTGGTGATGCCTAGGGAGTAGAGGTAGTCCCAGAGGTCTTCCAGGACGCGGCGGCTTTCCTCCGGCCCGAAACCGTCCACGATCCATTCGCGGCGGCCCCGTCCGTCAACCATGCCGGCGTCGACAAGGCGCTGGATATGGTCGAACTCCATGTCGGGGTGGGGAAGGAGGTTACGCCGCACCACCTTGGAGATGGCAGCGATGAGTCCGTATGCGCCCCAGTTGGACACGGCGGCAATGATGGGATGCACGGACGGTGTGGTGGTGGGCGCTTTGCTGGGCAGGTGCGGGCCGGTGTACTCGGCGAGGTTAGCCAGCCCGATCTCGTTGCCCCAGTCGCCGATACCGATTGTAGCGGTGTGATGGTTGAATAGGTAATCGAGCTTGGCGGTACGCTCGGTGACCTCGGCGCCTCCCACGTACTGGTATTTGCCTTCCGCGCTCACGCCTGGTCGCTCCACCGCAACGAGCACGCTGGGCTTGTGCCGTTCCAGCAGGTCTATAGCAAACTGTTCGCTGGTCCTGTCGTCGGCGATGGGAAATTCGACCACCTCTTCCACGGTAGGCTGGCCTTCAAGGGTGAAGGCGGCGTAGCGGTCTACAACGTAGGTTACCTTCCAGCCCAGCCTGGTCAGTGCCCTACCCAGAAAATAGGCGCCGGGGGGGCCGTCGCTCTCTGCGGAACCGGTCTCCGGGGGTGGGAACTGGTGGGGAATGGGGACAAAGAAGCCGGTGAGGATGAAGGCGTGGCCCGGGTGGTCCAGAATCATGAATCTGGCGGCGTCTTCGGCAAACGTATCGGACATCCGGACCCGGACCCCGGAAATGCCAGTCCACTTGCCCTGGTTGAGGATGATGTCTTCAATAGCGCCCATTGCTTTCTCCGTTAAGCAGCTTTGCCGCCACATGGCAGGCTATCACAAAACGGTAGGACAGACATGATGTCGCCCAAATGGCCGCATCGTCCGTGATGCCGCACGGGTATGACTGTGGGGTGGCGGGAAAGACGGTAGGAGGCGGATGCTCTTGTTGCAGGCATGACGGACGGGGTAGCACGCTCAGAGTGAGGCCTATTTGGTCATGTCAGAAGGAATGGAGTTTGACTCTATACCTCTCCCCTCATAGAATCGCAGGCGCTAGTAATGAAGCAATGAATAGGGAGGAATCATATGCGGATTGGAGTTGGCCTAGAGAAAATACGCACCTACCTTGAGGAGAATAAGGAGCGCCACATTCAGCGCATACAGAGACTTGTGGAGCAGCCAAGTGTATCGGTGGAGGAGCACGGCGTGAGGGAGTGTGCGGAGCTGCTGGTTGAGATCCATAAAGAGTTTGGCTGTGAGGAAGCCACAGTCGTCGAAACATCGCACCTTCCCGGATTGTGGGCTTACTACAACGCTGGCAAGTCCAAGACCATCATTGTGTACGCCAACTTTGACACCAGGCCTGTGCTGCCCCATGAGAAATGGGAAAACCCGCCTTGGAGCGGCGCTATAACGTCGGCGGGGCCGTACTCCAAGGTGCTGATGGGACGGGGCGCCGCCTCCTATAAGGGCCCCTACGTCGCCTGGCTGAACGCCCTGGAAGCGGTCAAGGAAGTGGAAGGAGAGCTTCCCTTCAACTTCATGTTCCTCCTGGAGGGCGACGAGATACTGGGCAGCGCCTCTTTCCCCGAAATGTACCAGGAATACCGCGACCGCCTTGCTACGGCGCAGGCCAGCTTCAGCCCGGGGGCATCGCAGGATGCGCTGGGGCGCGTCACCATGAGCCTCGGCTACAAGGGGCTGATATACGCCGACCTGATAGCAAGCGGGGAGAAATGGGGCAGGGGGCCGCAGGCTGCGCCGGGACACGGCATGACCAAGTCGGTGGTGGACAGCCCGGCGTGGCGGCTGGTGGAAGCGCTGGCCACCCTCACAGAGGACAACGGCAACAAGGTATCCATCCCCGGCTTCTACGACGATCTGACGCCGCCCACAGAGGACGAAAAGAACGCAGCGTTTGCCTTTCGTAAGGCTATGGGCAACGGCGCTTGGAACCAGGTGCTGCCGGGAGTGGCGGCGATCAAAGTGCCGGCGGGAGACTTGGACGACGAACAGGTCATACTCAACTACTTCTACGGACCGAGCTTCAACATAAACAGCCTGCGCGCCGGCCTCACCGGGCCGGGCACCATGCCGTTCACGCTGCCCAACGTGGCCGCGGCCCGGTTCGACATTCGTGTGCCGCGGGGCTTCAGCGTGTCGAAGGTGATACAGCAGATCAGGGGGCACCTGGATGCCCATGGCTTTGCCGACCTGGAACTGGACGTGCTGGCGGCGAACGATTCGTCCCAGACAGGCACGGACACCGACCTGGTGCAGGCAATCGCGGAGGCGTTCCAGGAGATGGAGGTGCCGCTGGTGATGGCACCTTACAGCGGAGGAGGGGGCCCATGGTCGCTGTACAAAAATGACCTGGGCCTACCCATGATCCGCAGCGTAGGTGTGGGCGGCGGAGGCAATGCCGGTGCGGCCAACGAGTTCATGGTAATAGACGGCACGGATACGGTGGGAGGCCTGGTGGAATGTGAGCTGTCGCACGTGCATATGCTGAAGGCATACGCACGGAGGGCAGGATAGGTCTAACCATGGCAATACCGTCTTAAGGAGACTCGCATGGATGATAGGGATTTAGCGTTTACACCCGGGTACATGCAACGGGAGATGATAGCAAGCAGGGAGATATCTCCAGTTGAATTGACCGAGGTATATCTAAGGCGCATAGAGGAACTGAACCCCAGGCTGAATGCGTTTCTCACCGTGGCATCAGAGCAGGCCATGGAGGCGGCGCGCCGAGCCGAGAAGGCCGTGGCGCAGGGAGACGACCTGGGTTCGCTGCACGGGGTAGCGGTCTCCATAAAGGACCTGGCTTCTACAAGAGGCATCCGCACCACCAGAGGATCACTGATATACGAGGAGCAGGTGCCGGATGAAGACGATATCTTCGTGGAGAGGCTGCGGCAGGCAGGCGCAATCATCCTGGGCAAGACCAACACCCCTGAGTTCGGCGAAGGCGGCGGCGTCACCGAGAACAGGCTGGGTCCCAACTGCAACAATCCCTGGAACCCCAAGATGACCAGCGGCGCGTCCAGCGGGGGCGCGGGCGCTTCCGTGGCCGCCGGCCTGAACCCCTTGGCACACGGTTCGGACGGGGCGGGATCCATTCGCATCCCCAGTGCTTTCTGCGGCGTTTACGGCATCATGGCCACCCAGGGCAGGGTGCCGCGACTGGCGACAGGGTTGATGAGTTGGAACCCGGTCGACTTCTCAAGGGACGGCCCCATGACCAGAACGGTGCGGGACGCCGCACTTTTTCTCAATGCGGTCTCCGGGCCTCATCCGCGGGCCAAGCATGGCGCCATGCAGGAAGCGCCGCCGGATTTCACATCAGAACTGGAGAAGGGTGTGAGCGGACTTCGCATTGCCTGGAGCCCAGACCTGGGATCGGTGGCGTTAGACGCCGAGGTGCGTTCCGTAGTGGAGAAAAGTTTTCACGTGCTGGAAGAACTGGGCGCGGAAGTGAGTGAGGCCAGGTTCCACCTAGAGATAGAGGCGCTGCACAGTACACTGCGGAATTTGAGAGGGCCAGCGTCCTACCTGGCCAACCACCATCTGCTGGAGGAGTGGGGACACCGGATGATGCCGTACATCAAGGACGGAATAGAAACAGGGGGCAAGGTGACAGGCGCGGAGTACGCCACGGCACTGGCGGAGTTGGAGAGATTGCGGGCCTACGTGGACGCCTTCTTCAAAGAGGTGGACTTGCTGGTCACACCGGCGGTATCGGTGACCGCCTTTCCAGGCTCAGAGCGGCCCACGGTGATCAATGGAAAGTCCATAGACCCCATGTCGGGATGGTACGGCCATAATTACCCGTTCAACATGTCCGGCAACCCAGCGGCCAGCGTGCCCTGCGGGTTCTCCGCCAGCGGCCTGCCCGTAGGGATGCAGATAGTGGGCGCCAAAGGAGGAGAGAACTTGGTGCTGAGAGCGTCGGCGGCATTTGAAGAGGCGCGCCCCTGGGCAGATGTAAGGCCTCTCGTGTCCTAGAGTCCGCCGATGCTCCCGCGGCCCTGCGCAGTGTAGGTAACCATGCTTGTAATTGGCCTAGATTTTGGCACGCTGTCGGTGCGCGCCCAAGTAGTCGACGCAGAGACGGGTGCCGTGCTCGCCACTGCTATCGAGTCGTACCAGCATGGAGTTATTGACCGGCGCCTCCCTGAAAATGGAGCTTCGCTGGCGTCGCAGTGGGCGTTGCAGCACCCCCAAGACTGGCTGGACTCGCTGACTGCTGTGGTCAGAGCGGTGGTCAAGGAAGTAGACGCATCTCTAATCGGCGGCATTGGCATTGATACCACTGGCTGCAGTGTGCTACCGGTGAAGAGTGATGGCACGCCATTGTCGTTCCTCCGCCGGTGGAAGGGGCATCCCCATGCCTGGCCCAAGCTGTGGAAGCACAACTCGGCGCAGGCACAGGCGGACCGCTTTACGGAAGCGGCGATGAAACGCGGCGAGAAGTGGCTAGAGCGATGCGGCGGTGCGGTCTTTCCGGCGTTCATGCTGCCCAAGGCGCTGGAGCTGTTCGAGGAAGCACCGCTTATATACCAGGAAGCGGACCTATTGGTGGAAGAGAGCGACTGGCTGGCATGGCAGCTCACCGGAACCTTCCGACGCAACGCTTTCGCCGCTGGATATCTGGCCTACATCCACGGCAAGGATGGGCCTCCGTCCAAGGAGTATCTGGCATCCGTGGAGCCAGGCCTGGCCAGGTTTTACCAAAGCAAATGCTTAGGAGAGATTGCCGCCCCGGGAACGCCGGCGGGAACACTCAAGCCGTACTGGGCAGAGACGTTGGGACTCTCTACTAGGGTCAAAGTAGCTGTGCCCACCATAGACGGGCCAGCCGGAGCCTTAGGCGGCGGTATAACTGCCGACGGGGTCATGTACATGGTGATGGGCACCTCCATAGTACACTTCCTGCTGGCCGAAAAAGAGACGCCCGTTCCGGGGATAGCGGGAGTAGCGGCAGATGCCGTTTTCCCCGGATACTACCTTTACGGAGTTCCCCAGGTAGCGGTGGGCGACGCATTCAACTGGTTCACCGAGCAGGTGGGTGTCTCTCACGAGGAATTGACGTCAAGAGCGGCGCGTCTAGCGCCTGGCGAGAGCGGACTCCTAGCGCTGGACTGGTGGAACGGCGGCCGCAAACCTGAGGTGGACGCCGGCCTTAGCGGCGTCGTCATAGGCTACAGCCTGCAAACGGCCAACGAAGCGGTGTACCGCGCCCTGGTCGAGTCCACGGCCTTCGGGTCCAGGTATGTCGTCGAGACCTTTCGCAAATCTGGGCTCACCGTGTCCGGCCTGCGTGCCGGAGGAGGATTGACGGCCAACCGCATGCTTCTACAGATATACGCGGACGTCATAGGGCTGTCCCTGGAAGTGGCCGCCAGCGAGCAGCCCAGCACCCTGGGCGCAGCCATGCTGGGAGCGGTGGCAGCGGGCGCTTACAAGTCGGTGCTGGACGCAGCCACGGCGATGGTACCCGCTGCCACCTACAAAGTGGAGCCGGTTCCGGAGCACAGAGCCACCTATGACGCGTTGTATCGCGAGTATTTGCGCTTGGTGGAGATGTTCAGTGGCGGAGACTCTCCACTGAGGCGGCTGCGAGACCTGCGCCGCCGGATTGGCTAGCTGTCGGCGCTCATAGTCCGCGACGCATCGACTTGCTGGGCAGATGGCCGCTTGGCCGGGGGTTTGGCCATCAGGATCATGGCCATGGAAATGAAGGACAGTACCCCAAACACCAGCAGCGGCACCTCGTACGTGCCGGTGCGGTCGAACATCCAGGCAGCGAATATAGGTGCGGCAAAGGTGAACCCGGTGCGGAAGGGCGCCACGGCGCCCTGAATCGAAGCGTAGTACTTCCTGCCGAACAGGTCGGCGCGGAGGGATTGGGGCAGTGAAGAAAGTCCGCCCCAGACCAGCGCATACGGAGCGTAGACCAGGGTGAGCACAAAGATGGAGTTGACTTGAGACATAGCTAGCACGGCCCCGCCAAGCAGGGCGAGCAAAACGGCCATGAGATAACGTTTGTTGAACCAGTCTCCGGCCCAACTGAAAAACAGCCTGCCCGGTGCGCTGAAAATGGCATGGATGACAAAGAGAAAGGCGGCCTGGCTGGAGGTGCCACCCATGGACTGCACCAAGGGGAACAGGTTTATGGCTACGGCGCTGGTCACGGCGCCACGCACTGAAACGGCGGTGGTGAAGTACCATAGCGTTGGCGTCTTCAATGCCTCCCAGACAGTGTAGTTGATCTCCTCTTCCTCGTCGTTCTTCTTCGCAGCGGCCTCTTCGCTGGTACGGGGCGCGGGCTGCCGGTTGGGGGTATCGCCGTCTGGGAGCATGCCATATTGCTCAGGCTTGTGCCGCATCAGGGCAGCAACGGGCAGTCCAATGATGAAGGTGGCTATAGCCATGACGCGGAAGGCCCATCGCCAGCCGTAGGCTTCTATCACTTGATTGATGGGCCAGACCATGAATGCGCCTACGCTGAATCCCAGCCACATGAGACCGAAGGCGCGGCCACGCTTGCGGCGCCACCAGTTGGCAACCGCGGTAGATATGGGCATGCTGAACCCCAGGCTTGTGCCCAATATCACGCCAAGCAGGAACGAAGCGATGAAGGTAGGAAGGTTGGGGGATATGCTGACCAGGAACAGCCCCACGCCCAAGATGGGCACGCCAATGAACATCATGGTCCGCGGGCCAAACCTGTCCACAAGGTAGCCTTCGACGGGGCCGATGAAGGCCGTCTCGATGCGGCCAAGGACGATGATGGAGGCAACGATGGCTATGTCAACGCTGAACTCTTCAGAGAGGGGAATGATGAACGCGTTCAGCCCGTGATTGGCGAAACCAACGCTCACCGCCATTCCAGCAAGGCCGGCAAAGATTATCCACCAGCCAAAGAAGATACTACGCCCCACCTTGGGGGTCGGCTGATTCGACAAGCAGCCCCTCCTCAGTCTACTGTCGACAGTATAGCAGGTGGTTTGAGCGAATCAGGATTGCAACCTCAGCCCTCCGACCCGGTGTCGAGAAGGTAGTCCATGTTAGAGGCGAGTAGGGCACTGCAGTGGTTTGGCAACAGACCAAACCACTGCAGCTCAAAAGCGCCCGGGGGAAAGAGCGGACAGATCCAGAGTAGACTTTCCATTCAACGCCAAGTCAGCCGCTGCTTTGCCCATTGCCGGCGCTAGCATTATCCCTTTCCTGCCCCCGCCGCTGGCCACAATGATCCCGGGTTTCCCCGCCATCCGACCAAGCACGGGCAGCCCGTCGGGAGACACCGGACGCAGGCAGGCGGTTTGCTTAACGACATCAGCCTGCGCCAGGTGGGGCAGTATGCTAGTCACCGACCGCATGATAGTCTGCCTCCCCGCTGCCGATGGCACATCGTCGAATCCGGCCTTCTCCTCGGTGGTGCCGACCCAAACCAAACCGTCGGGCTTGGTGACCGCGTAGCTGCCGTTCCAGTTGATATGGGGAATGGGCGGTCCATCCGAGCGAAGCCGGAGTATCTGGCCTTTCAGCGGCGATATGGGCATTGTGAAATCCAGCCATGCTGAGGCATTGGTAGACCAGGGACCCATAGCGATGACTACTCTGTCACAGCGCACTGTTCCACCGTCCAGGAGGGACACCCCACTGACACGGCCACCGTCGAACTGCAGGCCAGTCACCTTTTCCATCGTCAGCGCAGCCCCGTACCTGAGTGCCCCCGCAACAAGAGCGTGGTTGAATTTGTAAGTGTTAAGCATAGCGCTTGGCTCCATCACCACTCCGCCAAGCAGCACGGAGATCAAGCGGGGCTCAATGGCCAGGATGTCCGCCTTTTCTCTCCACTCCACCTTGAAGCCGTCCTGCGATGCCTGCCAGGGAAGTCGCTCTCTCAGTACCCGCGCCTCTTCTGTGTTAAACGCTACCGAGACCGCGGTACCGATCTGAAATTCGTAGTCATAGCCCGCTTCCCCAGGCAACGCTTGGCTAAGCTCAAGGTGCAGGCGCCAGCTTTCTATGCTGAGGCCGCCGATAGGGTCGGGGATGCCCGAGCCGGAAAGAGGGCTGAGTCCACCCAGCGCCTGACCAGAGGCATGCGCGCCAATGGGGTCCTGATCCAGGATGGTTACCTTTGCCCCAGCCTTTGCCAGGTAGTACGCGGCGGCTGCGCCCACCACGCCCCCGCCCACTATTACAACGTCGGGACTTTTATTCTCGGTCATGGGTTTCCTTTCAAAGCAACGCCACTATATCTGGCCGTGGCCGCCAGGACAAGAATACCAGCGCACCAGATGCCCAGTCCGAACAGTGCCTCGGAAGGCGTGATGATATCGCTGGTACAGTTAACGCCACTCCTCACGACTCCTTCCGGCGAAGGAGGTATCGTATGAGGCCCGTCTGCACCTCCAGTAGGTACCGAAACGCTACTCCAGACGGTGCGGCCGTCCGCGTACTCCAAGAACCGCCAGCAACGGGCGTCGTCACCCCTGTAGAGAGCCAGAAACGCCGCTACGATGGCCAGGCTAGAAGCAATGGCCAAAAGGACCAAGAGACCTTTGCGAGTCAAGCCAAGGCCAGGAGCCCGGAAAGTCTGGAACGCAGCAATCCCCAGTACTATAGTGGCGGGCAGCAACAGAAGGGTCACTCCCGATAGCGCGGAGAAGCTGACGGTTAACGACAAGACTGCAGCACTTAGAAGCAAGGGCGCTCTGGCTCGGTCTGTATTCAATTTCCAAGCACATACAGCCACTATGTACGGTGAGGCGAAGATGATGGCAAAAACAACGTCGCCAGGAAAAAGCTCCCACCTCAGCCTGAGCACGTCTTCCGTAGAGCGCAAGATGACCAGCCCAATCGCTGGCGCCAAGCCCATTAAAGCGCCGCTCATGATCAGCCGAGAGTACGGCGGCTTAACCGGGGATGCTGTGCCTTCCCTGGCGATCACAATCTACTCCAGAAACTGTTCCCGCCAGTTGGAATACTGCTCCTGCCCCGTCGCCACGTCCATGAGCTGCGCCGTGGCCGCGCTATCTTGGAGGTCGCGGGGGGAGCCGCCCCGGCTGAGATGATACATGGCGTCATAGGTAGCCTTCACAGCTATCTGAAACGGCAAATGCCCCGCCAAAGCTACGCGCACACCCATGCCCGCCAGATAGTCCAAGTCTTCCAGTTCAGGCGGCGTGCTCCCTAGCATGAGCGGCAGCGACGTAGTGGTTCGTACCTTTTCAAGCTCCTCGCGGGTGGTCAGGCCGGTGAGGAATACGGCATCGACGCCTGTATAGGAATACGCCTCCACTCTTCTAGCAGCCTCGTCAGCTCCCGCGAAGCCCGCCGCAGCCGTACGTCCCACTATGACAAGGGAGGGGTCCTGCCTGGCAGCCAGCGCCGCCTTGAGGTTGCTCTTCATTGCTTCCACCGCCAGCATCTCCTGACCTTTCTGTTGACGGAAGGGCCTGGGAAGTACGGTGTCTTCCAGTGTGAGAGCGGATACGCCAGCATTCTCCAACTCTTGCACCGTGCGCATCACGTTGAGGGCGTTCCCATAGCCATGGTCAGCATCTACTATGAGGCTGAGGTCCGCGGCGCGGGTGATGCGGCGCGCCTGTTCAGCGAACTCGCTAAGGGTGAGCACTACTATGTCAGGCGCGCCCAGCACCACGGCAGAAGCTACCGAGCCAGCGAGGATGGCGACTTCGAAGCCCACGGAGCGGGCAATGCGCGCCGAGACGGGATCAAAGACCGAGGCGGGCCGGATGCAGTCGTTGCCCTCCAGCGTTCGACGCAGACGCAGTCTTCTATCGGTTGGGTTGGTATTGGAAGTCACCGCTACATTCTACACGGCTCGGAAAGAAAACGCAGGATGGTTTTGTCTTAAGGAAGAAGTCTCAAAACATTGATGAGGCTCCATTCCTGTACTAACGCCACTCGCCGCGCCAGAACACCGGCGGCGGCGGGGGCGGGCGTCCCGGCCAGATGGGACGGCGCAAGAGAAGGCGGACCGCCGCTACCGAGACCACGCCGGCAAGGAATCCTCCTATGTGCGCCCAGTACGCCACGCCGCTGCTGGCGCCGGCAACCGTGCCCAAGCCGCCCCAGAACTGGAGCAGTATCCACAGTCCAAGCAGCAACGTGGCCGGTATCTGGATCACCGTGATGAAAAAGAAGATGACCAGCGTACGTATCCTGCTGTACGGATACACCATCAGGTATGCGCCCAGCACACCGGCTATGGCCCCGCTGGCGCCTATGGTGGGCACCTGTGAGCCGGTGTCCACGGCTATCTGCGTCCATGCCGCTGCCACTCCCGCCGCCAGATAGAACCCCAGGTAGACCAAGTGACCCATGCGGTCTTCTATGTCGTCTCCAAAGACCCACAGATACAGCATGTTGCTGCCGAAGTGGACCAGGCCGCCGTGAATGAACATGGACGAAAATAGCGTCCCCCAGGTAGGAAACGGCGTTGTGATATCCCACCTGCCTTCCGGAGTGAGCAAAACCTCGAAGGCGCGCCCGGAGGTGAACTCTTCAGGTATCACCCCGAACGTGTAGTAGAAAACGGTGACATCGCCGCCCAAAAACAGGGTATAGAGAAATACTAGGGAGTTGATGCCAATTAGGGAGTATGTGACAAAGGGACGCTTGTGGCGGCCGACGCTATTGGAGAGAGGGATCAATAGTCGTCTGCCATACCGCTTTAGGGAACGCGGTAGAAGATGGGAGGATCTATGGCATGAAGCTCAGCGGCGTTGAGGTGGTTTATGGAGAGCATGACTGCACCGACCGCTCTTGTCAGGTAGGGGAGCTCCTGCTCCGGGATACTGATCCCCTGCGCGGCTGCCAAAGCCTGCATCTGTTCCGTAGTTATCTGGTTAGGTTGAGTGGTCATAGCGTCCTCAATGTGGTTGTCTCAGTTTAGCACACTCTATTGCGGCGGAAACTCCCTCTCCATCTCCGTAAGTGACTGGTCAAGGATCTCAATGATGTCATCCACAATATCCGTTGTTATGGTGAGGGGCGGGGACAGGGTGATGTTATCGCCCACTCGTATCGCCAGGCCTTTGTCGCGAACTATGTCGGTGAACCGCTTGGCGAACGGCCCATCGGATCCGCCGGGGTACCGCTCCTTGGTCTTGCGGTCCTTGACAATTTCGATGGCCATGAGCAGACCCAGCCCGCCGCCAACGTATCCCACGGCGGGGTGATTCTCCTGGAGCACGGATACGGCTTTGTCGTAGAGGTAACGGCCAACGACATCGGCGTTTTCCACTACGTTCTCTCGCTCCATGATCTCAAGGTTCTTCAAGCCGGCGGCCATCACAGCGGGGTGGCCGCCGTAGGTCACTCCGTGGTGGAACTGCCCCATCTCGCCTTCAGCGTTGTCGAAGGCGTCCGCGACCCGCTTGGAAGCGACCACTGCCCCCACCGGCAGCTCTCCGCTGGTCAGCGCCTTGGCTATCGTCATGATGTCGGCCTGGACGCCGAACCGCTCCATCCCGAACCACGCGCCCAGCCTGCCGAATCCGCAAATGATCTCGTCGGCAATGAGGAGGATGCCGTGCTTGTCGCACAGCTCGCGCACCCTGGGCCAGTATTCGTCGGCGGGTATCTGGTTACCGCTTGGGATAGGCGTCCCGATGAATGCGGCGATGGTGTCTGCGCCCTCTCCCTCTATGATGTTCTCCAGTGACTTCACGCTGAGCATGCAGCAGCTCTGGTTGGTCCGATCCTGAAAGCCCCAGGGACAGCGGTAGCAGTACGGCGGGTCTACCTGAATGGCGTTGGGCTGGAACGGCTCGAACATGCCATGCGTGCGCCGGCCGCGGTTACCTATGCTCATAGCCGTAGTGGTCGAACCGTGGTACTGACCACGCCGCGAGATGATCTTCGTCTTGGACGTGTTGCCTGTGATGAACTGATACTGCCTCGCCAGCTTGGTAGCTATCTCTACAGCCTCGGAGCCGCCGCCGCAGAAGAAGACGCGGTTCAGGTCTCCCGGGGCAAGCTCGGCCACCTTCTTGGCAAGAAGGATGCCCGGTATCGTGCTGTAGGCGCCGGAATTGGCGTAGGCCAGCGTGGTCATCTGCTCACTCACCGCCTCCGCTATCTCCGGCCAGCGGTGGCCTATGTTCTTCAGGAACAGTCCGGCCATGCCGTCTATGTACTTGCGGCCCTGAATATCGTACACGTAGTTGCCCTCGCCGCGGGTCATGATGCTGTAGCCCCCGGGAGTCACCAGGTCCGCCATCTGGTGGTTCTGCATCCAGAAGTGCTCCAGCCCCCATTGCACAAGCTGGTCTATCTCACCATCGGAATAGGAGTCCTTTATCCACCACGCCGACTTGTTGCTATCCGGTTGCACCATGACGCGCCTCCTGGCACTTGCTATGCAATCAGTCTAGCACGATTGCGGACATGCGGGCGGGCAGGGGAGGGGTGCCCTCGTCATTGCGAGGAACCGAAGCAATCCGGCGGTGTGGGGGGTCGTGCCTTGGTCCCGCAGATGCTTCGTCGGCGGGAGCGGTCATAGGGCGACCGTGTCCAACCGACTCCTCAGCATGACAGGGCATACCCACACTACAACCTACGCTCGGCGAAGAATCCACGGGGGCGGGCAGGGGGCCATGTCCGTCTGCCCGCTATTGATTCGGCCCTGAGCCCGGAGGACAGATGAGAAGCTGGGACCTGCTGATGTCCGGTCTGAACACCACGTAGAAGTTGTCCTCTGCATCGAAGGCCATGTCACTGACTCCGGGGATTCCCCAGCTGAGCGGCAGCCCTCCCGTGTCTATGACTACTCCCCTTTGCCTGGCCTGCCACGCCGTATCCGAATGTTCCAGCATGCGGAGGGTCTCGCCGCGCAGGTCGGTTTCCCTTTGCAGCTCCCAGTCCGATCCCGATTGAGGAGGCCTGTTGAACCTGTACATCCCCTGGTCGGTGCCCAGCCAGACCCGGCCTCGCGAGTCCACCAGCATTTTGTCCGGCTGCGCTTCCAGGGTGGCCGTGCTGAATACCGACCACTCTCCGCCTTCCCATGAGGCCACGATGATGTGGCCCTGCGAAGCTTGCACCGCCCAGAGGCGCTTCTGCCCATCGAATGTCAGGGCCACCGGGTCTGCCCCATTGAAAGAGGGAAGTCTCAGCCAGGTATCTCCATCATATAGGGAGACGAGGCCGACTCCCTCCGGCTCGCCGCCCTGGTGGAGGAGAGCGACCTGCTCTTCGGAATCGGTCACGATTTCCAGTACGCGACCAAGGCCTTCCGGGGTTGGTGCAGCCATGCTTTCAAATGGAGGGACGTCCCGCAGCGTCTCGATCACGCCGTCCGGATAGCTCAGCCAGAGGCTGCCCGCGCCGCTGGAAGCAGCATCCACCAGCGTCTTTCCTATCAGCGCGTCGTCAAGCTCCAGAGAGAACTGTTCCAGGGTATTCCATAGCACAAGCTCTTGGCCTCTAACGGCAGACCCCGGCACAAAGGAAAGCAGCCGGTTGTAGACCACCCAGACGTTGCCGTCCGCGTCCTTCACCAGCCGCGGCCGGTCGAATGGCTGATCGGGCGAGCTGTGAACCTTGCAGTCCACCTCTTGGAGGATGTCCAGGAAGAAGGTCTGCACCTCGCCGGAGACTATTGTCCTGTCGGGAGTGACGGTTGGGGCCGGCGAACCGCAGGCGGCGGACAACGCCAGTCCACAGAGCAGCAGTATCTTGATATAGCGGGACATCGGATATCGGAGCCTAGGCTGCAGGCGCAGCCTCCCCGGAGGGTTCGGCGGCTTTGGTGGGAGGCTTGGCAAACAAGATTATCGTCGCCGAGACCAAGAACATGCCCACCATGAAGATATAGGCGGGGAAATACGTACCCATCACGTCGTATACCAGTCCCACCGCCACCGGTCCCACTGCCACGGAAGTTGTCGTGATAGGCATCAGCGTGCCCCGTATGGTGCCTACGAAGTCCCGCCCAAAGTAGTTGGCGGTTACCACTGACGTCAGCACCGCCTGTCCACCCACGTTTATGCCGTAGACAACGCCAAAGATGAAGAGTAGCGGCGTGACATGCAGGTCAAGCCCGCTGATAAGAAAGACAAGCCCTATGGCCGCGCCGGAGCTGGAGGCGGCCAAGCAGTAGCGGACGTGGTATCGTTCCACCAAGAATCCCCAGAGCAGCCGCGCCAGAGAGGCGGCCACGGCATGGGTGGCCAGCACCGAGGCGGCAACGGCAGTGTTGAACCCTTCGTCGGTTACAAAGCTGAACTCGTGGAGCACTACCGACGACACGGGTGCGCCTCCAACGACCTGCGCCAGCAGGATGAGCCACAACGCCCGCGTTCTCAGGGCCTCCTTCAATCGCCAGGATACCGCCGATTCGCGCCCGGCCCGCCTCTGGTAAGTCGCATCCAACTCTTCCTGGCTCTTCGCCCCGTCGGGGAACAGCCCCACGTCCTCCGGTTGACGCACCATCAAGAAAGAGACGGGGAGCAGGAAGGCAATGAAGAGGACGGACATCACTATCCATCCATTTTCCCATCCCGACGTAGCAATGATGAATCCGATGAACGGGGCGAGCACCGCCCCGGCGGCGGCGTTGCCCATGGTGCTGAACGCCACGGCGCGCCCTCTAAGGCGCACGAACCATTTGACCACGGTTGCCTGCACCACGAGTGCACCGGCGCCCGTGCCGCCCGCCAGGCCGATCAGGGCGAATATGGCGTAGAACTGCCATATCTCTCTGACTTGTGTGAGCAGGAGGGCCGCAATCCCTCCAATTGCGGCGGAAGCCATCATCAGATAGCGCGGCCCGTATTTGTCCACTACGGTGCCGAAAACCGGCGCCAGCGCCGCGGAGACGTAGGTGCGTACAGTGAGCGCTCCTACCAGCGCGGCGCGGCTCCAGCCCATGTCTACCGACATGGGCTTTATGAAGACGCCGAAGGTGAAGCTCTGCAAGCCTCCTCCGGCGAACGAGCCGAGAAACGCCGCGCCTACTATGATCCAGCCATAGAAGAACGGCGTACGATGAGCCAGTCTGTGGCGGATATCCGGTCTTGCTTCCAAAGTAAGCCTATATATATCACAGAGAAGGCGTCTCTGACATGCCGGCGCTATACCTGGGAAAGCTCCCGAAACAGGCGGTGCCAGGTCTCAGCGTCCTCTACTCCGTAACCTTCGCGGAATAGGATTACTCCATCCCTATCTATGGCTACCTTAGTGGACTGCTGCACGATATTGTACTGCGGAAGCATGGCAGCAGGCGCCTTGGCCACTGGCCAGGGGTGGTCTTGTCCATCTCTATACCTGACAAGTTCGCTCAGTTCTACAAATAGATCGTAGCTCAGTGCGTAGAAATCCACGGAGTCCTGGTATTCAGGGTAAACATCCTTTAGCAACCGTAACTCGGTGCGGCAAGTCGGTCACCAGGTGGTGAAGAAGAAGAGGACTACGGGGCGTCCCCGTTCTGTCAACTCGGCCAACCGGACGGGCTGGCCCGTGGATACCTCGGTCAGGGTGAAGTCAGGCGCCAGGTTGCCAACCCGGTTCCCCGTTTCCGCCTCCGGCACAGCACTTGGCGTCGGCGTGTTCGTAGGAGGAGGCGAGGTTGTGGGGGTAGGGGTTTCCACTGCAACGGGTGCGGCAACGGTTGGAGTTGGCGTTGGAGTTGGCATTGGCTGATTGGATGGCCTATCAGCAGGAGTTGCTGTCGCCGTAGATTCGGCGGATGGCGGGGGAGGGACGGAAGTTGGCGTCGTTGTAGGCGAAGCCGAGGTTGGCGTGTTTGTAGGAATAGATGAGGGTGGAGTAACGGTTGGAGTTGGCGTGGCTGTAGGAGCGACTGTAGTCGGTGTAGTGCCCACTTCGCTAGTGCATGCTACGCTGAACAGCAAAAGAGGCGCTGCAAGGGCAACAGATCGCTTTCTTGTTGAGAAAAACATAGACGCTTTTATATCAGTTCAATACGTGGGCAAACGCGGTTTGGATATACCTTAAATATTAGGATGCTGTCATGGTCAGGCGGCGTATCTTTTAAGCGCGTCATAAGCGGCATTGATCTCTTTCATGCGCCGCTCCGCCACTTCACGGCGCTACACCTGGGAAAGCTCCCGGAATACACGGCGCCAGATCTGAGTTGGATCTACTCCAGAACCGTGGAACGCTATTATTCCATTTCTATCTATGGCTACCTTGGTTGTCAGCCCCAAGACATTGTACTGCGGCAGCATGGTTGCAGGCGCCTTGGACACCGGCCAGAGGTAGCCTCGTCCATCTCTGAACCTTACCAATACATCCAACTCTTCAGTGGGATCTATGCCTATAGCGTAGAAATCCACGGAGTCCTTGTATTCAAGGTAGACATCCTCTAGCAACCAAAACTCGGTGCGGCAAGCCGGTCACCAGGTGGTGAAGAAGTAGAGGACTACAGGGCGTCCCTGTGCTGTCAACTCAGCCAACCGGACGGGCTGGCCCGTGGATACCTCGGTCAGGGTGAAGTCAGGCGCCAAGTTGCCCACCCGGCTTCCAAATTCCGCCGGAGGTACGACCATTGGCGTTGTAGGAGGAGGCGACATCGTGGGGGTGGGGGTAGATATAATGATCGTAGGTGTAGGCGTCAGAGCCGTAGCCGCAGCTCTAGCAGCTACAAGCTCCTGAAGTAGCTGATCCTGAAGCGTCAGCGTGGGTGTAAGTGTGGAGGTAGTGACTGGGGCTGGGCGAGGTGTGGAGGTAGCTGTGGGGGGAACAGTAGTTGGAGTTGGCGTATCCGCAGGCGCAACCGATGTTGGCGTGGCTATAGGAGCGACTGTAGTCGGTGTAGTGACCACCTCGCTAGCGCAGGCTATGCTGAACAGCAAAAGAGGCGCTGCAAGGGCAACATATCGCTTTTTAATTGCGGAGAAAAACATGGACGCTATTATACCAGTTCAATACTTGGGCCAACGCGGTGTGGTTGTACCTTTTGCATTAGGATGCTGTCATGGTCAGGCGGCGTATCTTTTAAGCGCGTCATAAGCGGCGTTGATCTCTTTCATGCGCCGCTCCGCCACTTCACGGAACTCGGGAGCCATGTGCGTTACCTTGTCCGGGTGGTACTGGCGCACCAGCTCGCGGTACTTGGAAACTATTTCGTCCTTGGACGCGCCGCGCCGCACTCCCAGCACTTCATACGGTGATCTTGCATACCCATACCGTGAGCCGGTTCCTTGCCCACCACGCGGTCCCCAGTCATTGTTGCCCTGGGAGCCACGCTGGCCAGCGCCCGCTCTAGTCCGCATTGAAGAGCGCGCTATCAGCCTCAACAGGATGAAGCCCACCCAGATGAGTACGAGTAGAATTACCTTAATTTGTGTCTCTCCTCAGACCTCATAGCAGCCCGTGTAAAGTGATTGTACCACCACTAGAAACATCCGTCTTGGGGCTGCATAATGGAGGGGTAAATGTCAAGAAATTCAAGGAATATTTAATGCGAATCTTTGCGATTTTTAATGTTGACATACCACCTTTGACACCGCTAAGGTTTGAGACACGTAGTTGCCCCACGAGAACTAATATAAGGCTGAGATGACCGGTGAATGGTTGCTTCAGGCTCAACACAAATTCTTCCGGTAAACGGTGCGAACCCACCGAGAAGACGGCTAAATTCTTAGATCTCTTACGCATACGCAGAGCGGATCTCTGTCTCCTGGGGTTGGTTAAAGCATTCAACCCAACGCCGTGCATATGCTTTGCCTTGGATCTGCGGTAGAGGCTTACAACGACGCCAGATTCACACATGGCAAATAGTTTGACTGGAGGTGTAGTAACTTTGAGAACTAATGCCACGTCATTGTTGCTTTTGAGCGACGGAGTAATCAAGCTCGATGGAGGGTGTGTTTTTGGCCCCGTTCCCAAGGTGGAGTGGGAATTGAAGAAGTCGCCTGACCGCAGAAACCGCATCACCATGGGTCTGAACTGTCTGCTTATCAGGAACGGAGACAAATGCATCCTGGTAGATACGGGAGTCGGCACCAAAGAATCTGAGATGACAAAAGACAGATTCGGTCTCAGCACCAGCCGGCTGGCCCGGGATTTTAGGAATCATGGCGTAAGCCCCAAAGACGTTACCGAGGTCATCCTCACCCACCTCCAGTTCGACCATAGTGGAGGGAGCACCCGGCTGGACCGCTCCGGCGTACCCGTGCCCACCTTTCCCAACGCCACATACTACGTCCAGAGCGCCGCCTGGGAAGAAGCCAACAATCCCAATGAAAGAACCAAGGACTCCTTCCATAAGGACGACTTCCTGCCCTTGGAAGAACGCGAACAGCTCCGTCTGCTCGACGGCGACGAGGAGGTTGCACCAGGGGTTCGAGTCAAGCTAACGGACGGTCCCGCACCCGGCCATCAGATAGTGCTGGTGAACTACGGTGGGGAAAGGGTTGCCTTCATGGGTGACCTGGTGCCGACATGCCATCATTTGGACCTGACCTGTATAGCCTCTCTGGACTACGACCCGGAAGGTACGCTGGCCAAGAAACGCGTCATGCTGGAAGAGGCCGAAAGGGGCGGCTGGCTGATGATTTTCAGCCATGGCTACTATCAGCGTGCAGGGTACCTGGAGCGCCGTAACGGTCATTACAACTTCCGCGCCGTGGAGCTGTAGACGTAGAGGTGCCCCTTGTGGGTACACAATGCACCGGCCGTCATACCAGGGCAGCCACAAGGGGAGCCACTATGCCAGGCGACATTCCCGGTGCTCGCCCTGTGGCTCAGGCAAGCCTGGCCCAGACCGTCCTGCCGTTCAATTGCTCCAGAACAACGGGGGTAATCCTGTTGTGGAGAGGTTCGCTGGAAGCCGTGGCAACCCGTACGTAATTACCCGTAAGGCCTGACCACACTTGAGTATTCCCCAAGGGCTTGCCGCTCTCCCAGAGCACCGTGCTCCTAGTGCCCAGAAGGCTTTTTCTGTAGGATTTCGCCTGCCGTTTCGCCAGGTCAAGCATCATCTCCATGCGCCGCCGTACCTCCTTAGAGTCTACTTTAGGCTTGAGATAAGCAGCGGTGGTACCCGGCCTGGCGGAATAGGGGAATACATGGATAGCGGCGAAACCCACCTTGCTGCACAAGTCGTAGGTGTCCTGGAACTGCTCCACCGTCTCGCCGGGGAAGCCGGCTATGACGTCGGCGGTTACGGCCGCATGGGGAACGGCTTTCCTCACCATCCGGATCGCTTCCATATAGCGCCCGGGCGAATATCGGCGGCGCATTTGCTTAAGCACAGGTTCCGAGCCGCTCTGCAGGGGTAGGTGGAAGTGGGGGCAGAGCCGCTCGTCCTGCCACAGCTCCAGCAGCTCATCCATGATTTCTTGAGGCTGCAACGAGGATACCCTGAGCCTGGGTATCGCGGTCTCGTCCAGGAGGCGGCGCAGCATCCCAGTCAGCGAGGCGCCAGGTATGTCGAAACCGTAAGAGCCCAATTGCGTGCCGGTGAGCACCACTTCCCGGTAGCCCTGCCTTACAAGGTCTTTGACCTGCGAAACCAGGGTCTGCGGTGGAATGCTGCGTTCCCG
Source organism: Dehalococcoidia bacterium (assembly GCA_965248955.1). Taxonomy (GTDB): domain Bacteria; phylum Chloroflexota; class Dehalococcoidia; order Lucifugimonadales; family QGNO01; genus DAOUJH01. The sequence goes on from OZ252212.1 coordinate 143,415, forward strand.
GCCACGCACCTTGGGTACAATGCAGTAGGCGCAGATCTGGTTGCACCCCTCTTGGATCTTGATCATGGCGCGGGAGAGCAGGACGGGCGCTCGTTCCTCGTCTATCGCGTCTACGCCAGGACCGTCCGCTCTGTAGAAGTCGAGGAGTTGACTGACTTCCTCCACTAGGGCGCCTTTTTGGGTATTTCCCAGAACAACGTCGACCCCTTCCAGTCGACCGAGCTCGCCCGGGGCGCGCTGTGCATAGCAGCCCGTGGCAACAACCAGCGATCTAGGGTTGAGACGCTTCGCTCTGCGCAGGGACTGGCGCGCCTTGCCGTCGGCGACGTGTGTAACCGTGCAGGTATTGACTACATGCACCGAGGCGTCGTCTGGCCTGCTGCTGAGGCCATAGCCCGCTTCCAGAAGACGCCGCGACATGGCCTGAGTATCCGCCTCGTTCAGCTTGCAGCCGTGCGTCTCTATGTAAACCGTGGGCGTGTTCATGGCCGCTCTATACTAACACGCCGGCAATCAAGCCACCGCCTCCTTCCTCACGGGAGGCTTGGCCAGCAGCATGATGACTATGCCGACCCAGAAAAGACCTATCATCACCGTGAACGGCATCTGATAGCTCCCCGTGACGTCGAAGCCTATGCTGACCAGCAAAGGCCCTATGGCTCCCGCCCCCGCGGTGACCGGTGTGACCACTCCCCGTATGGTGCCGGCATAGTCCCGCCCAAAGTAGTTGGCGAAGATAATCGCGTGGCTAACCGCGTGTCCTGCTATGCTCATGCCGTAGACGGCGGCAAAGACAAAGAACTGCGCCGGGGTGGTGGCCGTGAGCAGGATGATCAGTGCCATAGACGAGCCGAGGTAAACCGCAGCCACAATGAACCTTACCGGCACTCTCTCCAGCACCAGCCCCCACACCGGCCTGATGCTGAGCGCGAAGCCGGCGTGGGTGCTGAGCACTCCCGTAGCTATGGCTGCCGAGTAGCCCTGGTCGCGGACGTAGCTGAACTCGTGAAGGATCACCGACGAGACGGAGAGGCCCCCCAGCACGAACCCGGCGATGAGCAGCCAGAAAGCCCTGGTGCGTATCACTTCCTTCAACCGCCAGGAGTACGCCGACTCCAAGCCGCCCCGCCGCCGGTAGGCGGCGTCTACCTCTGCTTTGCTCTTTGCCCCGTCCGGCAGCAGTCCCAGGTCCTCAGGCTGCCTGGCCATGAAGAATGAGACCGGCAGCAGGATGACAACGAACAACGCCCCCATTACCAGCCATCCCGCTTGCCAGCTGTAGTTGAATACAATAAAGGCAATGATGGGAGCCAGTATCAGACCGGGCGCGGCGCCACCCATCGTGGTGAAGGCCATCGCTCTGCCCCGCAGACGGACGAACCACTTGACCACGGTTGCGCCCGTGACCACTCCGCCCAGCCCAGCGCCGCCCGACATCCCGATGAAGGCGAATATGGCATAGAACTGCCATATCTGAGTAACGCGGCTGAGCAGCAAGGCGGCGACGCCTCCGATTACCGCGGCGGCCACCATGAGGAAGCGGGGCCCGTACCTATCGACCATGGGCCCGAAAACCGGCGCCAGAGAGGCCGCGGTTATCAAGCGGAAGGTGAGTGCGCCGGTCAGCGCCGTACGCGACCATCCCAGGTCGTCGCTCATTGGCTGGAGGAACACGCTGAACGTAAAGCTCTGCAGTCCCCCTCCGATGAAAGTGCCCAAGAAGGCGCCCACCACAATGATCCAGCCGTAGTAGAAGGGCACCCGGTTCGCCAGTCTCCGGCGCATATCCCTATTTGCTATGGTGGCTCCTGGCAGATGGGGTTCCATCTTCCCCTCAGAGGTCAGCCTATCTGTCCTCCGCTAGGTCTTCCACCAGCCTGACCAGCGTCCGCACAGGAAAGCCGGTGTGCCCCTTCACCGTGTAGCCCGACTCGCTGGCGGTGCGGGCCACCGCCGCAATATCCAGGTGCACCCATGGCACGTCCCCGGCGAACTCACGGATGAAGTAGCCGCCGGCAATGGTGCCCGCCGGTTGCCCCCCGGAGTTCTTGATGTCAGCAATATCGCTCACTATCTGATCGCGGTACTCATCCCACATCGGCAGCTGCCAGAAACGTTCGCCTGTGGCCTCGCCGGCCTTGATCGTGCTATCGATGAGTGCCTGGTCGTTTCCCATGATGGCAGCAGCCAGGTTGCCCAATGCCACTCTGGCGGCGCCGGTAAGCGTAGCCACGTCCACTATGTGGTTCTGGTTGTGTTGACGGGCGTAGGCCAGAGCGTCGGCCAGCACCATGCGCCCCTCGGCGTCGGTGCTGATGATTTCGAACGTTTTGCCCGCCATGGTGCGCACCACGTCTCCGGGATGGAAGGCGGAGCCGCCAGACATATTTTCCGTGGCCGGCACCAGCCCCATGACGTTGATCCTGGGCCTAACCTGGGCTATTGCCCGCATTGCCCCTATTACGGAAGCGCCGCCCGCCATATCGCCCTTCATCGCGCCCATGCCCTCGGCGGCCTTAATGGAGATGCCGCCGGAGTCGAAGGTGATCCCCTTGCCGCAGAGAGCTATGTTGTTCGACTCGTTGTCCGGGTCGCCGTTGTAGCGCAGTATGATGAACCTGGGAGGCCTGTTGCTTCCCGCGGCCACTGCCAGCAGCGCGCCCATGCCCAGCTCCTCCATCTGCTCGCGGGCCAGCACCTCGAAGTCCAGTCCCACAGCGTCGGCCATGGCGCGCGCCCTGTCGGCCAGCTCCGTGGGCGTCAGTACGTTGGCCGGCTCGTTGCCCAGGTCACGGGCAAAGTTCGTCGCCTCGGCAAGGATGCGCCCCTTATCGATGCCTGCCTGAATCTCAGCAACCTTATCCGCGTCGCGCTCCACTACAACCATCTCCTCAATCTTGGAAGGGTCGCCGTCGCTCGTCTTGTATTTGTCGAACCTGTGCAGGCCCAAGATGGCGCCCTCCGCTACAGCCTGACCGGAGGCCTGCGGGTCCATGCCGCCTATGCCTGCCCCGTGGGCTATGGTTGCCGCTTTCTTCACGTTGAGGCGGCGCACAAAACGGCTCGCCGTACCCATGACCTGACGCACCACCTCCGCCGAGAAGTTGTCCTGCTTGCCCAGGCCCGCCACGACGATGCGGTCGGCGGGCATTTTGCCCAGGGTGTGGATCAGGGTCATTTCGTTCTTCTTGCCCTTGATTTCGCCTTCATCGATCAGCTTGGAGATGGCGCCGTCCAGGGCGGCGTCGACCGCGCCGGTGGCCCCTCCGGGGCTGATTACTCCTTGGAACAGGTTGACTATCAGCGCTCCCGTCTCAGTGGAAGTCACGTCTCCCGGTATTGCTTTGATCTCCATGGTCCCTCCTTGTGTTGTGTGTGCTTACAGGGCAAGCGACGGTGTATCCGGGTCGCTTGCCGGTTCTTCTTTTGTAACCAGCTTCCTTGTCTTGGACCAGCTAGCCCAGGTCTATCCCCGCGTGCTGCCGGGAACCACGCGGGGCATTGTATTCGAGATACCACGCAGGGTCTATCCCTGCATGGGAGGAGACCCTCGTTATTGTGCTAAGATTCTCCCAGCATGTTCGGGAGGTTGCAGAGCTGGTGAAGGAATCCTGCTAGCTATCTGCTTCGACCCGCACGATAACTACGTCCATACCGTAGTAGCATGACGCCCTGAATGCCGACGACAAAGGATGCTAGTATCGAACACTTCTCCCGGCTCGTGGCGGATACGGCCGTTCCTATACATCGCTATGGAGAGCACGCTTTGCTATAGCCGCCAGGAGGTCTACGTATCGCTGGCCGCGGGCGGCAAACCGGATGCGACGCGATGTTTCGCCGGTGCGTTCCAGGTGGATGAGCAGGTGCTGCACTGGGAAATAGGCAGGTGCCTTATCCGCCCACTCGACCACAGTCAGTCCTTCCCCTTCTATATAGTCGTCCAGTCCAAGGTCTTCCACCTCTTCAAGCGCATCAAGCCTGTAAAGATCAACGTGGTACAGAGTAAGGCGTCCGTGGTGCTCGTTGGCCAGAATGAAGGTTGGGCTGCGAACGGGTCCGTGGATGCCCAGGCCAAGGGCAATGCCCTGGGTGAGACAGGTCTTGCCCGCACCAAGATTGCCCTGTAGGAGTATGACGTCACCTCTCACGGCGCCGCGACCCAGCGCCTCTCCCAATTCCTGCGTCTCCTGTGGGGAATGTGTGTCTACTATCATCTGCGCAAGTGATCCCAGCCGAACCCTACGTCCAATATAGGACTCCCATTGTCATCATAGACGGTAACCTCTCCCGCTTTTTCACCGGTGACTTCACCAATGATGGAAACGGAAGGTAGACGTTTCTTTACGCGTTGAACGACAGCGCTGGAAGCAGTGAAGAGCAGCTCGTACTCTTCACCTCCGGCAAGGGCCAGATGAAAAGCATCTCCGTGGAGAGTTTGCCCAAGTGCGGGGTGAATGGCAATCTCCTTGGAGAAGATGCGGGCGGTCGTACCACTGGCAAGCATCATCTTCTTTAGGTCGTCCACCAGACCGTCGCTGATGTCCATTGCGGCACGCACTCCCTCCTCCAGAAGGACGCGGCCTTCCTGCAGCCTGGGTATGGGATGACGGTGCGCCTGGACAAGCTGCCGGGCGGCATCCGAATCCACCCTGGAATGGCGCATCATCAACTCCAGACCGCCACGGGACAATCCCAAAGGGCCTGTAACCCCTATGACATCGCCGGGTACAGCCGCGGAACGCAACATGGGTTGCCCACAGATCCGGCCATTCAGGGCAATGGTAATGAAGAAGGCCGGTGAGGAAACAACGTCCCCGCCGACAATGACCGCGCCGTAGGTCTTGCAGGCCCGGACAACTCCTTGAAACGCATCGTCAACGTCCTCAACCAAAACATTGCCCGGCAGGCCAAGGGTAACCAGGGCATAGGTGGGAGAGCCTCCCATGGCAGCCATATCGCTGAGGTTGGAGGCCATGGCCTTCCATCCTACGTCCTGCCATGGAGTGGTGCTCCTGGTGAAATGTACCTCTTCCACCATGGTATCGGTGGTGGAGAGCTCAATCAGGCCCGCGGTATCAATGCGCCAAGCAGCGGCGTCATCGCCAATACCGGCGACGAGGGGAAAGGCTTGGTCGCGGGAAGCAGCGACTCCCTCCTGCTTGGCCATTGCTTCCAGCCGGCGGATAAGCCCGAACTCTCCAATCTTGCGCAAGTCCATGGACTGATTATAGCAATAGTTGGAATTCTAACGCGTGTACGGTTGAAGGTGTTGAAAGTGCGAGAGCGTACTGGCAGAATGACCTCATATTAGACGTGGAGGGAAGCCAGAATGCCAATTATCAAGATGGAGTTGTGGCCTGGCAGGACAAAGGAGCAAAAGGCCAAGCTGGCCAAAGCGTTCACGGAGTCGGTGGAGGAGGTCCTTGGCACGGCGCCGGAACGAACCATAGTTCTGTTTGAAGAGATATCAAAAGATGACTGGGCACAGGCAGGGAAGCTGGCGTCAGAGTCTTGATTGGCAATAAGAGCCCGTGCGCCCATATTGACAGTGCTAAGATGTAATGATACAGTCCGTGCACTCACGGGGTGCAGGCCTAGTGGGGCCCGCTAGCTCAACTGGCAGAGCAACTGACTCTTAATCAGTAGGTTCTCGGTTCGAGTCCGAGGCGGGTCACAGTCTAGCCAATCTGATGACAGTGTTAAGCAGAGAATGGGGAAGTGTCGGAATTGGCAGACGAGCATGACTTAGGATCATGTGCCGAAAGGCGTAGGAGTTCGAGTCTCCTCTTCCCCACTTGGTTCGGAAGTCCTAGGCTGATTGCAACTCTATTAACCGTGAGTGAGGAGGAGTCGTGGCACCACTCCTTGAAGTAAAAAATCTGGTAACTCAATTCTTTACAATGGAAGGTGTTGTCAAGGCGGTTGACGGCATCTCTTACAACGTGGAGGCCGGCGAAACGCTGGGACTGGTTGGTGAGAGCGGTTGCGGGAAAAGCGTCAGTGCGCTGTCAGTGATGCGTCTCATCCCGTGGCCGCCCGGCAAGGTGATGAACGGCGAAGTCCTCTTTGAAGGCGAAGACCTGCTCAAGATAGACAACGACGAGATGCGGTCCATACGCGGCAAGGAGATCGCAATGGTCTTCCAGGAGCCTATGACGTCTCTGAATCCCGTCCTGACAATAGGCCGGCAGTTGACAGAGACCATGGAACTGCATCTGAACCTTGACAAGCAAGGGGCACAACAGAGGGCAGTAGACCTACTGCAAATGATTGGCATTCCTGACCCGGAGCGGCGCTTGGACCAGTACCCTCACCAGTTCAGCGGCGGTATGCGGCAGAGAGTGATGATTGCCATGGCGCTGAGCTGCAATCCCAAGCTTCTCATTGCAGACGAGCCTACCACTGCGCTGGACGTGACCATCCAGGCCCAGATCTTGGAGTTAATGAAGAGCCTTTGCCGTGAGTTTGGCGCGGCGCTGATAGTGATCACCCACAACTTGGGGGTGGTTGCCCGCTACGCAGACCGGGTAAACGTTATGTACGCAGGCAAGATCATAGAAAAAGGGACTTCCGAGGAGATATATCACCAGCCAAAACACCCGTATACCCTTGGTTTGCTTCAGTCGGTGCCTAGACTGGACGAGCCGCGCAGGGTGAAGCTGGAGCCAATAGAGGGCCAGCCACCCGACCTTATCAACCTGCCCCCTGGGTGCAGCTTCCGCTCCAGGTGCCGTTTTACGGTAGGGCAATGTGAAGTTGATGTCCCTCCGTTGGAGGTATACCAATCCGGCGGTCATGTTGCTGCCTGCTGGGAAGCGCACAACATAGAAAGGCGCGTGGCTGAAACTAGGGCCTAGGAGGGGAACATTGGTAGAGCAGAAAGAGCAAACGCAAACCCAGTCCACATCACAAGACGACGTACTTGTTTCAGTGCGGGACATGCAGATGTACTTCCCCGTACGGTCAGGGATCATCTTCCAGAAGAAGGTAGCGGATATCCAGGCCGTGGACGGCGTGTCCTTTGATATACACAGAGGCGAGACGTTGGGCCTAGTGGGTGAGAGCGGCTGCGGCAAGACAACTACGGGACGCTGTATTTTGCAACTGTACAAGCCGACACACGGCGAGGTGCTGTTTGAAGGACAGGACCTCACCAAGCTAAAGGGCAGCCAGTTGCGACGGTTCCGCCGGCGAATGCAGATGATCTTCCAAGACCCGTACAGCTCGCTGGACCCGCGCCAGAACGCGGGGAGCATCATTGGCGAGCCCCTGATTGTCCACAAGATGACAAACAGCAGAAGCGAATACCGGGAACAAGTGGCGGAACTGCTATCGGTGGTCGGCCTGAACCCCAGTATGTCCAACCGATTCCCTCACGAATTCAGCGGAGGCCAGCGCCAGCGGATAGGCGTGGCCAGGGCGCTGGCGGTACGTCCCAGCCTTATAGTGTGCGATGAGCCTGTATCTGCGCTGGACGTATCCATCCAGGCCCAGGTGATCAACCTGCTGGAGGACCTGCAGGAGCAGTTCAACCTCACGTACCTATTCATAGCCCATGACCTTTCGGTGGTGCGTCACATCAGCGACCGTATAGCGGTGATGTATCTGGGCAAGATCATGGAACTGGCAGATAGGACGGATCTCTACGAGAACCCGCTCCATCCTTACACCAAGGCATTGCTTTCGGCAGTGCCCATACCTGATCCGGTGATCGAGTCTCAGCGTGAGCGCATCATTCTGAGCGGCGACGTACCAAGCCCGCTGAGGCCGCCGCCGGGATGTGTATTCCATACCCGCTGTCCCATAGCCATAGACGAGTGCTCCCAGGTGGTGCCGGAGCTAAGGAACGTGGGCAACGAGCACTGGGTATCCTGCATCAGGGTGTAGGCTCCAAACCGCCAAGGAAGAGAGGCCCTCAGACTAAATCTGAGGGCCTCTCTTTGCTTGTGGCACAAGATACCGCATGCTAGCATGATTCAACATGGAACCGGGTTTCATCCGCAATTTTTGCATAATCGCACACGTTGACCACGGCAAGTCCACACTGGCGGACCGGCTGCTGGAGATTACACGCACCGTCTCAGACCGTGAGATGATGGACCAGTTCCTTGATCAGATGGACCTGGAACGGGAACGCGGGATCACAATCAAAGCACAAGCGGTGCGCCTCATGTACCGGCACACCGACGGCAATGAGTATCAACTGAACCTGATAGACACCCCGGGACATGTGGACTTCAGCTATGAGGTATCACGCAGCCTGCGCGCCTGTGAAGGAGCCCTGCTGGTGGTCGACGCCAGCCAGGGCGTACAGGCCCAGACCATAGCCAACGTTTACATTGCCCTTGAACGCAACCTTACTCTAATACCCGTGATCAACAAGGTCGATTTGCCGGTGGCCCAGCCGGACGTCGTAGCCCAGGAGTTGGAGCACACCTTCGGCTTCAAAAGAAGCGAAATGCTATTTATATCGGCTAAAGATGGGCTGGGCATAGACGGTGTGCTGAAGGCAGTGGTGGAGCGGGTGCCGGCCCCAGCGGGGAGAACTCATGAACCGCTAAGGGCGCTGGTTTTCGATTCGACGTACGATCAGTACAAAGGCGTGGTGGCCTACGTAAGGGTCTTTGACGGTTCGCTGAAAGATAGGAACCGCCTCAAGCTCATGGGGTCTGGATACGAGGCGGAGGTATTGGAGGTGGGGACGTTTCGACCCACCTTGACCAAGCTGCCTGGACTGGCAACTGGTGAGGTGGGGTATATAGCCACCGGCTTGAAGAATGTCGGACAGGTGCCGGTTGGCGACACAATAACCCTGCAGGCCAAGCAGGCAAGGGAAGCCCTCACCGGCTATCAGCCATTGAAGCCAATGGTCTTCGCAGGCCTGTATCCCTCCGACGGTGAAAGCTACAAGCAGCTGGGAGAAGCGTTGGAGAAGTTACAGCTCAATGACGCCGCTTTGACCTTTCAAGCGGAAAGCAGCGTCGCTCTGGGATTCGGATTCCGCTGCGGCTTTCTGGGACTCCTGCACATGGATATAGTGCAAGAGCGGCTTGAACGGGAGTACGGGATAGACTTGCTGACCACGGCCCCCAGTGTGGCCCACAAGGTAGTACTGGCGGATGGCAATGAGATAGGAGTCCAGAATCCATCACAGATGCCGCCACGCCAGCAGATAGAGGAGATACTGGAGCCATGGCTCCATCTGACCATCATCACTCCAAGCCGCTTCATCGGAGCGATGATAGAGCTGGTGAAGAGCCGGCGGGGCGACTTCCAGCGCATGGAGTACCTGCAGAGCGGGCCCAGCCACAACGGCGCGCGAAAGGATAACGGGGCGCCATCCTCCGACTCCAGGGTGCAGTTGGAATTCACCGCACCTCTGGGCGAGATATTATTGGACTTCTATGACCAGTTGAAGTCCAGGTCCCAGGGATACGCTTCCCTTGACTACACTCCGGCGGATTACAGACCGGCCAATCTGGTCAAACTGGACATACTGGTCAACGGACAGCCAGTGGATGCGCTGTCGCTAATTGTTCACGTGGACAAAGCGCAGCAGCAGGGTAGGGCACTGATAGCCAGACTGAAAGACCTGATACCACGCCAGATGTTTGAAGTCCCCATACAGGCTAGCCTAGGGAGCAAGGTCATCGCCAGAGAGACTATCAGGGCTCAGAGAAAGAACGTACTGGCAAAATGCTACGGCGGTGATGTAACTCGGAAACGCAAGCTGTTGGAGAAACAGGCAGAGGGCAAGAAGCGGATGAAGAGAATTGGACAGGTGGAAATCCCCCAGGAAGCGTTTCTGGCCATACTCAACATGGAGAAGTGACGTGCGGTTGATTGACGTTCCGTCTCGGTTGCGTTAGGGCCTGCCGCAAGCGGCTATTTTCAAGACCGGATTCAAACGTGTACGCCTGAGAGAGCTAGGGAAGCCTTGAGAAGACCCTTGGGATTACCGCAATCGTGGCGATCGCCTTGGAACCGAAACGCATAGGTAGGGATGCGGTCCATAGTGGCGGCTATACCGTCCGTAAGCTGGATTTCACCAACGGCGCCCGGCTTGGTGGATTCAATAGCGCGGAGAACCTCCGGCATTAGAATATACCGCCCCACGATTCCTAGATTGGACGGCGCTTGATCTATCGGTGGCTTTTCTACCATTCCAGCCAAGCGCGTAGTGCGGGAATCCACAACTCCATCCGGGGCAGGGGTTACTATGCCGTAGGAGGATACGCGCTCAGGGGGGACTTCTTCCACGGCGATATAGTTCCCAGGATTGGCACGCCACGCTCCCATCATCTGGACAAGTGCGGGCTGGGCATGGATCACAAGGTCGTCCGGAAGAATAACTGCGAATGGCTCCTGGCCCACGGCCTCCTTGCCGCAAAGCACGGCATGACCCAAGCCAAGCTGCTCTTCCTGGATGGGGTAGCTGAAGCGGAGTGTATTGCGGAAGGAGCGGAGCTCATCGGCTATGGCGCCAAGACCTCTGTCGTACATCATCTGTTCAATCCTGGGTTCAGGTTGGAAGTACTGTTGCAGCGCCTCTTTCCCCCTGGCGGTGACAATGACTATGCGCTCTATGCCTGCAGCCATCGCCTCGCGCACGGCGTAGTGGATAACAGGCCTATCGTAGGCTGGGACAAGCTCTTTGGGGACTGCCTTGGTGAACGGCAAGAACCGCGTCCCCAGCCCCGCGGCGGGTATGACGACAGAATTAACAGCTGGCCCAAAGGACATGGGAGCATTCTACACAAAACGGATCGTTGACAGTAGATCAAGGCCACTACTATGATGACTACGGTCGTGCTAGACGGGGAGCTAGCGGTGCCCTGAACCCGCAATCCGCTATAGCGGGGTTGAAATCCTCCCCGAGGTCCAGCCTCCGGCCTCTATTTTCGGGAAAAATGTTGAGAGCCGGGCCCTGCGCGGCGGAAACCCGCGAACCCCGTCAGGTCCGGAAGGAAGCAGCGGTAAACGGGCGCTTTCGAGCGCCGCAGGACAGCCTGGTTTGAGTTTGAACGGGAGTACGCTTTGAGGTCATGATCGACGGGTGGTGCACGGCCCAAATAGGCAATTGAACGGAGGACGCACATGGGATTTGTAGCTATAAAGGCCCGCATTGCCGACTACGATGCTTGGAGGAAGGTCTACGACGGGATGACGAGCGTGCGGAAGGAGTGGGGATGCAAAGGCGAGCGCGCCTTCAGGAACAGCAGCAATCCCGCCGAGGTGTTGGTTCTGCTGGAATGGGACGACATGCGCAAGTGCCAGGAGTACACGATGTCGACCGAAGCACGGGATGCTATGTCTAGGGCAGGGGTCCAAGGGCCGCCCGAAGTTACTTTTCTGAACGAGGTGTGAAACTCGGAGCCTAGTCCGTTCTCCAAAGTGACTTATGCTACGCCGTCTTCTCAGCGCGGAGACGGCGTTTCTTATAATATCGACATGAAATCTTCAAAGAGGCCAACCGCATCGCCCAAAGCCATGCTTGATAGCCTGGGGTTGTCACCAAGGAAGAGGTTGGGCCAGAATTTCCTTGTGGGCACCGGGGTGGTGAATATGATTGTGAGGGCGGCGGATATAAAGCCTAACGAGACGATAGTAGAGGTTGGCCCGGGACTGGGAATACTTACCAGGGAACTTGTCGAGAAAGCAGGAAGGGTGGTGGCCGTAGAAATGGACAAGGAGATCGCAAAAGTCCTGGAAAGGGATGTCCACGCTGCAAACCTGGAAGTGTTGTCCGCCGATGCTCGCGAAGTAGGAGTAAGGGAGATCACGAATGCCACGCCCTATAAGCTGGTCGCCAACCTTCCTTACTACGCAGCTAGTCCCATACTGCGGCATTTCCTGGAATCGGAATGGCCGCCGGTCTTGGCGGTCGTAATGGTGCAAAGAGAAGTAGCAAAGCAGATGGTGGCACAGCCCGGAGAGATGTCGCTGGTCTCCGTAGGAGTGCAGATATACGGAAAGCCCTCCATCGTAGGGTACGTCCCATCTTCGGCGTTCTATCCCAAGCCGAAAGTGACGTCGGCGGTGGTGCGAATCCAACTGGATGCAAGGCCATTGTTGAATATCGCGAATACAAAGGCGTTCTTCAAAGTGGTGCGTTCCGGTTTCAGCGCGCCCCGCAAGCAGCTGAGGAACTCCCTAGCACAGGGGTTGGAAGTGCCTCCTGAAGAGGCTCTAAAGCATCTGAATACCGCAGGTATAGACCCCAGGGCTAGGGCCGAAACGCTCTCCCTGGAGCAGTGGACGGCGCTGTACAGCGTGATTTCCGATTGAAACAGTACTCGATTAGAGGTTGCAGAGCGGTGAAAAGGATAGAAGCGCTGGCCTATGCCAAGATAAATCTCAGCCTGGAAGTAACCGGAAAGCGAGACGATGGTTACCATGAGATCAAGACTGTGCTGCACACGATTGATATAGCAGACAGGCTGACTTTCAGACCGGCGGAGCGAACAAACTTGGAATGCGACCAACCATCACTGGAGGGGGAGCACAACCTGGTCATGCGGACGTGCCGGCTACTCCAGGAATACACGGGCCACCAGGGTGGAGCAGCCATCAGCCTCCATAAGAACATATCCATAGCGTCCGGGCTTGGCGGGGGCAGCAGCAACTCGGCAGCTACGTTCAATGCACTGAACGCACTATGGGGAACTAATTTAGAGGGAAGTACGCTGGAGGAATTAGCGTTGCAGTTAGGTTCAGACATACCGTTTTTCCTGAACGGCGCCTGTGCTCTGGCGCAGGGCAGGGGTGAGAAGCTGAGTCCGCTGCCACCGGTTCACGGCATTTGGGCAGTAGTAGCAACCCCATCATCTGAAATAACGGACAAAACTGCACGGCTATACTCGCTCCTTGGAGAGAGAGACTTCAGCAACGGTTCTGCAACCACAGAGCTCGCGGAACGTATCCGGAGCGGCGGCGTTACCTTGCATGACATTCGTGCCGCCGGCATGAACGCCTTCGAGAGGGTTGCAGGCCAGGCCTTTTCAGGATTGGACGGGCTTACCGAGAGGTTTTTGAAAGCCGGCGCCGGATTTGTGAGGATGAGCGGCAGCGGTCCGTCTCTGTTCACGCTGACAGACGACGAAGACATTGGTCAGCATCTGCTGAGCAGGGTTGCAGGTGAAGGCGTTGAGGCGTGCCTGGCAAGATTGGTCGATCCGCAGTAGAGAGCTGTACCGCGGTACAGCGGAAATCGCGCGGCAAAGGGTGTCACGGGTTTGTTGACTCTGTTTTCTATAGCCATCTAAAATCTCAGCAATTTAACTATGATATTCGACCTTCACGTCCACTCTGTACACGGCAGCCGCGACAGCGACGTATCGCTCGAGCAGCTAGCGGCAGAAGCACGGGCGATGGGCTTGGATGGAATGGCGCTTGTGGAGCACGACGAACCCTGGGGGCCCGATGAGCTTGGAGAGCTATCCGCTGAGCTTGAAGTCCTGTTCATCCCAGCACGGGAAGTGCAGTCTGAAATGGGGCACGTCATCGCTTTTGGATTGAGCGAAGAGAGATGGGGAATAACCAAGCTGGAGGAGCTCAGGCAAGAGGCAGACAACAGCGGCGGCTATCTGGTCTCGGCACATCCCTTCAGATACCTGTGCGACACCTCCATAGCACGTCCCAGCTTTCTCCTGGAAGACCCTGCAAAACGGCCGGCATCCGTAGAAGAGGCGGCTGGCTATTCCGTGTTCCGCCTGGTCGACGCCATAGAAGCGGTCAATGCGCACAACAAAGAGGAGGAAAACGCCTTAGCCTGGAAAACCGCACAGCGTCTCAATAGACCAGCGATTGGTGGAAGCGACGTTCATAGCTCAGGCCAGTTGGGAGATGCGGTAACGGTATTTCCAAATGCCGTGAAGGATACGGACGACTTCTTGCTGGCTTTAAGGACTGGCGATTTCTATCCTGCAATAGGGCTCAAACACGGCCGGTTGATACCTTTTGCCAAGGTCGTGTTTAAGTAATGCTTGCAACCCCGGGAGACTCCGGCGCGGTGCTGGACAGGGTGTATGTATCGCTTGACCTGGAAACGACGGGGCTTGACGTAGATAGAGACGTCATCATCCAGGTGGGGGCCGTGAAGTTTCGCGGTCCCGAGGTGCTGGACACCTTTAACCATCTGGTCAATCCGTACCGTCTGCTCCCCACGTTCATAACTCAGCTCACGGGCATTACCCAATCGGACGTTGACGGGGCAGCGCCATGGCCGGAGGTAGCGGAGCCTCTTCTTGCCTTCCTGGCCGATTATCCGCTGGTGGGTCACAGCATCTCGTTTGACCTGGCAATGCTCTCCAGAGCGGCGCTCAACTTGATCAACGCCAAGTATGATACGCATCATCTGGCTACGGTATTCATACCAAAAGCTACGGAGTATTCGCTGACAGGGCTAGCGCAGGCCCTTGGCATTTCATTTAAGAAGCCGCACAGAGCCCTGGAAGACGCAACCATCTGTCATCAGTTGTTTCTTGCCTTGCTTAAAAGAGCGTTGGATACGGAAAAAGGCGTATTGGAAGCTATGTCCGCCATTGCAGACCGATCAGCGTGGCCGCTGAAGTCACTGCTGGGACACATCGGCCGGGAAGCGCCGGACAGAGGGCCGCGGAGCGTGGGCATACTTGGCCTGAACATGGAATCTTTACGCCAAAGATTGTCCAGGCCAAGGCCGGTCCGCCCCACGGAGAACCACCCACCGATCCAGAAGGAGACGATAGAAGGGCTTTTCGGCGAGGCAGGTGCGCTTTCTAAGGTGGTGCCCGGCTATGAAACCAGACGTGAGCAGGTACGGATGGCACATGCCGTGGCCGAATCGCTAAACGAAGGGCGTCACCTGATGGTGGAGGCTGGCACGGGAGTTGGGAAGTCGCTGGCATATCTGCTGCCGGCCATGCTGTATGCCTCCAGGAAGGGAACGCGAGTGGTGGTATCCACCAACACAATCAATCTTCAATCGCAACTGGTCAACAAAGACCTTCCCCTGTTGAATAAGGCATTGGACAGCTCAGGGGACGAGCCGCAAAGCAAACTGCAATTCACGCTTCTAAAAGGCAAGGCCAACTACATATGCCTCAGACGGTGGGCGCACCTGGCGCGGAGTGGAAGCCTACCCCCAGAGGAAGCTCGGATGGTTAGCAAAGCGCTTGTATGGCTGCAAGAGACCGACACCGGCGACAGAGCCGAGATCAACATCCCCAGGAGGGATGGTTACCTGTGGGACAAGCTTTCAGCCGTGACAGCCAACGAGTGCGAGACGTTGAACGGCCTGTGCCCTCTGCGCACGGCCCGGGCACGTGCCGAAGGGTCTCACATAGTGGTGGTCAACCATGCTCTACTGCTATCCGACCTTGCGACCGGGGGGGGCGTAATACCTCCGTACGACCATCTCATTGTAGACGAGGCGCACCACTTGGAGGACGAGGCCAGTCGACAGTTGGGATACGACGTTTCAAGCCAGTCCATAGATGACATGGCTGAAGACCTGGTGCGCATAGCCCAGGACGCTCGATCCACCGTGCGCCTAGCCACTACCAATCGTTTTCACCTTGAGCGGTTGGCCGAGTTAACAGACCGCTTGCGAGGAACAGCGCAACGCTTGCGGCAGACCTGGGACGGGCTGGCGGGACGGGTGTCAAGGTTCGTAGAAAACCACCAAGAGCATGGCGATCAGGGCAATCAACTCAGGATAACCAGAAGCTCCAGAAAGCAGCCTGATTGGTCATACATAGAGGTTCAATGGGAAGACCTCAACAAAATCCTCATTGATTCTACCAATCAAGCGGAGCGGATTCTGCTGGCGTTCGAGCCTCTGGAATCGGCGCCGTTGCAGGACGTATTGCTGGAGCTTAAAGCCTGGAAGGAAAGGGCAGAAGAAGCGCGGTCAAGGATAGAAGATTTTGTGCTGCACCCTGAGGAGGAATACGTCTACTGGGTGACTCTGAGCGGCGCGGACGCTTCTCCAACCTTGAGCGCCGCACCGTTGGAGGTTGGTCCCAAACTGCACGAGATGTTGTTTTCGCAAAAGAGGTCAGTGATACTCACCAGCGCCACCCTCAGCGTGGACGGCTCCCTGGATTACATGGCGAAGAGCGTTGGCCTGGAGGAGGCTGACCGTCTGATAGTCGGTTCGCCTTTCGACTACAAGAGGTCAACTCTGGTGCTAACGGTTTCTGACATTCCGGAACCCTCAGGAAGCGGCTACCAGCAGGCTGTGGAGGACGGCTTGATCAAGGCGGCGCGCGCCTCTCAGGGCAGCCTTCTTGGATTATTCACATCCAACTCTGCTTTGCAGAGTACGCGCCGCAGAATCAAGCCTTTGCTGGAAGCGGAAGGGATACCGGTATTGGCTCAAGGAATCGACGGCCCACCCGGACAGCTGATGGAAGCTATGACGGCGTCAAAGAATACGGTGCTTCTGGGCACCAGCAGCTTTTGGGAAGGGATTGATCTCCCCGGCGACCTGCTTCGTGTCGTTGTACTAGCCAGACTGCCGTTCAGCGTGCCAACCGAGCCTGTATTTGCGGCGCGGTCGGAGAAACACGACAACCCTTTCAATGAACACGCGGTGCCGCAGGCCGTGCTGCGTTTCCGGCAAGGGTTTGGAAGATTGATACGAACAAAGAGCGATCGCGGCGTTGTAGTGGTATTGGATAGCAGAATAGCTACTAAGAGCTACGGAAGGGTATTTCTGCGTTCACTTCCTGAAAGCCGTATAAAGCAAACAACCTACAGAGAGATAGAGGATGAGATCAGAGATTGGTTGAAGAAGCCATAAGAAGTGAGGTTGCCTTCCTTCCCGCTGAACAGCCCCTGAACCTGCAGGCTACAATGGAAAGCGGCCAGCTGTTTCGCTGGAGCAAGGACAGGGAGTGGTACAGGGGTGTAATTGGCGAACACGCCTATGCACTAAAGCAAGCAGCGAACGGGCTTCTGGTAAACACGTCCGAACCGGCAACGGGGGAGGCGGAGAGGGCGCTCCAGGATTTCTTCCGCCTTGACGACGACCTGCCAGCAACGTATGAGGCCATGGCCGGGGATGAAAAGCTCGCTGAAACCATAAGCCGGTGGAGGGGGCTGCGGATTCTGAGGCAGGATCCCTGGGAATGCTTGATAAGCTTCGTTTGCTCTTCAGTATCCAACATTCCCAGGATCAGCAGGAACCTGAAAGCGTTGGCGCAAGCATACGGGCGGCCCGTTTCACTGGACCATGGTCTGCTCTATACGTTTCCACAGCCTGAACGGCTGGCGTACGCATCGGAAGAGGATCTGCTCAAGCTAGGCCTGGGATTCAGGGCTGGATACGTAGTCAAGATTGTGGAAAGAGTAGCCGCCGGCCTGCTGGATATGGACGGCCTGCGTACTGCCGCATACCAGGATGCGAAGTCGGCCTTGATGGAGTTGCCCGGCGTGGGCAACAAGGTTGCAGACTGCGTTCTGCTGTTCTCGTTAGAGAAACTGGAGGGGTTTCCCATAGACCGCTGGATTCTCAGAGGGCTGGTTGACTGGTACGGCCACAGCGAAAAGTCGCGTTACGAAGATCTAGCCGCATGGGCGCAGAGGAGGTGGGGAATGAACGCAGGCTACGTCCAGCAGTACATATACCATCACAAGCGGTTACTGGGCTAACGCTCTCTACCGGTTGACCCTGAACCTGAGGAATATCTCATCCGCCACGGCTCTAGTGGCCTCCCATTCTTCTGCGTCACCAACTACGATGACAGAAACAGCATCGGAACCGTACAGCGTAATAAGTATCGATCCACGGTGAGAGCTTCCCGTAGTCTGGTTGATAGTGGTGTAGTCAATGCGATAGGAAGGTCTTACCCTTCCTGGGAAAACGATCCCCCGCGAATCAATCGTAGCATCGAATGTGGTGATATTGATTCCGTATTCGTTGATGTCCGTAGTGCCAACGAACTGTTCGATCCGGACGGATATCTGACGGGAAGAGTCCGGGTCGAAGGCCCAGTAATCAAGGCCAGAGACCGCGCCATCTTGCCATTCCAGGGGATGGGACAAGACATATTGAAGGTTGGGATTGTACTTGACCCAGGGTTTGAAAGACCCCATGGTGACGTTGAACAACTGACGCACGTCTGCAAACTGTTCCAGTTCAAGGACAGACTCCTCTGTCATGGCCCAGACGCTGGCCAGGTGGCGACCCAGCAAGTGCCAGCGCAGGAAAGCCTGGTAGGTAACGTTGCGGTAAGTGAACCTCAACGAGAACTCCTCTGATTCCATGGGACCTTTGGAGCCGACTCTATTCTGGCCCAGAACGGTTAAATTGGTGATTTTGTCATTAGCCGCGGGCTGGAAAGCGGCAACGTAATCATCCAGGTTTGGGAAAGATTCCGGGTCTATCTCCTGAACGTGGACCCAAACGGCCGCGCTGGTATCCAGATCCCACATTCCAATCAACTCATCCAAACTGGCGTCCAGGCCCCAACCTTCAGGGACGTCGATGGTGTACCAGAACCTGCTGCTGCTGTACGAAGTCTGGCCGTAAGGAGCAGCAGGCGATGGATTGATTACCACTCCGTTCTTGAGCATGGGCAATAGTCCACGTAAGGTCACTTCCGATATGGCTACGCTCAATGTATTCACCGGTATAGTTCCTGCCTGGTGATGCCGCACTAGAGGAGTGCTGATACCAATCACCTCACCATTGGTGTTGAGAAGGGCGCATCCGGACGTATTAAACTCTATCGGGAGGTCTGTCTGGATAATCCATCTATCGGAATCCGGCTGGTGGCGAACGCCGATAACTCTTGCCTGCGTGGCCTTGGCTATCCCACTTCGTCCCGTGATATACCCCATGGATATCACGGAGGTCTGGGGTTCAACAATAGAGGCATCGGAGAAAGTGAGTGCCTTGAAAGCATCGTCGCAGCACGTCTCCAGGACCACCAAGTCGCGACTAAGGTCGTAGCCGAGGATTCGGGCCGTGTACACTATGGAATCGCTAACCAGAACCGTCAATGAGGCGGCGTCTTCAACCAGATGATAGTTGGTAAGTAGAAAGGCCTTGCCTTCATCATCCACGTCGAAGATTAAACCTGAACCCGTGCCCAAGTTTGTACCGATGCGGACAATGCCGGAACGTGCTTCCTCTATTCGCTCCGTAATCGATTGCGACGTGGGAGGCGAAGGAATGGGAGACGGAGCAGCCGTAGGCGAGGGGGTGGGAGACGAAGTAGCCGTAGGCGAGGGGATGGGAGTCGCGGTAGCGGTGGGAATGGCAGTGGGCGTGGGCGTAGATATGGACGTGGGAGTTGGCGTAAAGGTATGGGTGGGGGTGAACGTAGGCGTGGGTATGTTGTCGATAGTTGCTCGAACACCGGCCCTGATCGTGGCCTGAATGTCTGGCAGAGGGGTGGGAGTGGGCGAAAGAGTCGGCCTTGGGATAGGAGTGGGCAACACAGGTGTTACGGAGGCTATCAAAGTGGGGAAGGTAACCAGTGTTTCGTCCGTTCCAAGCGTCGACTCGGAAGCGCAACCCAAGAGAGTTACGCAGATCATGGGGAAGAATGCTACGAGAATCCAACGTTTCATGGCAGGAAATTCAGACCTGTTGTAGGCTTGGGCTACTGCTCAGCCAGTCTTCTTACAAAAGCCTCCTCTTCTTCTCTGGTGGAGATTTCTCCCCTGATGCGGGCGTCACGCAGCCGCTCTAGCAACAGTCCAACCCGTGGGCCCTGAGGTATGCCAAGGCGGGCCAAATCACGTCCGTTGAGGCGTGGCTTCACGTGCCGCCATTCGTTCAAGTAGCGCAGGACTAGACCGGACGAAGCTTCACCCCGGGAGAGCAAGGCCGTCACTCGCAGGGCGTGCGGGTCTAAACCTTGGAGCGCGGCAACAATTCGGGAAGGCGACTCTTCGGGATCCAACGACGCAACAGCGATCCTGGCCTTAACAGAATCTCTCACTGCCTTGGCTTCAGATAGAGGCATTTTCAGCCGTTGGATGAACCCTTCCGCCTGTGATTCATTCATAGTAGCGGCCAGCAAAGCTAGGTGTGACCAGGGATTTCTGGTATGGACAGATGTCAGTATGGCCGACAGTCTGCACTCCAACTCTTCTTCAGATGGAAGATGTCGGTACAGGACCGCAAGCAGGCCCAAGCGAGCAGCACGAAGCAAGATTACAGGGGCCTTCTCCTCTTTGAAAATGACACTCATCTCGCGTCGTATACGGTCGCTGCTTATTGTATCAAGATATGAGGTGTTAGATATGAGCAGCGCCTCCGTTTCATGGCTTAGTCTGAAGCTTAGACGCTGCTCATACCGTATGGCCCTGAGCATTCTGGTGGCATCATCGCGGAAGCTGCCGTTATGGAGTACGCGGATAGTCTGCGAACGGATGTCATCTTGGCCTTTACAGGGATCCAGGATGACAACTGGCCCAGGCGCTAGCCTGAGAGCCATGGCGTTGATGGTGAAATCGCGGCGTTGAAGGTCGTCATCTATAGGGCTGGGGGAAACAGTGGGCAAGGCGCCCGGTCTACGGTAGGTCTCACGACGGGAAGTGACCACGTCCACGGATTCCCCGGTCATTTCTACTTTGAACGTGCCAAACTGGGAACTGGAAACAACCCTTCCCGACAGCTTGGCCGCCAGCGCATGCGCTACAGTGGAGGCGTCTCTCTCCACAATGATGTCCAAGTCTACTGCAGGCTCGCCCATGAGCAGGTCGCGAACGGCGCCTCCCACCAGATAGATAGGGACGCCATGCTTCGCGCCTATCTCCACCGCTTCGCTTAGAATATCGCTGCGAAGCTGACCCAGGGTTCTGTCCAACTTGGTCTTGAGGATTGCAGGTTCAAACATGGTTCTATTATAGACAGGCTGCTACGCTATATAGGTACAATACTCCGGGAAAATGGTCAAAGTATGAACGTAGACACCAACATAATTGAGGCCAAACTGGGTTTATCCTTCAGGAACAAAAGTCTGCTGGAGCAAGCGCTAAGACACCCTTCCTATGTGAATGAGCATCCCGAATCCGGCGAATCCAACCAGAGAATGGAGTTCTTGGGAGACGCGTTCTTAGATGCTTTCGTAGCGCTGACACTGTATCAAAAGCACCCTTCCGTGGATGAGGGATTGCTCACGGAGATGCGTTCTCAGATAGTAAGCGGCAGGACACTGGCCAGAGTAGCCAGGCGCTTGGACATAGGCAAGCATTTGTTGCTGGGGCAGGGAGAGATCGCCAGTGGAGGAGATAACCGGGAATCCAACCTGGCTGCGGCCCTGGAAGCGCTGCTGGGCGCGGCGCTTCTTGACCGCGGCTACCACGCCGCACAAAAGCTGGCATTGAGCATGCTCAAGTCGGAACTGTCTGAGATAGGATCGGAAGGAGCAGGCAACCCCAAGTCCAGCCTGCAAGCGGCTGTACACCGCCTGGGAAAGGCCTCACCAACGTATAGGCTGGTCGGCTCGGAAGGGCCGGCGCACCGGCAAATGTTTGTAGTTGAAGTACTGGTGGACGAAGACGTTCTTGGCAAAGGCCAGGGAAGACGGAAACTGGACGCCGAGCAAGAAGCGGCGCGCCTAGCCTTGAAGAAGCTGGGAACATGATGATACGCCGGTACACGAATAATGATTCAAACTAACGTCCGGTAGGTTCACCATAGCGGTCTGAAACAAGCGAGTGCTATGATGACTGAACTCCGTCCATATGAGGCACGCACTTTGAGACTGTTCAGCCGCGGTAAGAGAACACCCGAGAACACGGAGCAGGGGATACGCCGTACCAGGGACACGTGGTTCAGCCGTGTATCACAGCTTTTTCAAAGCAACCGGATATCCAGCGAGACCTGGGAAGAGTTAGAGGAAGCGCTGATATCGTCGGACGTAGGCGTAAACACTACTTTGGGGCTTGTGGAACGAGCCAGGGAGCAAACCGGCGCCGGAGGCGCACCGGCGGCTCTGCAGGCCGTCAAGCAGGAACTGCTGTCCTTGCTGAAAGAGCCTGCAGGACAGGCGAACCGTATATTTGAAGAAAGCGGAATACGTTCCAAGCCGCTGGTGATCCTGGTGGTGGGAGTCAATGGCTCCGGTAAAACAACGAGCATTGCCAAGCTGGCCAGGATGTATCAGGAGTCGGGTGACAAGGTGATATTGGGTGCGGCAGATACGTTCCGAGCCGCTGCTATAGAGCAACTGCAGACGTGGGCCGGGAGACTGGGGGCAGAGGTGGTGGCCAATCAGCCCGGGGGAGACCCCGCCGCGGTGGCCTTCGACGCCTTGCAAGCAGGAAAAGGCCGCAATGCCGATGTGGTGATAATAGATACTGCAGGACGGCTCCATACTAAGAGCAACCTTATGGAGGAACTGAAGAAAATCAGAAGAGTACTGGAGAGACAGGACCCCGATGCGCCTCACCTGACCGTCCTTGTGCTTGACGCGACAACCGGTCAGAACGGTCTAGCGCAAGCCAGGGCATTTACCGAAGCGGTGAAGTGTGACGGGGTGCTTCTGGCCAAGTTGGATGGCACGGCCAAGGGAGGAATTGTCTTTGCTATAGGAGAGCAGCTGGGTTTGCCGGTGCTTTTCATTGGAACCGGTGAGGACGCCGGCGCTCTGTCACCGTTTGAGCCGGAGACATTCGTGGAAGCGCTCTTCGCTTCAAGCAGCGCGGAAATAGTGGCCTAAGCTGATTACACGTCGCCACCTGATTTATAAAAAGTGATTGACTTTCTAACCTGGCTAATTGCGATAGAGCTCATCGGCATCATAGCTCTACCCATTGTGTACTACCTCACTCCGTGGCTGCCGGACCGTGGCTACAGTTTGGCCAAGCCCGTTGCTCTACTGCTGGTTTTTTATCCTCTCTGGCTGCTGGCGTCTACGCCATTCATACCCAACAGCACTCTCACCATCTGGCTGATCTTGGTCCTGCTGATTGCTGTTTCGGTTTGGTTGTTTAGGCGATATCGATCCGAGATAGTTTCATTCTACAGGCGAGAGCAAGACGCCCTGATCATCATGGAGGCGGTTTTCATCATCGTCTTTTCAATCTGGGTGCTAATCAAAGTATACGATCCGGGCATAAATCACACAGAACAGCCCATGGATCTTGCCTTTTTGAACGCTGCTGCATCCAGCGAGCACTTCCCACCCCGGGACCCCTGGTTGGCCGGGGAAAGCGTCAGCTACTACTACCTGGGCTATTTGATCTTTGGGGGAGTGAGCCGCCTGGCCGAGGTGTCAACGTCAGTGGGCTACAACCTGGCGCTGGCTACCGTGGCGGGAATGGCGGCAACGGTTATCTTTGGCCTCGCCTATAACCTGGTGAGACTAGCGGGGGGAAGGCTCGTCAGCGCCTTGATTACAGGTTCCGCGGCAATCTTCTTGCTGCTGGGCATCGCCAACCTGGTGAGCGGCCTTGAGCTGGTGCGAGCGGGAGGCGGGGGTACGCCGCGCTTCTGGGAATGGGTGGATATCAAGGACTTGGACGGCCCTCAACAGTCCTCCGAGTGGTACCCCACGGAGTCCGGCTGGTGGTGGTGGCGGGCAACACGGGTAATAGATACCGTGGAAGACGGCTCCAGTAGAGATTACACCATCACGGAGTTCCCATTCTTCAGCTTCCTTCTAGGCGACTTGCATCCCCACGTAATGAGCCTGCCCTTTTTACTTGCTTGGATGGGGTTGATGCTGAACTTCATAGTATCGCCCATACGGCTAGGAATGCGATGGGGATTGCCAGCCTACAACACTCTGATCTCATTGGGGATCATGGGGCTGTTCCTGGGAGCGCTGGCCTTCATAAACTTCGTGGATATTGCGGTATTTGGAGCCGCCTTTTTGGGAATAACCGCGATTAAGGGCTACAGTCAGGGTAGGTCGGTTTGGCGTGGGCTTTCAGCAGGACTGACCGTTGCAGCGTCCGTGCTAGTGCTGGCTGTTGCTCTCTACCTTCCGTTCTACTTCTCGTTTCAAAGCCAGGCAAGCGGCGTCCTGCCCGTTGACGAATACGTAACAAGGCCGTTTCATTTCTTCATGATATGGGGGCTGTTCCTAGCCATAGTGGTGCCATTCCTGCTTTGGGAGACGGCAACGCTAACGCGACAAGGGAACGGCCGCAGGCGAATCGAAGCTATTGCAGTCTCGCTTGCTATAGCACTCTTGCCATGGATACTCTGGTCTCTGTTCCAAGGAGTGCTGGTCTGGGATATCCCAGAAACGATAGGTATGGCCTGGGGCCGGCTGATTCACATACTACCGGTTGCTTTACTGGCGGCCATGTCTGTTTACGCAGCATTGTTGCGAGCCCGTACCAGCGCCAACGGCATGGAAGACGGCGTACGCCAAGCCGCCCTAGCCCTGACCTTTGCCTTGACAATGGCGTCGGTGGCCTTGTTGCTGGTCATGGGGCCGGAGCTCTTCCGTATTTTGGACCTGTTCGGCAACCGCATGAACACAGTGTTCAAACTATCTTATCAGGCGTGGGCGTTGTTCGCCGTAGTAGGTGCATTCGCTCTGTACTATATGGTCTCCCGTTTCAATGGAATGAACCCGGTGCTGCGTCTGGCAGCGTACGGATGGGCAGGAGTGCTTGCAGTGGGAGTACTGGCATCGTTCTACTATCCGCTATCGGCGGCGTACACCAAATCGTCCGTGACTTCTGGAAATGCGACCCTGGATGGCTTAGCATACATAGAGGCGTCCAACCCCTCGGAACGGATTGGGATCCAGTGGCTCAAAGAGAATGCGGTAGCTGATGATAGAATTGTGGAGGCCGTGGGAGACTCCTATTCGGAGTATGGCAGGATATCTTCCAGCACCGGCATTCCAACGGTACTGGGGTGGAGATTCCACGAAGAACAGTGGCGCGGTTCGACAAAGTTGTTCGAAGGTCGTGAGGAGGACGTGCGCGCTCTTTATCAGACAGCCAGCTTGGAAGAGGCCAGGCGAATCCTGGACAAGTACCGGATAAGTTACGTGATAGTAGGCCCGCGGGAAATGGCAAAATACGGCAGCGAAGGATTGAGCAAATTTGAGCAACTTGGCGAGTTGGTTTTCCCCAGCCTTATCGATTCAATAGATCCGGGAGAGATGCTGATCTACCGTGTGGGATGACAAGACCGGCACCCCAGCAATAGCCGTCGTCGAACCTAAGGAGGAAACGCCTCCACTGGAAGCAACGACGGATGCAAATGGACGTAGCGACGCTCCCTGGCGCCGCTGGGAGGTCGGTGCGTACGGTGTGATTCTGATCCTGGCGCTGGCCCTGCGGCTATGGGACCTGGGAGGACAGGCGCTTCATCACGATGAAAGCCTGCATGCGGTGTATTCCTGGTACCTGTACGACGGCAGAGGCTACTTGCACAACCCATTGATGCACGGCCCGTTCCAGTTCTTTGGTACGGCGGCCATTTTCTGGCTGTCGTGGGATTCCGATTTCACGGCGCGACTACTCCCAGCGATATTCGGAGTGGTCCTGGTAGGCACTCCAATTCTGCTCCGTCCATATCTGGGCCGCAGCGGGGCTTTGGTCACCTCGGTTCTGCTCACCCTTTCGCCATCGTTTCTTTACTTCTCCCGCTTTGCCCGCAATGACATCTACATGGCGGTCTGGGTTATGTTGTGCATAGGCTTCATATGGCGCTACCTGGACAGCGGCAAACCCAGATATCTAGTAGGAATAGCAGCAGTGCTGGCGCTGTCGTTCTCCACAAAGGAGAGCACTTTCATAGTGGTGGGCGTCCTGGGCAGCTACCTGCTGATACGCGCCGCCCGGGACGTCTTGCCCTGGCTGATAGGACGCAAGTCTCTGAGGAGCTTTTCCAGATCAGGAGACCTGGTGGTCTTAATAGGCGCCCTGACCCTACCATTGGCGGGGGCAGGCATAGCCATCTTCCAGAACACACTGGGGCTTACCCTGGCCAATCCGGACAGCAGCGTAGCTCCTCACGGCATACCCATAGGAAGCGGGCTGTTCGTGGCCTTTGCCGTAGTCGCGGTACTGTCGATAACATCGGCTGTAATTGGCCTGAGATGGAAGGGCAACGGCTCCCTGGCCTGGCTGGCCTTTGCCGTAGCATGGGGATTGGGGCTGTTCCTTTTGATGACGGGAATAGGTGCGGTCACCGGCAACAGCCCAATGGACTACTTCCCGCCGGTTGCCGTAGTAGGGCTGTCTGTTGGAGCTATAGGGGTGGGGATTTGGCGCAAGGGTTGGTGGCTGGTCAGCTTTGGAGTTTTCCTCACCATCTGGGCCTTGCTGCATACCTCTTTCTTCACCAACCCCGTCGGTCTGGGCACTGGCATCTGGCAATCGCTGGGGTACTGGATAGTACAGCAAGACGTGGCAAGGGGAGCGCAGCCCTGGTACTACTACATCCTAATTGGCCTGAATTACGAATTTCTAGCCATGGTGTTTGGCGGCATAGCCATATTGCTGTTTGCACGACGCGGTGATTCTTTCAGCCGTTTCTTGGTGTACTGGGCGGTGGTCAATTTCCTCCTCTACACCTATGCCAGTGAAAAGATGCCCTGGCTGCTGGTAAATGTCTCGTTGCCGTTCTTGGTACTAGCGGGAAAGCTGCTGGGACAACTCTGGGACAGTAAGCCATGGGCAAAGCCGGCCTTGCCAGAACTCGATCCCCCGGTCGAAGGAACCGAGGGATCGGATATGGAAACGGCGCCCAAACCACTGCCGCAGCGAGTCCACTGGCCGGCCATAGCACTATCTTTGAGCATAGGTTCGCTGATGCTGTTAATGGTCTGGGGGCTGGCACAAGCACTGCCCGGGGAAAACTCATTCAGTGCAACGGAGACAGCAGCGGTGGGGCTGATTATCGCTCTGCTGCTGGCAAGCTCAATCTACCTTCTGTTCAAGATAGGCGGAAACAAGGGCAGGGCACTGGTCGGTCTTTCACTGGCCCTGGCAATGACGGCGGTGGCTGTACCGTCGTCGTTCCGTGCGGCGTACGCCAATGCAGACGTCCCCGTGGAAATGCTGGTCTACACGCAGACTGCGCCCGATATACCCGACATAATGGACAACATTGAACGGCTTGGAGAAGAAACGGGGAAGGGCAGGGACGTCAGCGTAAGAGTGGATAGCTCGGACGGCTACAGCTGGCCTTGGGCCTGGTACTTGCGAAACTACAGTAACGTAGGCTACCCGTGTTGGAGCAGCGACTCGGGCTGCCAGAACTTGACACAATCGCCGGAAGCTGACGTGGTGCTCCTATCGGCGCGGAACCAACCGTCAGCGGCGCGATACCTTACCAGGTTCCAAGAAGGAGAACGGTACAAACATAGATGGTGGTTCCCTGAGAACTACAGGGAACTGACGCCTGCCACGCTGGCCTCAGGACTTAGCAGCAGGGAATCGTGGTGTACGGTGGTCAGCTATTTCTGGAACCGCGAGATGCCGGCCGGCCTGGGTTCCTCCGACGGATATGCCTACTTCCCCGCCGGTTTCGACACAGGACCGATCGGAGTTGAAGCAGCCAAGCAGTCACAGTGCTGATCGGGATTTCTATCCTTCACTGTACGCGGTTGGCATAACGCATTTATACTTGAACCAATGATCAACCGTCGTTTTTGGATTGGCCTAACCATCAGCGTCTTTTTCCTGGGGCTGTTGTTTTGGCAAATAGACCTCTCTCAGATGGTGACGCATCTCAGGGAAGCCAACTATCTTTATCTCTTACCCGGAGTGGCCCTTTACTTTGCCATAGCGGTGGTCTTCCGTACCGTTAGGTGGAGATTGCTCCTTGCGCCAATGAAGCGGATTGGCACGGGCAGGCTGTTCCCTGTAGTCATCGTAGGCTACATGGCGAACAATATTCTGCCGGTGCGCATGGGTGAGATCGTTCGCAGCTACTATCTAGGCCAGCGAGAGGACGTGAGCAAATCGGCCACGCTGGCCACCGTAGCCGTAGAACGAATCATGGACGGAGTCGTCCTGCTCATTCTGCTTGTTGCGGTGTCCCCTTTCCTGCCGCTAGGCCTTATTGAAGGTGTGGCAGAGGACACAGGTATTCCATGGCAGATAATGGTGGCGGGTACAACAATACCGTTCCTTGGAGCAATGGGCCTGGTCTGGTTCACGGCAAACCACCCTCGCTGGATACTGGTGACGGTGAGATGGACAACCGCTCCTCTTCCCGGGAGATTGCAGGTGGTGGTCAGAGAGGTGGTGGAAAAAGGCATTGACGGGCTGGAGGCGTTGAAGGACTCCAAGCGTTTGAGCATGTTGTTCGTCCTGTCGCTGCCGGTGTGGTTCGGTGAAGTCGCCATGTACTACGTAATAGGGCACTCGTTTGATCTGGCGCCGGCTCTGGGCGGCCCAGGCATGATGATAGTGGCGATGATAGCAGTAACCGCCATATCCAACCTGGCTACGGCGCTGCCGTCGTCGCAGGGAGCCATAGGTCCCTTCGAGCTGTTCGCGACATCGGCCTTGGTGGTGCTGGGGGTTGAAGGAACGGTTGCCGCCGCATACGCAATAGTGCTGCACGCTACGCTCCTCATACCCATCACTCTGGCCGGGTTCGTCTATCTCTGGCTGGGAGAGGACTCGCTGGGTAAGATAGTCAGAATGAGCGAAGCGCGACCCACCGAACGAACCATTCCCCGTGCTGAGGAAGCATCTTGAAGGTGGGCATAATCGGTGGCGGCGTGGGTGGCCTGGGCGCCGGCTACGAACTGTCCAAAAGCGGTCACCAAGTTGTCATCTACGAGAGGGCGCCGTTCCTAGGAGGACTGGCTTCCACGTTCGACGTGGGTGGAGGAAGGCTGGAGCGGTTCTATCATCATCTTTTCCTATCGGATACGACTATCATCGATCTACTACACGAACTGGGCCTGGGCGATACCCTTGTCTGGAAGGAGTCTAAGACAGGCTGGTTCCACAAAGGCAGGATCTATCCCTTCTCAGGCCCCATGGACCTGCTGCGGTTCAAGCCCGTAGGACTACTAGACCGCATACGGATGGGACTGGTCACCCTCTACCTACAGCGGGTGAAAAACTGGCAGAAGTTCGAGAACGTTACGGCAGCCGGATATATAAAACGCTGGGCAGGGAAGCGAAACTACGAGGTTATCTGGGAGCCTCTGCTCAAGGGTAAGTTCTCCAGCTACTACGACAAAATCGGCATGCCCTGGTTATGGAGCAAGTTCGCTACCAGGACAAAGTCCAGAGACAGAACTTTCAAAGAGAGGCTGGGATACATAAGAGGAAGCTGGGGAGTTTTGATAGACGAGATGGAAAGGCGGATCAGCGCCTCAGGTGGTGAATTACACACGGGTACGTCGGTTTCTAAGATACTCACCCGGAATGGGCGCGCCACGGGGCTGGCAATACAAGACGCCGAAGGCAACGCAACGGAACAAAGCTTTGATCTGATAATAGCCACGGTGCCCAGCTTTACTCTGCCCCGTCTGATTGACCTCCCGCAAGGATACGTGGCAAAGCTGCAAGCAGTGGAGTACGAAGGAGCCATTGCGGTGATCTGGGTATTGAAGCAGAGCCTGTCGCCCATCTACTGGTTGAACATGGGCGACCGTGATATGCCGTTCCTGCTGGTCCTGGAGCAGACGAACCTGGTGCCGCCTTCCGAGTACGGAGGGAAGCACATTATCTACACGGCGGACTACGTGGATAGAAGCGATAGAAGGTGGAACATGAACGATGACGAGATTGTCAACGAATACAAGTCCGCCTTGAAAAGAATCAACCCCGATTTTGAAGAATCGTGGATCGAGCGGCACTACTTGCACAGGGAGCCGGCGGCCCAGCCGATTATCGAGGTAAACTACAGAGAGCGCATGCCGGAAACAAAGACACCGGTCGAGAGGCTCTGGTTGGCCTCCATGAGCCAGGTATACCCTGAAGACCGCGGCACCAACTACAGCATACGGCTTGGCGTGCAAGTAGCTAGACAAGCCGTCAAAGAGATAGAAGCAGAACGCCAGCGTGGGTAACAGGTGGAGTTGCGACGGATTGTTTCAGCCGGCCTTCAATGCCGTCCAAGCGGCACGCTATCCTCAGAGAAGGCGCCATCCACCATCTGAAGCACTCTGTCGGCCAGTCCGGCTAGCCTGAGATCATGTGTGGCGGCAACAAAGGTGATGCCCTCGTCCTTGGCAAGGTCTCTCATCAACGTGGCTATATTCATGCCCGTGGCGGAATCCAAATCACCTGTGGGTTCGTCCGCCAGCAGCAGGGAAGGCCTGATAGCCAGGGATCTTGCAATAGCCACGCGTTGCTGCTCACCACCTGATAGCTCGTACGGTCTATGGCTGGAGCGGGGCAGGAGTCCCACCAATGCCAAAAGCTCTTCGACACGATGCCGTCGTTCACGTCTGGGGATGCCGTTGATGCGGAGGGGCAGCTCCACGTTTTCATAGGCTGAAAGAAGGGGCAGAAGTCCGTAACCCTGGAAAACGTAGCCCACTTCTCTTCTACGCATCTCAGTTATCTCAGATTCAGACAGGGAGGATAGGTCACGACCGGCAAAGACAACGCGGCCCTCTGTGGGCGCATCCAGACCGCCCAGCAAATTAAGAAGCGTTGTCTTGCCCGAACCGGACCTGCCCAACAAGACGACAAACTCGCCAGGTTGTATGCTGAAGGTCAGATCCCTTACGGCAAACACCCGGTTGTCTCCGGAGCCAAACAAACGGGTTAGACCGTGCGTTTCTATAACAGTCTCAAGGTAACTGACGCTCCTCATTCGTCCCTTCCTTGCGGCTTGAGCACTACGCCATCAGGACCTATGGACAGGCGGGCTCGGCCATTGGAACCAAGCTTGTCCAGAGATTCCGGCGGCAGCTGGATGCGTCCCGCCTTGTCAACCACCAAGAACTCCTCTTTGACCACTTCACCGGTACGGCGAAAACTGCGCTGAGAGACGGACTCCGATACTATCCTGCCATCGCGGATCTGCACCACCCGGTCGGCGAAACGCGCCGTTCCCGCATAGTGCGTGACCACCACTACGGTTACGCCATAGCTGAGGCATACGTCCTGAAGGGCCTGGAGCACCTCATCGGCCGTCCTGGTGTCAAGCTCTCCGGTGGGCTCATCGGCAAGCACCATGCCCGGTTGATTAGCCAGGGCAACGGCAATGGCAACCCTCTGCTGCTCCCCTCCGGATAGCTGATTCGGGAACCTGAACGCCTTTCCCCCCAAGCCAAGGGTTGTGAGGAGGTCCATAGCCCGCTCACGTCTTTCAGCGCTGGAGCGTCCCACTATAGCCATCGGCAATTCCACGTTCTCTATGGCTTTGAGATAAGGCAACAGGTTCCGTGAGGTACTCTGCCAGACAAATCCAATTTCCTTGCGTCTATAGGCAACACGGTCGCTTTCCGACATGTTGAGCAAGTCTCGCTGGCCCACCATGGCCTGGCCTGATGACGGAGTGTCCAGGCCTGCCAGCACGTTCAGCAGCGTTGTCTTGCCGGATCCGCTAAAACCGATGATCCCGAGGAACTCTCCTTGCATCACCTCCAAGTCCAGGCCGCGCAAGGCCACCACTTCCAGTCCGGCGCCTTTGTATGTCTTGAACAGGTCCTGGCAGACGATATATGGCGTTCTTTCTTCCAAGAGCAACCTCCCAGGCTAATCTATGCATCCACGACTCTAAGCAGGCGCTGCAGTTCCAGTTTCCCAAGGGCCCAGGCTAGTATGGCCACGGTTATCAGGGTAGCGGCGCCGAGTACAAGGTACGAAAAAACTACTGCCGGCCAGTTGTTCTGCAAAAGCATGGGAGGCGTGATCCTGGAACCGTCCTCTGCCACCTCCAAGAGCGGCAGGACGGCAATTCCCAGCAACTGGCCGCCCAGTGTCCCGGCTGCCAAGCCGAATATGAACGTGATGGCAAGATTGAACCAGACTATGCCGTTCACCTGCAACCTTGAGAATCCAAGGCTCCTCAGAACTGCAAACTCACCCAGACGCTCCCGTGCATCGATGTATGTGTAGAGTATCAAACTGGAGGCGCCAGCCATCACTACAGCAAGGAATGAGAGGGCTAGAAGCCCGCTCCAGCCGGCGGTGAGCAACGGATCCGAAGTCCTTGCCTCCACCATGGTCGAGGCGTGATAGCCATCGGCGACAGGCCAGCCCGCATCCTCTATCGAGGCCGCTATAGACGTGGAGGAAACGGTACCGTCCAACCGCACCCAAACCTCCGTGTCCCCACCGATGAGACGGTTCCCATGCATATACAGGTAGTCGAGCAAAGCATCTAGGTCGGCAACAAGGAACGGTGATTCTCTGGGATCCAAAGTTGGGAAGAATTCAATCGTGCCGCTGACCATGAGGGGGACAGACGTAGAACCTACAAATGCCAGAATGACCTCGCCTTCGTCAACGCTGTGGGCCAGTTCCCTGCTGACAAGGGCTGGCACTAACATCTCCGTAGTCCCCGGCCTTATACCCCTGAGAGTAAGGCCGCTTTCTACCCACGTAAAAGCCGCGCTGGGACTGCCGACGCGAGTCACGGCTTCGCTGATATCCAGAGTGTATAGGCCCGGGGCAGAAGGGTCTTCCAGGGGCCGCCACCCGTCTACGCTCTGGAAGGAAGCCAGCTCAACGGGGCCGGCCGGTGTGACGGCTTGGATTCGGTCCAGGAAAACGACGCCTCCTCCGGCGCCCACCCTGCGCCCTCCCAGCCAGAGGGCACGAAGGGTGAACGGTGGCTGTAGTACGCGTTCCGTATAGGTGCGGGTTGCAGACCTTGTAGAGGGGATGGGCTCCTCAATGTAGCGCCATCCCTGGCCGGCGACCTCACCTATTCTCATATCGAAGTAGGCGCCTGTGCCGTCCTGCATTCTGGCTATGAGCAGGGCTCCAGGAGACACCCTGCCCGCCTGTACCCAGACGCCAATTGCAGTGGCGTCCCAAGGAAGAGGGATGCCTTCCGATCGACTGTTTGACTCATCGGGGCGTTGTAGGTTCTCTCTCAAAGAGTTGTTCAAGATATCAGGGCGAACCCAAGCCGCATCCGAGAACGAGTCGGTATCCACGGCAAGAAGAACGGCGGGACTGCCGAAGGCTTCGGTGGTAACGCGTGTATCCAAACGCATTACTTCAGCCGCCGCTGCAACTCCTGGAATGGCGGCAACGGCGCCCGCCACGTTTTGCTCGCCCGGCAGCTGATCATCCAACTCATACTCCGCTCGTAGATCTGCGCCAGCCTGGTAACGCGCTTGTTCCTCCTGGCTGCGTTCCAAAGTAGACAGGATAGAGGAGCCCAACATGCCAAGAGAGGCGGCCAATGCCAGCAGGACCAGCAGCGAGCCTGAAGGAATAGGGTCCCGGGCAACTCGGTTCAAAGCATGTACAATCCATACGGGGCCAAGGGGCTCGGCAATGAGAGCGGCGGTTCTGAGCACCAGGGGAACAAGACGCAGCACAAGCAAACCGGCTGCAAACACCCCCAGTATTGGGCCCAGAAGCAACGTGATATCTATCTGCGCGGGGCTGCCGGGCGCGGGTTGGATGAGAAAGGAGCCTCTATATCTGAGCTGCCACCACAAGAGACTAATGACCACAAGAAGAACAACGTCAATGTAGTAGCGATGAATGAACGGAACCTCAGGCGGCCTGGCAGAGGATGACTGAAGGGAGACTATACCCTTGCTAGCCGACCTTAGAATAGTGGCGGTAAACACGGCTACCGTAAATGCGGCGCCCACTGCCCCAAGGGCAAAGGTAGAGAGAGATAGACCGCTCACGGCCAGACCCTGTACTCCGGAAGCCACTGGGAAAAGGCGTCCTGTGAACAGCACAAGGGCCTGTGCCACGAATGGGCCGGCGACCACGGCGGGCAGCGCCATGATCAGTCCTTCCACCAGTATGACCAGCCCAACTTGTAAAGTAGAGGCCCCGCGACTGCGAAATACGGCCACTTCAGAGGTGCGGACTCGTCCAATCAGACCGGCAATGAGAAACATGTAGTACAAGAGAACGCTCACCACAAGAAAGACCATTAGGAATAGAGGCACCCTGGCTAACAGCAGCAGCGAAGAATAGCGAGCCAGCACCTCGTCCAGTTCAGTCCTCCAGTTGGAGTTGGGCACGTTGGAGCGAAGGTCGAGGGTGATGCCGTGCAATACGGCCTGCAATGCCTCTACCTCAGAGGCGCTCAGTCCGGGCACATCCGTGAAGAAGAGCCAGACGAAATCCGACAGCAGAGCGTTGATAGAGTCGGGCAGTACCTGGAGAAGGTTTTGATGGGTTGTGTATAGAGGAAGAGCAATCCACTGCCGCTCCACATTTGTAAATCTGTCCCATGTGCCTATAGCCCAGTAATGTGCGTCTGGCTCTGAAGGCTTAAAGATCCCTGAAACCATGACGGTAACCGTTTCGCCGCGGTTACTGCCGGGGCGGAAGGCCTGAAACCGGTCACCAGCTGAAAGTGAAAGAGCGGAAGCTCCGGGGGAATCTATGAGCACTTCTATTTCACCGGAGCTCGTCCTAGGCATCCGGCCTTCAGTTATCTGAACGTGACTGGGCAAATCCGATATTGCCTGCAACGAGCTCCGAGGTCGGCTTGAACTCTCTAGCTCAAGCTGCGGCAAGCCGGATAGAAACAGCGTCGACGTTTGGATGAGCAGAACGTCATTGCCGACGTATGGGCTGAGGGGACGCCTGATCCGCTCCTCCACGTAACGTTCGCTGGCCTCTAGGGTAGGTCTTTCCAGGTTATGGAACGTACGAAAGGTGATGTTCAGGTCCTCCTCCGGCACGTTGACCAAAGTGTTTCTAAGGGCGGTTTCGGCCAGTGCCTGCGAGTAGATGACCCCAGAGGCCATTAGGGCAACCGCCAGCAACATGCCAAAAGCGGCCGCCACCTGAAGCCGCCAGTCGGAGACGGTCCGTCTGAGCGCTATGAGAACCGCAAACTTTATGAGCGCAGTCAGATCCATTTATTCCTCGACCCGCAGAAGCTCTCTCAAGCTCAATCTATTGATGGTAATAACAGCTATGAACGCCGCCAAGGCGGCGGCAGTCAATGCTGCTGCGAGCACAATAGCGACAAATGGCTGGTCGGCTACCAGCTCTAATGGTGGCACTAGAGGTCGTCCGCCAGGCGTTATTTCGAGAAAACTCAGGCTCCATCGGCTTGTCCAAGCGCCGATCCATACTCCAGAAACCAGGCCCAGCAGAGGGACAGCCAGCCTTTCCAAAGCCACGGAAAGCGCAAGCTGGCGGCGTGATAGACCCATGTTTTGCAACAGGCCCAACTCCACTCTCATCCCGTTGATTGCGATAATGGCGTAGATGACCAGACCAGCGGTAAACACCACCACAATAGTA
The DNA here is from genome assembly GCA_965248955.1 of Dehalococcoidia bacterium. Classification (GTDB taxonomy): domain Bacteria; phylum Chloroflexota; class Dehalococcoidia; order Lucifugimonadales; family QGNO01; genus DAOUJH01. Next base: position 178,713 of record OZ252212.1, read on the forward strand.
GCAACTATTATTATGGAAAGGCCGCTCCAAAAGCTTGAAGCCCAAGGATTGGACTTACTTGCAGAAACCTCCGCCTCTTGATCAACCACAACGGCGGTTGGCAAGGCTTCATGGACAACGCTCTCAATAGCTTCATTGTCAACTGGCCCAAGCCACAGTTCGCCGGGTCTAATGGGCCCAGTTAAGGGGAGAAGCTCAAAGTAAGCGCTCAGATGGCCTATGTCTGTAATGAGGAAGCGGCCGCCGGTTGGGAAAAGCGTTGGGAAGTAATCCGCCGACTCCACTATCCTAAAGCCCACCGGTCTCCCCTCGACGCGCACCACCAGCTCCTGATCTACGCTCAGCCCCGGACCTCCGATGGCAGGGATGGGCATAGGCGCCGGCGATGCAAGGACGCCCCTGGTCTCTGTGGTAATGGGTTCCGTCCAGGTGTATCTGAGGCTTTGCCCCCCCGAGCGCGCCTGAGACGTATACGACACCTCGTCTTTGGTCAACCCCGCGTTGGGGAATACGGTCCAAGGTCTAGCCGACTCGAAGTCCTCAATGGTTTGTGTTTCGTCACCGGTGGACACAAAAACGTCGTCCAGTTGAATGACTCCGCCTCCATAACCCACAAGCTGCCCTCCGGATACGTATATGCCAATCAGTGTCAACGGGGGCTGCATTCCCGGGATCTGAGAAAGCTCGGCAACCTTGACGTTCCAATCCGTGTTGCCCAGATTCCCCAAGCGCAGAGTCTCATACCGGCCCGTGGAGTCCTGTAGAAGCACGCGAAGCGTGTAATTAGGATAGGCTCTGTCCGAACTTGTCCATACGCCGATTCTATCCGGGGTCCCAGGCAGGGATACGCCCTGGAAAGGAGGTGCGGAAACCCGCAAGGCAAAGGCAAGCTCGGATAGTTCTTTCTCAGCAAAGTCTTCGCGGAACCAGGATACAAGGGGCAAGCGGGAGGAATCGAGGCTAAGCAGCGAATAGGTAACTCCGCTTGAACCGCCACCCTCAAAAGCGGAACCACGGTACACGGGCGAGGCTGCTCTGATCGAAGGGTCTGCCTCCAGGCTTTGAGAAATGGATTGCACATTCCCTGAATGAGCGAAAGGCAAACGGACGACGATTTCCCCACCTAGGGAGTACCTGGCTTGGTCGGCGTGACTTTGAGCCAGTGTGGCGGCATAGTTGGCGCTGAAAATAGCAAGGGCCGCAATGAAGAGGGTTAACAGAAAGAGGGGAACGTAGCCGGAGTAGTCCCGGTAGATCCGTCTGAACGAGTCGATTAGCCAGAAGGGGGCCAAATCCCCAAATAGCCGCGATAAAGCAAGAAACAGAAAAGGCAAAAGACGTGAAATTAGCAACCCGGCGGCGAGCATGAGGAAGGCGGGAGCCAGCAGCAGGGTGAGGTCGAAGCTCAATCCTGCACCGGTGATTTCTTCGGATGAGAAGCTCCCGCGGCTTCTCAACTGCCACCAAACCACGCCGGCCACGACCAGAACAAGAAGTTCCACGGCATATCGCAATCTGCCAGGTCTATTGAGGAACTGGCTTTTTCGCAGGGGTATGAGGGGAGTCCTAACAGAAACAGCAAAACTGGCCGTTAGATATATCAAGAGAACAACAGCTCCGGCGACAACGGAAACCAGGAACGCGGAAAGCGAGAGGGGATATGAAAATACAGTGGCTCGCTCCGCTCCCGTGGGAAGCAGGCCGGCTAATATCCAGCCCAGAACAGGGCCCAGCAGGACGCCGGGAAGGACAACTACAGCGGCTTCTACAAACGGCAGATAGAAACTGCTTTGATTTAAGCTGACGCCCCGGCTTCTGAGCAAGACCACTTCTCTGTTCCTCTCTTTGGCCAGGACAACGGAGGCAATCGCCAGGAAGTACAGCACTATGCCAAATATGAGCGAGATGAGTATGAGAAAGGGGAGCCTTGACAGAGCGAGTGTTCGCTGGTAATCGGATATCCGGTTGGCAAGGGAGCTGACAACCAGCGAACGCGGGAACCTTTTGTTCAAGTCGGTTTCAATAGTTGCAAGGGAAGAGTGCAGCTGCGAGGCATTCCGATAGGTAACTGCACCCGGATCCAGGAAAAGACTCCACCGGAATGAGCCAAGCAGCGTGGGATAGCGTTCCGCCAGGCCACTGAAGGAGGTGTCTGTCCCGGTGAACAGATGCACGGTTACAGAAGCCCCTTGCTCGGCCAGTTGGAACATGGAGAGGTTTCCTGACCAGAACGGGTCTTCTCCATCCGCGGGTTCCACCTGGCCAACCACCGTCACGGCTATCTTCTCCCCAGGGCTGGATTGAAAGGGGGCAACGTAAACGGTCCGGCCCAAATCCCAGTCCAAACCAAGAAGTGCGTCGGTGCCTACAACTGCTTCAATCGAAGGAATGCCATCCCGGGTCACCGTTGCGTCGCCGGGCCATTGACCTGAGATAAGCCTGGCGTGGTCTGTGAAGCCTTCCTGAAAGAAGAAGCTGGCAAACGCGGTGTTGACTGCTGGTGGGCCGCTCTCAAGAGTATTCACGTATGGCAGGTTTTGAGAGCGGCCCATGCGGAAGGTCGTGGTCTCTATATCCGGAAGATGCCGTTCAGTGGTATCTGAGACGAACTCATCCAAGCGGGCATAGTCCCTGGCGCCGATAGGCCGTGTGGGAACCAGTATCTCCAGATTGAACGAACCGCTGCCGGGAGAGTTGGACAAGGCGTGGTCGAAGCCGGCCTCCGACAAGTTACGTACGTAAAGGGTGCTCAGAGATGCGAGGGTAATAGCGAACAGAACGCCGACGGTACAGGTCAAAGTGAGCAGCCATGAACTCCGGCTGCGTCGCGGAAGGAACCATAAAGCAAAGCGCATGCCCAACACACCGCCATCCCTGTAGGATTTCAGGATTATGGAACGTGACGCCTTAGATTGCAATCGGCTAGTCTGAGTGACACCTGCCTCTCTTATGGATATACTGCGATTTGTCCCCCGTTAGGGCCTGCTCCAGGTTCATACATTCTTAGCAGAATCGCGTAGACCCACTCGTGGTCAGGAGAGCGTGTTGCAGCAACCTACGACTGCTACAAGACAGGGGCCTCTGGGCATCTTCTATGGCTGGTGGCTGCTTGGCATAGGGGCGATCATCGTTACGGTTGGGTCGCTTCAAACGGGCGTGACCAGCGTATTCTTCCTGCCCATCCAGCGAGACCTTGGCTTGACCAGCGCGGCTCTGTCCCTGGTTTTCACAGTGTCCCGCTTTGAAGGAGGACTGGAGGGCCCAGTGGTGGGCTGGATGATAGATAAGCGGGGACCCAGGATTCCCATCATCATAGGAGCGGTCCTGGGAGGCATTGGACTTCTGGTGTTGTCGCAGGCAAACAGCTATCTGTACTTCTTTGTGGTCTACATCACCATGGTAAGCCTGGGATTCCAGATGGGCTTCCTTCAGTGCATGCACGCGGTTGCCAATCTATGGTTCATAAGATACCGGACAAGGGCAATGTCCGTTTACTCCTCCTCGTTCAGGGTAGGCTGGGCCATCTTTACCCCCATAGTAGCCGCAATGGTGTTGAATTACGGCTGGCGAAACACATCCGTTATGCTGGGCGCGTTTGTACTGGCCACCGCATTGCCGCTGTCACTGCTCATACGACGTTCTCCGGAATCCATGGGTCTGATGCCGGATGGAGACCGCCCTGAGACGCAAGAGACTCAGAGGAACGAGGACGAGCCAGCTCCAAAGCCTGTGGCCGCCAATGCGCCGGTGGACATGGACTTCAAGGCCTCTCTCAAGACCACGTCCTTCTGGATAATTGCCTTCAGCACCACAGTGCGCCTTTCAACTCAAACGGCTCTCGGCGTACACGCCATACCTATGTTCGTTTGGAAAGGCATGGGGGAGCAAGCCGGCGCGAACTTGGTTGGTATCACCGCGGGAATAGCCGTGCCAATGATTCTAGTCCTGGGCTGGCTGGGAGACAAGATGAGCAAGAAGACCATCCTATTTGTTGCCCAGGTGGCCCTTGCCTTGGGATTCATCGTGCTAAACATCAGCGAGAGCGCGATAACTCTGTATTTATTCGTTGTGTTGTTCGCATTTGGGGGAAACGTCTCACCGGTCAACTACTCTATACTGGGAGAGTTCTACGGGAGGAAGGTGTTCGCCCGTTTGAGGGGCGCCTTGAACAGTATAGGCGTCATAGGCGGATTGACCCCTTGGTATGCTGGCCTGGTGTTTGATGCTACGCAAAGCTACAGCATAGTGCTCATCACCTTTAGCGGGCTGGCGGCGGCCGCCGCGTTCCTCCTATTGCTGGTGAGGAATCCGCAAAGAAAACTCCGTCAGAAAGAGGTAGCCACTCAGGTTGGAACGTGAAGTGGAAAGTCCGGACGCGACGGTGAAATCCCGCAAAAAGGGCATCTTCTATGGCTGGAAGGTGCTGGCGGCGGGTTCCGCAATCACCACTATAGGCTCCATTCATTCGCCGGTGGTGTCGGTCTTCTTCTTACCTTTACAGCGAGAGCTGGAGCTCGGCCGCGCTGCACTGTCTTTTGTCTTCTCTCTAGCAAGGATAGAAGGCGGAATAGAAGGGCCGCTGGTAGGCTGGATGATAGACAAGCAAGGGCCCAGGATTCCCGTCATAATTGGCACCATCCTATCCGGCATTGGCATGCTGGCGCTGTCTCAGGTGAACAGCACACTGGGGTTCTTGCTGGTATATACCGGCCTGGTAGCCCTGGGTTTTCAGATGGGCTACCTGCAAGTGATGCACGCCGTGGCCAACATATGGTTCGTCAGATACCGGACAAGGGCAATGAGCATCTTCTCGTCATCGGTAAGGCTGGGGCCGGCTGTGTTTACGCCGATACTGGGTGTAATAGTAGACCTGTGGGACTGGCGTACAGGGGCGATCCTGACGGGGATCTTTGTGCTGGCGACAGCGTTGCCTCTCACCTACTTCATCAAACGTTCTCCTGAATCGATGGGTTTGCTGCCTGACGGAGCTGATCCTGAGGAGCTGGAGTTGCCGCCGGACGGGGCCGGTACTGAAGAGCCGGATTCCGGGGACTCTATGGCGAGCGAGCAGAAGAAGACACCGCGGACCCGCATGCCCGAAGACTTCGAGTTCAAGGAGGCGATGCGTACACCGGTCTGGTGGATTCTAGCCCTGACCACAACGGTGCGGACGTCAAACAACGGCGTTTTTCAAGTGCATTTCATACCCATATTCGTCTGGAAGGATGTCACAGAGACGGGTGCGGCATTCATGGTCGGCCTTACCCAGCTCATAGCCACGCCAATGATCCTGGCGGTAGGGTGGCTGGGGGACAGGTGGAGCAAGAAGGCAATTCTGGTGCTGGCCCACTTCATACTGGGCTCCAGCTTTCTTGTACTGATATTCGTGGACCAGATATGGGGTCTCTATCTGTTCATGGTGATGTTTGCTTTCGGCGCCAACGTTGCGCCGGCCAACTATTCTATAATTGGCGACTACTTCGGAAGGAAGTCGTTCGCAAGACTGAGAGGAGTCTTGAACAGCCTAGGGATCATAGGGATGGGAACCACGGTACTGGCGGGCTGGGTGTTCGATGCTACCGATAGCTACGCTGCCTTCATCTTTGGCACCGCCGTATTCTCGGCAATAGCAGGCATAACAGTCATATTCTTCTTGCACAAGCCAAGCAGACCCGGAGCAAGAAACGCCTCAGCAACCTAGAAACCCCTCAACCTGGGATCCCAGGCGTCTCGAATGGTGTCCCCAAGCAGGTTGAAGCCCAGGACCAGCCAGGTTATGGCAAGGCCTGGGAAGATCACCATCCAGGGCGCGGCGGCCGCGTACTGGGCAACCGAGTTGGCAAGCATCCTACCCCAGGAAGGATGGGGCGGCGGCACTCCCAGCCCCAGGTAGCTCAACGTGGCCTCGATGAGGATGGCATTGGCAAGCAGGCCGCTTGCCAGGATGAGGTAAGGCGCCATTACGTTGGGTAAGATGTGCCTGCTCATGATTCGCATGGGGCGGGCCCCAACGGCCTTTGCGGCATCTATGTAGCTGTTCTGCTTCACGGAGAGAACGGCGCCGCGGATGACCCGGAGGGTGCGAGGTGCGTAGATGAAGATAAGGGCTATGATGAGCTTGTCCACGCCGGAACCCAGGGTGGCCACCAGGGCCAGTGCAAGGAATATCCCGGGCAGGGAGAGCATGACCTCAACCACACGCTGTATCACATCGTCCACTATACCGCCGGCATAGCCGCTGAAGACGCCCAGGGCCAGGCCAATAGTTGCGCCTATCAGTACGGACGCAAACCCCACCAGCAGGGAGATCCTTGCCCCGTGGACCACTCTTGCCCAGAGGTCGCGTCCAAATTCGTCTGTACCCATTAAGTGCGATAGACTTGGCCCTTCAAGGCGTCTCTGGTAGTCCTGTGCGTTGGTGTCATACCTGGCAGCCATGGGAGCAAACAGAGCTGCCAGAATCACAGAGCACAGCATGAAGGTGCCCAGCGCCCCCAGCGGCTTGCGTAGTATGAAACGCTGGATACCGCTTCCGCCAACACGTCTTAGAAAGCTGCCATCTAAACGGCGATCTGTCCTTGCCGCTTCCATGGTCACGAACTGCTGATCCTAGGGTCGAGCCAGCCATGCGCCAGGTCGACGATGAGATTTATGACGATGAACGCAGCGGCGAATATGAAAACCAGGGCCTGGACTGCCGTGTAGTCGCGTACTGTGATGGACTCGATCAAATACGAGCCTATGCCGGGGACGGAAAAAACTCGTTCCATCACCACCGCGCCGCCCAGTAGTGTGCCAAAGGAGAGGCTGGCTATGGTAAGAACGGGAATCAGCGAGTTCTTGAGTGCGTGGCGCAGAACTATTTGCCGCTCGGACAAGCCTTTGGCCCTGGCGACTCTAATGTAGTCCTCATTGATGACCTCTAGCATAGTGGAGCGAGTCATGCGGGCAACGATAGCCATGAGGTGAGATCCAATGATTAGTGAAGGAAACAGGATCTGGACCAGGTTGGTCGCTGGACTGCTCCACAGCGGATGATAGCCAAGAGGGGGGATCCAACTGAAGAGACGTGTCGTCACAAGGAGGATGAGCAGCCCCAGCCAGAAGGAGGGAATTGCCAGGAACAGTATGCTGGCGATCCTGGAAATGAGGTCTGCCCAGGTGTCGCGGCGCAATGCCGAAACGATACCCAGAGGCAGCCCTGCGCCAAAGCCGATTGCCACCGATAGCAGGGCAATCTCCAAGGTGACGGGTAACCGCCTTGCTATCTCGCCTCCCACGGGAAGCCGGTTCCACATTGAATCCCCAAGGCTCCCCTGAAGAAGGCCAGCAATCCAATCGACATACTGGACGTGGAGCGGCCGGTCCGTGCCGAGCTGACGGCGTAGATCAGCAAGTGCGTCAGGGTCCACCTGGGCGGCTCCCTCTTCGCCGGCAAGGAGGGCATAAGCAATGTCGCCTGGTATCACGCGCATCACGACAAATACCAGAATGGTGGCCCCAACCAGCGTGGGTATGGCTATCAGCAACCGGCGAACGATCAACCTCTGCATGCTTCAGCCTTTGATCACACCCAGCGGCCTGAGACGGGCGACTCTCCTGGACAGCCCGGCGCCGTCGGCCACACGCATGACCTCCTCCACGTCTTTGTACGCCAGCGACGCCTCTTCAGCCAGGGAGCCCCAGCCGTGTGCCATGGCGATGATGCCCTGCTGCTCCAGCTCATCCTGGATATTGCGGCCCTTCAGCAGTTTCCTGGCCCTGGTGCGGCTTTCCACACGTCCCGCTCCGTGACAAGTCGAACCGAATGACAGCTCCATCGCCCGTGGGTCTCCCACCGCTATATAAGAGCATCGCCCCATGTCGCCGGGGACGAATACGGGCTGTCCAACGTCGCGGTATCTTGCTGGCACGTCCGGGTGCCCGGCGGGGAAAGACCTAGTGGCGCCTTTGCGGTGAACGCAAAGGCGGGTCTCCCTGCCGTCTACTACGTGGTCTTCAAGCTTGGCCATGTTGTGACTGACGTCATAGACCTGCCGTATGCCCATTTCTGTCCAGGAAACGCCAAAGACCTGCTCGAAAGATTGGCGGGTCCACTGGGTGATGCATTGCCGGTTTGCCCAGGCAAAGTTGGCGGCGGCGCGCATTGCGGCCAGATAAGCCTGGCCTTCCGCCGATGAGATTGGAACGGCGGCAAGCTGCCTGTCTGGCAGGTCAATGCCGTACCGCCTGCTGCCAGCCTCAATGGTCCTCAGTGAATCGGTGCAGACCTGGTGTCCCAGCCCGCGGGAGCCACAGTGGATAAGGACGGTAACCTGGCCCGTTTCGTAGATGGCCATGGCCCGGGCAGCCACGGGATCAAATATGGCGTCCACCACCTGTATCTCTAGAAAATGGTTGCCAGATCCAAGGGTGCCTAGCTGAGGCCCGCCCCGCTGCTTGGGCCGGTCGCCCACCGCATCCGGGTCAGCGCCGGGCATGCAGCCCAGCTCTTCCGTGACCTCCAAGTCCTCGGGGTCTCCAAATCCATGCTCAACCGCCCAGGATGCGCCTTGCACCAACACACTGTCGATGTCTCTGCGGCTCAGCTTCAGGCGACCTCCCGATCCAAGCCCGGAGTGGATATCGCGGAAAAGGGACGATACCAGCTCCTTGAGCTTGGGACGCACGTCATCTTCGCTGAGATCCGTGCGAAGAAGACGGACGCCGCAATTGATGTCGAAGCCGACTCCGCCCGGCGAGATTACGCCCTCCTCTTCGACCAGGGTCGCGGCCACGCCGCCAATGGGGAAGCCGTAGCCCCAGTGAATATCCGGCATGGCCAGAGAAGCGCCTACGATACCCGGCAGAAAAGCCACGTTGGCTACTTGCTCCATGCACTTGTCTTCAATGATTCCGCCCAGCAGAGCCTCGCTGGCAAAGATGACTCCGGGAGCCAGCATACCGCTCTTGTAGCTTTGCGGGACCTCCCACCTGTTGTCGTCCAGCTTGCGAAGGATATTGGAGTAATCCATGTCTAACCTACACGTCAAGCACCACTTGGATGCGCCATTCACGGTCGTGGGACACCTCAAGGCCATGATACGTGGCGGCCTTTACCTTGGTAAACACCCGCTTCAGGGGGTCAACCTTTTCACCGGAACAGCGCGCCGTCAAAGCCTTTCCTCCCTCCTCCACGCATATCCGGAACTCTTTGGGCAGGAACCCATCAACTTCATATCTGTAGAGAAGCTCGTTGAGCCAGTCGACCGCCAGTGCCTCTTCATCAGCGGAAGATACGTAGAATTCCCAGGAGTCGCTCACCTCTATGGTTTCCGGGTCTGCTATGAGGGCAAACATCCCCTCGGCCAGGAAGGCTAACGCTTCAGCCATCGTATTGCCACAGGCTACTATACCCACGTCGGCGGTGTGATCCAGAATCTGGTAGCTTGCCAAGGGCCTCTCCGTTTCAAAAAGGATTCCTAGCCAAGAATGCCGGCTAGGGAGAATCTTTCCACACGCGCTCCAGGCGTTCGTCAGTGTAAGAGGTAAGGCCTATGGGCACATCTCTGACGTAGGAGTAGTGATTCTTGGTAAGGTTATGTACGGCGGTTGGAATGATGGGAAGGTCATCGTAGATGATCCGTTCCATCTCCAAAACCAAAGAACGACGCTCGCTTCTATCCAGCTCTGTAGACTGCCGCGAGTACAGCTCATCGATACGAGGGTTGCTATAGCCAAGCCAGTTGCGTGAAGCGCCGGTAATGAAGTAGCCGCCGAACAGCTCGTCCGGGTCGCCGGTGGTAAGGCAGAAGTAGTAGGACATGATGTCGTAGTCCAGCGACTCGCCGGCGGGGAAAAGCTGAGCACGGTCGACAAGTGTCACGCTGGCTTCGATGCCAAGCCTGGCCAGCTCGCCGGTAAAGAACTCGGCCTGCCTGGGATACGCACCGGAGTTGCGGCTGAGCAGGTCGACGCTGATCCCGTCAGGGTAGAGCTCCCGCACGATGCGCTGGGCTTCGGCCAGGTCCTCATCTTTGGGTTGACGGAAGCCGGGCATGTCCCATATTTCCCCGGCGGAGAGGCCCCAGCCGCCGGTATCCAGGTACAGCGACGCTTCGGCGTTGCCGTTGTGCACCACTTCAATGTAAGCCTTACGGTCTATGGCCATGTTGATGGCGTGACGGAGTTGAGGATTATCAAAGGGCGGCCTGGTGGAATTCAGAAGCAACCCCTGGGGAGCACAATACGTGGAGTAGGGGCGGACAACTATCCGGTTATTCTCCACCATTTCCTGTACCACCGGTCTGTTGCTGAGGCTCCAAGCTGCACGGTTCAACTCAACTCTGCCGGTTATGAACGCCACCTCAGAGGCGGAGAAATCACGGCTGAGAAAGACCTGGATCCCGTCCAGGTAGGGGAGTCCTTCCTTGAAGTAGCCAGGGTTGCGTTCGTACTCCCACATAGCGCCGCGCTCCATGCTCTTTATGCGGAACGGACCTGAGCCGTGCGGCATCTGCTGCAGGTCTTCCTGGCTGGTCCCCTCCGGCATGATGGCGGCGAACCCGGTGGCAAGGAACGAATGCAAAGAGGCGGAAGGGGTCTCCAGGTGAAGTCGCACCGTGTGATCGTCTACCACCTCTACGCCATTGTCGGGACGTGCAATGCTAATGAACTCTTTGATGGGGCCCACACGGGATGAAACTCTGCCGTCCACCAGTCCCATGATCTTTCCCAGGCTGTACTTGACATCTTTGGCGGTAAGAGGTGTTCCCTCATGGAACAGCACGTCGTCTCTGAGAAAGTAGGTGATGGTGCGCCCGTCGCCAGAAACCTCAAAGCTATCGGCAACGTCAGTCTCAATGGTATTGCCATCGGGATTCCAAACCAGATTGTTATACAGCTTGGAGTTGTGCACGTTGTCCGGACTGGCCGCTGCATTATGAGGATCGAAACTCACCGGGTCGGTGATACTCATCTGGCGGAGCACACCGCCTGTTATGGGAGACCCTGTGCCATCCGGAGACGGGACGTCGCTGCCGGCGGCCCCTGGAGTGGCCTGTACGGTGGGGGTAGCCGTAGGTGACGCCGCAGAAGAGCACGACATTGCCAGCACAGCGGCCGCAATGCCTATTACGGCAAGAAGATAACGGGGCGCGTTTGCTGATCTCATATAGCCTCTGTCATAACCAAGCGTCTGTGGAGCTTATATTAATTCTTTATGAGGATAAGGTGAAGGGGAGATGTTGCGGGCATACAGACATTGAGACGTGCCGATGAACATTCCCAGTTCACAAAAGACGCGTAAAACGTCCGCCAAAGAATCGGGGATAATAGCAACGGCTGGCCCTTGACAACTCCCTGGCTGTAGTTTATAGTATAAACTACTTTACAACACTACGTGGAGGGTCGGCATGCGGAAACAAGACAGCGAAGGGCAGAGGATCACCCCAGAGCAGGGGTGGACTTCAATACACGCCACCTTGGACAGGTCCCACAGTTCCATGTACATGGCGGGCTGGACCAGCATCATGCTGTTGTGGGGCGCCATCGTAGTGGTGGGATACCTTTCCATGTATACCATTGAAACATTGGCGCCTGTGTTTGCCACCGACTACCCATGGTATCCCGGTCCCCTGTGGTTCGGCCTGGTAATCCCGGGCATGATTGGGAGCTCGATCATCGGCTACCGAGCCAGCAAGCAGAACGCAAGCGGACCCTCCTCTACAGCGGCAGGTCTCCGCGTATTCGGCTTCTGGATGGCTGTGGTAGCGGCCGCCTTCGTCATTCCCGCAGCGTCCGGCTTGTGGACCGCCGGCACCGACCCAATCGCCATCAGCGGAGTCGGAGTCGGCATAGTTGCGCTGGGATACATTCTGTTCGGCATCATGCACCACTCGGCCATTGCCCTAGTAGGTCTTGGCATCGCTGCTTCCTACTATTTGCCAACGCACTTTGCCGGTGACGCCGCGCCTGTGGTGTCGGCAGTGCTTATAATCGCCGTCGTAGTCGTCGCATGGGTATGGATTCACAAGAGCCGCGCGGCATGAGTGAGGAACCGGTCATCCTCAACGAGGCGATACATCAGTCCACACGCCTGCGCATAATGACGCTGCTGGTGTCCCTGTCCGACTCGGACCGTGTGGCCCATGGCTTTATCCAAAATACGTTGGGCCTGACCGGCGGCAACCTCACCATCCATCTGCGCAAGCTGGAGGATGCCGGGTACGTCAACACCACCAAAGAATTCCTTGATTTAAAACCCCGCACCTGGGTGGAGGCGACGTCTGAGGGCCGCAGAGCTTTCACCGAGTACCTAAGTAGCCTCGAATGCGCCCTCAATAAGTCCTTTCGATAGCCAAGTCATACCACTCACCGTCCGCTTCCCTGATTGGTTTCCTTCTTTTCAACCGTAACATCCCACATGAGAGCGTCACCCATGTTTCATAACATAACAACACAGGTACGGTTAAAATTATTGATAGCTATTCCAAGATTGTGATAGCATTCTCATACTCTCTTGTGTGGATTTCCTGGGTAGCAAGTGACTTCTAATAGCAAGGACTTACGAACCGCGGTAAAAAGCACCCTCATGGCTCACAATGGCGGCACGGTGACCATCCTCTCTTCTCTACTGACGATTGAAGATTCCATTGGATACATCCCCAGTGAAGCTATTGAAGAGGTGGCCGATTTCACCAATTCAACAATAAACGACGTCTGGGGAGTAGCTTCCTTCTACACAAACTTCAGATTCACCCCGCCGGGGGAGCACGTAGTGGAAGTGTGCTGGGGGCCATCCTGTCACATACTGGGAGCCCAGAGGATTATAAAAGAGGCGCTGGAAACTCTGGGTCTGAGCAGCGAGGGCGATACCGAAGACGGCAAGTTCACCTTCAAGTACAACACCTGTCTCGCGGCATGCGGACAGGCTCCGGTTATCAGCGTAGACCATCAGCTCATGGGAAGAATGACGGCTGAACAGGCAAAGGAACGCATCTCACATCTCAGAAACTCAGCAAATGGCGACAAAGGATCGACATGACCCAGGCCTTCCATGAACTGAAGCAACAAGCAAGCGACCACCTGGCCCAGCTGGAATCCAAGCCGCGCGTACGCATAGGCACCGACCTTTCCGGGCTGGCGGCGGGCGCTGAAGCAGTGGTGGAGGCTTTCCGCAGTGAGGTTGCATCAAACAAGCTGGACGTGATCATCAGCAAAGTGGGCGGCATTGGCCTGGCCTATGCCGAGCCTTTGGTGGACATACAGCTTCCATCTCAGCCTCGCGTTTTCTACAACAACGTTGCCCCTGAGCAGGTGCTAGCGCTGGTCAAAGAGCACCTGATGGGTGGAAAGCCGGCAGCCGAGAGAGCAATGGCGGTCAGCGGCGCCGGCGATTCATCGAACGTGCCAAGCCTGGAAGACCTTCCCATGATGAAGGGGCAGGTGAGAATAGCCCTGCGTAATGCGGGGCACATTGATCCCACGGATATCTACGAATATATAGCCAGCGGCGGGTACAGCGGCCTGGACAAAGCGCTTTCCGGCATGAGTCCGCAGGAGGTCCAAGAAGAGGTGGCCACGTCTGGGCTCAGAGGCAGGGGAGGGGCGGCCTTTCCCACTGCCACCAAGTGGCGCTTCCTCATGGGTTCGCCGGGGCCGGTGAAGTATATACTCTGCAACTGCGAGGAGGGTGATCCCGGCGCCTTCAATGATAAGGGGATCCTGGAAAGCGATCCTCACACGCTGATCGAGGGAACGATACTTGCCGGTTACGCTACCGGAGCTTCCAACGGAATAGTGTTCATACGCCACGGACACGATGTCCCCATAGAACGGACCCGTGAAGCCATCCGTCAAGCGTATGACAAGGGACTGCTGGGGGAAAATATCCTGGGAACGGAATTCAGCTTCGACGCGGAAGTCTCGCTGGTTGGCGAATCGTATGTGTCAGGAGAAGAGACGGCACTCATGGAATCCGTGGAAGGAAAGCGGGCCATGCCAAGGTACCGTCCTCCGTTCCCCGCCGCTTACGGAGTGTGGGGCAAGCCCAGCAACATAAACAACATCAAGACTCTGGCCTACGTGCCAGAGATAGTAGCCAGAGGCGGGGAGTGGTTCGCCAGTATTGGCACGGAGAGAAGCAAAGGCACGGCCATACTCTGCCTCTCCGGCACTATAGAGCGTCCCGGTATGGTAGAGGTGCCCATGGGCATGACCATACGCGAGGCCGTGGAAGGGCTGGGGGGCGGTGTGCCCGGGGGCGGCCCGGTCAAGCTGTTGCAAACCGGCGGCCCGCTTGGGGGAGTCCTCAGCGGTGAGAAGATGGACATACCCCTGGATTTCGACGCCATGGCTAGGGCAGGCGCAATACTGGGTTCAGGCGGTATAATCGTGGGGGACCAAAGCGTATGCGCTGTTGACCTAGCCAGGCTTCTGGTAGCCTTCTGTCAATATGAATCGTGCGGGAAGTGCTTCCCCTGCCGGCTGGGCACCACGCACCTGTTGCAGATACTGGACCGCATCTGCCAGTTCAAGGCCGGTCCACGAGACTTGGAGCTCATGCAGGAACTAGGGAGCAACATGGCAGCGGGCTCGCTGTGCGGTCACGGGCAACTTGGGTTCAATCCAATCAAATCTTCCATAGACTATTTCCCTGATGAGTTCGTCGCCGTTATGGAGGAGAAGCGATGGCCCGCCGGTGAATATTCCGCCGACTTCTTCATGCCGGATAGAGCAATGAGAGACCAGAACACAGAGACCTTTTCCTCGCTAAGGAGGGGCTAAGTGACAACGACACAGCAGAAGTTGACTATCAATGTAGATGGTCGAGAAATCGAGGCCAAGCCCGGCACCATGGTGCTGGAAGCAGCGATAGAAGCCGGGATATACATCCCGTACCTCTGCTATCACCCGGGCATGAAACCGTTTGCCGCATGTCGCATGTGCGTTGTCCAAGAGGAAGTCGAGGTTGAAGTAGAGAGGGACGGAGAAAAGATAACCGAACGGCAGCTTCGGCCTGCGGCTGCATCCTGCACGCTTCCCGTCAGAAACGGGATGACAATCAGGTCCGCCAGCGATCAATTGCGCAGCCTGCAGAAGGGGATCATGGAGATGCTCATATCGGAGCACCCTCACGGCTGCCTGACCTGCCACCGCGTTGAGCTGTGCGGGCCGGAGGACATCTGCCAGAGACACGTATCGGTGAACGACCGCTGCGTAATGTGCCCCAAGAACGAACGGTGCGAGTTCAAAGACACCGTGCGTTTCCTGGGCATGGAACTGAACTCGCCGTTGACCTACGAGGTGAGAACCCCAGAAATCGAGGTCTTCGATCCGTTCTACGACCGCGACTACAACCTATGCATTGTCTGTGGCAGGTGCGTCCGCGTTTGCGAAGAGGCGCGGGGCGACAACGCGATCACGTTCGTCGAGAGGGCAGGGAAGGTGCTGGTGGGGACGTCCAGTGGAACGTCGCTTTTGGAGTCGGGATGCGAGTTCTGCGGGGCGTGCCTGGACGTATGCCCGGTAGGCGCCCTTGTCGAACGCGACCACAAGTGGGACAAGGCGGAGAGGATAGCCCGGTCCACCTGTTCCAACTGCTCGGTGGGCTGCCAGTTGAACTTGGAGGTAAACAAGCGGGAGAAGGTGATCAGGGCAATACCGGAAATCAACGCCCCCGCCAACCACGGCCAGGCCTGCTTCATGGGCAAGTTCGGCCTTGAGTTCGTGAACCACAAGGACAGGTTGAAGCATCCGCTGATAAGGCGCGAAGGCGATCTTGAGAGAGCGACCTGGGACGAGGCGCTTGCCTTGGTAGCAGAAAAGCTGGCCGGCTACAAAGGCTCCGGCTTCGCTGCTATTGCATCGGCAAGGAGCACCAACGAATCGGCCTACCTATTGCAAAAGTTCACCCGCGTCGTGATGCAAAGCAACAACGTGGACATAGACTCCAACACAAGGCCGGCGCTGACCGGCGCCCTGATAGAGCCCCTGGGCTATGCGGGGTCCAGCAACTCCACCTGGGAATTGAGGAACGCCGAGTGCATTCTGATGGTGGACGCCAACGCCACGGAGGAACACAACGTGCTGGCGGTGCCAATCAAGCAGGCGGTCAAACAGGACAACGCAAAACTGATAGTCATTGACTCTCGCGAGGTGGAGCTAACCCGCTACGCTCATCTCTGGTTGAGGCCGCGTCCGGGGACCACGCTGACCCTGCTCGGTGGGCTGCTGCGGTCGATTGTGAACCAAGGCCTCCTGGATGAAGCGTTCATCTCTGAGCACACTAACGGGATGGATGAAATGAAGCGCTCCCTGGAGGGCTTCACCCCGGAACATGTATCGCGGGTTACGGGGGTGAGTGCAGAGCAAATAGAAGAATCCGCGCGCATCTTTGCTTCGGCCGGTGCAAGCGCCATCGTCTACGCCCTGGACAACGCGGCCATGGAGGAGCAGGAGGCCCAGGTGCAGGCCATGGCAAACCTGGCGCTGGTCACAGGCAACCTGGGCAAACCGTCCGCCGGCCTCTACG
Source organism: Dehalococcoidia bacterium (assembly GCA_965248955.1). Lineage (GTDB taxonomy): Bacteria > Chloroflexota > Dehalococcoidia > Lucifugimonadales > QGNO01 > DAOUJH01. Next base: position 195,226 of record OZ252212.1, read on the forward strand.
CGTTGAGGCGCGGGGCCAACGAACAGGGCGCCAGCGACTTGGGATGCGTACCCGGTCTGCTGCCAGGATACGTGCTGGTAAGTGACGATGGGGCCAAAAAACGTTTCGAGGAGAAATGGAGCACGCCACTGTCGAACGAGGCCGGGATGGGCATGCGGGGGATCTTGCAGGCGGCGCGCGACGGCAAAGTCAGGGCAATGCTCCTGCTCGGCGACGGAGCGGCCTATGAAGGCGACGATCTATACGAATCTTTGGACCACGTGGAATTCCTGGTAGTCCACGATCCATTTCTGGGAGCGGCTGCCCAGCGCGCCGACGTAGTGCTGCCGGCGACTACGTTCGCGGACGAAGACGGCACCTACACAAACCTGGAGCGGCGGGTGCAGCTGGTGACCAAGGCGATTACGCCGCCCAACGTAGAGGCGCTGCCGGCATGGAAAACGGTCGGCAAGCTGGCCAAGGAGATGGGCGCAGCCGGTTTCGATTTCGAGAATACGGCGGACGTGTTCGACGAGGCTGCATCGCTGGCAAACTGGATCTACGGCGGCATTTCACACAAGCGGTTGGTCAGGGAAGCCGTGTTCACCCTGCGGCCCGATCCTTCGCTTCCACAGCCAACGCAGCTCCTGGAATCTGACAGGGTATCGAAGGGTATTCAATGGCCGTGTGCGAACCAGGACTCGCGTGGAACTCAAGTCCTGTACTCCAACGGATTCCCCTATGGAAAAGCCAGACTGATGCCGGTGGGGCAGCCATCCGAACCGGCGCAGCTTCCCGCCGACTTCCCGCTATTGCTGGTGCCGGGACGTGTCCTGGCCGACCAGGAAAGAGACGCCGAAGTGGAGCGCTTCGAAGTGGTGAACTCCATAACTCGTAAGGAGCTGGTCAATATCCATACGGGAGATGCGCAAGACCTGGGCTTGGAAGACGGCGACGCGGTTGAACTGGTTACTGCCAAAAGGAAGGTGCGCGGTATAGTCGCAGTAACGGAGTCGGCTCACCGTGGGACGGCAGCGTTCACCCAGCTGTTTGGCCAGCTGGCGACGCAGCTTCAGGCTAGTGAAGACCCAGACCCAATGTCGCGGGCGCCGGGACTGGTCATAGAGCCCGCACGCCTGGAAAAGGTATAGTCCTTAAGGCTGGCCCAGCACCAGCTTTGCACTTTACACCTAAGAAGCCGCGGTTTACCCTGTAATCAAGTGACCCGTAGGAGAACCCATGACTTCACCCGTGTCAAAGCCTAAACTGATGACCGCCAGAATAACCAGGCGGGTAGACGTCACCCATGATCTATGGCAGATATGGGTGAAGCCGGAGGTGCCGTTCGCCTTCAAACCCGGGCAGTATTGCACAATAGGCGTGGACGGGCTGGAACGACCGTATTCGATTGTATCGGCGCCGTACGAAGATGAAATAGAGCTGTTCGTAGAGCTGGTGCCGGCCCCGGACGGACGGCTGACGCCCGTGCTTCATGATCTGGGAGAGGGAGCGGAGCTGACCATAAGGCCCCGCGCCAAGGGTCTCTTCTTTTTCAAAGAAGAGTACCGGAACCACCTAATGGTGGCCACCGTGACCGGTGTGGTGCCGTACGTGTCCATATTGCGCCAGTATCTACACGAGGGTAGGGAAGGGCACAGGTTCTTCCTGCTGGTAGGCGCCAGCTACAAAGACGAGTTTACCTACGACGGCGAGCTGAGAAGACTGGCCGGCGAGCACCCTAATTTCATCAAGTTCGTTCCTACAATCAGCCGGCCTGGAGAGGAGAAAAACGCTTCCTGGATGGGAGAGACGGGCAGGGTGAACACCATAGTCGGTAAATACGTTCAGGAGTTCGGCTTGAAGCCGGATAATACCCTTATATACGCCTGCGGCCACCCCGGCATGATAGAGGACGTGAAGATGCATGCGGCGGAGACCGGCTTCGATTTTCAGGAAGAGCGTTTCTGGAAGGAAGACGACTAGCCTGTCACCAGGGCTTCGGAACCATTCTCTCCCGTATCTTGGTCGAGTTGTTCTTATGCGGTTGCCCTCATCTGGTGTACAATCCCCTGCAACGGAGCACCGATTGTGACTACGCCAGTAAGACGGCAATACCTGGATATTAAACGTCGCTATCCCGATTGTATTCTTCTATTCCGCCTGGGCGACTTCTATGAGACTTTCGATGAAGACGCCAGAGTCGTGGCGCGGGACCTTGACATCGCCCTGACGGCGCGAGCGTTCGGTAAAGGCGAGAAGCACCCCCTGGCCGGCATCCCATATCATGCGCTGGACAGCTACCTGGGCCGTCTGATCAAGGCGGGGCACAAGGTGGCTATATGTGAGCAGACCAGTGACCCAGCGGTTTCCAAGGGAATCGTGGATAGAGAAGTGGTCCGAGTGGTCACGCCGGGCACGGTGATTGAGCCCTCCCTTCTGGAGGAGCGCAGCAACAACTACCTGGCCTCGGTCGTCGTCGAGGCGGAAGAGGCCGGACTGGCCTACACCGACGTCAGCTCCAGCGACACCGTTTTTGTAACCCAGGTCTCATTGAAGGACATGCCCATGGAGTTGGCCAGGCTGGCTCCCGCTGAAGCAGTGACACCCCAGGGCCTCCAGGGCGTGCTGCCCGACAGTGTGAAGGCGGCAACCGTGGAGGATGAGGCGTTCCGCTTGGACAGCAGCCGCGAAATGCTGAAAGAGGAGCTGGGCGTTGCTACGTTGGAGGGATACGGCATAGAGCACTCGCCTCTGATGATACGCGCCGCCGGGGGGTTGTTCTTCTACCTGGGCCAGAACCAACGCCAGGCCCTGGAGCGCATAGCCAAGCTGAGACCTTACGACTTGAAGTCCACCATGTCCCTGGATCCCCAGACCAGGCGCAATCTGGAGCTCTTTGCGGGGGGAAGGTGGGAATCCAAATCGTACTCTCTGCTGAACGTCCTAGACCTGACCAAAACATCAATGGGCGGCCGCTTGCTCAGACAGTGGGTAGGCCAACCACTGATGGAGACAACGGCTATACGGCAGCGGCAGGACAGCGTGGAATGGTTTCACAAGGACGGAGTCAGACGCAACAGGGTCGTCAGAACACTCTCGGAAGTGTCCGACGTGGAGAGATTGGTGAACCGGGTGAAGAGCGGCATATCCTCGGCGCGAGACCTGGTGGCGCTGCGCCGCAGCTTGGAGGCCGTACCGGAACTGCAGGCCATCCTGGGAGAAGACGGCGGTCCGCAGGTGAAGTGGCTGCTGGCAAAGCTGCCTTCCTGCAAGGAGACGGCGGCGGTGATCCGTCAGGCAATAGCGGACGAGCCCGGCCAGGTGGGAGAGGGCGCGGTGATACGCTCGGGGTTCTCCGCAGAGCTGGACGAGTTGCGCACGGCGGCAACGAGCGCGCGCGGGTACATAGCAAAGCTGGAGGTACAGGAACGGGAGCGGACGGGGATACGAAACCTGAAAGTGGGCTACAACAAGGTGTTCGGCTACTACATAGAGGTAACCAGGCCCAACCTGGATCGGGTGCCGTCGGAATACCAGCGGCGGCAGACCCTGACCGGTGGCGAGAGGTTCATTACGCCTGAGCTCAAGGATTACGAAAACATGATCCTCAATGCCAGAGAGCGGCTGGAAGAGATGGAGATTTCGCTGTACCGGCAGGTCTGCAACCAGGTGGGGCAGGCCTCCGGGCCAATATTGCATGCTGCAGAAACGGTAGCCCATATCGACGTGTTCACGGCGCTGGCCGGGGCGGCGCAACGGTTCGATTATGTGCGGCCCGAGGTAGACGAAAGCACCACGATCGAAATCAAGGACGGGCGCCATCCGGTGGTGGAAGCCCTGCTGCCGCCGGGGGACTTCGTGCCCAACGATACGTCCCTTTCAGGCGAAGAGGCCGGTTTGATCATCCTTACCGGGCCCAACATGTCGGGCAAATCCACCTACCTTAGGCAGGTGGGGCTGATTGTGCTGATGGCTCAAATGGGCAGCTTTGTTCCCGCAAGGTCGGCACGGATAGGCCTGGTCGACCGCATCTTCACCAGGGTAGGGCTGCAGGACGACCTTGCCGTGGGGCAGTCCACGTTCATGGTGGAGATGGTGGAAACGGCCAGCATCCTGAACAGCGCTACAAACAGATCCCTGGTGATCCTGGACGAGATAGGAAGGGGCACCAGCACCTACGACGGCCTGTCGATAGCCCAAGCGGTCGCGGAGCACATACACAACGACCCCATGCTAGGATGCCGCACCCTGTTCGCCACCCACTACCAGGAGCTGACCGAGCTGGCCCATACTCTACCAAGGGTAAGAAACTACTCCGTATCCGTATCTGAAGAAGGCGGTACAGTAGCGTTTCTACACCGCATTGTGCCCGGAGGGGCGGATAGAAGCTATGGAGTGCACGTAGCCCAGCTGGCGGGCTTACCCCGCGATGTAATACTCCGCGCCTGGGAACTCCTCAGATACCTGGAGGGAAGCGAGCGCAATGGAGCAGCGCCCAAAGGTGGGGAAAACGGAGCCATACAGCTGGGGTTGTTTGCCGGCACACCGGCCGTAACGGAAGAACTGCTGAAGCTGGACGTGACGGCTATGACCCCCATGGAGGCCATCAATGCGTTGTACTCCCTACAGCAGAAGGCAAAGGATAGTTGATAAGAACCGCTGGGCAAGCCGGTGAGATGAGCGTGGATTTGGGGACTACCGTATACCTGGCCGATAGAAAGTCCTGGCGTGCCTGGCTTGCGGAACACCACGACAGTGAAGCCGAAGTCTGGCTTATATACTATCGCAGAGAGACGGGCAAGCCCCGCATCTCCTACAACGACGCGGTGGAAGAGGCGTTGTGCTACGGCTGGGTGGACAGCATAGTGAAGGGCATAGACGAGGAGCGGTTTGCTCAACGGTTCTCTAAGAGGAAAAATAAGAGCGCGCTCTCTCAGATGAACAAGGAGCGAATACGCAGCCTCATTGCCCGGAAGAAGATGACCAAGGCGGGACTGGACGCCGTGGCGCACGTCTTCGATCCGGTTGCGGACGAAGCAAAGGAGTTTACAATTCCGCGGGAAATCCTTGCCGCTCTGAAGGCAAACGACCAAGCGTGGCGTAATTTCCAAGAATTCCCCGGTGCGTACAGGAGAATTCGCATAGCCTATATTGAAAGCCGCAAACGTCACGGCGCGGAGAGGTATCGGAAGGCTCTTGAGCATTTCATAAAGATGACCGCCCAGAACAAACGGTTCGGCTACGTCAAGGAGATGACCTGAACGTTTGACACTGCACTAGCGCCTCTCTATGATACTGTCTACCTTCTATTGAGCTGACCCAAGAATTCAACAACGCAATTGACAGCCCTACGCATATCCAAGACTCCTCCATGCGGTGAGAGTCCACCCCTCAGCACCTTTCGCCCCGGCAGCCTGTCCCGCGCATCCCGCGACGCCGGTGGTTGCGGCCTACGCTTTGGTGGGACGTCGTGACCCTGTACAAATGGCTGACCTCCGAGATGACCTCTCACCGGGATAAGCAGTTCAGGTGGTGGCCTGAAGGCATGCACGAGGCCGGGGAGTTCGACGACAAGTCCATGGGAGCGCAGGGCAGGGGACTGCACCTGCTGAAGCGTCCCGTGGACGCCCTCAGGTTCGGCCACTGGCCCGGGCACCTGTTCGAGGCGGAGGCCGTCGACCCGATAGCGGAGGACGACTTTAAGGTGCGCTGCTCCAAGGTCAGGTTGATACAAGAGGTGGGCCGGGCACGGGTATTCGGTCCACAGGGAGACCGATTCTCCACTTTCGTCTCCTGGCTTGCCGACATACCGTGGCTGGAGGGGGAAGAGTCCATAGAAGCGGCCATAGAAGCCGCCGTGGAATACCAGTCGCGGTTGTCCTCGTGGGGCTGGAAGATGCTTCCCGTGGAAACGGTGCGATTCGAACAATGGATCGCGGGCGCCAACTACTATGCGACCGCGGTCAATCCCAGCGCGCTCACCGGGGCCTGGACGGCCTGGGCAGAAACCGGAGTCGACTGGTATCACTGGGTAGCTCCCTGGGCCGCGTCGATCTCATGGGGTGGCGGATGGTCCAGCCTGGAGGCCGGGGCCGGAGCGGCGGCCTGGGCCGTGGCCAAGAAGGAATGGAAGGGGGCATCTCCGTGGCCCGCTCCCAATGACGATTTCTGGAAGGAGACGGCCAACAAAGTGCGGCGGGCAACAAGGATGATAGCTGGCTCAGCCGCCAACGATACGGCAAGAGCAGCAGAGTATATAATATGCTCGGAAAGCTTGCCGCTGAACCCATACGAGCCCCTTATGCTCGTCTGGATGCTCGGATACTGGCCCATAGGTGTAATCGACGGGAAGTATATGATAGGAGATATTTCCGCTGTGGTTGGCGGCGATAACGCCGTGCATAAGCAATACAGGAACCCGGAGCTTCTGTTCCGTCAGTACGGGAATTGGACGGCCTGAATGAACATCTTCTTCGACACCGACTATACCTGGCTGGGAGTTGACGACTCCGTCAGGCCGGGAACCCACGAAATCATGCAAAAGCTCATCGACGAGGGCCACAAGATATACGTCTGGTCGGGCATCGGCATCAGGTGGCCGGAGGTCCGGCGGCACAACCTTACTCCCTACGTAACCGACTGCTTTGTAAAGCCGTTGGACAACTTCATAGAAGCGCTCGACGACTTGGGGCTTCCCGTAAGACCCGACATTGTAATAGACGATTACCCGGAGGTTCCCACGGCACTGGGAGGAATCTGGGTAAGGCCGTACTTCTTCTACAACGCGACAGACAACGAGATGCAGAGAGTGTACCAGCTTATTTCGCAGTACGCCAGGAACGGAAGCCGCTAGGGGACCACATGCCCCCCGCCGGCCGGGCTCTGAACCCGCCCTTGTTTTCTCCAAGTCGTGAAATCCCTAGCTAGTGCCCCCTGAGGGCAAGATGCTACCATGGCAGCATCCTCTATCCATTGCTGATGAGATGCCGATACGAGTTCTAGACAGCACCCTTGCCTCCAAGATAGCCGCGGGAGAGGTGGTGGAAAGGCCGGCGTCCGTGGTCAAAGAGCTGGTGGAAAACGCCATAGATTCCGGGGCAACCAGAATCACCATAGAAGTGCAGGGTGGTGGCATGGAATCGATCAGGATCAGCGACGACGGAGCCGGAATCCCCGTTCTCGACTTGGAGCTGGCGCTGGAACGCCACGCTACAAGCAAGATTGGCGATGAGAACGACCTGGAAACGATATCCACTATGGGATTTCGCGGGGAAGCCCTGCCCAGCATTGCGTCCGTATCCAGGTTGGTGCTCACCAGCCGCGCCAGGGGATCCGAGCAGGGGGCTTACGTTCGCTCTAACGGCGGAATACTGGAGAGAAAGGGCGCCGCCGGAACCTCTGAAGGGACCTCCGTGATGGTCCAGGACCTGTTCGCCAATGTACCGGCGCGCAGGAAGTTTCTCAGGTCGGCGGCGGCCGAATCGTCCAGAATACACAACTCGGTAACGCAGCTTGCCCTGGGGCATCCCCACGTACGGTTTAATCTAATCAGCAATGGAAAGGAAACGTTCTCCTCGACCGGAAGCGGCGAGCTCAGCGACGTCTTGATAGCCGTGTACGGCCGGGAGACGGTGGAGGCTCTGCTGAAGGTAGAAGGAACCGACAAAGACGGACGGCGCGTGTCGGGCTTTGCCTCGTCGCCGTCGCTGACGCGCGCCAACAGAAGCGGAATCAACTTCTACGTCAACCACCGCTGGATACAAAGCCGCATGCTCCTTCAGGCCGTAGAGGAAGCGTACCGAGGACTGCTCATGGAGGGCCGTCATCCCCTGGTGGTCTTGCATCTGGAGTTGCCTGCTATTGAAGTGGACGTCAACGTGCACCCGGCAAAGCGCGAGGTGAGGTTTCATTACGAGGGTGCGGTGTTTTCAGTAGTGCAACGCAACGTACGAGAATGCTTGGTCGCTCATTCACCGGTGCCGTTGGTGGCAACGCGCGCCGTCCAAACCAACACCGCACCGGCTGGGTGGAATTCGCCTCCTGCTCCGCTATGGGCTGAGCAAGATTCGTTCAAGACGTGGCCGGTTCCCAACGCGAGCCAGGATTTCGACCGTACGGACGGCGCCGCGATGGATACGGAGCACGAATCCCGGCTTCCGACAGGGGAAACGCTTCCCGCCCTACGCGTGCTGGGCCAGGCAGGGCAGACCTATGTAATCGCGGAAGGGCCGCAGGGAGTCTACCTTATAGACCAGCACGCAGCGCACGAAAGGGTGAACTTCGAAAAAGTCCTTCGCCAGGTGGAGGACAAGAGCCCTGAGATTCAGGGCTTGCTGGAGCCGTTGGCGGTGGAGCTGCTCTCCCAGCAGGTGCAAACGCTGGAAGAGTGGAAGGACACCCTCCATGCTTTCGGTTTCCTTGGCGAGTCATTCGGAGAGAGGACGTATTTGATCAGAGGCGTACCTGCCGGAATAAGAGACGCTGGCCCTGATCAGCTGCTGGGAGAGGTCTTGGAGACCCTGCAGCATGCCAAAGACCCGTCGCAGGCCGGTGAATCCATGGCGGCTTCCATAGCCTGCCACAGCTCCGTGAGGGCAGGGGATACGCTGACGCACGACGAGATGGCCGCTCTGCTAAGGCAACTGGAAGCGGTCCGTTCGCCGCACACGTGCCCTCACGGTCGTCCCACGATGCTGCACTTGAGCGCCAGCAACCTGGAACGCGAGTTTGGCCGGAGGTAGTCCCTCATAGATGAAAGGCTATGGAAGGACCTATCCGGCTATCCTCAAATGCTTACCCGGATTTCAAGCGCTTGGTGTCTCGCTTGCGACGAGGCCGGCCACGTTGTCATCCGGGTCGGCAAAGATGGCATAGGTGACCATTCCCGGAATCGTGGTGACTGGCGTGACCACCTTGGCGCCCAAGCTGACGGCTTTGTCCAAATACCCCTGGAGGTCGTCGACTTCAAAGTAGAGCATGAACCCTTTTAGCGCATCGTCGGAGTGATGGATGGCTCCGTCCGCGCCGCGGCCTGAGTTGGACTACATCAGTCCGTAGCTCATGGGGTTGTCGGCGTTCGCGCTCCATCCCAGTAGATCGGTGTAGAACTTCTGGGCCTTGGCTGCATCCTCCGTATTCAGCTCCCAATGTAACGTTGGATTGGTCATTAGTTCCCTCTCGTGCAAGTTTTGCCTGGTTCCAATAAAAGCAGGCAAGCGTACACATCCTTCATTGTAAGTGCCTGGAGTCTCCGACAGAAGGCCAAGACGTTTGCAGTCAACCTACCGTAATTGAAATTCATGAACAGCATTCAAAGGCCTAATTATCTAGTTGACAGGTGTTTAACTAAACAATAGGATGTGCCGGAGGCCAATAGTTGAGAAATAGGTCTACTATTGCTACAACAAGGAGCTTTTATGAGACACCTACTGCAAAAAAGGATATTGTCAATCCTGCCGGCGGCGCTGCTAGCGGCACTTGTCATTGGCTGTAGTCCGGCTGGTGGAGAGACCGTTACGCTAACCGTGTACTCGGGTCGCAGCGAAGAGCTGGTTGGGCCAATCATAGAGCAGTTCAGCGAGCTTACCGGAGTCAAAGTAGAAGTGCGCTGGGGAGGCACCGCCGAGATGGCGGCCACTATCATGGAAGAAGGAGACAACACCAGAGCGGACGTTTTCTATGCTCAAGACCCCGGCGCCTTGGGGGCGCTTCGAAGTAGATTCGCAGAGTTGCCGGATGAAATCCTGGACCTGACCCAGCCTCAGTTCCGCGCCGACGACGGCAAGTGGGTTGGCATATCGGGGCGAGCCAGGGTGATGGTGTACAGCACTGAACGCTTGACCGAGGATGAGCTGCCCGATAGCGTGTGGGACTTAACGGATCCGAAATGGAGGGGACGCATCGGCTGGGCGCCCACCAACGGCTCGTTCCAAGTGATGGTTACAGGAATGCGCCAGCTATGGGGAGAGGAACGGACCAGAGAGTGGCTGGAGGGTATCCAGGCCAACCAGCCCAAGGTGTACCCCAAGAATACGCCCCAGGTAGCGGCGGTGGGCGCGGGAGAGATAGACGTGGGATTGGTGAACCATTACTACCTATTCCGATTTCTGGCTGAGGAAGGGGAAAGTTTTCCAGCACGCAACTACCATCCCAAAGCGGGAGACCCCGGCGCCCTTATGATGGTATCCGGCATAGGGGTACTTGAGCAATCGGAGGTAAAGGAGACGGCCCTCAAGCTTGTGGAGTTTCTGCTCTCGGAGGTAGGGCAGCAATACTTTGCATCACAGACCTTTGAGTATCCGGTTATAGAGGGAGTGAGGACGCAGCGTGTGCTGACGCCCATTTCAGAAATAGATGCGCCCAATATAGAACTGCAAGACCTCTCTGACCTGGACGGCACCTTGAGACTGCTGCAAGAAGCAGGAGTCCTGTAGCCAAGGGGCATAGATGGACGCCACCCACGGCGAACGGTTCAATTTTGCGCACAGATTAACTGCCGGAGGCGTGTCAAGGCCGCCTCCGGCAGTACTGATTCCGGCTTTGCTGGTGGCGGCTGTTATGCTCTTGCCGCTCGTATACTTGCTCATTCGCACAGCGGGCGCCGGCGAAGAGGCGCTGGACGCGCTGCTCCGCCCGCGGACGTTGTGGGTAGCCCTGAAGACGCTGGGGCTTATATTCGCGGTAAGCGTCTCATCGGCGGCGGTGGCGCTGCCCCTGGCGTGGCTTACGGTGCGCACTGATCTGCCTTTCAAGCGCACCTGGTCCATACTGACTATTCTACCGCTGGTCATTCCCAGCTACGTGGGCGCCCTGGCTATAGTTTCGGCTTTGGGTCCAGGTGGTATATTGCAGCAATGGCTGGAAGGGCTGGGGGTGGAGAGACTGCCCGACATTTACGGGTTCACAGGGGCAGCGTTTGTCCTTACCATTTTCACCTATCCCTACATGCTATTGATCTTACGCACAGCTTTATGGAGGCTGGACCCCGCCCTGGAAGAAACGTCCAGGAGCCTGGGGGCGGGCAAGTGGGAGACCTTCCGGAGGGTGGTAGTGCCACAGTTGAGACCAGCCCTGGGAGCCGGGGCTCTGCTGGTGGCTTTGTATACGCTGAGCGACTTCGGAGCGGTATCGCTGCTGCGGTTTGAATCGCTGACACAGCAGATATACGTGCAGTATCAGGCGTCGTTTTCACGCCACGCCGCAGCCGTGTTTTCATTGCTGCTTGGCGCAATAAGCATAGGCCTATTGGTAATGGAAGCCAGGTCTCACGGCAAAGCCAAGTACTATAGAAGCAACAGCAGCACTCAGCGACCGCCTTTTACGGTGCCGCTCAACAGGTGGAAATGGCCGGCGCTTCTCTTCAGTGGAGCCATAGTAACGGTTGGTCTGTTGCTACCGGTTGGAGTCCTGGGATACTGGCTGGTGCGAGGTATGGCCGCCGGAGAACCGCTGCGACTGGTCTGGAGCGCGGCCTGGAACTCGGCGATGGTGTCGGCGCTGGCCGCAGGTGCGGCTACAGCGGCGGCGGTGCCGGTCGCCCTGATGGCGGTGCGCTTCCCCGGAAGGCTCTCTTTCATCATAGAAAGGGCTTCCTATACGGGGTTCGCTCTGCCCGGCATAGTAGTGGCGCTGGCCCTGGTGTTCTTCGGCGCCGCCTACGGAGGTTTCCTGTATCAGACCCTGGCCATGCTGGTGCTGGCTTACCTCGTCCTCTTCCTGCCGCAAGCCACCGGCGCGGTGCGAAGCTCCTTGCTGCAAGTGAGCCCTCGTTTGGAGGAGATGGGGCGCAACCTAGGAAGAACGCCGGTGAGGGTCTGGCTGAGTGTTACCGTACCCCTGATGAGGCCGGGATTGCTAGCGGGAGCCGCCCTAGTGTTTCTGACCGTAATGAAAGAGCTTCCAGCTACTCTATTGCTCAGCCCCATAGGATTCGAGACGCTGGCAACCAAGATATGGAGCGCCAGCTCTGAGGGCTTCTTTGCTAGAGCGGCGGCGCCGTCGCTGCTGCTGGTGCTGGTAGCGTCGCTTTCGTTGTTGCTCTTGTTGCGCCAAGAAGAGGTGACGTCTTGAGACCGCCTGCCATACGGTGCTTTGGTCTTTCCAAGCAGTTCGGCAATGTACGAGCCGTGGAGCGAGTAGACCTTGCGGTCGACAACGGAGAAAAGATGGTGCTCATTGGCCCCAGCGGCTGTGGCAAGACCACGCTGCTCAGGCTCATCGCCGGGTTCGAGATGCCTACTGCGGGGACACTGGCGGTGGGAGGAGACCTTGTGGCGGGACCGGAGCAAGCCCTGCCGCCGGAGAAAAGACGCGTTGGCATGGTGTTCCAGGATTACGCTTTGTTTCCCCACATGGACGTTTGGCACAACGTAGCCTACGGAGTCCGCGATAAGTCGGAGCGTGAAAGCAGGGTAAGAGACGTATTGGAGCTCGTCGGCCTCTCCGGCATGGAAAGACGCCTGCCGCACGAGCTTTCCGGCGGCGAGCAGCAGCGCGTGGCCCTGGCAAGGGCGCTGGCGCCCGGTCCCGCGGTGGTCCTGCTGGATGAACCGTTTTCCAACTTGGATGCCGGCCTCAGAGCCAGGGTCCGAGCCGAAGTAAGACAAATACTGAGCGATGCCGGGGCTTCAGCTATATTCGTGACCCACGACCAGGAAGAGGCCATGTTCTTTGGCGATAGGATAGCGGTGATGCACCTGGGACGCATAGAGCAGGTGGATACTCCAGAGAGGATCTTTCATCAACCAACCTCGCGATTCGTGGCGGAGTTCATGGGGATAGCCGACTTCATCCCTGCAAAGGTGCAGGGCGATGTATTGCTGACTGAGCTGGGAATGGTGCCGAGGCCGTTGGAGGCCAGGGATGGCGCCAAGGTAGAGGTTATGGTTCGCCCCGACGATATATCGATCCACCCGGAAGAGGCCGGGCAGGGTAGGGTAGTAGAACGGGTTTTCAAGGGAGCGCATAACCTGTACAAGGTAGAGCTGACTTCTGGGACTACGATTCACAGTCTACGGTTGCACTATCAAAGCTACTCCGAAGGGGAAAGGGTATCGGTACGGATAGACCCGGGACACGGGCTCATGTGCGCCGTGGACGGCGAGTTGATGAAGATCCCTCTGATGTAGTGGCGTCATTCTAAGCAAAACGCAAAGAATTCAGGATTTCGCGGAACCGCGGCCGCCTGCCACACATGAGCAGATGGGCGGACACTTTGGCAAACCCCCACAACGCTGCCTGTCACGCAACTATAGCGGCAGGGGCAAAGCGGATCATCGAGACGATGGGCGACGTAAACGGGACCAATCTCAAGACCAGTGACAACGTACCGTCGGGGGTTTTCAATGATGAACGGTTACCGCTCCCAACCGCAACCTTCTCTGGTTCACGGATGAGCAAGTTGCCGTCATTTCAAGCGGAGTCTATCTACTCTATTGCGCCAGTAGCGCCTGAGGTCTTCCTGTCTCGGCTCGAATATAGAGCCTGAACCCGGCAGTTCCGCAGACCTGTCGCCCTTCACGAGTAGACGGCCAGCGGCAAGCGAAACGGCGGTAGCGGCGGCAACTCCCAATAGAGCGCGCTTCAAGAAACTGCGGCGTGAAACCGTGGCGACTGTAGCTTCATTCAATCCCGACATATCATCTCCAGAAACTATCTAACGATGACCGTCAATTCTTGCACTGTTCGTTTCGAAAAGCAAGCCAGCTCCCCCACCACGCAAAGCAAATTTGTGAAAAATAGAACAGTAAAGGACTTCACAAGAAAATTGTAAACTGATAAAGTAACGCTCGTTCGTGGTTTGTAGCTGCGCTTGTGTGTGGGTATGGGACGGCCAAACTTTCCTGTGAGCAGAAGATGGATCCAGCCTTCGTAGACAACGAACTCTGGCACGGTATTTCCACAATGCTCAGGTTCCTCTGGGCCTACCTGCTCTTTGCCCTTGCTTTTGCCGCCCTTTTTCTAACCGCGCACGCCATTATTCCTTCTCTGGTCATCACGGGGCACCTTCCTGGGCACGCAGCCAGGCTGAGGCCTTTTATATACGCCGCCGCCGGTGGGGCGCTGGTGATTGCCGCTCTCTTACTGGCCCTCACGCTGGCCAACGCTGACGTGGTAGGCAAAATCTGGGACAGGTATCTGATCTAGCTGGGAACACACTCCAAACCGTATGAGAAACACCAGTCCAATAGTCCTGATAGCAGCATCCATAATAGCTCTTGTCGGACTAGGTGTAGCAGGGGTAGCAATATTCTTCGTTGCCAACGCCTGGTTCGGGGTATCGGTTTTGGCGCAGGCCCCAGACCAGCCTATAGACTTCCCTCACACAGTACACGCCGGCGCCGTACAGGACGGCGGAATAGGATTGGACTGTACGTTTTGCCATCGCAACGTCACTGAGGGAGCAGCGGCTACCGTCCCAGCCGTCGAGCAGTGCATGTTCTGCCACAGCCAGGTGACCGGCACAACCGACCAGGCGCAGCGGGAGATAGCCAAGCTGACCTCGGCGGCGGAAGCCTCGGCCCCCATCAACTGGAAGCGGGTCCACAGGCTGCCCGACCACGTGGAGTTCGTGCACGACGCCCATATTCGCTATTTCTCGGAACAGGACGGCGTGGAACCCTCCGCCGTCTGTTCCACCTGCCACGGAGACGTGGCTTCAATGACCAAGGTGAAGCAGGTAAGGGCACTGAAAATGGGTGACTGCGTGGATTGCCATAGGGAGTACAGCGCACCCACCGACTGCACTATCTGCCATCATTAGGTATTAGGGTATGACAACTACAAGACGGGACTTCCTGAAATGGTCTGGGGTAGGCGCACTGGGAACGGTAGTGTTCGTAGGGTGCGGCATTCCAGAAGAGGAGCTGCTGATACAAAGCCCGGCCACTATGCCGGAGAACCTGGTGTCCGGCCTGGAAGCGTGGTATGCCACCTCTTGCGCACAGTGCGGAGCCGGGGAAGGCGTCATAGTTCGCATTATTGAAGGGCGCGCCATAAAGATAGAGGGGAATACGGACCATCCGGTAAGCCGCGGGAAAACATCGGTGAGATGCCAAGCCGGCCTGCAGGCGCTATACAACCCGGATCGACTGAACAGCCCAATGAAACGCACCGGTGATCGGGGTTCAGGCGAATTTACGCCAATCACCTGGGACCAGGCATTAGATGAATTGACCGCCGCCTTGCAAAGCCAAAATCCAAGCTCCGTAACCATGATCACCGACCCCATGCGGGGAACCCTGGGCAAGATCGCCAAACGATTCATGAACGGATACGGCGGCGGTCACATGGCGTTGGAATCGATGGAGAATACGGTGCTTCGCAGGGTTGCCAGGGAGTTGTTCCAGCAAGACCAGCTGCCCCTCTTCGAAATAGAGAAGGCCGACTACGTTCTTAACTTTGGCGCCGACTTTCTCTCCACGTGGCTGTCCCCGGTGCAGTACGGCAGGGCCTATGGTGCGTTCAGGCAGGGGCGCGATCACCGCGGGACTCTGGTACAGATAGAGCCGCGCATGTCCATGACGGCGGCCAACGCCGACAAGTGGCATTACCTGAATCCGGGAACGGAAGGAATGGCGGCCCTCAGCATTGCTTACGTGCTCATGTCGGAGTTTGCCGGCAGGCTGGACGCTGCGGCGGTCAACGCTATGACGGGAGGTGCCGGAGCACAGGCTCTATCGGCGTTCGCCCCCGAGTCCCTAGCCGGGAATACTGGTCTTTCTGCTGATTCTATTCGACAGGTAGCGCACGATCTGGCAGAAAGCCAGCACAGCCTGGTCATAGGCGGCGGCCCCGCGGCGGCCCACACAAACGGCCTTGCCAATATGAAGGCCATCTACAGCTTGAACTTTCTCCTTGACAGCATCAACAGGGATGGAGGCATCAAGTTCAACCCCACTTCTCCCCTGGAAGAAGAGGATGCAGTCTCAGATGTAGCCACATTTGCTGATTGGGAAGACCTCAAAAACAGGATGAACGCCGGCCAGGTAGGCGCTCTTCTGGTGCATGGAGCCAACCCCGCATACACGCTGGAGTCGATCGATTTTGCCGGTGCGGCTGCCAGCGTTGGCACAATCGTCAGCTTTGCCAGCTTCATGGATGAAACGGCTGCCCTGGCCGATCTGATACTGCCCGACCACACCTACCTAGAGTCCTGGGGAGACGACGTTCCCAATCCAGGACCCGGATATCAGGTCGTGACCCTCCAGCAGCCGGTGGTGTTCCCTTTCCACCAAGAAGGTGGACGCGGCACCAGGGCGTTCGGTGATGTCCTGTTGGACCTGTCGCGTAGGTTGGGAGGTGCAGGGTTCAATCTGCCCTGGCAGACAATGAAAGACGCCGTGAGAGCCAGCGCCCAAGATCTGCAAAGGCTGAATAGAGGATCGGTACGCGCTGCTGATTTCGAGGCTTTCTGGATCTCAGCACTGCAAAGAGGCGGTTGGTGGGACGAGAGCTTCAAAGGGAGCCGGCAGACCGGTTCTCCACCACTGCTATCTGAACTGGCGGACACCCCTGATTTCTCCAGCGGCATGGGCGATTACCCCTTCTATCTGATACCTTTTCAATCGAACTCGATAACCGACGGGCGCGGCGCCAACCAGCCCTGGTTACAAGCTGCACCCGATCCGTTGACAACCGCGACTTGGGAGACGTGGGTGGAGATCAACCAGCGCAGAGCTGATGAGTTGGACATAAAGGAAGGAGACATCCTCGACATACAATCGCCCAGCGGAACCATCAGAGCCTTGGCCTATCCAACTCCCGCGGCTCACCCGGACGTGCTATCGATTCCCACCGGACTGGGCCACACTCACTATGGAAACTACGAAATAGGCCCCGACATGTCCCGCACCATGGTGGCCAAGGACCGGGGTTCCAACGTGATGTCCATTGTTTCACCATTGAAGGACGGCCAGACCAATGCGCTGGCATGGTCAGCCACCAGAGTTCGCATCAACAAAACGGGCGAGTGGGTGCGCCTGCCTAAGTTTGAAGGGACGGTGCCGCCTCAGTTCTCTGAAGGGCTGTTCCCACTATCCAAGCCAACGTGACGGCGCGACCCATTAAATGAGGAGTTGTAGATGGTAACGGCAAGGAAAGACAGAAAGTGGCAGATGGTGGTGGACGTCGACAAGTGCACCGGTTGCCAGGCGTGTGTAATAGCGTGCCAGGCGGAGAACAACGTGTCACTCAACTCAGACGAGATATTCAGGCAGCGTCGCGCCATCGAGTGGATCCGTATAGAGCGCTACTGGGAGGGCGAGTTCCCTGACGTGAAAGCCCGCTTCCTGCCGGTGCTCTGCCAGCAATGCGGCAACGCTCCTTGTGAGCCCGTATGCCCGGTATTTGCCACGTACCATAACAATGAGGGCTTGAACGTTCAGGTCTACAACCGTTGTGTGGGCACGCGCTACTGTCAGAACAACTGCCCCTACCACGTGAGGTTCTTCAACTTCTGGGAACCGGTTTGGCCGGAGTCTTTGCGCAATCAGCTTAATCCGGACGTAACGGTGAGAAGCCGCGGTGTCATGGAGAAGTGCACTTTCTGCGTACAGAGGATTAGAAGAGGCGAACTGGATGCCGATAGGGAAGGGCGCGAGGTGCGCGACGGCGATATTCAGCCGGCATGCGCACAGGCCTGCCCAACCGATGCTCTGCAATTTGGCGACGTGAATGATCCCGAAAGCAGAGTATCCCAATTTGCCAGCAACAAGCGAGCGTTCCATCTACGGGAACAGCTGGGCACGGATACCAACGTAATTTATCTCTCTAAAGTTGATGCGGAGGCCAAAGAGCTTACCCATGCCTGACCACCACGACTTCGGGCCGGAGATAACTATAGACGGGTTCAACCGCGATATAGCTGAACGGCACTCGACTATTGGCAGGGGTCACCGCAACCTGATCCTGGCAAGCGGGGCTTTGCTGTTGCTGGGAATAGCCGCTTTTACAGCTAGGGCTATAGGTGACGGCTTCGAGTACAGATTCCCCTGGGGATACTATGCCGCCGTGGTGGCGTTTCTAATGACCACGGCGGGAGCAGCGCCCCTCGTAATTGTGGCGCTACGGATTGTGAAAGCGCACTGGCGCAGACCCCTGGCCCGCGTCTCAGAGCTGTACGCCGCCGTGGGACTGCTTACGTTCGTCATGTTCCTGCCCCTGCTTTTCCTCGTTCCTTCCGCGAACAACCGGTTCACTCTGTGGTTTCAGGCCGATGAGGGCGGCTCAGCGATACGAATACCAGGAGCGCCGCATTTTTGGATCTTGTTGATCGTGGCGCTGCTGATAATATGCGGCGTGGCATTGCTATGCATGTCTTCCCGTCCGGATAGCGCCAACCTGAGCGACCTCAGATCCCGACCAAGGGGTCTGTTGAGTCGTGGCTGGCTTGGAACACGGAAGCAGTGGTTGACGATGCGGATGGGGCTGGCTTTCCTTGGCGCGTTCTATTTCATACTCCTGGTGGGAACGCTTTCTCTGTTCAGCGTAGATTTCGCTATGGCACTGGTGCCGGGTTGGAAGGACGCCATTTTTCCGGCTTTCCAATCGTTGACCGGTCTGCAGGCCGGCCTGGCCACCGTGATAGTAACTCTATGGCTGGTGCGGCGGTACGGTGGATTCCAGGACTACATTCGTATGGAGCACTTCTGGGGCGCCAGCAAAATACTCCTTGCCCTATCCCTGATGTGGTTCTACTTCTGGTGGTCCGGCTTCATCATCTTCTGGTACGGCCGCTTGCCCGTGGAACAGGACGTGCTCAGCCTGCTGATGTTTGGGCCCTATAGGGTGCTCTTCTTTGGGGCGTTCATCCTCAACTTTGTGGCGCCTTTCTTGATATTGCTATGGAACGGAGTACGCAAGACCACGTGGGGGCCCACTCTCGCCGCTGCCTCAATACTGATTGGCACGCTGATCGACAAAATACGGATTTACGTCGCCTCATACTCGGTGGATTTCCGCGGCTCGTCGGTGAACATAGCCGACCACGACCTAGCCCTCATCCCGGCCACACATTATCCCGATGTACTGGACTTACTCATAATAGTAGGGGGCATCTCCGGTGGAATATTCGTGTTGTCGCTGGCGGCAAGGTATGCGCCAGTATTCTCGCTGTGGGAGATGTCTGAAGGCCTGAGACTGCGGGCGGTCAGGCCGTTCTTGAGAACACGTCTGTTGATACTGGGCAAACCGGAGTAGGTGTTAAGGAAGCGTCATAGCAAATGCAACAACGGGTGACACTCCCACATAGACAGATCAACGCGGACTTACTCAATGTCACGCTGAAAGCCCCCCTCTGGTGGTGGCTGACAGTCGGCTTTCTGGGAACTCTGGTGCTGCTGGCGTTTCTTGCCATCAGCTTCATGGTCAACAAGGGGCTGGGGGTTACCGGGCTGAACCGTCCCGTGATGTGGGGCTTCTTCATAGTAGACTTTGTGTTTTGGATAGGGATCAGCCACGCGGGAGTAATGCTCTCCGCCATTCTGAGACTGAGCAAGGCGGAATGGCGCCGGCCGGCGACACGCGCTGCTGAGGTGCTGACGGTTCTTTCGTTGCTGTGGGCGGCCCTGCACCCCGTGATCCACGCCGGCCGTCTCTGGCGTGTGCTCTACTGGGCATTTCCCTACGACTTCTCCAGGGGGCTGTGGATCAACGTGCGCTCGCCGTTGATTTGGGACCCCAGCGCCATCTTTACCTATCTCACGGGAAGCACGCTCTTCGTAATGGTGGCCTTGATTCCCGACCTAGCCGTCCTGCGAGACAGGACCACCGGGCTGCGCCACCAGATATACAGCCTGATGGCCATGGGCTGGCGAGGTACGCCGCGCCAGTGGAAGCTTCAGATAGTGGCCGGATTCCTGCTTTCTGCATTGCTGCTGCCGGTGTTCATTTCGGTGCATAGCATAGTGTCGTGGGACTTTGCCGTGGCCATATCCGTTGAAGCGTGGCACGTCACCATCTTCGCTCCTTACTTCGTCATCGGAGCGGTGCACTCCGGAGTGTCGGCGGTGGTCACTATGATGATCCTGATGAGATGGTTGTTCGGCTGGCACGCCTACATACGTGAGGAGCACATGGACGCCCTGGGCAAACTGCTCATTGTAATAGCCACGACATGGCTGTACTTCTTCTTCCTGGAGTTCTCCTTCGCACTGTTCAGCCAGGAGTCCCAGGAAATCGCGCTCCGTGAGCTTCAGGTGTTCACCTGGCCATGGTGGCCCCTGTTCGTCGTATTCATCATCGCCGCTTACGTCTTCCCGGTTCCCATGTGGCTGTCCAGAAGGGTACGCCGCAACTGGGTGTTGATGCTCATTACGTCGCTGACGGTCAACGTGGGTATGTGGCTGGAGCGGCTGATAATTGTAATCCCCGGCCTGGCAAGGAAAACGCCGTTCACCTTCGATTGGGGCACGTACAGTCCCAGCATTATCGAGATCACCATCATAGTTGGGGGCTTTGCATTCGTTTTCTTGGCGCTCCTCTTGTTCGCCAAGGTATTCCCCCTGATTCCTTTGTTCGATATCAAGGAAGGCCAGACTTTGAGTGAAGACATTAAGATCGGACGGAGAAGTGTGCCGGCTCTCCGAGTAGAGGAGTAGGACAATGACTCAGATGCTTGCGCTATTCAAAGAAGAAGAGGCGGCTGCCAGCGCCACTGAGGCCCTTCAGCAAGCAGGCCACAGCAACCAAACATTTGATATCCTGACAGGCTCGCCCTACCCGGAAGGCGCATTTGGAGAAGCGGAGCCCAAGCATAGGTTGTACGTCTTCCCACTTATGGGCGCCATCACGGGATTCTCAGTGGGACTTCTCTTGATGACTGCCACGCAGGCGGCCTTCCCCCTGGTGGTGGGCGGCAAGCCCATACTTTCCATACCGGCAATGCTCATACCCATGTATGAAGGTACTATGCTGGGAGCCATCCTCTTCACGGTGGCAGGCATATTCTTCGAATCCAGGATACCCAACCTGAATGGCGGGCTGTACGACCCGCGCATTACGGAGGGGTACATAGGAATAACAATGCGTGTGCCGGCTGAAACCGCACCTTCCGTAGAGCAGATTCTAAAGCAAGCAGGCGCCGAGGACGTCCTGCAGCGTGAAGGCTGAACACCGGCTTACCTGAGATAGAGATGGGTCTAGCGCCAATGAAACTAGCCAAGCAGAATAGAAGACCGGTCATCTTCGCAGCATTGAGCATTCTTGCCGTATTGATGCTGGGCTGCTCAACCGGGACATATCCCCTGGACATTTTCCCGGAGATGCATTACCAGCAGTCATACAAGATTCAAGAGCCGCCCAGCCTTTCCGCGCCGCCCGATTCCGTGCCCACGTCAGGCGGGGAAGTGCAATTCGCCTTTACCGATGCCGGAAGCGTGGCTAGCCCGTTCCCTTCCAGTCAGGCAACGATTCAGCGAGGCGCGGAGCTGTTCCGCGTCAACTGCTCGGTGTGTCATGGAGCCGGCGCCGAAGGAAACGGCCCAATGCAAGCAAGGCTAGAGGAGGCTGGATACTCCGGGGCAGTTGCCAACCTGACCACGGGCGCCACTCCCAACAGGCCCGACGGCGAGGTGTTCTTCATAATCAGCAACGGATGGGTGGCAACCCTGATGGGAATGGGTATGTCGGAAGAGGCTGCGTCTCAGTTCCTCATGCCGCCCTTTAGGAAGCTAATCAGCGAGGACGACCGCTGGATGATCTTGCACTACCTGCGATCCATTGAGAAGTAGCTGATATCCCATCTCCATTCAACCGATCCCTACTCCTGCTTCACGTCGCGGCACTGACTGGCCCCGCTCTCACTGCTATACTTAGCTCTAACAATCTTATCGGGCTTGGAAATTTGGCAATTAGGTTACAGCAGCATAATCAGGCAAGGGTACTTCTCTCCGTAGTCGCTGTCCTCGCCTTGCTTGCCGTCGCTTGCCAGAGAAGCAGTGCGGAGCTTTCGCAGGATGAGCGAGCGCAGGCGCTGGACAAGCAACTGATGTGCCCGGTCTGTCCCAGCGAGACCATCGACCAGTCTCAGGTCGAACTGGCGAAACAGATGAGAGCTACAGTGCGCGAAAGGCTAACGGACGGCGAATCCGCGGGGGAAATCAAGGCCTTCTTCGTCGATAGATATGGCGACAACGTGCTGGCCGCGCCACCCGCAAGGGGCTTTAATATAGTGGTCTGGGTAATAGCAGGGCTGGCGCTTCCCATTGCCGCGGCCATTCTGGTACTGGCTCTAAAGATCATGCGAAGGCGAGTGGAAACCGTACCCGCACCGGCCCAGCCTAAAGTGGATGCTGGAGAATTGGAGACATATCTTTCCAAAGTGGATGACGAGATGTTGGACACTCTTGGTAGATAGCAAAAGGGGTTAGATTGGCAGAGGCAGGGTTTGTTTCATTACTAATTGCGCTTGCCTTGTCCATATACGGGATGATTGGTTCAGTGGTGGGGAAGCGGACCGGGGCGCATCAGCTGCAAGTGAGCGCCAAGCGAACAGCTTACCTTGTGCCAGTAGCGCTCCTCATATCCACACTCGCGCTGGTAATCGCCTTTTTGCGTCACGACTTCAAGCTGGGGTACGTAGCGGGCCACAGCAACCTGGCCATGGACCCAGTGTATACCTGGGTAGCGTTCTATTCCGGCAATGAAGGGTCCTTGCTCTACATAGCCTTTGTCCTTTCATTGATGACCGCCGCCGTAGCGGCCTTTGCCCCCAGGACTTTGAGCGGGAGTATGCCCTATACGCTGGCCATTCTCATGGGGGTGCAGACGTTTTTCCTTGGTGTGATGAGCATCATGGCAAATCCCTTCGACGTTTTGCCCGTCACTCCTCCCGACGGCCAGGGCATCAATCCGCTGCTGACCCACCCTGGAATGTTCTTCCATCCGCCTATGCTCATGGCCGGGCTGGTGGGCGTTTCCGTGCCCTTTGCCCTGGCTATGGGCATGCTCATCAATGGCAGCACCTCCGATGATTGGGTGGAAACGGGACGCGTATGGAGCCTGATCATCTGGGCCATTCTGGGAATAGGGCTGCTGCTGGGGTCCTGGTGGGCTTATACCATACTTGGCTGGGGAGGTTACTGGGCATGGGATCCCATTGAAAACGTTGCCCTGATGCCCTGGTTGGTTCTGACTGGATTCCTCCATTCAATCATGGTACAGAAGCGAAGAGGCTTGTTCAGAGTATGGAACATTGTATTGATGAACGTGGCATTTACATTGGCGCTGTTTGGCATTTTCATCAACCGCGGCGGGCCCGTTGTATCTGTACACTCCTTTGCCTCCTCCACCTTGGGATGGGTTTTCCTGGGGTTCTTGGCGTTCAGCCTGCTCTTCTCCTTTGGGGTCTTCTTCATCAGGTACGGCAGTTTACGCAGCGCGACTTCCCTTGATTCAACTCTGTCTAGAGAAGCTGCGTTCCTTGCCAACAATCTGCTCTTGCTGTCCATTGCGTTTGTGACTCTGTGGGGCGTTGTATTTCCCCTGATATCGGAGGTGTTCCGCGGTGTCACAGTGACGGTAGGCGCACCGTTCTACGACCGGGTCAACGGGCCTTTGTTCTTGGTACTGATCCTCCTCATGGGAGTGGGCCCGTTGATGCCCTGGAGGAGTGCCTCCTGGTCGAGCCTGAGAAGGGCCGTCCAGACACCGGGACTCGTGGCGCTGGGAACAATGGCTCTGCTGCTGGCTTTTCGCGTAACCCACCCCTTCGCTCTGATTAGCTACGGGCTTTGCGCTTTTGTAGCTGCAGGCATATTTCGTGAATGGGCGAAGGGAACGGCTTCACGGCGCAGAAAGGGAGCGAGCTATCCTCTGGCTTTCTTTGGACTGATTGCATCCAACCGGCCGCGATACGGGGGCTACATCGTGCACCTCGCAATCGTTGCCCTTGCGTTGGGGGTGATAGGGTCTACCTTTTACGGCGTGCAGCGAGACGTCATCCTAGCGCCGGGCGAATCCGTAGACGTAGAAGGTTACAGGATCGAATACACGGGGACGCGGACCCAGGTACGATCCGACAGGACCGAGTTTCTTAACGACCTGCAAGTATCCCAGGGCAACGGAGAACCCAGGCCAATGATGGCGTGGCGCGCCTTCTACCCGGCTCAGAACCTAGCAGCCACCAGGGCCGCCATCAGATCGACGCCTATAGAAGACTTGTACATCGTCTCCAGCGAATCATTAGACGACGGCAGGGTTGCTTTCAGAATACTTGTCAACCCCCTGGTTTGGTGGATGTGGCTGGCAGGGCCAATACTTGTCCTCGGAACGCTCGTTGCATTGTGGCCGCAGAAGGTCCCAGCCACTGCCAGAACGCAGAGGCCAGTTGAAAGCTCAGTGCCGGCAGTATGAGGTAAAGCTAGTGGGACTGATCATCGGCATATTGTTAGGGTTGTTCAGCCTCGTCGTTCTGGCCCTCCCTTTCTTCAGAAAAGAGAGGGTAGGGGGGCTTCATGCCGGTAATGCTGGTAGTCTCAGGGAAAAGCGGATTTCCATCTATCAGGAAATCAGAACGCTGGAGAATGATCTCGACTTGGGGCAAGTATCGCCGGAAGATTACGAAAAACGTCTCCATGATTACCGGTTGCGCGCCGCGGAGCTATTGATGGAAGAAGAGGAGCTGGAGCAGACCGACTTTGACTTGGAAGAAGAGATCACTCTGCGCAGAAGAAACGGCCGCAACGACTCCACGCAAGATGATGTCTAACACGGATGGCATCAAGCGGGCCGGTGCAGCTTTGTTGATTGCGTCGCTCGGCCTGCTTCTGACGGTTGTCTCCACGTCCAACGCGCAACAGGGGCCGGCCCTGATCTCAGGTGCGGTGGTCAACGGCACGCCCGGAGGGGAGCTGCCAGCCGGCAGGTTGGTGGTGCTGCACGTACTCATACAGGATGGAAGCCGGGATTTCAGGTCTGCTTCCACGGACGCAAACGGGGCGTTTAGCTTTGCCAATGTACCTTCAGCGGAGGTCTTGGGATATCTACTCGTAGCCACGCATCAAGGTTTGGACTACACGCTGGAGGTCCTGCCGGGAGAAGCCCTGACCGACCTTGAGCTGGAAATATTCGAAACAACAAGCAGCATAGAGACCGTTGGAATCGTTCTGGACAGCGTGATGATCGCCGACTGGGATGTACCTCGCCGGACGCTTTCCGTGCTCGAACTTGTCCAACTGGAGAACAACGGCAGCAGGACATTTGTTCCCGATCTGAGTCAGCCGGCCGGCATGGCTTTCCTGAGGTTTGCGTTGCCCAGCGATGCCAGAGACCTGCAAGTACAAACACAGCTTCCGGAAGGCCAGGTGCTTCAAGTAGACCGTGGCTTCGCCGTCACCACCGCGGTACCGCCGGGTCAGCATGGCATGGCCTTCACCTATACGGTGCCGTATCAAGGAGACCGTCTCGATTTTTCAAGACGGTTTTCGCTGGGCGCCCAGGCTTTCCGCCTCCTCATACCCGTAAACCTCGGTTCAGCGACCAGCTCCGCCTTGAGCAGCGGCAGCAACGTCCGGATTGGAGACACGGATTTTCGAGTGCTGCAAGCTGAGGACGTTCCTCCCGGCGGAACCGTCGACATTCAACTGGAGAACCTCCCCCAGCCGTCCCTGCTCAGCACCGCGATAAGCAGCCTCGGCCAGTCCACCGCAATTTGGGTGGTGCCCATAACGCTGGTGCTGGGCTTGGCGGGGCTACTTGTCATAGGCATCGTCAGAAGAAGCGGAGTGCCGTCGGTTGCGGCAAATAGCGCCGTGAAAGGAGCATCCACCAAGGACGAGCTTATAGGGGCAATAGTCGAGCTTGACAACCGTCTCGAGCGCAACGAAGTCACGGAGCAGGAGCACAAACTCCAACGACAGATTCTCAAAGCGCGGCTGCTGGAACAGGAGATGAATGCAAGGGAGACCCTTTGAGAAGTAGAGCGCTGGTACTTCTGGGAATAGCCCTACCCATAGCGGCGCTGGTTGCGTTAATGGGATGGGCGTTGGCGCAGACAGGAGGCAATCCGGGAGGCCTGGGAATCAATAGCCGGTCGGGAGAGGTGAGCATAGAACCGGGCGTTGCTCCGCCCCTTTCCATGACTCTGCTGGGGGGCGGCAACCTGGACGTGGAGGACCTGAGGGGCAAAATAGTGCTGGTGGACTTCTGGAACTCCTGGTGTCCGCCTTGTGTCGCTGAAGCCCCGGACTTGTCCGCCACATACCGCCTCTATAAAGACAAAGACGTTGAATTCGTAGGAGTTGCCATATGGGACAAGGAATCTGACATTAAAGAATACATCGACAGGTTCAATATTACTTATAAGAACGGTATAGACTCCCAGGGCAAGATAGCCATTGGCTACGGCGTGCGCGGCGTTCCGGAAAAATTCTTCCTGGACAGGGAGGGGCGCCTGGTCAAGAAATACGTTGGCCCAATGTCCAGCGAGACTTTGCGAGCCATGCTGGACAGCCTCCTAACGCAATCCGGCTGAGAAACAACTGTCATGCGTAGATATCCAAGCCGTAGAAGGCGGCGAAATACACAACAATCCTCTAAACTCACCAAAAGGAGCAGCATTCCCTGGTGGGCAATAGCCTTACTTCTAGTCGTAGCGTTTATAATTGCGGCGGCCAGGCTTCTCCAATAACTTGGTGGTGAATACCCTTGACGTCAACCCTGAGCTATGATTTAAGTGATTTAGAGATAACGGAGAGGAAAACACTTGTCTGAACAAGTAGTGCTGGTGATTGAAGACGAGGAGAACCTTCTAAAGGCGATAAAGTACAACCTTGAGAAGGACGGCTACAAGGTCCAATCGGCAATGGACGGAGAGCAAGGCTTGGAGCTGGCCCGCCAGATGGAGCCCAGCATGATTATTCTTGATATCATGCTGCCCAAAATGGACGGTATAGAGGTGTGCCGTATCCTGAGACGTGAAAGCAACGTCCCCATTTTGATGCTGACAGCCAAGTCAGAAGAGATCGATAGGGTAGTGGGTTTGGAGCTTGGCGCAGATGACTACGTAACCAAACCGTTCAGCATGCGGGAGTTAATGGCTAGAACAAAGGCCATTCTGAGACGTTACTCCCTATCAGCCAACGGTAAAGCTGAGGAATCAGGCAAGGTTCTCAAAGCCGGTAAGCTAGAGGTCAACCTGACGAAGCACGTGGTTACCCTGGGAGACAAGTTGCTGGAACTGAAGCCACGCGAGTTCGATTTGCTGGCGCTTCTTGTAGAAAACGCAGGAAGAGCCCTGACCAGAGACCAGATACTGGAGCGCATCTGGGGGCAGGACTACTTTGGGGACACCAGGACGGTGGACGTACACATCAGATGGCTGCGAGAGAAGATAGAAGGCGATCCCGGCAGCCCCACGCGGATTATAACTATACGAGGGGTGGGCTACCGCTTCGACGCATGAAGCTCTTGAACCTTCGCCACTGGCGATTAGCACTCCTCTTCACCCTTCCCATAGCCGTCTCAACCGGGGTGGTCTTCTACGTATTCGGCCTTCCTGAACAAATGCCTCTGAACCGCCTGGCGCCGGCGGCAGGCCTGGTAGGTATCATTGCTCTCCTCCTATCCATATGGCTGGCAAGGACCGTATCCCGCCGCACCTTGGACTCCCTTCATCCCTTGACTCAGGCCATGCTCCATCTTGCCCAAGGAAATCTGGACTACCGCCTACGGACGGGCAGCGAACCCAAAGATCTGATAGATGCGTTCAACCGGACAGCGACCACGCTGAGGAACATCATCGAAGAGCTGTCTGAAGAGCGAAACAAGCTATCGGCGATTCTGGACATCATGGCAGATGGCGTCGTGGTTATCGAGGCCGACGGCAGGATAGAGCTGATGAACCGCGCCGGGGAGGACATCCTGAATGCAAACGCAGCAACCGCCGTTGGCTCGCGTTTCATGGAAGCCGTGCGCGATCATGAGATTCGTGACGTCATCTCCAGGGCGCTGCAAACCAAAGAGCCGCAGCGGGGCGACATAGAGCTCCTCTACAGGCGAAGGTATCTAGTTGCAATTGCCGCCCCCTTGACGCAGGAAGAAACTTCCGGCGTTCTACTCACGCTGCATGATCTAACCCGAATACGCCAGGTAGAGACCACCCGACGCGAATTCGTGAGCAACGTGTCGCACGAGTTGCGCACACCTATTGCATCTATCAAAGCCATGGTGGAGACACTCCAGAGAGGCGCAATGGAAGACAAGCAAGTAGCCGGTGACTTCATGGAGCGCATCGATAGAGACATAGTGCGAATGAACGACATAGTCAGCGAGCTCTTGGAACTGTCGTTGCTGGAAAGCGGGCAGATGAAACTGGACATCTCTTCCATAGAAGTCATCCCTTTCCTAGAGGAGATCAACCAGGAGTACCAGGTGAAGGCGGAAGCAAAGAAGATACGGCTCAGGGTAGAAGAAGACACCCACCAGCCCAGAGTGCTCGGAGACAGAGGCAAGGTTCGCCAGATTCTGGCCAACCTGTTAGACAACGCCCTGAAAGCCACCGCTGAAAGCGGCGAGATAGGATTATCTGCGGAAGCACAGAACAGCTCCACTAGAATCAACGTCAGGGATACCGGATCCGGCATAGCCCAGGAGCACTTGCCTCATATTTTCGAACGGTTCTACAAGGTGGATAGATCGCGCAGAGACGGCGGCACCGGTTTGGGTCTCTCCATAGTGAAGCATCTGGTGCAAGCTCAAAACGGCGAGGTCTGGGTGGAAAGTAGGGAAGGGGAGGGTAGTACCTTCAGCTTCACGCTGCCCACGGCCCGCTGACTTCAGCCCGTCTGAGACGAACCACACACTTGGAGCTTCCTTTTTCCGGCAAGCCATAACGCACGCTTAATCCCCTGATAAGATCCAGTTAACCCGCCCGCTATAAACTCTTCCTCGGGAGAGAGCGCTTTCCCCAGCGTAGTCGGACATAGAATCAGTTCCCTGACCGCGTTGATGCCCCACATGCGGCACGACCCGTTTCAATCGAGCACCCCCGAGGATAACGTGGTTGTGCCGCGTTTTGCAGGCCAATGCGCAGCCTTGCAAAACCTCTTCCCCCTTGATGGGGGAAGATTGAGATGGGGTGTTACGCAAAGGTCTCCCAATACTGTGCAACAACCTCTAACACTTCGTTAACATCTTGTTAAAAGTCTGTTCAACAAACCGTGCCTCGTATTGTTTTAGGATGCTAAGGCGCATGGTAGACAACAATGCAAGGTGGGCAGCTATATGGGGGCGGAAGCGGGCGCCATTCTTATTGACTCGGCTAAACTGCACTGGGGACGGTGTTGACGGATTCAACTCACCAAGCACAAGGTAGAAGTATTTCCTCCACAGGCGTAACCAAAACAGAGGTCACCAGTCTTGCCAAGCGCCGGAGACGGGGTGAGCTTGAGGGCCGCATAGCCCATCTTCTATTCTTCCTGGCAGCCTCCGTATCCGTGCTTACCACCGCAGGCATCCTGATAACCCTTGCCTTTGAAGCGTTCAACTTCTTCACCGAGGTATCACCGTGGGAGTTCCTCACCGGCACCAAGTGGTCGCCTAGACTGAAAGATCAATTCGGAAACACCCACTTCGGTGTTCTACCGCTGGTTTCCGGCACGGTACTTGTTGCTGGGATCGCAGCGCTGGTAGCGGTTCCCACCGGCATCGGCATAGCTATTTTCCTCTCCGAATACGCCCCGGATAAAGTACGGCGAACCATCAAACCCATTCTAGAGATACTGGCCGGCATACCCACGGTTGTTTACGGGTACTTTGCCCTCACGTTCGTCACCCCGGTGCTTCAGGATTTGATTCCCGGCCTCCTTGTATTCAATGCTTTGAGCGCAGGCCTTGTCATGGGATTGATGATAATCCCCATGGTCTCCTCAATCAGTGAGGATGCCATGGTGGCGGTGCCAAGGTCGCTGCGCCATGCCGCCTATGCGCTCGGCGCCACGCGCATTGAGGTGTCGCTCAAGGTGGTGGTGCCTGCCGCTATTTCCGGAATTGTGGCTGCCTTCATCCTTGGATTCTCCAGGGCAATAGGCGAGACCATGTTGGTCACCATTGCTGCCGGAGCTACCCCCAGACTGGGGTTGAATCCCCTGGAGAGCATTCAGACAATGACTGCATATATCGTGCAGGTTGCCCTGGGAGAAGCCCCACACGGCACTATAGAGTTCAGCACCATATTCGCGGTGGGACTGCTTCTCTTCTTCATGACGTTGGTCATGAACCTGGCCGGGCACTTTGCAGTTCGTAGATGGCGGGAGGTTTACTGATGGCAGCCGATATCACTTCCTCCTTCAACCAGAGACTCAAGTTCAGGAAAGCCGTTGGAGCGGTATTCTACGGTCTCTTCCTTGCCGCCATTTTCCTCGGCATCATCGGCCTCATGACCCTCCTCATCCGGGTGCTAATACAGGGCATCCCCTGGCTGAACTGGCATTTCATAAGCAGCTACCCCAGCCGGTTTCCAGAACAGGCTGGCATCCTGGCGGCAATAGCGGGCAGTGTCTGGGCAATGGGACTGGTGGGAATGTTCACAGTACCGGTGGGGGTGGGAGCGGCCATCTATTTGGAAGAGTACGCCCCAAAGAACTGGTTCACCCGGTTTATTGAGGTGAACATTGCAAATCTAGCCGGGGTCCCTTCCATAGTGTACGGGCTGATGGGCTTCGCGCTGTTCGTTACTGCTCTTTCGCTTGGCAGGTCTGTGCTGGCGGGAGCGTTGACTCTTGCCCTCTTGGTCTTGCCAATCGTCATTCTTGCCTCCCGCGAAGCGATTCGGGCAGTGCCCAACACCTACCGAGATGCGGCCTACGCATTAGGGGCCACTAAGTTCCAGGTTGTCAAGGGAGTAGTGATACCTCAAGCCATGCCTGGCATAATGACCGGCACCATACTGGCTCTGTCCAGGGCCATTGGTGAAGCTGCGCCGGTCATAGCAATCAGCGCCCTGGTATTCCTCAGATTCGTTCCCACGGATCCCCTGGACCGCTTCACCGTAATGCCCATCCAGATTTATAACTGGGTTACACGGCCTCAGGATGGTTTCAGGGAAATCGCAGCCGCCGGTATCATTGTGCTCTTGGTTGTTCTCCTGAGCATGAACGCTATTGCCATCTACATTCGCAACAGAACACAGGTCAAATCGGAGGAGTAGGGATGGAGCAAAGCTTGAACGGGACCGTTCTGCAAGTATCAGACCTGGAAGTCTACTACGGTGCTTTCCGTGCTTTGCGGGACATCTCAATGAAGGTCCAGCGCAACAAAGTTACCGCGATAATTGGACCTTCCGGATGCGGTAAAAGCACTCTGATCAGGTGCTTCAACCGCATGAACGAGCTTGTCCCGGGGACGGTTATCAAAGGTGATATACTCTTCAACGAAGAGAACTTGTATGATCCCAGCGTGGACCCCACGGAGGTCAGGTCACGTATTGGAATGGTATTTCAAAAACCAAATCCCTTCCCCAAGTCCATCTATGAGAACGTTGCCTTCGGCCTCAAGATCAATGGATTCAGAGATAACGTAGAGGAGGCGGTGGAAAGGTCTCTCCGCCGCGCCGCGCTATGGGATGAAGTCAAGGACCGTCTGAAGGAGGGCGCTTTGAATCTTTCCGGCGGGCAGCAACAACGCCTCTGTATTGCCCGCGCCCTGGCCATAGAACCCGAAGTGGTGTTGATGGACGAGCCGGCATCTGCCCTTGATCCCGTGTCCACTCTGGCAATCGAAGACCTGATCCGAGAGTTGTCTTCGGAAGTCACCATCATCATCGTTACACACAACATGCAGCAGGCCGCCCGCGTATCAGATGAGACTGCTTTTCTAATGATGGGTGATGACAGGGCCGGTTATCTTGTGGAGTTCGGGGCAACGCAGCAGATCTTTACGGACCCTAAGGACGAACGCACGGAAGCGTACATCACCGGCCGCTTCAGCTAGTAGGAAGGAGATTGAATTGCCTAGAGAAGATTTTGATAGGTCGTTAGCAGCGCTTCAGGACGATCTGCTGACACTGGGCAGCATGGTGGAAAAAGCGATAGCCAGGTCTATCGATGCTCTGAAACACCGTGACCTTGAAATGTCCAGACAAGTTATCCAAGATGACGATCTGATAGACAGGAAGAGGTTTGCCATAGAAGAGGAGTGTGTGGAACTGATAGCCACGCAGCAGCCAATGGCTGGCGACCTCCGCATACTGATCGCAGTGCTGCACATAGCCGTAGAGCTGGAGCGGATGGGCGACTATGCCGAAGGCATAGGCAAGATCAGCGTTATGATGGGCAACGACCCACCCCTGAAGCCTTTGATAGATATTCCACGGATGGCGGAGAAGTCTATGGATATGCTGCGCCGCAGCTTGGACGCCCTGGTAAACCGGGATGAAGCGGCGGCATTGCAGGTCTGCAACGACGACGACGAGGTGGATGCCCTGTACGACCAGGTATACAGGGAACTGCTAATGTTCATGCTCCAAGACCCCAAGACCGTACAGAGAGCCACGTATCTCTTGTGGGTGTCCCACGACCTGGAGCGGATAGCGGATAGGGCTACCAACATTGCGGAGAGAGTCATCTTCCTGGTAACCGGCAAGTTGACAGAGATAAACGTATCCAAGTATTGAGCAATCCGCGGAAATCACTACTGGTCTGACCCAAGCAACCTCCTGAGGTCGTGCTTGGATTGAAGGATATCCGCCCAAAGGTCCCCCATCTTGTCTATCCTCCCCGGCACCGTATCTATGGTGAAGTCGGTTGGGTAAATCTCGCCCAGCTCTTCCCAGCGCACCGGGGTGGATACGGGAGCGCCGGGGGCGGGGCGGATCGAGTAGATTGAGGCCATATTCTTGCCGCGCGTGTTCTGGTTGTGGTCCAAGAATATTTTCCCCCTCCTCTTGTCTACCGACCACTCCATAGTGACATCCAGGGGGGATTGCCGCAGGAGAAACCGTCCTATCAGTTCACAGGTCTTGCGGGTTGTTCTGTAGTTGTATTGCCGCAGCACAGGCACATATATGTGAAGCCCGGTCTTACCGGATGTTTTCACGAATGACGAGAGAGAAAGCTGGTCCAAGATCTCCTTCAGCGTCAGCGCCACGTCCACCACTTTCCTGAAAGCGCGTCTATTCAACTGCGGCTCATCTCCTGCCTGCTCTCTGCCCGAGTAGACGTAGGGATCGAGATCAAAAGCTATAAAGTCCGGATAGTTCAGAACGCTTTCTTCAATTGCTTCTCTGGCACCTGTAAAGGACGTCCCCAGATTGGCAGCGTCCGGTTCCAAGACCACGCGTGACAGCCAGGGATGGAGCTCTATGTTGGCCAGTTGCGCCAGCCAGACCAGGGTAGGGAGGTTGTTCACCATAAGGTATTCGCCGTCGCCCTCGTTGTGAGACGAAAAGATAGGCAGCTTCTCCACAAAATCAGGCAAAGCATGCTCCCAATGCTTCTGATAGAAGCTTCCCCCGTCTATGCCGTTGGGATACCTGGTCAGTGTCATGGGCCGGTCTTTCAAGTGAGGGAGAAGAACGTGGCCCATCCTCAGGTAGTAGCGAATCATATCCCTTTTTGTCTTTGCCGGGGTTCCCTTGTCCTCGGGCCAGAGCACCTTGTTCAGGTTGGTCAGGCTTATACGGTATCCGTCTACATCCAGCTTGATGGCATCCTCATTGCCTGACAAGCGCTCCAACAGTTGGGAAACGTCGTTTGCTTCGTGTCTAGGAGCCTGAACCGGCTGCGTCTCCGCCGGGAGGACGACGCCGCCTTCTGCTTCACGGGTAACGTTCTTAGGGTCAACGTCAAGACGCAGGCCGCGAAATACCGGCGCCCTGAGGCGGCCATCGTCTGTCCAGTTGGCAAACTTGATCTGGGCCACCAACTCAGGGCGTACCCAGCAATTCTCTGCGCCGCTCAGCTCCTTATCCCAGGCAAAGGGGGACTGTTCCGCTTCCAACTCCACCAGTCGAGAATAGAGCTTTTCCAACATGGCGTTGTCGTAGCCTGTGCCCACCCGGCCGGCATAGCGAAGATCGCCGCCTTCGTAATAGCCTACCAGCAAAGCGCCAAAGCTCGTGGAGCGGGCCCCGGCGCCCCGGGTGTATCCCCCAACAACCAACTCTTGCGATTTTACGTGTTTGATCTTGAGCCAGGCGTTGCTCCGTGTCCCCGGCTCGTAGATGCTGGAGCGTCGTTTAGCAATGATTCCCTCCAGCCCAAGCCCTACGGCGGCGCGGTAGAAGGATGCCCCGTCACCCTCTACGTATTCCACCAAACTGGTGTGCTCAGAGGGCGCAATAGCATTGCTGAGCAGCCTCTTTCTGTCTATCAAAGGCACTTTCCTCAGGTCTACGCCGTCCAGGTAAAGCAGGTCAAACGGATAGTAGACCATGTTGGCCCTGCCCACGGGACGGTCTATAGCGCCTTTATCGAATCCCATCACCTGCTGTATGAGGCCAAAGTCCGGCAATCCATCTTCATTGACCGCGGCCACTTCGCCATCCAAGACCATCTCATCCTGTTCTTGCGCCTTGAGGTCGGACACCACGTCAGGCAGCCGGCTGGTGAGGTCCAAGCCGTTCCGGCTGAGCAGGGTAACCCGTTCCCCTTTGAGAAAGGCCAGCACGCGGTATCCATCCAGTTTGGGTTCAAAGAGCCAGTCCGGATGTGAAAAGGGGTTGTCTGCACTGCCAGCCATCATAGGCTTCAGACGGGTTGGATATGGAGCCTCCTTGCCCGTGGACATTATGCGTTCCATCTCTGAAAGCTGGTCCGTTTCCAATTTGGCGGGGTCAGGCAAACGACCGTTTTTCAGGTCTTCCAAGGTAAGACCTGACTGAACGGACCTATCCTCCTCTAGGACGTCCCGTTCAGTGTCCACGTAGCGGTCTTTGTGTTTGATGAGGAGCCAGTCTTTGGGACTACGGGTGGTTCTTACCAGTGTCCACGAACCTTTGAGCTTCTTGCCGCGCAGCGTGAAGGAGAGCTTCCCCTTTTCCAGGTCGCGCCGCATCCGCTCTTCGGCCTCTTCTCGGTCGCCGAAGGAGAGGTGGGCGCCCTCATCCGGCGAGTAGTATCCTGCGTCCCAGACAATGACCTGTCCCGCGCCGTAGTTGCCATGGCCTATCACACCCTCGAATGTCCCGTAGTCCAAGGGGTGGTCTTCCACCAGAGCAGCAAGCCTCTTGTCCTGCGGATTCAACGAAGGGCCTTTGGGAACGGCCCACGATTTCAGGACGCCATCCAGTTCCAAGCGGAAGTCGTAGTGAAGGCGTCGGGCAGCGTGTTTCTGAACAACGAATCTCAAGCTACCCTTCAAGCTCTTGGCCGTTCCAGGCCCCGGCTCGCGGGTGCGCGCGAAGTCTCGCTTCTTTTCGTAGTCTCTGAGCATCGGCGGCTAGACGGATATACCCAGGCTCTCCATGAGCACCTTGGCAAACTCCGGCCCCTTACCCTCTTCCTCGTGCTTGAAGTAAACGAAGACATCGCCCCAGACACCTTGATGCTCTTTGATCTTGTCTGACCATGCTCGTATATCTTCCTGCCCGTACCCCTCGTCACGCAGACGGAAGTAGCCGTAGCTGGCGGTAGCGACAACGGGCGTCGTAGTCTTCTCGCTATCGGCGATGCACAGCGCAAGGTCTTTCTCCTCAAGGCGAGCGTACACCTCCTCTGTGAGCCAGGAGGCGTTGCGAAACTCAAACGCAGCCCTTGTGCCGCGGGGTATCCATTTCAAGAATCCATCCAACACGTTCAGGTCCAGCTTGAAGGACGGCGGGAGCTGGAAGAGCAGAACGCCCAGCTTGGAGCCAAGGGCCTGGGCCCGGCTGCAGAAACCCTCCACCAGCTCCTGGCAGTTGCTCAGCCTTGCTTCGTGTGTGATGCGGCGCGGCGCCTTCAAAGTGAACCTGAAGTTGGGAGGAGTGTTGTCCACCCAGCCGGTAAGCGTTTTTTCATTTGGAAACCTATAGAACGTGTAATTGATCTCCACGGTAGGGAAGTGCCCAGCATAGAACGAGAGCATTTTGGAGACGGGCAAGTCTGAAGGGTAAAAGCTGCCCTTCCATTCCGGGTAGTTGTAGCCTGACGTGCCGACTAAAACCTTGTCCAATGTCATAGCTGAAATTCAGTGATTGGCCCTCAAATACGCCACGATCTCCATAATTACCTTGCAATCTACCTCATTATAACGCTCGATTTCACCCATGAGGTCCACCTGCGTCATGTCCACGCCCAGGCGCCGGGCTTCACCAGCCGACCACCAGGCTCCCACCATGGCGCCTAAGCCATCCGTGGGACCGTCTTGCCAGGTCGTTTGGATGTCGCCGTGCGATTTCATAGCTCGTGCCACGCTCTTCAGACCGAAGTTCATAGCGCCGCGGACCACCACCGGTTCGCTTCTCATCACGCCGCTCAGAAAATCGAACCAGCGGAGCTTGGGCCAGGACTTATCGGCATGACGCTTGACGGCGGAGTTGTACGATGTCTCCATAGTGCTGGTTTCAGCATGAGACCAGTGGATGACCAGGGGTTCCTTGCCAGACTCTCCCAGCCTCTGGGTCACCTCAGCCATGTGAGCGTGCCAGGCATCTATTATCTCCTCTTCTGAAGGCTCTGTCAGGTCGTCGACGGTGAAGCTCTTATAAACCCAGCGGCCGTTTTCCAAGTGCCCGCAGCCGATCATGAAAATCAGCGGCTGGCCGCCCTTCAATGGAACCTTGGAGAAGTCGTCATCCAAATCGCTCACCGTCTCGAAATCCACGTAAAACTCAAGCGCGGGGTCACGCCACACGGGGTCGCTGTTCCCCAAACGAGACGGCTGGACGTTGGGCCCGGCGGTTGACCTATTGATATCCATGATGGCTTGAAGAACCGGCTGCCGCTTGCCTTTGGGAAACCCTAACAAATCAGCAGTGCACGAAGCATCTCGCCAGTCGTAGACTCCGGCTTCGTGGCCCGTGTACCGTTTCTCCATGCCCACTTGCCAGAGCATCGTCAACTCGCCAAGCTCTTCCGCTATGCGTCCCTTTGCGCCATGCCAGGGATCATCCCTGGTGTTCCCCATGTTGGGCCAGAGGTCAGGCACGTCGGGAGATGGCAGGACTTTCCAGCCGGAACCCTTGCTTCTGACCCGGCGCAGCCATTCGCAGGTTTCATGGGTCAGCTCCTCTATAGAGTTGGAACGAGTCCTGGCATCCTGCGCCACAGGGCCAAGCCGCTCCATGAAGCTATCTCCCCGGTCGCTTCTCTGCGTCCATCCACGGCCCAACAGATACGAACGTGACGGCGTATGCCCCTGCAGACGGCCTAGGGCGCGGTTGTACACAAAGAGCTGGACTTTATACGCCAGCTTGGAACCGCTGTTTGAAACCTCGCCGCCGGCCAATAGATCAAGAGTGGTGAACTTGATATCCACGACTCGATAATGCCATGGCCAGAAGCCCAGGCCCGGCGAAGAAGCGGCGGCCTCCTCCTCACTCAGTACGCCGGGAAACAGCCGCTGAAGCTCGTCGCTCCTCACCAGCAGATCGGGCGCTCCGTAAGTGCGCGACTCAGCGTCTCGCAGGACGCCTTGATAGATAGCGGGTGCCCCGTTCTGCATGGCGGCAAACGTCTCTTCCGCCTTTGACAGATCTCGGACGTCGGCGGGCCCCTCGCTCATAGTCACTATGGGAACCAGCCCGCCCAGGTATTCCACAACCGCTTCCTCAAACCGCCTGCCTTTCTCCATGATGAACGTGGAGAAGTCTGTTCTGGGGTCGTAGGAGGGTAGGGCATCGTCCCGCTGGAACCCGTTCGCCTCGCCGTAGAGGTCAAGCCAGTCCAGCAACGGGTCTTTCATCATGTAGTTCCAACCAGCCGACGCACTGACCCAATCACGCCACTCTTCCTCAGTGGAAGGAGTGTTAATCCGCCCGTCGCTGGTCTTGGTGAGAGCCTCTATTCCCATTCGTCAACATACCCCCGCATATTCGTCAAGCCAGAGTTTACTACGCCGCCTCTCCATCTGGGAAAGGGCAGGGGAGGGGCCCCGTCGCAGTCACAAGAGCCGAGATCCCTTTCGTCATACCCGCGCAGGGCGGGCATCCAGGGTTGCGGATGAGCGGGCTGCTGAGCAACTCGCTGCGCCTGCGCCGGTTCAGGATGGGGTAGGGGCGCATACGCTCCACATCCATGCGGGCCAGCGTCTGGGGTGGTCCGGATGATGGTTGACCACTTGACATAAGTCGTTTTTTGGGTGTCGTCAAAACGGTTGTTAGGCGTGAGATGGCGTTTAACGGTGGAGTTGTGTTGTGCCTGAGAAGGGGAATTGTTTCCAACGTTATGTCTAGCTGCAAGGCTAAAAACGGGCCAAAATTTTGAAAATATGAGAAAACAAATCCAATTTCCTTCCCTTCGACTAAGCTCTGGACAAGATATAGCAGAGCAGCATACGGTTTTCGTATCCGATTGGGGCACGCTTGGAGGAGGAGGTGATGGGAATTTGGTTGACGTGATCATGGGGGAATGTTAGTGGTGATGAGGGTTGATTGGGAAGTAGGTGGTGTCGGTGGGGGCGGGTCTGAGACCAGCCCCCTACGTCTAGACTAAGGATGAGCGGGGGACTCGCGACAAGCCATGGCCGTCAGCTCCGTCAGCGTGCTATACCGCCCCCTCCGTCATTCCCGTGCTTGACATAACGTCTGAAACAATTCCTCCCCTCAACCCCCCATTTGACTCACCGAACCCGACACGGCTATCATTCCTTATACCGCAACAAGAACGGTGTGCCCGGGAAAATTGGAGGCATAGATGGCAAGACGAGCGATTTGGAAGGGCGCGGTCGGCTTTGGGATGGTGGCTATTCCCATCAAGCTTTACACCGCCACGGAAAGCAAGGACATCTCCTTTGTTACCATGCACAGCGCCTGCCACACCAGGCTGCGCTACAAACGGTACTGCCCCCATCATGAGACCGAAGTAGAGCAGTCCGAGATTGTGCGCGCCTACGAGTACGCCAAGGATGAGTACGTTGTCATGGAGGAGAAGGACTTCGAGAATCTGCCTGTCCCTTCCATACGAAGCATAGACATCGTCAAGTTCGTTGACCTATCCAAGGTGGACCCAATCAACTTTGACCGTACATACATGCTGGAGCCTGAAGGCGTAGGGATAAAGCCGTTCTATCTGCTGAAGCAGGCCTTGGAAAGCTCCAAGCGCGCCGCCATTGCCAAGGTGTCGCTTCGCAACAAAGAGCACATCTGCACGCTGAGGCCGTACGAACACGCCATAGCCATGCACACCATGCATTATCCCGATGAGATACGCGGCACTAGAGAGCTGGACCTGCCCGAAGAGCAGACCGCCATCACTGAACCGGAAATGGCCATGGCCATGATGCTCATAGACCAGTTGTCCGCCGACTACGATCCTTCCGAGCACGAGGACCAGTACCGCCATGCCCTGGAACAGGTCATTGAAG
Source organism: Dehalococcoidia bacterium (assembly GCA_965248955.1). Lineage (GTDB taxonomy): Bacteria > Chloroflexota > Dehalococcoidia > Lucifugimonadales > QGNO01 > DAOUJH01. The sequence continues at coordinate 234,643 of OZ252212.1, forward strand.
GCAAGTTGTCGTCTCAGGAAGTGGTTACGGCGGCCCCTTCAGTTTCCAAGGGCAAGGTCACCGACCTGATGGAAGCGTTGAGGGCAAGCATAGCCTCAGCAAAAGGGGAGACCCCTGCCGCAACGGAGACCAACGGCAAGACAGAGGCCTCCTCCAAGAAGCGAAAACCGACAAAAGCGAAAGTAGTATAGGTCACGCCTATCATTGGAATGGGGTAGGGTAGGGGGCCTTGTTCATTGAAAGAGCCTCCCCGGAAACGGGGAGGCTCTTTCTCTGTTCCTGGTGGAGACGAGGGGGAGTCGAACCCCCTGTCCAGAAGACGTCCTACTGGAACGTACTACAGGCTTATTCGGTGTTTGTCGTCTCGCTCACTTGATCCCACACCGACAACGCAGCAAGTGAGCCAGCCGATTGTCTTGGGCCTATCCTATCGGTGTCGGAAGGGCCGCGTCCCCAATGTGTGTCGCCTATCCCTAACCCTCGGGGAGTAGGTTAGAGTAGACGTAGCCGCCTTAGGCGGCTAGTGCTAACTGTTTGTTGCCAGTTACTTTTTTTGCCGCCTTTTAACGAGGTGTGACGGCGCCTCGGCCTGCAGTCCCGCAGAACCACCCCCTGTCGAAACCACGCGTCCCCATTTCTGCACCCTTCCATTATATCAAGAACCGCCAAGCTACGGTGAACCTATGCCGGTCTTGGCATAGCGCTCCATCTCTCGTTCTGCTTCACGCCGGGCTATGGCCTTGCGCTTATCGTATTGACGTCGTCCCTGGGCCAGACCAAGCTCCATTTTGGCTTTGTGGTCTTTGATGTAAAGACGCAAGGGGACAATGGTAAGTCCCTTCTGGCCAAGCTCCAACGCAAGGTGGTTAATCTGATTGCGGTGAAGCAGCAGTTTGCGAGGCCGGGAAGGCTCGTGGTTGTAGATGCCGCCCTTTACATAATAAGCAATATGTGAGTTAAACAGCCACATTTCGCCTTTCTCTTGGCGCGCATAGGCGTCTCGCAGGTTGACGCGTCCGTCGCGAACGGACTTGATCTCAGTGCCAGTAAGGACCAGGCCTGCTTCAACCGTCTCCAAGACATCGTAATCATGAAAGGCCTTGCGGTTCACGGTGATCACCCTGTATCCGTTCTTTCCCATATCAATCAACCTATCGGCAAGGGTAGGGTCGATGAGGGCTGAAGCTGCTCCAAGGCGGCCTGCAGGGGTCTGTCCACCAACACGTGAATCAGCCCGTTGTCACGCCGGGTAACGGTAACTGCGACATTCGACCCTAGTTGTTCAACAATGGCCGGATCAAGAGTAATCCAGCGTTCTACGTCAGACGTGATGTCGGGTTGCAGTCCCTTTCCCTCTATCAAGCGTCCGTTAGGCGTGTACCACAGCGCCGCCGTAACGTACAGGGCCGAGCCGCTGTCCAGCCTCTTGAGTTCGTTCACGCTTCCCTTGCCAAAGGTCGTCGCACCAATGACCGTGGCCCGCCCGTGGTCTTGGAGGGCGCCGGCCAGGACCTCGCTGGAGCTGGCGCTTGCCCCGTCTACCAGGATGACAAGCGGCACCTCTGTAGCTATACCGCCTCCGCTGACCTTCATATCGGTCCTCACCCCTTGTCCGTCCACTTGGTAGAGCACTAGGCCGTCTTCCAGAAACTGGCTGGCAATTGAAACGGTGGTGGAAAGGATACCTCCTAGATTGCCTCTAACGTCCAGAATCAACCCGGAGTACTCCTCACGCGCTATTTCCACCAGCGCTTCCTCTACCTCTTTGTCCGTTTCGTCACGGAATCTATCTATCCATAGATAAGCTATCTCCTCATTCAATGGCCGCCACCCGGCGGAAGGCGTTCTGATTGAAGCACGGGTAATGCTTATCTTCTCTGGTGTCTCTTCCTCAGCGTGTAGAACCAGCAGCTCAACAGCCGTACCTCTGGGCCCTCTAATGATGGCCACCGCCTCATCTACGCTGAATCCATCTGTAGGCTTGCCATCCACCTCCAGGAGCACATCGCCGGAAAGGATACCGGCGTCATCCGCCGGGGTGCCTTCCATCACCGCCTGTACTGTGATGCGGCCATTCTGTTCCCTTACCCAGGCGCCTATGCCTTCAAAGTCCGACTCATAGCTTTCCACCACCTGCTTGTACCTTTCAGGCGACAGATACGAGGTGTTGGGGTCATCCAAGGCATTCAGCATACCTCTTATGGCCGCTTCTTCCAGTATCTCAGGGGTGACTTCATCATCGCCGTCCAAGCTTTCCGAAATATCCTGCCAGGCCTGCCAAACCGCTCCAAAACCGCTTGGATCCAGTGCTGTTTGGGAGTGTTGGCCGATTGCCCCGTTGCCGGGGAGAATATCCAACATTCCTTGAATAGCGCCGATGCTGAGTATACTCTGATCAAGCTCTGCAACGCCCACGTAATCTTCGTCCAGTATCCGGTATACCTCCCAAACCCCGGCAAGATCCGCAGGCATGCCGGAAGGTGGGCGGTCGGACCACAACCTATCAGCCACGTCAAAGGTCACCAACATCAAGATGATGGCACCCAGACCGGCGTAAACAGCTATGCGATGACGTAGTCTCATAATTGGAGCCTTGATACCGGGAACGCCTTCATTCTAGCACAGGCAACGTGGGGACAGACACGCGAGGGGCGGTACCGCCGTTTCCCAGCCAGCCCACTTCTTTCCGCCATCGGCTTCAACCAACACCGCCAAAGGACAACATTGACAGCCCCATAGGTCGTTGATAGCATGATTATGCACGGATCATCAAAACGTTCGCTTTGTAACTTGGTCTGCAATACAGGGAGGGAAACCTGACGGTGGGCTATCACCACGGCCAATCTAGGTTCATAAGTATCACTCTTCCTTCCAAATCTTCAAGGGCAGCAAACTAGGGTAGTTATAAGGCTCGGTAGGCGGGTTGCCTCACCGAGCTTCTTTGTGGCTGTAACAACCAGACAGGAGGCAGAATGACGACTTCAGGAGTTGAAATACACAGAGGCCTTTCAGGAGTCTATCTTGATAGATCGCAATCTTGTTTCATAGACGGGCAGATAGGCAAGCTCCTGTACCGAGGCTATGACATACACGACCTCGCGGAAAAGTCTACGTTTGAAGAGGTGGTTTACCTTCTTCTGTATGGAAAGCTCCCCACGCAGGCAGAGCTGGACGGCTTCGACAAGGCCCTGCGCGCCGAAAGAGAGATCCCCAGCGAACTGGTAGATATAATAGACAAGGTCAAGGCGGCACACCCCATGGACGTGCTGAGGACGGCGATATCAGCCCTGGCTGCATTCGACGACGAAGTAGAGGACAATTCCATCGAGGCCACCATCCGCAAAGGGCTGCGCCTCACGGCAAAGTCCACGACCATAGTGGCCGCCCACGACAGGATTAGAAACAGGAAGCCGCTTGTCAAGCCAAATCCCGATCTGAACCACGCGGGAAACTTCCTCTACATGCTGTTTGACAAGACGCCGACCGAAGAGGAGGCCAGGATCCTGGACGTGGACTTCATCCTGCACGCGGAACATGGCTCCAACGCCTCGGCGTTTGCCGCACGCGTGACGGCTTCCACGGTGAGCGACCTTCACTCAGCGGTGGTAACGGGCATTGGCACCCTCAAGGGCCCGCTGCACGGTGGAGCAGCCGAAGCGGTGCAAAAGATGGCCGAGGAGGTGGGTTCTCCGGAAAACGCCGCGGCCTACGTGAAGAACATACTCGACAACCGCGGCCGCATCATGGGCTTTGGACACAGAGTCTACAAAGCAGAGGACCCAAGGGCAAGGCATCTGGCGGCGCGTTCTGAAACCCTTGGCGTGGACAAGGGGGAGCCTCACTGGTTCGAGATTCTCAAGAACATCCAAGCAGCAATGAAGCCGTATCAATCCAGGGGCATCTACGTAAACGTGGACTTCTTCGCCGGTTCCATATACTACTTGATGGGTATTCCTGAAGACATCTTCGTTCCCATCTTTGCTCTGGGGCGGATCCCCGGTTGGACGCTAAACGTGGTGGAGCAATCCTCCAACAACATGCTGATACGCCCGCTGTTGGAGTACACGGGCCCAATGGATCTGGAGTACGTGCCGATAGATCAGCGCAGCTAGGGTACCTTTCGGGGAAAGAACGTCTCGCAAGCCATCCCAGAGCCCCTTTGGTAATGTTAGGGTGTTCTATATTATGTAAAGTACATAAATCATCCCTTCCTCGTCTTTACATAACTAACATAGGGCGAACTTGCGTCGGGCCAAGCTCAGGGTCTGCTCCCCCAGCCCCTATCCCACTGGCATCACCATTACCTGGGTCAAAAGACGATTGACGTGCACCAGCAGTTCGTCCAGTCCGCGCCGGGTTGCCGCGGAAACCATGGTTCCTTCCCCGGCGTCACGTTCATTGCTGAGAAACGCCGAATCGTTCGGCAAAAGGTCCACTTTGTTCAACACAAGCAAACCGGGCTTTTCTCTCAAGCCAAGGTAGCCGAGGATATCCTCCACCACTGCTATGTGCTGGCGCATGTTCTTATGCGTCATATCAACAACGTGAAGCAGGATGTCCGCATCTTGCAGCTCTTCCAGCGTTGCATGAAATGCGGCGACCACCGTGGGCGGCAGCTTGTGTATGAAGCCCACGGTATCAGACATGAGGACGTTCTGATCGCTGGGAAGGCGGACTCGCCTTGTTACCGGATCCAGAGTGGCAAAGAGCGCGCTGGACTCCGTGACCCCTGCCGTGGTGAGCGCATTGAACAGGGTGCTCTTGCCGGCATTCGTATAGCCCACCAGCGCCGCCACCGGAATATCCTGCGACTTCCGCCGCTTCCGATGAAGAGCGCGCTGGCTGCGCACCTTCTCCAAGTCGGTCTTCAAGTGCTGTATTCTGCGGTTGATGAGGCGCCGGTCGGTTTCTATCTGCGTTTCGCCGGGTCCGCGGGTGCCTATTCCACCACCCAGGCGCTCCAAGTGAGACCATTGCCCGGCCAAACGCGGCAGCAGGTATTCGTGTTGCGCAAGCTCAACCTGAAGCCGCCCCTCCCTGGTCCTGGCACGACTGGCGAATATGTCCAGAATCAGCGCAGTACGGTCTATGACCTTGATGTTCTCGCCAAAGGCGCTCTCCAAGTTGCGCTGCTGCGTCGGGGTAAGCTCATCGTCCAGGATCAACGTGTCGAACGCCCCGCTAATGACGCGCAGCTCCTCTATCTTGCCCTTCCCCAGATAGGTGTGCGCAGGCTTGTCCAGACTCTGAACGACCGTACCCACCACTTCTGCTCCGGCGGAACGAGCCAGCTGTGCCAGCTCAGCCAGAGAATCTTGCAACGACCATGAGAAGTGAGTACGCTTGATCTGGATGCCGGCCAGATAGGCTCTTTCGCTTTGTTTGGCAGTGGAAAAAGTGGCTCTGGGTATGCTCAGCTACCTCTCAGGTGTTGATGGGATTTTCCAGCCTTCCAAGCGCTGGACTGCTTTGGTCAAATGCTCATCCGGTAGAGTGAGCGAAAGACGAATGTACCCTTCCCCGTACTCACCGTATCCCGATCCCGGCGTAACCACTATGTCCTTCTCTTCCAGAAGCATGGCCGCAAATTCCGCGGAAGTGTAGCCTTCAGGAATCCTTGCCCAGACGTACAGGCTAGCCCTTGGTGGCGTGATCTCCATGCCTATACCCCGCAAAGCATCAACCAGCTTATCGCGGCGGCGTTGGTAGATGGCGTTGTTTTCAGAAATGCATTCCTGGGACGCCTGGAGAGCCTCTATGCCGGCTATCTGGATGGCCTGCGGAATGCCTGAGTCAAGGTTGGACTTGACGCGCATGAGCGCATTGATCATCTCCGCGTTGCCCACCGCCATCCCTACTCTCCAACCAGTCATGTTATAGCTCTTGGAAAGGGAGTGGAACTCCACGGCAACGTCCATAGCGCCCTTGGCCTGTAGGAAACTGACGGGAACGTAGCCGTCGTAGGCCACCTCCGTGTACGGACCGTCGTGGCAGACCGCTATGTCGTATGCCTTCGCGAACTCCACAACCCTCTCGAAGTAGTCGATGTCCGCCGTGGCCGAGGTGGGATTGTTGGGATAGTTTAGCCACATGACCTTGGCTTTTTGGGCAACCTGCTCAGGAACAGCGTCCAGATCAGGCAGCCATCCGTTCTCTTCCAAAAGCGGCATGAAATAAGATTCACCGCCGGCAAACATGGTGCCCACGGAATAGACCGGGTAGCCTGGATCCGGCACCAGTGCCACGTCGCCGGGGTCTAGGAAGCAGAGAGCCATGTGGCCGATCCCCTCTTTGGCGCCAATGAGGGGCAGTACCTCCTTGTCGGAGTCCAGGGCTATGCCGAACCGCTTGCCGTACCAATCAGAGATGGCGCGGCGAAACTGAGGCAACCCGTCCGACTCAGGATATCGATGGTTTGGCGGGTCCTGAGCAGCCTCTACAAGCTTGTCCAGAATATGCGGAGGCGTGGGAATGTCCGGATCGCCTATGGCAAAGGTGATGACGTCAACGCCTGCTGCCCTCTTCTGGTTTATCTTCCTGGTGATTTCCACAAAAAGGTAAGGCTGCAATTTGTCTATGCGCTCGGCGAACTTCATTAGCACTCCTTTTTGCGTTTTGGTTAGGATTCAACTCTATAAAGGCCACTCGCCCTCGAAGACCTGCATCGCGGGACCCTCCATGTACACCGTGCCCCGTCCCTGCCACGTGATAATCAACTCGCCGCCGGGCATTTCCAACGTGACCTGATCATCCGTGAGTCGGAGCAGGCGGGCGGCCGCCTGAATGGCGCAGGCGCCAGTACCGCACGCCAAAGTAAGACCGGCGCCCCGCTCCCAAGTCCTGGCTTTGAGCCGGCCCCCACCCTCCACGTTGACGACGTGGAAGTTGACTCGCCTGGGGAAAATGGGATGATGTTCCATAAGGGGGCCCAGCCTGTCCAACTCGACCTCATCTACGGGCCGGTCTATAAAGGCGACGGCGTGGGGGTTGCCCATGGAAACACACGTGATTTCAAAGGTCTCTCCTGTCAGCTCTACCGCATAATCTACAACCAGCTGCTCAGGCACAATTCCGCTAGTTATGTCAAAAGATGTTATGTCAAGTTGCTGCCCCTTCTCCCCTGCTGGCAGCTGCACGGGTATATCTGGCGCATTGAACCGCGGCTCACCCATAGCGACCCGCGCCCTGCTTATCCGCCCGTTCCCATCTTTCAAGGGTACTACGTCCAGCAGGCCGCTGGATGTTTCCACGTGAAGAGGGCCCCCATTGAGCGAAACTAAGCCACGCTCCAGCACGTACTTGGCAAAGCATCTAATGCCGTTGCCGCACATTTCAGCCTGGGAACCGTCCGGGTTGAACATGCGCATCCTAACGTCCCCTACCGCCGAAGGTTCCAGCAGCAACAAGCCGTCGGCGCCAACGCCAAAGTGACGGTCGCACATCTCCACCGCCAGGGCAGACCAGTCCTTATCCTCATCACGTGCGTCCAGAAGAACGTAGTCGTTGCCCGTGCCGTGCATCTTAGTGAATCTCATGGCAATGGCATTCTACCATAAGAAACCGATCGTCAAGCCATAGGCTTCTCTTACGACGTTCTCACTTGATTGCAACCAGCGGATCCGCGGGTCCGAAAGGCGGAACCAGGCAGACTGGCGCCGGGCAAACTTGCGCGTATGACTCTTTACGTTTCGGACAGCGTCTTCCAGGCTTAGTTCTCCTTGCAAACAGGCCAACAGCTCTCTGTAACCCACGCTGCTCATAGATGGCCGCTCCGCCGTCACGCCACGCTCTAGCAAACAGCGTACCTCATCCAGCCACCCCGCCTCCATCATTCTGTCCACGCGCTGATCGATGCGCCGGTACAGCTCATCTCTAGGCAGAGTGAGCCCAATTACAAGCGAATTGTAGCGGCCTTCGCCGCGGCCGCGCATCTTGGAGAACGGGATCCCGGTCTGATGATGCACCTCCAGGGCGCGGATGACTCTGCGCAGGTTGCGCGGGTCTATGACAGCCGCCGACTCAGGATCCAACTCTCTGAGCCTGTTGTAAACGATTTCATCTCCTTGCTCAACGGCCAGTGCCTCCATATCCTCTCTGAATTTTCTATCGGGGGCTACAGAGGGCACTTGCCACTCTTCGAGCAATGCCCACAAATATTGACCAGTACCGCCGACCAGAAGGGGCAAGCGTCCCCTCCTTTGGATATCTTGGATGGCGAAATGCGCGCGCTCCAGGTAAGCCACCAAACTGAAGTCGTCCGCAGGTTCGGCAATATCGATCAGGTGGTGCGGCGCCTGGGACTGCTCCTCCAAGGTTGGTTTGGCGGTGCCTATACTCATGTGCCTGTAGACCTGGCGGCTGTCCACGCTGACTATCTCCGCCGGCAGAAGCTTGGCGAGCTCCATGCTCAGAGCAGTCTTGCCAACAGCAGTTGAACCCGCTATGGCGACTATGGAAGGTCTGCGCATTTTCTGGCCCTGGACTCGGTCAAGTCTATGATTTACGGCAGGCGCCACACTTCAATGAGGCAAACTCTCCTGCGCAGTGGAACGCACAATCGCAACGAAGTGGTCCGAGCTCAGGCTGGCGCCGCCCACAAGTGCGCCATCTATATCCGGCTGAGACACGAATTCCTCGATATTGTCCGGACTCACGCTTCCTCCGTACAGGATGGGTATCCTCCCCACGGCGTCCTCCTCGAACAAATCCGCAAGCTGCCGGCGGACCAACTGGCACATCTCTTGGGCCTGCTCTCCCGTAGCCGCTTCGCCGGTGCCTATAGCCCAGATTGGCTCGTAGGCCACCACTATGCCGTTGGGAGACTCTATGCCGGCCAGCGATCCGGCAAGGCTGTGCGACACCACTTCCTTTGCCCTGCCATCTTTTCGCGCTTCCAACGCCTCTCCCACACAGATGATGGGCCGGAGGTTGCATGAAAGCGCTTTGTTGGCCTTGCGGCTGACCAGATCGTCCGTCTCTCCAAAGTCGCGTCGTCGTTCCGAGTGTCCCAGAATAACGTAGCTACAAAGGCCCTGGATCATGAGAGGCGAGACTTCTCCCGTGAAAGCACCCTTGTCTTCATGATGCATGTTCTGGGCGCCGACTCTGATGTTGGACCCCTTTACCACGCTGGCGACCTCTGTCAGAGAAACAAAGGGGGGACAGAGCACAACTTCTACGCCGGTCACGTCTTCCAGGTTGTTTCTGATAGCCGCGGCGAGAAAACCCGCCTCATGGATAGTTGTGTTCATTTTCCAGTTGCCTGCTAAGAATGGTTTGCCCAAGAGGTGCCTCCTTGGCTGAAATTGGCCAGCTATGGGCCGTATTTGGCCAGCTTGCCGGCGTGAGACAGCGCCTGGAACATAAGATGTTCCGCCTGGAACGTGCCCAGGGAACCACGAGCACAGGCGCGCTCATTGAATGCTTCTACTCCGTCGCCCAGCGTATGTCTAGAGTGAACCAATACCGGCACAGGGTGCCAGCTATGGGCCGTCAGAACAGCCGGCGTAGAATGGTCTCCGGCTATCACCAGTACCTCGGGGTTCAAATCAAGGATACGCGGGATACATGCATCCAAATCCTCCAACGTTCTCACCTTAGCCTCAAAGTTACCATCTTCCCCGGCGGCATCGGCCGGCTTGTAATGTACGTAGAAGAAGTCATGATCTTCGTAGTGTTCGCTCAGTGCAGCCAGCTCATCTTCAAAAGCCGGGCCTGTCGGAATTACCTTCATGCCAACCACCTGTGCTAATCCACGGTACATGGGGTAAGCAGCTATTGCCGTGGGATTGAGCTTGTACGACTCACCCATGGAGGGAAAGGATGGCAACTGGGAGAAGCCGCGCAACAGCACCATGTTTGCCCGTGGCTGTTCAGCAAGCTTCACCCTTGCCTGGCGTATGAAAGCGTTGGCCGCAGACGCAGACGCCTCTCCATTGGCGTCCAGCGCTTCCACTTCAAGGGGTTCCACACCTATGCGCTGAGGATCTGTCTCACTGACGTCATCGCTGAGACCTACACCCTTCATTATCAAGACAAACCTGTAATCTTTGACAGGCAGCACCGACAGCTCCACGCCTGGCACTTCAATCGTATCCAAGATTTCGACCAGCGGAAAGCTCTCCCCAGATGAAATGCGCCCGGCTCTGCGGTCGGTAAGCAATCCGCGGCTATCGACAGTGCAGAAGTTGCCCCTGGCAGCTACGTCGCCATTGCCCAAGGGGGCGTCTATGCCTAAAGCTTCGAGCACGCCGCGGCCAATGAAGTATTTGAGCGGGTTGTATCCGAACAGAGCCAAATGGCCCGGGCCGCTGCCCGGAGCCACGCCAGGCAGAACCGGAATGGTCAGTCCACCCGACGACTGTTTGGCCAACCGGTCCAGATTGGGTAAAGCGGCCGTCTCAAGCTCTGAAAGGCCCGTATCAGGATGCGGCGCTCCGCCAAGGCCGTCGACGACAAGCATGATTATCTTGGAAGGAGTCGAATCAACCATATCGGCAAGGGCCGGAAAGTCAATCATCTAGTCATCCTCATCGGGCAGGACAGCCACTCCGGGCAGCTCTTTGCCTTCCATCAGTTCCAATGATGCGCCGCCTCCCGTGGAAACGTGGCTAACCCTGGAAGCAAGTCCAAGCGCCGAAACGGCTTCGGCGGTTGAACCTCCCCCCAGAACGGTGATTGCGTTTTTCAGGTTTGCAATAGCCTGAGCCATGGCCCGGGTGCCTTTGCTGAAGGCTTCCCATTCAAAGACGCCCATGGGGCCGTTCCAGATGACGGTTGAACAGCCGTCCAAGCCCTGCGTGAAGGATTCAACTGTGCCGGGGCCTATGTCCATGATGAAGCTATTGGGCGGCACCCGGTTGTACGGTACGATTTGGGCGGAAGCGTGCTCATCGAAGGCGTCCGCGGTTACAAAATCCAACGGCAGGAACACCTGCGCCCTCTGCCTTTCGGCGCTGCTCAGAATATCCAAGGTGGTCTGGAAGCTGTCCGCCTCCACCGGAGAGCGGCCGGATTCGTAACCCTGGGCGCCAAGGAACGTAGCGGCCATGCCGCCGCCAATGAACAATCGATCAACGCGGCTCACCAGGTTGTGCAACACGGCTATCTTGTCGCTGACTTTAGCGCCTCCCATAACCGCGGCAAGAGGCCGCAGCGGGCGGTCAAGGGCTTTGCCAAGCATTTTCAACTCGCGATTCATCTGGATACCCGCCGCAGCGGGCAGGAACCGCGTGACGGCGTGAATGGAGGCGTGGGCACGGTGAGCAGCGCCAAACGCATCATCCACGTAAACGTCAGCTAGGGAAGCCAGTGACCTGGCGAATTCAGGGTCGTTCTTCTCCTCTCCTGCATGGAAGCGCAGGTTTTCCAGCAAGAGCACATCGCCCGGTTTCAACTCACGAGCAGCCTCTTCCACTTCAGGGCCTATGCAGTCTTTAACGTACTTCACAGGCCTGCCCAGAAGTTTCATCAAGCGATCGGCCACCGGAGCCAGGCGCATTTCCTCCACCACCTGTCCTTTGGGCCGTCCAAGATGGGAGCAGAGAATGATGCTGGCGCCGTGTTCCTTCAGATAATCGATCGTGGGAAGCGTAGCCTTGATTCTACCGTCGTCCGCAATCTGCGTTGCGCCGGGGACGAAGGTGACGTTAAGGTCGGCGCGCAGTAGAACGCGCTTCCCGGATACATCCATCTGTCGCACCGTCTTCTTAGGCAAGGCTTATCTCCATCACCCGTTTCATTATTCCCTGAGAGCCAGCCAGGCTGCAATAGACCTCAGGTCCCCCACGCCGGCTAACCCCAATTCTTCTAAGCCAGCAACCGCCTGGCTGTACAGCTCATGAACTTTGACTAGCGCGGCGTCGCCAGCTTTCAGTTCGTCCAGAACAGTCACCAGATGCTCCAGGTCCGGTGGTTCCAATACGCGCTTTAAGAACAACGTTCCAAGCTCTCGCTTCAGCCTTATTTCCGCCTGCTCCAAGGCGTAGAGAACGGGGTAGCCCTTCTTCTTGTTCAGCAGATCAGCGCCCCTTGGCCTGCCGGAAATAGGCCGGCCCCAAAGCATCTGTATATCCTCCTGAATTTGAAAGGCTACGCCTATTTCTTCACCGAACTCTCTGAAAGCCCTGCTCTGTTCCTCGGTGGCTCCTCCGCACAAGGCACCCAGCTCCAGGGCAGCCCCCATGAGCGCGCCAACCTTTTCCCGCGCCATTTCAAGGTATGCCTCTAGCAGGATATCCACCCTTTCCTGGTAGACCATATCTTGGTGCAATCCCTCCAGCATACGCAACGACGCCTTGTCCAAAATGTTGACCATACCCAGGATTTCGTGCGGCGGCATACGTCCTTCTAGAAGCTGCATTAGGCGCAGCCTCGCCATGGCATGGAAGCCGTCCCCGGCATTTATAGCTTGCGCCGGCCCCCAAATCCACCAGAGGGTGGAACGACCATACCGTTCCGGGATCCCGTCCTGTATGTCGGAGTGGACTTGCACGAACTGGTTGAGCATCTCCACGGCCACACCTGCCGGAGCCGCCCGGTCCGTGGATCCGCCAACGGCCTCACAGGCCGCCAAAGTCAGGCTAGCGTGCAGCCTTGTCTGAGCAACCGGCGAAGGCAGCTCCAAGCCGGCTTCGTCAAGCCAGCCCAGTTGATATCCCATGAGCCGGTACAGCGGAAAGCTGTTTTCGGAGAACAGATCGCGCAGTGCCCGGTCGGCGCGGGATGAGTAAGGCTGGAGAACCATCATTGCACGCCTGGGCAAACGGTTTGGATTTCCCCAAGTGAGACAGCGCCGAACCTGAGGACTCTAGGTGTGGTACCGGTTAAATCAAGAATCGTAGACTGGATGCCCAGTGAGGGGAAGCCGTCTATGACCAAATCAATAAGACCGTCCAACTGTTCCCTCACCTGTACGGCGGAAGAAGCAGGCATGGCGCCGGTGCGGTTGGCGCTCGTCCCTATGATAGGCCCGCCCACTCCTTCAGAAAGAGCGCGCGGTACCGGATGATTGGGAACTCGCACCGCTACCGAGGAGCGGCCGCCGGACACCAGGTCGGATACGGCGGCTGATTTAGTCATCACCAGGGTTAAAGCGCCCGGCCAGAAACGCTCCATCAACGCCTTGGCCGCTGGATGCACCTCTCTCACTATCGGAGTCAGCATGTCTGCCCGGGACAACAGGAGCGGCAAGCCCATGGATTCAGCCCTGCCCTTAGCGTTGATCACTCGCTGAACAGCCATGTCGTCCGACAGACCGGCGCCCAAGCCGTAGACTGTATCGGTAGGATAGGCAACAACGCCGCCTTTACGGAGGACCTCTATCCCCTGCTCTACTTCACGTAGAACCGTAGAAGCAAGCGATTCCAAAAAACTGTTCGTCGAATGGCCCAGATGAAACCCCGTTATTTACTGTTCCAGAACTGCCTTGACCGAGTATAGCACAGGTGTTACGCTCAATTTAGTCTGTATTGGTCCTAACAACGGAGGGTTGGACCTGGACATGGAACAAGAAATTCCGCCTTCTCGACGGGTATCCACTAGCGACGACGTTGAGGTCTCCACCTACCTGGAGATCGCTAAAGAGAAGCGAGGACAACAGCCTCTTCCTGGGGGAACGCCGCAAATACAGGAGGAGGCTGTTGTCATTGTAGACTTCGGCTCACAATACAGCAGATTGATTGCGCGTAGAGTACGGGAGTGCCACGTCTACTGCGAGATAGTATCTCACAACGCGGACTGGGATGACGTCTGTAAGATCAACCCAAAGGGGATCATCCTTTCCGGAGGCCCCGCCAGCGTTTATGAAGAAGGCGCACCGCTTGCCCCGCTGTGGGTATACGACAGCGGCCTGCCTGTATTGGGCATCTGCTACGGGATGCAGGTGCTGACTCACCAGCTGGGCGGCAAGGTGGTCCAGGCAAAGGAGCGTGAGTACGGCCATGCAGTCCTGCACCAGAACGTTTCCAACTCGCTCTTTGCCAATATGCCTCCAAGCATGCCCGTATGGATGAGCCACGGAGACCAGATAGCGGAACTGCCGCCGGGGTTCAGATCGTTGGCATATACGGACAACTCCCCCGTGGCCGTCATGGGCACCGACAGCATAATAGGCCTCCAGTTCCATCCCGAAGTGGTGCACACGCCGCAAGGAAAAGACCTGCTGGCCAACTTCCTTTATGAAATATGCGGCTGCCAGGGTCTGTGGACACCTGAGAACTTCGTAACCCGCTCCATAGAACGCATCAAAGAGCGGGTGGGCAGCGGCAAAGTCATCTGCGCCCTCTCCGGAGGGGTAGACTCGGCTGTAGCCGCGGTGCTGCTTCATAGAGCCGTGGGCAACCAACTCACCTGTATCTTCGTCAACAACGGACTCATGCGCCGTGAAGAGCCCGAACGCGTCCTAAAGGTATTCGAAAGGAACCTGGGCCTCAACCTAATCTACGTAGACGCGGAGGAGCGCTTCCTCGGCAAGCTTGCCGGCGTAACCGACCCTGAAAGAAAGCGCCACGTCATAGGCGAAGAGTTCATACACGTTTTTGAAGATGTCGCCGCTGAACGACTGGGCGAGGTGCAGTTCCTTGCCCAGGGAACCCTCTATCCGGACGTTATAGAAAGCCAGACGGACGAAAACGCTGCCTCTGCAAAGATAAAGACGCATCACAACGTGGGCGGGCTTCCTTCCACCATGGCTCTTGAGCTGGTAGAGCCCTTGAGATACCTGTTCAAAGATGAGGTTAGGGAGGCCGGTCTGACCTTGAGCTTGCCCGAAGAGATGGTGCATCGCCAGCCCTTCCCCGGCCCCGGTCTAGCCATACGCATACTGGGTGAGGTGACCAAGGAAAAATTGGAGGTGCTGCGGGCCTGCGATTGGATAGTGATGGACGAGATCAAGGGGGCCAATCTATACAGGGAGCTCTGGCAAAGCTTTGCCGTGCTTACCGACGCCCGCAGCGTTGGCGTCATGGGCGATTTCAGGACGTACGGATACGCCGTAGCCGTACGCGCCGTGACCAGCCAGGACGCCATGACCGCGGACTGGGCCAGGCTTCCTTATGAAGTCCTTGCCAAGATATCCAACCGCATCGTGAATGAAGTGCCTCAAGTGAACCGCGTGGTGTACGACATAACCAGCAAACCACCCGGAACGATCGAGTGGGAGTAATGAGGCTTCTCGTCATTGGAAACGGTGCTAGAGAGCACGCTATTGCCTGGAAGCTACGGCAGAGTCCGCAGGTTGATGAGATCCTGATTGCCCCGGGCAACGCCGGTACGGCGCAGCTGGGCAGCAACCTACCCCTACAGGCAACGGACGCAGCAGGTCTGGCGGAAGCCGCCAAACGGCACAGCGTAGACCTCACCGTCGTCGGGCCGGAAGCGCCGCTCCAAGCGGGAGTTGTAGACCTGTTCCAGAAAAGCGGCCTAGCCATTGTGGGGCCGACACAGGCGGCGGCTCGACTGGAAACAAGCAAGGCGTTCGCCAAGGAGTTCATGAAGCGGCACAACATCCCCTGCGCTCAAAGCGTCACCTTCGACTCCTACCTTGAAGCACAGCGATTTCTGGATAGGCGAGGCGCGCCAATAGTAATAAAGGCCGATGGACTCGCCGCCGGCAAGGGCGTGGTGGTAGCTGTCAGCAAGGATGCGGCTTCATCCGCGCTGGATGAGTTCATGAACCGGCGTACACTGGGAGATTCCGGGGCCACCGTGGTCATAGAAGAGTTCTTGGAAGGCCGCGAGGTAAGCGTCTTTGCTTTCAGCGACGGAGAGCATATATCGCCTTTGGTATCGGCCTGTGATTACAAGAGAGCGTATGACGGCGATGCGGGGCCCAACACCGGCGGCATGGGCAGCTACAGCCCTTCCGAGTTCTGGACGGCGAAGCTTGCCGAAAGCATAGAAAAACAGGTGTTTCTACCCGCCATAGAGGGAATGGCAAAGGAAGGTCATCCCTACCGGGGTACTCTGTACGGAGGGCTGGCCATCACTGAAGACGGCCCGAAAGTGATAGAGTTCAACGCCAGGCTGGGAGACCCTGAGGCACAGGTGATCCTGCCCAAGCTGAATACGGACCTGGTTGAGATCATGCAGGCCATAGCTGAAGGCAGCCTATCCGAAACGCCAATTAGCTGGAATAATCGCTCTTGCGTAGCGGTAGTTGTGGCATCCGGGGGATATCCGGGAAGCTATGAGACCGGCTACGAAATCGAAGGTACCGCAAGCTCGGAGGAAACCGCGCTGGTCTTCCACGCCGCAACCAGTCTGAATAACGGCAACGTGCTCACCAACGGCGGTCGTGTGCTAACGGTGGTGGGTCAAGGCGACGATTTGGCGGAAGCACGCCAAAGAGCTTACGATGCCGTAAAGCACATACGGTTCCAGGGCAGCTTCTATCGCAGCGACATTGCCGCTTGGCCCGCGGGGATAGCCGCTGCACACGGTTATTGAACAATCAAAACGAATCTCAACTTGGAGGTAGACATGCCTCTTGTAGGCGTAATTGTTGGTAGTAGAACAGACGAACCCCTGGTTCAAGATACCTTGCAGATCCTAGATGACCTTGGCATCAGTCATGAATTCAGCGCTATATCGGCGCACCGCGCCCCCCAGAAAGTCGCCGATTATGCAAGGTCGGCAATGGAGCGCGGCATAGAGGTGATAATAGCCGGAGCCGGAGGCGCAGCCGCCCTGCCCGGCACGGTGGCTGCCTGGACAGACCTGCCGGTCATCGGCATACCGCTGCCAACCAGCGAGCTGAACGGCGTGGACGCCCTGCACTCCATCGTCCAGATGCCGCCCGGAGTGCCTGTGGCATGCGTCGCCGTTGGAAGCTGGGGCGCGCGCAATGCCGCATATTTAGCCGCCGGCATCCTTAGCCTCAAGTATGATAAGATACGCCAGGCTTACGCTGCTTATCGTGAACGACTTCGGGAGGGATAGATCGCGGTTGGCAATTCAAGGCCTTCCCAAGGCCCTGCTAGTGGATCTGGACGACACCATCCTTGCTTTTGATAGCTTGGCCGACGAGTGCTGGCAGAAGATCTGCAGTAGATTCATCTCTCAGTTGGAGATAGATTCCCCACAGAAGCTTTTCTCGGCGATAAAGAGTGAACGCTCCTGGTTTTGGAGCGACCCGGAACGGCATCGCTGGGGGAGACTCAATCTGCTTCTTGCAAGCCGGAAAATCGTACATACGGCGCTACTTCGGTTTGGTATTGACGATACAGATATGTCCCGGCGAATAGCGGATGCCTATCGAGTGGAACGAGAAAAAGCCGTTGCCCCCTTCCCCGGAGCCGTGGAAACCCTGACCGAGCTGCGCGCCATGGGTGTACGGCTAGGATTGATTACCAACGGTGCTGCTTCAACCCAGCAGGCCAAAATACAGAGGTTCAATTTGGAGCCCCTGTTCGGCTCCATTGTAATCGAAGGGGAGTTCGGCGTAGGAAAACCGGATGAGCGCGTCTTCAGGCACTCGCTGGGTGTTCTGGGCGTGCCTGTTGAACAGTCGTGGATGGTGGGAGACAACCTAGAGTTTGATGTGCAAGGGGCACAGAGGATCGGCATCACTGGCATATGGTACGACTGGAGAGGCAGCGGGCTGCCGGAAGGCTCTTCAGCCCAACCCAACCGGATAATCCGCTCCCTGAGTGAGCTGCTGCAACCATGAAACTAGCCATCCTCAGCGATTTCGACGATACCGCCGCTCAACAGAACGTAGCCCACTTGGTGCTGGACCGGTTCAGTGAAACAGACTGGCGCCCGCTCCTGGAAAGGTTCCGCCAGAGAAGCATCAAGCCCAAGGACTATTTGGAGATGCCTTTTCGGCCCATTACGGCCGCCAAACATGATATGCAAGCCTACGTCCGGGAAACAGCCCGGCTCCGGCCGGGTTTCCCGGAGCTGGCGAATTTCTGCATGGGCGGAGGTATTGAGCTGGCAGTGGTGACGCACGGGCTGGATTTCTACGTAGAGGCGCTGTTGGAGCGGGCCAACCTTCAACGACTGCCCACCTATGCCGTGGGCGCCAGGTTCTCCGACCAGGGCATAGAGTTCGAATACAGATACACGCGGGAGAGCTGTACGGAATGGGGTAACTGCAAGTGCTCTATTGTCGACAGCTACCGTGAGCGTGGGTATCAGGTGTACTACGCAGGCGACGGCATATCCGATTATTGCCCGGCACGGCAAGCGGACTTCGTCTTTGCCAGGTCGCACCTTCTGGACATGTGCCTCAAGGAGAGCTTGCCCAGTAGAGAGCTGCGGGACTTCTTTGACGTGCTCGACTATCTGAAGCGCGTCAACGGGAGAAAAGCATGATCGATCGCTACTCCAGGCCCAAGATGAAAAGGGTATGGTCTGATGAGAACAAATACGACAAGTGGCTTGCCATAGAGTTGGCGGTGTGTGAAGCCTGGACGGAAGCCGGTGTCATCCCGCAAGACGACATGGCCAAGCTTAGGCATGCCGCCTATGATCCCGTTCGTTTGAACGAGATATTCCAGCGCACCCGCCATGATATGACCGCCTTCACCCGATCCATTACGGAGAATCTAGGCGAAGAGGGCCGCTGGATCCACTTGGGACTTACCTCAAGCGACGTATTGGACACGTCCCAGAGCCTTCAGCTGCTAGAGGCGGCTGACCTCTTACTGGAAGAGGTGGAAGCCCTCAGAGGCACTTTGAAAGCTCGCGCTAAGGAGCACAAGGACACCCTCATGATGGGTCGGACCCATGGGATTCACGCGGAGCCCATCACTTTCGGGCTGAAGCTTGCGCTGTGGTGGGACGAAATGAACCGCCATCAGGAGCGTCTGCAGGCAGCCAAGAAACAAATGGCCGTGGGTAAAATATCCGGAGCCGTGGGTACCCATGCCACCGTACCGCCCTCTGTGGAAGAGAGCGTATGCCATCGCCTTGGCCTTGAGGTAGCCCCCATATCCAGTCAGATCATCCAGCGCGACAGATACGCTCATTTCGTGTCCACCCTGGCGTTGATAGCGGCTTCCCTGGAGAAATTCGCCACTGAGATAAGGTCCTTGCAGCGCACCGAGGTGCGGGAAGTTGAAGAGCCTTTTGGTGAGGGGCAGACCGGCTCATCCGCCATGCCTCACAAGCGCAATCCGGAGCTCTCGGAAAGGGTATGCGGGTTGGCCCGTCTCATAAGAGGCCACTCCCTGACTGCGCTGGAAAACGTCGCTCTCTGGCACGAGCGTGACATCAGCCATTCATCCGCGGAGCGCATCATACTGCCGGACGCATCTCTGGCCCTGGATTACATATTGAGCTTGTTCAATCACGTAATGCAAGGGCTGCGAGTCTACCCTGAACGAATGACGGAGAACATTGAATCCACTAGGGGCATTGTATTCTCTCAACGCATCATGCTGGGCCTGGTGGAACGGGGCGGCCTGAGCCGGGAGAAGGCATACGAAATCGTGCAGAGAAACGCCATGCGTTCTTGGGACGAAGGACTGGACTTCCGTAATCTGGTTAGAGAGGAGCAAGAGGTTGTCTCCGCCGTGCCGGCCGCGGAGCTTGACGAATTCTTTGACTACGGCTACTACGTACGCTACGTTGATGAGACGTTCCGGCGAGCAGGCCTGTGAGGACACATTAACAGGAGGGTATAAAATTGGTCATACTGCAGACTGATCTCTCTAATCTGGTTCACCGCGGCAAGGTAAGGGACACTTACCACTTGAGCGACGGCTATCTGCTCATGATAGCCACCGACCGCATCTCCGCATTTGACGTAGTCCTGCCAAACGGCATTCCCCACAAGGGCAAAGTCCTGGCCAAGATGTCCGCCTTCTGGTTCGAAAAGACCAAGCACATTGTGGCCAACCATCTGGTTGGCATGGCTAGCGATACGGAGACGGACCTGGGATTTCCTCTTCCGGAAATACCCCAGGACATAGCGGCTAGGGCCATGGTGGTCAAGCGAGCCGAGCGAATAGACATAGAGTGCATCATTAGAGGCTACCTTGCCGGCTCTGCTTGGAATGAATACAGGTCCCAGGGCACTATCTTCGGCAATCCGGCTGCGGCCGGATTGAAAGAGGGAGACATCCTCCCTGAGCCTATGTTCACCCCTACTACCAAGGCGGAAGAAGGCCACGACACCAATATGACCATTGAAGAAGTGGTGGCCATGGTGGGCCAGGAACGCGCCAGGGAGTTGGAGGAGAAGAGCTTGGCTATCTATAATTTCGCCCACCAATACGCCCGAGAACACGGGATCATCATAGCCGATACCAAAATGGAGTTTGGCGTGCTGGACGGTCAGCTCATCCTCATTGACGAGCTGCTCACCCCGGATTCCAGCCGGTTCTGGGAGGCCTCCCAGTACAACCCCGGTCAATCCCAACCCAACTACGACAAACAGTTCGTCCGCGACTGGCTCAACGACGCCGGATGGGACCACGAACCTCCGGCGCCCAGCCTGCCGGATGACATAGTGGAGAAAACAAGCCAAAGATACATGGAAGCCTACGCTAGACTGACCGGAGAGCAGATAGCGTAGCTGTAAGGAGACTCGCTTGGCAAGGGAGAGAGAAAGACGTCGCACCGCCGTGCGACGCGGAGAAATGCGTACCGTCCGCAGAGAGCGGCAGGAAGGCAAGAAGAAGCGGCGCCGGATCCTATACTTTCTGGGCTCCGGGATATTCGCTACTGCCATTATAGTGGGGCTGTTCCTCCCCTCCCTGCCCATAGGCAACCTTGGCACGGGCGGCGGAGCTTCCAGCTACGCCGATGGCATCGGGGTGCCTCAAGCCCTGATGCCATCCGCCTTTCACGTAGACCCAGAGACCGTTGCCTATAGCACTGCACCACCCACGTCCGGCGACCATTGGTCTACTCCAACACAGTGCGGCTTCTACGAGGATGAAATAGCGGATGAGATAGTGGTCCACAACATGGAACACGGCAACATAGTAGTGAGCTACAATTTAACTGAGGGCGCTGACAAGGAACGGTTGCGAGAGGTCCACGAAAACTTGAGCGGAAACGGAGAGTGGCTGGTGACCAGGTTCTACCCCAATATACCGCAGGGAAGCGTTGCCCTCACCGCCTGGGGCGTACTGGACGAGTTCGAGGGAGTAGACGAGGACCGCATAGAGCGCTTCTACGAAGCATACAAAGGCAACCTGTTCAGTGACGAGACGAGAGGGCTGGGGCGTGGCATCCCCTGCACTAACGAAATTCGAATGGATCAATAGTCTTGTACGTCGCAAAGGTCTACGTCACCCTCAAGCCAACGGTCAACGATCCCCAGGGCCGCACAATCATGGGAGGCCTGAAAAGCCTGGGCTTTGAATCGGTAGCTGACGTTCGGGCCGGCAAATACCTGGAGATGAAGATCCACGAAACCGACAGGGCGGCAGCGGAGCGCCAGGTAAGCGAAATGTGCGACAAGCTTCTGGCCAATCCGGTTATAGAAGAGTACCGGTTTGAACTGGCTGAAGGTTAGCGGCCGGGCCTCAGCCTGATATCGTCCCCTTGGTGCTTGGTATCGCCCCGGCAACCCTGGAGTCGGGTTCCAGAGCGGCTCGCAAGGACCGGCCCAAGGCCTTGAACAACGCCTCGGCTTTGTGATGCGGATCCACACCCGCCAGAATGCTGGCATGGACGTTGATGCCGCCTTCAATGGCAAAGCTTTGGAAGAAGTGGCCAATGAGCTCACCGGGAATATTGCCAAGCCTGGCGCCTTCAAGCTGGGTCTCCACCACGGCGTATCCCCTACCCCCCACGTCAACCGCCACTCGAGCAAGCGCTTCATCCAATGGCACCACTGCGAACCCCATACGCCGTATGCCCTTGCCTTCGCCAATAGCCTGTCGCAGGGCGCGACCGGCCGCTATGGCAAC
The DNA here is from genome assembly GCA_965248955.1 of Dehalococcoidia bacterium. GTDB lineage: Bacteria > Chloroflexota > Dehalococcoidia > Lucifugimonadales > QGNO01 > DAOUJH01. Next base: position 256,512 of record OZ252212.1, read on the forward strand.
GTCCTCTATCAGGTGATGGGCATCCGGAAGATTGTCGCTGCTCGCGGATATCACGGCGTCTATCAAGCCGTGCTTGGAAAGCTGCGCCAGCATGTGATCGAACATCGGCTGGCCGGTATCTATGGAATATTGCCCAGTCCCATCTATGCCCAGCTCTATGCTGATCCTGGTCTCCCCCGTTTCCCTGTTAATGGCGGCGCGCCGTCCCGAAGCAACAGTAGCCGGCTGACCCTTTTCGGCCCGCTGAGAGGTGACCGTGAGATCCTTGTCATTTTCCCTATTACCTGCTCCTGAGACCATTGTTACCCTTGCTCCTCACGAAAGTATATCCTGCAACGCTTCCACCAGTGCCTGATTGTGTTCCGGCAGCCCCACGCTGATCCGCACGTAATCTTGCAACTGAGGATTATTGTAATAGCGAACGAAGATACCGCGCTTGGCAAGCTCTTCATAAACGTACATCCCGTTGCCACCCTGAATGCGACAAAGAATGAAGTTGGCGTGAGACGGCACCGGCGCCAGTCCCGTCATACCCTGCAGCCTCCTGAAGAGCGCATCTCTCTGGCGTACAATCTCATCTACGCGTGACAGAAGCAGGTCCTTGTCTTCAAGGGAGGCGTACAGCCCTATCTCCGCGGCTATGGAGACATTGTACGGAGGCTTGATCACAAGCATACGCTCGGCTACCTCAGGGCTCATTATGCCATAGCCCAGTCTGAGGCCCGCCAGTCCCGCCCATTTGCTGAACGTCCTGAGCACCACCAGGTTGGGGTACTCGGGCAGAAGATGAGACACGGTTGTCTTGGAAAACTCGTGGTACGCTTCATCCACAACCACCATGATGTTCAACTGAAGGAGACTTCTAACGGTATCTTCACTGAACAGATTGCCCGTGGGATTGTTGGGCAAGGTTAGGAAGAGGAGCTTGGCGTTCACCTGTTCGGCGGCTTGGCGTGCCTCCTCTATGTCCACGTCGAACGTCTCGTCCAGTGGAAGGGACACCATCCGGCCACCCACCAGGTGAGTGAACGTGCCGTACATCTCGAAGCCCGGCGTAAAGCGGACGACCTGATCGCCGGGGCCCACGAAGAGGCGCAGCAGCAGGTCTATTATCTCGTCGCTGCCCGCACCGGCTACAATTCGCTCAGGCTCGCTCCCCGTGTAACCGGCAAGCACCTTTCTCAACCGGCCCTGCCTGGGGTCCGGGTAGATGTTATAGGCGTTGTAGGCAGCCAGCGCCCCGGCCACTTTGGGTGAAGCGCCGTACAGGTTCTCGTTCCCGTTGAGCTTCACGATTCTGTCTTCCGAGATGCCCATGCGTTGAGCCAGCACCTCCGGCGGGTCTACCCCGGCGTATGGTTGCGCCTCCCTTACCTGGGGAAGCATCAGTTTGGCTACATCCGTAGAATCGTTCATCTGACTAGGAAGGTCTCCTTTGTTCTTTTCTCAGCTCTACGGCCCGTGCGTGAGCCGTGAGTCCTTCTGCGCGGGCTAGAACCGCCGCCGGCTTTATGAGGTCGTCCGCGTCCGATTCATTGAGCGATACCACGGGAAACCGTTTCACAAACTGATCGGAGCCCAGGTAAGAAGCAAACCTGGCCGTGCCGTGCGTGGGAATGGTATGGCTGGGCCCGGCTATGTAATCGCCGAGTACCTCGCCTGAATGGCGTCCCAGAAAGAGGGCGCCGGCATGGCGGACCTTGGGTTTCAAAGCCCAGGGATCTTTAACCAGCAGGGTAAGATGCTCCGGGGCGAACAGGTTGGCAATTTCCACGGCCTGGTCAAGGTTGTCTACAATGAAAATAACCCCCTGGCCATCCACTGCCCCACGGGCTATCTCTCTGCGTTCAAGCGTCTCCATCTGTCGTTCCATCTCAGCCGTCACCTTGCCGGCCAGTGCCTCGGAATCGGTGGCCATAGCCGGGGAAGCCATAACGTCATGCTCCGCCTGGCCAATGAGATCCGCCGCACAGATCCTGGGATCTGCATGCTCGTCTGCTATTATCATAGTCTCGGTTGGGCCGAAGATGCCGTCGATGCCCACGGCCCCAAACACCAGCTTCTTGGCCAGTGTAACGAATATGTTCCCCGGACCGCATATCTTGTGGACGGCAGGCACCGACTCCGTGCCGTAGGCCATGGCCGCAATGGCCTGCGCCCCACCTATGCGAAACACGCGATCTACGCCTGCCGCGTAAGCTGCCGCCAGGGCAACGTTGGACTGGGCGTCTCTTACGGGAGTGCACATGACTATCTCGTCCACGCCGGCGGAACGGGCAGTGACCACCGTCATAAGCACCGTGGATGGATAAGCGGCGGTGCCTCCCGGAATATAAACGCCAACTCGCTCCAACGGGGCCACGGTTTCACCCAGGCCGGTGGTCTCGTCGTACCACGACTTGGGAAGGGATGCCTTGGCAAAGCTGGCTATTCGTCGGGCGGCCGTCCTCATGGCGTCGCGGAGCTCTTCAGGCAGTGAATCGTAGGCGCGCTCCATATCCTCCCTGTCGACTTCCAGGTCATCGTAGTCCACACCGTCTATGCGCCGGGAAAGCTCTTTGACCGCTGCGTCACCCCGGAGCCGCACCTCTTCGAGTATGCAAGTAACCACTTCCGCCGGAGACATAGCCCTGCCAAAGATATCCTCTATGCCCTTTGCCACCGCATCGGGAACGGCGTTGGACTCTATGTTGCCACGGCTGGCAATATGATGTTTGGCCTCTTCCAGGCCACGGAGAATCCTCATGCAAACACCAACTTAGCTAATTGAACGAACAGGCTATTGGCCTTCGCCCAGCGCTCCGAGGAGTCCCTGGAACGCCATGGACTCCTCATGATACACGTACCTGGGCTGGACCGCGGATATGCCGGTAGCTCCAATGGACCTGAAGTGATCAAGCGACTCTTGCAGACTAGCTTGGGGGACCACCACGGTCACAGCGTACCACCCCTCCGCGTCCGGGGTGTAGACGCGGGACACCGTGGGGCCCTTAAGCCCGGCCAGGCTGGCGCGCTCCATCACCGCCATAGCCACCCGGTCGGCAGACTCTCCCTGCACGTTGGCAGTGACCCTGAAGTAATTTCGCGCCTCCAGGTAACCCTCTATCCGCTCTATGAAGCGGCGCGTCAACTCCTTCTTCACCCCGTTGACTTTCAGGGATGTCTTATTCCCTATGAGACACGCTTGAGACTCCATGACCATACCGTCCGCCAGGGTCTTGAGTTGATTTTCCCTCAGCGTGGTGCCGGTGGCGGATATATCCACAATCACGTCGGCAAAGCCCATGAGAGGAGCCGCCTCCAGGCTGCCGCTGGACTGAACGAGCGTGAAATAGTAGATACCGCGGCTGAAGAAGAACCTCTGGGTAGATCTGGGATATTTCGTGGCCACGCGTAGTTCGCGGCCGCGTTCCCTAAATTCCGCAGCCAGGTCAGCCAGGTCTGCCATCTCCGAGACGTCCAGCCACCCTTGGGGGACGGCGGTCACCAGTTTGCACCTGCTATAGGACAGGTCATCGATGATGGTAAAGCTCTCGCCGTCGTCCAGCTTGTATTCGGCGAATCTATCCAATCCTACGATTCCTATGTCGGCGCTGCCTTCCTCCACCTTGCTGGTGATGTCCGCTGCGCGTTGGAACAGCACTACCACCTCGCTCAATGAGCTGAGCTGTCCCATGTAGTGCCGGAAATTCCCCCTGAACACGCTCATGCCGCATTCCGAAAGGAACCCTAGTGTCGACTCGTACATCTCGCCATCGCTGGGTATAGCCAGCCTCAGCGTTTCTTCAGGGCTTTTTTGTGAAGAGCTATCAAACATTTTCGTAAGTAACCGCTCCATTCGCCTCAACAGTGATCACCCGGCTTATCCCCGTTTCCCTGGCATATGACACGCTATCCTCCAAGGAACGAGCTGTCACATCCGAATGTACCCTGCCTCCCAGGCTACGAAGTCTATCAGCCTCACGCAAAGCCGCCTGGAAAGCCGGTTCGCCGGAAGGCCTGACCAGCACCACCTCCCCCTGCTCTTCCCAGGGCCTGCCTCCGTCGCCATCCTGAATCACAGCTTCCACCACGCGCTCCAATGACCAAGCGAATCCCATGGTTGGCACAAGCTCCGTCCCTCCCATGGCCCGAGCAAGGCCGTCGTAGCGGCCTCCTCCCCCCAGGGAAACGCCGTTCAAGTCGGGCCCCTTCAGGTCGAATATAATATCGCTGTAGTAAGCAATCCCCCTGGCCAAGCCAAAGTCCAGCACAACGTCAGCTTCCACTTCATGCCGGGCGAAGGCCTTTAGCGACTCCTCCAAGCGGTCCAGCTCAGCCAAAGCCCTGGCTGGAAGCTCCACCTCCCTCACGCTGCCCAGCGCCTCCGTGATGCTGCCGTTCTTCTGGGCAACTTTGCCCAAAAGAACGGCAGCATCATCGAACCCATCGAAGTCGCCCCTCGAGCTGTGTTTGCGTATGAACCGCTCGTGGATTTCCGCCGGCGTGCGCACGCCCCTGGCGAGTAGATTCGTCCTGCCAAGGTACTGTTCCAGTGCGCTCATGGTATCTTCGGGCGGATTGCTATCCTGAACGGGGGGCCCATTATCACCCTGAGACAGCCCCAAGATACCGGCTCGCCGGATCACCTCTTCAACACCTTCACCGCCCCGGCGCATGTCCGATATGCTATTGAGCAGGAATAGTCCCGCCCTGTCGGATATTCCCTGCTCTTCCAGCAGCGCCCCAATGAATCCCATGTGCCCTATTACTATTTGACACCTGATCCCCAACCTTGCCAGGCCCTGGCAAGCTATAGCCATGACCTCCGCGTCGGTCCAGGGGCCGGCGGCGCCTATCAGCTCAGCGCCGGCTTGGGTGAACTGGCGGTATTCGGCTTCATCCATCTCGTATCGGAATACGGGGCCCCGGTACTGCCAGCGCAGCGGGAACGGACCGGATCCCAGGCCTTGCAGATGGGCTCTCACCACGGACGAGGTGAATTCGGGTCTCAGGCTTACCCGCCTTCCACCAGGGTCGGTAAAGGTGTACATCTTGCTGGCAAGCTCCCCGCCCGACTTGCGCAGGAAAAGCTCCGTCTCTTCCAGCAAAGGGGTGTCTATACGGCGATAACCGTAGCCGGCAAGGAAATCGCCCAAAGTGAGGCCGACCCAGCTGAGAACGCGGGTCTGATCCGGTTGGCGGTCTTGCATGCCTTTCAGGCGCTTTGGTGCTTCCATGACTCTTACGTTGGCTTGGCCGTGAACCCTATTCTAGCTTAGGCACGGTTCAGCTTCAACAAACTATACCCTGTCGGCTCTCTACTGCAACGGCAACGGAGGCTGCAGCCACTTGCTGGTGTCGTTCACCTCCACCCGTTCAACCCACTTCACCCAATCGTACCCGCGCTTACCGGGCGCCACCAGCCGCAACGGGAACCCATGCCAGTGCGAAAGCCGTTCGCCGCCAACCCGCGTCCCAAGTACGTACTCCGTGATTTCCGCCAGCGAAAACCGCCGGTAGTAGCCGGTCACCGAGCGCACCGTGACGCTGGCGGCCCCCTCCTTGACGCCGGCCCTCTCCAGCAGCTCCTTCAGCGACATTCCGCTCCACTCCTGGGTGGAGTACCAGCCGCCTGTGCAATCGACTGTCGCCGTTACAGTCTTGGTGTGAGCGCTGACGTCCTCCAAATTGAGGTGCAGCGGCGTATCGACCAGGCCAACCACGCTCAGACGCCAGGATTCGCTCTCTACTGGAGCGGGCCTGTCATTTAGCCATGAAACGGCGGGGAAGGCGTTGCCTGAAAAGCTGGCGGCGTGGTACGAACCGGTGAACCTGCGATTCATCCCAGGCAGCGACCAAGCCGACAAAGCCGCTTCGCTAAGACGCCAGAGGAGGAGGCCTCCCACGGCTATCCCGCCGTATCTGAGGACGACTCGCCTGTCTGCCCAGAAGCGCGGTTTCAGGCTCCATCTATGAAACACCACGTGCCAGGCCACGAGTGGAACAAGGGCAACCGACAGATAGATATGCCAGCTCACTCCACTAAATCCCAGGAAATAGAACGAGCCAACGTTGCTCCATGTCAGCCCCAGCAGAAGTGACGCCAGCAGCAGGCTAAGCGCAACGGTAAATACGGTGAAGTTGACGGGCTGTCGCTTCCATCGACTCCGCCTGCGCAACGGCGGCAGGATGTTCCTTGACTTCCACAGCAGCACCAGGGCTATGCTGAAACCGGCGATTCGGTGTATCTGAAGGGCAATGGCCCTATCCGGCGCACCCCAGATGAGACCCAGCAAGCCCGTCGCCAGCTCTACGGCGCCCAGTATCAGCAGCAGAATGTTTGCCCAAGGATATCTCACGAAGGCTTTCCCCTATTGAGGCGTCCGCGTACGGTTCTCTTCCAAAAGCATACACCCCAGCGTACCCTTAAATCCTCCCTTTTCCAAATGCTAGAATATGCTTAAGATGTCTATGACTCCACTGGCCATATCCGACCGATTGAAAGCCACGCCTACCCTGCCCGGCGTATACATCATGCGCAACGCGGCGGGAGAGGTCATCTACGTTGGCAAGGCCGCCAACCTGCGCAGCCGCTTGCGCAGCTACTTTGGCTCGCTCAACAACCTGGAACCCAGAGTACGCAATCTGGTGGCCAGCATTGCCGATTTTGAGTACACGGTCGCCGAGACCGGGGCCGAAGCGCTCCTCCTTGAAAACACGCTGATCAAGAGGTACAAGCCCAGATACAACGCCAGACTGAAAGACGACAAGACCTACCCCTTCATCAAAATAGACCTCAACGAAGATTTCCCGCAGCTCTACTTCACCCGGCGCATCCAGAACGACAAATCCCGGTACTTTGGCCCGTTCGCCAGCGCCGGTTCGGTGCGCACCACCATGGCGCTGCTCAAGAAGCTGTTCCCCTACAGGTCTTGCACCAAGGTTATCACCGGCAAAGACCCCAGGCCCTGCTTGGAATACTACATAAACCGCTGTGCCGCCCCATGCATAGGCATTGTAAACAGAGATGAGTACCGGGAGATCATTAACCAGGTCATCATGTTCATGGAGGGCCGCACCGACCAGGTGCTCCGCGATCTCAACAAGAAGATGCGCTCCGCCTCGGAACGGTTGCAGTTCGAGAGGGCAGCCGCCCTCAGGGACCAGATAAAGGCCATCGAAAGGGTCAACGAGAACCAGAAGGTGGTTTCACAAGACCGGTCGGACCAGGACGCCATTGCCTTTGCCGTTAGTGGAGACGAAGCTTGGGTTGAAGTCTTCTTTGTACGTCAGGGCAAGCTAACTGGAAGAGACCACTTCATCATGGAGGGCATCCGGGAAGACGCACCCCCTCAAATTATGGAGACCTTCATCAAACAGTTCTACGATTCCGCGCCTCACGTGCCCAGAGAAGTGCTCCTACAGCACAACGCTGGCGGGGACAAACCCATTATTGAAGAGTGGCTCAGCAAAAAGCGAGGCGCCAAGGTGAGGCTGTTCGCCCCGCAGCGCGGGGCCAAGCGCCGTTTGCTGCAAATGGTGGCAGACAATGCGGCTCAAGGACTGCAACAACGGGCAGTCAAGTGGCTGTCCGATACGAACAATCTACAGCAAGCCATGAACGAGGTAGGAGAAGCGCTGAGCTTGCCCAGACTGCCAAACCGCATGGAGTGCTACGACATCTCCAATATCCAGGGCAGCAATCCCGTCGGTTCAATGGTGGTTTTTGAAGAAGGCAGACCCAAGAACGGTCACTATCGCCGTTTCCGTATCAAGTCCGTGGAAGGCGTGGACGATTATTCAATGATGCAGGAGATGCTGCACCGTAGGTTCCGCAGGTTGGGGGAACAGCTGCAGCGCGTCGACGACCATGCAGCCCCGGATGGGCAGACCGGCTCCACGCCTCCAAACGGTCAAAGCGTCGATGGAGAGACCTGGGGCATCGTGCCCGACTTGGTCCTAATCGACGGTGGGAAGGGCCATTTGTCGGCTGCCCTTCAGGTGTTCCTTGAGCTGGGCCTAGTGGACAGAATCCCCATAGCCAGCCTGGCCAAGGAGCGGGAGGAGTTGTTCCTCCCCCACGATCCAGACCCAATCGTTCTTCCCAAAGGGTCGCAGGGGCTGTTCTTGGTGCAACGCATCCGTGACGAAGCTCACAGGTTCGCCGTCACCTACCACCGGCAGCGGCGCAGCAGAGGCGCGGTGAGGTCATTGCTGGACTCCGTGCCGGGCGTAGGCCCAAAGAAACGCAGGATGCTCATTCAGAAGTTTGGCTCTGTGGCTGGAGTAAAGGCGGCGTCCTTGCCGGAGTTAGCCGAAGTGCCCGGCGTCAACATGGCGCTCGCCGAAAGGATCAAGGAGCATCTGGGCTAGTAGCCCGCTTCACGTCTCTACAAAGCTGCCCAGCCCTCTGGACATGGCAGCTTCCTGCTGATAACGCTCCAGCAGCACTTCTACACCGGGTATGCGAAGATCCAGCGCCGATATGGCTATGGCGCGGAAGAACGTTCCGTTGGGGACCGTAACGTCCACGTGCTCGCCAATCCCCGGGAGTGATACCCCCAGAGCCTTCGCCATCTCGCCGGCTTGAGCCTCGCCGAGGCGATTGGCGTAGCACCGGGTTACGGCTTTTCCGTCGTGCAAAAGCGTTGTGCCGCTTTTGCCGCGCCGCAATCGCAGCCTGATTGCACCACGAGGGCGCTCCATTAGCTTTTCAGCGTAATCGAGCGCCCTCTTTCTGCTGACTCCCACCCGTGCTCGCCTGAGCTACTTTTGCCCCGTTACAGCCGCTTCGTGTTGCTCTTCCTCTAAGGTTACCTTGAGCGCCTTGAGCAAGTTGATAGCAACATCCAGGTATTCGGCCGTTAGAGGCGATGTAAGGCGCGCACTACCAGCAGCAAGGTAAAGTCCTGATGCGTCCCCCATGGCTTCCGCAAACAGCCCTGTATCCATGGCTGAAGAGGGGGAGGGTGCCGGCTGCACGTTGGCTGCCGGCGCGGTCTCTGAAGCGACAGAAGCGCTCTTCATAATCCTGGCGGCATCTACCAGATGCTTCTGTATTAGAGTGAACCGGCGTATTATCTCTTCCCGCGGAGCCTTGGTTATCTCCTCCAGTGCAATGAGAAGCGTGGAGTCGTCCGGCGCCTCGCCGTTGAACTTGTCGTACAGGGCTCTCAGCAGGTCTATCCTCTGGAAGGATTGCACCCTTGCCCAGCGGCCTTCGTCGGGATTCGCCGGGTGAAGGATCTTCCGGCAGAGGTCAGTTACCCTCAGCTCCCCCCTACCCTCCACCAGGCCAAAATCGCGCAATGCGGCAACTTTGGCAAAAAGTGTGCCGCTGTTCTCCGCCATTCCCAGCTCCCAAGCCAAACCCTTGACTCCAACGCCGCCCTTGAACTTAGCCAGGATCCTGGCCGCAATTTCAACGGCATCGCCAAACCTAATATCCGGATATGAGTATGTTCCTAGCTTTGCCATAGTAAATCCTCTGTATATTCCCGAACATTCTGCTGAATAATCTACCATGCCCTCCCCTGCTTTGTCAATAGGGTTAGAGACTCTGCTGCAACCACCGTTAATTTTACTCAGCTTTTCTCTGCGGCGAGACAGAGGTTTTGCTGGTTTCTTACTGTTTTTCCTAAAAGATGGGTGGCGCCTAGCATTTCCAACGGTGTGCATTGGGCTCCAAAAAGAGGTAAACTACCGGCAGAACATGAGCATCCAAGGAGGGATCATGGATAAGACCAGCGTAGTAACGCCTGAGAGGTTTTCAAGCGGATTGACATACAAAGACTACATTGCTCAGATAAAAGTGAACAGCGACCGGTTTGAGCAGTTTTATCAGACCGTGGAGGTCTCCCAGGACGACGCGGACTTCTTCAAGAAGGCTGTGGAGGCAGGAGTCACCAAGATGCTGGTCCTAGGCGAGGACTGGTGCCCGGACGTATTCAGGGGCATGCCGGTCATGGCCCGCATCTCAGAAGCCTCCGGCATGGAGATACGGGTCTTCCCTAGAGATGAGAACCTGGACATCATGAACGAATTCCTCAATCAAGGTGAGTTTCAGTCCATCCCCACCGTGGTTCTCTATACCAAAGACCATGGCTACCTGGGTCACTGGATTGAGCGCCCTGCAAAGGCAAATGAAGAGCGGACGCAGATAGAGGCTGAGGTCAGGCAAGAGATGTCCGGCGCCTCTGATGAAGAGATCCGTGCTGAGATCCGTGAGCGTACTACAGCCCGCTACCCGGCATGGCAGCAGGAAAGCGTCAAAGAGATGCGCCAGCTCATATCAGATAAAGCTGGCATCTAGTGCGTAGCCGTGTCCCCGTCACCACTCTGTAGCCCCCGCGGATGCGGTGGGAATGGAGCTGAACGCTCGCTGCACCACCTCCGGCAATGCGGGGTGAACGTAAATCGACTGGGTAATGGCGTCGGTGGTTAGGCGCAGCCTCATCGCGTTTGCCACCTCTTGAATGAGCGCTGAGGCATCGGTGCCCATTATATGGCACCCCAGTATCTGGTTCGTCTCAGGGTTAGCGATTACCTTCACGAAGCCGTCCTTGTCTTCAATGGATGCGCCATAAGCCGTGTCATAGTAGCGGTATCTCACCGCTACGTGTGGGATGCCGCGTTCCCTTGCCGCCTGCTCGGTTAGGCCAACACCCGCAACCTGCGGTGAGGCGAAAATAGCGTGCGGCATACCGTAATAGTCCACGGGGACCTTGTTGTCCGGGTTGAACATATTGTTGGCGGCATGCGCCGACTCCAGATTGGCCGAGTGCTTCAGCAGATAGCGGCCCACTATATCGCCCAGAGCCCATATTCCCTCTACGTTCGTCTCCATATACTCGTCGGTCCTGACGTAGCCCCGCTCGTCCACCTCCACGCCGGTCTTGGCGGTCTCCAAAATGTCCGTGTTTGGAATGCGGCCGGCGGCCAGCAGCAGCACGTCGCATTCCACCTCATCCCCTTTGTCCGTCTCTATCCGCATAGCTTCACCGGACTTGGAAACCCCGGCTATTCTTGTATTGAGGAGAACGTTGAACCTGTCCGCATATATCTCAGTAAAGCGCCTCGATATCTCGGCATCCTCTTCCCGAACCATGGCCCCGGAACGGACTAGGAAAGTTACCTCCGTACCCAGCGAGCCAAAGAAATGCCCCATCTCTGCTGCTATATATCCCCCGCCGACTATCACCATGCGCCGCGGCTGAGCCGGCAACCGCATAGCGTCGTCGGACGTATAGTAAGGCACGCTCTCCAGAACCGGGATATTGGGTACAAGCGGCCGGGTCCCCGCCGATATCAACACCGTTTCCCCCCTTATCCACTCTCCGTTTACCTCCACGGTCTTATGCCCCACAAACCGGCCGACTCCTTTGTATACGGTAGTGTTAGGCTGACTTCTATTTGCCTCCTCTATCTGTCTCGCCTCTTCGTCTATGCCTTCAAACGTGCGCTTCACTATGAACGGCCAATCCACCGACTCCACGCTGGCCTTGATGCCGAATTGGCCGGCCTTAGTTATCGTCTCCATCACGTCGGCCACGTGAATGAGCATCTTGGACGGAATGCAACCCCGGTTATGACACGTCCCGCCAAACGGTCCTTCCTCCACGATCGCCACGGAAAGACCGTTCTCCGCGGCTTCAATAGCCACGTCCAGGCCGGAACCCGTCCCAATAACAACCAGATCAAAAGCTTTCATTAAAATGCCTCCTCCATTCCCATATTCCCAGCTTCACCTGCATGCCCTACTCCTATAGACTACCTTTGGCGAGTTGATTCTCCAAGCATAGCCCGCCTGAGGCCTGAGGCAGGTCATTTCATCTGCGGCCTGATTTGCCATTGAATGCGACCAACGTGAGGAGACCCTTGAGATGAGAATAGCCATGCTGACCGGAGGCGGCGACGCACCTGGGCTTAACGCCGCAATCAGAGCCGTTGCCAGGGCAGCTCTCCATAGAGAATGGGAGGTCTTGGGTATCCGGCAAGGGTGGTTTGGACTCATCAAACCGGACACTGTACCAGTTACGCGCGACACCGTTAGCGGCATCTTGCCTCTGGGCGGCACCATCCTAGGCACATCCCGCACCAATCCATACAATCGCCCGAATGGAGCTGCCACGGTCATTGAAAACATCAAACGCCTCGGCATAGACGCGCTGATCCCAATTGGGGGCGACGATACCCTGGGAGTAGCCCATCGCCTTTCCCAGGAAGGGGTTTCCCTGGTTGGCATTCCCAAAACTATAGATGGCGACATCTCAGGCACGGACTACACTATCGGCTTGGATAGCGCCGTAAGCGAGGTGATGAGGGTCCTTGACAGGTTGCACCCCTCGGCGGAGGCTCACCATAGAGTGATGGTGGTAGAAGTCATGGGCCGCAATGCGGGCTGGTTGGCCGTCTTAGGAGGCATGGCGGGGGGAGCGGATGTCATCCTGGCTCCTGAGATTCCCTTAACCGTGGAAGACGTCTGCGACCGGCTGCGCCGTAGGCACGAAGAGTCCGGCAGAAACTTCAGCATTGTGGTTGTGGCTGAAGGCGCTGTTCCCAGAGAATTGAGCAGCCAGGTGACCTCTGATGCGGCCACGGACGAGTTTGGACATATAAGGCTGGGGGGAATAGGTCACCGGCTGGCCCCTGAGATAGAAAAGCGCACCGGCTACGAGACCCGAGTCACCGTGTTGGGCTATCTACAGCGAGGCGGCCCTCCCACAGCCTTCGATCGCATCTTGGCCACGCGGCTGGGAGTCACTGCGGTACAGGAAGTAGCGGCAGGCAACTTCGGCAAGATGGTAGCGCTGAAGGGCAACGAGATAGTAACCGTGCCCCTGGAAGAATCCGTCTCTACCATGCGTACCGTCGACAAGGCGCTGCATGAGATGAGCCGTCTATTCCTATAGGGACGTATCCACCGGCTGTTCGGCAGCTGACATCGAGGCATACGAGCTACTGTAGCAGGGCCCCCACTCATCCTAAAGGAGCACACTTCACTTGCTCTCCCTTGCCCGTATGTCGTTCCACCGCTTGACTATCCACAGGGAGACGGCTATCTTCCTACCTCAGTATATGAGATGCCATGTTTAGATATGCCATGAAAGGAGCAGTTGCATGGTAGAAACGCAAACCAATTCCGCAGATCTGCAAGGGTTCATTGAAGACAGCAAACAGCTCATTGGACAAGAAGCGCCGGACATTGCTCAAGGCGTTAGGCAAGCCGATTGGTCCTCCATCCAGAGGTTCTGCGCCGCCCTTGGCGACAAAAACCCCCTCTACAACGACACCGCCGGTGGTGTAGGCACTTCTTACAACACTTTGATAGCGCCGCCCGCCTTCATCCTATCGGTTCGCACACCCGACTCCGGCGCCGCCTACGAACGGAAGGCCTACGGACTGCGCCGTTTCAGCATCCGCGCCTCCGCCGAGTGGAGCGATGTCATCCGCATGGCGGAGCGTCTGGTCAGCGACCTTGAAGTTACCACCGTGCGGGAGGGCGGCAATTGGGGTGACCGGCCCACTGCTGAGGTGGACTCTAAGGCCACCTATCGCACCTTGAACGGCTCCGTATTTGCCACGGCCACCGGTACGGCGGCCCTGGTGCCCTACCAGCTGGGTGACCCGCTCATCCTGGACAGGGATATCCATAGGTTCTCGGAGGATGAGGTCCGGCGCCTCGAAGACGACTTGGACGCCGTACCTCCACATCGCGGTGAGGTGCCCCTCTACTGGAACGAGGTAAACGTGGGCGATAAGGTGCCCACTTTGGTCAAAGGCCCCCTCTACTACAATGAGCTGGCGGCTTGGCGGCTCTTGGAGCACAAGCCAGCCGCCATCGATCTGGGCGTAGTCGCCCATCGAACGGTGGTGGAGCGGCCCGGCAGAATCACCGTCAACCCCAGCACCCAGTGGCCCTACTTTGACGTGGAACAGGCCTACGGAGACATCCTGTCCGCCCAGGCACTCGGCTTCAAAATGCCCGTCTCCAAAGGCCTGATGAGATTCGCCTGCGCTGCCCAGCTCCTCTCCAACTGGATAGGCGACCTGGGCTTCCTCCGCAAACTGAATGTTGACCTCCCCAATCACTTTTGCTATCAAGACACCATGTGGCTCTCCGGAGAAGTGGTCAAGAAATACAAAGAGACCGTGGGATCAGAGGAGTACCACGCCCTGGACATACGCGTCTCAGGCCACAACCAGCTGGGCGAGACGCTGGTGGACGGTACAGCCGTAGTCTATCTGCCGGAGAAAGGATTCCTGGTTGGCCTTCCCGTGGGAGACCCCTGGTGGTAGAGGCAGATAGAACTACAGGAATCGATGAGGAGAACAACCCCATGACCATGCCACAGCAAGAGGAACGTACATTTGAAAGCTTAGTCAACGAATTCCGGGAAAGGTCCAGGGCCATGATTGGCCATGAGCTGCACGCGGAAGAGATCAGCTCTCCTAGGCTCACCCAGCCCTTCGACGAGTCCGGCCCGCCGTACAAGAGCTTCGGGATTCTGACCGAGACCGATATCAAGGCTTACGCCAAGAGGATCAGCGACGATAACCCCCTCTATACGGATAGGGAGTACGCCAAGAACGGCCCCTACGGCTGTATCATTGCCCCTGGCACCGTACTCCTCACGGCTCGCGCCGGCCTCTGGCACGGAGCCCGCCGCGAGGGCGGAGGCGGCTATCCCGTCCTGAACTTCCACGCCGGCTCGGCGCTGGAGTTCTTCGACGTGATCCGCGTTGGCACAGGCTTCAAAGGCCTGGCCAGGGCGCATGAGATGATCGAAAAGCCGGGAGCCAGGGGCGGTCAGATGTTCGTCCTCACCACCGACGCCTACTACTGGGACAGGCGCGGCGACCTACTGGGCAAGAACTACGGCACCGTGATCATGATCCCGCGTGAAGAGCTGGGCGCGGGCAGAGTCATGCCAGTGGAGCGTCTTGGCGAAAGGATGATGTACGATCGCAGCGTGTCCAAATACAGCAAGGAAAAGGTGGACGAAGCCATAGACCTTATGAGCAAAGGCGCCAACCGCAGAGGCAAAGAGGTCCTCTACTGGGAAGACGTAAAGGAAGGCGACAAGCTGCCCGCCTGGGTGTTGCCCCCCTGGACGGACCAGGACTACGGCGGGCCCGGGGGAGGTAGCATCCGGCGCGGTCCCGTCAGATGGTACCACTTTGAGGAAGGGCACTGGATAGTGCGGCATGGCAAGATAGGAAGCGGCGCAGAGGAAGGCTGGGCCTTCACTCACCCGGTGTCACGCTGGCCCTGGAGCGCCGCCGACGAACATGGCGACGCCCTCATGGCCGCCTACCGCGGCCAGTCCCTACCCTTCGACAATGGCGTCCAGCGCGGGCAGATCCCCCAGGGACTGATCAGCAACTGGATGGGAGACCACGGCTTCATCCGCAAGCTCCAGGTCGCCGTGCGCCGGCCCATGTATTACGGCGACCTCGGCGTCTACACCGCGGAGGTGGTCAAGAAGTTCCAGGACGTCCAGAAAGGCGAAGATGGCCCCGGCGCCGTCCCAGAGGAATGCACATACCACGCCGTGGGCATCAAGCTGGAAGGACGTAACCAGGTGGACGAGATCCACCTTCAGGGTTCGGCCGTAGTCTACCTTCCCTCCAGAGAGGGAGGAATGGTCCAGTTGCCTGTTCCACACTTGGCGAAGCCCCCCGCCGTCCCCTACGAGACTTTTTATCGCGGCTGGTTCTAGAGTTCCTTTGTGAATAAAAGAGGTGCAGCCATAGCTGGCTGCACCTCTTTTATTTTCTAACCTCTATCGCCTTATGTCATGCTGAGGAGTCGGTCAGTCCCCCTCGCCCTAGAACCACCCCGCCGACGAAGCATCCCACGGACGCACCCCCCATCGCCTTGCCCGCTTGCCAGGGGGTAGTCCGGCGGCGGCGGGGCCTTGCCCGTCTGTCCCCCTACCCCCTACCATTGCACAAACATGGGCATGACCACGTGCACGTAGCTCCGCTCACTGGACGAGCCGTTGCTGGACACAGGCTTGATGACTCCGGGGCTCGACGGCGTGGTGGTTTCCAGCGCAACCTGCTCTGAACTCAGCACGGCGAGGACGTCGGTAAGATACTTGCTGCTGAAAGCAATCTTGGCCTCTTCCCCGTCTATGGTGGCGTCTATGATGCCTGTGTTGTCGCCAAGCTCTTCAGCCCGCGCCGATATGATCACTTTGCCCGGACTGCCCTCTGAACCCGGCAACGCCTGGATCCGCACGATGCCGCTTCCATCTCTAGCGAAGATGGAGGCCGTCCTTATAGCGCGACTGAAGTCGCTGAGCGACATAACGCTGCGTGTACTGTGTGTTTCAGGGACTAACTGGTTGTAGTTGGGGAACTTACCCTGCACAAGCTGCGATACCAGCTCAGCGTTCTTGAGCTTGAACAGTATCTGGCTTTTTTGAGGAGTTATCGTGAATTCCACAGGGTCTTCCTGATCCGAAAGAAGACGCTGCAGCTCACTTAGAGTGCGCGCCGGAATGATGCAGTCCACCGGCTCCGCAACGGGCGACGCCAGGTTTGCCGTCTGTACGGCCAGGCGGAATCCGTCGGCTGCGGCAAGGGTAACGCTGTCGCCTTCCATCTCCAGCTTCACGCCGGTGAGCACAGGCCGTGAATCTTCCGTAGCTGCGGCAAACACTATCTTATCAATAGCGTCTCGCAACACCTTGGCCTCTATTGAAACCCCTACCCCATCCTCTACCGTGGGAATGGGAGGAAACTCCTCGGCATCGGTGCCAAGAATCCTACCCTCAAAGCGGCCGGAAGTAAGCTCTATTCCCAGGGGTTTCGGCGTTAGTCTCACCTCTATCTGGTCCTCTGGAAGAGAAGTCACAAAATCCGTAAGGAGGCGGGCCGGGACGGTTACCGACCCGCCGTCCTCAACCTTGCCGCCTATCCAGGTTGTTATGGCAATCTCCAAGTTGGTAGCCGTAAGCTTGATACGGCCTTCCTCCGTGGTCATGAGAACGTTTTGCGTGACGGGAAGCGTACTGCGCGTAGCCACAGCACGACCTACGGTGTTGAGCGCTTTGCTGAGATTTTCCTGCAAACAAGTGAAACGCATAGATGAGTACCTTTGAGAAGAGTTGTCAGTATTTTAGAGTCGTGGGTTACAAGCGTCAATGTAGTTGTGGACACTTTTGGGTTATGAAACACGGGTGACACCCTTGATGTTCTGGCCGAAAGAACAACCAATAGAGAGGAAGCCACCACCACCTGCACGGTGGCGGCAAGAGGCGTGATCCAGGCACACCTACAGTGAGGAGGACTCTAGCTAGCTAACAATTACGGTGCCCGTCATGCCCAGCGTTTCATGGGGGGTACAGACCAATTCAAACACTCCGACCTGGTTAATCGTTATGTCCTCAGTTACCTTCTCGCCGGCGTTGATGAAGATGTCAATTCCAAGTTCCGACAACGTAAACGTATGGAACTCGGTGGGCACGTTGAAATCCAACGTGTAGGTCTTGCCCAGCTCCAGATCAAGCGTGTCCGGAATAAAAACATACGGGCTCTCGCCGTGGACGACGCTTAGGAGCTCGCCGCTTCCATCGGGTTGAGTGGGAGCAGCCGAGGGCGTGGGCGTAGGTGTGGCTGGAGGTGGTGTCGGGGTGGACGTTGGCTCAGGGCTGCCTCCACCGCAGCCGGAAGCTCCAGTAGCTATCAATGATGCCGCAATGAGCAGCCCAAGTATGGATGCAGTCTTAATACGCACGAACCCTCCCGAATTTGTCTATAGAGGCTATAGGTTAGATTGCTCTAATTATCACAATCATTGGCTGGGGGTGTCAACCCATATACTGTGAGACTTAGCTGGTTCGCTTGATTTCCAGAGCCTCGCCCGGCGCCAAAGCAACACGGCGAACGTTGATGCCCAGCTTCAGCAGCCAGTACCCCAGGGTAGCCTTGCTAACGCCGAGTTGAGCTGCGGTAGCAGTGAGCCCGTGCTGGTTTATCAGTTCTGGAAGCAACCGCTCCAGGGGTTGATTGTTATGAGATGCCTCTACTTGTGTCATCAATTTAGTCTTTCTAGCCATCTACTCCCCCTTTAGAGGTGAAATGATAGCCACCATCTCAATATTAGTCAAGAAAGGTTATACGTTTCGTATTGAACATTTCTCATACTTTGTTAAGAAAAGTATAAGACAATACATAGAATAGCGCCAAGGTAGCGGTCATTTAAGTTTGACTGGTCTAGCAGAAGCTTGGTAAATTATCTGGGCAATCTCCCATGGAAACCCTTGAGCAACAGATCCTTGAATTGATTGCCCGTGCCTATGACGCCATCGGATGGCCCGGTGTCGTAGTGCTAATGACAATCGAGAGCGTGCTCTTCCCTATTCCAAGCGAGGCCGTGATGCCACTGGCCGGGTGGATGCTGATAGAGGCCCAAGGTCATAGCGCTTGGTTTGTCCTGCTCGCCGGTCTGTTTGGCGCTCTGGGAAGCCTGATAGGCGCAATCGCTATCTATGCCATCGGACTCTTCGGAGGCAGACCCCTACTGGAGAAGTACGGCCGCTATGTATTGATCTCCCGCAACGACCTGGACGTGGCAGACAGATGGTTTGAACGATACGGCGTCTGGGCGGTGTTTATTTCCAGACTTCTCCCCGTGGCCCGCAGTCTGATCAGTCTTCCCGCCGGGATCGCCAGGATGCACCTTCTCCCGTTCATACTCCTCACCTTCCTGGGGTCGTTCATCTGGTCTACGGGCCTAGCCCTTGGTGGTTTCTTGCTGGGATCGAACTGGGAAGCGCTGCGGGACCATATGCGTCCCTTTGATCTTCCCATCATTGCGTTCCTGGCTGCTCTTGTATTGGTATATGTCTACCGGAGGTTGAGAAGAAGGCGCATAAGCTCTAGAGCCTGACGACTACCGGTCGAGGTGCCTGCCACTTGCTTGCAGGTCATTTCCTCGTCGGTCCAGGCCCTTGGCGTGTGGTGGTAGCTGTCTGAGACCGTCGTGTTGCCGGCCACCCAGCTAGCTCCAGCTAAGTGACACGGAGATGCAATGGACTCCCTGAAACGACAACGGCACGAAATGCCTGAATTTGTGGCCCATGCTCTGATCGAAAGCCGGTTGATGGATGCTTATCTGACCCGCCCACCGTATCAGCAGAACGACTACATCGGTTGGATTACCAGTGCCAAGCGCGCCGAAACTCAGCAGAAGCGGCTGGCCCAGATGCTGGAAGAGCTGAAGAGCGGCGACCGGTATATGAAAATGGCCTGGCGGCCAAAGCGCAGGTGACGGCCACCGCCGGTTGCCTCAGCTTGACCCTCTGCTAGCTGATGGTTAGACTGAAATCCGGATGCCCCAGTAGCTCAGGGGATAGAGCGGCTGCCTTCTAAGCAGCGGGTCGCGGGTTCGAATCCTGCCTGGGGCGCCATCCGCTATTGGGCCGCCTTCCACAGAGCTACCTTTGAAACCGGCCGTGCCTTTGATAACGTATGTCCATTGTGATAAGACCCTCTCCAGAAGCAAGGAGTTCCCCACGGATATACACTCCACGGCTGCTCACTCTCCTGCCGGCTGTGGTAATACTGTTGCTCCTTGCAGCTGCATGTAGCCCCAGCAGTGCTCCTGGCCGGGACCAGCCCGGCGTACTTGCCTCCCCTACCCCATCTCTGGGCGGCACACCTCCTCAAATTGAACCCAAGTATGGAGGAGTAATGCAGCTTGCGAATAGAGGT
Organism: Dehalococcoidia bacterium; assembly: GCA_965248955.1. GTDB lineage: Bacteria > Chloroflexota > Dehalococcoidia > Lucifugimonadales > QGNO01 > DAOUJH01. The sequence goes on from OZ252212.1 coordinate 276,219, forward strand.
GACCCCCCTGCCGCCTTCGACACGCTGCGCACCAGCAGCATAGCTCTGCACCACGTGGGCGGAGCGCTGTTCGGCCCAGGCAGCCTGGTCGCCAGGTGCCGCCAGAACATGTACATCGTCTGTCCCTATTTGTCTAGGGCTTGGGTCGCCAACAATGAGTTCACCGAATGGACTTTTACCATCAACGACGACGTTGCCTGGCACGATGGTACTCCCTTCACCGCCGAGGACGCCAAATTCTGGCTGGAGCTGGCCGCATTCGAGACAGTGGCCGGAGACAAGACACGCGCCCCCGCCTACTTCAAAGCCGATCTTGGGCAAATAGAAGAAATTGAGGTGCTGGAAGGCAACAGATTGCGTATCAGCCTGACGGAGCGGTTTCCCTTCTACCTGGAATCTCTGATGAATCCCAGAATAAAGATTGCACACCCTACCCACCTGATGAAAGAGAGGATAGAAGAGGGTGAAGTTAGCCTGGCGCCGCTGGACGTCGAATTGGTAGGCACAGGCCCATTTCGACTGGAGAGCTACGAAAAGGGGAGCTTGGTCCGTGTGCAAAGGTTTGAAGATTACTGGGAGAAAGACGAAAGAGGCCGGCCGTTGCCATACCTAAATGGTATAGAATTCATTGTCATGCCGGACCCGTCCACTATGGATGCAGCCATACGAGCCGGGCGATTGGACGGCGGCGCACGCGGCGAGGGCCACTACCTTTCTGTAGAAAGAAAGCAGGGCTACGACAACAATCTGGGAGACGGGATCCTATATGCCGAAATGCAAGGCGGACTGTTCCGCCTTGCATTCAACGTGCTGAAACCCGGCCCCTGGCAGAACGTAAGGGTCCGCAAAGCCATATCATTGTGGATAGACAATCAATCCGCTATCCCGTCTGCCCTCGGCGGCTTTGGTTACCTATCACCTGTACTGAGTCCAAGCAATCCATTCACCAGCCCGGACTTCGCCACCTGGCCAAGGTTCAATCCCGCGCAGTTGGAGCAGAACCGCGCCGAAGCCAAACGCCTTATGGAAGAAGCGGGCTATGCCGGCGGCTTTACCATGGGATATTTGTGCCGTGCTCGCTTGATAGCGCGCTGCGAGTTCATACATGCACAGCTCTCCGGCTTGAACATCGATCTACAGATTCAAGTTGTGGACGAAGGAGAATGGAACCGGGGCAGAGTTTCTATCGATTACGACAGCCAGCCCGGCGCTCACTTCACGCCCCCACTGCCGGAAGCCACCGAGTCTGTCTTCGGCGTGTACAGCAATAACCCCGATACCTACGCCAAGCACGAGGATGCAACCATCACTGAAATGTACAATAGGCTGCGGCTGGCCACCACCAGGGTCCAGCGCGTCGCCATTTGGCGTGAGCTAGAACGATATATCGTAGAGGAACAGGCCTACGTAGTGCCCATAGCCGGCACCCTTCAAGTAGTCCCCTATCGCAGCTACGTCAAGGGGCTGGTCATCCCTCCGGAGGACGGCCATACCCATACCGACTTTTCTACCGTATGGCTGGACAGGTCTTGACTCTAGCCGTTGGCGCCAAGGCAATGCCATTTAACCAATCCTATAGAAGCCCACTCACACTAGAAGTCCCTCAACACCGTCATTCCTGCGAGCCTGCCCCGCACTTGATGCGGGGCAGGAATCCAGGGGCAGGGCACGCTCACTCACGCCGTCTTTCCCGCGCAGGCGGGAATCCAGGGGCAGGGGCACAGAGAGGGGTTTTGTTCATCCATAGGAGTTCCTGTTGCAGAGATATCTGCTGCTGCGTCTAGCCCTTTTCATACCAACTCTGGGAATAGCGTCGTTGCTCATATTTACCGTGATGCGCGCCCTGCCCGGCGACGTGGTTGGCGTGGTCCTTGGTGGAGCAGGCCAAACTGTCTACGACGCATCACAATTGGAAAGCGTACGAGAAGAGCTCGGCCTCAGAGACCCTCTCATTGTTCAATACGGCAACTGGGTATGGGACATGGTAAACGGGAGCTTTGGCGGAAGGTCGTTGGAGGACAGGGAGGAGATCCGTAGCCTTGTGGCAAGACAGCTCCCGGTAACCCTCCTCTTGACCGCCTATGCCCTGCTGCTCTCCTTCTTTGTATCCGTACCTCTGGGGGTGGTCGCGGCATTGTGGCAAGATAGATGGCCTGATTACATAGTGCGGTTTGTTACTATATCCGGCCAGGCAATCCCAAGTCTTTGGGCAGCCTTATTGGTTATTCTGGGTCTGCTCCTGTTCTTCAACTGGTCTCCACCCGTCATATATACCAACCCCTGGGGCAACCCATGGAACCATGTCCAGATAATGATATGGCCCACCCTGGTGCTGGGCTGGGGATACAGCTCCTACCTGACCCGCGTAACCCGCTCCAGCATGCTTGAGGTGCTGCGACAGGACTACATTCGGACTGCATACGGCAAGGGACTGGACCGGCCTACGATTGTCTTCAGGCACACCCTGCGCAACTCTCTGATCCCGGTGGTAAGCGTGGCGGGGCTTCAGGTTGGCGCGTTAGTCAGCGGCGCCATAATACTAGAGTCCATCTTCCTGGTTCCTGGCATAGGCAGGGGTATAGTCCAAGCGGTCACCGTGCGTGACTACCCGGTTATTCAGAGCCTGGCCATCCTCTTGGTACTAATCATGTTGAGCGTGAACCTGGTCATCGACTTGATATATGTCCTACTTGACCCCCGCATCTCCTACACCACGTAGCTTGACAGCGCAATGAAGACAGCATCAGACATACCTCAACTCCATGAACCGTCTCTAAACACCGTCTTCAGGTGGACGCACAATGCCTGGCTGTTTGTAAAGGCCAAACCCCTGGGCGCACTGGGAGGCGTCATCCTGTTGCTGATGATAGCCAGTGCCCTGTTCGCCGACCAGATCGCTGCCCGTGACCCACTGATGCAGGACATACCCAACCGGCTGAAGTCGCCAGGCAGCGAATTCCTCTTTGGCACCGACAGGTTCGGACGCGATATGTTCAGCAGGGTGATTTACGGGACGCGGGTCTCGCTGTACGTAGGACTGATTTCCGTGGCGTTTAGCACAGCGGTGGGCGGCCTGATTGGAATAGCCTCCGGTTATTTGGGCGGAAAACCCGACCTGCTGATGCAGAGAGTGGTGGATGCCTTGATGGCCTTCCCTACCCTTGTGATGGCGCTCATCATAGTCGCCGCCTTCGGCTCATCCATTCCCAATGTAATCATTGCCATAGTCGTTGCCCTAACTCCCCGCATGGTGCGCATTTCGCGGGCGCAGGCGCTATCCGTGCGTGAAGAGCTGTACATAGTGGCCTCGCAGTCCATTGGACTAAAGCCCTTACGCATCATGATCAGGCACATACTGCCCAACAGCCTGGCGCCCATCATTGTGCTGGCCACGGGCTACCTGGCGGAGGCCGTGGTAGCGGAAGCGGCGCTCAGCTTCTTGGGCCTCGGCGTGCCTCCTCCGGACCCCTCTTGGGGGCGTATGCTTCAAGAGGGCGCCCGCGAATATCTCGAGATAGCGCCCTGGCTCACCATCTTCCCGGGCATAGCCTTGAGCCTTGCTGTATTCGGCTTCACCCTCTTCGGTGACGCCCTACGAGACGTTCTGGACCCCAGGCTCTCCACGTTCAGCGGTAGGTAGGCGTTTGCCGCTACTTGACAAAGACCGAGAGCTCTACGAGCACTTCCCCAAGCCACAAGAGGGCCACCACTTCGTTGTGGTCAAGGTCAGAGTCCCCTAGCGACAGGCGGAGAAGTTCTGAGTAGCGTATACCGTCTCAGTGATGTAGCCGTGCTGCTGTCGCTCCTCTATAGCCACACCCACGCCGATTCTGCGGGCATCCCTATCTAGGATATTCGCTCGGTGGCCTGGACTGTCCATCCAGCCCTGCACCAGTGCGACAGCCATCTCCTCGGTACCGAGTGCCTTACTGACCTGTCTGCTTCCACTGGGCCAAATCAACCACTCCCTTATCCTGGGGTACTTGAAGATGTTCTCGCTGAGCCCATAGGTGTAGCTACCATCCGGCCGATATGCGCGGCAATCATAGCCTGCGTCCAGAGCACGGTCGGTAGGATCTCTGCCGCCTAGCACATGACTAAAGCCACGAAGTATCATGTCTTCGCTGTGCATCCTGGCAATTCGCGAGATAGATGGGTCATGCTGTAGCGGTTCAAGCCCAGCCCGTTGACATTCCTCATTCGTGAGCCTAATGATCATGGCCTCAATTGTGGAGATGTCAAGAGGCACACCACCAGGATAACGATCGTCGATAGCACTAGGAGTAACGGTTTCTACAGGTAGAGGAGCAACAGTCGGCCTAGGCGTGGGCGTCACCGTCAGTGTCGGTGTTGCATTAGGCCTAGGCGTTGCAGTTGCCCTAGGCGTAGGCGTTGAGGTTGGCGTAGCCGTCGGCGCGGGTGTGAACGTAGGCGTGGGTGAAGGCGTCGTAGTAGGCGTAGGGGTTGGAACCGGCGTCGGCAATGGCTCATTTCTGCCTATCTTCACTGTCGTGTCCCGGAAGAGGCCGAATGGGCTATCCGGCCTCAACACCCACGCGTCATATACTTCCCCATCCAACGTGATAAAGGCCGGGGAATATTGCCACGATACGATATTGATGAAGCCGCGTCGGACGTCGATGAGCGTGAGCTTTGGAAACGCGCTAGGCTGAAGAATTGCAGCGAACCGGGTATCCAATGGGACGTCGCCGATGGCCAGTTCAGTAGCATCCCACTTAAAGCGCAGAGCGTGGTCATCAATATACTGGGCGTCGACTTCATCCGGCTCGCTTGCAAGAACCACGTACAGCGCAAACGGCCTTGGCGTGGTTGTGGGCGTCGGCGTCGCCACCACAATTGGAGTGGGCGATGGCGACGGTGTAGGCGTTGCTGTAGGCTGCGCCACAGGTGGGGGCACCGCGGGCGGTGTGGGAGTAGGGACAGCGGTAGCGGTTGGCGTCGGAGAAGGAGACGTTATAACTGGCGGTGGCGAAGTAGGCGGTGCTTCCCCTGCAAAGCCTTGCTGAAAGTCTTCAATCCACTTCTGTGTGTCGTCCGGAAGCAGCGGAACTATGGCTATGCCCAGAATGGTGCCTAGAATGAAGAGTGCGCAGAACAACAGGAATCTCACAACTCGCCTCTAATGCGCAATCAGCCGCCAAACACTCCGTCGACCCATTGCTGCATATCTTTGGCCGCTTCAACGGCTACGTCGGGAAGGATTGGATATATGAACAGGACGCCCGCAACGGCTCCGGTCAGGATTGCAACGCCCACGAAAAAGGAGACACCCAGGATATTTCCAAAATCGAATCGCTGGCGCCAACGCCTGGATGACCGCTCGAAGTCCCTAATGTCCTCCAGTCGTGAGCGTGCACGTTCTTCTCGCTCGCGCTCCGCGCGCTGCTGAGCTTTTTGGTGTTGGCTTACGCGTTCTTCTTGCTCACGCTCTGCACGCTGCTGGGCTTCTCGCTGTTGTCGTAAGCGTTCTTCTTCACGAGTTTGTTCGAGAGAAGCAGAGGGTATGGGCGGCTGCGAAGGGCTTGCCGCCAAATCGACCCCTATGCCGTAGTTGCCAAGAACCCACCTTTCAGCATCGCGCCGCGCGGCTGCTTCGGAGCGTCCCTGACGCAGGAGAACCCCGTATACCTTCTCTGCCGCTTGCCATACGTGGGGCGGAGCCTGGGAAGCGGTTGGCTTTTGGCCTCGGCCTTCTGCTGTGCTATCAACTCCAACCTTAACCTCTCCTCGACGCACCCTACAGTGCCAGCATTTACAGCTACTGTACCCGAGGCGTTCCTCCGTGCAGTCAACGCAAGAGCACGTTGGCGGGTGCCCATTTCGCCAGTACCAGTGGCTCCTAGAGCCTATGGAGAACCCCCTTGCCCTCTTGTATCTCTGGGTTGGGCCTCATGTCTCCAATGAAGAACCTCTGCAAACATCAGCCAACCCTAAAGCGTCAGTTCAAACGTAATCCCGAAATCGCCCTCTAGCTCTACCCTCTTGGGATTGGTGTCCGTACCCAGGTCGGTATAGACAAGCCCGCTGCCCTCGTTGTAGTCAACAAGTTGAGAAGGATTGGGATTCGAGTTCAAAATCACAAACGTTGCGCCTGGAGGAGAAAGTATGTAGCGATTCAGGGAATGCCACGTTCCCCTGCCAAAGGCGAACCCCTTTTCCGGGTTTATCAAGAACGCGTGTATATCCTCCGGCTTGGGAACAGCGTACGGATCGTCCGGGTCGGTGGGAGCGGCGGCGCAGACCACGGCGGGTGCGCCCGCCAGCTGTATGAAGCTCTGCGTTACCCCAAAATGGCGCTCCATCAGTGTGAACTGCAGCCCCTCGTACGGCTGCCAGATGACGTTCACCGTCGTACTTACGTCGGCCTCGAAACCAACGGGGAAGAACATCCGGGCATCCTGCGGCCGCTCCTTGGCGTCCATCAGCTCCCCAAAGGGGGCAAAGGTCTCCTCGACCATGGGTTCTACCTTTAGCTTTACAATTCTTTCCATTTCGATCCTCTCCTTTGAACTTTTGATTCAGCTAAACGGGGACGGCATCATCCCCACGGGCACTTCGATCAGAGTGGGCGCCTGCGCAGCGAACGAGTCGAGCAATGCCCGTTCCAATTCATCGGCGCCCCCTACCCTAACGCCGCGTGCGCCATAGGCCTCGGCCAGCTTGACGAAGTCCGGGTTGTGCAGCTCCGCGCCAACGGTACGACCATTGAAGCGGTTCTTCTGATCACGCAAGACGTTGCCGTAAGCGTTGTCGTTGAAGACAACGGTTGCTACGTTGATACCGTATTTGACCGCGGTGGCCAGCTCCTGCGAGTTATACAGGAAACCACCGTCTCCGGAGACGGCCACCACCACTTTGTCTGGCTGGGCCACTTTTGCCCCAAGCGCCACCGGGAAGGCAAACCCCAGATTGCCAAAGTACGACGAATTGAGGTACGTGCCCGGCTGATAAACCGGATAGTACGGGCGAGAGTAGTAGCCCAGCTGGGTCATGCCGGCCACAAGTATGCCGTCGTCCGGTATGGCGGCGCGAATAGCCGAGTTGAACGAGTCCTGAGGCTCAATCCTGCGCGACTCTCCAGCTATTCTTGCCTTGAGCGCTTCCATCTCCGACTGCCGGCTGGGGCGCGGCGGGGCTGCCGTGGAAACCGCTTCGTACAGTGCCTCCAGGGTGAGCTTGGCGTCCCCTACCACGCCTACGGTGTTCTCGTAGTTTCGGCCTATCTCCTCGGCGTCTATATCCACTTGCACAACCTTTCCATTCAAGAGACCGGGGGTGGCCAGCCTGGTGCCCACGGCCAGCACAAGGTCATGTTTCAGCATCTCCATTGCCAGCGGATCACCCGGCGCCCTGGGCACGCCCAGCGACAGGTAGTGCCTGTCTGATATGGCGCCTTTGCCCTCACCGGTAGTCACGACCGGAGCCTGTAGATGCTCCGCCAGCCTGACCAGTATATCCGACGCGCCCGAAGATATAGCTCCTCCACCCGCCCATATCAGCGGCCTCTCAGCTCCAACCAGCAACCGTGCCGCGTTCTTCACGCTTTCCTCGCTGGCCGAGCTGCGCCGGTAGTCGCCGGGTTCGCGGAGCTCTATATCCGCTTCTTCCGACAGCGTTTCCGGCGGTATCTCGATCTCCACGGGTCTGGGACGGCCGGTCTTCAGCTGGTAGAAGGCCTCGTGCACGGCATGAGGAATCTCCACGGGGTCCAAGACCCTGTGGGCCCACTTGGTGATGGGCTTTATGGCATCGAGCTGATCGTGCACCTCGTGAAGGACCCCTCTGTTGACTCCGATCAAATCCCTCTGTACCTGCCCGGACACAACCAGTATGGGCGACGATGCGGCATAAGCTGTGCCAATGCCGGCAGTGGCGTTGAGCAGGCCCGGGCCTGGAACTACCATAGCCGTCCCTATTCCGCCCCCTGCACGGGAAAAACCGTCGGCCATGTAGGCGGTAGCCTGCTCATGCCTGGTCGTTATCAAACGAATGCTGGGCTCGTCGTAAAGGGGGTCCATAGCGTGGTAAAGCTGCACGCCCGGCAGGCCGAATATGACCTGCACACCCTCGCGGTGTAGCGATTTCACCAGCGCTTGTCCACCGGTCATTCTAGGCATGTACCCTACTCCTTTGCACTCACAGTGCTGGCAGCTTTCCTTGCTTCCAAGGGGTCCTCTACCAGCCCGGGTTTGCCCGCCAGGAAAATGGTGGGCGCACCCAGGGCTACCAGCGGGCCCATGATGAAGAAGGCCACCTGATAGGAACCCTGGGCATCGAACATCATCCCGGCAAACAATGGGCCCAGAACGCCGCCGCCCACAGTGATCGGGTTCATTATTCCGCGCAACGTAGCATATCTCCTCGGACCAAAGAAGTCGGCCACTATGGCCTGTTGCGTCACGGTGTGAGCCGCTTGCCCCAGGCCGTAAGCCAGGAAGTACAACCCAACGGCCCAGAGGGTGCTTGGGTTTATCATGGAAATGGCGACCCAGCCTATACCCATTAAAACAAAGCTGACCATTAGCAGCCTATGTCTCCCTACCTTGTCACCAATCCAGCCGCTGGCCAGGCGGCCAAATACCTGCACGGCGCCGTAGATGGAAACAATCACTCCCGCGGAAAGACCCGTAAATCCCGTGATTTGTAGATGGTAAATAAAATGTACGTGGCTGGTGGAGGTGCCGAAGCTGTAGACGGCATTGGCCAGCAGCACAAGCCAGAACGATGCCATTTTCATGGCGTCTTTCACAGAGTAGCTCCCACCTTCTTGGCCTTGCCCCTTTGATCCGGAACCGCTCGAGACCTGGGGCGGCACGGTCGCCCCGTCCGGCAGCCAGCCATACGGTTCCGGCCGCGCCCTGAGCAGCAGCGCCATGGGGAAATTTATGACCAGGAACGCTATGGCGGCAATGGTGGCCGCTTCACGCCATCCAAAGGCCACCAGTAGGATGGCGATGGGCAACGAGCCTACGTAGCCCCACCCACGACCCATGGCAATGAAAGAGGAGGCTACTCCACGCTTGCGGTGGAACCAGTGCATTACAGGCGTGATGTACGCCATGTGGGCGCCCATACCCTGGCCCAGCGCTATTACGAACGAGGCAATATAGAACTCCCATATCGAGTCCATGTTGGCGAAGAGCAGCAGCCCTATCGTCATCACCACGTTCCCCGAGGCCGCCATGATTCTAGGGCCAACACGGTCTATCAAATAGCCGGAAACCGGAGCCAAGATGCCTGTTTCTAACTGCTTGAGGGAAAAGCCCAAGGAGATGGCGGTAAGGGACCAACCCATCTCATCGCGGATGTCTTTGATGAAAATGGAAAGGCCAACCATGAATACGGCCATGTTGACACAGCTGGTGACGGTGCCAGCCGCAACAATGTACCACCCGTAGAAGATTCTGCCCGGCCTGACCGGGGGGGCGGATTGTGTGGAGTTCTGCTCTATTGCCACTTGCTGTAGTATAGGCATGTTGTAGAGATACGCAAGGTACAAAGCACCTAACCGAAACGGCTAATTCAGGAGCTTTCATGTGTCGAAGTATCAAGAAGCTGCGCAGCCTGGATGCCACGGTCAATGACGAAGACGTGCATGCCGCCGCGCTGCAATTTGTGCGAAAGATCAGCGGCTATACCAAGCCGTCGCGAGCCAACGAGGCCGCTTTCAATAAAGCAATCGATGAGATAAGTCTGGCGTCGCACACCCTACTCACTTCACTCAAGACCATACATACCAAGACGGGCTAGGAGGCATCTATGCTTGACCTAACAATAAGAGGCGGATGGGTTGTGACTCCGGCCGGCGCCGGCCAGTGGGACATAGGCATCATGGGCGAGAAGATTGTGGCCGTAGCCACGCCGGATGCCCTACCCGAAACAAAAAAAATCATCGACGCCACTGGCAAAATCGTTGTGCCCGGCGGCGTGGAAGCGCATACCCACGTGGGATTTCCCACCTTGGTGCCCGGCTGGGGCAATGATACCGCGGGCCCGGAAGATCTGTCTCTGGGCGCTCTCTGGGGCGGCACCACCACTATGATGGACTTCGCCAACGTAACCGGAGCGGAGCATGGAGACATGGTGCGGGCGGTCAATGACCACATGTCCATGTTCAACGACAGGATGTACGTAGACTACTCGGCTCACTGCACCTACCGCGGCCCAAACGCCAATCCGCGGACCATCTCGCAGATAAAGGACCTCATCGCGGCGGGGTTTCCCAGCGTCAAGATATTCACCACCAATCACGCTCCGCGGCCAAACCGGCCGGTCACCATGATAGACATGGGTCAGCTGGTGGATATCATGCGGGAAACCGCGGAGCACGGAGGCATTGTCGCCATACATGCAGAGGACGATGAAATAGTGCAATACAACTACGCCAGGGCCGCTGAGAACGAGACCTGGGACTGGTATTACCTTCCCATGATTCGCACCAACCTGTCGGAGGACCTGGCCGTACGCCGGGTGATACGCGCCGCCGAGCATACCGACTCAGCCATGTACATAGTACATACCAGCGCCAAGGAGGGCGTGAACGCCATAGCCGAATCAAGGAGCCGCGGATACCCCGTATACGGCGAAACCATCCTCCTCTACGCCTCTTTCAACTCCGAAAACTACAGAGAAGCGGACGGCATGAAATACCATACGTACCCTGCCACAAAGTCGGAGGAGGACAGGCTGCGACTTTGGGACGGTCTAATTCGCGGCGATCTGAGCATTCTGGCCACCGACGCCATCGCTACCGATTATGCCGGAAAGACAAGGGGCAGAACGGTGGTGGACGTCCAGGGCGGCAACATCGGCATAGAGATACGGATGGGGGTGGCATACTCGGAGGGCGTGGTGAAACAAGGAATGTCTTTGGAGCGCTTCGTCGATATCACGTCGACCAATCCCGCCAAACTGCTTGGCTTCTACCCCCAAAAGGGCGCCATAGCCACTGGCAGCGACGCGGACATTACGATAATAGACCCCAATATCAAGAAGACGCTCTCAATGGAGGACCTTCACCTCTACGATTACAACCCATGGGAGGGCTGGCGGATAGAAGGCTGGCCTGTAACGGTGACTCTGCGCGGCAAGGTAATGATAGAGGACCGCAAACTGGTGGGAAAGCTTGGTGAGGGCAAACTCATCCCCCGCAAGATAGCTGGAGACATCCTCACAAGACCCGCCGTCTAGCGCCTTCTCCTCCGTCATTCTCGTGCTTGACATTCGTCATTCTCGTGCTTGACACGGGAATCCAGGTGCGCGCCGTCAGACTGTGTCTGCTATCCTCCCCTTCAGGGGTGGTAGGCCACCATCTTCACCTCGGTCATCTCTTCCATGGCATACTTGGGGCCTTCCTTGCCAATGCCGCTTTCCTTCAGCCCGCCAAACGGCATCAAATCGGCGCGGTAGCCGGGGCCTTGATTGATCATCAGGTTCCCAAATTCAACCTCTTTGGCGAACTTCATGGCCCAATCTACGTTCTGAGTGAATATCCCCGCACTCAGCCCGTAGTTGGTGTCATTGGCCATGGCAATGGCTTCATCGATATCGGTGAACGGTGTCACCGCCACCGCAGGGCCGAACAACTCTTCGCACGAGATTCGCATTTCAGGCCGGGCATCCGCGACAACCGTAGGCTGGTGCAAGGCCTTTGAAAAGTCGCCGCCGGCTATAACGCGGCCTCCCCCGGCTTGAGCCTCTCTGACCCACTGGTTGACCCGTGCCGCATCTTGCCCCCGCACCATAGGCCCCATTGCCACGCCTTCCTCCAGTTGATCGCCTACCTTTATGGCCTCTACCGCCTCTTTCAGGGCGTCCAAATAGTCCCCATACAGAGACCTGCTGGTAATTACGCGTTGCGCTGAAGTGCATGCCTGTCCCGCATTGGCATACCCGCTTGATATCGTGGCTGCCACCACTTTCGCCATATCCGCATCGGGCATCACAATCAAAGGGCAGATGGAACCCAGTTCCATGGTGATTTTCTTCAGGCCAGCCACGTGTGCAATGTGTTCGCCTACATCCCTGCTTCCCGTGAAAGACACCTTGCGCACTCGTTGGTCGGCTACCAGGGCGTCTCCCAGGGTGCCGCCCGAGCCGGTCAAGCATTGCACCGCTTCCGCCGGCACGCCTGCATCGAGCAGAATCTCGACCAGTTTCAAGGCCGACAAAGGAGTATCGCTGGCCGGTTTGATGATTACGGAGTTGCCTGCGGCCAGTGCCGGCGCCACCTTGTGAGCAACCAGGTTCAGCGGGAAATTGAACGGGCTGATGGCCACCACCACGCCAACGGGGACACGCAACGTGAACCCTAGCTGGCCCGTCCAGGTAGGACTGGCATCCAGGGGTATGGTCTCGCCGTAGATGCGCTTCGCCTCTTCTCCGGAGAGGCTGATTGTCTGCACGGCGCGGGCAACCTCTGCCCTGCCCTCGGCTAGGATCTTGCCCTCCTCCATGGAAATGGTCCGCGCCATCTCCTCCGACCGTTCTTCCAGAAGGTCTGCCGCTCTTCGCAGCCAGAGAAAGCGTTGATAGCTCGGTGTTTTTGCCATGATCCTGGCGCCTTGCACCGCACTGGATATGGCCGTCTCTACATCCTCCAAGTCTGCTTTCGGCACGGAATCTATCACTGAATCGCTGAATGGATTGATTACTTCCGTCTTCTCAGGTTTGTCTACCCATTCGCCGCCCATGAACATCTTCATTGATCAACCCTCCTGATTCAGAGTGTACGGCCTGGCGCCCAAGCTGCCAAGCCATTCCGCATGAGTCCGTTCAATTAAGATGAACCTATACTTTGATTCATTTCGATAACAGGCGTAACATCATACGGCAAGCCTTTGTCCAAGGAGCTATATGCCTTCGCTAAGCGCCAGAACAAGATTGGTATTCCAGTCGGAGATCAGGTCTATGAGCATAGAGTGCAACAAGGTCGGTGGAATCAACCTTGCTCAGGGCGTCTGCGACATGGAAGTCCCCTTGCCTGTAAGACAGGGTGCGCAACAGGCCGTGGACCAGGGTTTCAACATATACACTCGCTATGACGGGCTTCCCCAGCTCAGATACGCCATAGCTAAGAAGATGCACCGCTACAACGGCATGGACGTAGACCCGGAAAGCCAGGTCATAGTGAGCTCAGGCTCTACCGGAATATTCTACAGCGCTTGCATGGCGTTGCTCGACCCGGGTGACGAGGTAATACTCTTCGAACCGTACTACCAGTACCACGTGAACACTCTACTCTCGCTAGACGCCGTCCCCGTCTATGTGCCGACCACGCCTTCCGACTGGTCGTTCGAGCCGGAGCGCCTGAGAGCTGCGATCACGCCCAGGACCAAAGCCGTCGTTGTCAACACCCCCTCCAACCCCTCCGGCAAGGTATACAGCCGCACCGAGCTGGAATGGATAGCCGGAGTTGTTGAAGAGAATGACCTGTTCCTCATAACCGACGAGATTTACGAACACTTCGTCTACGATGGCAGAACGCACATAAGTCCGGCTACACTGCCTGGCATGGCGGAACGCACTATTACCATATCCGGAGCTTCCAAGGTCTTCAGCATCACGGGCTGGAGGATTGGATACGCGGTGAGCGATGCGAAGTGGGCGCAGATCATTGGGTATATGAGCGATCTGGTCTACGTATGCGCTCCCGCACCACTTCAACTTGGTGTGGCAAGAGGCCTGGAAGAGCTTTCGCCTGAGTATTACTCCAATATTGCCACTGACTTCAAGGTCAAACGGGACAGGATCTGTGGCGCTCTGTCCAAGGCGGGCTTGGCCCCCTACCCGCCCCAGGGTTCCTACTACGTTTTGGCGGACGTTTCCCGGCTCCCGGGAAAGACAAGCAGAGACAAGGCCATGCACCTGCTCCGGGATACCGGCGTGGCGGGGGTGCCAGGAAGCGCCTTCTACCACGGCTTGGACGGAGACAACCTCATCCGCTTCTGCTACGCAAAAACGGATGAAGACTTGGAAGAAGCGTGCCAGAGAATTGAGGCGCTGGCCTCTTGACGGCCAAACACCACATAACCCAGGAGGGATCATGTCCACGTATACAGGCCTTTTGAAATTCAACGACGTCCGCAGCGCAGAACAGCAGTTGGAAGCCGGTAGAGCGGCGCGAGCCATAGTGGAGGCGGTTGGTGGCGGAGGGCGCTTCCTTCATATTTACTGGACGGAGGGAGACGCCGACTTACACCTCACCTACGAAGGGCGCACCGAGGAACAGGCAATGAGCGTATTCAAGCAGATAGAGCAACAGCAAAACGCCACGATTTGCGTGGTTAGAGCCCTGGCTGAAGGCGAAAAGGAGCGCGCCATCCAGGGCAAAGACGTTTGACAGAGTGAAATGTGCGCAATTGAAGCAGGCGAGTACAAGCTGAATAATCCCGAAGCGGTCCAGACGCCGGCCATGCTGGTCTTCCAAGACATGGTCGAATACAACATTCGAGAAATCGTTCGAATGTGCGGCTCTCCTGAAAAGATAGTCCCGCACGTCAAGACGCACAAATCCCCTCAGGTCCTCCGGATGCAACTTGAGGCCGGCATGGTCGCCTTCAAGTGCGCCACCTTGAGCGAAGCGGAAATGGTGGCCAATGCAGGAGGCAAGGAAATCGTCATCGCCTTTCCAATACCCCATCCCGCTAAGCTGGAGCGGCTCATGGCTTTGAAGCGAAGTCATCCCACGGCGAATATCAGCGTCATAGCAGGCGACCCCAAGCACGTCGAAATCCTGTCCGATGCCGCCGTTCGGTACAATCAAGACCTGTCCGTCTATATAGACGTTGAGGTGGGCAGCGAGCACGGCACGGGGGTTCAAGCCGGCGAAGCGGCGGACCGGCTCTATCTTCAGATAGCCCGCTCGCCTGGTCTTACGCCTGCCGGAATACACGCCTACGACGGACACGCCGGCGATACCGCGGATCCCGGCCCGCGCCGGGCAGTGGTGCAAGCAAACCTCGAAAAGATATACGCCATCAAGAGCAAAGCTGTAAGACACGGCCTGGATGTCCCAGATGTCATAGCCGGAGGCTCCTGGTCGTTTAGCTTTTATGCGGAAGAGGAGGGCATTAGAGTATCCCCGGGCAACTGGATCTACTTCGATCTGGTCAACTCGGTAATGACCGACCTCAGATTCAAGAAAGCGAGCGCCATTCTGGGACAGGTCGTAGATGCTCAAAAGGAATGGGATACGGTCACCGTTGACATCGGCCAGAAGGGCGTAAGCCACGATCCTCCAATGTCCAAACGGTTCAGGATCATTGGCAAAGCAGAAGCGGAACTGGTGGGCCAAACCGAGGAGCACGGTGTAGTCAAGCTAAATGGAGAGAAGTTGGAAATTGGCGATTTCTTTCTTGCTTCTCCGGGCCACGCCTGCATGACCACTTTCAAGTACCCGGCATCCCTGGCCGTGAACGGATCTGGAGACGTTGTGGCGACCTACAACCACACCGCCCGCGACCGGGTCTAAGGACTCTCGCTCGAAATCGGAGCGCCGCTATCTACAGACTTCGCAATTCGCTCTCTCCGCATGGTCAGCTTGACCCGTCCCTCATACCTGCATACCATGTGCTCGCATCCAGGAGGGACTAATGGAACAACGCATCGCAATCGTTGGCGCCGGCGCGGTGGGCAGCTACATCGGTGGATATCTAACCAGGGCGGGACACAATCCCACCCTCATAGACATATGGGGTGAGCACATCGGCCGTATGAGGGATCACGGCCTCAGAGTTTCCGGCTTCCCGGACGATTTCACCGTGCCCGTAAACGCCTTGCATCTGACGGATGTCCAGGGGATACATGACCCATTTGATATTGTCATCCTCTCCCTCAAGTCGTACGACACCGAATGGGGCGCTCACTTTGTCAAGAGACTCCTCGCCCCCAACGGTTATGTAGTATCGGCGCAGAACTGCATGAACGATCAGCTTATTGGCTCCATAGTGGGATATCAGAGGGTGATACCCTGCGTGCTCTGCGACTATGCCGTACAGCTCTGGGAGCCGGGGCACGTCCAGCGCCGGAAGGAGCCCGCGGACAAGGAGCGCTACTCCTTCCGGGTTGGCGAGCTCAACGGCAATATTACCCCCCGTGCGGAAAAGCTGGCCGAGGTAATGGGAAGCGTTGACGGTTCATTTGCAACGTCCAACATCTGGGGGGAACGCTGGTCCAAGCTGGCGCTGAACATCGCCACCAACCCGCTCCAGGCTCTGACCGGCCTCGGCTCGCAAGGGCTTGCCAAGGACAGCCGTGCCCGCCTAGTCTATGCCCAGCTCGCCAAGGAGTGTGTGCAGGTTGGCCTTGCTCTAAACTACAGCATAGAGAAGGTGCACGGCTTTGAACCGGAGATGTGGGCAAACGCAGACCAGGGCGACGTCTACGAAGAGCTGGACGCCTGGATGGCTTCCCGGGCCAGCGGGCCTGAATGGCGTTCTTCCATGGCGCAGGATGTCATCAAGGGTAGGAAGACTGAAATAGAGCAGATGAACGGACACATTGTGTCCAAAAGCCGGGAGGCCGGCGTTTCCGCTCCGGTCAATGCGGCTACGGTCGAAGTTATCAAAGAGATAGAGGCCGGGCAGTTGAAACCGGCGCCGGAAAACGTCGAGCGAGTCCTCTCTATAGCGGGGCTTTAGCAAACCGCGCGCAATGACAGAATCAAGCGGAGCCGGACCCATGGAAGTCAACCACGTTTCTTCTCAGAAGCTGCGTCGCTTTGCGGAGTCGATACTCCATGAACAGGGTGTGCCGCAAGAGGACGCTGCATTCGTGGCGGAGGTTTTGGTAGAGGCTGACCTTCGCGGGGTAGATTCTCACGGAGTCACGCGTCTCTCCGGATACGTGAGCATGATTCACAAAGGCCTGCTAAACCCGCGTCCGGCTGTCCGCGTAGTCCAGGACTCGGGCGCAACCGCCGCATTGGACGGCGATCACGGCTTTGGCATGTTGGGAGCAAGGCTAGGCATGGCCACCGCGATTGAAAAGGCGCGACAGTTCGGAGTAGGCATGGCAACGGCGCGCAACCTTAGTCACACCGGTATGATCGGCTTCTACACCATGTCGGCAGCTTCCCAAGACATGATAGGAATCGCCATGAACAACGGAGCGGGCATTGTGCCGCCGTTTGGCGGTCTGACCCCTACCCACGGCACCAACCCCTTCAGCATAGCCTTCCCCACGGAAAGCGATCCGGTGGTTCTGGATATGGCGACAACCATGGTGGCGGCCGGTAAATTGAGGCTTGCCGCCAAGAAAGGAACGCCCATACCTTTGGATTGGGGACTGGACCGGCGCGGAGAACCCACCAGCGACCCCAACGAAGTGCTGGAGCACGGGGTGCTTCAGTGGGCCGGAGGATACAAGGGCTTCGGAATCGCCACCGCGGTGGAAATCCTGGGAGGCGTGCTCTCAGGCGGCCTATTCGCCAGGGACGTGCCCCAGCTCAAGGTCTTTGGGCAAGACCCCATCATTGCCAACGGCGCCTACATCGCCGTCGATATCCAGCGTTTCATGCCCATGACGGAGTTCCGACACAGAATGACCAGCCTTGTAGACCAGATTAGGTCCTCGGAACGGGGCCCTGGGGTGGAGCGCATCTACGTTGCCGGGGAACCCGAGTTCCAACTGAAGGAGCAACGGACACAGGAAGGCATCCCTCTCAGCGCGGAGGTGTACCAAGAGTTGTTTGAGTTGAGCAAGGAGTACTCCATACCCTTCGACCTAATCCAGCACGGGAGGGAACCATGACCCGCATGACGGGAAAGCGCGCTTTGGTTGAAATGCTGCGTGCCGAAGGCGTGAAGTACGTCTTCGGCAATCCCGGCACCACGGAGCTGCCTCTCATGGACGCGCTCCAGGACGCTCCAGACCTACAGTACGTCACCACACTGTTCGAAGGCGTAGCTGCCGGTATGGCGGACGGCTACGCCAGAGTGACCCAGAAACCCTCTTTCGTCAACCTGCACATCTCGGTTGGGGTGGCAAACGCCATCGCGGTGGTCTACAACGCATGGCGGGGCGGCACTCCCATGGTTATCACCGCCGGCCAGGCCGACTCCAGCTTTCATCTGCATTCCCCTACCCTTCATTCCAACATGGTCAACGTGATGCGCGAGTATACAAAATGGGCGGGAGAGGTCACTCATCCCTGGGACGTACCCTCCATCATCAGAAGAGCCTTCAAGATAGCAAGCACCCCACCCACGGGCCCCGTATTCGTATCGCTGGCCTGGGATGCCATGAACGGCGAGGCCGACGTCGATATAGAGCCGTCGGTAAGTGGCTACTTCCGCTTGCGGCCCGACACTCGAGCCGTGGAGGAAGCGGCGAAAATGCTTGCACAAGCCAGCGATCCGCTGATTCTCGTCGGTGACAGAGTATCGCAATCGCCGGGCGCACCCCTTCTGGTTGCCAGGCTCGCCGAGCAGATAGGAGCCCCCGTATACGCCCCCACAACCCTGTCCGAGGTACACGTCCCCACCTCTCACCCCCACTATCTGGGTACATTCGAAACAAGCTGGTTCGACCATCGCATGAAGAAGCGGCTGGACGAGTCCGACGCCGTCGTAGCCATCGGCATCGACGCGCTGATCCAGTTCATCCCGACCCCGGAGAGGCCGTTCAGCGGCCCACCCAAGCTGGTCCATCTGGATAGCAGCGCCTGGGCCATTCAGCGATCGTATCCGGTGGCAGTGGGAGTGCTCTGCGATATAAAGGCCGGCTTGGAGGAGATAGCAAACGCCTTGGAAGAGAGCATGTCAGGCCCCGCAAAGGAAGCGGCCAGGGCCAGAGGCAAGTCTATAGCCGCCCAGAAGCACGCTTTAGCCCAGGCGTTTCAAGCCAGGGTCAAAGAACGATGGGACAACGTTCCCATTTCCCCGGAGCGGTTTGCGGTTGAGGTGGCCCGGTCACTGCCTCCCAACTTCATCTACTGCGACGACTCCATCACAAATCGCGGTGGTCTCATGAACGCCATTGGCTTCGACGAGCCCGGCTCCCTGTTCGCTCAACGAGGCGGAAGCCTGGGTTCCGCTATGGGCGCAGCGCTGGGCATGAAGCTGGCGTCTCCGGACAGGCCCGTGGTCGCCGTAATCGGCGATGGCACGGCTATGTACACCATCCAGGCTCTGTGGACGGCGTCCGCTTACGACATCCCGGTGACCTACGTATTCTGCAACAATAGTAGCTATAAGGTGCTCAGAGAAGGTATGACCCGATATCTCACCGGCGCCGAACGCCAGAGCGACTATCTGGGAATGGACTTCTACAAGCTGCCTCTTGACTTCGTGAAGATGGCTGCGGCTTTTAATATAGATGGGACACGCGTGGAGAACCCCAACGACCTGGAGACCGCCCTACTCAGCGCGGTGAACTGCAACCGGCCAACCGTGGTCGACGTAATCATGGACGACGCCCTAGACCCCGACCGGCTTCAGAGCCAATGGGGCGCTTGGTTGGGAATGTAGGGCCAAGTGAGGAGGGGCCGCTCATCCTGAGCTTGTCGAAGGAAATGAGCGCGGGGGCCCACCGTCATGCCCGCCTGCGCGGGCATCCAGGGGCGGCGGGGGACCGCCGCCAAGCGCCCAAAAAGAAAAAGCCCCAAGCAACCTCAGTTCCGGCTTAGCTAGGCTTTCAACCGCCCGGTTGCCCGATTGGCCTCCACCCCGGCCTCTCCGTTGCCTTGATTGCTCAGGACATACCAACCATATCATCCCGAAGGAGAGGCTGTCAATACCTTTCAGTACGTATTTTTCAAGTAAACCTGATTGTTTCTTAAATTGACATTTTCCATTCTTTCGCAACCCATTCTTTATCAATCAGTGCCCGTTTTAAGCCAACGCCAGGGATTCTTCGCCCAGCATTGGCTGTAAGTTAGCAGAAGGTGTTTGACCACTCGGCTCAGAATGACGGTGGGGGCGCGAAGGCCACATGAGCGGATGGAAATGGGACTGACGTGACATGGTAGGTTACTATATTACGTTGTGGAATCTACCAAGCGCTCATTAGTCACAGGCCTTCCCTTTTACTACGGCTGGATAATCCTCGCCGTCGCCAGCGCCGCCGGTTTTATGTCCGGTCCCGGTCAGACCTACGTGGTATCGGTCTTCGTAGACCCCATCATCAACGACCTGGGCTGGTCTAGAACCATGGTATCCGGGCTGTACACCGCCGGTTCCCTCACGGCGGCCACGACGATGGTGGTGGTAGGCTGGCTCCTCGACAGGTACGGGGCGCGAGTGATGCTGGCCGTAGTGGCCACGCTATTCGGCTTTGCCGCCATAGGGATGAGCAACGTACAGCACGTCTTCCACCTCTACCTGGGCTTCGCTGCCATACGAACGCTTGGGCAAGGCTCTCTTTCGCTTATCTCTACAACTCTGGTCGCCACCTGGTTCATACGGAAGCGAGGAAAGGTCACCGCCGTCTACCACCTGGGCATGGCCGCCAGTCAGGCCGCCTTCCCTCCGCTCATCTATCTGCTGATCAACAGCTACGGCTGGAGGAACGCTTGGGTTGTGCTTGGCTTCATCATCTGGGCGGTGGTAGTGTTGCCCTCTCTGGTCCTGGTGCGACGCAGCCCGGAGGCAGTGGGGCTTCTGCCGGACGGCGATTCCACCGCCCCCGTTACCGCCGCCTCCACAGGCAGCAGCAGCGCCCGCTTCGTCGAGACCAATTTCTCCCTCAGAGAAGCTCTGGCAACCAGGTCGTTCTGGCTGCTGGTGTTCGCCGGGTCGTCTCAGTCCTTGATCAGCACCGCGCTGGTGTTCCACCACGTTTCGGTGATGAACAGCAGGGGTCTCGACGCCGGTGTGGCCGCATCCATACTGAGCATGATAGCGCCCCTTGCTCTGGTGGGCGCATTCATCGCCGGATTTCTTGCAGACCGTTTGCCAAACCGCTATCTGCTGGTGGCAGGCCAGGGCCTCTTGTGGCTGGCCATGCTATGGACGCTGGTCATATCCCAAGCCTGGCAGGGGTTCATATACGGGGGAATGCTGGGACTGATGGGCGGACTGCTGATGACTACTAATTCGGTGATCTGGCCCAACTACTACGGCCGCACGCATCTGGGCAGCATAAGAGGAGTGGTAACAACCAGCATGGTGGGCTTTGCCGCCTTGGGCCCCCTGCCCTTCGGCGTTCTGTTCGACCTTACCGACGGCTACACGCTGGCTATCCTTGTGTTCATGGCCCTGCCCGTAGCTTGCGGCATAGCCGCACTGGTTGCATATCCGCCGCAGAGGAGTCGGGCCGGCGCCGAACAAGGAATGTCCACCTAGTCCCGTTGGCATTGGGGCTTGGCTAAGCTACTGCTTGTCCTGCTCCAAGTTCCCGTTCTCGCCAAGCTCTCGCAGGAACTGTTCTACGGAGGGCGATAGCGGAATGGTTTCTTCACTCCGTTCCTCCCGTGCCGTGGACTCCATGCGGGCGTCGTAGTCGGCCTCCAACTGCTCCACCAGGGCTTTCACGCCTGAGTTCCGCTCCATTTCAGAGGAAACCCGCTCATACTGTCTGACCCCTCGCCTGCTTACGGCCAGCTCCCGGGGAAGACTGTAAAGGTGGCACATGATGTTGAGCAAGCTGGCGGCACCGGTATGGTCCTCTTCCAGCTGGATATACTGCGGAAGCCTAGCCATCAACGTGACGTTTTCCGTGCCTATGGCGCTCAATTTTTCAGACAACAAGTTGATTATGGAGGTTGGGCCCTGGTAGGGAGAGCGCCTGGATGGGCTCACGCCGGGTACCTGGCTCATATCCTCTCCGTCCATGGAGCCGGTGACCAGAATTGGACGAGTGTGGGGCACGGCATCGTACATGCCGCCCACACGGCAGTACCGCTCTACCTTGAGGTGGTCGAAAAGCTGCGCCAGCGAATCTATGTACTCTTCAGCAAAGGCGTGCGGTTCCAAGATGTGCACAAAGAGGAAGTCGAATTCTCCCTCCCCCGGAGCATAGCGGACGAACGTGTTGGGGATGGTCATACGACGCTGGCCTTCGGTGTAGTAGACCGTTGGCCGGTAGCGAGTGAAGTCGAAGAACTTGCCCGGCGTCACCAGCCCGCCCATGTCCTTTGCGCCAAGATGCCGCTCCAACCGCGCCAGGCTCAACGTCCCCACGCTTCCCGCATCTACCCATGGCCTCAAACTGGCAATGACGTGCGGTTTTCGCAGTTCCGGAACCGGTTCCGTTAGTTCAAACTCGCTGACACGCATAGCAGTATCCTGTCAAAGAAGGCGGTTTCTTGCAACTCGCCATAATATCCTAACACCCTCCGCATGAAGATGCAGTCCTACCGGTTCGCTATTTGACCCTTTTCCGTCTACTCTTCCACTTCCGCTATCATTTCGATTTCAACCGCCATCCCACCCGGCAAAGAACCCATGCCAACCGCTGACCTGGCGTGCCGCCCCTTGTCTCCCAAAACCTCCACCAGAAGATCCGAGCAGCCGTTGATCACAGCGGGTTGCTCCGTGAAATCAGAAGCGGCGTTCACCATAGCAAGCAGCTTGACAACGTGCTTCACTTTGTCCAAGTCGCCTATGATCCCCTTCAGGTTGGCCAGTAAATTGAGAGCGCACAACCTGGCAGCCTGGTAACCCTCCTCCACCGTCACATCCTGCCCCAGTTTCCCCCTTAGAGTAGACCCCTCGGCGTCTCTGGGCCCCACTCCGGACAGGAATACCAGGTTGCCCGTCCTGTACCCCGGTATGTAGTTGGCCATGGGGGGCGGCCCCTCTGTCAGTTCCAGGCCCATTTCACTCAGCTTATCCTCTACCTGCGACATATGCTCCTCTCTTGCGTTCAGTATTCAGGAAAAATCGAAGTTGACTCCCACGTTCTGCTGCACCGCCTTGTCGTAAACGTACTGGGAGACGGCCACGTCTTGAATGGAAAGCCCCACGCTCTTGAACAGCGTAATCTCGTCGCTGCTCTCACGGCCTTTCTTGTCCCCCCTGACTATCTCTCCCAGGCCGGCGTGTATCATATCGCCATTGAAGGCTCCTTCCGCGATTGGGATAATGAAGTCCCCCGTTTCTGCCAGGCATGCCGGAACATAATCACACACCACCTTGGAGCGGACGATCGACTCCGTATCAAGCTCCCTAGCGTCAGGCTTATGAGCACCCACGCCGTTTACGTGCGTGCCCGGTCTCAGCCACCTTCCATCCAGCACAGGGTTGTGTGATGTCGTGGCCAGTGCCAGTACGTCCGACGCCTCCACTACCTCTCGAGCGGATCCCCCTACCCTAACCTCAACGTCTAAAAGCCGGGACATATCCTCTACAAAGGAATTCTGCCGCTCCACGTTGCCACTGGAATAGCACAGCACGGAATCTATGCGCCTCACTGCACAAATGGCCTCGAGCTGAGTCCGCGCCTGCGCTCCAACGCCCAGAATTCCCGCCGTCGACGCATCCTGGCGCGCCAGATATCTGGTCGCCAGCCCGGACACCGCCCCGGTGCGCATTGCGGTTATAAAGCCGCCGTCCATGATGGAAAGCACCCGCCCGGTTTCCTGGTCCATGTACAGGATGGTGCCCATGATGGTTGGTGCGCCGTATTTGGACGGGTTCTCGTCAAAAGTTGTAACCACTTTGATTCCAAAAGCGCCGCTGCTATGGAGTCTCGCCGGCATGAACGCCGTCCACCCCGCGCGTTGGGCATCGCTCATGGTCAAGCGCTTAGGCATGTCTACGGCGCATTCTGCAAGCTGGGCAAACGCCTCCTCCATAATCTGCAAGGCATCCTCCATATTGAGGAGGCCTTGGATTGTGCTCCTGTCAAGTAGTAGTGCCAAGCGCGTCCTTTTCCGGGGTGAGCTAAACGGGGAGCAACGCCTCTCCCTGTGGAGCGACCTCGAAAGCGTTCAGGGCTGCTGCTAGCATGCTGTAGTAGCCAATGGTTGCTGTGAGATCGATCAGTCCCTGGACTCCGAAGACCGTCAAGGCGGCATCAAATGTGGCTTCAGAAACCCGGTGATTCCTCAGCAGCTCCAGCGAGTACTCCACCACCAGCGCCTCGTCTGGGGGCAGGCCTTGAGGAGGCTTGCGATCGCGAATCGCGGCTATGACCTCGTCCGGAATTCCCTCTTTTTCAGCCTGCGGTTGATGAGCCGTCCATTCATACTGGCAGTCAAACTCCCGCGCCGTAAGCAGCGACGCCAGCTCATTCACCCTGGCCGGTACGGTCGATTCAAAACGAACGTAGGCACCGGCATCCGCTATGCGACGCGCCAGCTCCGGGCTGTTGAGAAGCACGGCAAATGGCCCGACCACACGACCCCGGCTCGCCTCGATCTCGTCGAAGGCATGCCTGCTCTCAGAGGGCAGGTCGTCTCTACTGAGGACTTCAGGTATTCTTGGCATGGCTTCCTCACAAAGTTAGTTTGATGCACGCCGCCCATTCAAGGCGGCACTCCTTCACAGACGGGTATGCGCCGGCAATATCTAGCCAGACCCTCTGAACGCCAGGTCCGCCAACCTGGCCTGCACGGAAGGACGGTCTGCCGGCTCCACGGGGTCCGGCAACTCCTTCAGCTCAGGCACGACGATACTGCGCAAAGCATCCGACTCCTTTTCAGAGAGGTCAGAGGCGGCAATAACGTCCTCCACGCCGTGCATAACCGCAAGGCGAAATCCGTAGTCGGCCACAGCCTTATCTATAATATCCCTCAACGCTTTCTGGGACATCGAGCTTCCCTCCACTTAGCTATTCAGAACTAGAATCCTACAGTACGTCCTCCATCTATGACAAAACTGCCCCCTGAGACGTAGGAAGACTCGTCGGAAGCCAGATACAGCATCATGCGGGCCACGTCTTCAGGAAGACCTACCCTGCCCGCCGGATTCTCCTTGACGCGCCGTTCGAACTCCTCTGTGCTGCCGGTACTCCCTCTCGATTGCGGACTATCGATGATGCCGGGAACTATGGCATTGAACCGTATCCTGTTCTCGGCGTACTCCTGGCTGGCGGTCTGAGTCAAGCTTATGACGCCGGCCTTGGCCGCTCCGTAGGAAGAGGATATGAGGGAGGCGCGTATGCCGGAAGTGGAAGACACGCTTATCACAGAGCCTCCCCTATCCATCATCCGAGGCACGGCGTACTTGCAGCACAGGAACACACCCTTGAGGTCCGTGTTCAGGGTAAGGTCCCACTCCAACTCGGAGACTTCGTGCAGCTTTGAAGTACGGATGAGCACACCCGCGTTGTTGACCAGGACGTCCAGCTTGCCATAGGCGCTGATCGTTTGCTCCACCATACTCTCCACCTCATCTGCTTTGGAAACGTCCGTATCTATGAAGAAGGCTTCGCCTCCCGCTTCTTTGATAGCCGAAACCGTCTTTTCACCATCGGACACGTTGCGGTCCGCCGCCGCTACTTTAGCCCCTTCACTGGCGAACAGCTGGGCAGCGGCGCGCCCAATGCCGGTGGCCGCCCCCGTAATGATAGCTACCTTGTCCTCTAACCGTCGCACCGCATCTCCTCCTTTACCTGGTTCAATCTAAGCTTGCCGTCATAACCCACGTCTCTTGTTCCGCCGGTATGGAATCATACCCTATCCTAAGAGGGCCGTCCTCCAACCTTCTAATGCGGGACCGAGACTCTAGCCAACATTCGATGGGACCCAGAGTAGAGCCTTCGCTCGTAAGTCCGGGAATAGCGTAATGCATGGGCACGACCACCTTGGGCCCAATGGCCTCTATGACGTCGCCTACCTCATCAAATGTAAGCAGATGACAGGAGTCGTCAACGTTCACCATGAAGACGTCTACATCACCAATAGCCCGGCGTGCTTCCCCGCCAATGCCAGCCCTATTGTCCCCCATGTGACAGAACCTGACGCCGCCCGCTTCCAAAACGAATATGGTATTCGCCAGCGGCTCGCGCCCTTCACGGCCGGCGTGAAGCTCCGCCACCCCTTCTACGGAGAGGTCGGCCAGCGCGAATTTACCCGCTCCCCGCAGTACGGTGGGTCTCCCCGCCACGGATCCCGTGGCGTCGTGGTCAAAATGGCGGTGTGTGGACATCACCACGTCCACTTCCATCTGTGGAAACGGCCTGAGAAACCAGTGGATTTCCGCTGAGTTTCCGTACGGGTCTATTAGAGCACGTACGCCATGCGCCGTACTCCAAAGGAAGGCGCAATGCCCCAAATAGTCGAGGGTTACAGGCATGGTCATGCTTAAGCGACCTCCTAAATTGGTGATAGAATAGCATACGCCATCCCGCTGTAAAGCTGGGTGGCAACGTAAATTAGCCAAAGGAGCGTGAAATAGTGACTCCGGAAAAGATCAGGGTGGGAATAGTAGGCGCCGGGGGCAACGTTCGTGCCCACCACGTCCCCGGGTTCAAAGCCATGGAAGGAGTGGAGCTTGTCAGCGTGTGCAACCGCACCAGGGAGTCCGGCGAGCGCGCCGCCAGGGAATTCGGCATAGCCAAGGTATACGACAACTGGCTGGACCTGGTACAGGCAGACGACACGGACGCTATCTGCATAGGCACCTGGCCCTACCTCCACGCTTCCATCACCATCGCCGCTCTGGAATACGATAAACACGTCCTCACCGAAGCTCGCATGGCAATGAACTCCGAGGAGGCCCACGCCATGCTGGAGGCGTCACGGGCGTCTCCGCACCTGGTCGCACAGATTGTGCCCGCCCCAATGACCCTGAAGGTGGACCAGACCGTAAGGGAAATGATATCCCAAGGCTATCTGGGCCAGGTGCTGGCGGTTGAGATGAGAAATAACTCAACCGCTTTTCTGGATGTGGAGGCCCCTCTTCACTGGCGTCAAAGCCGCGACCTGAGCGGCCTCAACATAATGATGATGGGCATCTGGTACGAGATATTGATGCGCTGGATAGGCCCCGCCACAAAGGTGATGGCGATGACCAACACCTTTGTCAAACAACGCCGCGATGCTGAGGGGCAACTCCACACCGTGGAGGTCCCCGATCACGCCGACGTTCTCTGCGAAATGGCCTGCGGCGCCCGTGCTCAGATGCGGTTCAGTGCCGTGACCGGCCTTGCTCCGGCCAACGAGGTATGGCTACTTGGCGCAGACGGCACAATCAGGCTGGACGCCGACAAGATGGAGCTTTACGCAGGCAAGCGCGGCGACGGGCAGCTATCCAAGGTAGAGATAGACCCCCAAAAGCAGGGCGACTGGCGAGTGGAAGAGGAGTTCATCAACGCTATCAGAGGCGTGGAGCAAGTGAAGCTGACCACCTTTGAGGATGGCGTTAAGTACATGGAGTTCACCGAAGCGGTGACTCGCAGCGCGCAAAGCGGAGAGGCGGTATCCTTACCTTTATAGGGACGGGATCATGGACGAGCAGACCAGAAACGCGCTCATCAACGACGCCGTTATAGACATCACCACCAAGGGCCGCAGATCCGGCCAGCAGCGGCGCATAGAGATATGGGCCCACTATCAGGGCGACAAGGTGTACATCACAGGGAGGCCGGGGAGGCGCGGTTGGTATGCCAACTTGCTGGCGAGCCCTGATTTCACTCTGCATATCAA
Source organism: Dehalococcoidia bacterium (assembly GCA_965248955.1). Classification (GTDB taxonomy): domain Bacteria; phylum Chloroflexota; class Dehalococcoidia; order Lucifugimonadales; family QGNO01; genus DAOUJH01. The sequence continues at coordinate 303,772 of OZ252212.1, forward strand.
GCAGAGCTTTCAAAGAGACATCCTGGCAAAGGCCACGCCGGTAACTGCGGAGTCCCAGCGCCGCGCCGTGTTCAACGCCATGATGGAATCCCAACCCCGATTGCAGAACCTGCGCACCAACTTCGATCTATGGCTGGAGGACAGCCCGCTGATAGAAGTGGAGATGGCAGGCTAGCCGACTCGCCTTGGCCCGTCTTGTCGGTTCCTCTAAGCCTAGCCATCCCTAATCAAAGCCGAAGGGAACCACCACACCCACAATCCCGTCATTCCCGCCTCCTTCTCCTCCGTCATTCCCGCTCGGAGGCGGGAATCCATCCCACTACCCTCTACAGCCCCCTCATCCGCTCGCCTGAGCCTATCGAAGGGTGCCCCACTTTCCCCGCAGGGGCGGTTCGCGAACCGCCCCTGCGCTTCCCTCCGTTCCTGGCCTGCCTGGCAGACAGGTGAGCCTAGCCTTCCCATAGCCGAAGGGAACCACCACACCCACAATCCCGTCATTCCCGCCTCCTTCTCCTCCGTCATTCCCGCCTCCGAGCGGGAATCCATCCCCTACCTCTCTACAGCCCCCTCATCCGCTCGGCCCTGAGCCTGTCGAAGGGCACCCCACAGTCGGCTTGTGTGATATCCTCCAGCAGTTATGTCCCAGAACTCTAATAGCCAACCGGAACAGGAACTAGCGGATGCCATGCTGCAACGGGCCACAGCCATTTGGGGCGACGATTACGCCGAGCAGCTGCTCCCCCACATAAAGGAAATGGCCGGGCATCTCCACGTCCTTTCAGCCGGTCTTTCAGACAACGAAGTGGAGCCCGGATTCTTCCTCTAATCGCAGCCATGGAACTAAGAGACCTCACCATAGACCAAGCTTCTCAGGCTATAGCCGGTGGTAAGCTATCCCCGCCTGAGCTGATGGAATCTTTGCTAGAGCGCATCAGGGAGCTGGAGCCTTCGCTCAAAGCCTGGGTCACCCTGAACGAAGAGGCCGCCCTGGGTTCGGCGAGAGAAGCCGAAACGGAGATCAGCGGCGGCGGCCCCCGCACCCCGCTGCACGGCATACCTATCGGCGTAAAGGACATCTACTATACTAAGGGTGTTCTGACCACGGCCGGCGCACCGCAGTACCGCAATTTCATTCCCGGCTACGACGCAACCAGCGTGGCGAAGCTGAAGGAGGCAGGCGCCATCATACTGGGCAAGGCGGTCACCACTCAGTTCGCCGACGGAGACCCCTCGCCCACTTTCAACCCCTGGCACCGGGAGCATACGCCCGGCGGTTCTAGCAGCGGATCGGCGGTGGCGGTGGCCGCCCGCATGTGTCCCGCGTCCCTCGGTTCTCAGACTGGCGGCTCTACTCTGCGTCCCGCCATCTACAACGGCGTGGTCGGATTGAAACCAACCTACGGACGGATCAGCCGTTATGGGGTCGTACCCTTCGCCTGGTCGCTCGATACCGTGGGCATCATTGCCCGCGGCGTGAACGACACCGCTCTGCTGCTTCAAGTCATGGCGGGCCATGACCCCAACGACGCCAGCTCGTCCCTCGAACCCGTCGAAGATTACGTGAGCGGCTTGGCCGCACACAAAGACCCGCCGCGCATCGGCGTGATACGCGAGTTCTTCTACGAAAACGCCAGCGAAGAGGTATGCCGCCACACCGACGAGGTTGTGCGGAGGCTGGAGAAAGCGGGAGCCGCCGTCTCGGAAATTAAGCTCCCCGATAGCTTCCACCTCCACGAGGCGGCGCGCAGCGTGGTCATCAACGTGGAAGCGGCCGCTTTCCACCAGCGGATGTACAACCAAAATCCTGATGACTACGGCCCGCACCTGCGTCGTATCATAGAAGTGGGCATGCTTATTTCAGGAGCACAATATTTACAGGCGCAGCGCGTTCGAGCCAGGTTTCGCAAAGACGCAGAGGCCATGTTCAAGGACTGGGACGTGCTGCTCACTCCAGCAACACCGACGGCGGCGCCAAGAGACCGCACCACCACGGGAAACGCCCTCTGTCAGGCGGCGTGGACGTCGGCCGGGCTTCCCGCCATAGCAATTCCCTCCGGACTGGACGGCACCGGCATGCCGCTGGGAATCCAGCTGGCGGCGCCGCCGTTTGCCGAAGCCAAGCTGCTTGCAGCCGCACACTGGTGCGAGTCCATGCTTGGCGTTGAGTTACGCCCGCCGGGTTTGGGCTGAAAGCACTATGAACATCCGTGAATTGAAGCGGATAGCTGACCAAGTGGGCAAACGACGGGGATGGGATTTCTCAAAGCTGCGGGTAGCACGTGACCCCGCCCCATGGGAGTACTTCGAAATAGTACGGAACTACCTTCATCCGTCGAGCTATGTTCTGGATATCGGCACCGGAGGCGGAGAGAGAATCTCGGAACTAGCTCGATATTTAGGGAAAGGTGTAGGAATCGACAACAATCCGGAGATGATCCGGGACGCGCAAGCGAACCTGTCCACGGATTTAGCGGACAGACTTTCCTTTCAAATAATGCCAGCGGATGCTCTTCATTTCTCGGACTCCTCGTTTGACCTGGTGCTAAACAGACATTCTGTTATTTTCCCCGCTGAAATATTACGGGTATTGAAATCTGATGGGGTCTTCATCACACAGCAAGTAGGATCCAAAAACATCCAAAATATATGCAAGGTTTTGGCTGTGAAGCAAGCGGCAAATACAAATCCGATCCCAGTCAACATTGGGATACGTTAGTCCAAGCCTTTGTTGACCACGGATGCCAGATAATCCTTCAAGATGAATACAATGTCCCATACCATTTTCTGGATGAGAAATCACTAGTTTTCTGGCTGAAAGCCATCCCTATTCCGGAAGACTTCGATATTGCAATGCACTATGAAAAGGTCTTCCGGATCATCTCTCAATTCAGTACAGCAAAAGGTGTCAGAACCAACGAACACCGACGAATATTGATCGTCCAAAAGCCTTAGCTGTGTTCATAATTGCATCTACTGGTAAGTCGTCATCCCCTGAGATTCACGCCTACGAAGTCATGGGTCGTATCCAGCGAGGGAAACTTGCCGTTTCAGTTTGGGTTCGTATAGCTCCTCCAAGTCCAACCAGCCACTAGAGTTGCCTCTCGTGGAGGAGTCCAGAGGGATGCATCCCTTTGGCAGGGGGTTTGGGGGATGTGCCCCCAAACCAAAACCCACCGAGGGCGGGTGGGTGGGACAAAGGCGTAACGGCTTGAGACAAGCTTGATTCAGAAGCCCCCTGCCTACTGCCCACAGCCGTGCTTATGTTGTATGTTATCCAGCAATCTACGCAGGAGACATCCATGGAATTTGGACTTGCCAGCAAAACGGCCTTGGTGACCGGTGGAAGCCGCGGCCTGGGCCTCTACTCAGCACTGGCGCTGGCCAGCCAGGGATGCAACGTCGCCATCTGCGCACGTGGACCAGAGGCACTGCACACGGGGGTGATTTGAGCCATAGGGTACAGCATAGGTCTTATTTTGGACGCCTTGTTGACCGTTAGCATCACTACTGCTATCATGATGTCATGGAGCGCACCACTATTTCCATTCCGGACGACTTATTGAAGCGCCTGAGAGTCATGGCTGCGGAACGGCGCACGTCAATGGCCGCCTTGGTCCGAGAGGCTTTGGAAGAGAAAGCTAAGAGCTACCGCCCGCGACCACGCAGTTGGGGTATCGGCGCCTCGGGACACACCGACACAGCGAGCAAAGCGAGTGACATGCGGCCGGAGCCTCGTTCGTGGCGCTAGTCCTCGACACTGGGCCGCTATACGCCACACTCGACCGCAACGACTCCCAGCACAGGCGGTGTCTCGATCTTTTGCAGGTCACTGCGGAGTTACTGGTGATCCCTGCCCCTGTTATCATCGAAGTGGACTGGCTGGTACAGACAAGGCTTCACGCTGGGGTCTTCCTCGCCCTTCTGGACGATGTCCTTGCTGGTGCCTATCATGTCGAGGAGTTGCTGGCCCAGGACTACAGCCGGATCCGTGAACTAACAGATCGCTATGCTGACTCTGATGTGGGATTTGTAGATGCTGCGGTTCTCGCGGTTGTAGAGCGTCTCAACGAGCCAAAACTGGCTACCCTTGACCACCGTCATTTCGGACTCCTGCGGCCCCGCCATGTGGACTCGCTGCGACTCCTCCCGGAAGAGAGGGACTGATGCCACGAAACGAAACTGGATTGGAATCCCCTACCCTAACCGCGACTCGTGCTCCTTCTTGATGCAACGGTCCATGACCACGGGAATCCCCGCCGCCTTAGCCTTTTCCGCCGCAGCTTCATTGACAATCCCCTCCTGCATCCAGACGTACCCGGCTCCGACCTCTATGGCATCCTCTACCACCGCCATGACGTCGCTGGGCCGGCGGAAAACGTCCACCACGTCTATGGTCCCCGGGACTGACCTGAGGTCGGGATAGCTCTTCTCTCCCAGCACCTCATCCACTGTTGGATTGACGGGAACAATCCGGTAGCCGGCACCTTCCAAATATTCGGCAACTTGGTAGCTGGGCCTATCCGGTCTGGGCGAAAGGCCTACCACGGCAATCGTCTTCTGCGCCAGGATTTCCCCTATCAAATCGTCGGTATCCTTCATAGCCGGATTGTACCCGATGAAGCGGTGGCTGTCAGTCATCGCAAACATCCGTCATACCCATACCCCCGTCCGTCATACCCGCGAAGGCGGGTACCCAGGGGTGGGGGCAGTGGCGACCCCTTGTCCTCATTGAGCATGGACACCCCGTCCTGCCATTCTGAGAAGCACAGCGACGAAGAATCCCCCCGCATTGCCCCAAAATAGCCCACGGTGACTACTTTGGAAACAGCCCCCCACCACTGGATCCCCGCTCGGGGGCGGGAATGACGGTGAGAGGAGGCGGGCACTCTTTTCGTCATACCCGTACCCTTTCCGTCATACCCGCGAAGGGGGGTAGGTGGATTCACATTTCAAGTGCAACACTCTATCCAAAAATATCTCTGCCGGAGTCCTATAATCGAGACACTTGCGGGGGGTATTATTGTAGGCCTGAATCATTTGCGTAAACCGTTTTTGAGGCAACGCTGCCAAGTCCGTTTTGCGGGGCAGGGTCCGCCGCAGCCGACCGATGGCGTTCTCTACCCCACCCTTCTGCCAGGGAGAGTAAGTATCGCAGAAAAAGGTCTCTATACCCAGATCGTGGAGTTGGTAATGGAGTGCGAACTCGGTCCCGTTGTCGAAGGTGACCGTCCGTCGCCATTCGGGGGGAAACTGACCCAACACTTGGGACATGGCGGAGGCGATGGGGACGGATGCCTTGCCAGGAGGTCTGACCGCTATGAGGATGCGGGAGTGGCGTTCGTGCATGGTAAGCACGGCATGGCCATAGGCCCTGAACAGCATTAGGTCGGCCTCCCAGTGACCAGGAGTGCGGCGGTCAGCAGCGCTCTGCGGGCGCTCGGTGATGGGACGACGCTTAGCCATGAAGGAAGCAGCGCTGCCGCCTTTGTGGCCTCTCCAACCACGCTTGGACTTAGCTCGGGGCAGGTAGTGGCGCTAACTGTAGTCCTTCTTACGAGCAATCTGGCCGTAGATGAACCTGTAGATGCTCTCGTGGGAGATGACTGTACTGCCTGACTCCATAGCCATCCGTCCCGCCACCTGCTCCGGTGACCAGCCCTGCTTGAGTCCAGAGAGCACCTTATCCCGCAGCGCCTCATCTCGCTCCAGTCGAGAACCACGCCAACGCCGGGCATGGGCTTGCTGGTCCGCATACCTGGGCTGGTACCCCTGGGTCTTTGAACCATTGCGCTTCAGCTCCCGAGCAACTGTCGATGGCGAGCGATCCAGACTTGCCGCGATTTGGCTGACCGAGTATCCCGAGGCTTGTAGTCGGGCAATTTCACACCTCTCTTCAATGGTGACATGTCCATATCTTTTTCCCATGACAACACCTTAACCAAGTGTTGCACTTCGTTTGTGAGTTTAGGGTATCCAGGAGGGGCACACACCCGCATGCCCGTCCTTCTTGCTAGTCAGACCCTGGCACTGCTAGAATCCCCCTACAACTAGCGCATGGGGGTCCTCATGGCAATCAGTACACTTCCTTCCTCTCCTGGTGCATTGCGCAGCATTATCCGGAATGGTGAATACAACACCGTAACGGCGGGACTCGCGCCCGGCTATGTCCAGGCTAACCTTGTTATCCTGCCCGAAGCACAGGCTTTCGACTTCCTCCTATTCTGCCAGCGCAATCCCAAGCCCTGTCCTCTCATCGAAGTCGTGGAGACCGGCAGCGTGGAGCCCTCCATTACCGCACCCGGCGCCGACATCCGCACCGACCTGCCAAAGTACCGCGTCTACAGGGACGGCGTGCTGGAGCAGGAAACGGAGAATGTCCTGGACGTCTGGCGCGACGACCTCGTTTCTTTCCTCATCGGCTGCAGCTTCACCTTCGAGACGGCGCTGCTGGCGGCGGGAATCCCCATGCGGCACATAGAAGAGAACAGCAACGTGTCAATGTACACCACCAACATGCCAACAGTGCCCGCGGGTCAGTTCTCCGGCCCCACGGTGGTATCCATGCGCCCCATTGGCCGGGAAAAGGTGGTGAAGGCCGTGCAGGTGACGTCCCGCTTCCCCAATACACACGGCGCACCTCTGCACGTCGGCGACCCGGCATCGATAGGCATCGATGACCTTCAGAAGCCGGACTACGGAGACGTTGTGCCATTCCAATCGGGCGAGGTGCCCGTTTTCTGGGCATGCGGCGTTACCCCTCAGGCCGTGGCTATGCAGTCCAAGACACCCTTCATGATTACCCACTCGCCGGGGCACATGTTCATCACGGACGTCCGTGACGAAGACCTGGCCGTTCTCTGATTAGACAAATACCGCACACCGCAAATTGGGAGGGCAACCGTGTCAGCTATAGAAGACATCATCCTTGACCGTGACCAGAGAGGCATATCCAAGCTGCGTGGATACCTCCCCGAAGACTACTGCGAAGACGCGGCCCAGCTGGTCCTGCGCAACCCGGGACGCGCCTTCGTCATCAGCGGCTTTTTCATAATAGGAGCCATGGCGTCGGAGACCGACGGCCCACCCGGCGCTTATTTCATCGGCAAAGCGCTGCAACAGCTGGGTTACGACGTCACCCACATTACCGACGAGTTCAGCTCGTCTCTCTACAACTGCCTTTCAGACGTGGGCGAAGTGGTCGAATTCCCCGTTACGGACGACGACTCCAGCCGGAGGTTTGCCCGGGAGCTCCTGGGCGACTTGAAGCCGTCGATCGTCATATCCACCGAACGCTGCGGCGTGACTCAAAACGGCGAATATCTGAACATGCGGGGCATAGACATCTCGCAGTACAATGCCAGGGCGGACCATCTTGTGCTCGGCCACAACGCCACCGTGGGCATAGGAGACGGCGGCAACGAGATAGGCATGGGCAAGCTGGCCGAACATATCCCCGCCATCGATACCTTACCCAAGCAGCCCACCGTAGTTCCCACCGACAAGCTAATCCTGGCCAGCGTCTCCAACTGGGGCGCTTCCGGTCTGATAGCAGGCCTCTCCATGCAGTCGAAGCAGAATCTACTGCCCTCGCCGGAGGAAGAAGAAGCGGTCGTCAAACAGATGGTCGACGCGGGTGCCGTGGACGGCTTCAAAGTGGAAAGAGCCTACGCCGTGGACGGATTCCCCTTGGAAGAGAACCGTAAAACGCTGGAACGCCTCCACGATCATTTGATGCAACACGGCGTCTCCTAGCCGCGCATCCATTCATCCCTGCGCCCCCTCACCGTCATGCCCGCGCAGGCGGGCAGGTGGATTCACATTTCAAGTGCAACACTCTATCCAAAAATATCTCTGCCGGAGTCCTATAATCGAGACACTTGCGGGGGGTATTATTGTAGGCCTGAATCATTTGCGTAAACCGTTTTTGAGGCAACGCTGCCAAGTCCGTTTTGCGGGGCAGGGTCCGCCGCAGCCGACCGATGGCGTTCTCTACCCCACCCTTCTGCCAGGGAGAGTAAGTATCGCAGAAAAAGGTCTCTATACCCAGATCGTGGAGTTGGTAATGGAGTGCGAACTCGGTCCCGTTGTCGAAGGTGACCGTCCGTCGCCATTCGGGGGGAAACTGACCCAACACTTGGGACATGGCGGAGGCGATGGGGACGGATGCCTTGCCAGGAGGTCTGACCGCTATGAGGATGCGGGAGTGGCGTTCGTGCATGGTAAGCACGGCATGGCCATAGGCCCTGAACAGCATTAGGTCGGCCTCCCAGTGACCAGGAGTGCGGCGGTCAGCAGCGCTCTGCGGGCGCTCGGTGATGGGACGACGCTTAGCCATGAAGGAAGCAGCGCTGCCGCCTTTGTGGCCTCTCCAACCACGCTTGGACTTAGCTCGGGGCAGGTAGTGGCGCTAACTGTAGTCCTTCTTACGAGCAATCTGGCCGTAGATGAACCTGTAGATGCTCTCGTGGGAGATGACTGTACTGCCTGACTCCATAGCCATCCGTCCCGCCACCTGCTCCGGTGACCAGCCCTGCTTGAGTCCAGAGAGCACCTTATCCCGCAGCGCCTCATCTCGCTCCAGTCGAGAACCACGCCAACGCCGGCCATGGGCTTGCTGGTTCGCATACCTGGGCTGGTATCCCTGAGTTCTTGAACCATTGCGCTTCAGCTCACGAGCCACTGTCGATGGCGAGCGATCCAGACTTGCCGCGATTTGGCTGACCGAGTATCCCGAGGCTTGTAGTCGGGCAATTTCACACCTCTCTTCAATGGTGACATGTCCATATCTTTTTCCCATGACAACACCTTAACCAAGTGTTGCACTTCGTTTGTGAGTTTAGGGCATCCACGGGGCCGCTCATCCTGAGCGTCGAAGGCATGAGCGGTGGCTGGGAACGTTCCTCGACCCAGCAGATGCTTCATACCCTCGCACTGTCATTCTGAGCGACAGAGAAGAATCCCAAGCCCTCACAAGCCAGCCCCTTCCCCTGCCCCATGTCCGTATGTCCGCGTATTTCCACACCCGAACGACTACAAACGCTTGACACTGAGGCAAGCTCAATGCTAGCATTCCAACGGAGTTTGCCGTCCGCCCTGTGAAGGAAGGGGAAACTCTTGCTTGCCATTTTAGTAATCATTCATATTAGTGGGTCCAACCCCCGGAGGTAGCCTGCAATGGTGCTAGCCAAAAAGCGAATCCCCCTACTGGCAGTAGGAATCGTCCTGTTTCTTAGCCTACTCTTCACACTCTACGGCCTGCAAAGGGTCAATGCCCAAACGCCTCCTGACATCAGTTGGGACCAGGCGTTGGATTCCAAGGGAAACACGGTAGACCTGTGGGTGACAATGGTCCTCACTGTCAAAGGAGATGCAGAAACAGTCGAAATAAGCGTTGGCGGCATAACACAGACCGTGGATGCTCCCGATGAAGGCCTCATCACCGCCGTCAAGGTGTCTGACTTTGCGGCTGCACTAGACGATGACGGCATTCTACAAGATCCCAATGTCACACTGAAGGTTCTGGACTCCGCCGATACGGCGTTGGTCACTTCGAGTGCGCCGGAAGGCGCCGCAGACCTGGTTCCAAGCGACCTGGGATGGAAGTACGAGCTACGGGGCAACCAAGCGCGAGTCCAGGTCAAGCTGCCCGAAGGCGGCGTTTCCGGCACCCAGGTGGACTCCATCAAGGTGTACCCTGTCTATGATCCGCGCCTGCGAGGCGACCACACTGCTATAGCGACCCTCAATGCTAATGACCCGCTGCCTACCGACAGGATTTTGAACCTGGTCGTGAGCAATCTTAGAGCGGATCCGGCTGGGTTCAGGCTTCTCTTCCTTGATGGCACCGGCAACTTGTTAACCCTCAATGAGGGGACAGGTATCAATGAGGCTGTGATGGTCGGTCTTCCTGAACATCCCGCGCCCCCGCCCGAGCGTCCTGATAGACCTGCTCCTCCCCCGGAACCCCCGCCTGCCGGCGACTTTTCGCCAGGCTCAGGTGCACTCATTGCCATGATGCTGGCGGGACTCCTCTTGGTGGTGGCAGGCGGCGCTTACGTACTGCAAACGAGGCGAACCAGGTAGTTGAAGCAAAGCCGGCACTCTGAACGGTGGGAGAGAGGCCGACCATAGAAGTCTTGCTCAGCTCACCCAGAGGGTTTTGTGCGGGCGTCGTCCGTGCTATTGACGTGGTAGAGCTATGCCTGGAACGTTTCCAGCCTCCCGTTTACGTTCGACACGAGATCGTGCACAACTCTCACGTCGTCGACGATTTGCGGGACAAAGGGGCCGTCTTCGTGGAAGACATCGACGATATCCCCGAGGGCAGTGTCGTGGTCTTTTCCGCACACGGCGTCTCCCCTTCCGTCTGGCAGCAGGCCCAAGCCAGGGGATTGAACGTCATAGACGCCACCTGCCCGCTGGTCACCAAGGTCCATCTGGAAGCCCAGAAGTACGCGCGTGAAGGTTATACCATAATCCTCATAGGCCACCGCGAACACGTCGAAATCGCCGGCACGCTGGGCCAAGCCCCCGAAAGCACTATCCTCATAGAAACGGCTGAAGAGGCGGCCGAGGTCCGGGTTGGAAACCCCGACAGGGTGGTGGCTCTAACTCAGACCACTCTGAGCATGGACGACACGGAAGAGGTCATAGGCGTCCTCAAAGAGAGATTCCCCGCCCTGCTAACTCGCAACGACATCTGCTACGCCACTACCAACAGGCAGAATGCCCTCAAGGCCATAGCGCCTGACGTTGAACTGGTCCTGGTTGTAGGAGCACAGAACAGCTCCAATAGCAACCGGCTGCGGGAAACCGCCGAGGCCGCCGGAAGACCGGCTTATCTCATCAACAGCCCCTCCGACATAGATGATGCCTGGCTGGAAGGCGTGCAAAGCGTGGGCATTACTTCCGGCGCTTCAACGCCGGAATGGCTGGTGGGAGCCGTAGTGGATAGACTGAAGCCCTGGAACGTTCGCACAACGTCCATAGCAGAGGAGAACTTCACGTTCGTGCTGCCCAAACAACTGCGAGAAGAGACTACGCCTGAGACGAGGAGATGATGCTCACGGACAAATACACGTCACGAAGATACGACGTTCAGGACACTACCAACATAGATACGGAAGTGCTGGAACACATACCTTTCGACTACCCCGCTTCAGCCAGCGACGTAACCTATCAGACCGGCGAGTTCACCTCGGTATGTCCCTGGACGGGCCTGCCCGATTTTGCACGCCTGGCCATGACCGTGGAAGCCTGGTATAACGACCGTGGCGGTATCAGCGCCCCCGTCAAAGCCGGCTACCCGGCGTCTTAGGATGTCAGGCTCGGATACCCGTTCAGCTGAAATAGACCCCGACCTCCTATCCTCTATAGAAGAACACGCTGTCTCACTGGCCGCAAGCGCCGGCGAGTTGCTTCTGGAATACTTCCACGGTGATCTGAAGGTTGAGTATAAGTCTGAAGGGGCAAGAAGCCCCGTCAGCGACGCCGACAAAGGCGCTGAAAAGCTCATCGTCGATGGGATCCGCAGCCGCTTTCCCAGTCACGGCATCCTCTCTGAAGAAACACCACCAGCGGAAGACTTGGACCGAACCTTTGTTTGGGTAATAGACCCTCTGGACGGCACCACCAACTTCGTCAACGGATTGCCCGTCTTTGCCTCCTCCATTGGCGTGCTCCACCAGGGCAAACCCATCGCAGGGGCTATCTACGTCCCATCGCCAACCGCATCCGCCGGCCAGGTGTTTCATGCCCGTTGCGGAGGTGGCGCATTCGCCGGAGACACCCCCGTCCGCGTCTACGATAAGGCCAAGCCCATGCCCAACGGCCTCGTCACCATCCCCGCCGCTTTCCGTCGGCGATACACGATGGGCAAGGAGCTGAGAAGGCTCGGCGAGCCGCGCAACATCGGCAGCACCGCTTACGAGATGACGCTGGTGGCTTCCGGAGTCATGCATTACGCCGCTTTCGCCGCGCCGCACGCGTGGGACGTCGCCGCGGGAGTAGCAATTGTGCGAGAGGCTGGCGGCGAGGTAATGGCAAGAACATCGAATCGATGGCTGCCGCTCGAATCGCTCCCCGGCCGCGGGGAGACGGGTCACTCCATGGATGGAGACCTCTCCAAGTGGAGGGCCAGCCTGCTGGCGGGTAATCCCGCCATAGTCGCCATGCTCAGCGACAACCTCAAACCCGCCAAGCGCCTCTGGCTCTGGCCAAAGTAACCCCCTGCCCTATCTGCAAATACCCCCGCTCATGGTTACTCTGAGTTAGTTTCTTAGCTACGACTGCTTGTCAGACTAACCTGTCAAGTAGGACAATAAGACTGGGCCTGCCTAGTCCGCAATAGTAGCGGACCGGACAGGCGCTATTTGTGCTGAACACAATACATCTGCGTGGGTGTCATTGACCGTTAAGGACATGGCATGAGCACGGAGAAGAGGATATAGATGAGCGGAAAACCAAGTTGGCTGTAGCCGTTGCATTTGTCTCCCTAGTGGTCGCGTTGGTAGCGTGCGATCCGGAACCCACAGCCATGCCAACAGTGATATGTTGATCAGGAGTATACATGGGTGCTCCATCAGCTGATTAAGAATAGTTGATTCCCAGGAGTATCGACCCTGGGTGATACTCCTGGACTACATCGGGTATCTGGTACCGCGTGAACTTACGAGTTCTCAAGCTGTGGGCTAATCATATATCCGACAAAATACTGGTTGTGGGATGACTACAGACTGTCCAGCCTCTCCATGATATCCAGAGGTAGCCTTAAGTCTACTGCTCGGGCGTTCTCCGCTATCTGTTCAGGCCTGCTGGAGCCCACGATTATTGAATTGACGCCGGGTTTGTGCAATGTCCACGCCTGCGCAATCTGGGCCGGTGAATATCCCAGTTCGAAGGCGATGGAACTGAGTTCACTCACCATGCGGAAGGTCTGGTCATTCCACCAGCGTGTTTTGTCTTCCGCTGCGTGGCGGGACGCTAAGTGACTATCTTTGGGCGGCCCCGAGTGACGATCGTAAGTTCCCGTTAGCAGCCCGCCCATAAGAAGCAGGTACGGTATGATCCCCACTTTCTGGTCTAGGCATAGAGGCGCCATTTCCCGTTCGATGTCTCTTTCCTTCAGGTTGTAAAGCAGTTGAATAGACCCGAACCGTTCCAGGCCCAGGCTGTCGCTGACCCACAGGGCCTTAGTCAGATGCCAGGCCGCGAAGTTGGAGCACCCTATATACCTGATCTTGCCCTGGCGCACCAGGTTATCTAGAGTGCGCAACGTCTCCTCTATGGGAGTATCGGGATCCCACCAGTGCACCTGATACAGGTCTATGTATTCGGTGCTCAGACGCCGGAGGCTGCCCTCCACCGCTTCTATGAGGTGTTTGTGAGAAAGTCCTCTGTCGTTGACGCTCGGACCGGTAGTGGAGAATCCTTTGGTGCCAATGACAAGCTCATGCCGGTTGTGACGTTTGACCGCCTTTCCAACAACCTCCTCCGAGCGACCATCGTAGTACAGGTCAGCGGTATCGATAAAGTTGATACCGTTTTCAATTGCCGCATCTACCACAGAAATGGCGCGATCGTCGTCCACGTACTTCGCGCCGAACATGTTGGTGCCGAGACAGAGTCTGGATACCCAAACGCCTGCGCGACCGATCCTGGCGTACTCCATAACACACGCCTCCGCATGACACAAGAAGAAGCCTCGATGTTTGAAGGGACAATCACTTAACTTATTGTGAGTGTACCCTTATTGCACAGTAGGGCTAACATACCAGGCTCAGAGCTTCCCAGCTCTCTCACATTATCTAGCATAAACACCCACCACGCATCGTCATCATTCTACGATGGGGAGTGGGTACACTCATAGCCACTCTTGAACCTGAACCTTAATCACCTTCCATAGCTCTCCTTTCCAGTGCTATAAGACGGGAAGTTAAAGGACAAGTCTTGATTCCCAACATAACTTGACCAAAACCCCACTTTCTATTGCGACAAGCACCAGCCTTGGTTAGAGTAAGACAGTTTACACGTAGTGGTGCTCTAAATAGATAATGTTGAGGGCGGGGGCTCACTTGGACCAATCAGTCACTACCGTCGGTAGGAAAACATCCCCCGCCATAGTAGCCCTCCTCAGCGATAACCTCAAACCCACCAAGCGCCTCTGGCTCTGGCCAAAGTAACCGCAAACTCCATCCCCTTGCCCGCATGCCCGTCTGTCCGCTCCCCACTGTCATGCTGAGGAGTCGGTCAGTCCCCCCTGGCCTACAACCACTCACGCCGACGAAGCATCTCAGGCCCCCTACCCGCAAACTCCGTCCGCATGCCCGTCTGTCCGTCTTGCTCTGCCATCGTGCGGGCGCTACTATTGTGCCATCACATCGTACCTTTCTGGAGGCATAGACTGAACAAATATCTCGTCATCTACCACGGGTCGATCGCTGCGGAAGAGCAGATGAAGGACGCGACGCCGGAAGACATGAAGAGCGGCATGGAGGCGTGGATGGCCTGGGCAGAGCAGTGCGGGGACGGGCTGGTTGACCTCGGCTCTCCCCTGAGCGGTGGCCGAAAGGTCTCCGATTCCGGGCACTCGGCCAGCCAGAGAAGCGTGGTCGGTTACTCCATCCTGCAGGCGGAGGACATGGAGGGAGCCCTGGCCCTGCTGGAGGGCCACCCTCACATGGGATGGGCAGAGGGTTGTGAAATCGAAGTTCACGAATGCCTCCCCCTGCCTGGATAGGAGAACATGACAGAGCAGAACGATTGGAACCGGCAGGTCATCGAGGAGTTTAGGAACAATCAAGGAAGAGTCGGCGGAATGTTTGAGGGTGCCCCTCTCCTCCTTCTCCACACCGTGGGAGCTAAGAGCGGCAAGCCCAGGGCCAATCCCCTGATGTACCTTCCCGATGGTGACCGATGGGTGGTGTTCGCATCCAAGGGGGGTGCCCCCACCAATCCCGACTGGTATCACAACCTCGTGGCTAACCCCCAGATAAGCATTGAAGTAGGAACGGACACCTTCGAGGTCACCGCCACCGTCGCCCAAGGCGAGGAGCGGGACAACCTGTACAGCCGCCAAGCGGATCTCTATCCTCAATTTGCTGATTATGAAAGGAAGACCACACGCAAGATCCCGGTGGTGGTTCTGACCCGACATTGTTGACGATCAAGCGACGCAGCGGCTAACCCCACCCACTTGCCCATAGGGGAGGCGTTAGTGAGGCTCTTGACTACTTCAGCTTCAGAGCCATAGTGGGGTTGGTCTCGTCGGAGATGCTTCCGGCAGTCTAGGAAATGGTCTGAACAAGCCTAACGTCACTCCCCAGGTGCGCGCTGTTTTAGAGATGGGGGGTTGCTTGATTTCAGGGCCGTCCCAAGCGCCTGTGACAGAGGCCCACAAGTTGGAGGTGTTCAGGTGAAACAGCCCATGCTCATCGGGTTGCTGGTCATTGTGTCGCTACTCGCGGTGGCCTGTGAAAGTGCGGAATCACCCAACACTCCTACCTTCTCTTACCCGGATGAACCAGTGACCATACAGACTCCCCTAAGCGACACTCCCGCACCCACTCCCTCGACAACTCAGGAGGCGGTGGAGGATCACATACTCGACCCTACATATGCGGCATTCATGGTAGAGGTACTGGGCCGAGAGCGATCGAAGGCCCGGCAGAGAGGAGACGATGACCTAGCAGAGTGCCTTTCGCTGATAATTGATATCTATGCCCGTGGGGTCGCTCCAGGCCAGGACCCGGATGAATTCTGCGAGTTTGGAGGCTCATATAGCATGCAAACACCCCAACCCTCCCGAATGTCCACCGGTTTCCACTCCGTTTCAGCAGAGGAACTCGCCAGAGCTTACGTGACTGACCCAACCAGCGCAGATGCTGCGTACCATGGCCAAGACCTATCGGTGACTGGTAGAGTCCTTTCCGTCACGCACCTGTACCCAGGCGCAGCGCTTGTCCTACTGGTAGGACACGACGACCTGAACGTTGGTTGCTTCCCTGGGGCATGGTGGAACTATCGCGACCTTAGCGGCCCAGTGAGGTGGACCCCAAAATTCGGACAGGTGGCTAAGAGAGAGTCCCGCTCCTAAAATAGGACGGAAACAAGGAGCAGGACATGAAGCAAACACGTAAGAAGCACAGCCCAGTCTTCAAGGCCAAAGTGGCTTTGGCCGCGCTCCAGGGGGAGCACACCATTGCAGAGCTAGCCAGCCGGTTTGAAGTCCACCCGAGCCAGATCCATGCCTGGAAGAAGGCCTTGACTCAGGGGGCGCCGCACCTCTTTGAAAATGGTGCTGGACGCCAGGAGAAGGACCAAGAGGTCCTCACTGCCCAGCTCTACCAACAGATTGGGCAGCTCAAGGTGGAACGGGATTTTTTGTCACGGAGCTTCGGGTTGTGAGCCGGTCCCAACGCCGGGCCATGATTGACCGAGAAGAACCGAAGCTGTCTCTGGTGCGCCAGTGCGCCTTGCTGGGTATCAGCCGCTCCTCGTTGTACTACCTGCCAACCGAGGCCGGCGCCGAGGACTTGGAGTTGATGGCCCTCATAGACCAACAGTACCTGAAGACACCTTTCTACGGCTCCAGAAGGATGACTGCC
This sequence comes from Dehalococcoidia bacterium, assembly GCA_965248955.1. GTDB lineage: Bacteria > Chloroflexota > Dehalococcoidia > Lucifugimonadales > QGNO01 > DAOUJH01. The sequence goes on from OZ252212.1 coordinate 320,376, forward strand.
TGGCTCAGAAATCACGGACACCAGGTCAACCGCAAGCGGGTCCGCCGGCTGATGCAGCTGATAGGCCTGGAGGCCATCTACCGGCGTCCCAACACCAGCAAGCCAAACCCAGGGCATAAGGTCTATCCATACCTGCTCAGGGGGCTGGAGATCAACCGGGTCAACCAGGTGTGGGCCACCGACATCACCTACATACCCATGGCTCGGGGTTTCCTCTACTTGGTGGCCATCATGGACTGGCACAGCCGCTACGTGCTGGCCTGGCGGCTGTCCAACACCCTGGAGGTAGACTTCTGTGTTGCGGCTCTGGAAGAGGCCTTGAGCAAGGGTCGGCCACAGATCTTCAACACCGACCAGGGCAGCCAGTTCACCAGCGAGGCCTTCACCAGCATGCTGCTGGCGCAAGGCGTTCAAGTGAGCATGGACGGCAGGGGCCGGTGCATGGACAACGTCTTCGTGGAACGGCTGTGGCGCAGCATCAAGTACGAGGAGGTGTACCTGAAGGCATACCAAAATGGGACTGAGGCCAGAAAGGGGATTGGGGCTTATCTGGCCTTCTACAACCAAGAGCGGCCCCATCAAGCCCTGGGCTATCGGTCACCGGGTCAGGTGTTCCAAGCAGTGAGCCCACAAAGGTGTTTACTGGAACATCCACAAGCCTTACCATCGGATGAAGGTTACGAGACACCCCAGCGGTAGACTCTCTTATTTTAGCCTCACCGCTGTCCTGATGATGGGGTCCACTTGACAGTGACCATGTTCGGAGTAGGCGAAGGACTAAAATTCTCCATGGGCGCTGACGGTGGAGTTGTTAGCCTAACGCACTGCGAGGTGGTTCGCCCGGGAGAGCCCACGCCCACTGGACGACCTTCTCCCAAGCCAACTCCATAGATACCACGCTGTAAGTCGTCAGCGATAGCGGGACACTTGAATGGCAGAAAAATCAGTGAGTTGAGGTTAAGTGAGCGCAGCAAAGCAATCTCGCAGTGACGCGGCCGTCATTCTGAGCAAAGCGAAGAATCTCTTAGCACAACAAACTAGGCCGCAAACTCCGTCCACCTGTCCGTTTGCCCGCATGCCCCACGTTTGCCCCCAACAGCAGTCAGTGATACCCTCCACCCAAACCCATCGGGGAGACGCGCATGAAAGCCCTAGTCATCGGAGGAACCGGACCATCCGGCCCTCACCTCGTCAACGGCCTCCTGGAGCGCCGCTACCAGGTTGCCGTACTGCACGGTGGACAGCACGAGGCCGAATTCGACGCGGACGTTGAGCACATCCACGCCGATCCTCACTTCAAGGAGACGCTGGAAGAGGGCCTGGCGAACCGCACCTTCGACCTTGCGGTTGCCACCTATGGCAGAATCCGCATTGTGGCCGACGTCCTCAAGGGCAAGACCCAACGCCTGATCACCGTGGGCGGCGGCGGAGTCTACGCCCGGAGCAACGACGACCGATGGGGCCCTCTCGGCTCCCCGCCAATGGTGACGGAGGACAGCCCGCTGAGCCAGGACCCCAACGGGCCACGTCTCTCCTACATGATGTGGGTTACGGAGCAGACGGTCATGCAGTCCCACCAAGACGGTTACTACAGCGCCGCCATCTTCAGATACCCCCAGATATACGGGCCCAACGCTCCCGCCAATCCCGAATGGAGCATAGTGCGGCGGTTGCTGGACGGCAGGAAGCACGTCGTCGTCCCCAATACAGCCGCGCCGCGCCGGCGAGCCTTCGGCAAGAACGCCGCTCACGCGCTTCTGCTCGGTGTCGACAAGCCGGAGGAGTCGTCGGGGCAAATCTACAACGTCAGGGAGGACGCTCAATACTCCCAGCGCCAGATCGTCGAGTTCATCATCAAGCTCATGGGCCGCGACTGCGAGATAGTGGAGATGCCGCCTGCGCTGGCAAGCAGAGTGTACAGAGGCAGCGGAGCTCCCGCGGTAGAAGGTGTCGTCAATTACGACATCACCAAGATCAAGAGCCGGCTAGGATATAGCGACGTCGTCCCAGTGAGCAGCGCCCTTGCCTGTTCCGTCGAGTGGCTGCTGGAGAACAGGCCCGAGCCCGGGGGAGAGATCGAGATGCAGCTTGGCGACCCCTTCGCCTATGAAGCGGAGGACGCCCTTGTCGCCGCTTACAGGGAAGGAGCCGCCCTATTGGAGACGGTACAGTTCCCGGAGGTGCGCTCAGGCCACATGTACAGGCACCCCAGGCAACCTGGAGAAGCCTGGGCGCCGCCCAGCCGTTCTTGACTCGCTAACCCGCCGGGCTTATCATCCACTCAAGCGAGGAGGGAAGAAACCATGACAACTACCAGCGAGAGCTTTGAAAGCCTAGTCGACGAGTTCAGGCGGCTTTCTCACGAAGACCTCGAAAATGAGGTCATCGGAGAAGGATACCCGCTCGATATGTACCTCTACCCAGGCACCTCTCAGCCCTACGACGCCTCAGGCCCACCATACAAGAGCCCCTGGGTGCTCACCGAACCCTTGATCAAAGCCTACGCCGCCAGTATAGGCGACGACAACCCCCTCTACACCGACCCCGAATACGCCAAGAGCGGCCCCTACGGATGCCTCATCGCCCCAGGCACCGCTCTCATCATGGCCAGAAACGCCATGTGGCACGGCGCTCGTCGCGTCGGCGGCTGGCCCATCGCCAACTTCCACTCCGGCACCGCTTGGGAGTTCTTCGACGTCCTCCGCGTCGGCACCGGATTCAAGACCTCATCAGTGGGCAAGGAGATCATCGAAAAGCCAGGTGCACACGGCAACCTCTTCTTCTTCATCACTGACGTCAACTACTGGGACATGCGCGGCGACCTCCTCGGCAAGTGCTACGGTACTCTCATCATGGTCCCTCGCGAAGAGATGGGCACCGGTAGAGCTATGTCCGTGGAGCGACTCGGCGAGCGCATGATGTACGAGCGAAACGTCCCCAAGCTCAACGCCGAGCAGGTAGAGGAGATCTTAGACCTCATGGAGAAGGCCAGACCCAGGGGCAAGGAGATACTCTACTGGGAGGACGTCAACGAGGGTGACAAGCTACCCACTTTCATCATCCCGCCATGGACGGACCAGGACTGGACGTCCATGTTCCACATCCGCAACGGCCCTCCAATGTTCGGATACAACTTCGAGGGCGGCCACAGGATGCGCCGGCACATTAGGCACGAGGGATTCGGCGGCTTTGCCTACACCCACCCCGTCTCACGCTGGCCCTGGAGCGCCGCCGACGAGCACGGCGACGCCCTAATGGCCGCCTACCGCGGCCAGGCTCTCCCCTTCGACTGGGGCGGCCAGAGGTCTCAGATTCCTCAGGCCCTGATGAGCAACTGGATGGGCGATCACGGCTTCATCCGCCGCCTACAGATGGCTCTGCGCAGACCCTTCTACTACTCCGATATCGGCCTCTACAACGGCGAGGTCACCAAGAAGTTCACGGAGGTGCAGAAGGGCGAACCAGGCGAGGGCGCCGTGGACGGCGAGCGCACCTACCACGCCGTCGGCATCAAGTACGAGGGACGCAACCAGGAGGACCAGGTCTTCGTACAGGGCACCTCCACCGTCTACCTGCCATCACGTGAAAGCGGCATGGTGCAGCTCCCCATCCCGCACGTGGCCAAGCCCCCAGCCATCCCCTACGAGACCTTCTACCGCGACTGGTACTAGACCGCATTCAAGAGGAGGTGTGCAGACTGTTGAAGTCTGCACACCTCCTCTTCGCACCCCTTCGTACCCTGTCATTCTGAGCACAGCGAAGAATCTCTGGCGCCTGCCAACAGCGTTCACCCAGATGACCATGCGGAGGCCCCCACCCTCGTCATGCTCGCGCATGCGGGCATCCAGGGACGGCTCGGGGACAAGGGGCCGCTCACCCTGAGCTTGTCGAAGGGAGTGAGCGGGGTACCGCCCCCATCAAAGCCGCCTCATCTCCTTGGCAAAGTACGTCCAGACGGCGGTTATCACCAGGCCGGAAACAGCCATTAGCCCAACCGCCTGGCTGGGACTGAGCTGCTCAGCCAGCACGCCAAGCATGATCCCCCCAATCGGTTCCGCCCCAATCGCCAGGCTCAGAATACCCATCGCCCTGCCGCGCATCTCATCTCTGGCCGAGATCAGTATCAACGTAGCCTGCATCGTTCCAAATCCCGATGTCGTCGCGCCGGCCAGCATGAGCAAAGCCAGAGAGAGCGGGAAGGAAGTCGATAAAGAGAACACGGCCAGAATACCCATCGACAACAGCGTGCCGCCGTAGTAGTAGACCGACTTTCGCTGAATGTTCCCCCGGCTGGCTATGAACGTTGCTCCAACCAGAGAACCTACGCCGGAAGCTCCACCCAGAAGCCCCATGGCGGCCGGCTCCACCTCCAGCACCTTCTCCGCGAATACCGGGATCATCGGCATGAAGCAGAAGAAGGCCACGTTCATCAGCACCGTGACGCCCAGCACCCCCACCATCGCCCTGCTCTTTGAGACTTCGCGGAACCCTTCCGATATGAAGGCCAGGGTCTGCTTCAAGCTGATGTTGGCTTTTTGGCGAAGCTGCGGTTTCACCCTGATGATCAACACCACTGCCGCAACGTAGAAGACCGCTATCAACGAGTATATGAAGGCCGCATTGGCAAAGCCGTCCTCGGGGATGACGTCCAACAGGACGCCGGCTAGGACGGGCCCCACTAGGACCGCCACCGTCATGTTTACCGTGTCCAGCGACACTGCCGACGTCAGCATCTCCTTGCCCACTATGTCGATGACAAACGTTCTGCGGACCACCATGTCCACGTTGAAGGAAACTCCGATGAGGAAGTTTATGGCCAGGATACGGGGCGCCGTCGCCGTCTCGGAGAACACGAGCGCCGCCAGCAGCGCGAAGAGCAGCGCGTTCGCTATGAAGGCAACGGCGATTACGCTGCGCCGGTCGTAAGCATCCGCTATGACCCCGGTGAAGACGCCCATGAACGTCTGTGGGAGGAGAAAGGCGACTCCGGCCATCTGGGTCAGGAAGATGGAGTCGGTGAGCTTGAGCACCAGGTACCCGGAAACCAGCACCGCTATCCAGCGGGCCATCATGGCGAAGAGACCCGCCGCCCACAGCAGACGATAGTCTCTGTTGGCTATTACCTGAACGATCGGTCTTCTACTGGGAGCTGAGACCATGAAATCTCACGTTGAAAGGTTTTCTGCTAACCATTGTATCCACGACGGCCCTCTAGTCCAGTGTCCACACCAATTTCCTCCTTCGCCCGCCTGCCGTATTGACCCTCGGTTTACCTGATGATACAGTCCCCAACTGGCAATCAGCCTGCCATTCACACGGCCAATCACTGACGTTGTAAGGAGCAACACTTAATGGAAACCTATCCAGGGCTCATCGCTGCTTCCATTGTCGTAGGAATCATCGCATTACTGTTCTCTATCTATCTCATCGCCAGGGTCCTCCGCCAAAGCGCCGGCAGCGAGGCCGTCCAGGATATCGGCAAAGCCATTCAGGAAGGGGCCATGGCCTTCCTCAAACGTGAGTACCGCATCCTCACCGTCTTTGTCGTAGTCATCGCGGTGATCATCGCCGTCTTCATTGACTACGACGTCCTGGATAAAGTCGGCTCGGACCGCTCATTGCCCTCCACCGCCATCTCGTACTTGGCCGGAGCTTTCGGCTCCGGTCTGGCCGGATTCGTCGGCATGACCATCGCGGTAAGGGCAAACACTCGCACCACCGCCGGCGCTGCTCAGGGCCTCAACCAGGGGCTCCGCGTAGCCTTCAACAGCGGCGCCGTAATGGGCATAACCGTAGTGGGAATAGGCATCATCGGCGTCGCCGCCCTCTATTGGATCTTCCAAGACGTCAACATCGTCGCCGGCTTTGGCTTTGGCGCATCATCCATCGCCCTCTTCGCCCGTGTCGGAGGCGGTATCTACACCAAGGCCGCCGATGTCGGCGCGGACCTCGTGGGCAAGGTGGAGCAGAACATACCGGAGGACGACCCGCGTAATCCGGCCACCATCGCCGACAACGTTGGCGACAACGTTGGCGACGTCGCCGGTATGGGCGCGGACCTCTTCGAATCTTACGTCGGGTCTATCATCGCCGCCATCGCTCTGGGGGCAGCCGCTGCCGTTTTCAGCGGTTCAAGCGATTCCTTCGACGGACCGCGCTTCGTGCTCCCGTTTCTCGTCGCTTCAATAGGCATCGTCTCATCCATATTGGGCACCTTCCTTGTCCGCACCGGAGAGAACGCCACCATGGGAAGATTGCTCTGGGCCCTTCGCACCGGGATCTACTCCGCCGGTGGACTCGTCCTCATCGGCGCCGCCGTAGCCATCGCCCTTCTAGGCCTCGACTTCAAGCTGTTTTGGGTTGTCTTGGTCGGCCTGGTGGTGGGACAGGTAATAGGATTCGCCACCGAGTACTTCACCGCCTACGAATACAGCCCGACCAAGAAGCTGGCCGAGCAGGCCCTGACAGGCCCCGCCACCGTCATCATCGGCGGCCTTGGCCTTGGCATGCTCAGCACCGTGGTGCCACTGGCTGCCGTGGTGGCCGGCATCTGGATAGCCGATGCCCTGGCTGGCGTCTACGGCATTGCACTTGCCGCCGTGGGCATGCTCTCCACCCTTGGCATTACCCTGGCCACCGATGCCTACGGGCCCGTAGCCGATAACGCCGGCGGCATCGCGGAACAAGCCGGCCTTCCCCCCGAGGTCCGCCAGCGTACGGATGCCCTGGACGCTCTGGGCAATACAACCGCCGCCACCGGCAAAGGCTTCGCCATCGGCTCCGCCGTCCTTACCGCTCTCGCCCTTATGGTCGCCTATTCGCAGGTCGCCGACCTCGACCTTCTTGATCTACTCGAACCCAAAGTCCTGCTGGGACTGCTCATTGGCGCAGTACTTCCCTTTGTTTTCTCCGCTATGACCATGCAGGCCGTGGGCCGTGCCGCCAACAAGATGATCGAAGAGGTGAGGCGCCAGTTCCGCGAGATCCCCGGCATTATGGAAGGCACGGGCCGCCCCGACTACGCCCGCGCCGTGGATATCAGCACCAGCGGCGCCCTCCGCGAGATGATCCTGCCCGGGCTCATCGCCATCGTCGCGCCCATAGCCGTCGGTGCACTCATGGGTGCTGAGGCCCTGGGCGGAATGCTCATAGGAGCCATCTCCGCCGGATTCCTCCTCGCCGTCACCATGGCCAATGCCGGGGGAGCCTGGGACAACGCCAAGAAATACGTAGAACTGGGGAACTTCGGCGGCAAGGGCTCAGAGCCTCACCACGCCGCCGTGGTTGGCGATACAGTGGGCGACCCGTTCAAGGACACCAGCGGACCGTCCCTCAATATACTGATAAAGCTCATGGCCATCGTATCCCTGGTCTTTGGACCACTATTCATCTAGCCATCGGAAGCAGACCGGAAACGGGCCTCACCACCCGCGCATCCTGAGCCTGCCGAGGGTAGGATATGAGCGGGCACCCCACCTGTCATTCTGAGGAGTCGCTCAGTCCCCCTAGCCTTCTAACACCCCACGCCGACGAAGCATCTTACGGGCCAAAGGTCGCACCCCCCCCCCCCCTCGTCATGCCCGCGAAGGGGGGTAGGTGGATTCACATTTCAAGTGCAACACTCTATCCAAAAATATCTCTGCCGGAGTCCTATAATCGAGACACTTGCGGGGGGTATTATTGTAGGCCTGAATCATTTGCGTAAACCGTTTTTGAGGCAACGCTGCCAAGTCCGTTTTGCGGGGCAGGGTCCGCCGCAGCCGACCGATGGCGTTCTCTACCCCACCCTTCTGCCAGGGAGAGTAAGTATCGCAGAAAAAGGTCTCTATACCCAGATCGTGGAGTTGGTAATGGAGTGCGAACTCGGTCCCGTTGTCGAAGGTGACCGTCCGTCGCCATTCGGGGGGAAACTGACCCAACACTTGGGACATGGCGGAGGCGATGGGGACGGATGCCTTGCCAGGAGGTCTGACCGCTATGAGGATGCGGGAGTGGCGTTCGTGCATGGTAAGCACGGCATGGCCATAGGCCCTGAACAGCATTAGGTCGGCCTCCCAGTGACCAGGAGTGCGGCGGTCAGCAGCGCTCTGCGGGCGCTCGGTGATGGGACGACGCTTAGCCATGAAGGAAGCAGCGCTGCCGCCTTTGTGGCCTCTCCAACCACGCTTGGACTTAGCTCGGGGCAGGTAGTGGCGCCAGCTGTAGTCCTTCTTACGAGCAATCTGGCCGTAGATGAACCTATATATGCTCTCGTGGGAGATGACTGTATCCCCTGACTCCATGGCCATCCGTCCCGCCACCTGCTCCGGTGACCAGCCCTGCTTGAGTCCAGAGAGCACCTTATCCCGCAGCGCCTCATCTCGCTCCAGTCGAGAACCACGCCAACGCCGGGCATGGGCTTGCTGGTCCGCATACCTGGGCTGGTACCCCTGGGTCTTTGAACCATTGCGCTTCAGCTCCCGAGCAACTGTCGATGGCGAGCGATCCAGACTTGCCGCGATTTGGCTGACCGAGTATCCCGAGGCTTGTAGTCGGGCAATTTCACACCTCTCTTCAATGGTGACATGTCCATATCTTTTTCCCATGACAACACCTTAACCAAGTGTTGCACTTCGTTTGTGAGTTTAGGGTATCCACGGGGCGGCAGAGGCTGGTGCTGTCATGCTGAGCAGTCGCTCACACACCCTTGCCCTCTACTACTCCCCGCCAACGCATGTCATGCTGAGGAGTCAGTCAGGCCCCCTAGCCTTCTAACACCCCACGTCGACGAAGCATCTACATCCTACCCGTCCGTTCCGACACCTACGACAGATATCTGCTTTTCCCCCAGAAACCGTCCGGCAGCTCCAGCAGGTCTCGCACCCCTGCCCTATCCAGCATCCTCTCCGTTGCCCTTTGAGCCAGCTCCAGCACCTCCGCCTCGCTCACCTCCTTCACCACGCGACCCTCCATCAGCACCTTCCCGTCCACTATCACCGTATCCACGTCATGCCCGCTGGCAAAATTGGTGATGCGGTACACCGGCATATTGAACGGGTAGAGATGAGGCTTCTCCATGTCGATCAAGATCAGGTCTGCCTTCTTGCCCGCCTCCAGCGAGCCTAGCTCGTTCTCCACGCCCAGCGCCCTCGCCGAATCAATGGTCACCATCTCCAGGACCTTGCCCTGCGGCATGTATGAAGGATCGTGAAAGTGCGTTCTCTGGTAGTGCATGCACTGGAACATATGCCTGAACATGTCGAAGCCCCTATCCGGGGCGTTCCCGTCCGAGCCAAGTATCACCGTCACCCCTGCATCTATGAGTTCAGGAACCGGGCACCTCGCCATTATCGCCGCCACCGCGCTGGGGTTGTGTACTATCTTGGTGTCCGTCTCCCGGCAGATCTCTATCTCCTCGTCCGTCAACCCCGTGGAGTGCGATAGCAAAGCATCCGGCCCCAGTATGCCCAGTTGCTCATGGGCAAATTTCACCGTCCCCCTGGAGTGCCCGTCCTGTGCGAACATCACCTTGTGTTTCCTGGTCAACGACCTCACAGCGTCCGCCTGGGCCTTGAGTTCTCCTGAATCGACGCGCCCGCCTTCCGGATTGTGTACCGGCAGCATCATCATCAATCTCATCCGACCCTCCGCCCCGCCATGCCACCTCTCTATCAGCGATTCGCTGGTGGCAAGGTAATCGTCGAACCCCACCATCCTCTCCGAGCGCTTCTCCCCGTCCCAGTCCACGTACTTTCTTGGATACGGCGCGTTGCTTGGCCCCACCGCTAGAAACTCCCGCGTCCCCATGCGCTCCACCGCCTCGCAGTGCCGCTCTCCGTAAACGGGATCGTCTGTGCGAACCACCATCGTCCCGCCCCCCAGAAAGGTGACGCCCGCGGTCACTCCGAACTTCAGCCGTTCCAACGATGTGAGCAGGGCATCGGCGTACCAGAACTCCTCGTCCGTGGCCTCGGCGTATATGCGGTCCGCCGTCTCCGCCCACACCCCAGGACGGCCCACCCCCAAGGTCTTCACCAAGCTGTGGCCCGCGTGGCCGTGGCCGTCTATCAGCCCCGGCATAACCACCTTGCCGCTTGCGTCTATCACTCTGCCTGCCTGGTGCCTGGCCTCCACCTCCCTCTTCGGCCCCACCTCCAGTATGCGGTCGCCTCCTATTGCCACCGCGCCGTCCTCAATGACCCTCCGACCCGGGTCCATGGTTATCACCCATCCACCGGCAATCAGCATGTCAGCCATGTCTAACCCCCGATTATAGGCCCGTACAGCACCTGACGTCTGTTTCTGGTGTACGGCCTAACCTGCTCCGGCCATCTGCCAAGCTCCACCGCTTTGGCCCAGTCATCACCCTTCAGCACATCAGGGCTCTCCAGCTCGTACAGCGCCGCGTAGGAAGGTTCATCGCTATGCTCGTAGACCTGCAGTCCCCCGCCAATTGCTATCTCCACTTTGGGAAACCTCTTGAACCGCACCGCCGAGAGTACTCCGGGCACCCTCAACAGCTCCGGCACGTGCTCCTGGTCATACACCTCGTTGAACACGTCCTCCTTGCCTGGCTCCACGTCCATTCTGGTAAGCAAAAAATATCTGCTATCTATCGGCATCATCTCCTCCTATCCCAATGGTTCGTCATTGCTATGAAAATAGACTATTCAGCGCCGTGTCCAATCCCCGCTCATCCTGAGCCTGTCGAAGGAAATGAGCGGGCTGGTCTGCCTCTCGTCATTGCACCCCATCCGTCATTCCCGTGCTTGACACGGGAATCCAGAGAGCGCTGGCCCAGACAGCGCCACCTCCTCGCTCCCCTAACCACCTCCGCCCCCCTCTCGTCATTGCGAGGAACCGAAGCAATCCGGCGGCGGGGAGGACGCCCCTACCGCAAGAACGGGTTATTTCGCCTCTCATCCCCTACCGTCGATCCCTCACCGTGGCCTGGCATCACCACCGTCTCGTCAGGCAGCGTGAGCAGCCGCGACTCAATGCTTGCCAACAGCTGCGGCCCGTCGCCGCCGTCCAGGTCGAAGCGGCCGATGCTCCCTTTGAACAGCGTATCGCCGGTAAACACCGTCCCCTCCCCGTAAAAGCACACCGACCCCGGCGTGTGGCCCGGTGTCTCCAGTACCCTCAGCGTCACTCCACCCACATCAAGCTCATCGCCGTCGCTTAGAAAACCGTCGGGCGGTGGCGGCATTTGGTAGTCCGGTATCACCATTGGCGCCCACGACATGCTCGCCGCCATGACCCGCACGTCCGATTGGTGAATCCTGAACTCCGCTCCAGTCCTCTCCTTGATCTCCTTTACCGCCCCGTTGTGGTCTCCGTGGCCATGCGTATTCACTATCAGCGCCACTCTGAGCCCCGCCTCCTCCACTTCTTGCAGTATCAGGTCCGCCTGCGCCCCCGGGTCGATCAATATGCACTGCCCCGACTCCTTACACCCCACGATGTAGGTGTTCTCCGACATGGAGCCAACCACTACTTTTTTCAGGACTAGGCTCATCTATTTACGTAAAGGCACAGCCACTGTCATTCCCGTGCTCGACACGGGAATCCATCCCTCTCTCACGCCCCCCTCTCGTCACCTATCGTCGATCCCTAGCTGTGTCAATTTCTACTCTAAGAGTCGTCCAACTGATGGCGTCATCCTCTGGAAGCACACATCGACTGGCGGTTGTAGGTGCAGCGGAGCCCACAATCGGTGTGGACGATTGATCGATTGTCACTGGCGCCATGAAGTGCCAAGGGGTGCAGAGGTCGAATATCAATCTGATATCTCCACCGCGCAATGTGGTTTCTATGGTGCCTGGAGGAGTGGAAGTAGCAGGTGGTCGAGTCGAGATTTTCCTTGGTGTAGGTGTGGGCGTGGGACGTGGTGTGACAGGCGTGGAGACCGAATCGCCCTCCTTCTCGCGCAAACTGCGCGGATCAACGAACTCTGTCTCACAGGCGTGTCTGTGGAAGCCGATTGCCACATTGCCTGCACCGGCGCACAGTCCAGATTCTATGATAACTGGCTCAGACACATCGCGCTTGGCCTCGAAGCCGCTGAGCTGCGCCAACTGCCATGACCCCGTCAAGTGACCGCCGTCGACTTGAACACTGTTCACCGATACTTTGAAACTCCCTGGTGCGGCATCTGCCGCTAGAAACGTCAGCCATCCCAAAGTAAGTGGCGGCCAATTCAGCAGCGTGTCATAGCCTTCAGCGAGCCACGAGCCGCCACCCGAGGTTTCCATTTCCGCACCGTCGATCAGGATGGGGCCTTCGAACTTCTCATCTGAATTTCTCGCAACATAGAATACAGTCACCCGCCCGTCGGGCTGTAGCACCGCCCTACCCAGAACAACGTCTACTTCCCCTGCATAGCCTCCACCGTCCGGAGAAGAATCATTTGGCACAACCGTCTCCGCAGGCATATTCACGGTTGGACTAGAGGCAACTGGTACAACCGTCTCCGCAGGTATATCCACAGTTGGACTAATGGTTTCGCGGACGTTTGATCGGCAGCCCGCGATTCCCAATAACAAGACCGTGGCTACCACCGCTACTATCAATCGCAGAACTCTGACCATGGCACTGGTTATTCTTCCCATCACCTCTCCAGCGGATACCCCTCCTCGTTGGCCCACTCCGCGAAGGATGCATCGTAGTTCGCTGCATTCTCATACCCCAGCAGCTTCAGGGTGAACACTCCGTGCCGCACGGATGCCCTCCTGTCAGTTTGTCGGTGGGCAGTTTGTTGCACAAGGCGGGCAACTCTTGGAACTGCCGCCAGAAACGCGGAGCAGTCTTGTACATCTAGAGAGCTTTGAGTTCGCCCCTGGACTTGGCTTCCAAGACCTCAGCCGCCATGGCATCCAGCTTGCCAGCCTTTACGTCCTCTTCAAACTCTCTGTCCCACTGCTCCCAATCTTCGTCTGGCGGAGTTGGCATGTCTATCTTAGCTGCCTTATGCATGTACACCTTCTCGCTTGCCTTGCTAGAAGTTTGTAGCCATCCTCAAGATGGCTAACTTGTTGCTCAATCGCTTCCACTGTCATAACCACGCCTGCCTGTTAGCAAAGTTCTATCACAAGAACGTGATGGCGTGCTAGCTACCGCAGACCCGTCGTAAAAGGAGCGAATCCCAAGCCAGCCCCCTACCGCTCCAGCGGATACCCCTCCTCGTTGGCCCACTCCGCAAAGGACGCATCGTAGTTCGCCGCGTTCTCATACCCCAGCAGCTTTAGGGTGAACACTCCGTGCGCCGCACGGATGCCCGCCTGTCAGTGCGTGTACACCTGCTTCTCAGGCGTCACCCCCTTCTCTGCCAGCATCGACCTGATCTCATCCGCCGGCCTGAACTCCCCCGACTCGCTGTCCATCACGTCGCTCCATTCCAGGTGAGCCGCACCCGGAATATGGCCGCTGTACTTGTTTCCCCTGCTGTTCTCCCCGCTGAACTCCCCCGACGCCCTTGTATCCCAGACAACCGTCCCCTCATTCCCAATAGCCGTCTTCAATTCGCCTGCCTTCACTATCAGAGAAGGCTCCACCTTTGGCCTGAACCGCCTCGGCTCAGCGATGCTCGGCCTATCCGTCATGGCGCGTCCCTCCTCCATCCACTTCCGCCATCCTCCGTTCAGCACCTTCACACTTGTATGCCCGTAGAAATTAAGCACCCACCACAGCCTCGCCGCGTATATGGAAAACCTGCCGCTGTAGGCCACCACCAGGGTCTCGTCTCCAATGCCGAGATTGCCCAGGAAATCCGCCGCCTGCTCCGATGGCATCACGTTCACGCCGTCATCGCCCTTGATGTAGTGGTTGTCTCCCAGGTTCACCGCTCCCGGAATGTGCGCCCGGTTGTAAGCGTCCGGAAGGTCGCAGTCCACTATAACCATGTTGGGGTCGTTCAAATGCGACGCCAGCCACTCCGTATCCACCAGCATCTCCGGATGAGCATAGCTAGTTGTAGTCACTATGAGGCCTCCCTGCTCAATTTGCCACGAATCCTAGTGACCGGCCCATTCCCTGTCAACTTGAAGCGAAGTGAACCCCTTGCCCGCATTGCCCGCTCGCCCAATTTGACAGTCTTCCCCGCGCAGGCGGGAAGGTGGATTCACATTTCAAGTGCAACACTCTATCCAAAAATATCTCTGCCGGAGTCCTATAATCGAGACACTTGCGGGGGGTATTATTGTAGGCCTGAATCATTTGCGTAAACCGTTTTTGAGGCAACGCTGCCAAGTCCGTTTTGCGGGGCAGGGTCCGCCGCAGCCGACCGATGGCGTTCTCTACCCCACCCTTCTGCCAGGGAGAGTAAGTATCGCAGAAAAAGGTCTCTATACCCAGATCGTGGAGTTGGTAATGGAGTGCGAACTCGGTCCCGTTGTCGAAGGTGACCGTCCGTCGCCATTCGGGGGGAAACTGACCCAACACTTGGGACATGGCGGAGGCGATGGGGACGGATGCCTTGCCAGGAGGTCTGACCGCTATGAGGATGCGGGAGTGGCGTTCGTGCATGGTAAGCACGGCATGGCCATAGGCCCTGAACAGCATTAGGTCGGCCTCCCAGTGACCAGGAGTGCGGCGGTCAGCAGCGCTCTGCGGGCGCTCGGTGATGGGACGACGCTTAGCCATGAAGGAAGCAGCGCTGCCGCCTTTGTGGCCTCTCCAACCACGCTTGGACTTAGCTCGGGGCAGGTAGTGGCGCCAGCTGTAGTCCTTCTTACGAGCAATCTGGCCGTAGATGAACCTATATATGCTCTCGTGGGAGATGACTGTATCCCCTGACTCCATGGCCATCCGTCCCGCCACCTGCTCCGGTGACCAGCCCTGCTTGAGTCCAGAGAGCACCTTATCCCGCAGCGCCTCATCTCGCTCCAGTCGAGAACCACGCCAACGCCGGGCATGGGCTTGCTGGTCCGCATACCTGGGCTGGTACCCCTGGGTCTTTGAACCATTGCGCTTCAGCTCCCGAGCAACTGTCGATGGCGAGCGATCCAGACTTGCCGCGATTTGGCTGACCGAGTATCCCGAGGCTTGTAGTCGGGCAATTTCACACCTCTCTTCAATGGTGACATGTCCATATCTTTTTCCCATGACAACACCTTAACCAAGTGTTGCACTTCGTTTGTGAGTTTAGGGAACCCAGGCCAGCGCGGCCTGTCATGCTGAGGAGTCGGTAAGTCCCCGTCCGCCATAAACCACTCCCGCCGACGAAGCATCTGCAGGGTCAAGGCACGCTCCACCCACCGCCGGATTGCTTCGGTTCCTCGCCTGTCTGCTGCAGGCAGGCAATGACGAACGGAGGTGCGCCCCCTGCCCGCCCGCGTGTCCGCCTGCCAAAGCACCCTCCTTTACATGGTGTAACTCCTACGATATATATATGGTATGAGGACGAGAATAGTCCCGCTTGGAGTAGCCGTAGTGCTGATACTGGTGCTTGGCGCTGGCGCCTGGATAGGAGTCTCGCAGTTCAGTGGAAACAGGCCTGCGACCGCAGCAGAAATGGCCCAGACCATACAACAGAATAGGTCAGCGTTGATTGACGGCATTCGTGCCGGCCAGCCCCTCTATTACAAATCGGAGGAGTACCTAGCGAGTCCAGGAATGGGATACCCTCAGTGGACAATAGCGGAGACCTGGCTTGTCGCGGGTAGTGACGGGTTGATCTCCGATGCTGTCTCTAAAAATAGTGATCGACAAGGCAACCTACTTGGATACGGTTTCAGGCAAAACGGGGCCAATTTCTATACGGACGTTGCTACCGGTTTCACATTCGAGTTGCCCTTAGACTGGACAACGCCCATAGCGGACTCCTTTGCTGCCTTTTGGGATGGTCTACAGATCCAGAAGGCAGGGACTGAATTCAAGGGACGGGGTACGCTCAATACGAGGACAAGTCTGGTCTACGAGCGGTCCGTGCCGGCTGAGGAAAGTTACGTGAAGACAGAGATAGTCGAGGACAACCCACTGCTGTTCAGGAGCTCGATCTATAAGGGCAGCAGCGCTAAGCCGGCTAACCTGATACGACAAGACGGCATAGACGAGTACAGGCTGCTTCCCGTCGGAAGTGCCCTACCGGACCCGGCGGCAGAAGCGTCAGCAGGAGGTGCACCAAAACCCCGGGCGGCTTTTTCCTGAATAGCCCGTATGCCCGCCCTGCCCGCTCACCCTGAGCCTGTCGAAGGGTGCCCCCCTGTGAACCCGTAGAACCACGACGCCCCCTCTCGTCATTGCGAGCCCAGCGTAGCAATCTGGCGGCGGCGGTGGGTACACCCTCTCCCGCTCATCCTAAGTACCCCTTCCCGCTCATGGTGAGCTTGTCGAACCATATGAGCAGGCATCGCCATCCTGCCCCCCTCGTCATTGCGAGCCCAGCGAAGCAATCTGGCGGGGCAGTGCCCTTGCCCCCCTGCCCGTATGCCGCTACACACCCACGTCTTGCCGCGCAGGCGGGCATCAAGGAACGGCGCGGCGGGGACATTGTAGGGGCAACCCTCGTGGTTGCCCTGGCCTGCCCACCATACCCCCTGCCCGTCTGTGAACCCGTAGAACCACGACGCCCCCCTCGTCATTGCGAGCGCAGCGTAGCAATCTGGTGGGGCGGTGCCTCTTGCCCACGCACCCTTTACGTATCCCGCATTAACCGTTAGCCTATTTGGAGTCCCGCCTCACCGGCTTCAGAATACATGACAGACCTCAACACCATAGTATCCCTAGCCAAGCGCCGCGGCTTCGTGTTCCAGTCCAGCGAAATCTACGGCGGTCTCGCCTCCACCTACGACTACGGCCCCCTCGGCGTCGAGATGCGACGCAACATCAAGAACCACTGGTGGCGCACCTTCGTCCACAAGCGCGCCGACATGGTCGGCCTCGACGCCGCCATCCTCATGGCGCCCCAGGTCTGGGACGCCTCCGGCCACACCTCCGCCGGCTTCGCCGACCCTCTGGTGGAATGCCCCGAATGCCGCAAGCGTTATCGCCCCGACCAAATCGACGACCCGTCGAAGTGTCCGGACGACGGCGCGACGCTCTCAGACCCCCGCATGTTCAACCTCATGCTCAAGACCTTCCTCGGCCCCGTGGAGGACGACGCCTCTCAGACCTACCTCCGGCCGGAGACCGCGCAGGGCATCTTCGTCAACTTCCTCAACGTCCTCAACTCCACGCGCAAGAAGCTGCCCTTCGGCATCGCCCAGATTGGCAAGGCTTTCCGCAACGAGATTACTGTGGGCAACTTCGTCTTCCGCACCCGCGAGTTCGAGCAGATGGAGATCGAATACTTCGTCAAGCCAGGCAGCGATGAGGAGTGGCTTGACGAGTGGGTGAAGGACTGCCTCAACTGGTTCACTATCACAGGCATTTCTGAGGACAACCTCCGTGTCCGCCAACACGACCCCAATGAGCTTGCCCACTACGCCAAGGCCACCTACGACATCGAGTACAGGTTCCCCTGGGGCTGGGGCGAAATCCAGGGAATCGCCAGCCGCACTGACTACGACCTCAAGGCGCACTCGCAGGCCAGCGGCGTCGACCTCACATACTTTGACGACGACGCCCAAGAGCACTACCATCCCTATGTCATCGAGCCTTCCGCGGGCGTAGACCGCCCCCTACTTGCCTTCCTCTTCGACGCCTACAAAGAGGAACAGGCCCCCACCGTCAAAGGCAAAACAGAAAAGCGAGTCGTCCTCAAGCTGCACCCTGTCATCGCACCCGTCAAAGTGGCCGTCCTACCCCTCTCCCGCAACGAGAAGCTAGTGCCCAGGGCAAGAGAGGTCTTCGACATGGTCAACGACCGCTTCGTGGCCCAGTACGACGATTCCCAGAGCATCGGCCGCCGCTACCGCCGCCAGGACGAAATCGGCACCCCCCTCTGCGTCACTGTGGATTTCCAAACCGTGGAAGAGGACGACGCCGTCACCATCCGCGACCGTGACACCATGGAACAAGTCCGCGTCCCCATTCCAGAACTGGTCGCCGTTCTCACAGAACGCCTACCGTCCCTCTGAAGCCTACTGCCGCTCACCTGAGCTTGTCGAAGGGAGTGAGCGGGCCTCACACCATCGTCATTGCCACGCCTATCGTCATTGCGAGGAACGAAGCAATCCGGCGGGTGGGTGGCCTCAATGAGCATCCCACACCTGTATGCTGTCCGGGTAGACAGGTGAGCCTAGAATTTACCCTGAGCACCACCCCACCCGCTCATCCTGAGCTTGTCGAAGGAAATGAGCGGCCTTGCCAGATGTTCGCCGACTACGCCACCGTTGACCCTGAGCACCCCCTCCTCCGTCGTTCCCGCGCAGACGGGAACCCAGGGGCGGTGGGCAGGCGGCAAATAGCAATAGTGAACCAATGCACTAATTCCCTTTTTATTGTAGAATGCCGCTCGTACCGGGTTACTTTCCTACCTCTAACACATGTAGCACATGGAAACCTTACAGCACGACATCCTGATCATCGGCGGTGGCGCAGCCGGCCTCAGAGCCGCCATTGAAGCGGCGCACACCGCCGATGCCGCCGGCAAGCCCCTCGACATCGCCATCGTATCCAAGGTCTACCCCGTCCGCAGTCACACCGTCTCCGCCGAAGGCGGCGCAGCCGCCGTCCTTCGTGATTACGACAACTTTGAACTGCACGCCGACGACACCATCCGCGGCGCAGACTACCTCGCCGACCAGGACGCCGTCGAGCTCTTCGTCCAGGAGGCCCCCGCCGAGATCATCCAGATGGAGCACTGGGGCTGCCCTTGGAGCCGCGACCCCGACGGCCACGTCGCCGTTCGCGCCTTTGGCGGCATGAGTGTCAAGCGCACCGTCTTCGCCTCCGATAAGACGGGCTTCCACATGCTGCACACCCTTTTCCAAACCTCCCTCAAGTACCCCTCCATCAAGCGCTACGACGAATGGTTCGTTACCTCCATAGTCGTCGACGATGGCAAAGCCAGGGGTGTCGTTGCCCTTGAGGTCAGCACAGGCAAGTTCCATCTCATCACCGCCAAGTCCGTCATCCTCACCGCCGGCGGCGGAGGTCGAGTCTTCGCCTTCACCACTAATGGCGCTATCTGCACCGGCGACGGCATGGCGCTGGCCTACCGCGCCGGTGCGCCGCTGAAGGACATGGAGTTCGTCCAGTTCCATCCCACCGGCCTCCCGGACACCGGCATCCTCATCACGGAAGCCGCCCGCGGTGAAGGCGGATACCTGATCAATGCCAGCGGCGAGCGCTTCTTGGAAAAGTACATCCCCAACCGCATGGAGATGGGCCCCCGGGACATCATCTCCCGCGCCATCATCACCGAGCTGGAGCAGGGCCTGGGCTACGGCGAGCCCAAGGACGGCTACGTGCACCTGGACCTCCGCCATCTTGGTGAAAAGCACCTCAACGAGCGCCTGCCCTTCATTCTGGAGCTCTCCCGCACCTACGTCGGCATAGACCCCGTCACCCAACCCATACCCGTGCGACCCGTGCTCCATTACATGATGGGAGGCGTCCACACCGATAACGACGGGCTGACTCCCATGGAAGGCCTCTACTCCGCCGGCGAAAACGCCTGCGTCACCATCAACGGCGCAAACCGTCTCGGCTCCAATTCCCTCACCGAATGCCTCGTATTCGGCGCCAGGGCCGGAGCCGCCGCCGCCAGCTACGCACTGGAAACCCCTCACTCTGCCGCCGACCTCTCCCCCGCCGCCGAGCACGACGAAAAGCGCATCCGTAATCACTTCCTCAGCGGCAAGAGAGGCACAGAGCAAGTCGCCACTCTCCGTCGCCAGCTCCAGGACTCCATGGAACGAGGCGCGGAGGTCTTCCGCACCAAGGAGGGCTTGCAGCAATCCATGTCTGAGATCGCCGACCTTCGTGAACGGATTCAAAATCTCGACGTCCAGGACACCACCGGCGTCTACAACGTGGAGCTTATCGGCGCGCTGGAGCTTGATTTCATGCTGGACATAGCCCAAACCATCGTGCACTCCGCCTACGCCCGACAGGAGTCCCGTGGCGCTCACGTCCGCCGCGACTTCCCCGATCGAAACGACGATGCCTGGCTTGTCCACCAGCTGGCCCGTCACACTGCGGACGGCCCCAAATTTGAGAACATCCCCGTCACCATTACCAACTGGCAACCGCAGGAGCGCAAGTACTAGGATTCACGGAGAGGATTCAACGAACCACTTCCCCGGACCACAGGAGCACACCATGGCACAGCGGCAACTCACAGTGAACGTAGAGCGATACCACCCCGAACGAGGCGCGGCCGCCTACGTCGATTCCTACCAGGTCCCCGCCCGCGACGGCATGATGGTCCTCGACGCCCTCAACTACATCCGGGACGACCTTGACCCCACCCTCGCCTTCCGCTGGTCTTGCCGCATGGGCATCTGCGGCAGCTGCGGCATGACCGTCGACGACCGCCCCAGGCTCACCTGCGAGGACAACTTGGCCGGCTACGGCGATGAGATCACCGTCGCCCCCCTGGACGGCTTCCCCGTCATCCGCGACCTCGTCGTCGACATCGACGACTTCATGCAGAACAAGCTACCCTCGGTCAAGCCCTGGCTCATCCGCAAAGACACCAAGCCCTTGGCCGACGGCGAGTACCTTCAGACGCCCCGGCAGATGGCTCCCTATGCACACCAATCCGCCTGCATCAACTGCATGCTCTGCTACGCCGCCTGCCCCGTCTTCAACCTGGAACCCCACTTCACCGGCCCCGCCGCCATCGCCCTGGCCCAGCGCTACAACCTGGACTCCCGCGACCAGGGCGCAGCCGAGCGTTACTCCATCCTTGCCCGGCCGGAAGGCGTCTGGGACTGCACCTTCATCGGCGAATGCTCCGTCGCCTGCCCCAAAGGAGTCTTTCCCGCCGAGGCCATCCAGCGCGCCAAACCGGCCAGCGCTCAGAGCTGGGCCAAGTCCATTCTCATGCCCTGGAGCTCGCGATGAATACCGCCGCCGGCCAGTACAAGCGACCCATGACCCGCACCTGGTGGCTGCGAAACCCGCGCTACACCCTCTTCATCATCAGGGAGCTTACCGCCATCCTCATAGTCGGCTTTGTCATCCTCTACTTGGTGCAGATTGCCCGGCTTGGCTCCGGCCAGGCCTCCTACGACGGGTTCCTGGAGCTAATGGAATCGCCCCTATGGATAGCCCTTCACGTCCTCTTCCTTCTGGGCGCACTCCTCCACTCCGCAACCTGGGTTCTGATGCTTGTGCCCAGGGCCATGCCGGAGTTCGTCTTCGGCATGCGTATCCCGCAGGCCGCCATAGCAGCCGGTGGACTCGCCGCCTGGATCGCCGTCTCCGTCATCATCGTTCTCGCCTTCCGAGTCTCGTAGCCGGGGGAATAACCTATGCAAAAGCTGGAACCTATGTGGTGGGCCCTCTTCAGCGTCGGCGGCGCCATCGCCGCCGTGGTACTGCCCGCCCTCATCTTCGTCAACAACCTCGCCGGCCCCCTCGGATGGCTCCCCGACGCCGTCGCCTACGACAACATCCTCTCCCTCCTCGGCAACCCCGTCTCCAAGCTGCTTCTCATCGTCGTGCTCTCCACAACCCTCTTCCACGCCGCCCATCGCATCGCCACCCTCCCCGCCGACTTCAAGCTGCCCGTATCCAAGACCCTCGCCTCCGCCGTCAGCCACCTCAGCGTACTCGCCCTCTCCGTCGTCACTATCGTACTCGTCCTCTCCCTCTAGCCCGCAACCCACCGTCGTTCCCGCGCAGACAGACCTCTGCATAACCTCTTCCCCCTTGATGGGGGAAGATTGAGATGGGGGTGAACCGTTCCTGGACACCACTCCTTTTTGCTCCTATTCCCACGACGCCCCCACCGTCATGGCCAGAAACCGAAGCAATCCGGTGGCGACGCGGGGTCAATCGCCCACGTGAGGACACCCCCCTGTCATGCTGAGGAGTCGGTTGCACACCCCTCGCCCTCAACCAACCCCCACCGACGAAGCATCCCAGGCCGTCGTTCCCACACCACCGTCGTTCCCGCGCAGGGGGAACCCAGGGGCGGACACCCCCCCCTGTCATGCTGAGGAGTCGGTTGCACACCCCTCGCCCTCAACCACCCCCGCCGACGAAGCATCCCAGACCACCGTCCCGCGCTCACCTGTCGTTCCCGCGCAACCTGCCCCGCACTTGATGCGGGGGCGGGAACCCAGGAGCCTGCCTACACCCCGCTCATGGTGAGCCTAGAGTTTATCCTGAGCGTAGCCGAAGGGAACCATTTGAGCGGGAACCCGACAAAAGGGTCCTCTCACCCCGCCAAAGGTCCGATACAATCCCAGAAACTACAACCCGGAGGCTACTATGGGACTAGATGTCGGAATCATCACCTTTCAATACCTGCCACGCCCTAGAGGTCATGCCTATAGGTTCGCCTGGGAGCTTGCCCACGAGGCTGGCGCTTACGGCTACATGCACGGCGACAGCAATAACTATGCCGCTTTCAGCCAGCGCCAGGTGCTCCGCATGCTCGACGAGTTCGCCGCAAGAAAGCAGCTTGACACACCGGCCCGAACCGAGATCATCGACTGGCTGAGGTCACTCCCTTGGGACGACTGGCAAGACGACCTAGTCTTGTATAACACTACCAATGACGATGACGAAGACCCAATCCTAGACTACGACCCTGAACGACACGGTGGGCTTATTGAGCTTCACTTCAACTGGTAAAGAAGTTACAATGCCGTCACTTATCGGGAGGAATTATTGGCTATGCCTAGAAGTCAACCTGCGGAGACATCAGCGTTTGGCGACCATATTGCCGAGCTTGCCGCAACATATTACGACAATGACGAGTCAAAGGCTTTTCGCCACGCGGCGTTCCAGTTAGCTGCACAAGACCCCAACATAGCCGACACACAGGTTATTGAAGCAACCGGCATTGACAAGCCCGGAGATCTCGAGATCGACGGTTGGTATGTTGATGACAACGATGAGTCAATTCTTCTATTCCAGAGTCAAGGAGGCAAGAGGCGAGCCAACGAAGGAAAAGTAGCTAAGTTTTGGCTGTCCCCAGAAGAACTGCTAGAACCTGGGAGAATAGCCGCCACTCCAAATCAATCTGTACACGAGCTATCGCGAGAGCTTGAGGGACTAGTAAGGAATGAATACGGCATAAGGCTCGTATTTGCTTCAAGAGGGGGCTTTGAGAGGGCTGCACAAAAGTTCGCTCAGCCAAAGTCAAAATCTGAAAGAGCGTTCACGTTAAGTGACGGAACCAAAGTAACTTGCAGTTGTACTCTTGAACTGCTAACTGAGAGCGACCTTGCCCGTAGATTCGATGAATACAGGTCCGGTTTCCTTTCCAGTGGTAGTACAGATATTACTCTGGCTATAGACCCTTCGAACATATACTCGGTCGGCGAACCAAAATTCGCTTCGCGCGACAGTAAAAGCAAGCGAGATCGTTCGCATTTTCAAGACGAAAGGTATTGGGTTCCGTCTCTTCTCACTTAATCCTCGTGGGCCACTTGCTAACGCAAAGCCAAACAAGAACATCGAACGAACGCTGGACTCTGAGTCGGGGCGTAGACAATTCCATCTGTTAAACAATGGGCTATGTGCTACCTGTGATGATTTCGACATAAGTAATACGTCTATAACAGTCAAAAATTTCCAAATAGTTAATGGATGCCAAACTACCGTTAGCCTAAATAAAAGGACTGAGGATGAACTAGAACAGACTCTTGTTGACCTTAAGCTCACAATTGCCGACTGGGAATTAGCCGAGCGTATTGCGATAGCATCGAACACCCAAACGGCACTGAGAGCACGAGACTATGCCTCATTTGAAGAGGAGCAACTGCGCCTTCAACGTGAGTTTGCAATTGAGGCAAGGCCACCCTGGTATTACGAAGTCAAACAAGGCTACTGGCGATTTGTCCTTCAAGACAGCGAGAAGGCTCGTTTCAAAACAGGGAGGCGAAAGCGTCACATTGAAGTTCAGCCTCTAGCTCAAGCCTCGCTTGCATTCCTAGGCCTTCCAGATGAAGCGCTCGACAGGGTCAGATTTGTTTTTGAAGGAATCAAGAATTCCGAGGAACGCGCGCAATATGAACGTGCATTCCCACAGGGAATTAAGGCTCGTCAATTGCTCCTGCCGTGGCAGATACTTGACTACCTGGAAAAGCCGGCAGAAAAGGACGAGCGGCCCAAATACTCAACCTTTCACGCACTTTGGCTAATCGCAGACTTTCTTCGAACTCACAGTGGACTTCAGCCCGCTCGCCCCTTTAGTACCCAAAAGACTACTGACCTCCTTAAGACCTTGGACAATTGGCTTCCCCTTTTGGCTCCTATTGCATACATTGCTTGCAGTCATGCTTATCAACGTGCGCAGTACATTACGGGAGATTCCGTGGATTTACGGGACTTCTTTCGAGCTTCAGGTGAACTTGAAGGAGGGATTAACCCCAAAGTTCTAGTCAAGGAAGCCTTTAACAATGAACTCAGGATAGCAGAACGAAGCGGTCGAAACCCAAAGGACCAGCTACCGCCTTAGCTAACTATCAACACCGTTCGCGGTTCACATACCCCCCTGCCGCCTTCTCTCCCTATTATCCTTGACATTGCTTATGCCATCCACAAGAATATCTGTATGGGAATATTCATAGCACGTTTAGGTGTAAGTGACGGGAACGGCAGTGCTACTCAATGGGTAGATGCCCAAGTAGACTCCGGCGCTAAGCACACCGTATTGCCTAATTCTTTACTGTCCGATGTAGTAGGTATAACACCAACAGCGGAAGGGAGTTTACCCTTGCCGATGGTAGGAAGGTCTTAATGCCAATAGGGGAAGCTCGTCTCTACGTCGAGGACAGAGAAGCTTTTAGCACCGTCATATTTGGTGTGGAAGGCAAATACCTACTCGGAGCAACAACGCTTCAATTACTCGACTTAATCCCCGATACTTCCAACGAGAGATTGATCCCCGCACCTGAATTGACTATCTAGCAAGCGGTCTATTTACCCCCCTGCCACCTCCCCCTTCCCCATTGGCCGCCTTCCCTCTATCATTGGCCCCATGAAACACGGCCCGCCCTCAACCCCTGTTCTCGCCCTCACAACGAAAAGCGCGCCCACCTCTGACGACATTCGGATTTGTTCCCCATATTTACAACTTTCCCGTGCCTGTGCTAAACATAACGTTTGAAACAATTCCCTCTCCCAGGCAGGAAAACCCTTACTCCGCCCCGCCCTCCTCTTGCCTGGCGAGGTTGAGAAAGCGGTTCGTAGAGGCAAGATAGTCGTCGCGGAGTTCACACAGGACCACTTCTCTCTGCATCAGACTATCAATGCTCCTAGAATCATCGGTTTATGAGGCAGCAGATGCGCTAGCCAAATGAGGTCTTCTCAGGAAAAGGAGAGCCACAATGGCAACGCCAGCGACCGCAGCGAATGTCAGAAGAGCGTTTGCATAGCTGTCCGTCATATCGAAGACCCATCCGGCAAATACAGGCGTGACAAGTCCAATCATGCCCACGGTTTGGAGAAGGCCGTTCAGAGTAGCGAATGCCTTACGACCGAAGTACTCCCCTATTATCGAATGATTTACTGGCGCCGTGCTTTCCCCCAGCGCCATTAACAAAGCAAAAACAAGCAGAGGAAAAATGCCGCTGAAATTCACTATAACTAGCATAGCTGCAACTGTTCCCACATGCCCGAGGAGCAGCATTGGCGCTTTGTTAAATCGATCTCCAAGCCAGCCAAACATCAAGATCAATGGAACTGCTGTGAAAGCCAGCAACCCCAGAAGGTTGGCGCCCGCTTGCTCACTTAAGCCCTTCCAGACAAAGATAGGTATGATGTGTACCCGCACTCCCTGATTCAGGGAAAGTCTGACCATAGTGCTGAAAGCTATGATCCAATAGGATGGGGTATGTAACGCCTCTTTGAACGTGAAGTCTGCTGGCAGCTCCCTGGTTGCTGTCGTTTCAGCCTTCGAATGGCCTCCCTCGCTCGACACCTCTCCAATACGCCCGCCGTCTGGCAACAGCCCCATAGACTCTGGTGTTCTACGTATGAACAGTGCAGCAGGAAGTGTGACTATCAGAGTAACCAGTGCTGCGACGACAGCGCCGTTTCTCCAGCCATGGTTCAGGACAATGAACGCAATAATGGGGGTAGAAAGGGCGGTTCCCAAACGTATTGAGCCTGAGAACAGACTGAGCACTCTGGTTCGATAACGAACGAACCACAGATTGGCGACTGCATGCATGGCATGGGCGCCAGCTATGTTAGAAGAAGGAGAGATCATTAGGAGGTAGATGAGGGCATACGTCCAGTAGTTATGCGCCGTGGCCAACAGAATGAATCCAAGGCTTCCCATAATGATGCCTACTACTGTAGGGAGCCGTGGCCCAAAGCGGTCTATAATCCATCCAGCTATGGGTGCTTCTATACCACCCTCTAGGCGCGCTATTGAGAAGATAAACGCTAGAGCGGCTCGACTAACGCCTAGCTCTTGGTACACCGGCAGGAAGAAAATCGGCACTGTGGCTTGACGCATCGACCCGAATCCATTGACCACGATTCCGATAGTCGCCATCCACCATCCATAGTGAACCCGCGGGACGTGTTCTGCTTGAGTTCTATCTCTTCTCAAGTTCTTCCCTCAACAACGAGACCTCTCCTTGGAGGCAAACCAAATCCATGCCTCAATTTAACAGCATAGCCGCTCAGAGGATGATTCGCCATCCTAGCCACATGCCCCAGCGCGACCCGAATGGGACGTGGAGACGTGAATAAACTCCTCGGTACTCCGTAGGCTCTTCATGGCAGGGACGCAATAGCAACGAAAAAGTGCGGTACTCGTGGGCTGTTGACTTGGATGCAGACGGATAGGTAAAGTGGGGCGCCAAAGGGTGTGCTAGTTGCCAGCTAGCCCTCTGCACTGCCAGACAACCCCTTAGGAAGAGGTGCAATCTTACTGTATGGATACTGATCTCGACGTTAAGTGCACGGTCGTAAGGCCCGACGAGCTTGAGGTGGAGGTCGCCTCGGGCGTGATGACGCGGCTGGCCGGCGTGTCGCAGGCGCTGGTGGGTGCCGAGGGCATTCATCTTGCGGTCGCCACCATTCCGCCCGGTTGCGCTTCCTCGCCTCACTATCACGTAAACTGCGAATCCGCCATTTACGTGCTGAAGGGTAAGGGGCGGTTCCTCACTGGAAAGCGGCTCGATAACAGCTTGTCGATAGCACCAGGCGACTTTATCTATGTTCCGCCGCATTCGGTACATCAGCCCGTCAACGACAGCCTGACGGAGCCGATGGAGCTGATCGTGGCGCGCAACGCGCCGGTGGAAATCGTCGTCGAGCACGACCCCTCCGCCGAGTAGCTCCCCTTCAGTTCGGGGCGTACGGTCGTCCGCGAGTACGTGGACGAGGCCGAGAGTAGTCGTATCACCGACAGGCCCCAGTTCCGAATAGTGATCGACGAGGCCGCCAAGTCCAACGCTCCTTTCACAGAGATTCTGGTTTGGAAGTTCTCCAGACTCACCCGCAGGCGGGAGCACGCCATCGCTTTCAAATCCATCATCAGGCGCAGGGGCTACTCCCTCACCAAGACGTCGATGGTGGTGCCAAGCGCACTGGCGATGCGGGCCAAGGCCGAGGTCGATCCCGGTTTTACCCCACGTTCAATCTCGGAGATATACCCTGCGGCGACACCTGTTTTCTCGGACAGTTCCCTCAGAGTGATGCCTTGGTGTTTCTGAAACGCCAGGACGGGACCCATCCCGCGCATAATGTCGAGGGCTACCTCGTGGGGAACACGCACGCCATCGTCCGCATCCTGGGCAGCCAGCATCTCCTCAAGTTGGTTGTTGCGCTCGATGAGAGCATCGTACTCCCTCCGGGTCAAGGTGATGGTCTCTTCGCTAGTCATAAGCCTCCCTCCTGTGTCGAACTCTCAGGACTATCAGGGTTGAGGGCTCGCCATCTTGAGTGGTGGGCCGACGCGTACGGTAGGCAATACAAGTCTTCGAGATGTGGCTGGGGACTCTGTGAGCCTGCCACCTCCCCCTTCCTCATCGCCCGCCGCTCTTGCTATCCTTGCCTCACCATGACAAGCACCCACAACCCACGCCGTCCCCATTCCCGGGGCGCATTCCGCCGCTTTCTTGACGATATTCGGATTTGTTTCCCATATTTGCAAAAAAGTGGTTCGCGTTTAGCTTTGGAATTTGACATAACGTCTGAAACAATTCCCTCTCCCAGGCAGGAAAACCTCTACTCCGTCCTGCCCTCCTCTTGTCTACCGCACGCCTGCTGCCCTTACAATCTGCATACCATGGACGCACTTATGTCAAGGAGTAACCCGCCGTGAAGCTCATCCACTTCTCGGACCTCCACATCGGCGTCGAGAACTACGGCAGGCCCGACCCCGATACCGGCATGTCCACCCGACTCCTCGACTTCCTCGCCGCCTACGACGAGCTCGTCCAGTACGCCATCGACAACCGCGTAGACGCCGTCCTCTTTGCCGGCGACGCCTATAAGAACCGCGACCCCTCGCAGACCCACCAGCGCGAGTTCGCCAAGCGCATCGCCCAACTCGCCTCGGAGGGCATCGCCGTCTTCCTCGTCACCGGCAACCACGACCTTCCCGCCGTCGCCGGGCGCGCCTCCGCCCTCGAGATATTCCCCACCCTAGCCGTGGAGCGCGTCCACGTCTCGGACCGCATCCAGACCACCCTCCTTCGCACCAGCTCCGGCCCCCTCCAGGTCGTCTCCCTGCCCTGGATCAGGCGCAGCCGCTTCCTCTCCCGCGACGATACCCGAAACCTCACCATAGACCAGATTACTCAGCGTCTCCAAGAGCGCCTCACCTACAACCTCACCTGGGAGCTCCAGAACCTCAAGCCGAACATCCCCGCCGTCCTCGTCGGCCACGTCACCGTCTCCGGCGCCAGGGTCGGCGCCGAGCGATCCATGATGCTCGGCCGCGACCACGTCCTCCTCCTCTCCACCGTCTCCGACCCCTCGCTGGACTACGTGGCCCTGGGCCACATCCACAAGCACCAGGTCCTGGGCCACAACCCCATGACCGTTTACTCCGGCAGCATGCAGCGCGTCGACTTCTCCGAGGAGACCGAGTCCAAGGGCTTCTGCGTATTGGAGATCGACTCGACCCGGCCCCAGGGTCAACGTCTCGCCGGCTTCGACTTCCACCCCGTCCAGGCCCGCACCTTCATCACCATCGACGTCGAAATCTCCCCCCACAACGACGAACCCACCCGCGCCGTCCTTGAAGCCATCGCGCGTAAGTACGTCAGCCAGGCCATAGTCCGGCTCCGCATCAGCCTGTCGGAGGAGCAGGAGCCACGCCTCCGTGAGCCTGAAATCCGCGCCGCCCTCAAGGACGCCCACCACATAGCCTCCATCCAGCGCAACGTAGTCCGCACCCGCCGCACCCGCATAGCCCCTGAGGCGGGCCGCGGCCTCTCTCCCGCGGACGCCATCCGCCTCTACTTCACAGTCCGCGACACAGACCCCAAGCACGCCCAGACCCTCCTTACCCACGCCGACGCCCTGATCCAAGAGGAGCTGGAGGAGTCCCAGCATGAACCGTCCGCCTGACCCTTGTCATCCTGAGGCCACGCCCGCCACCGGCAAGTCCGCCACCCACCCCTGGATGCCCGCCTACGCGGGCAAGACGGTGAGTGGTCCGTCATTCCCGCCCCCGAGCGGGAATCCAGGCGGAGGGGGATGCGCGCCGCCAATCCAGACCGGTGCCACACCCAGTTGACCTCAATCATCATCCAATCTACATTACTGGTATCAAAGAACTCGGCCAATGGAAGAGACAACGCAAACAACTTACCCATCCATAGTCAGGCGGGTTACCCTGGGCATAGCGGCCGTCATCTTCGCCGGCATAGGAGCGCTCATCGCCTTCGGACTGTTCCAGCTCCAGAACAACGCAGGCAATGGCCTCTCCACCGGCGACCTGGAGCCAGCACCCAACTTCACCGTCCCCCTTTATTCAGGCGGCTCCGGCGACTTTACCCTCTCCGACCACCTGGGCAGCCCGGTTGTCGTCAACTTCTGGGGCTCCTGGTGTCCCCCCTGTCGCGCCGAGTTTCCCGCCCTTCAGGCCGTCGCCAGCGAATACAATGACCGGGGTCTCATAGTCTTCGCCGTCGACGTCCAGGACACGGAGGAAAACGCCAGGGCCTTCCTGGATGAGCAAGGCGCCACCTTCTTCACCGGCCCCGACCTCACCGGCCAGATCTCTCTGGACTACCAGGTGCTCTCCATGCCCACCACCTTCTTCGTTACCAGGGACGGCAAGATCCTCCGGTCGTGGGCCGGCCAGATAGACGAGGCTCGACTGAGCACCTTCATTGAAGAGATCCTGAACACATAGAGGAAGTCTTGCTAAGACCATGGACTTAACCGACTGGTTTATGGTAGTCATGCGCTGGCTGCACGTACTGGCGGCAACGGCGTGGATTGGAGGCAGCATATTCTTCTTCGCAGTCCTGCGGCCTGCGCTGCGCGCCTCCTCGGACGGGTCTCTGCTTAACCGCCTCGCAGGCCAGGAGTTCCGCCAGATGGTCGACGTCGCCATTTGGGTGCTTCTGGTAAGCGGCGCCATCATATCCGTGGACAGACTGACTTCCGAGCACTCTACGCCCACTTACGGGGTGGTTCTGGCTCTGAAAATTGCATTTTCCATTTGGATGTTCGGCCTGGTCTGGTTTCGCAGGCGCGGCCCCTTAACCATGCCGCCTGAAGAGGCCGCCCGGAACCCCGGCCTTGCCCGGCGCATCTCATCCGCGTTGACCCCAACGAACCTTATTCTGGCCCTTGGCCTACTCGTGCTCCTCCTCGCCGAACTGCTGGGCCAGCTCTTCGAGCAGAGCATAGCCGGATAATTCAGCCATACATGGAACTCATCAGACGGCTTGGCGACAACATCCTGGTCAATTTCCAACTGATAGCGGGGCTTGTCTCCTTCTGGGTGGTTGATCTGCTAGTTCAAAGACGGCTCAGGTCTATGGGTTTAGAGCCCAAGTCCCTTGCCGGACTGACCGTCTGGGTAGGTGGTGGAGCCCTCATCGGTGGGCGGCTCCTCTACGTCCTACCCACCTTGCCAAGCTTTCTCAGGCACCCCTTTGACCTTATATACGTAAACATAGGCGCATCCATCTATGGCGCCTTCCTGGGAGCCATGCTCTCTCTAGCTATCTACGCACGGCGAACCAGCATCCCTTTCATCCATATGCTGGACGCTTACGCCCTGTTCGCTCCTATCGGCATCGCCTCCTACCGCCTGAGCTGCTTCCTCCATAGCCCGTGCTGGGGCCGCCCCACCAATTCCATTTTGGGCATCCAATTCCCCGGCCTTACCATCTCCAGATACCCCTCTGACATCTACGAGGGTCTGCTTGTACTGACGTTGTTCGCCATTCTGCTGCAACTGGACATTCGTAGAGCAATCCCCGGCCTGCTTTCCGCCGGCTTCTTACTGGGGTATAGTCTGATCCGGGGCGTGGTGGACGTAACGCGCATGCAGCCGAGCTTCTGGGCTAAGGTAGACCCCTGGATTACAATTGTAGTAGCACTGATAGCGAGCGTAGCTGCCATACTCATTTTGTGGCAAAGGCCGTTTGCTGCTATGCAACGACCACGGGAACAAGGCAAACGGCCACCATCCAAATTGAGCATGTGATTTTAAGGAGACTAGAACACATGAAGAAAGACCTTCTCAACATCCTGGCCTGCCCAGTCTGCAAAGGCCGTTTGGATCTGAGAGCGACTAGGGAAGACAACGACAACATAATCGAAGGCGCTTTGCTCTGTGAACAATGCAGCCAAGATTATCCAATTGAGGACTCTATACCCAATCTTCTCCCACCCAGCTCTAGCACTTGAGCTTCAACACGCTCTCTTAGGCAGCACTACCGGCGAACTCCAGAGGCGCACGCCCTCTGTTCCATTGACCTGCTCCAACAGTTCGGCGGCCGTCTTGTTCAGAATGGGATGCCGCCACTGCGGTGCTATCTCCGCAAGCGGCGCCAGCACGAAAGCCCGTTCATGCAGCTTGCCGTGTGGTATTGCCAGCTGACCCGTCTTCACAACCATGTCTCCATAGGCCAGTATGTCCACGTCCAGTACCCTGGGTCCGTACTTGAATGACGGTTCCCTGCCGGCCAGAGTCTCTAACCCTTTGCATATGGACAGAAGCTCAGCCGGCTCCAGGCTTGTTAGGCACTTGCAAACCATGTTGAGGAACTTGGGCTGGTCTAAGTAGCCCCAGGGCTCCGTTTCATAAAGCGATGAGGTTTGAATGCCGCACACCGACTGGGAGAGCAGTTCAACAGCACACCGGATGTTCTGCTCTCTATCACCCAGATTGCTGCCAAATCCCAGGTAGGCTTCAACAAATCCCGCTGCCACTACTTTAGGCTCCAACCCCGAACCACAGCATCGGCCATACGGGCAACGCGGGCCATGGCCTTGACATCGTGAATCCTGATCAAATCCGCGCCATTTGCTATAGCCAGGGCTACAGTTGCCGCAGTACCTTCAAGCCGCTCTCCAATTGGCAATCCCAGGACCACTCCTATCGTAGATTTGCGGGAAGTGCCCACCAATACCGGGAAACCGAGCGCCTTGACCTCGTTCAAGCGCCGCAATATCTCTATGTTGTGCTCAGGGGTCTTGCCAAAGCCAAAACCCGGGTCAACCCAGATGTTATGCCTGGCTACCCCGGCGTCAACAGCAGCTCTCACGCTTCCTTGAAGGCTCAGCTTGATCTCTGAGAGCAAGTCCTTGTAGTGAGTTCCTTGCTGATTGTGCATCAGAACAATGGGCACGTTGTAACTCTTTGCTACTTCCGCCAGTCCCGCATCCGCCTTCAGCCCCCACACATCGTTTATGATTGTAGCTCCTGCTTCCACAGCGTGTTTCGCAACCTCCGACTTGTACGTGTCCACACTTACAGGAACGTTTACTTCCGCGGACAGCCGCTGGATGACAGGGATGACGCGTCTCAACTCCTCATCCATGGTAACCGCTTGGGACGCCTTGCCTTGCCTTCCACCTGAAACACTGCTCTCCACGCTTGCCGAGGTCAGCGGCCTTGTGGATTCACCGCCAACGTCAAGGATATCCGCCCCTTCTTCAACAAACCTCAAGCCTTGTTCTACCGCTTTCTCTACGTCGCAAAGGCCATCGCCGGAGAAGGATTCAGGCGACATGTTAATGACGCCCATCACGTACGTCCTGGTTCCCCAGTCAAACATAGGTGCTGCCATGGTGGCTCGCTCCGCGTTACCCATCATCTGAAATGGAGAGGGTTGATTCTTTGTCTGCCTCCCGGACATCCTCGCGAACAACTGAGGCCACCGGTCTGGCCCAGTGAAGAGCTAGTACACCCAACACGAATATGCCTATCACAGATGCAAACGCCGGGCTGTAGCTCCCGGTTGCGTCAAAGATCACTCCCACCAGTATGGGGCCCAAGAACGCCGCTCCTGCTGTTGCCATATTGATGAGTCCAAATATGGTCCCGAAGTACTTCAAGCCAAAGGTTTCCTGAGCCAGTAAGGCAAAAACCACACCGGTGCCCCCCAGAGCCATCCCATACACAGGCGCCGCCGTCCAGACTAGGGCTGTACTGGGTAGGCCGATTAGTATAACCAGCCCAAGGCTTTGCGCCAGAAGACCGCCAATCAGCACATAGCGAGACGGGAAACGCTCGGTCATAAAGCCAAATACTATTTTGCCAGCCATGCCAAATGCGGCAGTGAACCCCAAGAAGAGCGCCGCCCTGTTCACAGTCATTCCTTCATTCTGTAGGTGAGGAATGATCTGGGTCAGCACGGCCTGGTAGGTAAAACTGGCGGCCATCACCCCCAGAACAACAGCGTAGAATGATCCGCTCCTCAATGCGCGGTGGACGGTTATTCCTTGGACAGCGGCCTCCTGGGTCCGGTCTATCCGGACAGTGCTGAATTGGGCTGGTTGCGTAGGCCGGTCGCGCACAAGAAGTAAAGCCGCCAGAGCAGTGATGATGCACATAACGCCAAACGTGCTGTAGCCGCCTTGCCAGCCTGCATTCGATACAAGAAAACCGGCGAACACCGGCATCACAACGCCACCGAAGTTGGCGCCCATCATGGCAATTCCCAGCATCCTTCCCCTAGTTCTGGGAAACCATGTTCCAATCAGCTTTCCAGCCGGCAGCATCGCGGAACCTGGCATACCGGTGAATTGCACGATGCTCAAAGCGTACCAGTGCCAAAGCTCGCTCATGAACGGCCTCAACAAATAGCTCCCACCAAACAGGACAAGCGAGGCCGCCATGACTGGCCTTGCTCCAACTTTGTCCATGACCCTCCCCACCAGGGGAGCGCTCAGACTGCCTATGGCAAAGAACGACAATGAGGCGTTGATCTGAGTTCTAGACCAAGCAAACTGCTGTTCCAAGGGCTCCACAAATACGCCAAAGGCGTACTGTCCCGTTCCTACGGCCACACCCATAGAGGCAAATATGATGGCCACAATTGTCCATCCGTAACCGGGCCTCTTGAGTAATGATCTCTCAGGATATGTGCTGTAATTCATGTCTAGTTCCACTAACGGTACGGGTTGCAGGACTGATACACAACCCTTACGATAGCACCAGCCGTTTCTCCTGGGAGGGAGCACTATGGTCAGCCAGGACCCGTTTGAGGCACGCGATACCCTGAGTACGTCTTGGGGGGAGGTTTCTTACTACCGGTTAGACGCTTTGCAGACCAAACATGACGTCGCTCTGGACCGTCTGCCGGTATCCATCCGTATTCTTCTTGAAAACGTTCTGCGGAATGTGGACGGTGAGATCATCACGGACAAAGATGTCCTCACAATTACAGAGTGGAACCCGGATAGCTTACCTCCAAAGGAGATACCCTTCATGCCTTCCAGGGTGCTTTTGCAGGACTTCACCGGCGTTCCCGTTTTCGTCGATCTAGCCAGTATGCGGTCGGCGGTGCAGCGCATGGGCGGGGACCCTGCCCGGATAAACCCTCTTGTCCCCGTAGACCTGGTCATAGACCACTCGGTACAGGTCGACTACTTTGGCAGCCGTGACGCATTAGGGCTTAACTTGAAGCGGGAATTCGAAAGGAATCAGGAAAGGTATTCTCTGCTTAGATGGGCTCAGCAGGCCTTTCAAAACACACGCGTCTTGCCTCCGGGCATGGGCATCGTCCATCAAGTAAACCTGGAATACCTGGCCGACGTGGTTTCCATCAAAGAAACCCAGAGCGGCGCCATAGCTTTCCCCGACACTTTGGTGGGCACCGATTCGCATACAACCATGGTGAACGGCCTGGGTGTACTCGGCTGGGGAGTCGGCGGCATAGAGGCCGAAGCCGTGATGGTGGGACAGCCTTACTATATGCTGCTTC
Organism: Dehalococcoidia bacterium; assembly: GCA_965248955.1. Lineage (GTDB taxonomy): Bacteria > Chloroflexota > Dehalococcoidia > Lucifugimonadales > QGNO01 > DAOUJH01. The sequence continues at coordinate 355,781 of OZ252212.1, forward strand.
CGGAGGTCATTGGCTTCAAGCTAACCGGAGAGCTCCGTGAAGGGGTCACCGCCACGGATCTTGTCCTCACCGTAACCGAGATGCTGCGAAAGAAAGGCGTTGTGGGAAAGATAGTTGAATTTTATGGTAAGGGTTTATCCAAGCTCCCCCTACCCGACCGTGCCACTATATCCAACATGTCGCCGGAGTTTGGAGCCACTGCCGCCATGTTCCCAGTAGACCAGGAGACGCTCGCCTATCTTGCCGGCACCGGTCGTGAACCGGCCAGAGTGGAGATGGTCAAGGAATACCATCAGGCCCAGGGATTGTTCCGTACTGATGATAGCCCTGAACCCGAGTTTACGGATACTTTGACCCTTGATTTGAGCGATATAGAGTCCAGCCTTGCCGGGCCACGCCGTCCTCAAGACCGCGTACCTCTTGGAGACATGAAGCGCTCTTTTAATGTTGCCCTTGGTGAGATCTATGGCAATCCAAGGCCGGCTTCAGCGGAAGCCTCCGATATGAAATCGCAAACCGCTCCGGCAACCACTGCCGTAGCAGAACCCGAAGGCTTCAAGGTCACATTAGACAGCGGCGAAGACGTCGTGTTGGACCATGGCGCCGTGGTCATTTCAGCCATAACCAGTTGTACCAACACGTCCAATCCCTCGGTGATGGTAGGCGCCGGGCTGCTCGCAAAAAGAGCTTCAGAGCAAGGCTTGGCAGCCAAGCCTTGGGTGAAGACAAGCATGGCGCCCGGTTCCAAGGTCGTCACCGACTACCTGGACACCGCGGGGTTGACATCCTATCTGGAGAAACTTGGCTTTTATACTGTAGGTTACGGTTGCACCACCTGTATAGGGAACAGCGGGCCACTGCCGGAGCCTGTTGCACAAGCGGTATCTGAGCACAACATCATCTCCGCTGCCGTTCTCAGTGGAAATCGCAATTTTGAAGCGCGTGTCCACCCTCAGGTTAAAGCCAACTTCCTAGCCTCGCCCATGCTGGTAGTGGCCTATGCCATTGCCGGTACTGTAGATATAGACCTCACCAACGAACCCCTGGGCAAGGGGGCTGATGGAAGAGATGTCTACCTCAGGGACATCTGGCCTTCCCAGGAAGAGATCAAGCAAACCGTCAACGGCTGCTTGAATCCGGAAATGTACCATAAAGAGTACGGCAGGGCGATGCAAGGAGACGAACAATGGGCAAGCTTGCCGGTTCCTGAGGGGGAGCTGTACGTATGGGACAGAGACTCCACGTACATCCAGGAGTTGCCCATATTCCATGATTTGCCCGTTGAGCCTGAGCCGCTGCAAGACATCTCTGAAGCGCGGATACTGGCGGTCTTGGGTGATTCCATAACCACAGACCACATATCGCCGGCGGGCTCTATTTCACCACAAGGTCCCGCCGGAGAGTATCTCTTGGCACATGGAGTAACCCAGCGCGACTTCAACACCTATGGCGCCCGTCGCGGCAACCACGAAGTATTGATCAGAGGCACCTTCGCCAACGTAAGGCTGCGTAACTCCATGGCCCCGGACACGGAGGGAGGCTGGACGGTACACCTCCCTGAGAAGGAGCAAATGACCATTTTCGATGCTTCAGTCCGATATCTGGAAGACGGCGTGCCATTGCTTGTCCTGGCCGGCAAAGAATACGGTTCAGGCAGTTCCCGTGACTGGGCAGCCAAGGGTCCCTATCTCATGGGAGTGAAAGCTGTCATCGCGGAGAGCTACGAGCGCATACATCGCAGCAACCTCATTGGCATGGGGATCTTGCCCTTGCAATTTCTCGATGGCGAAAACCGTGATTCGCTGGGACTTACCGGATTCGAGACTTTTGACGTTTCCGGTATAGCAAACGGCCTGGTTCCAGGGAAGGTAATAGACGTGTCTGCTAGACGAGATGACGGGAGTGAGGCTAGCTTCAAGACAATAGCCCGCATTGATACGCCAATTGAAGTTGAGTACTACCGTCATGGAGGTGTTCTGCAGTACGTTTCGCGGCAGATTCTAAAGACGACTTGAGCGGCTTCTGTTAGAATCCCTACGTTAGACTAGGAACGTTGGAGGGGGTATACTCCTAAATATGTTTGGTGCATCAGTTTTTCCTGAACTGGCGCTATCGATACTGGCGGCTTATCTCATCGGCTCTATACCGATAGCCGTACTCGTCAGCCGCGGACGCGGCGTGGACATCTTCTCCACGGGGACCGGTTTGGCGGGCGCAGCCAACGTTTTGCGAAACGTGGGCTACGTTGAAGGCTTCATAGTTTTTGCTGGAGACGCTTCCAAAGGCATGCTGTCCATTATCCTGGCTTCACGGCTAGGCATACAGGGCGAAGCGATACTGATGCCCGCACTTGCCACCCTTGCCGGACATTGGAAGCCGCTTTTCACGAAGTTCCGCGGCGGCGATGGCCTATCCACCATGGTAGGCATCACGGTAGCCGTGATGCCGGTGCTCGGATTGCTTGCCGTTGTAACCGGCGGCGCGGTGGCGGGCATTGCCAACCTCGCCGGCAGACATGCCTCTGTTTGGGGTGGCATAGCAGGCTACGGATTCTTGTTGGTGCGGGCCCCCTTCACGCAGGTTGATATCACTACGGTCTTGGGCATTGTGGCTCTTGCGCTTATGGTCATGACACATGGAATAATCGGACACCGTCGCCGGGCCGGAGGTCAGGAATCGCAAGACGCACTGATTGAATCGTAGCCTATTATGGTCGGGGTGCCCGGACTTGAACCGGGGGCCTCTGCGTCCCAAACGCAGCGCTCTGCCAAACTGAGCTACACCCCGCCGAGTTATCCTATGGTCACAGCGGGCTTTGGGTCAATGGCACGGTGGCCCTACCAATAGAATACATCCTTGAGAAACCCTAGGTGAGGATAAATGGCTGCAATATCCCTAACAAGTGATGATTTGACTTCGGCCCTTCCCGACACGTCGTCACCTCGGACTCTACCAGGAATGCACTCAGCCGCTGAAATCATCCGCGACAGCTTCGGCATTCCCCACGTCAAGGCAGCATCAAGCTGGGACGCCTTCTTTGCCCAGGGCTTTGTGACCGCCCAGGACCGGCTTTGGCATATGGACCTGGACAAGCACAGAGCTTACGGTCGCTGGGCCGAATTTGCCGGGTCTCCAGGCTTGGAGCAGGACTTGATGATGCGGCGCTTCCGGCTTGGAGAAAGCGCCCAGGCGGACTACAACGCAATCGATCAATCCACCCGCAGCATGTTGGAAGCCTACTCCTCAGGCGTAAACGCCTTTATCTCAACCACTACCGCTCTGCCCATAGAATACACCTTGATAGGAGCCGCTCCGGAACCGTGGCAGCCCTGTGATTCGCTGGCCGTCCTCAAACTACGCCACATATTCATGGGCACCTTTGAATCCAAGATATGGCGCGCCAAACTGGTCAACCACCTGGGGCCTGAGAAAGCCGCCGCCCTTCTGCCCGGCTATCAGAAAGGACAGCCTCTGATCCTACCTCCAGGAGCCGAATACCTGGGAGACCAGTCAAACGTACTGGAGGAGCTGAGCAGAGCTGCGGATGCCGCCCAGTGGATTCAAGAACATGACGCCGGCAGCAACAACTGGGTCGTTTCCGGAAGCAGGACGGCATCTGGAAAGCCCCTCCTAGCAGGCGACCCTCACCGTGCCCTGGACACACCCAACGTCTACTACCAGAACCACATATCCTGTCCAGACTTCGACGTGATCGGCCTCTCCTTCCCCGGAGTGCCCGGCTTCCCCCACTTTGGCCACAACCGGCACGTTGCTTGGTGCGTTACACACACCGGCGCCGATTACCAGGACCTCTTCATCGAGCGGTTCAAAGAGGGCAGCCCAACCAAGTACGAGTTCAAAGGCCGCTGGCTGGACGCCGAAGTGCATAAAGAGACCATCCGGATTCGCGGCGCCGACCCCGTTGAAATCAACGTAACGGTGACGCACCACGGACCCGTCATAGCCGGTGACCCGTCCCAAGGCAACGCAATCTCCTTTTGCTACAGCGCCACCGCCGGGCCCAACAATGCCGCCAATGTTCTGCTCGGCATGCTCACCTCCAGATCCACAGACGAATTGCAGGAGGCCGTACGTCCCTGGGTAGACCCTTGCAACAACTTCCTATTCGCGGATGCCCACGGGAATATAGGGTACCGCACCCGCGGCCAGCTGCCCGTAAGGTCACCCGCCAATGCCTGGCTGCCCGTGCCCGGCTGGACTGGAGAACACGAATGGACTGGCGTCGTCCCCTTCGAGGAGATGCCGCATCTCACAAATCCTGAGCAAGGCTATATCGTCACCGCCAATAACAAGGTAATCGATAGCTCCTACCCTCACTACATTGCCCTGGACTTCGCTCCCGGCTTCAGAGCCAGCCGCTTACAGGACAGGCTGCTCCTGATAGACAAAGCCACGGTGGATGACATGGCCTCCGTTCACAGGGAAAAGACCTCTATTCCCGGACAGGCCTTCGCCAAGCTGCTGATAGACGTACCCACCCAGGATGAGCTGTCCTCCCAGGCCAAAGACATACTGATTGGATGGAACGGCGTGGTGCACAGGGAGGGCGCAGCCCCCACCATCTACAATGCCTTTCGCGATAGTCTAGTCAAACTGGTCTTGCAGCCTTACCTTGGCCCGCTGGCCGGGGAAGCCTTCGGCACCCTGGGCAGGGGCGGACCGGCGCATATTGGACGCCTCAAGTCCAGGTTCCACACCATGATCAAAGAGGACGACCGTACCCTCCTCCCGCCGGGCGCCGGCTGGCAGTCGCTCATGAGCACGGCGCTTGCCCAGGCCGTGAAGCAGCTGGAGGAGAAGCTGGGGCCAGACGTAGAGGGATGGCGTTGGAGCAAGCTGCATGGCACCAAGCCCCGGCATCCGCTATCGGCGCTGTTCCCTGAATCCGCCCGCGTGCTCGATCCACCGTCATTTCCCATGGACGGCGACGCCGATACTCCCCTTGCCGCTTCCTATGCCATGGCGGAGCCGTTCACAGTCATGGGCATGTCCGTAGCAAGGTACGTCTTTGACCTGAGCTACTGGGACAACTCCGCATGGATAGTGCCCCTTGGCTCGTGCGGTCATCCGGGAAGTCCGCACTATGCAGACCAGGCCGCCATATGGGCCAATGTTGACCTGATCCCCATGCTCTACGACTGGACAAGGCTCGAGCAGCAGGCCGAATCCCGCCAGGAACTGAAGCCAGCATAACCCACCAAAGGAGTCTACTATGCGTCCCAACAAGATCAAGGCCATGTGGCGAGAGGACAAACCCGCGGCGGCGGGATGGCTATCCACGGGCAACACCTACCTGGCCGAGGCCATGGCCCATGCCGGCTACGATGCCGTAATCATAGACATGCAGCACGGTATGGCCGTCACCACGGACAAGGCCGTTGCCTGCCTGCAGGCCATCTCCACCACCGATACCGTTCCCATGGTGCGCCTGCCCTGGAACGACCCCCAGGTCATACAGTTCGTTCTCGACGCCGGCGCATACGGCGTCATTGTCCCCCTAGTCAACACCTACGACGACGCCGTTGCCGCGGGACGCGCCTCTCGCTATCCCCCCATCGGCGACAGGAGCTTCGGCGCCAACCGCGCCCGCTTCTACGCCGGCGCGGACTACGCGGAGCACGCCAACGAAGAGATCATCGTCCTGGTCATGATCGAGACGCTGCAGGCGGTGGAGAATTTGGAGCAGATAGCGCAAGCGCCCGGCATAGACGGCTTCTACATCGGCCCGTCCGACCTAGCCGTCACCATGGGACTGTCCCCCGGACCGGACGCCTTCAAGCACCCCGACCACCTGGCGGCCTGTCAGCGCGTTCTGGACGTGGCAAACGCCACTGGCATGGTGCCCTGCCACCACGGTGTGGGTCCCGCCGACGCCGCCCGGCTCTTTGCCCAAGGGTTCAAGCTCTGCCAGATAGGCAGCGACATCCTCATGGTGACCAACGGCGCGGCCAACGCCCTGAAAACGCTGGCAGAAGAACGGGGGAGAGTGTAGGAACAGCCTTACCCCCAGCGGCGCAGCCTCACACCCCCGCTCCCGCCAGCACCGGCGATGCGGCGCGCAGGCCGGCCACCGGGCAGCTTCCACAGGCCGAGGTCACGCATGAGGAGCAACCGCCCGCCGATGCTACAGGCAGCTCCCGTCCCGACCTCGTCTCCGCCCTTGTTTTATCTCCGAGGGTGAAGTCCATCTTCAGCTGCCGTGACTGCTCCGGCTTGTAGCCGTTGAACCCCACGAACGCCTTTGCCCTTTTAACCACTACCCCCATGGTCTGCAGGTCACGCCAGGTGTCTATACGGTGCTCTGCCCGATACTTCACTATCCGCTCCGCGGAAGTCGGCCCCACGCCGGGAACCCTGATGAGCTGCTTGTAATTGGCATGGTTCACGTCGACTATGTTCCCCCAGAGCTGGTCCAGCGCCACCTGCAGCTTGGGGTCCACGTCCATTGAAAGATGGCCTTTGGGATCAAAGGCGGGCTTCAACTCCTCCGCCGAGTAGCCGTATATCCTGCTCAGCCAGTCCGTCTGATAGAGGCGGTGGGCCCTCATCATGGGCGTGGCCGGATGCTCCTCCAGCGGAGTGTAGCGGGCGGGGCGGAACGGCTGGTAGTAGACGCGCTTGAAGCCCCACTGGCCGTAGAGCTGTATCATCCGCTGGTAGATGTCCCAGTCCGATTCATCGGCGGCGCCAACCACCATCTGGGTAGCCTGACCTACCGCGCCGCCCTTGCCATCGTCCTTTATCAAGCGATGTATGGCAGACATCGGATCCAGTATGTGCGACTGGTAGTCCTTCATTGTGCTCAAGCGCTCCATGTGGGCATGGGAAGGCGTCTCTATGTTGATCGACAACCGCGTGCCCAGGCGGTAGGCCGCCTCCAGGTATTCCTCCGTGGCGCCCGGCATGACCTTGAGATGGATGTACCCCTTGAACTTGTAGCGGTTGCGCACAGCGTCCACCACGTCTATCAGCTTGCTCATAGTCTTGTCAGGGCTGCCCGATATGCCGGAGCTGAGGAATAGGCCGTCCACGGTATGTCTGCCGTGCATCTCCATGAACAGCTTGGCCAACTCATCTACTTTGAACCCGTACCGCCTGCGGGGCACCCAGGTGCTGTTGGGGCAGTAGAAGCAGTCGTATTTGCAGACGTCGGTGAACATGACCCGCATCAGGGAGATAGTCTTGCCGTTGGGCATGATCGCCTTGTAGACTCCCGCCGGCACGTCGCGGTTTCTGGACTGGGAGTAGGCGTTCCCAGGCATGTTGAAGCGACGCGCCGCATCCTCTGATAGCACATCGTCCCCTGCCATCCCTCCCAGCAGCCGCAGCTTGTCATAGGCGTCCGGTGCGGTTCTAACCAGCATGGTGGCCTCCTTGAAAAGAACTGGTGTTCTATTTGATGGCGTTAGGTATAGCTCTGTCAAGGGGTCTTTGGCGTGCCACAAGGCTTTTACTTTGTAGGGGGGTCTGGGTGATGGTTGACCACTTGACATAAGTCGTTGTTGGGGTGTTCTGAAAACGGTTGTCAGGCGTGAGATGGCGTGCAACGGTGGAGTTTGTGTTGTGCCTGAGAAGGGGAATTGTTTCAGACGTTATGTCAAGTAGCAAGGCTAGAAACGGGCCAAATTTCTGGAAATACGCGAAAACAATTCCAAAAACCGTAAAGGTGTGACGGGGAAGGAGGCGGACAGGAGGTAGTTTTGCGGTAGTGTTCATGAATAGAGGATAAGGGTAGAGTGCAGGCGTGGGGAAGTGGGGAATGTCTGAGCATCACGCTGAGATCCCAGAAGATGGCGCAAGCAATCAGCGGGCTTGTAGAGAGGCTGTTACCCCGACACTGATGTGCAAATGACAACAGCAGTAAAGCTGGTGCAATGAGCTATATGGTCTAACATAAAGCAAAAAGAGGATTTGAAGATGAAACCCATCGAAACGATTGTTTTCAACTACCAACGAACCCATGAGCGCGCTATAGGTGTGGTCGACGAGTTATCCGACGACCATCTTAAGCGGCGTCCCAACCTGACGGCGCCATCGATTGGCTTCCATATCTGGCACATGGCGCGGTGGGCTGATGACCTCATCGAGACTATCAAGGAACCGGGAAGCCAGATATGGCAAAGAGAAGGACTTGCTCAAATCTGGGGCCTGATTCCGAGCAATTTAGGCCAAGCGGAGACGGGCGGAGGTATGAGCGATGATATGTCCGCGAACTTGGGGTTGCCTCCAAAAGGTGAGATATTGGACTACGTTCGAAGGGCATTCTCGGCGGCAAATGACGCCGTGTCATCTATTAGCGAAAGCTCTTTCTACAGGCCTCGTTATTCAAGAGGCCACGGAGAAGAGCAGCCCATTGGCGACATAGTGGTAAGTGCAATCACTCATGACAACCGCCACCTGGGAATGATGGAAGCCCTTAGAGGTTTGCTGGATATGCCAGGCACAGCGACTAGGTGACTCTGGAAGCTACGCCGCTTCCACGTCGGTGAGGTCGGCCAGGAGCAGGTACGGTTCGCCCCACTGGCTGGCGTCGTCCAGGCTCCATTCGCCGTCGTGGCCGGCCGGCATCAGCCGCAGGCCATAGTCGCCGCCGTGCACCAGAAAAGAGAACCCTGAGCCTGAATCGCCTACCTTGGCGCAGAACGTCTCAGAGGCGGAGCCATCCTCATCGCTGCACCAACCGGTGACCAGGCACCAGCCGTAGGAACCGTCCAGCCGCTCCACCCTAACGCGGGACACCGGCCACGGCTCTTCCAAGGCTTCAAAGACCTGCTGGGGATGGTAGTCGCAGTTCGGGCTGGGTTCCACTTCCACGGTTATAATCATCTAGCCTGCCAGCACCGCCTTGAGCCGAGAATCAAGCGTGGGCAACCAGTGTTCAAGAGAAGTGGTCAGTGGAACCGTGATCTCAATCATGCCCGCTTCGCCTTTCCTGACGGAGCCAGGGTCCTCCTTGGTGAGGTCAACTCTTATACTCTCACGGTCGATTCCGTAGCCGTCGGTGACTTCAAAGATAAGGCCCATGTCGGACATGGAAATGATGTCTTCCATAACAGGCTCAGGAGACGGGAGGCCTGAACCCCGCCCAGGGCCGCGCCTGTTCAAAGGCGGCGGAAGCCTGCAGGACCGTTGCTTCGTCGCCTTTATGGCCAATGATCTGCAAGCCCACCGGCATACCATCGCTATTGAAGCCGCAGGGAACGCTGGATGCGGTGTGTCCGCTCATGTTTATGGGGAACGTCAATGGCGTGAAGCCCCAGAATGCGCCCACTTCCCTGCCGTCGATGACAGTGGGTCGCTCCTCCACGGGAAAGGCCGCCGTGGCCAGGGTAGGCGTAAGCAGCAGGTCGTATCGAGTCACTATGTTGTCCATTTGGTAGCGGTGCCATTCCAGGCCGTGGAGAGCCGAAGCGAGCCTGGAAGCGGGCCATGTCACCGCCTCTTCCAGCATCTCCCTGAGTTGGCTGGTGTACTCATCACCGCGGGTCTCCAGCAGCTCAGTATTCACAGCGGCGTAGTCCGAAAGCCAGATGATCATGAATATGTTGCGCAGATTATCATGGTCTACGGGGACGTCCGCCTGCTCCACGGTGGCGCCAAGGTCTTCGAAGACATGGGCAGCCTCTTCAGTGATGCGGCGCACTTCCGGATCTACCGCCAACGATCCCATATCAGGGCTCCAGCCTATTCTCAGGCCGGCAACACCCTTGTCCAGATTAGCCGAAAAGTCCGGCGGGTCTTCCTGAAGGGCAATGGCATCCTCCGGATCAGGGCCGGCCATAACCTGGAGCAGTAGAGCCGTATCCCGCACGGTGCGGGTCATGGGACCGTTCTGGGAGAACTGGCCCCATCCGCCGGGGCCCTTGTAGGGCCTGGCCACCCTACCCTGCGTGGGCTTGATGCCAAAGGTACCGCAGAGACTGGACGGAATGCGGATGGAGCCTCCGCCGTCGCTGCCCTGGGCCAGGGGGTGCAGACCGGCGGCAAGGCCAGCGCCAGCGCCTCCGCTGGAACCTCCCGGCGTACGCTTGGTATCCCAGGGGTTGCGGCACGGCTCGCCCAGCCTGTTCTCGGTGGTGGCGGAAGCGCCGAACTCAGGAGTATTGGTCTTTCCAAGAACAATGGCTCCCGCTTCTTTGATGCGTCTGACCACCGGCTCGTCGGTCTGCGGTACAAAGTCTTTGAACAACAAGGAACCCCTGGTTGTGCGCACTCCCTTGGTTAAGTTGAGGTCCTTGATAGATATGGGGATGCCGTGGAGTGGGCCCAGCGGCTGGCCGGATTGAATGGAAGTCTCCGCCTGGCGAGCGTCTCGCAGCGCTTCGTCGGCGGTGACGGTGAGATAGGCGTTAAGGTTATGGTCCAACGCCTCTATACGTCGCAGATAAAGCTCGGTCAGCTCCAGAGGCGAGACCTGCTTGGACGCCATCATGTCGCGCAGCTTCCAAGCCGGGGTAAAGGCTAGCTCTTGATCAGTAGTCATACGTGCCTCCCTATCTATTGGCAGCACTAGTCTAGTTTCTTGAAAGCGCCGCTGCAACAGTTGGATAACGGGTAGTTAGGGATTATCATTGCCTGGTACTCATACGGAGGGATAGATGCTGAAGAGATTTGCCATACCAGAAGAGGACATGCTATTGGTGGAGGAAGCCGACCTTCACCGGACGGTAAGCGCCATCTTTCAAAAATTGAACGTGCCTCACGCCGATGCCGAGGTTGGGGCAAGCGTGCTGGTCTCCGCCGACCTAAGGGGCATAGATAGCCACGGAGTATCTAATCAGCTGCGCAAATACGTAGCAGACTACAACGGCGGGCTCCTAAATCCACAGCCCAACGTAAGAATAGTGAGGGAGACGCCGGCCACGGCCAACATAGACTCCGACGGAGGACTGGGAATCATCACAACGCCCGCCGCCATGGAGGTCGCCATCCGAAAGGCGGAAAGCACGGGGATAGGAATGGTCACGGTGCACAACGGCAAGCACCTGGGCATGGCTTCTTATCATGCTATGATGGCGCTGGGACACGACATGATAGGCGTGTGCATGACGAGCACCCGTCCATCCGTACTGCCAACGTTTGGCCGGGAGCCGCGCCTGGGCACCAATCCCATTGCCGTAGCGGCGCCAGCGAAGAGCGAACCTCCGTTTGTGCTGGACATTGCTACCAGCGCTGTTGCGTCCAACAAGTTCGACCTGGCAAGGAGACTGGAGATCGACGTAGAGGGCGGCTGGCTTTCCGACGAGAACGGAACCCCCCTCATGACTCCAACGCCCCTCCCCGACGTGTACTACGGGCTGCCGTTGGGCGCTACCAGAGAGTTGGGGTCGCACAAGGGATACGGTCTGGGCGCGGTGGTGGACATCCTATGCGGCATCCTCTCAGGGAACGGCTCCGGCATGACGGCGGGAGTCATAGGAAACTATTCCCACATGGTGGCGGCCTACCGCATAGACGCTTTCGCTCCTGTTGACCAGTTCAAGGAGATGATGGATGAACTGCTGCGAACGTTGAGGGAGACGCCTGCCGCTCCAGGCCACGACCGCGTACTTTACCCGGGACTTCCCGAGTTTGAGGTGGAACAAGAACGCAAGGCCAATGGCATCCCGCTGCACCGCGAGGTAGTAGATTGGTTCAGAGATATCTGCGGGGAACTGGACGTACCTTTCTTGCAGGCTGGGTAAGTGGGACGGACATGCAACGGGGCTATTGACGAAACACGTTTTCTGAGATATACCCTAATCGATGTTGCGCCGCAGTATGCACCGGCGCCCAGTACAGTTGCATCTCAGCTTGAAGGAGGCAAGATGGATAGCGATTTGAAAGGTTTTGTTGATGACGCTAAAAAACTGATTGGCCAGGAGGTTGACGACGTTCCCACAGGCACCGATCTGGCTGACTGGCTGACTATCCGCCGATTCTGCGCAGCGTTGGGCGACCCCAACCTGCTGTACAAAGACCCCAACAGCGGGGTTGCTACCAAGTACAACAGCATGATCGCTCCTCCCACCTTCGTGGTGGCGGTGAGGACTCCCAACTCGGCAGGCCCCTACGCCAGCAAGCAGTACGGCGTTTCCCCATTCCTCACACGCGCCTCCTTAGAATGGAGCGACATCATCCGCGTCGGTGATCGACTGAACAGCAGTATCAAAATCAGCGACGCAGGAAACGCCGATATGGCTTGGGGCCACGATGCCGCCCACGTAGAGTCCTCCGTGGTGTACCGCAACTCCTATGGAGGTCTCATTGGCACCGCTACGGGCGTCAACACCATGGTGGCTTACGAGCGCGGCAAGGATATGATCGAGCCCAGGGATATCTACCGTTATTCCGACGAGGAGATCCACAATCTCGAGAGCGACATTGAGGCCGAACCCGAACCACGCGGCAAGCTCCTACGCTACTGGGACGACGTGGAAGTTGGCGAGAAGCTGCCTCAACTGGTCAAGGGGCCCCTGACTTTGTCCGACATGATGGCCTGGGTGGTAGCTGAAGCCAAGTCCCTGGCCCTGGGCGCTCTTGTCTACCACGACTTGAAGGAGAAGTACCCAGGCAGAGTTGTGACCAACCCAACCACCAACTGGCCCTACTGGGACGCCGACCAGAGCTTTGAGGACATCCTCTCCTGCCAGGAGATGGGCTTCAAGTCGCCTCCAAGCCGCGGCATTCAGCGCGTCTGCCTGGCCGGACAGGTGCTCACTCACTGGATGGGCGACGACGCCTTTGTTCGCAGCCTTGATATCTGTGTACCTGAGCACTGGCTATACGGCGACACCATGTGGCTCAACGGTGAAGTGACTCAAAAGCGCACCGAGCAGGTTGGCTCTGAGACCTACTTTGCCGCTGACGTGCAGATCTGCGGGGTCAACCAGCTGGGCAATACGGTGGCGGAGGGCACAGGGACCGTGTACCTGCCCAACCCAGGCCACCCGGTAACCCTGCCCATCCCTCACTAAGAGGCGAAGAGCGGGCAGCGTGAACCCCGGGGTGGTACTAATCAAGGTGGAAATGGCAAAGCGGCAGCTCATTTATTCTTGAGCTGTCGCTTTGTAATTATCGGGCTAGTATGGCTGAACGTTATGTTGCGAGGTGAAAGATGAGCGGAGCGCTTGAAGGGGTGCGAATCATAGACTCCACTACCATGGTTGCAATGCCAACGGCGTTGCACATCATGGCAGACATGGGGGCGGAGGTGATCAAGGTTGACAGCCATACCCTTTTCAGAACAGAGGGGGGAGTATTCCCGGAAAACGAACCTGGTGAAAGGCATTGGGATAGGGACGGCAGCTTCAACACACTGCAGAGAAGCAAGGTTGGGGTGACCCTGAATCTAAAGGAGGATGACTCCGTTAGAGCCTTCAAAGACATAGTCAGGGTGTCCGACGTTATCATAGAAAACAACAGGGCAGGCACCATGGACCGCCTTGGCCTGGGCTATGAAGAGCTCCGTCAGATCAAGCCGGACCTAATCTATCTATCCAATACGGGGTTCGGGTATACGGGGCCCTGGCGGTCGTATGCAGGAATAGGCAGAATGTTCGAGTTGACCTGCGGTCTCAGCCAGTTTGCCGGCTACCCGGACGAAGGCCCTCGCCGGGTTGGCATCTCCTTCTTCGATCAGCACGTGGGCTGGATGGCCGTGTTCGCCGTATTGGCCGCGTTGCATCACCGCAATAGCACCGGTGAGGGACAATGGGTGGACTTTGCCATGTACCAGATAGGCGTGTCCACAATGGGTGACTCCATCATGGACTACATTTCCAATGGCCGCAGCGGAAATTCCATGGGCAACCGGCACAACTACCTATCGCCCCATGGGGTCTATCAATGCAAGGGCGACGATAGATGGATAGCCATTACCGCCGAAACGGACGATCAATGGGACGCCTTGGTCAAGGAGATGGGGTCTCCAGTGTGGGCGGAGGAGGACAGGTTTGCCGACCCCATATTACGCTGGCGCAACCAGGATGAGCTTGACGGCCATATAAGCGAGTGGACGAAGGACAAAGACCAGACAGAGCTGATGAACCAGCTCCAGAAAGCCGGCGTTCCGGCCATAGCGGTAATGGACGGCAGGGACTTCACTCTGAACCCTCACATCAAAGATCGCGAGTTTTTTGAAAGAGTTGCACACCACCCGGATACCGGCGTTGGGACGCGTCTCTATTTTGGGCGGCCTTGGAAGATGTCCAAAACGCCTTCTTATATTCGCAGGCCCGCTCCCATGCTGGGCGAACACAACGAGTATGTATTGAGCGAGCTCCTGGGCCTGGACGAGGCTGACATCGCAAGGATGTACGAGACCAATGCCATAGGAAAGGAGCCGGTCAGCCCGGGGAACCCCAGGGCCACCAACCTTGAGAAGCAAGTGGAAGAAGGGGCCGTGGCTGCCATCGATCCGGACTATAGAAAGAAGCTGAGGATTTAGCAGCCATGACTACAACAACCGGACTGGGACAATACAGAGTTCTGGATTTGAGCACGGGGATATCCGGGCCGTTTGCCGCCAGGCTGTTCGGTGATTACGGTTCCGACGTAATCAAAATAGAATCGCCCGGCGTGGGGGATCCTTCTCGGCGCCTTGGACCGTTCCATCATGACGAGCCGCACCCGGAGAAGAGCCTGTCCTATCTCTACCTGAACAACAACAAAAGAGGGGTTACCCTCAGTCTGGAAACGGCACAGGGTAGAGAGATCTTCAAGGAGATGTTGAAGAAGGCTGACGGCCTTATAGAAAGCTGCGATCCGGGCTATCTGGACAGCCTTGGACTGGGCTATGAAGAGATAGAACAAATAAACCCGCGCGTTGTGGTGACATCGATCACGCCGTTTGGACGGAGCGGCCCATACAGAGACTTCCAAGGCAACGATCTTCTGTACCAAGCCATGGGCGGCATCATGTACACCAGCGGAGCCTACGGCCGGGAGCCACTCAAGCACGGCCATCCCCAAACGCTCTGGATGGGGGGCATCATAGCGGCTTACGCAACGTCGGCGGCCCTGTTTACGGCCAGGCTGAACGGCCAGGGGCAGAGCATAGACCTATCGATGGCTGAAGTAGCGGCATCACACCACTACACCTCCTCCATCAGGTACATCTACAACGGCTCCATAGAAAGGCGCGCTCCCAAGATAGAAAGCGGCTCCACCAAGGGCACTAAGTTCGAGGGTATAGTCTCCGCTCAAAAAGGGCACATAGGCCCCACTTTCCAAAAGGGCCGGCAGCGCGCATCTTTTGCGGAATACGTGAGTCTACTGGGCCGTGCCGACCTGGACGACGCAAGGTTTGCCACGGAGTCAGATCGCCAACAGCATCTGGAGGAGCTAGACGAAATTCTGCTGCCGGTATTGAAGGAGTGGAATAAATTTGACTACTTCAACACCACAATGTCGGAAGGCTTTGTGGCGGCAGTCGTGCAGACTTCCGAAGACCTGGTGAACTGCCCTCAGCTAGCGGAGAGAGAGTATTTTACTGAAATAGAGCACCCCGTAATAGGGAAGACCCAGATACCGGGTGAAGTGTTCAGGCTGCCCAAAGCGCCGTGGAGCACGAGCCGTCCCGCTCCAATACTGGGTCAGCATAATGAAGAGATATACTCAGACCTTGGGTATTCAAAAGATGACCTGCTGCAATTGCGCCGGCAGGGTGTGATATAGCATCAGCCCCTTTAGCAGGGCGATTTACGCGAACCGCCCTACCAGTCACACCCTCCGTCATTGCGAGGAACCGAAGCAATCCGGCGGTGCACGGCCGTCTTCTCTGAGACACCCACCGCGAACTGCTTCTAAGATTGACTAAAAGAGATGCCCTACCCGTCTATTCTACGTAAGCCCTAGCTGCTCAGGGTGAACGGCGGATAGCGGTCCGTAAGCCCGGCGAACCAAGCGTTCGCCCTGTAGGACCAGCGCTGGACCCCAACCACAAGGTCGAACAGCCCCCTGGGGTACCTGCCAGTTACGAGCACCGCCCAGTAGCCTACATAGACGACGACGAATGAGACAAAGCCCAGAGCGGAGAGAATTATAAGGTGTGGAATGAGCAGGAGGCCTTTGATCAGGAAAAGCACCCCAAGGAGCGCCAGCCCTTTCGATGGGGCCTCAGGATAGTCAACCTCGAACCGTGCCGGGTAGTCTACCGCGCTCAGGCTGAATGGCGGGTATCTGTCCACCTCGCCGTACATCCATGAGTCTGTCCTCGTGCTCCATCGCTGGACGCCGACTACGAAGGCGAAGAGGCCCTGGGGGTACCTGCCGGTTATGAGCACCGCCCAATAGCCAATGTAGAAGGCGATGAAGCCGGCAATTCCGAGGACGTAGAGAATTATAATGTGGGGAATGAGCAGAAGTCCCTTGATCAGGAAAAGCACCCCAAGGAGCGCCAGCCCTTTGGATGGGGCCTCTGGATAGTCAACCTCGAACCGAACTGGATAGCCGCTGTCTGCTGACTGCATCGCTCTCCTCCTCTTCTGGGTAGACCCTCATTGGGCAGCCGCGCCGCGCCCTGTAGCGGGGGATTATAGCATTGGAGGTAACTTACAGCAATCATATGTACTCGTTCCCCATTTGTCATTCTGCGGCCCAATAAGCCAAAAGAATCCCCGCGCCTGTTTTAAGCCACCGCCGGAGCCGCGCGAAACAAAATTGGGCATGAAACCGGTCTAAAGGGGGGGTCGTATCACTTTTACTACCTTCCAGTTGTTCTACTATTCTAACGAAATAGGCCAAGCCGTTGCCCACCGTTCGTACCATTTTCGCTGCCAGGTTTGTAGGCAGTCAGCGAAAATGAGACTGCAATAATCTCACCCGGGCTTTTGGCAGCCCTATGAGATACTCCACTTACTACCATACGCTGCCATACCCAACTAATGAGCAACCGTCAGAGAGGCGTCATTGGACCATGACGTACGGTACAGTGGAACACGACCAGAGGCTCGAATCGCCAATGCCCACCCAACAGTTACTCGCGGAACCAAGTCCACTTCCACGAAGCGCCGCTGCAGTCTCTAGCCCGGCCCTCTGCCGCTGCGTCAGAGCGCCATGCGTAGAAGCAGACGCTCCCGGTATATCCTTCCTTAACTAACGCAACCAACGGTGACTGGCGGGCCGGGGCGGCAAGCCACATGACATCGCGCACAGCTAAGTAGTGGCTTGCGCCTGAGGTGCAGTGCGGGAGGTCTCATCTCCTAAAGCGGGCAGCTTCGTCAGAACCGCCTGTTGTATCCCCCTCACTGTAAGAATGGGCCCCTGCACCAGCAAGATGGCCGCCTTGCACAATAAGGTATTCGTCTCTGATGGGCCTGCCTTCGAACCAACACTCCAAGATTTCCCTTACTCCGGCGGCATAACGAGCTTGAGCTGACAACGAAGTGCCCGATGTATGCGGAGTCATTGCATGGTTGGGCATGGTGCGCCAAGGGTGGTCCTTCGGCGGCGGCTGTGGAAACCAGACGTCACCCGCGTAACCGGCCAACTGGCCATTGTCGAGCGCCCTTACGATTGCGTCTCTATCGCAAATTTTCCCCCGCGCCGTATTGACCAAATAGGAACCTCGCTTCATCGTGGAGATCAGCTCGTCATTGAAGAGATGCTCCGTTTCCGGATGCAGCGGAACATGAATGCTCACAACATCGCAGACTTTGACCAGAGACTCCACGTCGGAATGGAAGGTAAGCCCCAACTCTTCCTCCGTCTGAGTGGGAAGACGGTGACGGTCCGTGTAGTGCAGCGCTACGTCAAAGGGCTTCATACGCTTCAACACCGCCAGTCCAATACGCCCGCTACCCACCACGCCTACGCTCATTCCCTCGATATCATAGGAGCGGGATATAGCGTCCGCTATGTCCCAACCGCCCTGCACAATCAAGTGGTATTGACGAATGTAGTCCCTGACGAGGGCAAGTATCTGCATAACCGCGTGTTCTGCAACACTGATGCTATTGCAATAAGTGACTTCACAAACAGTTATGTTCCGATCGATCGCCGCCCTCAAATCAACGTGGTCAGAACCGATTCCGGCAGTAATTGCCAGCCGCAAGTTGGGGGCCTTCGCTATCCGATCCGCAGTAAGGTAAGCGGGCCAGAAAGGCTGCGATATTACCACGTCAGCATCGACAACTTCCTTTTCGAAGGCCGAATCGTAACCATCTTTATCGGCCGTAACAACCAGCCTGTGACCACGGCTCTCCACGAATTTTCGCAGTCCCAAGCCGCCTGAAATCGATCCGAGAAGTTCTCCAGGGACGAAGTCGACCGCGCTTGGCGAAGGCATAGTCTGTCCACCCGGGTATGCTGCCAGTACAGGTATGTCCTCTCGCGCGTATCGCGGTGGATAGCCCTCAACAGGGTCATCATAAAGTACACAGACTATTTTCTGTTCAGACTCCATCTATTCTCCAATCTCCGCTAACTGCGGATTCAACCGCTCTTCTTTCAATCCTGGCTGCCAATCACTCAAGTCAAGTCTATCTTGGTGATGTACAACAATCAATTCAATCGATGTGGCAGAATACGTCATGACCTGTTCACGTCTCTAGATAGGCATTCAATCAGGAAGAGAAAAGCTGATGGGAAGAGACGAATCTATAGTCTGACGGCGTCGACTGGGACGTGCGGACACCTATGTCGGCGCTTCTTCCTACGCCTTCAGCGTTCCGGCCGACGCCGAGGTAGGAGCCGTCGTGGGAGGCGTCTCGGCCACCGGAGACCCCGCTGGGGAACCAAAGGGGAGCACATGATGCTAGCGTGACCCTCAAGCCTAGGTCTACCCTATCCTACGCTCCACGCTCCCCGGAGCCACGCCCCCACATTGGGTGGCGGAAGGAAGGATTCGCACCCGCGTGCCACGACCGCTGGCCCGGCGGCGCGGTCACAACCTCCGCCGTCTCAGCCACCGATGGGGGGACCTGCCTGCGCACCGGCCAGCTCGTCGTCAGGCCGTTCAAGTGACGCGCTAGGTCTAGCAGCGCCGCCAGGTTATGCACCGGTAGCAGGTCGTCGAGGTAGGGAGCAGCGGCCCGCATGCCCTGTGTCAACGGCTCATAGTCCTCAGCTCCAGCCAGGGGGTTCAGCCATATCAAGCGCCGGCAGCTCCGTTGCAGGCGCGCCATCTCATCGCTGAGAGCTTCGGGCTCGCCGCGGTCCCAGCCGTCGGACACGATGAGCACAATGGAGCCCCAGCCCAGCGTCCTACGCGCCCATATGAAGTTGAACTCCCTGATCGCCGCCCCGATGCGCGTCCCACCCGACCAGTCCGGCACCGCCTTGGCAACCTCACCCACGGCCTGGTCTATGTCCCGCTGCCCCAATTGCTTGGTAATGCGGGTCAGTCTCGTTGCGAACAGGAACGCCTCCACCTGGCTTCCCAGGCCCGAGTAGAGGC
Organism: Dehalococcoidia bacterium; assembly: GCA_965248955.1. Lineage (GTDB taxonomy): Bacteria > Chloroflexota > Dehalococcoidia > Lucifugimonadales > QGNO01 > DAOUJH01. The sequence goes on from OZ252212.1 coordinate 375,180, forward strand.
TGTGGATGAAATGGAGCAGCATCCGGGTGTACCGCTCCATGGAGCCACTGACGTCGCAAATGACTACTAGCCGGCGGGCCTTCTCCTTGCGCCGCCGGGTCTTCAGGCGCAAGAGCTCGCCCCCGTACTGCGCGCTATACCGCAGCGTCCTCCGGACGTCCAGCCTTGGCCCATTCCCACGTTCCTGCCGACGGGTGAGCCTCAGGCCGGGATTCCACTGGAGCGAGGCCATCAACTGCCTTGCCTGCCGCACCTCTTCCGGCGTGAACTCGGCGAAGTCCTTATCCCGAAGCACCTCTCTCGCGCTGAACGTCCGCGTCAGGTCGATGCGGTCGTACTGCTCCTCTGCGTCCTGGTCCTCTGAATTGGAGCCATCGTCCGGGCGTCCCGGCGGAGGCGGGCCGGCCTCCACTCTTCGATAACGACGCTGCTCGCCCATGGAGCGCAGGTCTAGCGACGACATGCGGTCCTTGCGCTGGCGCCAGAACACCTCAAACGCCTCGTCGAACAGCGGAAGATCGTCCTTGCGGTGCACCAGAAGCGTACGCAGCGCGGACCACACGTCCATCCGGCGCGTCATGCCGATGTCCTCCAGCACGCGGACGGCGTCCACCATGCGCCCCTCGTGAACATTGAGTCCTAGGCGCCTCAGCAGGTAGCCAAACAGCAGAATATTGTGGAGAATGTGACCGGACCGGTCGCTAGCCACGCCTGCCACCGCGACGTGTCCCGCGCTGCAACGCCCGGTTGAGCAGGGCACGGGTCTGCTCTCCCCGCACCATCTGCACGTCCTCTCGGTACTTCAGCATGACGCCCAACGTATCGTCTATCACCGACGGGCTAAGCTTATTCTCGTTCAGGCTAACCAGCGCCGCCGTCCAGTCCAGGGTTTCAGCAACACCCGGGACCTTGTAAAGCTCAGTTGCCCGTAACTCCTGCACGAAGGAGGTTACCTGCGCAGCCAGCGTCTGACTCGCTGTCGGGACCTTGCTACGCACGATCTGCATCTCTTTTTCAAGGTCCGGGTAATCGATCCAGTAATACAGACACCGGCGCTTCAGAGCATCGTGGATTTCACGGGTCCGGTTGGAGGTGATGACCACCACCGGCGGCTCATCCGTCGTGTAAGTACCAACCTCCGGAATGGTTATCTGGAAATCAGACAGCATCTCCAGTAGGTAGCCCTCGAACTCTTCGTCGGCGCGGTCAAGCTCGTCTATCAGCAGCACCGTCGGGCCCGCGCCCTCAAGCGCCTGGAGGAGTGGTCGCTTTATCAGGAACTCCTCGCTGAACAGCTCCCGCTCCGCATCCTTCCGGTCAACGCCGCCCGAGGCCTCCAGCAGTCTGATGTGCAGCAACTGGCGAGAATAGTTCCACTCGTAGACCGCCTGGCTCACGTCCAGCCCCTCGTAGCATTGCATCCGGATGAGGCGTGCCCCCAGCGCGGAGGACAGGGCCTTTGCCACCTCCGTCTTGCCGACGCCCGCCTCTCCTTCTAGGAACAACGGGCGTTTGAGCTGCAATGCCAGGTAGATTGACATAGCCAACGCCCGGTCGGCGACGTACAGCTCGTTGCGAAGCGCGGCCTGCAGTTCATCAACCGAAGCTGGCATGGAAGTGACGGTAGTCTGCTCCAACTTCTGAGTCCTCTATGGCCTTGTGTCTATCCCGGATGCGCCAGAGACGCCCTAACCTGCCCGTGACGCGGCAATTCCAAGAGCGCGGCGCAGGTACACCGCCGCCATCGCCCTCCTGTACTCGTCCGAGGCGAAGATGTCACTCATGGGGTCGCCGGTCAAGTCGCTTGCAAGCGCCGCGGCCGCCGCGGCCAGCGCGCCATCGCCCAGGTCAGACCCAACCAGCGCCGCCTCCACGGACGAAGCCCTAGTCGGCGTTGTCTCGACGCCGCCAATCACCACGCTTGCTGATGAGCAGCTTCCCCCCTGGACAGCGACGATTGCCGCGGCTCCGACCACGGCGTAGCGCGAAGCTGGATGGGGGAACTTGACGTAGGCGGATCCGGCACCGGAAGGAAGGGAGGGAACCGACACACTGGTGAGAATCTCGTTCTCCTCCAGTACGTTCTCCAGCAGCCCCGTAGCGAAATCGGACGCCACTATACTGCGCTCCCCGCCTGGCCCGCTCACATTATAGGTCGCGCCCAGAGCAGTAAGGGCCGTTGGCGGGTCGGACGCCGGGTCGCCGTGAGACACATTCCCCCCTATTGTGCCGCGGTTGCGCACTGCGGGGTCTCCCACCATCCCCGTAGCCTCCGCAAGCACCGGCGCGTGCTGCCTGACGAGGTCGCTCGACGCGATCTCCGCGAATGTCGTCAGCGCGCCGATGGAAAGCGCGCCGCCGTTCGCAGTGATGCCCTTGAGTGCCTCAATGTGCCCGATATCCACAAGCGCGGCGGGCATCGCCAGGCGCAGCTTCATCGCTGGAATCAGGCTGTGGCCGCCGGCCAGCACCATCGCGCCCTCATTGCCGGCTAACAACTGCACCGCCTCGGCCACCGAGCCGGCGCGATGGTAGGTTGTGTTTGCTGGATACATGGCTAGCCTCCGTTCCGCGCTTCCTGGACAGCCCGCCACACCTTCTCGGGCGTCAAAGGCATGTCAATTCGAGTAATCCCAAGCGGCCGCAGTGCGTCCATCGCCGCGTTGTAGACCGTGGGCGTCGAGGCAATGGTGCCGGCCTCGCCCACGCCCTTCACCCCCAGCGGATGGTGAGGCGACGGCGTGGTGTTGGACCGCACCTCTATGTCCGGCAGGCCGTCGGCCCGAGGCAGGGCGTAGTCCAGCATAGTGCCAGTGAGAGGCTGGCCGTCGTCGTCATAGACTACCCCCTCCCAAAGCACCGGCCCCACTCCCTGAGCCACTCCGCCGTGCACTTGGCCCTCGACGATCATCGGGTTTATCTGCACGCCGCAATCGTCGACCGCGTAGTACTTTTGCAGATCGATCTGGCCCGTAGCCGGATCCACCTCGACCACCGCCAGGTGCGCGCCGAAGGGGTAGGTGAAGTTCGGCGGGTCGTAGAACGCGCTGGCCTCAAGGCCCGGCTCCATGCCCTCCGGCATGTCCCAGGCCACGTTGGCCATGAGCGCAATGTCCTGTATCGTCTTGTGCTGGTCGGGCGACCCCCTCACGAAGAAGCGGCCATCCTCGTACTCGATGTCCTCCGTCGCGGCCTCCAGCAGGTGTGCCGCCAGCGCCTTCGATTTCTCCTTTATCTTGCGTGTCGCCAGCGTTACCGCCGCGCCGGACACAGCTGTTGTCCGGCTCCCGTACGTCCCCCAGCCCATCGGCGTCAGGTCGGTGTCCCCGTGGATGACCTCAACGTCGTCCACGTCCACACCCACCTCCCCCGCCACAATCTGGGCGAAGGTGGTCTCCTCCCCCTGGCCGTGCGGCGAAGATCCGATCATCACGTTCACCTTGCCCGTGGGGTGGAAGCGAACGATGGCGCTCTCCCAGAGCCCACCCTGGAAGCCGACCGCGCCCGCCACCTGGGAAGGCCCAAGGCCGCATATCTCCACGTACGTGGATACGCCGATGCCGACGTAGCGGCCCTCCTGCCGCGCCCGCTCCTGCTCCGCGCGGAGCGACGAGTAGCCCGCAGCGTTCAGACAGGTGTCCAGTGTTGCCTCGTAGTCACCGCTGTCGTAAGTGATGCCTGTCGCAACGTCGTGCCCGTTCTCAAACTTGGGGATCAGGTTCTTCCGGCGCACGTCCACCGGGTCCATACCCAGCTTCGCCGCCAGAAGGTCTACAAGACGCTCTATCAGCGTCGTAGCCTCCGGACGACCGGCGCCGCGGTAGGCGTCCACCGGAGTCCCGTTGTTGAACACGCCGTAGATTGTCCCGCTGATGTTCGGAATGTCGTATGCGCCCGAATACATCAGCCCGTGGAGGATGGTCGGGACGCCCGGGCTCGCGGTCGAGAGATATGCGCCAAGACCCGCGTACACCGTCGTGCGGAGGCCCGTTATCTTCCCGTCTGCAGTGGCCGCCATCTCCACCTCTTCGACGTGATCGCGGCCCTGGGTAGTAATCAGGTAGTTCTCGCTCCGAGTCTCAGTCCATTTCACCGGTATGCCCAGACGCATTGAGCAGAACGACGCGATAGCCTCGTCCGGGTAGAACGGGATCTTGCTCCCGAATCCTCCGCCAACCTCCGGCGCGATCACCCGTATCCTGTGCTCCGGGACTCCCGTCACGACCGACGTGAGGAACCGCGCGATGTGCGGGTTCTGCGACGTGCTCCAGAGCGTCAGTTCGCCCGTAGGGGCAACCCACTGAGCGATAGCCGAGCGCGGCTCCATCGCGTTGGCGATAAGCCTCGGCAGCGTGATGACGTCGCTGACGGTAACGTCCGCCTCCGCGAAGGCCGCGTCCGCGTCACCTCCGGCCACTGCCCACGTGAAAGCGATGTTATTGGGGGCGTCGTCGTGAAGCTGCGGCGCGCCGTCCTGGGCAGCCTCCTTCGGGTTGAGGACGGCGTCCATCGGCTCATACTCCACCTCTATGTACTCCAGAGCGTCCTCGGCCTGATACCGGGTCTCCGCAACCACCACCGCAACCGCGTCACCGACGTACCGCACCCTGTCCTTGGCAATGGCGGGATGCGCAGGTGTCTTCAGGTCGGAGTTGGGAATCAGCCACGCGCAGGGTATCCCGTTAAGCGCCCCCTCCGTGTCTGCACCCGTGTAAACTGCGATAACGCCCGGCTGGTTGACCACTCCGCTGGTGTCCACCGACTTGATTGCGGCGTGGGCGTACATGCTGCGAAGAATCGCCGCGTGCGCCATGCCAGGCAGCTTGATATCGTCCGTGTAGGAGGCCAGGCCCGTGATGAGCCTCGGGTCCTCGCGGCGACGTATGCCGGAACTGAATACTCGTGTAGTCATGGCCTAACCGCCTTTCATCGCTTCGGCGGCCTCTTCGACCGCCCGCACGATATTCTGGTATCCGGTGCACCGGCAGATGTTGCCCTCCAGCCCGTGGCGAATCTCCTCTCGCGTCGGCGAGGGGTTGGTCCGGAGCAACTCCTCTGCCGCCATTATCATTCCAGGCGTACAGAACCCGCATTGCAAGCCGTGCTTGTTCCAGAACGCCTCCTGTAGCGGATGCAGGTCGACCCCGTCCGAGATCCCCTCAATGGTCCTGACGGAGCTACCCGACGCCTGAACGGTGAGCACCGTGCACGCCTTCGCCGCTGCACCGTCCAGCTGCACCGTACATGAACCGCACTGGCTTGTGTCGCATCCCACTTTCGTGCCAGTCAGCCCTGCGTCCTCCCGGATGAAGTGAACGAGCAACTGGCGCGGCTCAACCTCCCCGCTATAAGCCTTTCCGTTGATGGTAATCTCCACTGGGACTTTCACAATGCATCACCCCCTTGACGCACTATTTTGGGCTTGGCGCACCTATGCCCTAGTCGCTGGAAGTGTAGCAAATACCGCCTGCATTGACAAGGTAATTCACGCCTTCCGACGGCACTTTGCCGTGCCATATCGAGGTTCTGCAAAGCGCCCCTCGCACAGGACACGGGCTCCGTGCTATATTTCTTCCATGAAGCTGAACGGGATATACAAGTTCGACGCCGACCGAGAACGCGTCTGGGACGCCCTCCTCGACCCCGATGTCGTGAGCGAGTGTATCTCGGGCGTCCAGAAGTTCACCACCGTCTCGCCCGACAGCTACGAGATCGAGATAGGCATGAAGGTGGGTGTCTTTTCCGGTTCATTCAACGGCACGCTGGAGATCTCGGACAGGAAGCCTCTCTCCTCATACCGGATGAGGGTCACCGGCGCCGGCCCAATGACAAACCTGACTGGCGAGGCCTTGGTCTCCCTCGCGCCGGAAGGGGACGCTACCTCCGTCACCTTTGACGGCGACGTGACGGTGACCGGCGCGCTTGCCAGAGTGGGCCAGCGCTTCATGAGCAGCGCAGCCAAGTCTCAATTCGACCGCTTCTTCCAACGCCTCCACGAAAAGCTGGCTTGAACCCGTAGCACAGAGCCGTGCGGCACATGAGACAGTGCGAGGCGGAAACCGAGACTCATGGTTGTATACAAATCGACCACCCAAGAGTAGTTCAGTTTTGTGTGTCGACTGAGAAATGGCAGCTGCTCTTCTGAGAGTCGTAGGCCAGGGTTCGGAGCGGTAGGTCCTGGTACCCCTGGGCGGACTCGAACCGCCGCACCTGGCTCCGGAGGCCAGCGCTCTATCCTCTGAGCTACAGGGGCAACAGTGGTTCAATATAGCAACAGGTGACCACAAATTTCAAGTATTCACCATTAGGTCTTGACATACGACATGGCTGTGCCTATGATTAGGCGGGCTATCATAGCGGATTGTTACGAATTTGCACAGAGTTTCCGCATTTCACAAAAGCTATCGCAATTATACGCTGCTCTCCAGCAAGCCGGATGAGGAGGTTTGTTGTGCGTCTTGCTAATAAACGTACTTTTCTGACTCTTTTAGTTGTATCTGTTCTAACCTTATTTGTTGCCGCAGCTTGCTCGGAAGGCACCCAGGGACCTCAAGGGCGTCAGGGTGAGCAGGGAGGTCAGGGGCCTCAGGGGCCTCAGGGGCCTCAAGGACCCCAAGGGCCGCAGGGGCCTCAAGGACCCCAGGGGCCTCAGGGACCTCAGGGACCTCAGGGACCTCAGGGACCTCAGGGGCCGCAGGGGGATCAGGGTGATACCCTACCGCTAAACATCATTCTGGCAGTAGCCGATGACGATACCACTGATCCGAGCAGTGATCAGCCAGTAGTCATCAGCCCAGATGACCCGGTTCATGTAGTTGTGTACGGGTCCGGCTTCACTGAGGGCGAGCAGTTGCAGGTAGACCTGGTGGGCTCAAACGGTCTTGTAGTGCCTATCAGCCGGGTTGGAGGCGCACAGTTTGTGGGCCTGGCAGGGACGTTCATGTCTCAGTGGACCACGGCTTCGCCTGTAGCGGAGGGTTTGTACTCCATAGAGGTGACGGCTATGCCATCCAACACCAAGGCGTCGTCTGCGTTGGTTGTGGCGGGGAAATAGGCCAGCGCCCCAGATAGAAAACGACGTAATAAGGGAGGTTGCCCTTGAAGTGGCAACCTCCCTTATTTGTTGCTTTGGAAGTGGAGCGGCCAAGTCAAGGGGGAATGGCTCTGTGGGGGATGGGATTCTTCGTCGGCTGCGCTCGTAAAGGCGCCACGCCACCGCCGGATTGCTTCGGTTCCTCACAATGACGGGAGGAGGGTGCCTGTCATGCTGAGGAGTCGGTCAGTCCCCGCTCGAATTAAACCACCCCCGCCGACGGTAACGGATTTAAGCATCCCAACATTGAAGAGCGGTGTGAAATGGCCCGTCTTACATTCCTCGGGATACTCAACCCGCCAAATCGCGGCAAGCCGATAGCTCGTCATCTACAATGGCTACGACCCAGTGCTGGGCGCTTTGCCACCATAGTGGCGCAAGAGGGTCACCTTCAACAACGGTACGGAGTTCGCACGTCAGCACCAACTTCACAAGTTGGGTATTGAGACCTTCTTCTGCGATACCCACTGCCCATGGCAGAAAAGGATGGTGTGGAAAACACCATTGGACGTATGAGGTATGGCCTGCCCAGGACATGGCCCTGCGGAGCTGTATAAACAGTGGTCTGTGGAGTTGGTACAGACCTACAACAATACTCCTCGCAAGTGGCTGGGATACCCCATTACCGCCGAAATCTTCTCAGATCAGGTTTTGCACTTGCAATGTGACTCTCCCTCCTCCGCTTGTGCGGCATGACGAGGGAGGTGCGCTCTTAAGGCGCCACACCACCGCCGGATTGCTCCGATCCTCGCAATGACGGGGGGCATGTTGGATATGGCTAGGCAGCGGTGGGATTAAGAAGGGGGAGCCTCATAATGAGGGGCTCCCCCTTTGCAATTGGGCCATTGGAACTGTTACTAGCTGACAACCAGTGGAGCGGAGGCAGTGATGTTGCCCTGACCACCCGCGACTGTGATGATTATGGAGTAGACGCCAGAACCAAGATTTCTATTGCCCGCGGAGAAACCGGCTACAAACGTTCCTCCGGACGTAGTCTCGACATCGCCGCCTTCGTGGTCAAGGAAGAGAGAAACTCCGTCAGGAGTCAGGATCTCTCCAAGCACGAAACTGCCGGCTGGGAAACCTGACCCAACTACGGTGAACGTAGGAGTGCCGGCTTCTACAACCAGCGGTTGTGTACCGTTGGCATCACCGGCAGGCGCCAAGAGGATGCTAGCCGGCTGAGTAGGGCCGGACGCCCCCTGTTCTCCTTGGGTACCCTGAGCCCCCTGGTCACCCTGAGCTCCCTGGTCACCCTGAGCCCCCTGGTCACCCTGAGCCCCCTGGTCACCCTGAGCCCCCTGGTCACCTTGAGCCCCCTGGTCACCTTGAGCCCCCTGGTCACCTTGAGCCCCCTGGTCACCTTCAGGACCGGTGCAGGCAGCCGTAATGAAAAGTGCTAAAACAGAAAGAACGATTAGCGTTCCGACAAACCGTTTGTTGAATACAGGCATTGAATCATTCTCCTCTCGGTGAAACGACCAAAATTAACCGATCATTCCAGTTCCGACTCATAGGGCAAACAAAACAGACCTGCCAGAGTCAGGCCATGACAATCATAGGTATACGCATGCTTCATGTCAAGTCATTCAGCCAAGGAGTGCCAAGGTTTTGTTAAATCTACACCGAAAATAGTGGGCCAACTGCACATTTGAGTCTACGTCTGCTTCACCACGCGCACTTTGCGGACTCTACGGCCGCTGGTGGATACCACCAGAAGGTCCAAGCCTTGCAAGCTAACCAGGTCGCCAGTGACCGGTATCTTGCCAAGCTGAGTCGAGAGGAGGCCTCCCAAGGTATCGAACCCCTCACCTTCTATGGAGGTTTGGAATAACTCATTTATTTCGTCCAAGGTCACGCGTCCATCAATTATCGCCTCATGTTCTCCGTAGCGAACTATCTCAGGCTCTTCCTGGGTAAACTCGTCTTCTATCTCACCAACTATCTCTTCAAGAAGGTCTTCCATGGTGATAAGGCCTTCAGTGCCGCCGTACTCATCGACTACTACGGCTACGGTAGCGCGTCTATCCTGCATTTCACGCAATAATCGATCCAGGGGCTTCGAGTCTGGTATAAAGAGCGCCGGGCGTACAATGCCTTCAAGGTTAGGCACTTCCTCTCCAGCGCTGGTCTTCTGCAGGACGTCACGGGCGTGTACTATCCCAACGACGTCGTCGATGCTATCTCGGTAGACAAGTATGCGGCTGTGGCCGACCTGAGCCATCAGAGCCGCAACGTCCTCCAGCGACGTGTTTACCTCGGCGGCGTCCACATCCACTCTGGGGACCATTACTTCCCTTGCAGCCATGTGCTCTAGGTGGAGGATAGCTTGGATCATGCGCCTTTCTTCAGGGTCTGCTTCGCGAACCTCTTCTTCCACCTGAGGGTGGTTCCCCATCGAGCCCCGGGTCAAGCCGTTACCGTTTGAGGATTCATCATTCCCAAGGAAGTCCTCAATACGTTCTCTGAACCAGGCCAATGGAGTGAATAGCCAGAGAAGCGTTGTCAAGGGAAGGGAGAATGCAGCAGCCACTTGGGCGGCATATCTTCTCCCTACTCTGTAGCTAACTGCTTGGAGTGGATGAAGGAGGAGCAACCCGGCAAGAACAAGGCCCAGGGCCTCAGGCCATGAGCCGTCCAACGCATTGAAGGCCAAGGCAGCCAGCGAAACACCAATCAAGGTTATGGCAACCAGCTTCACGGCGACGAGCATCTGCAAGGCGCCGGTGCAACGAGATGATATCCGCCCAATAGATGAGGAGGAGGCGTACAATTCGAAACGAGAGATATCGCCGGGCTGGCACAGCTTACGGACTGCAGCTTCTGCAAGTGAAGCGGCAATAAACGAGAGGTTAGAAAGAATCAAGATGAGAATCGATAATGAACTGTCACTATCCAAGCGTCTATCACGTCCTTCACTGGCCTACCCTAGGCAGGCGGTCTTTTGAATTTTGATCTCGCTGCCGACCTTATCCTAGCAGGAACACCCACCGCCAAGCTATCCGCAGGAACATCTCTGGTAACCACAGAACCCGCAGCAGTGGAGGCGCGCGTTCCCACTCTCAGAGGCGCCACCAACATGGTATCGCTGCCTATGAAAGCGCCGTCTTCAATGACTGTTCTATGTTTCTTCTCACCGTCGAAGTTGCAGGTGACAGCCCCCGCCCCTATGTTCACGTTACTACCGACATCCGCATCACCAACGTAGCTGAAATGGCCTATAGCCGTATCCTGTCCGATGCGGCTGTTCTTTACCTCGGCGTAGTTGCCTATGTAAACGTTCCGCTCCAGGAACGTGGCAGGCCTGAGATGACTGAACGGCCCGACGTGGACGGAGGAGTCGAGGTGAGCGCCCTCCAGTACTGAGGCTATCACCCTGCAATCGTCCCCTACAACCGAATCGAGCACGGTGGAGTTGGGGCCCAGCTCGCATCTCTTACCCACGCGACTAGCGCCCTTTATGGCGGTGTTGGGTTGTATAACGGTATCGCTTCCGATCTCCACAGAGGCATCTACGTACGCGGTTGGAGGATCCACTACGGTTACGCCCTCTAACATCCACTTATCTAGGATACGCCGGCGCATGACCTGTTCGGCTTGAGCCAGGTCCAGGCGAGTATTGACGCCCAATATCTCCGTCTCATCGTAAGAAGTGAGACTATCCACCAACAGCCCGGATGAAGCAGCCAGCTTCACCAAGCCGGTCAGATAATACTCACCGGAGGCGGAAGGATCCAGTTTTCTGAGCGCAGGCCAGAGCCAGTCGGAGGTAAACGCGTACACTCCCGCATTGATCTCGTGGACAGAGCTTTGGCTTTCATCGGCATCGACATCTTCTACGAGGTCGACAACGGTCCCATCCCCATTCCGGATGATTCTCCCCAATCCCTGGGGGGAATCTAGAAAAGCGGTCAACAGTGTGATAGCGGCGTCCGATGATTCGTGCCTTCGCATCATTTGGGAGAGCGTAGCGGGGAGCAGAAGAGGAGTATCGCCGTAGGCAACCAGGACGTGGGTTGCCCTGCCAGCCAGTACGGATTCGCTCTGCAAGACGGCATGACCCGTACCATTTGCTCCATGCTGCTCCACGCAAGCTATAGAGGCATCTATTTGGCCGCTTATGTCCTCAGAATTTGGGGGTGCTACAACGGCCAGTTGGCCATGGATGGCCTGTGTGACGGCATGGATTACGTGGGAAAGCATGGGCTTGCCGCAGACAGGATGAAGCACTTTGGGCAACTGCGACTTCATCCTGGAACCCTTGCCCGCTGCAAGGATGACAGCCGCCCAGCTTTGGTTTTCTTCAGGCAAGATGCTCAAAGGAAAAGCCTACCTTCTCCCACGGGTTCGCGGGGACAGGTAGGCCGTTATCTCCTAGCTAATCACAGTACATTTGGGGATGCTCGCTTGCCCCAAGGACATGCTAAGGCCGCGGGAGCATGCGTGTCAAGTTTGGCGGCACATAAGCACAGACGGGCACACAGGCAGGGAAGAAGCAAGCGAATAGCGCATGTCCATGCTATAATTAGCCATGCCTGGAGAGGTGGCCGAGTGGTTGAAGGCGCCGCTCTCGAAAAGCGGTAACTCCTCTGGGGTTCGCGGGTTCGAATCCCGCCCTCTCCGCCACGCAGGTCATGCATATCGTTGGAGAGGTGCTGGAGTGGCCGAACAGGCGCGCCTGGAGAGCGCGTGTCCCGAGTAATCGGGACCGTGGGTTCGAATCCCACCCTCTCCGCCATTGAACTGCATAACCAGATCGGCGAGGTCTCTTTCCGGCGCGGTAATTCTCTAAGCTGCTAGGTAGCAATGCATATAGACGAGCTGAAGTACTGGGTGGCATTCAAGCGCGTACCGTCCATAGGAAGGGCCAGGTTTCAGACGCTTCTAGCTCGCTTCGGCTCCATGGCAGAGGCGTGGCACGCCTCCAGCGACGCACTCAGCAAGGCGGGCCTAGAGTCCAAGTCTGTCAGGGCGATATCCGCCGTGCGCTCAAGAGTCGACCCCGATACTGAAATCGAGCGCCTGCAGGATTCAGGGATAGCTGCTTTTACCTGGGAAGATGAGGAATACCCCCCTTTGCTCAAGGAGATATACGACCTCCCTCCGGTTCTGTTTGTGAAAGGCAAGCTGCTGGCTGAGGATCAGCGAGGGGTGGCCGTGGTAGGTACAAGACGGGCCACCGCTTACGGCAGAGAAGCGGCCGGTAGACTGACCAGCGACCTGGCAACCTCCGGCGTAACCGTAGTCAGCGGTCTGGCACGTGGCATCGACGCAATCGCTCACAAGACCGCGTTGGATGCGGGTGGTCGCACCATAGCCGTACTAGCGAATGGCCTAGATAGCATCTATCCACCGGAACACAAGCCTCTGGCATCGCAGATTGTAGAGAATGGTGCTCTGGTGAGCGAGCATTCACTGGGGACGCGCCCGGAGTCCAGCCACTTCCCCAGGCGAAACAGGATAATGAGCGGGATGACGCTGGGCACCCTGGTTGTGGAGGCGCCCGCTTCCAGCGGCGCTATATGGACGGTAAGACACGCCTTGGAACAGAACCGGGAGGTGTTTTGCGTACCGGGCAGCATCTTCTCGCCGGCCAGCCTTGGCACAAACCTTTTGATACAGGAGGGCGCCAAGCTGGTACTTGACTATAGGGATATCTTGGAAGAGTTGAACATTGCGGGAATCAACGAGCAGATTCCCATGCCGGCCCTGGTGGGTCCCGCGGATGAAACCGAGAAGACACTGCTCAAGCACATTACATATGACCCGGTGCACATAGATGAGGTTGGCAGACAAACAGGGTTGCCTATAACTACGGTGAGCAGTACCCTAGCTATGATGGAGCTCAGGGGATTGGTGAAACAGCTGGGTGGAATGAACTACATTAGAACAAGGGAAGCGGCGGCGCCTTACGGAGAGGCGCACAGATAGTATGGCAAAGAACCTGGTAATAGTTGAGTCGCCGGCCAAGGCAAGAACGGTTGGCCGGTTTCTGGGTCGTGACTACGAGGTCAAGGCTTCGCTGGGCCACGTGCGAGACCTTCCGAGTGGCGACCTAGGTGTGGCCGTGGACAACGGCTTCACGCCCAAGTACGTTGTTATGAAGGAGAAGAGCAAGGTCATAGCAGACCTGAAGAAGTCGTCCAAAGACGCCGAAACGATATACCTGGCGACGGACCCGGACCGCGAGGGTGAGGCTATCTCCTGGCACCTAGTGAATGCCGCGGGGTGGCAGAAGCGATCCGTGCAGAGAGTCGTGTTCCACCAGATTACCGAGGATGCCATAAACGAGGCATTCCGAGACACGCGTGAGATAGACATGCGCCTGGTAAACGCCCAGCAAGCCCGCCGCGTGCTTGATCGGTTGGTGGGATACCAGCTCAGCCCCCTACTCTGGCGCAAGATACAGCGCGGCCTTTCCGCGGGACGCGTACAGTCGGTGGCTCTGAAGCTTGTGGTGGACAGGGAGCGTGAGATAGAGGCTTTCCAGTCCAAAGAGTACTGGACCATGGACGCCATTCTTAAAAGGCAAAACGGCGGCAATGTCGACAAGACGCCCCGGTTCAACGCCAGGCTGCAAGGAGTCAAGGGACAGCGGAAGGGAATAGAGATCGGTTCCCAAGCAGAGGCAACCACGGTCGCCTCCGCCCTATTGGACGCTTCCTACGCAGTCGCGGACGTGCAGAAGAAAGAGGTTCGCACCCGCCCTGCCCCGCCCTTCATCACCAGCACGCTCCAGCAAGAGGCCTGGCGCAAGCTCAGATTCTCGGCCAAGAGGACCATGGCCCTGGCTCAGCAACTGTACGAGGGGCTTTCCGTAGGTTCGGAAGGCTCGGTGGGGCTGATTACCTATATGCGTACGGACTCGGTGCACGTTGCGCCCAGCGCTCTGCGCGAAACCGTAGCGTATATCCGCGAGCACTACGGCAGCAACTATCTTCCCAGGGCTCCCAGGGTCTACACCAAGAAAGCCAGGGGCGCCCAGGAAGCGCACGAAGCCATCAGGCCCACGGCTATAAGACGCTCGCCGGCAGTGGTGAAGCCACACGTGTCTTCCGACCAGCTCAGGCTGTACGAGCTAATCTGGAAGCGGATGCTGGCCAGCCAGATGGCCGACGCCGTTTCCGATTCGACCCGGATCGACATCGACGTTCGCGGCCCAAAGACGGCGGGGCGGACCTACGTGTTCCGCGCCACAGGCTCTGTGATGAAGTTCCCCGGCTATCGCTCGCTGTACCTGGAAGACCGCGACGACCCCGCGGAGGACGACGACAACCAAAGGCCGCTCCCGGAACTGCGGGTTGGAGAGGCATTGGACTGCCTGGACCTGGTCTCGGAGCAGCACTTCACCCAGCCGCCCCCCAGGTATAACGAGGCTTCCTTGGTCCGCAAACTGGAGGAGGAAGGAATAGGCCGTCCCAGCACCTACGCTCCTACTCTCTCCATCATCATAGACCGCAACTACGCAACCAAGGAACAGGGCCGTTTCAAGCCCTCGGAGCTTGGCAAAGTGGTCTGCGATCAGCTTGCCAACCACTTCCCCACCATTATGGACGTGAGCTTCACCGCGGGGATGGAGCAGAACCTGGACGACATAGCCAGAGGGGAAAAGGAGTGGGTGCCCGTGCTGCGGGACTTCTACAGCCCGTTCCAAGCGGCCCTGACCTCCGCGGCGGAAGAGATGCCGCGGGTGCGAGTGGAGGAGCCGTCTGACGAGACGTGCGACCTCTGCCAGAAGCCCATGGTAATCAAGACTGGCAGATTCGGCAGGTTCCTGGCCTGCACAGGCTTCCCCGAATGCAAGGGCAAGAAGCCCATACGCAAAACGGTGGGCGTACAGTGCTCCAACTGCAACACGGGAGAGCTGGTTGAAAGGAGAGGCAAAGGGCGTACATTCTACGGATGCACCAACTATCCGGAGTGCACTTTCACGGTAAGCCAGCGTCCCCTTCCGGAAAGCTGCCCTGAATGCCGCGGCATCCTTGTAGCAAGCGGACGCAGTAGAGCGCGCTGCTCTTCTTGCAGCTACCGCGGTCCGATACCGGAGAGAGAACTGGTGGAGGCTGGCCTATAGCAGTGGACCAAGTCTTGGAAGAGTACAGAGCCCATTTGCAGGGGGAGCGGAACCTTTCTCCGACTACGGTACGCAACTACGTAGACGACCTGGGGCCGTTCTTCGAGTTCCTAAAGAACGAAGGCATGGCAGGGGAAGACCCCCTGCAAGACCTGCGCGGGTTCCTGTTGCGCAAAGGCGACGAGGCGGTTAACCAGGAATACCGGCGTTTCATGCTCAGCTACGTAGCGTGGCTGATGAACACCCGTTACACCAATTTGGGCAAGGCCAACCAGATACAGGGCCACGCCAGAATGAGCACGGTTAGAAATCTGGCGAGCATCCGTTCCTTCTTCCGATTCCTGATTTCACGGGGGCGTATGCCTTCATCGCCGGTATGGAACAGAGGCTCCGCAAGTATGCGGGGGCTGATTCCCAAGATGCCCAAGCGCCTGCCCCAAGTCCTCTACCGGCAAGAAGCGGATTCCCTGATAGAGCAGCCCAAGGCCTCCTCCAATGAGGAGCGCGCCAAACCTCTTTTACTCAGAGACACCGCTCTCCTGGAACTGTTGTATGGCTCCGGTCTGCGTCTTTCAGAAGTCGCCGGACTCAACCTGGTGGACATAGACGTGAGGAACCGCACGGTACGCGTGCTTGGCAAGGGCAACAAGGAGCGCATGGTCCCTATGAGCCGTCCTTGCATTGAAGCCTTGAACAACTATGCGGAGCAGGGCCGGCCCAACCTGATAGCCAACAGACGAAGCCAGGCGCTGTTTCTGAACCGCTACGGCGGCAGATTGTCGCAGCGGAGCGTGCAGATGCTGGTGCAGCGATACGCCTTGAGGGCCGGGCTGAGCCGCGATATTCATACCCACACGTTGCGTCACTCCTTTGCCACCCATCTGCTCGACGGAGGCGCGGACCTGCGCGTGGTGCAGGAGCTATTGGGGCATTCCTCGCCCGCCACGACTCAAGTGTACACGCACGTCAGCCCGGCCCAGGCACGGAAGGCCTACCTTTCGGCCCATCCCAGAGCGGGCGCCCCGGAGAGCTAGAGTGACCTACCTGATCATCAACGGGCCCAACTTGAACAACCTGGGCAGACGTGATACGTCTATCTACGGTTCCATGACGCTCAGGCAGATAGAGGAAGAGATCAAGGAACGAGCCGCAGAGCTAGGCCAAGAAGTCCTTTTCTTCCAGTCCAACCATGAAGGAACTCTGATAGACTACCTGCAGGAGCACGGTCCTTCATCCGACGGGGTTGTCATCAATCCTGGAGCACTCACGCACTACAGCTACGCTCTAAGAGACGCCTTAGAAGACCTGGGCGTGCCAGTGGTCGAGGTACACATATCGGACATACATTCACGCGAACCGTTCAGAAGACACTCCGTAATCAAGGACATCGCAAGAAAACAGATATCCGGCAATGGATGGAAAGGTTACCTGGAGGCGTTGGAGCTTCTTGTAGAACAGGGTGATAGGAAAACGGAGAGGATGGGATGACCGAGGAGCAGGAAAGGCAGCAGTCAAAGCTGAGGACGTCGATAAAGGAGAGGACGTGGAAACGGAAGCCAATCCTGAATTGAAGGCACAAGAAGAAGAAGGTCAAGCGGAGGTTTCAGCCAAGGAACCAGGTGCAGCAGGGACAGCAAATGAAGCGCTGACTGAAGAAGACCGAAACATGGCCATGCTTTGCCATCTGGCCGCGTTTGCCACGGTTGTAGGGATCCCGCTGGGAAATATCGTCGGGCCTCTGGTTGTATGGCTGATTAAACGAGAGCAGTCGTCTTTCGTAGACTGGCATGGCAAGGAATCGATAAACTTCCAGATCAGCGTTACCATATACGTCATAATCAGTGCAATCCTCATCCTAGCCATCGTTGGCTTCGTTCTGCTGCCCTTTACCATTGTGTTCGCTTTTATCATGGTGATCATGGCCACGCTGCGAACGAACGACGGCATACGATACCAGTATCCATTGACCATGCGGTTCGTAAAGTAGGCCTGGAGAAAACGTCATGTCTCAACGTCTGAGCAACCTTCGGGATGCCATGAAGGAAAGAAGGCTGGACGGCCTTCTGATATCGTCTCCTGAGAACCGGCGCTACCTCTCCGGATTCGTAGGGACGGCCGGCTATCTGATAATTACACAGCGCGATGCCGTGCTGGCCACCGACTTCCGCTACATTGAACAGGCAGGGCGTCAAGCGCCTGATTTCCGAATAGTGAGGGTGTCAGGCCCCAACCTGGACTGGTTCAGCCAAACCCTGGCGGAGACTGGAATCTCCAAGCTGGGTTTTGAAAGCGACCATCTAACGGTTGCTATACATCGCAGGCTCAGCAGAAAGCTCAGGGAGCATAACTCCCAATCCGCTGCCAGGGTAAACCTAGTGGCTACCGCCGGCATCACAGAGGAGATACGGGCTACGAAAGAGTCGGAGGAGATAGCGTCATTGCAGAGGGCTATCGACATATCGGACGGTGCAATGGACGCCGTTACTCCTACGATCCAGCCAGGACAGACGGAGCAGGAGGTGGCCTGGCGTTTGGAAATGGCCATGCGCGAGTTGGGAGCAGAAACCCTGGCCTTCGACATCATTGTGGGTTCCGGACCAAACGCCGCATTGCCTCACCACCGCGCCGGGGAGCGTGTCCTGGAGGCAGGTGAACCTATAGTCATCGACATGGGGGCGAAGTACAACGGCTACTGCAGCGACCTGACTCGTACCATCATTCTGGGGGAACCGGATGAAAGGTTCATATGCGTGTACGACACGGTTCTCGCGGCACAGCAGACCGCGATGGTTACAGTCCAACCGGGCATGACCGGCGGTGAGGCCGACAATCTGGCTCGGAAGGTCATAGAAGACGCCGGCTACGGGGAGCAGTTCGGGCATAGCTTGGGCCACGGCGTGGGACTGGCCGTCCACGAACAACCGGTGACCGGGCCCAGCGTTCAAGGAAAGCTGGAAGAAGGGATGGCTTTTACAATAGAGCCCGGCATCTACATATCGGGCTGGGGAGGCGTACGAATCGAGGACATTGTGCTCATGGAGAAAGATGGAGCCAAACAGCTGAGCAAGGCTAAGAAACTACGTGCGGGTTAGGAGCTAATTGATGAGCTATTTGAATCAGCGGTTGCAGGCTTTGCGCGACTTGTTGAAGGGACACAAGCTAGACGGCCTGCTGATATCCACTCCTGAGAACCGGCGTTACCTCTCCGGATTCGCTGATCTGGAAGGGGCGGGCTATCTCTTGGTCACCGCAAACGAGGCGTTCCTGGCTACTGAATTCCACACCACGGAGGCTAGCCGCGCTACTTCTGGATTTCGCGTGGTTAGAATACAGCGAAACCTGAACTGGGTACCCGCGTTGATATCTCAAAGCGGCGTGAACCGTCTGGGCATAGAGGCGGATCACCTAACGGTCTCTTCCAGAGACCAGCTGGTGCAAGCGTTGAAGGAAGGTCCCAAGCTGAACGGCAGGAAGGTTGAGGTGGCCTCCAGCAGCGGCTTGATAGAAGGTCTAAGGGTGTTCAAGGACCCCGAAGAGCTGGGCGCCATGCAAAAGGCCATAGACATCACGGACGGCGCGTTCGAGGCGGTGTCGCCCCAGATAGAGCCGGGCTGGACGGAAAGGGAGCTGGCATGGCGGCTAGAGGCGGCGATGCGCGACCGCGGGGGCGACGGCCTGGCATTCCCTACCCTGATAGGCTCCGGGTCAAACGGCGGCTTTGCAGGGAACATACCTACGGAACGAGTCATCCAAGACGGCGATCCTATAATCATAGACATGGGCGCAACCTACCACGGGTATTGCAGCGACTTGACTCGCACCGTGGCAGTCGGCGAGCCGGATGAAAGGTTCAAGAGGCTGTACAATGCGGTGTACGACTCCCAGAAGAACGCCATAGAAAAGGTGAGGCATGGGACCAAGGGCGGTGAAATATATGCCATGCTCACCAAAGTGCTCAGCGAAGCCGGGTTCGGTGAGCATGCCGGGCCGGCGTTTGGGCACAGCATCGGGCTGGAAGTGCATGAAGGGCCGCGCATCCGCTACCAGCACCCCAGTGTATTTGAAAAGGGCATGGCTTTTACCATAGAGCCCGGTATTTACATACCGGACTTTGGAGGAGCCCGCCTAGAGGACGTAGTCTACTTGGAAGACACGGGGGCAAGGGTAATGAGCAAAGCCAAGAAACTCAGCAGGTTCGGAGTCTAGGATGGTCATTGGAGTAGGAGATTTACGCAGAGGCCTCACTATTGAGCTGGACGGGGAACCGTATCAAGTCATTGAGCATAGTACGCACAAGATGCAGCAGCGCGCTCCCGTGATCAAGCTGAAGCTCAGGGAGTTGCGCAGCGGACGGTCTATTGAAAGGACGTACAACGGCTACAGCGTCAAGCTGACCAGGGCCGCGGTGGAGCAAAGGCCCTCTCAGTACATCTATCAAGACGGAGAGCTGTACTACTTCATGGATACGGAGAGTTTCGAACAGTTCCCCTTGACCAGAGAGCAGTTGGGCGACGGAATAAACTACCTGGTGGACCAGATGGAGTTGGGAGTGCTTTTCTTCAAAGAGCGGCCAATAGCGGTAGTGCTGCCCACGTTCGTCGAGCTCAAAGTGACGGATACTCCTCCCGGGGTAAAGGGTGACACCGCTTCCGGGTCCACCAAGCCGGCCACGTTGGAAACCGGCCTCACGGTCAACGTGCCCTTCTTCATAAGCAATGGAGATGCGGTGCGTGTGGACACTCGCAGCGGCCAGTATTTAGAACGCGCAGGCTGATGGCTGTTTACACCGTTAGCCAGGTCGCGGAATACCTCAGAGATTCGCTGGAAAGCGATCGCTTGCTTGCAGACCTCTGGGTGGACGGTGAAGTCTCAAACCTTTCTCGCTCGGCGGCCGGCCATCTGTACTTCACCATCAAAGACTCGGAGAGCCAGCTGCGTTGCGTGATGTTTCGTCCAACCAGGGAAGCGGACCAACTCAGGGATGGTACGTCGGTCATAGTGCACGGACGCATTTCGATATACCCGGTGCGAGGCGAGCTGCAGATATACGTAGACCTGGTCCAGCCGGCGGGCACCGGGGAGTTGCACCTGAGACTGGAGAGCCTCAAAGCGCGCCTGGAAGAAGAGGGGCTCTTTGAGCCCACCAGAAAGCGGAATCTGCCCCCTTTCCCGAACAAGATAGGCGTGGTGACGTCTCCCAGCGGCGCCGTATTGCATGATATAGCAACTGTAGTCCAACGGCGGTATCCGCTGGTGGAGCTTGTGGTGTCGCCGACGTCCGTACAGGGTGAACAGGCTGCCCTGGATATTGCGGATGCCTTGAACGAGCTGAACCGGTTGGAAGAGATAGACGTAATCATAGTGGCCAGAGGGGGAGGCTCTCTGGAGGAGCTGTGGGCGTTCAACGAGGAAACGGTAGCGCGGGCCATCTATGCCAGCCACGCACCTGTAGTTAGCGCCGTTGGCCATGAGACCGACGTCACTATTGCGGACCTTGTGGCGGACCTCAGGGCGCCTACGCCATCGGCGGCGGCAGAGATGGCGGTGCCGGACATGTCGCGTCTTCTTGGCCAGGTCAAGGAATGGCAGCGCGATATACTTGCAATAGCTAGACAGCTATCATTAGAAAAGCGACGAGACGTAGATTCACTAGTGCAACGCCTCACCAGCCGCGGGCCACAAGTGGAAGCCAAACAACAACGCCTGGACGAGCTAACTCAAAGCTTATCCAAGAGTCTGTGGGTGACGCTCAAGATATCACGGGAACGGTTCCAAGGCCTGGAACAACAGCTGCACGCACTCGACCCCAATTCTGTGCTGAAACGAGGATACGCTATAGTACAGCGGTCAGACCAAGGCGCGTTGGTCAAGAGCGTGGGTCAGGTTGAAAAGGATGATGAATTGAAAGTGCGGGTGAGCGATGGTTCGTTCAACGCCCGGGTTAGCTAGCTCCCCGGCTTGGGAGCTTTGTGAAGGAACGTTAACGCTGTAAAATAGCAAGGGTTCCGTCCCAACGGCCATGGAAAATCAACCCTCCAACATAGAACAGCTCTCTTTCGAAGAGGCTTACGCCAAGCTGGATGAAGCCGTGCGTTCCCTGGAAGCGGGCGGCGCCACCCTGGAGGAAGCAACAAGGCTCTTTGAAGAAGGCATGAGGCTTGCCAGGATATGTCATCAACATCTCAGCACCACTGAATTGAAAATAACCCATTTGCAACGCTCGTTCGGGGAGCAGATGACGCTCATGAACAAGACGAAACCGGAAGCGGATGCTTAAAGTAGACCTTCACGTTCATACGGAGTTTTCATTCGATTGCGCAACCCCATTGGAGAAACTGATACAAAGGTGTCTGAAGCAGAACATAGGATGCCTGGCTGTTACGGATCACAACACAATTCATGGGGCCGTCAAAGTCAAAGAACTGGCCCCCTTCAAGGTTATAGTTGGAGAAGAGATCAAGACCAGGGAAGGAGACCTGATAGGTCTGTTTCTCGAAGAGGAGGTCCCCCCGGGCCTTTCCGCCGCGGAAACGGCGAAGCTGATCAAAGACCAGGGAGGCCTGGTGTCGCTCCCCCACCCTTTCGACAGATTCCGGGGCTCGGCTATGAGTGAGATGGGAATAGCCGAAGTTCTGCCCATGACCGACGTGATAGAGGCGTTCAACGCACGCAACACCCTGCCGGGCGCCGACCGTAGGGCCGGTGAGCTTGCAGACACACGCCGGATTGCGCTTTGCGCCGTCAGCGATGCGCACTCGCTCAGAGAAATAGGGAAGACGTACACCCTCGTTCCGGATTTCAGCTACGGCCCCCAGGATTTCCTGGCAGCGCTGCGTCAAGGCAACTTGATAAAGAACCGCAGCAGTCCTTTGGTACACTTGATTTCCACCTACACGAAACACAAAAACCGGGCGCTGAGGAGATAACCTTGCTCAAACTAGGTTGGTTTTCCACAGGGCGCGGAGAGGGGTCGCGCAATCTCTTTAGCACGGCATTGGAATACACGCGGAGCGGCTATATCAATGCAGAGATACAATATGTCTTTTGCAACCGGGAGCCCGGAGAGTACAAGGGTAGCGATCGGTTTCATTCGCTGGTAAAGGCAAGCAACATACCGCTGATTACGCTATCGTCAAGAAGATTCACAAAGGAACGGGGAGCATCCAGCTTCAACGAAGTGCGTGAAGCCTATGACTCCGAGGCAATTAAGCTCTTTGGCACCTTCCAAATAGACCTGGCAGTTCTGGTTGGATACATGCTGTTCACGTCGGAGGTGATGTGCCAAAAGCTCAGCATGATCAACGTCCATCCCGCTCCGCCCAACGGCCCAATAGGGTCGTGGCAGGAAGTCATCTGGAAGCTGATAGAGCAGAAGGCTCCCCAGGGAGGCGCGCAGGTCCAGCTGGCCAACATGGAGTGGGACCGCGGGCCAGTAATCACGTATTACACCTTCCCGCTGAGAGGGCCTCTGTTCGATCAGGCGTGGGAGCTGGCAGGCAGCCAATCCATAGACAAACTGAGGTCGTGCCAAGGAGAGGAGTTTCGGCTATTCAAGCAGATACGTGATGAGGGCACAAAGCGAGAGATACCCCTCCTCATAGAAACCCTCAAGGCCTTCGGCGACGGAGAACTGAAGGTGGTGGATGGAAGAGTAGTGGACAAGGAGCATCGCCCGGTTGCGGGCCTGTGCTTGAACAGTCAGATCGATAAATGGCTGGGCTAGGCCGATTGCTCCCGTTGCTCAGACAAAACGTACGGTGCGGTAAGGAGCCAGGGCTTCCCCTTGGAACGAATGTTATCGGCGTCTATTATGCATTTGGTCACGTTGGACAGAGACGGCAACTCATACATTATGTCCAGCAGAGATTCTTCCATGATGGTCCGCAGGGCACGCGCCCCCGTCTTCCACTTCAGAGCATCTTCGGCGACGGCATCCAGCGCCTCGGCGGTGAATTCCAGATCAACGTTGTCCAAGCTGAACAGGTAGGTATACTGGTTGAGCAAGGAGTTCTTGGGAGCGGTGAGGACCTGTATGAGCGCGTCTTTGTCCAACCCTTCCAGGCTGACTATGACCGCCAGTCTTCCCACAAGCTCAGGGATGAAGCCATACTCCAACAGGTCGTCCGTATTGATGTTCTTGAGTATGTCGCCTCTCTGCGCGTCGCTCAAACGCGTCTTCTCTGAGTTGAACCCCATGGAGCGCCTTCCCCAGGAAATACGCTTTCCGATAACGTCTTCCATGCCTTCAAAAGAGCCTCCACAGATGAACAAGATGCCTTCCGTATTTATCTGTATGAACTCTTGATGAGGATGCTTCCTACCGCCCTGTGGAGGAACGTTGGCTATGGTGCCCTCTATGATCTTGAGGAGCGCCTGCTGTACTCCTTCCCCAGAAACATCCCGAGTGATGGATGGGTTGGGATTCTTGCGCGCTATCTTGTCGATCTCATCAATGTAGATAATGCCTTTCTCCGCTTTGGCCATGTCGTAGTCGGCGACTTGAATCAGGCGAAGCAATATGTTCTCTACGTCCTCACCCACGTAGCCTGCCTCTGTCAAGGAGGTTGCGTCCGCCATGCAGAAGGGGACGTCAAGAATCCTGGCCAGCGTCTGAGCCAGGAGGGTCTTGCCTGAGCCCGTTGGGCCCACCATCAGAACATTGCTTTTCTCTACCTCTACGGCCTGACCGACGGGAGACTTGCTGTCCAGCCGTTTGTAGTGATTGTAAACCGCAACGCTGAGTATCTTCTTGGCTCTATCTTGGCCTATGACGTACTCATCCAGCCGGCTGTGCACGTCCTTGGGCAATAATGGCTGCACTTCGCCTTGGGGCGAGGTGGATTTTGGCTCAGTCTGTTCGTTGATGATCTGGTCGCATAGCACAATGCACTGATCGCAAATGAATACTTTCTTCTGCCCGGCGATGAGTCTTTCTACTTCCGCTTGCCTCTTGCCGCAAAACGAGCATCTGTATTCATTGCTTGGAGGGTCACCATCAGAAATAGCCAATTTATGCTCCCCTACCCTATTTTGCGGCTGTTACTTCTCTACCAGCCAGGACTTCATCAACCAGACCGTATTCCTTGGCTTGATCTGCATCCAGGTAGTAATCACGGTCCGTGTCCTGGGCGATCTTTTCATAAGTTTGGCCGGTATTGCGAGCCAAAATGCTGCGGATCTTGTCCTGCATGCGCAGAATCTCCCGTGCCGCTATCTCAATGTCAGAGGCCTGGCCCTGGGCGCCCCCCATGGGCTGGTGCATGTGTACCGTGGCGTTGGGAAGGGCATACCTCTTCCCTTTGACCCCGGCGCTAAGCAGCACCGTGGCCATGCTTGCCGCCATTCCAACGCATATTGTGGATACCTCTGCACGAACCATCTGAATGGTATCGTAGATAGCAAGCCCCGCGCTGATTACGCCGCCGGGGCTATTGATGTACAGGTTGATGTCCTTATCCGGGTCCTCTCTATCCAGATAAAGAAGCTGGGCAACGACCAGATTGGCTACTGAGTCGTTTATTACGGTGCCCAGGAAAACGATCCTCTCCCTGAGCAACAGGGAATAAATGTCGAAAGCCCTCTCTCCCCTGGAAGAGCTCTCCACAACCATGGGGATTATGTTTTCAAAATCACCCGGACGATACAGCATTAGTCTCACCTCCTGATTCTCAGCTTTCGATCTGTTGGATATATTGTTCGCTACGTCTCCTGATGTTCTCCCTTGGCGACTTCAACCAATCTCCGCAGAGCCTTGCGCCTCACCAATATTCGTTCCAGGGATTCCTTGCCGTCATCGCTTTCAAGGTTATGCCTCAAGCCTCCGGTTTGATCACCGGCGCCGGCGAGCAGGTTTTTGATTTCCTCCTCGATTTCCTCCGGCGAGACCTCTATGCCTTCCAACTCCGCCACTTTTCCTATGGCGTAAGTGCGCTTTAGCCTAACTTCAGCAGCCTCTTTCAACTCCTGGCGATGCTCACCAGGACTCTTGCCCACGGTCTGAAGATACTGCTCCATGCTCACTTGTTGACGGCGCAGAGCCTGCTCCTCATTTTGAAGCATATGGTCAACTTCGTGCTCGACCATTACCGCCGATAGGTCTATGTTAGCCTTCTCCAGGAGCGTCTCAAGCACCTGGTTCTCGTACTTGTCCTGGGCCTCTATCTGTCGTTGAGCAAGGAAGTCTTCTCTGAGTTTCTTTGTCAGCGCCTCCAGATTATCGTATCCCTCACCCACGCCTTTGGCGAATTCATCGTCTAGTTCAGGGAGGTTTTTAGCTTTTGTTTCATGGATGGCGACGTTAAATTGGACATCTTTTCCAGCTAGGTTGCTATCCGGATAGTCCCCTGGCAAGGATATGGTGAACTCCTTGGTTTCCTGGTTCTTGATGCCGACCAGCTGCTGAGGGAAACCGGCGACGGGACTGACGTTGTCCTCTAGAACCATGTAGACGATGCCCTCTTGCTTGGTGATTTCCTTCCCATCCAGGTTAGCTTTGATATCCAAGGTAACCTGGTCGCCCATGGCAACGGGACGGTCGACAGGTTCCCAGGGGGCTGCCTCTTGCTGCAGGAGGTCCAGGAGAGGGTTGATTTGATCATCCGTAACGATTACCGGCTCAACCGGAACGCGGATTTCGCGATATGCATCCAGCACCACTTCCGGGGCAATGGGAACCGCCGCCTTGATCACGATAGGCTCGCGCTGGACCAGTTCAACTTGTGGGATGCTGGCTTGCTCCAAGCCTTGATCCTTGATGGCCCTCTGTACAATTTCAGGGAGCATTAGATCCAGGGCGTCGTCTTCCAGGGAGTGGCGCCCCACGAATCGTTCGAGCACGGGTCTAGGGGCTTTACCTTTGCGGAACCCGGGAATGTTGATTCTCCCCACCACGCGCTGATAGGCACGCTGTAGATACGGCTCCATGTCTTCTTCCTCAACTTCAATGTTGAGTGAAACCTCACTGTGTTCTACGTCTTCTTTGGTAACCTTCAAGAAAGGCCCTCCCAAGCGAGTGCTGACATGACGTGTGCCGCTCTCTTGATAAGCGGCACACGTCACAACCTAAACGAAGCGTACACTTCAGATTATAGCACGGCCTAAACTATGGGGAAGCCGGTCTTGGCCTATCTGCTATTTCAAGGTGGAGCTCTTCAAGTTGCTGTGAGTTGACCGGAGCCGGCGTGTTGAACAGGGGATCCACACCGCTCTGCGTCTTGGGAAATGCTATCACGTCACGTATAGATTCAGCGTGGTCTGAGAGCAAGGTGACAAGCCGGTCTATCCCAGGGGCTATGCCGCCGTGAGGCGGTGCGCCGAACTCCAAGGCACCCAAGAGCTGGCCAAAGCGTTCCTCCATCTGCTCATCCGTGTACCCCAGGAATCGCATGATTCGCTCCTGCTTTTCCCTGTTGTGAATGCGGATGCTTCCGCTGGCCAGCTCTTGGCCGTTGCATACCAGGTCGTAGTGCCTAGCTCTCATACTGCCGGGGTCGTTGTCAAGCAAGTCCCAGTGCTCCTGCCAGGGAGACGTGAACAAATGATGGGACGGTGCCCAGCCTTCGGTTTCGTCGTCCCATTCAAAGAGGGGAAAGTCCATTACAAAGGCAAAGGCAAGGATGGTTGGATCCACCAAGTCCAAACGGCGCCCCATTTCTTCCCGCAACTGAGACAAAGCGGTATTGGTGGTCCTGGCCGGCCCTGCCACCATGAAGATGAGGTCTCCCGGATTGGCTCCGGTGCGCCCGGCCATCTCTCTTACCTGCTCTATAGTGAGGAACCTGGCCAAAGGGGAGCGAACGTGGTCAATTGTCATGTCGTCCAAGCTGGCGGCTTCTTCAGAAAGTGCGATGGTGAGCAGCCCGTTTGCCCCTCTTGTTTGGACAAAAGAGATCAAATCATCTATCTCACGGCGCGAATAGGAGGCGCAACCCGGCGCGGCAAACGCCTTGGCTATTCCGCCGGACTGAACGGCGTTTCTGAGCACCTGGGACTCTGATTGGCGGGCTACGTCGGTCAGATCCGCCAGCTCCAGCTTAAACCTAATGTCCGGCTTGTCAGTGCCGTACTTCTCCATAACATCGTCGTAGCGGAGGCGTGGGAACGGACCCATAGTTCGGCGGTTATGAGCCACTTTGTAGACTACATCTGTATAAAGCTCTTCAATGAGCGCAGTAACGTCGTTCTCGTCCACAAAGCTCATCTCCAAATCCAGCTGAGTATGCTCGTATTGGCGGTCGCCTCTAAGGTCTTCGTCTCTGAAGCAACGAGCTATCTGGAAATAGCGCTCGAAGCCGGCGACCATGAGAAGCTGCTTCAGCTGCTGTGGGGACTGCGGCAAAGCGTAGAAGCTACCTGGATTCAGACGGCTGGGTACAAGGAAATCACGGGCTCCTTCCGGGGTGCTTTTGATTAGAATTGGCGTCTCTATCTCAACAAAGTCTCGAGTGTCCAGGAAGTCCCGGATGTACTGCACCACGCGATGTCGTAGAACTATGTTGTCGTGCATGCTAGCCGTGCGCAGATCTAGGTAACGGTACTGCATCCTCAACAGCTCATCGACCTGCCCGTCGTCGGCGATCTCAAACGGCGGCGTCTTCGACTGATTCAGCACCTCCGCCTTTGTGACATGCACCTCTATTTCACCCGTGGGTATGTTGGGGTTATCAGAGCTTGCCGGGCGCTGCCTAACGTCGCCCTCCACCAGCACTACCCATTCACTGCGAAGGGATCCGGCGATCCTGTGGGCTTCGGGAACAGTCTCAGGATTGAACACCACCTGAACAATACCCTTGCTGTCCCGCAGGTCTATGAAGATAAGGCCACCGTGATCACGGCGGCGGTGTACCCATCCCGCCAGCGTTACTTTCAAGCCAACATGGCTTTTTCTCAAATCACCACAGGAAATACTCTTCAGCAATCTCGTCACCTCCCAGCATTGCCGCCTGATTATAAGAAGGTATCGCCTGTGATTCAATGGACAAGTTCCCTTTATAAGCACTACGATAAGCCAGCTACCAACAAGAGAGGGGTAAAATATGGCAACAAGAGCCGGATTCGACATCAAGCACAAGAGCAAGGAGATAACGGAGGGGCCGGAACGCGCGCCGGCTCGTGCGTACTTCAGGGCCATGGGGCTTGGGGACGACGAGATCAAAGCTCCCTTCATTGGCGTGGCGGACCTGGCCAGTGACGTGACGCCGTGCAATTTCCACCTGGCTCGACTGACGAAGCAGGTGAAGCAAGGCATCCGCGACGCCAGGGGCACGCCGTTTGAGTTCGGCACCATCACGGTCAGCGACGGCATATCCATGGGCACGGAAGGCATGAAAGCGTCGCTGGTCAGCCGTGAAGTCATCGCCGACTCCATTGAGCTTGTATCCAGAGCGGAGTGGTTCGACGGCCTGGTCACCGTTGCCGGCTGCGACAAGAACCTGCCTGGTTGTCTCATGGCCATAGCCAGGCTGAACATACCCTCGGTGTTCGTCTATGGCGGCACCATATTGCCCGGCCGCTTCCACAACCGCGACGTGAGCATCCAAGACGTGTTCGAGGCGGTGGGAGCGCATTCGCGAGGGGCAATGAGCGACGAAGACCTGCTGGAGCTGGAACGCAACGCCTGTCCCGGCGCCGGGTCTTGCGCCGGTCTCTTCACGGCCAACACCATGTCCACGGCCATAGAAGCGCTGGGCATGTCCCTGCCAGGCGACGCCTCTATTCCGGCAGTGCATCCGGACAAGGAGGAGGAGTGCCGGCGTTCCGGGCAGGCCGTATTGAATCTGCTAAAGGAGGGGATCAGGCCGCGCGATATTCTAACCAGGAAGGCGTTTGAAAACAGTATAGCGGTGACTCTGTCCATGGGTGGCTCTACCAATTTGGTGCTGCATTTGCTGGCCATAGCCCATGAAGCAGGCATCGACCTCACCTTGGAGGACTTCAATCAGATCAGCGATAGGACGCCCTACATCGCCGATATGAAGCCCGGCGGCCAGTATGTAATGGCCGACTTGCACAGAATAGGCGGCGTGTCACAGGTGATGAGAAGGCTTCTGGATGCGGGGCTGCTTCATGGAGACGTTGTCACCGTTACCGGCAAAACAGTGGCGGAGAACTTGAGCAACGTAGACCTGGTATCCGACCAAGACATCATCTACCCCGTGGAATCGCCGCGGGGTCCCAGCGGCGGCCTGATCATCGTCAAGGGGAATCTGGCGCCGGAAGGCGGGGTGGTCAAAGTCGCGGGCAAGCAGCACTTGCAGCAACGTGGCCCTGCCCGTGTATTCGACCGCGAACAAGATGCCTTTGCTGCTATCCAGCGCCGGGAGATCAAGGCGGGAGACGTGGTGGTTATCCGGTTTGAAGGACCGAAAGGGGGCCCGGGTATGCGAGAGATGCTGGCAGTGACCGCCGCCATTGTGGGACAGGGATTGGGCGAAGACGTAGCGCTCCTCACCGACGGCAGGTTCTCCGGAGCCACCCACGGCCTCATGGTGGGTCACGTGGCGCCTGAAGCCGCCGTGGGGGGTCCAATTGCTCTGGTGAAGGACGGCGACATTGTCAATGTAGATGCCGTAAACCGCAAGCTGGAACTGGAGGTGGATGAAGAGGAACTTGCCGCACGACGCGGTAAGTGGCAATCTATAGCTCCGAACTATACGACTGGGGCCCTGGCAAAATACGCGAAGCTGGTCGGCTCCGCGGCGCAGGGCGCAGTCACGGGGTAGTGTTGCTCAATCGGCTGGATCGCAGACGTTCTGAATTGGCAACGGGTGGCTGCCATCCTTATCGGCAAACGAGTCTGCTTGGTAGACTGTTACAATTGCGTGCTCGGTTTCGGTAGCTAATGGATATCATCTTTATCTGGCTCCAATTCGCTGTTGCTACAGCCTTGATCTTCGGCACGTCAAAGTTCCTTGCCAGGTCGGTAGACGTCATCGCATTCAAGACAGGACTGGGCAGGGCCTTCTTGGGAGTCGTGCTCCTTGCATCCGCCACGTCACTCCCGGAGCTTGGCACCGGGATCAGTTCAATTGCCATAGTGGGGTCTCCGGACTTAGCCGCCGGTGATGCTTTCGGAAGCAACCTGGTGAACCTCCTAATCATTGGTCTCATAGATCTGTGGTGGAGAAACGGGCCAATTCTAAACGCGTTTGGAACCACAACGGTGCTGGTAGCAACCCTAGGGATAGTAGTGATAAGCGCAGCCACCATTGCTTTAACGTTCCACAACTCCAGCGACCTTTTTGCTACCTGGTTTTTAAGCCCGTTTTCCGTATTGATGATGGTGACTTTCCTCATGGGCCTGTATCTGATCTATAGCTTCGAAAAAACTGAACGCACCGCACGAAAAGCAGAAGACACGGATTACTCCAATGCCAAACTGCCATTAGAAATCGGCGTTTATCTTTTGTCCGCCACTGTAATTATAGCTTCGGCGGTGTGGCTTGCTTTTACTGGCGAGAGTATCGCTGAAGAGATGGGCTGGGGAACCAGCTTTGTAGGCACACAGTTCCTTGCACTGAGCACGTCTCTTCCCGAGATGGGAGCGTCTTTCGCCGCACTGCGAATTCGCGCGCCGGAGCTGGCGGTATCCAACGTTCTGGGCAGCAACTTGTTCAACATGGGATTCGTCCTCTGGGCGGACGACCTGGCGTATTCAGGCGGTACGTTCTGGACGGCCATTTCAGAGATCCACAGCATGACTGCCGCTCTTGCAATAGTCATGACCGCCGTGGTCATTATAGCGCTGGTGAGGAGGAACAGAAGCAGACCCAGCCGGTTCTGGACTTACGAAGCGGTTACGCTCATTGCTCTCTACGCACTTGCCAGTGTGCTGATTTTCTACCTGAGTTGACCCGGCCTCTTGGCCGAGAACCGCGCAGGGCGATCAAGCCAGTCTTTCAACGGCTCTTCTATAGTCTTCAGCAGTGTTCATGTCCAATATCGCTTCAGGATCATCTACGGGAACTCGATTCACCTCAGCGCCATGCCGCTCTATCACCTCTCGCAAGCCCCTCTTGGCCTCGCTGATGCTCATCAATTCGGGCAGCAGGCCACGGGAAAAGAGCACGGGATGTCCTCCTCTGCCCTGATACACGGGATACGTGATCGCTGAGCCCTGTCGCAGGTGGGTCTCTAACACCTCGCTCAGCAGTTTGGGGGATCTGGGCTGGTCTACGGAGATTATCATCACGTGCCCCGCCTCAGGGCTGAGCATCTTCAACCCGGCGCGTACGGAGCTGCTCTTCCCCGTCTTATACCTCAGGTTGACGACTACTTCAGCCCCGGACTCGCTTTCAACAAGAGGTCGTATTGATTCCGCCCTGTGACCCAGTACGGCGATTATCTGATCAACCCCGGAATCTATCAGGGACCTCACCTGGTATTGGACAAGCGGAACTCTTTGCCAGTCCAACAAGGCTTTGGGATGACCCATGCGAGTCGACTCCCCCGCAGCGAGGAGTACAGCGCTAATGCGGGTGCGCGCCACGGCTTCAATCAGCGTGAGAAAGGGATTTGGTCTTGCCGGTGCTCACCTTCTCAGCCAGATTTCGCAGGTACTTCTTAGGCAACATCATTGGCTGGCCGCTGCCACCGAGACGCCACTGGACCACTTCCGCCATTATGCTAATTGCGATTTCAGCCGGTGTCCTAGCCTTTATATCGACTCCTATAGGGGCGTGGATATTCTCTATCCTCTCCAAGGGGAGACCGCGTTTGAGAAGCTCCTCATAGATCAGAATAACCTTGCGCTTTGAGCCGACAAGCCCAACGTATCCCGCGGGACTTCTAGCGGCAGATTCCAATGCCAGATCATCGAAATTGTGGCCGCGAGTCGCGATTACAATGGCCGTGTTTTTGCTGACGGGGAAGTTTTCCAAGCCGTTCGCATAACCAGCCACCGCTACGGCTTCAGCATCCGGGAACCTTTCTGCGTTGGCAAATTCACGCCTGTCGTCTAGGACGAACAACCGCAGGCCCAGCATCTTCGCCAGAGGCGCCACGGACCTGGAAATGTGTCCACCGCCCATGAGTATCAGGGTAGCCGGCGACGTGTAGGCTTCGATGAACAACTCGTCTCCCCGCTGTGTGGTCATATGCGCACATTTGCCCTGTTCCATCAATTCCCGCGCTTTTGCCTCCGCCAAGCTATCAAGCTGCGGACGGCCCACTGTACCCTGCGCGGCGCCGTCATCCAGTATGATCAGTTTATTTCCAACCTCTTCCTCTTCCGGCGATTTGATCAGAGTAGCCACGCCCAGGGGACTGCCTCCGCCGTAGGCATCAACAATACGTCCGGCAAGGTGGGCAAAACGAGCCGCTTCCCGCACGGGTTCAATGAAGAAATACATGGTCCCGCCACACACCAGACCGTCTCTAGCGGCGATCTCTTCGTTTAGGTAGTAGTCGCGATATTCCGGCCCGCTGCCATTTCGCAGGATCTCCTTGGCTGCAAACCAGATATCCCCTTCCACGCAACCCCCACCAAGGGTTCCTACCGCAGACCCGTCCTGGCGCACCAGCAGCTTGGAGCCAGGCTTTTGAGGCGTAGAGCCCTTGGTGTGGACCACGGTAGCAATGGCAAAGGGCTCTTCCTTCCGGGATAACTCAATAGCTTCCTTAAATACAGATTCCATCAGCCACTCTTGCAGAATAGATCAAACTTAAGCATAACAGGGCAACATTTGTTAAGCAATCAACATGTTCTGATAGAATGGCGCAACTGCAACCGAATCTTTTGGTTAGACAGTATCTAAATCCGGGGGCGCAATGGCTACGTATAGCAATATAGACAGGCCTATCGCCCCTATGAGTTTGGGAACTGGCCGTGTCCTATGAACATCTAGAAGATGAGCAACTGGTTAGCTTAATTGTCCAGCAAGACCAGAGAGGACTTGGTGCTCTCTACGACAGGTATGGCAAAGCGGTATTTGGCTTTGTCTATCATCTCTTAGGTGACGTAGGGCAGACAGAGGAAGTAGTGCAAGAGGTATTTCTAAGGGTCTGGCTCAGAGCGTCTAGTTACCGGCCTGAACGGGGAAGGTTCCAGACTTGGATCATGTCCATGGCCCACCATAGGGCGGTAGACGAGTTGCGCAAACGCAGACGGCTGCGGGATATCCTGGAAACGGAAGCCAGGCTCACTTTGATGGACAGCAGGGCACAGGAAGATACGGCAGCCGAGTGGGCAGAGCACCGAGAAGAGAGTGAGGTTGTGCGTAAGGCCCTGGAGTCCTTGCCGGAAGAACAACGCCAAGTGATCCAAATGTCTTACTATGAGGGTTACAGCCAGTCTGAGATAGCAGAGTTGCTGCAACATCCGCTAGGTACAGTCAAGACAAGAATGAGATTGGGAATGCAAAAGTTGAAGACAGCTTTAGCATTACTTCAGGAGATAACGTGAGCCATAGCCATATAGAAGACCTGGCAGAAGCCTATGCCCTGGGAGCCCTGGAGGCGGAAGAACGCCGGATGGTGGAGGGGCATCTGGAGACATGCTCCGAATGTACTTCCTTGCTAAGAGAACACCTGGAAGTCGCCGCCGCACTGGCGCTGGCCGCTCCACCTATGAATCCTCCCCATCATCTACGCAGGCGGATAATGGACCGAATCGTCCCTGAGGAGCACGCCGGCGGCGAACTAGAACCCGCAGCTGCCGGCAGATCCGGCGGGAGCAGGACACGGTGGGTTATCCCTGTAGCCTCCATAGCCGCCAGTGTGATGATGCTCTTTCTTGGCGGGATTGGTATCTTGGTGCTCTCTCAGCAAAGCCAGGTGCATGACCTCCAGAGCCAGGTTGGAGAAATGGAGCTGCTGATAGATGGGGAGCGGAGCACCAGCCAGGAACTCAGGGATAGGCTTAACGAGCAACGTCTAGCTACTTGGATCGCAGCGCTGCCCGGCTTGGAAGCCAAATCGATGGATAGCACAGAGGAGGCGCCGTCAGCCACGGGAATGCTGCTTGCTGATCCAGGTAAGGACTGGGCGTTCCTTGTAGCACAAGGTCTGGAAGCGAGTTCGGAAAATGAGTCCTACCACGTCTGGCTGGTCAACAGCGGGACGTTGGTAAACGTTGGAAGATTCAGCGTAGACGAGTCAGGCTATGGCCAGCTGTTCATCAGGCAGTCATTCCAAGACTTCGCCTGGCTGGGCGTAACTCGCGAACCCCCGCCTGGTATAGCGGAATCACCGGCCGTGCTGGGCGTAAGCTTGGAATAGTTCATGCACGCATGCCAAAGTGGAGAACGGAGTCTTTGCCGCGGCGTGTGCGGTAGAGCAACCTTGAAGCAGCCGGTTGCCGCCTAGACCTTTCTGTTCTTGGTTGTATATACGGGGAGTCCATCTACTGCTTCCCAGGAGTAGTCGCTGAACATGTTGGGCCATTTTGCAATGGCTATTTCAGCAATCCGGGCAAAGACCAATCTTAGCTCTTCTTCGGCCCAAGGCGCCGTCCTCTGCTCAATGACGTGTCGCAAGGTGCGTATGTTGCAGGACCAGCCAATGTTGGTTGCCAGGCCAATGGGCGCAACCCGCCGAATTGCCGAAGTAATCTCTTTCTTCTCGTCAAACGAGTTCTTTTCATTGAGGTCGAAGAGCTCGGCAAGCTCAACCTGAAGCTTGCTGAGCTCTTCAAATGTCCTGGCAAAAATGGTCATCGCCTCTTCCGATTCTCTAATGGACACCGGTGCATACCAGTCCAAGTCTGTCAATCGCACAAAGCGCAAGGACTCCTGCGACATAGCGGTGCCCACTCTGTGCCGCACTAACTCATGCGTGAAAACCCGGCTGACGTCTGAGAAGAAGAAGTTGGCTACTCCATGCTCCAACACGGAGCCGTCGCCCTTCTCAATGATATTGGTCAGATAGCTCTTGTTGGTTCTTCTGACGCGGGTCAAGTTAGGATTCAGCTCTGTGCCAAATGAGCGGTAACAGGCGCGGCCGTATACCTCGCTTATAAGCTCAATATCGGAAGGAGCATCCGACTTCCAATCGGGAACGCCCAAGTGGTCCAAAAGGGCTTGCAACCCTTCCTGATTGACCTTGGACTCGCCTATTAGGAACACTTTAGGCTCAACGGTATTGCCCATTCAGATAGACCTCCGGTGTGTATACGCTCACTTCAGAAATGGTACCTTAATCTTGGATGATACCCCAACTCTGGGATGTCCTCTTAGTAAGGACGTTTGGAATCCATCAAGGTACGGCCGGAGGAGAAACATATGGTCAGCTGTGGCAGGATGACTTCAGCAAACAGGGAGAGCGCTCTTGCTCTATTGAGGTCCTTTCTCAACGAAGACGAGCATTACCTGGACAGCAGCGCAGCTTACGGTCACAGCGGGGACGCAGCGCTCCATGACTCCCTAGACCTTTTCCTGAATCGACCCGAGTTGGGGTTCGTCTGGCTGGCCTACGAGGAAGAAGAGGCCATAGGGGTCTGCGTTGTCAGCTACGCGATATCCACGTCCATAGGAGGAGTGGTGGCAAAGCTGGACGACGTGTTCATAGCAAGTCAGAAGCGCAGCGCCGGGGCCGGATCGGAAATGATTAGGCAGCTTAAAGATGAGCTCCGGTCAAGCGGTATACTGCGCATAGATATCGGTGTACACGTCAGAAACAGTGGAGGACGGCGTTTCTATGAGAGGCTGGGCTTCATGCCACTCAATGAGGAGCGAATGGCAACCCTGCTGACAAGCTAGGTTACCAGCAGAAGCGCCGGGGTCTCCAGGAGCCGCTTCATTTCAGCAAGGAACTGAGCACTTTCTACCCCGTCAGAAACGCGGTGGTCAATGGAAAGCGTGATCTTCATCATCTGCCGCACTACTACCTGATCGTCGGCTGCCACCACAGGCCGCTTTTTTACGGCGCTGATCGCCAGTGTCGCAGCTTGGGGGGGCAGTATGATGGCACTGAATTCGTCAATGCCAAACATACCCAGGTTACTGGTGCTGAAGGTGCCGGTGTACTCTTCCTGGCGCAACCTGCCCTGCCCGGCGCGTTCCGCCAGGTCCTTGCTTGCCATGGCCAGTTCCACAAGGGATTTGTCCTGCGCGTTGACTATGGCCGGAACCATCAATCCCTGTTCCGTAGCAATGGCCATGCCCAAGTGAACGTAGGGATACGTCTCCAGGTAGTCGCCTCTGTACGACGCGTTCAGACCGGAGTGTTTCTTCAAGGACGCAACGGTGGCCTTCATAACCATATCGTTGACTGAAACCCGCCGCGCACCCTCAAGCTCCTGGTTGATCTGGGAACGCAGGGACATGGCTTCCGTCATGTCTATTTCAATGGTTATGTAGAAGTGGGGCGTGCCGTTCTTGCTCTGAGAGGTGGACCGAGCTATGCCCTGCCTCATGCGGCTAAGCTCTACTCGCACAGGCTCCCCCACCGGCGTGGCCGGTGCGGCATGCGACGGGAGGGAGGGTGCTTGGCCCGGCTCAAAGTTCATCACATCTTCGCGGGTGATGCGCCCTCCGGGGCCCGTGCCCTTGACATGGGATAGCTCTATGCCACGTTCCTCCGCCAGCTTCCTAGCTACAGGCGACACTTTGACGCGCTCGCCGTCAGCGGAGGGTTGTGCTTGGGATGCGGGAGCCGGCGAGACAACTTCAGCGGCAACCTCAGCGGAATGGGCATCGCCGGAGGCCTGGGCCGGCGCCGGTGCTTCGTCCACAATGAGTCCGCCAATATCCTCATCGGCACTCCCAATGATACCTATGGGATGGCCAACGGGAACGGTTGCGCCTTCGCTGGCCAGTATCTTACGCAGAAGGCCGTTAGCCGTGGATTCCATCTCCACTACTGCTTTATCGGTCTCTATCTCAGCGACAGGTTCGCCACGCTTAACTTCGTCACCCTCCGACTTGATCCAGCGGACCAGGGTGCCTTCCACCATGTCGTACCCCATCTGGGGCATCAATACCTGCGTAGCCAGAGTCGACCTCCTCTTCGACCTATATGACGGGTCGAAATTGCAATTGTGCTGTTTTCAGCTTCCCAGCTCTTCACGAATAGTTTTGATGACGGAATCTTCCCTCGGCGCCACCAGTGGCTCCAGGCTCATTGAATACGGGGTGGGTACGTCTACACCGCCCAGCCTGGCAACGGGTCCGTCCAGGTAATCAAAAACTTCGCGTTGGACGGCGCTGGCTATCTCCCCACCAAAAGCACCCGTTTGCCAGGCCTCTTCCAGCACCAGGGCGCGCCCCGTTTGCTTCACCGACTCAAAGACGGTCTCTTTGTCCCAAGGACGCAGGCAGCGAAGGTCCACAACCTCTACATCGACGCCCTCTTCCGCCAGTTTCTCGGCAGCACCCAAGGCTACGTTTACCATTCTGGAGTACGCAATGATGGTGAAGTCCTTTCCCGCGCGCTTAACATCGGCCCCTCCAACGGGGACCTCGTAGTAATCCTCCGGCACCTCTCCCCTTGTACTATACAAGAGTATGTGCTCTATGAACATCACGGGGTCTTGTTCCTTGCGTACCGAGCGGAACAAGCCCAATGCATCGTACGGGGTTGCGGGAATGACCACTTTCAGCCCGGGAACGGAAGCGTACCAGCCCTCCAGGTTCTGCGAATGTGTGGCGGCAAGCGCCGCTCCGCCGCCGGTAACGGTGCGAATGACGACCGGCACAGTGAACTGGCCGCCGGACATGTAGCGGATCTTGGCGGCGTGATTCACAATCTGGTCCAGGGCCAGCAGTGAGAAGTTGATTGTCATGATCTCGACTATGGGACGAAGTCCCACCATGGCCGAGCCGGTGCCGATGCCCACTATTCCCGACTCGGATATGGGAGATTCGACGATTCTGCCGGGACCGAACTCGTCCAGGAAACCGGAGGTCACCGCGTAAGAACCGCCGTAAGGGCCGATATCTTCGCCAATGATAAAGGACCTCTCATCTTCCCTCAGGGTCTCCCTGAGAGCCCGCGTCATGGCTTCTCTGTAGCTTATCTCAGGCATCTATTTCCTCTATGGCAGTTGAGCATAGACGTTGCGGTACAGGTCTTCAGGAGCGGGAAAGGGGCTCTCCTCAGCGAACGCAATGCCCTCTTCCACCACCTTCTCCACCTCTCCACTTATGGCATCCAGTTTCTTCTGAGTTGCCATTTTGCTGGACAAAAGCCATTCACTATATTGGGTAATTGGGTCAAGCTTTCTGTACTCCGCCTCTTCATCCTTGGACCGGTAGAGTACGGGGTCGGCCATGGAGTGTCCACGGAACCGGTAGGTGCGCGCTTCCAAAAAATACGGGCCGCCGCCGGAACGCACGTGCTGCACGGCTGTCTCCGCGGCCTCTCTAACGGCAAGGACATCCATTCCGTCGACTTGGGCGGAGGCTATGCCGTAGGATTCAGCCATCTTGTGCAGCTGGGTATTGGACATGGATTGACTCAACGGAATACCCATGCCGTAGAGGTTGTTTTCGCAAATGAATACAACGGGAAGTTTCCATAGTGCGGACATGTTCAATACTTCGTGGGCCTCACCTTCATTGAGAGCGCCATCCCCAAAGAACGTGGCTACCAACCTGTTGTCGTTCAAGTAGTTGAAAGCAAACCCCATTCCGGAAGAAAGGGGCAGATGTCCCGCGACAATTGCATAGCCGCCGGCAAAATTCAGCGAAGCATCAAAGAGGTGCATGGAACCACCCATGCCCTTGGAGCAGCCCGTAGCTTTGCCAAAAAGCTCCGCCATCACCGCATTGGGGGACAAGCCCCTTGCCAGGGCGTGTCCGTGATCCCTGTAATGGGTAGTGACGTAGTCATCCTTGTCAAGGGCATGAATAGCCCCTACGGCCACCGCCTCTTGTCCAATGTAGAGATGCAAAAAGCCCCTGATCTTACCCAGCATGTACTGTTCCGCGGCCCGTTCTTCAAACACTCTGAGCAACGCCATCTGCCTATAGAAGTCAACGAGGGTTGCCTTGTCCAACTGCTCCGCGACCTTGTAGGTAGTAGTCTTCATAGCGCCTTTCCCGCCTATATGTGAATAGCCTCGCCGTCCGCGGCGAGAGCAGCCTCTTTCAACGTTTCGGAAATGGTGGGGTGCGAATGGACCAGCCAGCCTATCTCTTTGGTAGTACCTTCCAGGTGATGCCCCAATGACCATTCGGCTAGCATTTCAGTTACATCCGGGCCTATCATGTGAGCGCCTAGAATTTCGCCATACTTCTTATCGGCCACAACCTTGGTCATGCCCTCGGCATCGCCTATGGCCAGAGCTTTGCCGCTGGCCTGGAAGGGGAACTTGCCGACTTTTACATCGTGGCCTTGCTCTTTGGCCTGCCGCTCCGTAAGGCCAAAGCTGGCAACCTGGGGGTGGCAGTACGTAGCCCTGGGCATGAACCGATAGTCCAGAGGGGGGGAGTCCAAGCCGGCTATCCGTTCAGCCGTCATCACCCCCTGCGCCATTCCTACGTGGGCCAGCAGCATGATACCGGTAACATCGCCTATGGCATATACGCCTGGAACGTTCGTAGCCATTTCAGAGTTGACCTTGACAAACCCGCGGTCAAGATCAAGGGCTATTTTGCTTGATCCGATCTCTTCTGTATTGGCCTGGACCCCGGCTGCAATGAGCACCAGGTCGCATTCCAAGGTGCTTGCTTCCTCTGCCACCTGGATCTCAAGGCTAATCCCCTTCTTCTTCACGTTAGCCTTGGTCACCTTGGCAGACGTGTGGAAATTGATGCCCTGGCGAGTAAACGACCGCTCCAAGAAACGGCTGATCTCTTCATCTTCATTGGGAAGGAGATGGGGCAGCAGCTCCACTATGGTGACTTCCACGCCGTAGGCGTTCCAGAGATAGGCGAACTCCGCGCCGGTGGCGCCTCCACCCACAATGACAACCCTATTGGGAAGTTTCCGCAGTTCTAGGGCTTCCCTGCTGGTGATGACCTGTTTTTTGTCGATTTCCAGGCCCGGTATGGAGCGCGCGCGCGCGCCGGTGGCAATGATGATGTTGGAAGCGGTGATTTTCCGGCCTTCGGGAGCTATCTCCAGGGTGTTCACATCGGAGAAGGCGGCATTTCCTTTGACATGCTCGACTTTGTTCTTCCTCAGCAGAGCAGCCACGCCCTTGGTTAAGATGTCCACCACCCGCCTGCTTCTGTCAATGGCTTTCCCAAAGTCGGCTTGGACGTTGTCCACGCTGATTCCAAAGGCCTCCGCCCTGCGAAAAAGCTCCAGAACCTCAGCGTTCTTCAAAAGAGCTTTGCTGGGGATGCAACCCCAGTTCAAGCAAACGCCGCCCAGTGTGTCGTCTCTTTCAATAACAGCAGCCTTAAGACCCAGCTGCCCGGCTCTTATTCCTGCCACATATCCAGCCGGCCCGGAACCTATAATCGCAACATCGTAATCAGGCACTCGCTGCTCCGCCACAAGATTTGCCCATAGTATAAGTTTGTTACTACCCGTAATGTCTATAGCCTAGAGGCCTTGGCTCGGCCATCATAGAGAATAACTATGGGAGCCAGAGATGTTATCAATGGCTCATAGGCGATTTACAGGATATCAGGTTAATTCTCAGCCCGCTCTGGGTAGACTATCCAAAGTTTGAGGCAAAATTGGACAGAAATCATGCCCAAATGACTAGCCTAAGCCGCCTAAGTCTGGTATAACCTAAGTCTGGTATAAACTGTGTGAACATTCCTGAACAAGGAGGAATCATATGCAGGGTTATTGCGTTAAGTGCCGAGCATCAAGGGAGATTCAGAACGCACAGGCCATTACGATGAAGAATGGGCGTCCTGCCACTCAGGGAGTCTGCCCCACGTGCGGCACCAAGATGTTCAAGATTGGCAAAGCGTAGTTTGGCCGATTTATCTTTTATCCTCCAGGTTAGTTTAGAAGCGTGGGGTATTCCTTCTTAACGCTTATACGCTTACGTGGATATTGGCCCAGGGCGGCTTAATCTGGCGTTTCAGGCTAGGTTGCCCTGGGCTATTCTGTTGGATGGGTTAGTACAACCCTATCAAGCTTGTTTCTCATGATTGTTGGAGTGCCTACAGAGACGTACCCTACTGAACGCCGCGTGGCTCTTGTGCCTGCGGTGGTGCCCATGCTTTCTCGCATTCAGGTGGACACCGTTGTTCAAGCAGGCGCGGGCAAGGAAGCAGGCCTCCCAGACCAACTATACACGGAACAAAACGCGCAGATTGCCCAGAGCCGTAAAGAGGTATTTGATTCCGCCGACGTTGTACTGCTAGTGCGCGGCCCCGGCGCCAACGCTGAAGCTGGGAAAGACGATTTAGCGCTACTGAAACCAGGGCAGGTCCTCATTGCGTTGCTGGACCCTCTCAATGCTCTTGAATCAACGCGAGAGTTAGCCGAAACGGGTGTTACCGCTTTCGCACTGGAGATGGTGCCAAGAATCAGCCGCGCCCAATCCATGGATGCCCTAACCTCCCAAGCTACCATCGTTGGCTACAAAGCGGTTCTTATGGCGGCTGAGGCGCTGACCAAGATCTTCCCCATGATGATGACGGCCGCGGGTACCATTACACCCGCCAGGGTCTTTGTAGTTGGGGCCGGTGTAGCCGGGTTGCAAGCCATTGCAACCGCCCACCGTCTAGGAGCGGTGGTCCAAGGTTACGATGTTCGACCCGCCGTAAAGGATCAAGTGGAAAGCTTGGGCGCAAAATTCGTGCAGATTGAACTGGAGACGGAAGGAGCGGAGGCTACGGGAGGATATGCCCAGGCTATGGGAGAAGAATTCTACAAACACCAGCGCGAGTTACTGGCAAACGTGGTGGCCGATAGCGACGTTGTCATTACCACTGCCGCCGTTCCTGGAAGGAAGGCGCCTATCTTGATAACGGAAGAGATGGTCAAAGCCATGAGCCCGGGCTCCGTGATTGTAGACTTGGCCGCTGAAGGCGGAGGCAATTGCGAACTGACACGGCCATCTGAAACAATAGAAGAGTTCAGCGTCACAATCATGGGTCCAACAAACCTGGCATCCTCCGTTCCATTGCACGCCAGCCAGATGTACGCCAGGAACCAGCTTTCCTTCCTCCGCAATATAGTCAAGGATGGCGAGCTGAATCTGGATATGTCCGACCAGATCACAAGAGAAAGCTTGCTCACCCATAACGGAGAGGTGATGAACAATCGTGTGCGGGAAATGCTGGGCATGCCTCCACTCGATGAAGGAGCAATGAAGGAAGGGAGCGACTCCTAACATGGAGATGTTCGTAGCGGCGCTGACCATATTTGTGCTGGCAGTCTTTGTGGGGTTTGAAGTCATCACCAAGGTGCCGCCCCTGCTGCACACACCGCTCATGTCGGGCGCAAACGCCATTTCGGGCGTTACTCTGATTGGAGCGGTGGTGGCCGCGGGCGTGGAAGAGCCGGCGATCGCCAGTATCCTGGGTGTCATAGCCGTAGCACTAGCCACGGTAAACGTAGTCGGTGGGTTCATGGTAACCCATCGCATGCTTCAGATGTTCCGCAGGAAAGACCAATGACCATCGAAGCCAGCATAGTAAATCTCGTCTACCTCATTGCCGCCGTCCTGTTCATCTTTGGACTGAAGAGCCTCTCCCACCCCCGGACCGCGGTCCGGGGCAACATCATGGGCGCAGCCGGTATGCTCCTTGCCGTGATAATCACGCTGTTCGACCAGCAGATAGTGCGATTCGAGCTAATCGCGGCCGGCGTGGCCATCGGCGCGGCGGTGGGAGTAGTGCTGGCGACGAGGGTGGCCCTAACCTCCATGCCCCAGCTTGTAGCGTTGTTCAACGGCCTGGGCGGCGCCGCCTCCATGCTGGTGGCCGGCGCGGCTCTGGAGCAAGAGCTTTTCATAGG
The DNA here is from genome assembly GCA_965248955.1 of Dehalococcoidia bacterium. Classification (GTDB taxonomy): domain Bacteria; phylum Chloroflexota; class Dehalococcoidia; order Lucifugimonadales; family QGNO01; genus DAOUJH01. The sequence goes on from OZ252212.1 coordinate 418,154, forward strand.
GACCGACCTGGGCCTGCAGTTCACCATAGCCTCCGGCCTATCCGCCCTCATTGGATCGGTCACTTTGCTGGGCAGCTTGGTCGCCTTTGGCAAGCTCCAAGGCCTTATTACGGAGTCGCCCGTCTTGCTGCCGGGGCGTCACGTACTCAACATCCTGCTAGGGCTGGTCTCTGTTGGCCTGGTAGTATGGCTAGCTATAGATCCCTCTAGCAGCGTCCCGTTCTGGGCCTTGGTAGCAGTTGCAGCGGTATTCGGCATCACCCTGGTCGTACCCATTGGCGGCGCGGATATGCCCGTGGTCATATCTTTGCTCAACTCCTACTCTGGTCTGGCCGCTGCCGCCACGGGCTTCGTTCTTGAGAATAATATGCTGATAATTGCAGGGTCGTTGGTGGGAGCCGCCGGTCTCATTCTGACCCGCATCATGTCCAAGGCCATGAACCGGTCTCTGACCAACGTTCTCTTTGCCGGCGTGGGCGCCGTGGCAACCTCCGCGGCAGAGGCTGACGAAGTGTACGGCGGCAAGATAAAGGCAGCGGCGGCCGACGAAATAGCCATGCTCCTGGAAGATGCGCGGCGGGTTGTCATAGTGCCCGGCTATGGAATGGCAGTGGCGCAAGCTCAATTCGCGGTGCGGGACCTAACCAATCTGCTGGATTCCAAGGGTGTGGAAGTTGAGTTTGCAATCCACCCGGTAGCGGGACGCATGCCCGGTCACATGAACGTCCTACTGGCCGAGGTGAACATACCGTATGAGAAGCTGAGAGAGATGGATGATATAAATCCCAGCTTTGAGCAAACGGACATGGTTCTTGTGATTGGCGCCAACGACGTAGTCAACCCCGTAGCCAGAGACGCAGACGATCCCTCCAATCCAATAGCCGGAATGCCGATTTTGAACGTAGACCAGGCAAGGACGGTAGTGGTAATCAAACGCAGCTTGAGCCCGGGGTTTGCTGGGATACCCAACCCGCTTTTTGCGGCGGATAACACGTTAATGTTCTTTGCGGATGCCAAGCAGGCCGCGTTAGACCTGGTCTCCGCAGTAAAAGGGGTCTAGCTTTCAGCGGCTTGGTGGATCCACCAGAAATCTGTTGACACCGACCCCAATGGGGTTTATGATGCAAGAGCAATCGGCCTTTGGCCGATGTTTTGCACTTTTGGACCTTAACAAGTGGATAGTGGAAGGAAGGTAAAGGTTATACGTGAGAGTTTGATCCTGGCTCAGGACGAACGCTGGCGGCGCGCTTAATGCATGCAAGTCGAACGGTGAAACCCCTTCGGGGGTGGAACAGTGGCAAACGGCTGAGTAACGCGTAAGTAACCTACCCCCGAGTGGGGAATAACTCCGGGAAACCGGAGCTAATACTGCATAATCCGTTCTGCCGCAAGGCATAACGGCAAAGGCTTCGGCCGCTTGGGGATGGGCTTGCGTTCTATCAGGTAGTTGGTGAGGTAAAGGCCCACCAAGCCAATGACGGATAGCTGGTCTGAGAGGACGACCAGCCAGAGGGGGACTGCGACACGGCCCCCACTCCTACGGGAGGCAGCAGCAGGGAATCTTGCGCAATGGGCGAAAGCCTGACGCAGCGACGCCGCGTGCGGGAAGAAGGCCTTCGGGTTGTAAACCGCTTTTCTGAGGGAAGAGAAAGGACGGTACCTCAGGAATAAGCCTCGGCTAACTACGTGCCAGCAGCCGCGGTGATACGTAGGAGGCAAGCGTTGTCCGGATTTACTGGGCGTAAAGGGCGTGTAGGCGGTACAGAAAGTCTTTGCTGAAATATCCCGGCTCAACTGGGAGGGTGGTAGAGATACTTCTGAACTAGAGGGCAGTAGAGGAGAGCGGAATTCCCGGTGTAGTGGTGGAATGCGTAGATATCGGGAGGAACACCAGTGGCGAAAGCGGCTCTCTGGGCTGTACCTGACGCTGAGGCGCGAAAGCGTGGGTAGCAAACCGGATTAGATACCCGGGTAGTCCACGCCATAAACGATGGATGCTGGGTATAGAGGGTATCGACCCCTTCTGTGCCGAAGCTAACGCGTTAAGCATCCCGCCTGGGAACTACGGCCGCAAGGCTAAAACTCAAAGGAATTGACGGGGGCCCGCACAAGCAGCGGAGCGTGTGGTTTAATTCGATGCTAAGCGAAGAACCTTACCAGGGCTTGACATACTAGTGGTACCGATCCGAAAGGTGAAGGACCCTTCGGGGAGCTAGTACAGGTGCTGCATGGCTGTCGTCAGCTCGTGCCGTGAGGTGTTGGGTTAAGTCCCGCAACGAGCGCAACCCCTGTGGTTAGTTGTATTCTCTAGCCAGACTGCCCCTAGAAGGGGAGGAAGGTGGGGATGACGTCAAGTCAGCATGGCTCTTACGCCCTGGGCTACACACACGCTACAATGACTGGTACAACGAGTCGCAACAGTGCAAGCTAGAGCCAATCTCTTAAAACCAGTCCCAGTGGGGATTGCAGGCTGCAACCCGCCTGCATGAACGAGGAGCTGCTAGTAACCGCAGGTCAGCATACTGCGGTGAATACGTTCCCGGGCCTTGTACACACCGCCCGTCAAGTCATGGAAGTCGACAACACTTGAAGTCCGTGAGCTAACTCGCAAGAGAGGCAGCGGCCGAGGGTGGGGTTGATGACTGGGACTAAGTCGTAACAAGGTAGCTGTACCGGAAGGTGCGGCTGGATCACCTCCTTTCTAGGGAGTCCCTATCAGGGAATCCTAGGTCGGTGAGTGGGCATATTCCTACTCTTGCAGCTGTGGACTGACCACCCATAGCAGTGACGCTCACTTTGGTCACGTTCAACATTGAACCAGAAACCTTCCTTCCGCTATCTACCTGTTAAGGACAAAGCAAAACCCGGTGTTTCCACCGGGTTTTCGCCTTTTAGGGGATATCAGGTAGTTAACCCAGGTTTCTCAAGACAGCAACCACTTTGCCCTGCACTTCTATGTTGCTTGCTGAAACAAATATAGGCTCCATTTGGCTGTTGGCCGGCTGGAGGCGCACCACCGTCCCATCATTGTAAATCCGCTTGAGGGTAGCCTCCTTTTCATTCTTCAGCCAGGCTACCACCATATCGCCATCCTTGACGTTGTCCGCCGGCTGAACAACAACCACATCACCGTCGTCCACCAGAGCATCGATCATAGATGTGCCGCGCACCCGCAGGGCGTACAGGTTAGATGTTCCCCTCACCCGTACACCACCCAGCATGCCGTTGACCACGTCCACATGGTCAACGGCACTATCCTGTGCCCATCCTTCTGAAGTAGGCACCGGAATGGGCTCGCCGGCGGCTATGTAGCCCATGACAGGGACAGAAACGGCATCCTTGTGCCGCTTGCCCCCCAAGACCTCAATGCCCCGGGATATCTCCGGAGAGCGACGTATATACCCCTCTTTCTGGAGAATCTTGAGGTTATAGTCCACCACGGAGGTTGAGCTTATGTTACAAGCGTACTGGATGTCTCTGACCGTTGGGGGATAACCCTGCTCCTCCAAGAACTCCTGTATCAGACTAAGGATCTTTTCTTGACGAACTGAAAGCTTTTTCAAGATGCGCCCTCTCCTAAATCAAAAGATCACCGGCCAAATAGTACGAATGTTCTTTCTAGTTAGTCAATGTAGCATACAAGAAAAAGATCTGTCAATGACTGGAATTGCTTCATAACTATTGTTACCGAATAGGGCGTCGTTGCTCCAAAAGTTCCTCTTACCAAGGGGGAGCATGAAGGAGAGCAGCGTGAAGGACCACGCGTATCGCCTGTGGGTCCTAGTGCTGGGCTCAACCCAATGCTGCTTCGAATTGCTTCATGTAAAGTTGATTCTGCCGAAGCACAGGGGCGGATTTACAGCGCGCCTAAGCCATCCTGGCAAGCCGTTTAGCCAGCCTTGATTTGCGCCTGGCCGCATTGTTGTGGTGCAATACCCCTTTTCTTACTCCCACGTCCAACACAGACGCAGCCCTGGCAACCGCGGCGGCTGCCTGGTCGCTACTGTTGGAATCCAGGGCACGCTTGGCTTCCGTAACGGCGTTTTTCGCCGAGCTTCTAGCCGTCTTGTTGCGGACTGTCTTCTTGAGAGAAACACGGTGAGATTTTTCGCTTGGCATATGAATCCTTTGTCCTTACTTAGGAGGTTACCTTGGTTTTTGCTTCCAGGGGTTGGCCATCGGGCGATTTGTTGAAATTCACCCTATTAACCTTGATCATCCCCTGCACTTCTTCCAACTTTGTGAACAGTCTGCTCAACTGATTTACATCAGTAGTAAACACGGTTAGCTCCATTATGGCAATGCCCTCTTCCGTTTCACGAGTCACCAGCGAAGCAATGTTCGCCTTTTCCCCGGAGACATAGGTAGTCACATCTCTGAGCAGACCCACCCTGTCCCAGGCCTCTAGCACCAGCCGGACGGGGTACAGATTCTTCCTGGCGCCCCAATCTACTTTGATTATTCGCTCAGGCTCGTCCTCAGAGATGACGTTTTTGCATTCCTTGCGGTGAATGGAGACTCCTCTATTGCGCGTAACGTAGCCAATTATTTTATCCTTTGGAAGCGGCGAGCAGCACTGTGCAATATGGGTTAGCAAATTCCCCACCCCTAGCACTTCAATGCCGGAAGCAGGGCCTGTGACGGGGGCCAGGTAGCTGGTGCCGGGCGGTTGATGGGGTTCCATTGAGGTAAGCCGGGCTGTCACCTGGTTGGCGGTTACGGCGCCGCTGCCCAATGCATAGAAGAGCTCCTCCACCGAATCCCTATGAAAGAGATGGGCTATCTCTTCTGCAGTTGGCGTTACGTCCAGCCTGCGCAGCTCACGGGACAAAAGCTCTTTGCCGCGTTCTACGTTGTCGCTCCGTTGCTGTCTACGGAACCACAGTCGAATGCGTTGACGAGCCGTAGCGCTCTTCACATATCCGGCGTGGGGGTTCAGCCAGTCCAAGCTAGGACCGCGGGCTACTTTGCTGGTGAGAATCTCCACTGTATCGCCGTTTTGCAGCGGAGTATCCAGAGCGGTCAGCTTGCCGTTTACCTTGGCGCCAATACACCTATGGCCCAGCTCCGTGTGTACGTGGTAGGCCATATCTATGGAAGTGGAGCCGGCGGGCAGTTCTTTGACGTCTCCTTTGGGTGTATATACAAAGACCCGGTCTGGGAAGAGGTCCGTCTTGACATTTTCCAGGAACTCTTCAGCACCGGAGACCTCGCGCTGCCAATCGAGAAGCTGACGCAGCCAGGTCATCTTCTGCTCAAACACGGAGGGCTGGTTTAGCCCCTCCTTGTACAGCCAGTGGGACGCTACGCCATATTCCGCCAGCCTATGCATGTCATGGGTCCGGATCTGCACCTCAAGCGGCATAGCGCCCGGGCCCATCAGGGTTGTATGAAGCGACTGGTATAGGTTCTCTTTGGGCTTGGCCACGTAATCATCGAACTGTCCGGGAAGGGGAGTCCACAGCGCATGCACCACGCCCAAGGTGGTGTAGCACTCGCTCTTTTCGTCGACGAGAACCCGGAGAGCAAACAGGTCGTGAATGTCGTTGAAGTCCTTGCGCTGGGCGGCATAAGCCTGCATTTTCATTTGAATGCTGTAGATATTCTTGGCTCTGCCTGTAACTTGACCTTTTATGCCGTTTTCTTTAAGTGCCTGTTCCAGTGTTCGGCGCACCTCTCCTATGTGGCGTTCACGTTCGTCTCTCGTTTTGGACAAAAGCCGGGATATCTCACGATACCGTGCCGGTTGAAGCTGCTGGAAAGCTATGTCTTCCAGGCGCCATTTGATATCCCACATACCCAATCTATGGGCAAGGGGTGCGTAGATATCCAGGGTCTCTTGTGCAATAGCAATCCGCCGCTCCAAGGGCACGTACTTTAGAGTGCGCATATTGTGAAGACGGTCCGCCAACTTGATGAGCACAACTCTTAGGTCTTGGGCCATTGCAACCAGCATCTTGCGCAAGCTGGCGGCCTGGTTCCCGCCTTCAGACCTGCTCTGAGCACCATCGTCAATATCAGACGTACGGAGACCCAGCCGGTTGAGCTTGGTAACACCGTCGACTAAGTGAGCGACCTCAGCCCCGAACTCAGTATCCACCTTCTCCAGGGAAACGTCACAATCCTCTATGACGTCATGAAGCAAAGCGGCAGCTATCGTCGTGGAATCCAGATGCAAGTCGGCCAGATATAATGCGGTTTCCACGGGATGATTTATGTACGGTTCACCGGAAAGCCGCATCTGGCCGTTGTGCGCCTCCGCAGCGAATTCATAAGCTTTGCATACAAAATCAACGCGGTCATCCGGCAAGTAGCTCCGCACTCTTGTAAGAAGATTCTTCAAAGCACCCGTCACCCTATCTTAAGACTGTACAGTCAAAGTATAACCCAACTGGCGGACTGGGACAAAATGCGGACATGGGGACATACGTACATGGGGGTTACTGATTCAAAGGATAACGGCACATATATTCTTGTTGTCTTTACTAAGGCATATGCCTAGAGTATTCTGATTTGACACCTATCTTTGAGGCTTCCCTTGTACAGAGCACCTAGAGGCACATCGGACCAATTACCTCAGGAACAGAAATACAGGAAATACGTTGAGGACACAGCTGCGCTGGTATGCCGCACATTTGGGTTCGAAAGAATCGACACGCCTATTTTCGAAGCTACGGGACTTTTTGTGCGCACGGTTGGAGCGGAAACAGACGTGGTGCAAAAGGAGATGTATACGTTTGAAGACCGGGGTGGAGATTCCTTGACGCTGAGGCCTGAAGGCACGGCGCCGGTGTGCCGCGCCTATATTGAGCATGGCATGTCCAATCTGCCTCAGCCTGTACGGCTCTACTACTGCTGCCCCATATTCAGATATGAAAGGCCGCAGGCGGGCCGGTTCCGGCAGCACAACCAGTTTGGAATTGAAGTTATTGGCGATGCCGACCCATTGGCAGACTTAGAGGTGGTCCAGCTTGGTTGGACGTTCACCAGGAACCTTGGACTGACCAACCTGACCCTTGCGATCAACTCTATCGGCGATAAGGAATGCCGCCCCGCTTACTTGAAGAAGCTGAAAGAGTACTATCTAGCGCACCTGCACCATCTATGCGACGACTGTCGTACGCGGTTTGACAGCAACCCTTTGAGGCTATTGGACTGCAAGCAGACCGGTTGCCAGCCTTTCATAAAGAACGCGCCGCCTTCCACTGAAAGTCTGTGCCTCAGTTGCCAGCGACACTGGGACGCTTTGCGGGGATATCTGAAACAGCTTTGGATACCGTACAAAGAGAATCATCGCCTGGTTAGAGGACTGGACTACTACACCCGCACAGTTTTTGAGATCCAGCCTCCGGAAGAGGGAAGCCAAAGCACCGTGTTGGGCGGCGGAAGATACGACGGTCTAATCGAGCAGCTGGGAGGCCCTGCCACGCCGGGAGTGGGTTTCGGCAGCGGTATAGAGCGGCTGATAGCTAATCTGAAGCGCCAGGGTGTCACGCTGCCCGACAGATCGCCCAGGCCGGTGGTTATTACAGGTCTAGGAGAAGGGGCCCAGAGCAAAGGTGTGGAGATCGCGGCCGCTCTCAGAGAAGCCGGCGTTTCCGTACTGATTGCTTCCTCAAGCCGCAGTCTCAGAGCCCAAATGCGCTACGCTTCCACTATGAACGCAAGCTTCACCGTAATCATCGGAGAAGATGAACTGGTTAGAAGCAAGCTGGGCGTTCGGGACATGGACAACAGCGTCCAGCGAGAAGTACCTATGCTTGAGATTGTGGATTACCTAACAAAGGCTGCCACAACCTAGAACACCAAGTTCAGGACCCTGTGAAGGCCACCGGCAGTGTTGTAAATAGCTGTTGCGTCACTACGCAGGCCTTCCATGTAAAACTCAATCCTACTGTTCACGTAGAGGTTGTTCACAGCACCTACGGTAAGAATGTACTTCCCGGCACCCTCGACTTGTGTCGCAATCCAGAGGTCTCCCAGTGAAGAATTGATTACCCTAGCGTAAACCAGCATTCCTTCCTGGGCCGGTTGCCCGTGCAGGCTCACAGTTCCACGGAAGATGAGCGGCGGCGGCGGCGGGGCATTGGGGTTGGGAGCAGGAACGGGCCTTGCCGTATAGTCTATAGAGATGGACCCTGTCTGAAGAGGACCCAACTGCTGCATAACGTTGTCAGAGGCAAGTGCATAGCCGGCAGGGTTGACTATGAGGCCAAGGTTCTGTACGAAGGCACTGTCTACGTTTATCCCCACAATCCGGCCGTCCCTGTTCAGCACGGGGCCGCCTTCCATGCCCCTTTGAGGTTGCAGATTAAGCTCAAAGAACTGCAGCCCTAAAGTAAAGTCATCCTTGATATCAGAGATCTCGGCTTGGGCGGGGAACACTTGCTGAGGCCTCCTATTGGGGTAACCAAAGGAAATTACCGCCTCGCCTACCTGCAAAGGCCCAGAAGACCCCAGCTCCAAGCCAGGTAGATTGGTGTTAGAGGTACGGATCAAGGCCAGGTTCTTGAAATCGTCGCGACCTATTATCCAACCATCAATACGCTGGCCATTTTCGGCCTCAATTTCCACTAGGGGGCCGACTCCCAATGATCTGCTAGCAGCTAGGACGTGGCCCGCAGGGCTGTTGAGGACGACACCGGAAGATTGGGCTCCGTTAGAGAATACCTTGACCACTGAAGGGCTCGCCATTGGTATCACGGTTTCCAAACGCGGCGTAGGTGTTGGCGTTGGCGTAGACGTTGGCGTTGGCGACGGTGTAGGTGTAGGTGTAGCCGTTGGTAAAGGCGTAGGCGTGGCTGTAGGAGTAGGAGTAGCTGTAGGTGCAGGTGTAGGTGTTGACGTAGGCACAAGCGTCGCTGTAGGAGTAGGTATCATAGTAGGAGTTGCGGTTGGGTCGGGACTAGTACACGCAGCGAGTATAATCAGGTAAACGGAGGCCATACTAAGAAGAGCCAGGATCTTGTGAATACGCATTTAAGCTCCAGGATAATGTAAAATATTAGAATAATCCTATGCTTATTCTAATATACGTATATCCTTTTGCAAGCAGAGTTTTGCCGGTCTTGCCGTACTCTTGCCAAATCACACGGTCACAAACTCCCGACATAAGAGAAGGGTGATGCTAGACAAATTAGCCGAAATGGAACTTCGTCTTAACGAAATCGATGAGTTGATGGCGAGTCCAAGCGTAGCCGTAGACACCACGCTATTGATTAGCTTGAGCAGGGAAAGGGCGAGCCTAGAACCGGTGGTCAGCTCCTACAAAGAGTATCTTGAAATCCAGCATGCCCTGGAGGATACGCAAAGTATCATCAGGGAAGCAGATGACCCTGATTTGGTGACGCTGGCTAAAGAAGAGGTCGCTTCCCTGGAGGATAAAAGAAGCGCCATTGAAAAGGATCTGAAGCAGGCGCTAATACCCACAGACCCCTCAGATACAAGAAACGTCTTTGTGGAGATACGCGCTGCCACCGGGGGAGACGAAGCTTCACTATTTGCCGGGGACCTTTACCGGATGTATTCTCGCTATGCTCAACTTCAACGCTGGCAAGTTGACCTGGTCGACGCTCACGAATCGGAGGTTGGCGGCTTCAAAGAGATAATTTTCCAGGTCAACGGCCGGGACGTATACAGCTACCTCAAGTATGAAAGCGGCGCCCACCGGGTGCAGAGGGTTCCTGTTACGGAGTCCTCAGGCAGATTGCACACCTCCACAGCTACCGTTGCCGTTCTTCCGGAGGCGGAAGAGGTTGACATTGATATCAAAGACGAAGACTTGCGAATAGACATATTTCACGCAGGCGGTCATGGCGGGCAAAATGTAAACAAAGTTGCCACCGCAGTGCGCGTTACCCATCTGGCCACCGGAATAGCGGCCGTGTGCCAGGATGAAAGGTCGCAATTGCGCAACAAAGAAAAGGCGCTGAACGTACTCAGAGCACGCCTGTTTGACAAAGCACAACGAGAACAGCAAGAAAGCCTTAGCCAGGAAAGACGGAACAAGGTGGGCACCGGAGAACGCTCCGAGAAAATCAGGACTTATAATTTCCCCCAAGACCGCATTACAGACCACAGGATCAACAAGAGCTTCCACAACATACAGTCCATTTTAGATGGCGAGATGGCGCCGATTGTTGAGCCTCTCAGAGAATATGAGCAAAGTAAGCGAATGGAAAGCCTCTGGAACAACAGCCACAGTTCGTGAAACGGTTCTCAACATAAGTAAGTCGCTACACAGCGCGGGAATAGCCGAACACCTTCTGGAGGCTGAGCTTCTGCTAGGCGCGGCCCTGGGAATGGATCGTGCAGCTTTGTACACGTCTTTCAATGAAGACGTATCCGGTTCCGGCCTACGTAAAGTAGATAAGCTATTGACGCGGCGACTGAAGCGCGAACCCCTGCCCTATATTCTGGGTTACCGCGAATTCTACGGACTGTCCCTAGAAGTAAACCCCGGCGTATTTATTCCCCGACCGGAGACGGAGATACTGGTGGACGAGGCTATGCGTCTGGCCAAGCAGACTCCAATACGGCCCCCGTTGAGGATAGTAGAGGTAGGCACTGGATGCGGTGCAATAGCCGTAGCTTTGGCCTCATGCCTGGTCAACGTAGATATCCGTGCTACTGACATCTCACGGCAGGCCTTGACTACGGCCCAGGTCAACGCCGAGCGCCATGGGCTGCGGAATCGCATAGAGTTCATACGCTGCGACCTGTTGTCTTGCTTTTCCGGACCGATAGATATATTGATAGCCAATCTACCCTACGTGAGGAGCGCCGCCATTTCATCGCTGGAGCCTGAGATACGGGTGTTCGAACCGCGAGAGGCCTTAGATGGCGGTGACGACGGCCTTCGTCTGATTAGGAGGCTTCTGGAAGAAGCGCGCCGCGTGCTGCGGGGCAACGGTGTCGTCTTGCTAGAGATGGACCCGCACCAAATGGACGGCGTAGAGATGGCAGCCACAAGCTATTGGCCTAGCGCAACAACCAATAGACATAAAGACCTTGCGGGATTGGATAGAGTGCTGGCTATACAGTTGTCCGGCTGCTAGAGTTCCATCACCACTTTGAGGACTTTGTCCTGCTTTTCACTGTACATTTGAAAGGCCTGCTTTGCCTCTGCAAAGGGCAGTGCATGAGTCACCAGATGCGCCAAGCTAAGCCTCTTCTGGGCCACCAGGTCCACGCAGTGCTTGATGTGGCTTGTGGGATCGTTGGGCGGCCTGGAGCTGATGGTAGGCAGGATGGTAGCAAGGCTGCTCATCATTGCATCGTAGTTGATGGGAAGCACGTCTTCATGATGGGGCTGTCCGAACAGCACGGCCTGACCCATCTTGCGGATGACCTGGAACATCTGGTTGACGGTCTCAGCCTCGCCGGCGGCCTCTATCACTACATCGGCCTGATGCCCGTTGGTGATTTCAGCCACTGCATCGATGACATCTTCCCTGGACGAATTGATCGTGTGAGTGGCGCCCAATTGCTTGGAGACCTCCAATCTATAGTCCAGCAAATCTACCGTGATGATTTGCCTGGCCCCCTGCTGGGCCATCCAGTAGGTGAAGTTCAGCCCAATGGGCCCCTGTCCCATGATCACTACCCGTTTGCCAAGGACGCCGCCCAACCTGTCGCAGGAGTACATCACGGTGCCCATGTGCTGGCACATAACCCACGTGGAAAGGTCTCCATCGTCCGGGAGAGGAATTACGCGGCTGGGCGGTTCGGCAAGGTATTCAACCAAGCCAGCGCTAGTGGAAGGAAGCGCTATTACTCGCTGGCCCACCCTTAGATCATCGGTGCGGCTCTCCACAATAACGCCGGCGCATTCGTGACACGGTCTGCCGTGATCCAGCGGGTACTGCTCCTCCGGCAGGACTCTATCAAAGATGCGCAAGTCACTGCCGCAGACGGAGAGCCTCTGGAGCTGTATCAGCACCTGGCCGTCTTTGACCTCAGGCATTGGGATGTCGTCAAACTGCAGCTGCTGGGGACCGACGACACGAGCTGCTTGCATTAGCTTTACCTCCGCATGGATGGGTTGGATTCCGCAAGGTAATCTATCATCAAGGCGGAGGAGTTCGCCAGCCGCTTGACCGGCGCGTGGCTAAAACAGCGGGAACCGCCGATCGATGATTGATTGGCCATGGATTGTCGGATATAGTCAGCGACAGGAATGCTCCCAAGGAGGGCTGACACGATGAGCACAGAGACCCAAACAAACATGGCGGGCAAGGTTATCACGGTGAACGGCCCCGTGAACCCCGACCAGCTGGGCGCCGCCATAATGCACGAGCACGTATTCATAGACTTCTGGCGCGACAAGACGCTTGGATTCAACGCCCCGGCCACGGATGTTGAGATATGGGAGCAGAAGCTGACACTGGAGAACCTGCACATGGCACGCGAACGCAAGCACATGAAAGACAACTACATGCTGACCGACGAAGACGTGGCGGTACGGGAGCTGCAATATTTCAAGAACAGCGGCGGCAGGACCGTAGTCGACGTGACCAACATCGGCCTGGGAAGGGACCCGCTGGCGTTGCAGAGGGTAGCGAACGCCACCGGCCTCAACATTGTGATGGGGTCAGGCTGGTACCAGAAGTTCTATCATCCCGTTGATATGGACGAGCGGACGGTAGAAGACCTGGCGAGCGAAATAGTGCGCGACATCACGGTAGGAGTGAACGGCACGGGAATAAAGTCTGGGATCATTGGGGAGGTGGGAATCAACGGCAACCCGCTGACGCCAAACGAGGTGAAGAGCATCAGGGCGTCGGCGCGGGCGAGCAGAGCCACGGGCGCTTCCATATCGTTCCACCAAGGGGGCACGGACAGGGAGAAGCTGGAGGTGGCGGGCATCCTGGGAGAGGAAGGGGCGGATATGAGTCGCGTGGTGTTCGGGCACAGCAACACCTACGCGGGAGACGTGCCGTTGCTGCTGGAGCTATTGGAGATGGGCGTCTACATCCAGTTCGACACACTGGGCAGAGTGGGAGCCATGGTGGCCAGGTATCCCTACATCCACGATCCGGATATGAACCGGGTGTACCAATCGGCGGGCGACGTACTGGTGGCGGAGGCAATACCGCATCTCATAGAGGCGGGTTACGAGGACCGGATACTACTGTCGCAGGACGTGTGCATGAAGATACACATGAAGGCATACGGCGGCACGGGGTACTCGTTCGTCATGGAGAAGTTCCTTCCCTACCTGCGCACGCTGGGGGTCACGGAGAGACAGGCCACCAAGATGATGGTTGACAACCCCATGCGGGTGCTGACGTTTGTTGAGGCGGGGTAGGATTGGGCAGTGTCGGCACTGCGCCCTTCATGCCTGAGCGCCTGTAGATGACTGTGGAGAGATGTCGGCAATGTCGGCATTTTGTAGGCATTGCTACCTTGCCAGTTGCTTTATCATATCTACCACCTGGAAGTCAGTAACTCCTTATATCTCTTGTTCCCCTGCACTGGGGATATGCCGGACATCCCCAGAAGTCGCCACGCCTACCACTGCGCAAGACCATCCGACTTCCACGTACCCAACTGGGACATATCGGCTGGCTTCTGTTCTCCTGGAGAATATCGTCTATCGTAGCCCCTTCTGCCATCTTTGCAATAGCCGAGGCATCGAGGAGGCGTATCGGCTTACCTTCACGAATTCATGAACACCCCTTGTGAATCCTCCGGTGCAGGCCAGAATCGCCTTCTGAGCGCCAAAGGCAACCATGCTACCAAATAGCTCACTTGTTATTGTTGGACCAACGCCCGTTCTTATGGGCTTTGCATTGAACGACGGTGGTCACCCCATTCTTCCTCAGTATCAAGTCAATTCCCTGGTCTACTGACGTGGGAGTCCTTTCTACCGAGTAGCCCATAGATTGAAACAAGCCTCCCAACTCCCGCTCGAACTCGACTCCGTCCATAAATTCCCAGTATTGTTCACGTATACGTTGTTGCTGTCTCCGCCTCCTGTCGTTGCCTCTCGGCCTCGCGTTGTTGCCTCTTAATCACTCGTATGGCCAAGTTATACGTTGCAAGAGCCTCTTTGTACAGTTTATCTGAGTGGCAACAGGACTGCGCAACAGCCGATTCCTCTTGAATCGCAATATGGCACTACGGAACTACCCCATAACTATACACGCGGGAATTATGCTAACAAGGAAAGTTTGAACTACCACATCTCTGTCAAACAAACCAACTGCGAACACAAACAGAGGCAGGAGCACTGAGGTGGACCCCAAAATTCGGACAGGTGGCTAAGAGAGAGTCCCGCTCCTAAAATAGGACGGAAACAAGGAGCAGGACATGAAGCAAACACGTAAGAAGCACAGCCCAGTCTTCAAGGCCAAAGTGGCTTTGGCCGCGCTCCAGGGGGAGCACACCATTGCAGAGCTAGCCAGCCGGTTTGAAGTCCACCCGAGCCAGATCCATGCCTGGAAGAAGGCCTTGACTCAGGGGGCGCCGCACCTCTTTGAAAATGGTGCTGGACGCCAGGAGAAGGACCAAGAGGTCCTCACTGCCCAGCTCTACCAACAGATTGGGCAGCTCAAGGTGGAACGGGATTTTTTGTCACGGAGCTTCGGGTTGTGAGCCGGTCCCAACGCCGGGCCATGATTGACCGAGAAGAACCGAAGCTGTCTCTGGTGCGCCAGTGCGCCTTGCTGGGTATCAGCCGCTCCTCGTTGTACTACCTGCCAACCGAGGCCGGCGCCGAGGACTTGGAGTTGATGGCCCTCATAGACCAACAGTACCTGAAGACACCTTTCTACGGCTCCAGAAGGATGACTGCCTGGCTCAGAAATCACGGACACCAGGTCAAGCAAGCGGGTCCGCCGGCTGATGCAGCTGATAGGCCTGGAGGCCATCTACCGGCGTCCCAACACCAGCAAGCCAAACCCCATAAGGTCTATCCATACCCTCAGGGGGCTGGAGATCAACCGGGTCAACCAGGTGTGGGCCACCGACATCACCTACATACCCATGGCTCGGGGTTTCCTCTATGGCCACATGGACTGGCACAGCCGCTACGTGCTGGCCTGGCGGCTGTCCAACACCCATGGAAGAGGCCTTGACAAGGGTCGGCCACAGATCTTACACCGACCGCAGCCAGTTCACCAGCGATTCACCAGCATGCTGCTGGCGCAAGGCGTTCTGAGCAACAATGGACAACGTTTGGAACGGCTGTGGCGCAGCATCAAGTAACCTGAAGGCATACCAAAATGGGACTGAGGCCAGAAAGGGGATTGGGGCTTATCTGGCCTTCTACAACCAAGAGCGGCCCCATCAAGCCGGTCACATCTCTGTCAAACAAACCAACTGCGAACACAAACAGAGGCAGGAGCACAAGTGCAAAGAGGCCAGCCAGTTTAGTAGCCTCTCTCTGATTCTCCTGGCCACTCTCACTCCAATAATCTCTCTGATAAAGAGTGTAGTCCTTCGGTGGTATCCCAAAGTCTTGGAGTTCAGGCTTTTCCATTTCCTTGTAGGTCAATCGCTTAGTTCCGGTTCCGACCCTTGATGTCCGGGAGCGGTTATGCGGACATGCGTTGACCCATACGTACACCCGTGCTATTGTATTCTTCATGAACAACTCACTGGCTGCTTGCGCACCCGACAGAGGCGCAGCCGTCGGCGACCTGGACCCCGTTCCAATCTTGCTCAAACCGGCACTTTCAGAGTCTATTTGTGGCCCAAAAGCACTCCAGACCGTTACCAAGTGTCCCAAGCCCCAGATACGAAAGGGAGCAGAATGGAACACTTTGAAACTTCGAGACTCCACTCATGCAAGCCAGCCCTGTAGTCGAAGCGCGTAGTCTCACGTTCAGCTACGGCACACTCCAGGTGTTGAACGGACTTTCGCTTTCCGTGCGGGAAAGGGAAGTATTCGGGGTGCTCGGAGCCAACGGCTCCGGCAAGACCACTCTCATGAGGTTAATGGTAGGCCTGCTTCGTCACGACAGCGGCACACTAGCCATCCACGGCGAATCTCCGTCTCCCCGCCAGGCGGCGCGGGTAGGCTACATGCCCCAACTGAGCGCTCTGTACCAGGAACTCTCGGTAAGGGAGAACGTCGACTTCTTCGCGCGGATGTACGGAATGTCAAACCGTGATTCTCGCGGCCGGTCCGTGGAGGAGGCGATCGACATGGTGGGACTGGCGCCGCGAAGCTCCGATACGATTGTCAACCTTAGCGGGGGTATGCGTCAGCGCGTCAGCCTCGCGATCGCTCTGGTGCACCGCCCGGCCCTGCTGCTCTTGGACGAACCTACTGTCGGACTCGACCCGGATGTTCGAGCAGTATTCTGGGAGCGGTTCAGGCGAATGGCCCAGGCGGGTACAACCATCATGGTATCCAGCCACACAATGGATGATGCCGCCCACTGCGACCGGCTCGCATTCCTCAGGGGAGGGAAGGTCATCGCCCTCGATACGCCTTCCGCGCTCCGCGCAGCCACCGGACGCGCAGACGCGTCCCTGGAGGATGCGTTCATTCACTTCCTCCACCGGTCCGAGCACTGATGTCTGTAGACCACACCATGGCCATCACCGAGCGGATCGTCCGCCAGATGCTGCGTGACCGGCGCTCCGTCGGTCTGCTTATCGTCGGGCCGCTGATCGTCATGTCGCTGGTGGGCTTCAGTCTCTTCGAGCAGCGGGCTCTGCTCGACCGCGTCGCCCCCGGCCTGCTCGCGGTGTTCGTGCTGTTCTTCACCTTCATCCTCACCGGAGTCGGATTCCTGCGAGAGCGTGCACAGGGAACGCTCGAACGCCTCCAGACCACCCTCGTGGGAAGCTTCGACATCATGCTTGGTTACATGCTGGGCTTCCTCATCTTCGCGGTCGTGCAGACCACCGTGATACTCGTGTTTACCATCTTCGCTCTCCGCATCGAATACAGCGGAACCCTCTGGGAGATTGGAGCGATACTCCTTCTCGTCGTTACCGTTGCCGTCAGCCTGGGCATTTTCATCTCAAGCTTTGCCAACAACGAGTTCCAGGTAGTCCAGTTCATCCCGATCGTCCTCGCGCCGCAGATATTCCTTTCTGGCGTCATTATCCCCGTCGAGCAAATGCCCAACCTTTTCGAGTGGTTGTCCGTCGTGCTTCCCCTCACATACGCCGTTGACGCTCTGCGCGAGATCATGCTGCACGGCACGGACCTAACCTCGCTGTGGCCTGACTTGGCCGCCTTGGCCGTGTACTCGGTGGCGCTCCTGGCCGCCGCGGTGGCCACTCTGAGGCGCTAGGGTCACGAAATGGAAGGCTCTGGGTCGACTCGCATTGCTCGTCTTACCCGAATGGCTATTGCCGGTGGGAGTGCCCTGTCCTCGCGAATACGTAGACGCTCATGGGTGAGGTGGTAACCATATTGGTGCCGAGGGTGGGACTCTAAAATGCCCGGTTTTAAGCGATTGCGGGAGTGTGTAGATGTAGCCATTCATGCCTATTTTCGTCCTGGGCGGTTGTCAAAGGCAGGTGGGTGATTGTCGGCGGCGTCGGCATTTGTGTCGGCAATTAGGCCTCCTGTTCCATTGCTTTAGCAAAGGCATCGGCAGCCTGCTTCTGCCAACCCGGGAGGGCATGAGCATAGATGTCTGAGGTGATGGAAACGCTGGAATGGCCCAGCCGTTTACTAACTACAACTATATTCTGACCGCTCTGCAATACCACAGAAGCATGGAAGTGCCTTAAACTCCGCACGGTCAAACCAGAATAGCCTACTCTCTGCCCCAATGATTGAACAACCCGCGTTAGCTGGGCTGGATTAATCCATTCCCCATAGGCTCCCGTAAATACTCGTCCACGATCCTGATACGCTTCCCGCATCATGGCTTTGACGCCATCCTGCCAAACTCGATGCTTCCGGAGAACATCAATGGTGCCAGCATCCAAGTCTACTCTGCGACGGCCGCTGTCTGTCTTGGGAAGTTCTAGGATAAGTCCGAGTTCCCGGCTCTTAACCAATGAAGCCGTTATCCAAACATATCCGGCGTCTACGTCGACGTTGTCCCAATTCAAGCCCAGAGCCTCACCACGCCGCAGACCAGTGTAGGCGATGAGGTGAATACAAGCGGCTAAGTGATTCTGCTCTTGATATGCTAATTCTAAGACTCGGCGTACAGCGGTAATCTCTGGTGGTGCGGTCTCACGTTTCTTCTCCGGCGGCGGGGACACCAGGGATACCGGGTTCCGGTAGATCAACTCCATCCGCAGAGCGTGTTTCATGGCCCCCGACAGGACCGTGTGGACTAGGCTTACTCCCTTGGGCGTCATCCCTTGTCGGGACAACTGGGATTCCAACGCCTGGACATGCGCTGGAGCCAACTTAGTTAGCTCTATGTGTCCGAGCATTGGGGCGATGTGGAGCCGGATGATTCCCTGGTACCGCTCCTTGGTGTTCTGCCGGCGGTGGGGGATGATACGCTCCTGCATCCACCGGTCCAGCCAATCTCGCAGCAGTATCTTTTCGGCTGGGAGGGCAATGCCCTTATCAAGGCTGGTGAGAAGCTCACGGAGCTTCCGTTGGGCTAGGGCCTTGGCGCCACGCACGGTGACGGACCTGCGCTGTCGTTTGCCCAGGGCATCGCGCCCAGTGTCGATGGTGAGCTCCCAGGAGCCGAGGCTGCGTTGTCGGAGAGAGCCTTTCATTTGACATCCTTATTGACATTGTTGAAAAGGCCCTCCGAGCCGTTGGACACTCTTTGGTAGTCGAAGATAAGGTGGCAGTCTAGGAGCCGGAACTGCGCTAGCGAAGGCTGCCTTCGCTCTAGAAGCTTCATGTCGGTGCGTAGACCCTCGATGGCGCGACTCAGATCGTCAAGCCTCTTGTCCACCTGCTCGTATGCCCCTTCCAGCCTGCTGATTCGCTGTTCTAGTGCCATGTCAGTTGTCCAGAGAAAACCACACCCGTTCGCCCGCAAAAGAGAGGAGATGTTCGTCTAAGAACATCATCAATGAGTCGGCATCTGACGAGGCAATTTGCCAACACACAGCCCCTTCGACCTCACCATTAGTGAATAGTTCTGGTTCAGGTAATTCGTTCGGAATAGTTCCACACGAGTTCTCGAAGGATGTATAGACGACGCCTCTAGAACCTAGAGCTCGCAATCTAAAACTTCCATTAAAAGTTGTTGAGTCCGGTCCAAGGTACTTTGCCCTGAGCGTAACCATGGAAAACTGGTTTCCAGCTTCGGGAGGGTCATTGAATTGGTTTTCGGCGAGAACCATAGATGTTGCATCTGGAACTACGTCAATCACCACAATTTCAAAATGATCCTCCGGTGTTTCTTCACCTTTGGTTTCAACAGTGACTCCGAGTGGAACAGGGTTTTCTCTGCTTCCTAGAACCGGTTCTGGCATGGCGGTTGGCTCAGGCGTCGCCATGGTTTCAGGCGTGGCTGTGGGCTCAGGTGTAGTGAATTCCAAACTGCACGGATTCTCTTCGGCTAGCACTTCCGGTGAAACGTAGACAACCCATTTGCTATCCTGCCACACCCATCCCGGCTCTTCGTCTGTTACGCCTTCGTCGTCATCAAGATCAAACGGCACTCCGTCCTTTTCCCAGTGGGAGTCAGTCCATCCATTGTCCCCGTCTATCCTCACTCCATCTAAGACAAAGGACGCACCTTCAGGCATACCCCAGAATGACCATGCAAAGGTCAGGAGTACTGTGAAATCCTCTAATGAGCAGTTCGCTTTATACTCGTCAGGATAGAAGGAACGTAACAACGCCCATTCGCGTTTGGCTAGTGCACCACCGGCGACGGTGCCGACTTGCGATAACAGTGCTGCCCTGTCGACCTCTGCGGTTGGCTCTGTCGTGGCCGTAGGTGTGATCGGCCTCGTTGCGTTCGTCGGCTCAGGCGTCGTCGTGGGTTCCGTTGTCGCCACGGGCTCCGTCTCAGTCACGCAGGCCACCGCTGCTAATAGGACGAGCAGGCTGATTGCTATGATGATACTACTTGGTCTATACATGCTTTCACAATTCTGAGTTCATCCTTATATTGTTCCTGATTACTAAAATACAGTCGATCACCTCTAGGAAACTCTGCTATTGAAAATTCCTCTGCAACATAATCAGCAGCAACGATATTAGGGTCGCGGTCAAGATCAAGCGAAACTGTAGCCCATACCGCTTTCTGGCCTTCTATCCCTGGTGCTTGAAGCGTTCCGCCAATAAATTTCCAGGGAAGACCCTCATCATTGCTCTCTACAATTTGAACATTATCGACATGCACATTGCTTCCCTCGATAGTCAGTCCATTTGATAACTGCTGAACAAGCTCAACCGGAGCATCTTGGCAACGGGCAATCTCCTGTTCACTAGCAGAGGAATCACACGCCACCGCCGCTAGCAGGATAAGCAGGCTGATTGCTACGATGGTGCGCATGCTAACTCCCAACTTGCTGCCCACACTGATTGCAGAATCGGTCGCCTGCTACGTTGTGACCGCATTGGGTACAGAACCTCTGGAGATTCGAGGCGGTGGCGGCTGCTACTATGGTTGGGCTGCCACTAAGAAAGAGACTCAATGGCCATCGACGCTCTGAGCTCTGACCGAAGAAGCTGAATAGTGCGCAGAGGGCGAACAGTGAGCCCCACGCCATCAGATCGTCGAAGGTTGTTCTCGCACCACCTCCAATCGCGAACACAGCAGCAATAGTAAACAAAATGCATGATGCACGGGGGAACTTGAGAGCAAGTCCAGCCGCTATGGTTCCCAGTATGGCCGCAGTTACCCCATAGCCCGCACCGGTACTCAAGCTCTCGCCCTCGATCACGGCCTCTGTATCTCCAAAGACTTCACCTCCCACTTCCAAGGCGGCACTTGCGAAATTCGCCAGGAATGAATGCACAAATGTCACTGCGGAAATAACCAACCCGACTATTAGAGCTGTTACTCTCAATGGAGCCTCCTTATTTAGCTCTTTTAATTGCCATACCTAGAACGTCCGTGCCGCCCACCGCACCTCGCCGATGATCTCGGTGTCCCTGGACCAAGGCACGGGTTCCCAGTCTTCATTATCACTCTCAATCTGCCAGTTTCCCTCAGCGTCCTTCCCGGCGCGTTTGACCACCAGCCCGTCCATGGTGCGCATGACGAAGATGCGCCCATCTCGACGCCGCCTCCGGCCCTGACTGCGGTCCACCAGAATCGAGCACCCGTCCGGCAGCGTAGGCTCCATCGACTCACCGCGCACGGTAATCACGTTGCACTGGTCAGGGTCAATGGCTTCGCGATCTAGCCAGTCCCCGCGGAACCATAGGCGGCCAACCACCGTCTCGTCGTAAACCTCCGCTCCGCCTCCAGCCGCGGCGGCCACCTCAACGACCTCTACCGGGCGAACCGCTGGCATATCATCGCCAGCGTCAAATCTGACCCTCGTTTCGGCGACGGCTGACCGGACATAGGAGTCTAGCCGGTCGAATCGGGTACTGAAGGCTTGGAATATATCTTCTAGGGAGGCGATCTCACCGTCCGCCGAATCGGTTGCCGGCTCTGGCGCCTCAGCATTCGGGTTCACAGGCCCTTGAGCTTCTTCTTCCTCATCGTAGAACCACTCCACGGGCTGGTCGTAGACATGGGCAAGCATCCTGAGCGAAGACGCTTTAGGTATCCGACTTCCAGATTCGTACCTCGATATTGAGTTCGCGGCCAATCCCGACACCTCGGCCACTTCGAGTTGGGTTAGCCCACGCATCACACGAGCTAGCCTCATGCGTTTGGGCTTCGGGTTCTCAATCTCCATGCGAAACATTGTATTCTCACCCCTTGACAAAAAGAATGCCTCAATGGTAGTCTAATGGTAGATAGACGGAAGAGTTAGGCTACCGAAAGGGATGAACTGGGGAGAACAAACTTCATGAACAAATCGCCAACGCAAGAAAAGCTAGAGGCCCAGCGGAATCAGGACATCCGAGACATCGTGATCGGCGCACTTCGCAAGTTCCGGGGCCGCCGCAACATGCTGATGTTGGTCTCCGTCGAACTAGAGGTCAGCGATGCCACCGTCTACCGCTGGTGCGACGACTTTGGCATCGACATCGACGAGTACCGGCGGGTGGGGGCGTAGCGATGGGTAGTGAACGGTTCGGCGGTAGCTACTGGCGCAATCTAGGACGGACTAGGGCTAGGGACGACATCCGGGACGACAAGGAGGCTCAGGCCACAGGCGGGGCAAATGTATGTGGTGGCAGTTCTGACGATCATCCCATGAAGAAACTTGGCGATCTGCAATATCGACTTACGCTTCGATTCAGCGCAGTTTGTACAAAGCCAATGAACTGGTGTCGGGTCGTCGATGACTGGCTGGTAGACAAGAGCGAACGCACCAACATCCACCTCCTTAAGCTGATACTTCTCGGCCTCAGCGTCCCATGCTTTCATATGTGCTATTTCCTCTTCAAGCTCTCTTTTGCGCTGCTGGCACGCCAGATAATCCGCCTGTGCCGCAGATACGATCAGAGCGGCGGTGCCGACTATGCCAGGTATATCAAGAAGCTCGGCCTCGACGGTTTTACTCCGTCTAGGACTGATGAGCGACTTTACCGTATTGCCTACGGTATTGAGAAGTTCAAGGAGTTCTTTGAAGCTGCTAACGTCGTCAACCATCAGAAGACCCTTTCTCTTGAGGCCGAATTGCAAGCCTTACGGGCGCGTAGGGAACTGCCCCTCAAGACGGGTCATTCTACCACTGAGGCCCGGGAGCGAGTGCTAACGGAGACGGAGGGGAAATAGCGATGCGTTACAAGCCTTACGGGCGCGTAGGGAACTGCCCCTCAAGACGGGTCATTCTACCACTGAGGCCCGGGAGCGAGTGCTAACGGAGACGGAGGGGAAATAGCGATGCGTTACACGGAGGTTAGTTCCCACACACGGCGGGGACACCAAGTCAGGGCGCACAGCCGGCGGACGAACGACAGGGGCATCACAGATGTCCTTCAGCACGACATGGACAGGGTGTACGAGCGAATCGACCAGAGGGGCGTAGAAGTCTTGCGAGACCAGTTAAAGGAAGCACACCCAAAAATCACTTTAACAGTCTTTGCCAACCTATCCGACGACATGCTTGAAAAAGTCATGTCCCTCCAAGTATCCGACCGTGTGACTGTTATTGGGACTGGAACTAGCCATCTGGGTCTTGATCAAGAAATGTACATTGAATCAATTAATCACGATGTCGCAGATGCAGGGAGCCATGTGACTCGATATGTGCTTTCCTCGGTTGAAACATCCGGCATAGAAGGCTTCATTTCTCTTGCACCCGCTCCACCCGAGTCCCAAGCCAATTATGGGCCAGGATTGGATACGGGGAGACTAGGCCGATAAGGAGAAGAGACAAATGCCATCTGATAAAATACTAGTCTATCACGATTACCTAGATGAACCGTTCCCCCGGCTCATTGGTGCACGCAGGGACTATCATTCCTGGCTAGGAAGGATGTATGAGCTATTCCAGGGTAAGCAGATACCTAATATCCCGGCCAAGCGAAAGACTTCAGTAAGGGCTTTTGTAAGTGCTGGCCGCTGGGTATGGCAGTGTTTGGGATGCAATTCAGCAATACCGGCTGAGGACGGTTCTAAATTAGCCAGCCATTATGGTCACCCATCCTTATGCCCTGAGTGTGATAGTCAGGGATGGGTTGACGTAAAATTCCCTCGGAATCGTAGAAGAATTGAAGAGGAGTTACTGAAGCAGCCGGGGCACCGTTCTAACGCGCCAATACGTGATTGGAATCTAGAATGGAAACTAGAGAATCTCCAGCAGCGCACAATGAAGGCGCAAGCTATGCTGGCATCTGGTCTACCTGTGCGCGCTCTCTCAGTGGCGAATACTAAAATGTGGGGCGTTGGTGAGATACTTACCGCGGCCAACATGAACTCCCATGTTACAAACCCGATTGATGACCTAGTGGGTCGTGCAGGCTCAAACCCAGGTGGTGGTGGACCCGTAGAGTTCGAGAATGCCATCGTGATTGATAGCTTAACCACCACGGAGAGGGATGCCCTGACGGCCGTAGACGGGATGGTCATCTACAATACGACGCTAAATGTCTTCCAGCGATATGAGAATGGGGTATGGGTATCCTACACCGACCTAGCGGCAATGACTATCGCTAGTGCTGCTCAAGGAGACCTACTATACATAAATTCTAGCGGCAACGTTGCCCGCCTGCCAGCATCCACGGACGGCCATGTGCTGACGACCAACGGAACAAATGCAGACCCGATATGGGCGTCGGCCAGCTCCCCTATTACATATGTAGGAATAGACACTACTACTGCCGGTACTACCCGTACGGGTAGCTGGACAAAACCCTCAGGTATGGTTGGATGTTATGTAGTGGCAATTGGCGGTGGTGGTGGTGGTAAAGGCGGGGGTACTGCTACGGGTGACGGGCAAGGGGGAGAGGGTGGACATTGGGCTGCGAGACTATTCAGAGCAGGAGATTTAGGAAGCTCATCATCAGTTGCTTACACGATCGGAGCAAGAGGTGCAGCCGATAACGATGGAGTGGATACTCGTTTTTATGGGGAACTTGTTGGTCGTGGAGGTTATCAGGGTTATAAGAATTCAAGAATCCCGCATGACGGGCGGTCTAGGCCGGGTAATCAAGGACCAAGCGGAGGCAATGGCGGCGGCGTAGGATCAGCAGGCTCAGCAGGCTTTGATGGCTCAATAAGTAGTGGAGGAGTGCAAGGGGGTACCGGCGGTGCAGCGGGGAGTTCAGCTGCAGTGAATGGTGCCGCAGGAGGGAACTCCGGCTACTTTAGTACAGGATTTGGCGGTGGGGGTGGTGGTGGGGGTGGGGCCTTCACGAGCAGTAATGGCAATGGTGGGAACGGTGGCAATGGCGCCCGTGCTGGTGCTGGTGGTGGTGGTGGTGGGGCAGGAGCTGGCACCGGTAGCCACGGTAGTGGCGGTACTGGTGGAGATGGCAGGCTAATGATTTGGTGGTGGTAATACTGGAGGCGGTACCGATACTGGTGGGCACTGGCGGGCAGTAACCATCTGGACCATTTAACTTTGAGGTAGGTCAGAGGGTAATAGTTTGATGGCGCCTCCCTCCCTCATACAGAGTTTCCTTTGATTGAAGGGAACAAAGCCCTCTGACCTGCCTTACGTGAATCCCACTTACCCCACAAAATGTCGTCAAAATGTCGGCATTTAGGGTCAGCAACAGGTATTTTAGCTATGAGTTAGGCGATTGATGCCGAGGGTGGGATTCGAACCCACACTCCCTTGCGGGAAGCGGATTTTAAGTCCGCCGCGTCTGCCATTTCGCCACCCCGGCATGGTGCATGCCT
This sequence comes from Dehalococcoidia bacterium, assembly GCA_965248955.1. Taxonomy (GTDB): domain Bacteria; phylum Chloroflexota; class Dehalococcoidia; order Lucifugimonadales; family QGNO01; genus DAOUJH01. Next base: position 443,473 of record OZ252212.1, read on the forward strand.
AGATGTTACCTTACAGAAAACCGCCGTACCAGCGGCCTGTCTGATGCAGGCGAGTACGGCGGTTCAGTGATTGCTGGAGGCGACGGGCGGATTCGAACCGCCGAATAGGGGTTTTGCAGACCCCCGCCTTAGACCACTTGGCTACGTCGCCATCCCTATTCTTCTGGTGCCGAGGAGGAGATTTGAACTCCTACGCCCTCACGGGCACTGCCCCCTCAAGACAGCGTGTCTACCGATTCCACCACCTCGGCACGGGTTTGTCCCTTTGGCAGGGGCGCGAGGATTCGAACCCCGGACCTGCGGTTTTGGAGACCGCTGCTCTACCAGCTGAGCTACACCCCTACTCACGATGCCCTGTTCATGTGTCAGAGTAGCACCAGGCAAGATGGAGCGTCAATACAACCGGCTCATGGTGGAAGAGGCGTTATCTTTCGGCAAGCTCAGCCTGCGGCGTGGCGTGCTGCGGCGACTCCAACTCCTCCACAACATCGGTATAGCCCTTCTGGTCTCTCTGATACCAGAGAACGAAGACGACGCCCATGGTTATGAAGAAAGCCAGCGCTCCGGGGAGCTTCATGATCAAGCCCCCTATCTGCTGGTCTGATACGACGTCCAAGCCCCAAAGCCTGGGCACGGTAGCGTAGAAAGGGTACAGCACGCGCGGAGAGAAGGTGATGGCGGCGCCTATGAAGCCAGCAGGAAGTGTGAGCAGGAACAGGTACACCATTTGCATCGGGTAGCTGGCTCTGGGAACCTCGAAGAGGGGGCTCATCACGGGCCACCACATGATGACGGCGCTGACCATGAACATGAGATGCTCCAGGACGTGGATCCCATGAGTCTGGAGCGTGGCGTCGTAGAGGGTGGGAAGGTGCCACACGGCAAGAACGAAACCGGAGATGGCAAACGCCTGCACGGGACGGGTGAGCCAACGTGCCGCGGACAGCGTCAGGTTGTGGCGGAAAAGCGGTCTAATCAGCCAGGGCGGCGTCCCAGCCAGCAGCAGCGGAGGCACCACAAGGATGAGGATCAGGTGCTGCACCATGTGAGCGCTGAACAGGAAATTGTCGGCCAGATGATGAATGGGAGACGACAGCGCCAGGTACATGGCCAGCATCCCAGCGGAGAAGAAGGAGACGCGCCTGGCCTCGATGGGCTGCGTACTACCCAAGCGGCTCCGCAGGCGGGTAACGCCGAACAGATAGGCGCCCTGCAATAGTAGGATGCCTATGACGATGTCGGGATGGAAATGCCACTGGAGCCAGAGATTTGTATCTGCCACTACCCTACCCGTCCAATAAGCAAAGCCCGCAGGCTTAAGGCTCTGAGCCGCGGCCACCCCTTGCCAGAAACGCGGCGCCAATGAGAATCGCGGCGGAGATGACCAGCGCTACGAGCACCGACAGCGGCTCGTTTACTTGTATACCGACGATGGTCACGTGGTCCTGAACTTCAGCCAGGGCAAGGAGCAACTCTCCTATGCCAATGATGATGGCCGCCGTGACGATGAGTACAAGCACGGGCACCCATACGGCGGACATGATGCGGTCTTGGAGTGTTTTCTTATCCATATTACCTACGAAGCTATGAGTCCAAAGAGGGCCAGCAAGGCAACTATCACACTTGAGGTGAGCAGCATGCCGCCAACGAAAAAGGCGGAAAAGAGCTTGCTGTCAAATTTCAAATGCATGAAGAACATGGCTACCATCGAAAATTTGGCCGCGGAAAGCACTATGAGAGCAGATACAAGGAAAATAGTAGTGATGTCAAGATAAACAATGGCCACCTCTACGATGGTGACGACGGCCAGTATGACGGCTATGGCTACGTACTTAGCCGGTGTAGGATGACCTGCCTCTCTTGTCTGTATGCTTGTGCTCATCGTAGGGCCCTTGTCCACCTAAGTTGCAATGTTGGGCGCCTCTACCAGGTATACCACTGTGAATATGACAATCCAGACTACGTCCACGAAGTGCCAGTACAAACCGGCAAGCTCTATGTTCAAGTGCTGCTCGGGCCGTAACCGGCCTCTCCAAGCCACGACGAAGAAGGATAGGAGAATGATCACACCAACGGTTACGTGAGCTCCGTGAAAGCCGGTGAGGACAAAGAAGGTGGTGCCGAACAGGTTGTTTGTCAAGTTGAGACCGTTGTGCTCAACAAAGAAGGTAAACTCAAAGTACTGTCCTCCAAGGAAGACTGCGCCGAGCAATGCCGTAGCCAGCAACCACACCTTGAGGCCGCGCTGATCGCCGCGCTGAATGGCGGCAAGGGCAAGCACCATGGTCAAGCTGCTCATGAGCAGTACAAAGGCGCTTATGGAGGTGTACGGGATGTTGAACACCTCGTACGGATAAGGGCCTTCTATGCTCTTGCCCTTGTAGAGCAGGTAGGTTGCGATGAGCGAGCCGAAAAACAAGGTGTCCGAACCAAGGAAGGCCCACATGACCATCTTGCGATGGTCCAGGCCTGTAGTGGTCTGGGGGTGTTCGGAGTGCGCTAGGGCCTGTGCCAACTATTCACCTCTCTAATGACTTTCGGAGCCGGGTTCAGGATCTGCCGGTTCAAAGGCCCAACCATAGATGCCAAACATCATGACTAGGATGCCAATTGCAATAACGGCAGGATGGATGAGTATTCCAAAGATGGCGACTACCATACCCAAAGCCGTCACAAGCGGGAAGTAGGACAGACCGGGCAGGTGGATGCCATGGCCGGCATCGGAATGCCCTTCGTTTGAGGTGGCAGCGCCGGCCGGTATGGGTACGGGCCTGCCATCCGGGCCTTCGGTATATTTCCGCTCCCAGAAAGCGTCTCTACCGTGGACCGTAGGTATCTCGGTAAAGTTGTGGGGCGGCGGCGGCGAGGATATCGACCACTCCAGCGTTCTGCCATCCCATGGGTCGCCGGTTCTATCCTCCTCGCCTTTGCGAAGGCTTGCGAATAAGTTCCATACGAAGACCAGTACTCCCAGCGCTATCACCCAGCTTCCCACAGTGGCGAAGAGGTTCCAGAAATCCCACCCCATGCTGGAATCGTAGGTATCGATGCGGCGAGGCATGCCGTCCAAGCCCAGCCAGTGCATGGGGGCAAAGGTCAGGTTCATGCCTATGAAGAGCACCCAGAAGTTGAGCTTGCCCAGACCCTCATTCATGAGGCGACCCGTCACTTTGGGGAACCAGTAGTAGACGCCGGCAAACAGACCAAAGATGGAACCGCCAAAAAGCACGTAGTGGAGATGGGCCACTATGTAATAGGTATCCTGCTGCTGGGCATCGGCAGGAGGTGAAGCGTGAGTGACGCCGCTCAAACCGCCGATTATGAAGAGGACAATGAAACCTATGGCAAAGAGCATGGCGGTGGAGAGATGTATGGAACCTCCCCACAAAGTGCCCAGCCAGTTGAATATCTTCACCCCCGTGGGTACTGCGATCAGCATTGTTGTGATTGCAAACGTGGCGTTGGCCACCGGGCCAAGTCCCACGGTAAACATGTGGTGGCTCCACACGGCCCAGCCCATAAACCCAATGAAGACGCCGGATAGCACGATGAACGGGTACCCGAAGAGAGGTTTCTTGGAGAAGGTAGGCAGCACTTCAGAAACGATACCCATGGCAGGTAGTATCAGAATGTACACTTCAGGGTGGCCAAAGACCCAGAAGAGGTGTTGCCACAGGATTGGATCGCCGCCGGCGGAGGGATTGAAGAAGTTAGTGCCAACGAATCTGTCGAACCCCAACTGAATGAGGGCAACGGTGATGACGGGCATGGCGGTGACCAGCAGGAAGGAGGTGACCAGCGTCATCCAGGTAAATACGGGCATACGCATGAGAGTCATGCCCGGGGCGCGCATATTTATGATGGTAACAATGAAGTTGAATGCGCCGGCCATGGAGGAGGTGCCGAGCACCAGCAGGCCAAGGACGTAGAAGTCCATACCGCGCCCAACATCGAAGGCTGTATTGGTCAACGGGGCATACGCAAACCATCCCACTCCGGGAGCAGCCCCTATGAGCCAGCCGGCATTCAGCAGTATCCCGCCGAAGAGGAATATCCAATAGCTCAATGCGTTGAGTCGGGGGAACGCGACGTCCCTTGCGCCTATCTGCAGTGGGATAACGATGTTGAAGAAAGCGACGCTCAGCGGCATTATGGCCAAAAAGATCATGGTCAGCGCATGCATGGTGAACAGCTGGCTGAACATGTCCGCGCTAACCAGGGAGTTTTCTGCGGAGGAAAGCTGCAATCTGAGGGTCAGCGCCTCTATTCCGCCGATGAGGAAGAAGACTACGGCAGTTACGCCGTAAAGGACTCCGATGCGCTTATGGTCAACAGTTACCAGCCAGCCCACCCAACCGGTGGTTGTGGTAGGCCTCCTCAGTATCCAAGGTATCTGGCTAGTTACCGCCGCCATTACCGACCTCCAAGAATCAATAACCGCTTCATTGCAAGCTCTGTAGGTACGCCACCAGGGCGTCTATCTCCCCTTCACTTAGGTTGAGAACAGGCATTGCTACCCCGGGTTTGATCTCATTAGGGTTGCCCAGCCAGTTTCTCAGATTCTCTTCATTGTTGTCTATAATACCAGCTGCTAGAGTGCTCCTGCTCGCTACGTGGGTGAGGTTGGGGCCAATATCGCCTCTTATAGGCTGGCCCTCTACGGTATGGCAGATAGCACAACGCTGCCCGGTAACGCTTTCCCCTTTGAGGGTGCCGTCGAACCCCTTGCTGACAAACAGGTCTGCTCCCTGAGCAGCCAGACCAGTGGCCTCTGCGGGTTCGGCTCTGATCCCCTCTACCCAGGAATCGAACTCATCCTGAGGCTGTGCGAAAACACGGAATCGCATCTGAGCGTGGGCGGTGCCGCAGAACTCGGCGCACTGGCCAAAAAACTCACCGGATTCGTCGGCTCTGAACCACATCGTATTGGTGTTGTTAGGCACAATATCAACCTTGCCAGCCAGTTTGGGTATCCAGAAACTGTGTATAACGTCGCTGGACTCCAGGGTCACGTCCACGTTCTTGCCCACAGGCACGTGCAACTCATTGGAGGTGGAAATGTCCAAATCCGGATAGTCGAACTCCCACCACCACTGATGTGCGGTGACGGTGACTGCAAGCACGTCCCCGTCAGGGGCATTGGCCGTACTGAAGATTGTGTCAACCGTAGGCACAGCAATAACGGCGAGCACTATGGCAGGAGCAATGGTCCAAGCCACCTCCAGCCTGGTGTTGCCGTGGGTTTGCTTGGGCAGGCCGTTCACTCCGGCGCGGCGGCGGAACCTGAAGACGGTATAGAGCAAGGCCCCCTGCACTACCACGAAAACAAAAACGGCGGCCCAGAATGTGATGTAGAAAAGATCCAGCTGTTCTTGAGCTACGGGGCCGGCGGCTTCAAAGGTAGACTGCGGATGGGAGGGAAAGCATCCTGTGGCCATGAGCGCTAGGCCCAAGAGCAGGATCAATGCCCTCAGCTTAGTAACGTTACGCCACATATATCTTCTATATCCTAATATCTGACAAACCGTTAGCCCGCAATGGTCACTTTGTGAAAAATAGACCAATCAAGTGTGAAGAATATCAACTGCGTGAATCTGCGTCAAGGATTTTACCGTTCTTCAATCACTTGTTATGAGCAGCACGCAGCCTATGATATATTACACGGACTGATTGCGGTTACGACCTTTTAATGCGGATGTCCGATTCGACTATTACCAATCGCCCTGAGCTAACTTCGTACGAAGCCAGCGGGCAATTCAAGCCAGCGAGCAATCTCCTTCTAGCTCTAATAATCGCCTCTTCCATAGCGGTCTTCTGTTTGATAACCCTGGGCGGAATCGTACGAATAACCGGTTCCGGCCTGGGATGCCCAGACTGGCCCCTATGCCATGGCAAACTGATCCCTCCCTTTGAATTTCACACACTGATCGAATACACACACAGGCTGGTGGCCAGCAGTACGGGAATAATCGTCCTGGCTACTGCGGTGACGGCGGCGTGGAACCAGCGGAAGCTCAACTCGCTGGTGGCACTCCTTTCCGTAACGGTATTTCTGGTGGGCGTCGCTGGTGCTCTGGGTGGAGCCACGGTGCTGACAGAGCTGCACCCCAACCTGAGAACACTGCACCTTGCCACCGCCCAAACCATTTTCGCCCTTCTCATGGTCAGCCTGGTGTGGGGATATAGAAGCCGCACCGCCTCAGGACAGGAGGGAGACGAGAGGCTGTTCTCGTGGGCATCGGCGGCGGCCATAGCCACCTTTGTAGTTATTCTGTCAGGCTCATACATAGTGGGGCGTGGAGCTGGGACGGTATGCCCCGGCTGGCCACTGTGCGACAGTGGCCTGACGCCCAACGTCTCTCTGGGCTGGCTGCACCTCTTGCATCGTCTGCTGGCAGGAGCAGGAGCCGTGCTGGCAGGCATAGTAGTCCTCTTAGCCTGGCGCTCCTGGCAGGGGCGGCGCGTCTTCTGGATAACGGGAGCCACCGTAGGAGCCCTGGTAGTTGTGCAAACACTGGCGGGGGCGGCCAATCCCTGGACGGGTTTCTCCGCGGCGGCTCGCGCGGTGCACTTAAGCCTAGCTACGGCGCTCTTGGGAGGTCTTGTAGCCCTGGCAACGATGGCCAAAGCCACGTCGTTGGACCTCGGAAGAGCCAAAGACTACATCACCCTTGCCAAGCCGAAGATAGTTGTACTGCTTTTGATAACCGCTCTTGGCGGCATGTTCCTGGCCGCCCAGGGCGTACCGCCTATAGGAACCGCTCTGCTGGTGCTGTTCGCAGGCTCTCTAGGCGCCGGCGGCGCAAACGCTATCAATCATTACCTGGACAGAGACATAGATGCCCGGATGAACCGGACGAGTCAGCGCCCCCTGCCGGGCCATAGAATCCCTACAAAGCATGCTCTGTGGTTAGGAATAGGTCTGAACGTGGCTGCCTTTGGCGTTCTGGCTCTGTGGGTAAACCTGCTAAGTGCGTTGCTGGTATTAGGGGCCACGCTCTTCTACGCCATTGTCTACACAGCGTGGCTGAAGCGAACTTGGACGCAGAACATAGTGATCGGCGGTGCCGCGGGCGCTGTGCCTCCCGTAGTAGGCTGGGCTGCAATCACGGGAGGGTTGGATCTGCCCGCGCTATACCTTTTCGCCATCATCTTCTTCTGGACGCCGCCTCATTTCTGGGCGCTTTCGCTTCTCCTCAAGAACGATTACGCGAAAGCCGGGATCCCTATGCTGCCGGTAGTAGCCGGTGAACATACAACCGCAAAGGCTATTCTCATGCACAGCCTAATCCTGGTTGCAATTAGCTTGGCCTTTGTTACGGCACAGGCCGTGGACTGGGTTTACGCTCTAAGCGCCGCCATGCTGGGAGCAACACTGCTCTTCTACGTGGTAAGGCTGCTCAGAGACCAGACGAAACGTGCGGCCAGACAGCTGTACCTATATTCACTGCTGTATTTGACGCTTCTTTTCGCGGCTGTCATGGTGGACAGCTCGGTAAGTCTGTGACCACGCGCTTACTCTTGCCCAGTAGAGTACACGCGGTTCCCCTATTGGTCGGGGTGTTGACTGCGGCGATGCTGGCGGGCTGTTCTCAGACGGCGGCATCCTTCATGGGCACCGAGCTCACGGCGAGGGAGCCCGCGCCAGGATTCACACTGTTCGACCAGTTTGGAGAGGAAACGTCGCTGAGGGACAAGCGGGGCAACGTGGTTGCGTTGACATTTCTCTATACCAACTGCCCGGATATTTGTCCCCTCACGGCGCACTCGCTTGGCAAAGCCCATGAAGCCCTGGGTGAAGATGCAGCCAAAGTCTCCATAATAGCCATTTCCGTAGACCCCAACAGGGATACTCCGCAGCAAGTCCGAGTCTATTCACAACAGCTGAACATGTTAAACAAATGGTCTTTTCTGACCGGGCCGGAAGAGAAGCTATCCGTCCTATGGGAAGCGTACTACGTGGCAGTGGAACGAATTGACGACTCAGGCGGCGACGCGATAGAGAGCTTGGGAGCGGGCCTGGCAAGAGAAGCCCTTGCCAGCAGTGAAGGGCTTTCCGAGAAAGCGGCTTACCTGGTTGCACATTCGGCGCCGGTCTACCTCATAGACCAGGAGGGGAGGATGCGCTCGGTGATCACAGACCTGACCCTTGACCCCGAACCCCTAGTCCACGACATACGGTTGCTGTTGAAGTAGGCTACTCGAACTTGAAGACGCGCACGGCCACCACGGAGCTGACGGCTATCCACGCTCCGAGCAGGCCAAGCTCGTAGGGGAAATTCCACAACGGTTCGGCCTCCAGGGCCACTCCTCTGAGGACGTCCAGCATGGGCGCCAGCGGCAAATACGAAACGAGGGTGGGCAGTATCCAAGGAAGGCCTTCCTTGGGGAAGAAAGCACCGGCCAGAAACATCATTGGCAAGCTTACGGCGTTGGCCAGACCCGTGGCTGCATTTACATTCTTGGATAAGCCCCCAATGATGAAGCCAAGGTTGAGGAAAATTATGTTGGCAACCAGAACTACAACGAACACCCAGAGAAAGTTGCCGTAGACGTTGGCTCCGAAAATCAGAATCCCCGCGGCCATTATGATGACTGCCTGAACTACGGAAAGAACCAGATGTGCAAGGACCTCAGAGGCGAAGAATACGCGTACCTTCAAAGGCGTGGCCAGTATCCGCTTCAGTATTCTTTGCTGTCTGTAAACGGCCATCGACGCGGCGAGACCAACTATGGAGGAAGTCATGACGCCCATTCCAACAAGGCCCGGAAGCAGGAAATCGTAGTAGGTTAGCTGCCGTGATTGGATACCTTCAGACCGCAGCTCTATGAGCGTTGGAGCGTTGGTCAGATATTTGTTCATCTCCTCCACCAAACCCTGCACCACGCCTATGGTAATGGGAGCGCCGCTATTGGCCCTGTCGTAGATCAGGGAGATGTTGGATGGGCTTCCCCCCCGGCCCTGAACGATTCTCTCCTGCAAACCGTCCGGAATGATCAACAGGTAGCTGAAGTCGCCGTCTTCCACTTCCCTACGGGCGGCCGGCACATCCGACCTTTCCTCGATGGTGATGTGCTCAACCATGGACATGGCTTGGACGAAGCCCTGCGATGCGGCGTCCTGTGCCTGGTCAACGACCAATATGGTAGCGTTGGGCGGGTCATCAAAGTTGAACAGACCGAACGTGGCTACAAAGATAAGGGGGAAGGCCAGCGACCAGAACAGGGCCTCCTTGTTCCTATAGATCATCTTGAGGTTGGCAACGGTCAATGACAGCAACATAGTTCTATCAGTCCCTCAGCTGACGTCCCGTAATGGCCAGGAAAACGTCTTCCAGGTTGGCAGAGGCCACCTCCAGGTGGGTCAACTCTCCATTTTGGCCCAAGCTCATCAAAGCTCCCACGGTTTTTGCGGCATCGGAAGAAGCCAAACGCCACAATCCGTCCTCGTCCCGGTGGACGGATTGGACTCCATCCAGCCCTTCCAAGTCGCACTGCTCCAGAGCGCCGTTGGCAGTGAACCTGATTTCGTAGGGCACGGGCAAGGAGCGGATCAGATTGGCGGGCGTGTCCATGGCCACAATCTTGGCCTGGTCCATGATGGCGACGCGCTGGCAAAGGAACTGTGCTTCCTCCATGTAGTGGGTGGTCAACACCACGGTACACCCCTCTCCATGGATGGCTTGGATAAACTCCCAGAGGTTTCGCCTGGCCTGGGGATCGAGCCCCGCGGTGGGCTCGTCCAAGAACACCACTTCTGGGTCGTTGGTAAGCGTGGCAGCTATGGTAAACCGCTGCCTCTGTCCCCCAGAGAGCTTGGATACGGTAGACTTTGCTTTGTCAAGAAGGCCCACTCGCTCCAGCAATTCCTGGGAAGAGATTCTCTTCGAGTAGAATCTTCCAAAGAGATCCAGGATTTCGGTAAGAGTAAGGTACTCGAAGTAAGCCGATGCCTGCAGCTGGACTCCTATGCGCTCCTTGACCGCCAGGCTTTCCTTCTGGCTGTCCATGCCCAGTACGGTAGTGAGGCCGCCGGTGGGGTGCTGAAGCCCCTCTATGATCTCCAGAGTAGTGGTCTTACCCGCCCCGTTGGGACCGAGTATGCCGAAAATCTCGCCCTGCTCCACCGAAAATGAGACATCGTCCACGGCGACCAGGCTTCCGAACTTCTTGACCAGATTTTCTACGCGTATTGCCTCCGTCACCCCTTCACCTGAGCTTTGACGTGAAGGAGCAATTGCTCAGCCGCGGCATAGCTCCTCCGCCCACCCTTGAGAATGGGCGGGATAAGATAGATCAAGTCCATCCCCCTATCTATATAGCTCTGAAGCTGCTCCAAGGCTATTTCCAAAGGCGAACGACCTTTTTCCAAGTCACTCCTCAAATGCGCTGGCACGTCACCAAAGAGAATACCGTCCCGTTCCAGGATCTGCAAACCATGAAATACGGGTAGGGTCAAATTGCGGCCGGCAACGCTGCAATAGGTCTCGTAAAAACGGTTCGCGACCTCAACGCGGTAAAAGGCCTGGCTGAAGAAGAAATGTGCCCCAGCCCGGACCTTCCTTTCCGTCAGCCTGGCTTCTTTTTCGACATCGGAAGCGCCGAAATCGATTACGGCGCCTATGCAGAACCGGGTGGGGGTTCTCAGTTTCAAACCACGGAAGTCCTCCCCGTGATTCAAATCGCCGATGGCTTTGATCAGCCCCGTGGAGCTATAATCATTGACCTGAGTCAGCAAGTCGCGGTCTCGTGGCGTGAAGTCATCCCCACCCAGCACAATCACGTTTTCCAGCCCCAGCGCCTGCGCACCCAGCAAGTGATTCTGCAAAGCCAGCTTGTTCATGTCACGGGGGGCCAAGCTGAAAATGACGTCCTGATCTCCGGACAGACCTATGATCTGCGCCATTACGGTTGAGTCGACGCGCACTGACCTGCCCGGGCTGTAGGCCACGCTCACAAAGTCAGCGCCGACCCTCTTCACCTGCTCCACCGTGGAGAAGTCGGCGCCGCGCGGCGGCGAGAAATCGCATACGAAGACGGGTCTAAGGTTACTCTGTCTGAGCTTTTCAGTAACGGCAGTCAAGCTAGACTACGGACACCAAAATGCGGTGCCATCCTTCAGCACCGTTAGGCAACGCTCTAGTAATTCTGGCGGGCTGGGTGTTTCCCTCGAGATCCGTGGCTCTGACCGCCATGTTGACTCTTTGCGGATCGGTGGGCGTCCAATCTCTTGTCCAGAGCACCCATGTATAGGGTGAAAGCGGCTCGCTGAACTCAGCAGTCTGCCAGGTTTCGCCGTCATCGAGGCTGACTTCCACCGTTTTGATACCCCTATCGCCGGCGAATGCCACCCCGCCAATAAACGAATCAACGTTTGCCGTGATGTCCGCGTTGCGAACAGGAACGTCTATCCTGGACATCGTCTGAATGATGGCGGTATCAGCCCAGCCCCTTTGCTGCCAGTAGCCCCTGAACGATGACGGTACAGGCTCTATCTTGGTGAGCCACTTTACGTTTTCCATACCGTACAAACCGGGGACTATGATTCTGGCTGGGAATCCGTGGCCGTCCGTGAGGGGCTCGCCGTTCATCAGGTAAGCAACCATGGTCTGATCGCGCAAGGCATAATCCGTGGGGAAGCTATCCACGTACCCGTCGGAGGCATGGAAAGCCAGCCTCTCGACGTCGGCGGGCATTTCGGCCATCTCCAACAGCGTACTCAACCTGACTCCTCGCCACAGGGCGTTGCCAATGAGCCCGCCGCCTATGCGATTGCTGATGCAAGTCAGCGTGACGTACTCCTCCTGCCAGGGAAGCGACTGAAGCTCCTCATAGGTCAGAGACATCGGTTTGCCAAACTCCCCGGCCAGTTCCAGCTTCCAATCAGCCACGTCCACCCTGGGGTTCACTATGTTCTTGGATACCTCGTAAAACATGTCGGTAGGAGTAATTTCAGCAGGCATAGCCCCCGAGGTGCTGACTACCGTGGACGGGGTAACGGCCGAGGTGTTCTGAAGGACTGTCCTTACGGCTAATCCGCCGGCGGCGGCGAACAGTCCGAAGAAAGCGGCCCTTCTGATGAACTCCCGCCGTCCGGTCACCGGTTCCGGGCTAAGACGCGCCATGGCTATACGGTGCAGCTCTGTCAACGTGGCGCTGAAGGCAAGGAACGAGACGTAGGTGATGAACATGTAGCTCCACGGGCCGTCCGCCAGAGATACGCCAAATAGCCCCGCACCTATCACGGGCGATAGCACGACCATGAAAATGAGCCATATAACCGTTGCCAGGATGAGGCCTCTTAGCCAGCTGCTTTCCGGCAAGAAGGGCGTTTTGGAGGAGTAACGAACGTGAGCCACGCCAAAGAGTCCACCGGCCAACACCTGGGTTACCAGCAGGATGGAAAACATCAGAGGCTTGGCCGCTACCTGCAGGATTTCCAATGTTAAGTCAAACAGCTCCGGCGGAGTTACACTGGTAAGCCAATCCGCAATGAGTTCGGGAAGGACGGGGGTTTCGGTAGCAAACCTAAGGGCCACCATGATCAAGGTCATGACGAGGCCTGAGACAAGGCCAATGAGAAAGCCTGCTCGGTACGTAACCCGGAATGGCTGTGGGTCGCTCTGCTCTTCCATGATGCCTCTCAGCTATGTGCATTATAATGCTAACATAGCCACTTGTACCAACGTAAGAGGTTCACAAGACCGTGACTACCCTATACTTAGTAGCAACGCCCATTGGAAACCTTCAAGACATCTCTTCGAGGGCGCTGCAGGCACTTGAGGATGTGAGCCTGATAGCGGCAGAGGACACTAGAACTACCCGGAAACTCCTGCGCCGCTACAAACTAAAGACGCCGCTGATCAGCTATTACAAAGATAATCGGAACTCACGCATACCCTACATACTGGACGCTTTGCTTAGAGACGACGTCGCCCTGGTTTCCGATGCCGGAGTGCCTGCCATCAGCGATCCAGGCAGTGAGCTGGTCGCTGCCGCGGTGGAGGCGGGATTCACGGTGACAGCGGTGCCCGGGGCTTCCTCTGTCACCACGGCGCTTGCCGTCTCCGGCCTGCATGCGGACCGGTTTCTCTTTCTGGGTTTCCTACCCAATAGACCAAAGGCCCGCCGTGAGGCGCTAGCCGCAGTAACCGGCGAGCCTTATACGCTGGTCATCTTTGAGGCTCCCCACCGACTAAAGGCCTCCTTGCAAGATATGACCGAAATCCTGGGAGACCGCAATGTGGCCGTGTGCCGTGAGCTAACCAAGCTCTATGAAGAGATATACCACGGCACACTATCGGAAGCGGTCGCTCACTTTGCTCGGCCAAAAGGCGAGTTTACCCTGGTTGTAGAAGGAGCCAAGCCGGCCAATGGTACGCCGGACTTGGAAGGCGCAGCCAGGAAATTGCGGGAGCTAAAAGAAGCTGGAATTACCGTCAAAGAGGCTACGGCTCAGATATCAATCGAGTATAGTCTATCTAGGCGGCAGATCTATGACCTATGGCTGAAGCTATAGGATGACCCGGAGACGTTGCCCGGTGTGTCTATGCTAGAATAGGCCGCATCCCATCAGAAAGAGAGCCTAATTGGCCGCTGAAAAGATTCTTGTTGCCGTAGCCTGGCCGTATACCAACGGTCGCATTCACCTAGGTCACCTAGCGGGCTGCTACGTGGCCGCGGATATTTTCGCGCGGTACCACAGGCTGAAGGGCAACAAGGTGCTCATGGTATCGGGCAGCGACCAACACGGCACACCCATAACCGTTACCGCTGAAGAAGAGGGGCTGACTCCGCAACAGGTCGTGGACAAGTATCGTCCCTCCCAGCTTGAAACGTGGGAGAAACTAGGCATTACGTTCGACATGTTCACCAGCACGGGCACCGAGAACCACAAAGAAGTGGTTCAAGATATCTTCCTCACTCTAATGGACAAGGGCCTTGCGGTCAGGAAGACCACGCCGTTGCTTTACTCTGAGGTCGACCGCAGGTTCCTGCCGGATCGCTACGTGGAAGGGACCTGCCCCTTCTGTTCTTATGAAAAGGCCCGCGGCGACCAGTGCGACAACTGCGGCAGACCAATGGATCCGCTAGAGTTGAAGAACCCGCGCAGCCGCCTCAGCGGGGCCACACCGGAGGTCCGCGAATCGGAGCACTATTTCTTACGCCTCAGCGCTCTGCAAGACGGTTTGTTGGAGTGGGTACAGGGGCAAGAACACTGGCGTCCCAATGTCTTGAACTTCACGCAGGGCTATATCAAAGAAGGCCTGCACGATAGACCAATAACGCGCGATATAAGTTGGGGCGTGCCCGTTCCGGTGGCGGACTACGGGCAAAAGCGCGTGTACGTCTGGTTTGAAGCGGTAATAGGATACTTGTCTGCCTCCAAGGAGTGGGCCGCACTCCATAACAGGCCAGAGGCGTGGAAGGAGTTCTGGGAAGACCCGGAGGCAAGGGCGTACTATTTTGTGGGCAAGGACAACATCCCCTTCCATACCATCATATGGCCGGCAATACTGATGGGGTACGGCAACGGACTTGGCCTCCCCTACGACGTGCCGGCCAACGAATACCTCAATATGTACGGCGGCAAGTTCTCCAAGAGCGAGCGCCGCGCCGTCTGGGTAACCGATTACCTGAAGCGATACGAGCCTGACCCACTGCGTTACTACATCTCAGCGAGTATGCCGGAAACTTCCGATACGGACTTCACCTGGGATGAATTCGTGCGCCGCAACAACGATGAACTGGTGGCAACTTACGGCAATCTGGTGCACAGGGTGCTCACGTTGATCCGGCGGGGCTTCAATGGCAAAGTGCCTCAACCGCATGAACTCACTGACGTTGACCAATCGCTGATGGCCAAAGCCAATGACACCTTGAATGATACGGCTTTGCACATATCCAGGACCCGGTTCCGTGAGGGTCTTCGCGCCGCGATGTCGCTGGCGCAAGAGGCCAACCGCTACTTGGATTCACAAGCGCCGTGGCATACCTTGAAGGAGGATCGCGACAGGACATCCACGTCCCTCTGGGTAACCCTTCATACCATATCCGCGTTGAAGACGGTTACCTACCCCTACCTACCCTTCAGTGCAGAGCGGTTGCATACCCTCCTGGGACTACCTGGAACGATTCACGACCATGGCTGGTCTGTTCAGCAGCCGGAGCCTGGGGTCGAGCTGCCATCGCCGCAGGCGCTCTTCGCCAAGCTGGACGATTCAGTTGTAGAGGAAGAAACGCGGCGCATGGAAGAGGCCATAACACACTAGGGACAAAGTTGAAGACAGACCAGAGCATCCTGGATTTCATATACGAACCGGTAGACCGACAGTTGGAAGCGGTCGAAGATAAGCTAAGTTCCCTTTCCAATCAAGAACAATCAGCCTTGGAGGGACTTCTTGCTCATACCGCCTTGATTCCGGGCAAACGGATGCGCCCGGCAATAACACTTCTAGCAGGAAGAACACAACTAGGAAGTGAAGAGTTACTGGTAACCATGGGCGCCGCCGTGGAGCTCCTACACGTATCCTCTTTGATACACGACGACATGGTAGACCACGCTTCGCTGCGTCGTGGACGCGCCACGGTGAACAGCCTGTGGGGCAACAACATTGCAGTGATGTTCGGCGACTACATGTTCGCTGTTTCAGCGGTGTACGTATGCGATACGGGCAACGTGAGGGTGGTCCGCCGTTTTGCTGAAACAATCATGGAGCTTTCAACAGGCCAGATCTTGGAGTCGTTCGGCGCCTTCAACACTAACTGTTCTCTTGATCAATACAAGGAACGCATATACAACAAAACAGCAACTCTGTTCCGTACGGCCGCGGAAAGCGGGGCCATTCTAAGCGGAGCGCCAGAATCGACCGTTCAGCTATTTGTTGAATACGGATGCAACTTGGGAATGGCGTTCCAGATAGTAGACGACATCCTGGACTTCGAAGGGACCGAAGAGGAAGTGGGGAAGCCAGTGGGGCTCGATTTGATAGAGGGCAAGGTCACGCTACCTACCCTGCTGCTAATGGACCGCTATCCGCAAGACAACGCGATAGAGGGTTTGTTCAGGGGAAAGGACCGCGAAGCCAATCACAAGCGCGTGCTTGAAATGCTGCGGAACTCCTCCGTTCTGAGTGATTCATACGCAGTGGCTGGCGAATTCTGCGACCAGGCCAAGAGAACGCTGCTGCAACTCCCGGATACCAGGGAGCGAAGGTCTCTGATGGAGCTTGCTTCCTATGTTCTGGAGCGCCGCCGCTAGCTACGCGCGTTGCTGCGCCAGTTCGGGCTTTAGCTTGTCCATGTGTTGCTTGCGAAACTTGGCGACCTTGGGGCTGATGATAGCCTGGCAATACGGTTGACGGGAGTTCCTGCGGTAATACTCCCGATGATAATCCTCCGCGGGATAGAAGTCGGTCAAAGGCGCAACCTCGGTGACAATGGAGCGGTCCCAGATCTGCGCCTTGGTTAGCTCTGCAATCAACTCTTCCGCGGTCTCCTTTTGCCCGTCATCATGGAAGAAGATCGCCGAACGGTACTGCGTGCCGACGTCCGGCCACTGGCGGTTCAACGTAGTAGGGTCATGGATGGAAAAGAATACCTCCAGCAGCTCACGATATGAGACTATGTCCGGATGGAAGACCACCTCCGTTACCTCTGCATGGCCTGTAGTCCCCATGCATACCTGCTCATAGGTTGGATTGGTTACGTGTCCGCCGGCGTAGCCCGACGTCACGCTTTGCACCCCGCGCACCTGCTCGAAGACCGCCTCCAGACACCAGAAGCAGCCACCGGCCAGCGTAGCAACTTTTACCTGCTGATCCAGCATACCTTCCTCCTTATACGGAAGCAGTGCTCTCCAACTCTTCAAGGTGATACTTCTCGCCCTGCTCCAAAGCATCGAGAATGGCCTTTACCAGCCGCCTTGCCGAGTGGGCGGTGATCTCCACGGCCACCCTGGCGCCCAGGCCCTCATCCTCATTGACAAAGTCAATGTTTACGGCATGGTCAAGCGGAGCATTGAAGGGATGGTCAAAGGAGACGTTTGCCTGACGCACCTGGAACCAGCCCTTTGGCCCCTTGGCAGTGCCGGACATCAGCGCCTTTTCCGTAATCATTGTACACATGATTCATATCTCCTATGCGAGATGCCTATTCAAGAAGTCCCACACCTTCCCCCATCCGTCCATTGCTTGCTGCTGGCGGTACGCCGGCCTGTCGTAGTAGAAGAAGCCGTGTCCAGCGCCGGGGTACATGTGAAACTCGTAATCCTTGTTGTGCTTTTTCAGCTCGTCCTCATGCTGAGCCACCTGTGCCGGCGGAGGGCTCTGGTCGTCTTCACCGAACAGCCCCAGCAACGGAGCAGACAGGTCCGCGGTGTAGTCAATGGGGGCAACGGGCTGCTGAGGGCTGAGTTCGTCTTGCGACATCACGACGCGGCCACCCCAGCACTCGATAGCGGCGTCGAATCCCTCCGTGCGGCAAGCCACCAAGAAGGCTTGGCGTCCCCCGGAACAGGTGCCGAATATGCCTACCTTGCCGTTGTGAATAGGAAGGGAGCGAAGATACTGCATGGCAGCTTCTGAATCGGCGACGACGGAATCATCCGACACGCCGCCTTCTGAGCGGACTTTGGCGGCGACATCGTCGGGAGTGCCATGGCCAAACCGCTGGTAAAGGTTGGGACAAATGGCCAGGTAGCCATGGTGGGCAAATCGGCGGGCGGTCTCGCGGTAGAACTCGTCCCAGCCAGGCAGGTGATGCACTAGCACTACGCCGGGAAACGGGCCCGGGCCAAGAGGCTTGGCAAAGTAAGTGTACACCGGGTCATTGTTGTAGCCGCTGATGCTTATGGTTTCCGCAAGCATACCTTCGTACATATTAGTCTCGTACATGTTTCCCCCTCTGCTCGGTGGATTCAAATGCTTTATCTCACTTGGGTTCAGGCTTGTCAAGACTTTCTTGGGAACTGAAAGCGGACCGAAAGTCAGTGAGAATGGGAGCCCACTTCCATGAAGGCTTTCACGGCATACCAGACAAACATTTCCGGCGTGAGTCCCAGCTCTCCGGCCGACTCTCTTATGCGCGATGCCATTGGGCCGGTGAAGGATGCGGTAACCCCGCGCTCCTCGTCTGCCCAGGACAGCACGTTCCGCAACGTGGAGAGTGCCACCTCCAGGACGACCGGATCAGAAGCGTCGCCAACAGCCTTGCGGTGAAAGCGAACGACGCCATCGCCGCGTTCAGCCCAAAGGGTATCGTCTATTTCAAAGCTGTCAGCCAGAGCCAAAGTACCTCAGAGCTAGGCTAGCACCAGGGAGGCCGCCGAATGCTGTTCGTCGGCGTGATATGAACTGCGCACCAAGGGACCCGCGGCCACGTGGCGGAAACCGCGTCGCAACCCCTCCCGTTGCAAGTCGAAGAACTCCCCCGGCGTATAAAATTTGCTCACCGGCGCATGCTTCTGGCTGGGCCGCAGGTACTGGCCAATGGTGAGCAGGTCACAGTTCACGGCGCGGAGATCATCCATGGTCTCCAGTATCTCTTCCCGGGACTCTCCCAGGCCAACCATCATGCCTGACTTGGTAACCATCTCCGGCGCCATCCGCTTTACCTGCTCCAGCAACTCCAGGGAGTAGTAGTAGTCACCCTTGGGACGTACGCCATGGAAGACGCGGCGCACCGTCTCTATGTTGTGATTCAACACATCAGGGCGAGCGCGCACCATAGTCTTCAAGCCGTTGCCCTGGAAATCAGGGATCAGCGTTTCCACCTTTATCCCGTCTCCGTCCGACATACGCTCCCTGATTTTGAGTACGCACTGAGCGAATATGAAAGCTCCGCCGTCGGGCAGGTCATCGCGGTTGACGGAGGTGATAACAACGTACTTCAAGCCCAGCCGCTCTACCGTTCGGGCCAAACGGTTTGGCTCTTCCAGATCAACGGCCAGCGGTTTGCCGGAGGTAACGGCGCAGTAGCGGCAGGCCCTGGTGCAGATATCGCCCAGGATCATGAAGGTGGCCGCGCCTCTTTCCCAGCATTCGCCAATGTTGGGGCAACGGGCCTCCTCGCAAACCGTATGCAGGTCGCTGTCGCGCAGGAGGTTGCGCAACCGGACGTAGTTCTCGCCGCCCGGGGCGCGCACCTTGAACCAGGGCGGAAGTCTGCGGCCTTTCTCAACAGGTTCTACTGTCATGTCATCTCAAAACGGCATTCACCGTCGAAAAACGTAATTCAGTCAATCTTATGCCATAGCGGGGTGCGGGCACAAGTGGAAGCCGCAGCCCGGCCTTGCTTTTGAATCCACCGCAAGAGAGGAGTATATTGGAGTATATTAAGGCAACCAGAATTCTCGACTACCCTGATGACAGTAAAGAGTATAGAACGCGACCAGCTAGTGCGCCTTGAACTGGAAGGAATGGGACGCCTTGGCGAGGCGCTGGCCTACCTGGGGGACAAACCTGTCTTTGTGTTCGGGGGCATACCGGGCGAGGAAGTGGAGGTGGAGATCATAAGAGAGCGCCGCCACTACATAGCGGCCGAGGTGGTGAATGTGATAAGACCATCGCCGCACCGGCAGCAGCCGCCGTGCCGGTATTTTGGAGAATGCACGGGGTGCCAGTGGCAGCACGTTTCATATTCGCACCAGCTTGAGCTGAAGCGTCAAGCCGTCGAAGATGCCCTGCAGCGCGTCGGGGGCTTGAGCGGCGTGCCCGTCTCCCCTACCCTGCCCTCTCCCCGGGAGTTCGGATACCGCAACCACGCCAGGTTCACGGTCAGCCGGGAAGGCGGACGATTGGGCTACGTTCACCGGGAACGGCGCCGTTTCATCGATGTCGAGCACTGCATGCTGATGAACGATTCCATTAACGACATTCTGAGCCAGCTGGATGGTCATTGCGCAGAGACGACACAGGTGGCGGTGCGCTCCGGCGCAAGTACGGGCAGCAGGTTGATTCAACCCAGTCTCAAGGCTGAGGACGTGCCTTTGGAGACCGGGCAGAAGACCTACGTTGATTCCATACAGGACCTCCACTTCAGGGTAGCCTCTCCGTCCTTCTTCCAGGTGAACATAGGGCAGCTGGAAAACATCGTTGGCCTGGTTAAGGAGTCGCTTGGGCTCACGGGCTCAGAGGTGTTGATAGACGCTTACGCGGGAGTGGGAACGTTTGCCGGGCTGCTGGCTCCTTACGCCTCCAAAGTAATCGCCATAGAAGAGTCGGCTGCGGCTATAGAGGACGCGCAATATAACCTCAGGGACTTCAACAACATAGAGATCCGCAAAGGGAAGACGGAGGAAGTGCTGCAGGAGATAGCCGAGCCGGTCGACGCTATGATAATCGACCCGCCGCGAGCCGGATGCCAGACGGCGGCTTTGGAGTCCATCGTCCGCCTTGCTCCTCAACGGCTTATCTACGTATCCTGCGACCCCGCCACCCTGGCAAGAGACTTGCGCATCCTCAGCGGGCCGTTCGGAATAGCATCGGTGCAGCCGGTGGACATGTTCCCCCAAACGTATCACGTGGAGTGTCTTGCCACGCTCACCCTCAAGCCGGGTCATCCCATCACGCTGGCTTCGGCTTCGCCAAGGCGTCAGCAAATCCTTCGAGAAGCAAGCATACCGTTCACTCTCTTGCCATCAGAAGCGGAGGAACCAGCGGCTGGAGGAAACCCCGAGGAGTATGTTCAAAGAGCGGCACTGGAAAAAGCTAGGAATGCAGCGGAGAAGGTGCGCCAAGGCTTGGTGCTTGCCGCGGATACAGTGGTAGTAGATGGCAATAGAGTAATGGGCAAGCCTCAAACCGAACCCGAAGCTATTGAGATGCTGCGCGATCTGAGCGGAGGCACACATCAGGTAATTACGGGGGTCGCTGTACTCGACACCAGTTCCGGAGAAAGCCGCAGCAGATACCGCACGAGCAATGTAACGATGCGACACTACAGTGAGGACGAGGTCAGGGCATGGGTGGAATCGGGGCAGGCGATGGATAAAGCCGGTGCTTACGCCATACAAGACGTGGAGTTCTCTCCGGCAGCTTCAGTAGAAGGATGCTATCTTAATGTAGTGGGCCTCCCTATGTGTCTCTCTACAGACTTACTGCGACAAATGGGTGCGGAACTCAACCCACCGCCTGAGATGGGAAGCTGCGAGCCGTGCCGGCTCAGAGGAGAGACACCGTGAACTTCTTCGGCGTAGGAATATTCGAGATGTTCTTCGTAATGGTGGTGGCGTTGCTGGTGTTGGGCCCTTCCCGCATGGTAGAGGTGTCTCGCACTCTGGGTAGATACGTGCGTGAATTGCAACGCGCTACTTCAGAGATACCCAGGCTAATAGACCTGGACGACCTGGAGGGAAAACCCCAGGCAGGCAAAACTACTGAACGCCAGCAGCTTCCATCCGCCGCCGAGCGGCAGCAAGAGGCCAATCCGGAACGTTGACAGCGGAACAACAAGAAGGGCTTACGTTAAGAGACCACCTGGAAGAGCTGCGGCGCAGACTGTTCATCGCCGCACTGGCCTCGGTGGTTGGAACCGTGGTCACTTTCATCTTTCACCGCCAGATCCTGCTGTTTCTGCAGCGCCCGGCAGCCGACCTTCCTGGCTTTACTGGCGCGCCCCTTGTTTTCACGGAGGCCACGGAGATGCTGGGGATCACCATGAAAGTGTCCTTCCTAGGTGGAATAATCCTGGCCCTTCCCGTGCTTACCTACCAGGTGGTTATGTTCGTCACACCCGGCCTGACTCCCAAAGAGAGGAAATACCTGCTGTTCCTGCTTCCCGGGGTATCGCTAGCGTTTGTGCTGGGAGTAGCTTTTGGCTATTTTGTCTTAATCCCGCCGGCGTTCAGGTTCCTGCTTACCTTCAACTCAGACATTGCCTCGCCAATGATACGCATTGGCAATTACGTAAACCTCATAGTGAATCTGCTGTTCTGGATGGGGTTGATCTTTGAAACGCCGGTACTCATGTTCACCCTGGCCAAGCTGCGCGTGGTCAGCCACAAGACGTTCGCCAAATGGCGCAGGTTGAGCTTTGTGTTCGCTTTTGTGCTGGGAGCTTTGATCACTCCCACGTTTGACCCCATCAATCAGACGCTGGTGGCGCTTCCGATAATAGTGCTGTACGAGGCGGGGATATGGCTGGCCTGGCTGGCACGACGCGATACCAGTACAGTATCGGACGCGGTTCCAGAATCCGGAGGGTAAAGAAGAAGAGCCTTGCGGCTGCAAGGCTCTCACGTACCTTCAAAAACCAGTGCTACGTCTTGGCTTCCTCTTTGGACTTAGCGCTGGCTTTAGAACCCGACTTAGCATCGCCGTCTTCATCTTCGGTATCGCGGTCTTGCAGGCCTTCTTGGCCGCGCTTGAAGGCGCGGATGCCTTTGCCCATGGCGCCACCAATTTCAGGAAGCTTGCCGGCGCCAAATATGATAAGCACTACGACAAGCAAGAGTATAAGCTCAACTGGACCTACTCTAAACGGCATCTCGGCCTCCACCCATACGGTGCCATCATCATAGCGGAGTGGGGCCGGGTAAGCAAGGACGGAGGGCTTATTCCTTGACCGGCAAGAGGCGTCTACCTATACTTGAATCGGGCGTGGGGCTGTAGCTCAGTTGGGAGAGCGCCTCCTTTGCAAGGAGGAAGTCAGGGGTTCGAGTCCCCTCAGCTCCACTCTTTCCGGCCTCCGTATACAATACTACGACTTGGCCTGGTTATCCCGCGCAACTTCCTCGGACAGGTGAGCGCTTATTGCTAGGGTGTGTCCCTCAGTAGACTAAGAAGAGTAGTACGAAATCGGACTGTCTCTGCGGGAACCAAACCGTAGAGTTCAACGTCAATAGAAGAGAAACCGTTTGGACGCCGAAGAGGTTGGACCGATATGAATACTCCAATCATCGCCATCATTATTGTGGCCCTTGCGCTGGTAGCAATTGCATGCAGTAAGCAGGCTGCTCCGATACCTATGGCTACACTGACTGCGGGCATTCCCCCGGAAGTTTTCTCGGACGGAAGAGCCTCCATGATCGAAACCGGTGGAGGAGTGCTTGGCCCCAGCACCAAGCAGACCTACGTCGTCGACTCTATCCGGCTGAGTTACGAAGGGAAGTTTGGTGCGGTTGCACAGAAGCAAGGACGGAGTGTTGGAAAACCACCCTGTCGCCCGATGGACATCAGCGTTTCTGGCGGACCCTGTACGAGAACGATGCCTTCACCCTCAAGGATAACGAGGGTGTCGCGGATGCCTCCGCATATAGCATAGAAGTTGAACGGGACGGCAAACACAATAGCTTCTCAGTTTACGAGCCCTCGTCCCTGGCCAATCCCGGCAACCCATTCAATCTTGGAGATGGTCGCTACATAGCTATCGTGAGGGCCTTCCAAAATCTGGCCAACCGGCGTCTCCAATACTCAGCTCGAGAAGCTTGTTCCGGCCAGCAAGGGGCGAACCAGGAATCGGTGCCCACGGCTACGGCGAATCCAACCGCATTACCGTTAGAGTGTCTCGGTGCCAAGATGACGCCGGGGAGAATCACTGCGGTCATAGGGAAAGACTCAATACCGACCGGCTTCGACACCGACAACTCAGGGTCATGCAAGTCCGGGGAACCGGTCTTGGCAGTACGAATCCGGCTCTGGAGCACCCTCAACAACCGTCACGACCATCAGACAGCTCTAATCCAGTTCGACGAGCCGGTACGGGAAATCAGCCTGCCATTGCCCGAGCACGTTCCAGTGCCCATAATCGAGGCTGATCTTCCCCCGGGTCCCTACCTGCGGGAGGTATGGGTAATCTCTCCTTCCGCGCCGCCACTGAGATCCACGGTTTCAATCATGTCGATCTGGTGAGCGAGTCAGAAGCCTTGTTGGATGATCCGCTCCCGGATTTGGACGTTCACTCGGACGCAAGAATCTCCATGAAGATGAGTGGCGGCATAGTCGCCTCTTCCGAAAGTACTGAAGTGGATTCGATGCATTTGAGTTACAGCAGGATCGACACGCGGACCGCTGAGCGGGAACTGATATGCGGGAAAACCGATCTTTCGCTCGCGGACCTGAAGACACTCTGGGAGGTGCTGCACGAGAACGATGTCTTCGCTCTCGAGGATAACTCAACGCGTAGTCGCGGGTCTGACGTCCGTTTGTACCAGGTAACCGTTGAATACGGCGGCCGCTACAACGAGTTCTCCGTTTACTCGCCCGTGATCCTTGCGGCTCATGACGATGAGGAGCGTTACTTCGCCATTGTGAGAACCATCGAGTATTTGGTTGGCTCGCGGATCCTCGATCCGGTCGCTGCGGGATCGCTCTTGAGGGAGCTATCGACCAGTTCGAAGTACTGTGTACGGTCCCCTTAGATCTACCAAACGCCCAGTTTTATAGCTTATCTTAGGGCTGCCTGATGATCGGCAAAAAAGCTTGCTGCTGCGTCGACGGTTCGCTGCACGTCATCCTCGGTATGGGCAGCGTAAAGGAAAGCTCGGGCCGGCCTTGATGGCTGGATGAATATGCCGTGGTTGAGCATGTGCCTAGCGTAAGCGGCCCCCTTCGCTGTGCCACCGGCCTCGTTGTGGTACACCACGTCCCGGTAGTTGGAGGGAGGGGTGCTATCAAAGAAGATG
The DNA here is from genome assembly GCA_965248955.1 of Dehalococcoidia bacterium. GTDB lineage: Bacteria > Chloroflexota > Dehalococcoidia > Lucifugimonadales > QGNO01 > DAOUJH01. The sequence goes on from OZ252212.1 coordinate 468,095, forward strand.
CCCCAGGTCGAGCCGTAGCCGTAGCAGACTGCATTGATCCCCAGCCTCCGGATGGCTTGATTGATACCGTCACGAAGGAGGTCACCCAGTCTGTAGAGGCTCTGGTAGAAACCAGCCCGGCCCAGTATCTCAATGGTCTTCAGCGTCGCCGCTGAAGACACAGGGTTTCCGTTGTATGTGCCGGAGAAGAACGCAGGGCCCTCGGGCCACAGGGTCGACAAGTATTTCTGCTTGCCGGTGACCGCGGAAATCACGTAGCCGTTGGCCATCGACTTGCCGTAGACAGCCAAGTCGGCTTTGATATCCCACTTCTTCTGGAGGCCGCCAAGGTCGTGTCTGAACCCGGTGATAATCTCGTCGAGGACCAGCGGGATATTGCACGAGTTACAGAGCTCTTGCAGGCCCTTGAGGAAGCCCGGCCTGGGGAGAATGGCGTGTCCCTGGATGATGGGCTCTACGATAACGCACGCGATATCGCCTTTCTCACGCTCGAGGCGCTCGCTTGCGGCGTCCAGATCGTTGTAAGGGAGCACTATCGTGTTCTCGAGGATGGCAGGCAGTACACCCGACGTATCTGCGACGGCGTTGGGACTGGAGCCGGGGCCTGCAGCGTCCAAGTCCGGGTTAGTGCTTATGGCCAGTGCGTCCGCCCAGCCATGGTAGCCCCCTTCGAACTTGACCACCTTTCGGCGGCCGGTGTAGGTACGTGTCATACGCACTGCGTATTGCAAAGTGTCGGAGCCGGCGTTGCAAAACACGCTCTGCTCGGCGCCTGGAATGATTTCACCCAGCTTCTTAGCCAGCTCCACCTCAAGAGTATGGGGCTGGGCGACTTGCACGCCGACGTTCCGGATAGTCTCAATCACCGCCTCGTCCAACTCGTTATCTGAGTGGCCAAGGATAATAGGGCCTGCCCCGGCGTTGTAGTCTATGTACTCGTTGCCGTCCAGATCCCATACTCGGTTACCTTTGGCCCGCTCGATGTAGAACAAGTCTTGCTCCCAGCCCTTGGCATCTGGAGCACCTCCAGGGGAGTAACGGCGGGCTACGTTAAAGTAGGCCCGGGACTTGGACAGGTCCAGCTTGAGTTCCACGTTTATCAAGGGTGTATTCTCCCCGGCCAACCTCCAAGATGTACAGTATCGGGCCGGCCGTCGCTCATAGTGTTGCTATGATACCATGGGCCAGCACTTGGGTTCCGATGCGATAGCCAAAGGGAGACGATTCCCTGTCATCATACCTTGGGAGAGCTGATAGGCGCCTTGGTGGAAGCCGGCCTTGCAATCGAATCCTTTCGCGAGCTCCCGGTGTGCTTCTGGCAGAGGGTTCAGCGTGATGTCTCGAGACGAGGAGCTGGTGGAGAATGGCCAGTGATCCCTTCCCGTTAACCTTCTCACTTAAGGCAGGACTCAGAAAGGGCTAGGGTGCTGGGCTCCTTTAAGTTTGAACATGCTACGAGCGAGGAGGTATTGGCTGCCCTGTCCGCCTCTGGTAAGGTTCCACCGATAAGATGGCTTGGTACATAACATGGAACGTAGGCTAGGGAGGGAGCGATGGAGACTTTCACGACTCGCCCGGTGATTCTGGGGACGCGAGGAGTGGTAACCTCAGGACATTACCTGGCTACGGCTGCAGGCTTCCGTATCATGGACCAAGGCGGCAATGCCATCGACGCGGCGGCCGCCATGTGTTTCTGTCTGAACATAGTGGAGCCAGCCAGCTGCGGTATTGGCGGCGAAGTGCCTACGCTAATCTACTCGGCGCGTGAAGGTAGGGCGTATGCCATCAGCGGCATGGGATGGACGCCAAAAGCGTTTACCATTGACTGGTGCCGCGACAATGGCATTGACCTCATCCCTGGAGACGGGTATTTGCCCGCCTGCGTACCCGCTGTAGTTGACACATGGGCTGTCGCCTTAGCGAGGTGGGGCACCATGTCGTTTGCTCAGGTGCTCCACCCCGCGATTGAGCTGGCCGAGAATGGATTTGTCCTCTACCCGACACTGCAGACCAGGCTTGCCGAGTACGCCGATAGTTTAGGAGAGCTTTACCCGACAACCGGTGAGGTTTACTGGCCCTTTGGCCGGGCCCCTGAGTTGGGGGATGTAATCCGCAACCAGGACTGGGCCGATGTGCTCAAGACAATGGTCCGTGCCGAAAAGGAGGCTCAACATAAGGGCCGAACCAAGGGCATAGAGGCAGCGCGTGACGCCTTCTATAAGGGAGAGATTGCCGAACGCATTGCCAGGTTCATCAGTGAGAACCCGGTGGAAGACGCCAGCGGCAAGTCTCATAGGGGACTGCTATCTTACGAGGATATGGCAGAGTGGCAGGCACAAGTAGAGGACCCAGTGACCTATAGCTTTCAAGGACTGGATGTACACAAATGCCCTCCCTGGACGCAGGGATTGGTTTTCCTTCAGACGCTCGCAATATTGAATGGGTTCGATCTCAAGGGCATGGGCCACAACTCCGCCAACTACCTGCATACCTGGATCGAATCGGCGAAACTGGCGTTCGCTGATCGGGAAGCCTACTACGGCGACCCGATGTTTGATGAAGTGCCCGTGGCCAAGCTTCTTTCGGAGAGATACGCCGCGGCAAGACAAGAGCTTGTCGGCACTCAGGCCTCCACAGAACTTGTTGCCGGAGACGTTGGCCGGGGAAGTCTCTCCTACGATCTTCTCGACGTAGCTCTAGACAACAGAAGAGCGCTTGGCCTGCCGATGGTTGAAGCGCCCCAGTCCGGACCGGCCGATGGACACATAAACGACACGACACACCTGGATGCGGTTGACCACGAAGGGAATATGGTAAGCGCTACGCCGAGCGGCGGGTGGCTGCGCTCGTCCCCCGTCATCAAGGGATTGGGGTTCCCGCTGGGCACCAGGGGGCAGATGTTCTACCTGAATCCAGAGCGGCCCAACGCATTGGCTCCACACAAGCGGCCCAGGGCAACACTGACACCATCCCTGGTAACCAAGAGAGGGGAACCGTTCATGGTGTTTGGTACGCCAGGTGGAGACGCCCAAGACCAGTGGACGCTACAGTTCTTCATGAACTACGTGGAGTTCGGCATGAATCTACAAGAGGCGTTGGATGCACCCACCGTGCACTCCAACCATTTCCCGTCTTCCTTTTATCCCAGGGCGGCGTACCCCACAAAGGTCATCGCCGAAGGCCGCATCCCTCCGGAGGTCATAGGTGAGCTGGAAAGTCGAGGCCACCAGATAGATATCGTGGGGGCCTGGGCCAATGGAAGGGTGATGGCGATCCGATTTGACAAGGAGCGGGGCACAATCTCAGGCGCCGCGTCGCCTAAAGGGAACACTGCTTACGCCTTTGGCTGGTAGCTCGGTCGCCGTCTCCCGCTGATCTAACGCGATTCAACGGTCGCCGTCGCGCAGCAGCAGAGAGGCGAAGTCCCGGGTACGGGCTTGCTGCTTGTTACCATGGAAGAAGAGTAGCAGCGCTAGTAACGCGGGGACTGCCAAGCCGACTACCTCCGGTTATACTGCTCTGGGTCTAACGAGCCGCCGTTCAGTACCAGTCACGATAGAAGGTTTCATAAGGTACATACGGGGGATTCCCAGGGTGGGGCACGGGTAACTTAACTGGCCCGGTTTCTCGCGAGGGCAGATATATGGCTGCGGTGCCCTGCATCTGGATCTCTTCCAGTTGATTGGACCCTTGCAGTTTGATCCCTACAACGTTGTACTCAGCCTTACCGGGCTGGCCCCCAGGCTCGGCGTTGCCCTCTTGCACTTCTTTGAACTTTCTTACTACCTCCCCCGTATATATGGTGGTGTCTCCGTAATACAGCGGTTTGCGCAGGGCGGTCTGGTAGCGCCGAATGAACCCATCGTCACCCATCCAGTCTGTCAGCATTCTGCTGGCTGCTTGCGTGCGCCTGACTCCCCCGTCAAAGGGTAACGGCTGTCCGCGGAACGGGGCGGTTACGGCATCAGGGTGCTCATCACGGGGCCCCCAAGGCCAACGAGTAATGGGGTGTGTGCCCGCACCACCAGGTCTCTTCCGATTCCGATGGAACACGCCCTCAAATTGAATGCCCTCATAAGTCAGGTCCTCACCTTCCTCATACTGCCTGGGTCCTTGCGTGGCACCAGAGACCACGCCACCTGAGATCTGATCTAGGAGAGTGAACGGTGGATGGACCAGAGGCCCCAGTTTGTCTCCTACCTGAACGTCTTCCCAGTAGAGTGTATTCGCACCACGTCGGTAAGACTGGTTCATCGTCGCGAGACATTCGTCTACTTGCTCACGATTGTACTGGGATGCCTTACGTTCGTACATCAGCTGTTCGCCCAAGCGCTCCACGGGCATGGCACGACCGCCGCCCATGGCTTCAATTGGGACCAGAATAAGCGTCCCGTAGCACATGGCTATCAAATCGGCGTGGGCATCCCAATACCGGTTCTCCGCGATGAGGAAGAGCAAGCGTCCTCTTGAGCCTTGCTTTTCAAAGAACTCCGTGGTGGTTTTGGTGTTCTTGACACGAGCGGTGCCAAGCCTGACAACATCGTAGTAGTCCCAGGCGACTCCGGAAAAGAAATCGCCCACCGGGTATCCCTGGGGTCTGTTTGGTCCTTGGCCGCCGGCACCTCTTACCAGAATGAGGGCTGGGTTAGGGACTAGTTGGGAGCCGTAGCGCGTCCTCTTGCCATACTCTGGATCGATAAATAGAGGGTTGTCATCACCGTGAGCCAACGTGTAGTTGTGGATTGTCCTGGAATCGAATCTTACTGCTGCTTCATACGGTGAGGACCAGGGAAACGGAGTCCCCGGGCCCGGGGGCCTATATTCATCTCTCTCTCTGCCAATTGCCTCCTTGCACCGTTCGATATACTCGGTAATTGCCTCTTCGAAAGTCTGGGTAACCATTTGTTCTTCCCCTTTCTACCGACCGCACGCTCTTTCAACTGAGATACGGACCCTGAGGTTCTCTCCAGGTTTGCCATGGGTAGTCAGGACGTTAGCGTTTAGGCACCACGTGAGCGAGCTTGTATCACTGATTCAGAGTGCTGTCAAGGCAATGATTCAGGAATACGAAAGAAATGTTGCTTGCTGTCTCGGTTCTCGTTCAGGCAGTCCGGTGGCATGAAGGATGAGGAAGTCAAGCAAGAGTCTCTATCAAGTGGTTGAGAGCTGCTAAATGGCACCTAGCTGCCTAAGATTCACAACATCTTCATCTGTATAGCCGATCTCGCCGCAGTACACCGCCCTATTGTGCTGCCCCAACAGCGGAGCAGGAAAACGAAGGCTCCACGGTGATTGAAGGAACCTCACTATCTCACCGGGGAATCTTATCTTCCCTACAACGGGATGCTCTACTTCAGTGAAGAAGCCACGGTGTTCCAACTGTGGGCTGTTGGCCAGGTCCTCCGGGGTCTGCGCCACTGCCGCGTCCCACTCCTGGGTCATCAAGTTGTGAAAATATTCGAACTTCGGCATCTGTCGAATGACGGGCAAAAGGAGGGAGTCTATGTCCTGGATGCTCTTAGCGTCTTGTAGTGGCTGTCCCAACTCGGGATGGCCAAGCAGCTCTGCGTAATCGTTCCATGGCGTCCCCCCTGACCTGGGGTAGAGGCGATTAGGAGGACTGACCGACAGACGCACGTAGCCGTCCTTGGCCTGGACCATGCCGTTGAATCCAGTGCCCTTGGGATCACCGGTGTCGCTCTTGGGGGCTCGCCGGGTCACTTGACCGGAGAACGCGTAGCGCACGGCAGACTGGTATTGATCGGCCGCCATCACCTCTGCCAAGGAGAGGTCTATACGCTGGCCTCGGCCAAGCATAGTTCTAGCAAACAGAGCGGCGGCCGAGGCGTGTGCTGCAACCATGCCACCCAAGAACAGGCTCTGGGGGTGTCCGTGCTTCAACGGCTCTCGGTCATAGGCGCCACTGACGTACATCTGCCCACCGAATGCGTAGTACACCAAGTCGTTGCCTTTGAAGTCCCGATAGGGCCCGGTCTGGCCGAAAGGTGTAATGGATGTCATCACGAGCTGGGAATTCAGGTCCTCCAGTTCGCGATAGCCGATACCTAACCCTTCGAGATAGCCGGGCGGGTTGTTCTCTACGAGTACGTCGGCGCCCTTGACCAGCTCGCGGAATATCTTCCTGCCGGCCTCCGTCTCCAGATTCAGGGTGACCCCGCGCTTGTTACAGTTCAGGAAAAGGAAGGTCAGACTCTTTTCAGGATGAGGGTCGTCTTTATGGAAAGGCCCCATGCGCCTTGACGGCTCACCGCCAACTGGTTCCACTTTGATCACATCGGCACCGTAGTCAGCAAAGAGTTTTGTGGCAAAGGGACCGGCCACCTCGGTTGCCAGGTCTATGACGCGCAGCTTATTAAATGGCCCTGCTTTCATCATTCGATGCCGAGTTTCTTTTGATAGTCATGGTCAATGTAGGCCAAGGTACCGTTCTCCACCGACGGCGCAGAATAACCGATATTGCCCCGACGACCTCCGGGTTGACCCGCTCCCTCTTGTCGTGGCTTAGGAGGAATCTTGGCGGCGACTCCGGTCTCGTAGAGCCGTTCCAGGTCTTTGGGGTACAAGCCAAGGATCTCTCCGAAGACATATTCGTTGTGCTCACCGAGGTACGGAGCGGGTCTACGGAAGTGTGATGGGGTATGGGACGCTTTCCAAGGACGTCCGATGAATAACCTGGTACCGTATCCCGATTCCGGGGAGTGGGCCATTTTTTCGTAGAAGCCCCTGTCCACCATATGCGTGTCCGTCATTAGTTCTGCGGCATCAGGTACTATGGAGGCAACTATGCCATTGTCTTGGGTCAGCTTCACCAACTCTCTGTAATCGTATTCCTTGCTCCAGGCCGCGATGACGGGATCAAGGTCGTCTTGATGGTGCCAGCGGCTAAGGCCGTCTGCGTATCGTGGGTCATTGGCCAACCCTGGCTTGTCCATTAGCGTACAGAGTGACTTCCACTGGGCATCGGATTCTACGGCGATGGCGATCCACCTGTCTTCGCCCTTGCAGGGGTACAGGCCGTGTGGTGCGTGGTATGGATGACGGTTGGCCATCTGCTCTCCAATCCTACCGTTGGAGAAGTAGTCGAGTAACTCAACACCCATGGTAGCCACCCCGACCTGGTACATGGCGAAGTCGACATGCTGCCCAACGCCCGTTTGGGCACGATGGTAAAGAGCGGCAAGCACAGAGAAGACGGTCATCCACGCGGCGTGAATATCGATCCAGGCCCCTCCGATCTGCCTTGGTCCCTGATCCAAATAGCCGGTGAAGTGGCTGACCCCTGTGGTCAGTTCAAGGAACGATCCGATCCCCGTATACCGCCTCCATGGGCCTGTCTGGCCGAAGCCGGTGTTGGAGAGCATAACAATGGTGGGGTTTACTTTACGCAGCTCGTCATATCCCAGGCCCAAACGGGCGATGGTACCGGCCCTGTTGTTCTCGACAAGGACGTCACTGACACGCACCAGGTCTTTGTAAAGGTCTAGACCACCCTCCGCCTTGACATTGACCGTCACTCCCAGCTTGCCGTGTTGCAAGTACTGGAACGCGTCATCCCTGGCAGCGGACTCCTCCCTGGCAGGGGCTTCGACCTTTATCACTTCGGCCCCCATATCGGCCAGAATGTGCATCGCCGTTGGCATTGCTACTGCCGTCGTGGAGTCGAGCACACGTAGCCCGGTGAGCATCCCGTCTAGTTCCATCAAGCGTCAGACGCTCCAATAACCCTGTTGACTGTAATTCTAGTACCAGTCCCTGTAGAAGGTCTCGTAGGGAACGGCCGGCGGTCTGGCCACGTGCGGGATAGGCAATTGCACCATGCCGCCTTCCCGGGAGGGCAAGTAAACCGTGGATGTGCCCTGGACAAACACCTGATCTTCGTGGTTACGTCCCTCGTACTTGATTCCCACCGCGTGGTAGGTCCTCTCCCCAGGGACAGCGCCTTCGCCGGACTCGCCCTTCTGGGCTTCTTTGAACTTCTTTGTCACCTCACCGCTATATACGCCAAGGTCTCCGTAGTACATGGGCCGGCGTAGGGCCATCTGGAGGCGGCGGATGAAGCCATGGTCGCCCATCCAGTTACTCATCAAGGCTTGAGGTATCTGGGATCTCTGACCACCCCAGTCAAAGGGAAGCGATTGGCCACGGTACGCCGCCATCAGGGCGTCGCCGTGTTCAGCACCCGGGCTCCAAGGCCAGCGGGATACCGGATGTGTGTAGGTGACGCCTCCTCCACCCTCCTGCCTGATGTACCTCCGCATCCGATACCCTGCATCAAAGCCATAGGCCCTCTGGGGCCCGTTGCGGATCAAGTTGGGACCGGCGTAGTCCTGGTCAGTCCAGGGAGGAAGTACGAAAGGTGTCAACTTATCGCCCTCTTTGACGTCCTCCCAGTATAGGATCTCTTTGCCCCTGGGCCGTCCCTTCTTTACCATGTCGAGGATCTCTTCGACCTTCTCTTCGTTGTACTTGCCGGGCTCTCGTTCATACAACATACGCTCACCCAACCGTTCAACAGACATTGCTCTGCCGGTGCCCATCTCTTCACGCGGCACCATGATCAGGGTACCGTAGCATTTCCCAAGGAGGTCGCCGCGCATGTCCCAGTAAAAGAGATCTGTGATGAATAGGAAGAGATTGCCGTGAGCCCCGGGCTTCTCGATTATCTCCTTTCCTGTAGACGAGGCCTTGAATCCTGTCCCCACGCGCACCACGTCGAAGAATTCCCAGGCAGTTCCTGAGTGGAAGTTGGCGATCGGCCACCCCCCCACTCGTCGAGCACCGTGCCACATGGCGTTTCTGGCGAGCAGCATTGCCGTTCCTGGCGCGATCAGGCATCCGTAGGGACCCTGCTTGGCGTACTCGGGGTCGGTGTAGAGGGGATTGTTGTCCCCGATGCTAGCGGCGTAGGCCTTAACTACCTCTTCGGTCAAGAAGAACGGACTCGTGTAAGGAGACCCTGATGTGTCGTAAGGCTGGGTCGTGCCGGGGTATAGCAGCATGTCTAGAGGATAACCTTCACCCATCACCTCTTCGTCTATCTGGGCCTTTGAAAGCTGCCTGAACTGATCTACCAAGCCCTCGAAGGTTTCACCTGTTGTAGTCATTGTTTCTCTCCCTTTTCCGTTTCATTGGTTTTGTTATGCTCTCATGACCAGGGGTTACCAATGGGTAGCCCCACAAGAAAGCCACGTTCCGGAAGATAGACCACTGCGTTACCATCAACCAGTGTATCTCCTAATTGATTACGGCCTGATAGCTTGACTTCAACGGCGTTGTGCTCTTCCGTACCGACGTTTTCCTTGAACTTCTTTGTAACCTCGCCATCAAGCCACAGAGTGTCCTCGTAGAAGAAATGGTTGGGCAGGTCAAGGGACATGCTCCTCAGAAATCCCAGGTCGCCCATCCAGTTGGTCAGCACCTGGCTTGCCAAGGCGAAGCGCATCAGGCCCCTAGTCACCGGCATCTTGAACCCTAGGTTTTTTACGGAAAGGATGTCTCCGTAGGCCTGCTCCACGTCGAAGTAAGGCCACAAAGTGTTGGGGTTGGTAGTAATCCGGCCCGGCCTGGCCACCACGTAGTCGTGAGCTGTGACGCCGATGAGAGCGGTGCTGGGCTTAGCTTCGGCAAGACGCCATGATGAGATCTCGTTATAGGAGACGGGCCCCTTGACCATGGAAGGGAGCATGTCTCCTTCGTTTACTTCGCTCCAGTAGAGGGGTACTTGGCCTCGATGGGGCTGCATGGCGTCAAGATCGTCTTCCAGCTTCTTGATCTCTTCGTCGGAGTAGACGTGGATGTCTCTGTCATCTATAAGCGCTTCGCCAGGCTCGTAGGGCACCAAGGATACTGTACCAGTGGCGGAGGCCAGGGTGCCGCCATAGACGGTACTGTAAGTTGCAGTTGAGCCCACCTCGGCGGCATCTCTGCCGCTCAGCTTACCGCCATCCCGCACTGCGGTCACCTTCAGATCGCTAACCAGTGGCTGCCCTAAGCGGATCACATCGTTCCATTGCGCCGATGCCTTGGTACTGAACCTACGCAGTCCATACGCCTTTCCCTCATAAGCGGCCCCTGAATCAGGAGTGCGTATAGAGAAGATGTAGCTAGGGGGCGCAATCAGGGTATTGTATACTGTACCTACACCCTTCGCCGCGTCGTTGTAGAGGGGGTTGATGTCACCCAAAGCGCTGCACAGTCTCTGGATAGAGGACCAGTCTGCAGACTTCACCCCTTGGGGCACGTCTGGCGCACTTTGACCAATCATTGCCTGGGAATCGTTTACGAATTCGCTCAATCCGCTTGCCATCGGACTGCCTCCATTAACTGAAACGGATACGGCCACTCTTAGCCAGTAAGTCGGCGCTTTTCCGCAATCTATACCCCTTGCTCACTGGAGTCAATTGCTTGATGTTTCTCAGATTGAGGCGAAGTGAAGGGGCTACTGTTCTGGTGCGTATCCGGCTAAGCAATAAGGCGGGGGGAGCCAACAGTCTAGTTCGACGAAAATCGGTGGAATAGATGGTTTGTGGATCGATTCACAAGATACGATTGTTGACATATTTCGGAATCAATGCTAGAAACTGGGCATTGTTGCTGTTCTAGACAACACGAGTTATAATCTAATCCTGCTGAACCAGGCAACAATGGTATGCGGCTAGCTCTGTGTCTAACATATGGCCATCCAAGGAGGTCTATGATGCTTAGGACGTTGATGCGTATCTTCCCCCGCATGGCAGCTGGCCTCCTAGTACTGCTGCTAATCGCATGCGGAGGCGCTGAAGAAGCTACACCCACGCCTTCGGCTCCCACCGCCACCCCTACTATATTCGTGCCCCAAGTACCAGCCTTACCTACCGCAACCCCTACGCCTTTACCTGGCGTGACTGCTGTTCCCCAAGCAACCGCGACACCGACGTCTTTGCCTTTACCCGGAGAGGAACCTCAATACGGCGGTGTCCTCAGGTTCGCTAGTTCTAGCTTCCCGACGCTTGACCCAGTGCGCCGAGCGGGTTCGAACTGGACCTCCAGTGGAGTGAACGCGAACTTCTGGGGTCAGCTTATGCGTCTGGGACCTGATCGAGTCACGGTAGAGGCAGATCTGGCCGAGACGTGGACTATCAGCCCTGACGGCACAGAATGGACGTTCAAAATTCGCCCCGGCGTAGTCGACCACGAAGGCGACCCTTTCACAGCCGAAGATGCTTACTGGCAGATGGTGCGATATATGGAGCGCCCCAATGGGCTGTCGGCGCATCGCCAGACTTGCATCCGTTCCTATGTCAAGCCGATTTGGGATGAGAATAACCAGCCCTTACCCGACGGTGGCGCCGAAGTCACTGGCCCTGATGAGCTGACCATACGGCTGATCGCTCCAGGAGCAGGCTTTGTTGCGTGTTTGACCGGCGGGTTCACGGTGTTCCAGCCATCCAAGTACCTCAAGGCCATCGATACCGACCCCAGTGGAGAGACTCGTGACCTGACCTCGGACGAGTACGTGGGTACAGGTCCTTTCAAGTTCGATGACATGGATGTCGACAACTACTTCCACCTGCAGCGTTCTGACAACTACTACCGTGAGGGGCTACCTTATCTAGACGGGCTTCACTTCGCCGTGATTCCCGAACAGAGCACTTGGGAAGCAGCCTTCAGCGTGGGCAGAATAGATTTTCTTGGAGGATCCGTCGGCCCGGCGACGATAAGCGTGGCTACAATGGAGCGAATGGGCCAGGACATGAGTGACGGCGTGACCTTTCCTCATGTCCTGGCCATGGGACGGAAGGTCTTTGACGTCAACATACGCCGCCCGCCTTTCGGCCCAGCCGAAGACCCCAATGCCAGGAAGCTGCGCACCGCTTTACAGCTTGCGGTAAACCGCGGAGAGATCAACAACCTGGTCTTTGATGGGGTAGGTCACCTGGCAACCGAATACTTCGTTGGCTGGGACTGGATCTACACGCACCAGGAGTGGCTTGATCTGTTCCCTGGGTATGATTCTAGCCCAGCGGTAAAGGCGCAAAGCGTAGCTCAGGCCAAGCAACTCATGGAGGAGGCAGGCTACGGTTCTGACAATCGCCTGAGTATCAGAATCATAACGGCGCCCACTGGTGCCGACTCTGAGACGGCCCAGATAGTGGCGCGGCAGCTCAGGGAAATCTATATTGACGCAGAGGTTGTAGGCCTTGCAGAAAGGACGGAGCCCAGGAACAGGGGGGACTTTGACCTCCACACTGACAGCATTGGCGCACCTTTCCCAGACCCCGATGCCTTCACTGCCTCGATACATTTCCTCAGAGGCGAGGGGGGACGGAACGATAGCGGCTGGATTAACCCACAGTTTGTAGACTTACATCACCAGCAGGCGATTCTAGCCACCAATGAGGAGCGAGCGCCCATTTTGCGTGAAATGGCTAAGATTGCCCATGAGGATGCATGGCACGTTGGGTGGCTACGACCGACGGTGCTCCAGGGATACAGGACTTACGTGAAGGATTACACACCCCCGCCGTACCACTTTATTAACTACCCGTTTGAACAGGTCTGGCTTTTGAAGTAGTCTGCGCGGCACTGGTGTTCCCTGGTGGGAGAAAAATAGGCGGGTCTCCGTGGCGCTGGGTGGCATGCTAAAATGTGGAGCCCGCGGGCGAGGGCGGAATGAAAAAATACATCGCAAGAAGGATTCTGCTGTTTGTCCCCACCCTATTGGGAGTGGCCATTGTCATTTTCCTCCTGCTGCGCGTCTTGCCCGGCGATCCGGCCGAGAAAATTCTTGCTGGACCATACGGGGAAGGGACTTTCACTCAGGATGATGTGGAGCGGCTGCGGGAGCAACTTGGCTTGGATAGGCCGATTCACGAACAATTTGCCACATGGATATTGGACCTGGTCAAGGGTGATCTGGGATATTCGGTGGCAAAAGGCCGTCCAGTTGCGGATGAACTAAAGCGACAGTTCCCCGTGTCGCTCCAGCTTGGGATCCTTAGTATCGCTTTGATCTGGAGCATTGCCATCCCAATAGGAGTACTTGCCGCAGTTAGGCAGGACTCCTGGGTTGATTACGTTTTTCGCGGCATTGCCATAATGGGCCTAGCAATGCCGACTTTCTTTGTTGGTCTCTTGGTAATTCTGGTGTTGTCCCGTTTCTTCAACTGGCTGCCACCATTTGCTTTTACGCATATTTGGGACTCACCTTCCATCGCCATTCAGCAGCTGATCTTCCCTGCTATCGCCCTCGGCTTTAGCACGGCAGGGACGCTCCTTAGGATGACACGGACTCAGTTACTGGAGGTCTTGCGAGAGGATTATATCCGGACAGCACGCAGCAAGGGACTTTCGCAGGGCGTGGTCACTTGGCGACACGCGGTGCGCAACTCATTGCTACCTGTTGTTACGATCGCGGGGACTCAGATAGGACTCATATTCTCAGGAACAGTTGTTATCGAGAGGATCTTCAATATCCCAGGAGTGGGCCGAGGACTGCTAGAGGCATTGTCCAATCGTGACCTACTTATGATCCAGACGTATGTGATGTACTTCGCGTTCATAGCCCTGGCAGCCAACCTTCTAGTCGACCTCACTTATGCGTGGTTGGACCCGCGCATTCGGTATGACTAGGGAGAGATTCAGGAAGGTTCTAAGAGGAGTATCTTCATGAAGATCGAATTGGCTCAGCCAGTCCTTACCAAAAGTGCGCCGCTTCCTGTAAGGTACTTGGTTGCTCTGGGTCGCTTTACGAAGAAGAAGCCCTTAGGCGCTACCGGACTCTACGTGCTAATTTTTGCCCTGCTCCTTGCCGCAATCGGCCCGTCGATCGCTCCGCATGATCCCTGGGATAACTACCAACACAGTCGGCTCGTCGCCCCGAACGCTACTTTCTGGTTCGGCACCGACCATCTTGGTCGCGACATGCTCAGTCGCACCATCTATGGTGCTCGGATCTCTATTTTCGTCGGCTTGATAACCACCGTGTTTGCCACTTTGATCGGTGCTTTCGTAGGCGTTAGCAGCGCCTATTTTGGGGGACGATTTGACCTCATCATCCAGAGGTTCGTCGACGCCAAAAGCGCCTTCCCTTCTCTTCTATTAGCTCTTGCTCTGATGGCCGCTCTAGGCGCTTCTCTTACTAATGTGATCATAGCTTTGACAATTATCTACTCCAGCAGGGCGGTGCGTGTGGTTCGTTCTCAATCGTTGAGCATAAAAGAAACGGCATATATAGACGCCTCGCGCGCGATTGGGGCGAGGCATCTACGCATAATAGTGAGACACATTTTCCCCAACACATTTGGCGTGATGATGGTGATAGCCACGGTTACTTTGGGGGCGGCCATCTTGCTGGAGGCATCGTTGAGCTTTCTGGGGGTGGGAATGCCAGTCACGGTCATTTCCTGGGGAGGAATGCTCAGCGGCGATATTCTGAGGAATTTTGCCGTGGCTCCTTGGATTGGGATCTTCCCTGGATTTGCACTTACCGCAGTAGTCTTTGGGGTTAATGTGTACGGGGATGCGCTAAGGGACATTCTAGACCCCAAGCTCCGCGGACGATAGGCTCTATTCAGAAATCCTGTAGGAGGGTTCAGTGATGGCTGCACAACAAGAGACCTTTGAGGATTTGATCTTAGAGTTTAAGGAACGATCCAGGGCTATCCTGGGTGAGGAAGTAACCGAAAGCCTGCCGCCAGGCCTGCCTTCACCATATGTGCAGTCTGGGCCTCCTTACGAGTGTGCCCTCCGCCTGGATTCGAGGACTATTCGCAACTATGCTATAGCCTACGGAGACGACAATCCGCTTTTTACTGATCCGGAGTATGGCAGACGTACCCGCTATGGCTGCCAACTGGCGCCCAATCCCATTCTATCCACAGCTCGTGGCATAACGGCACACGGCGTACAGGGGGGTGAGCATGCCAGACAGCGCCCCCAAGGATATCCCGTGGCCAATTTCCACGCCGGGAACGCTTGGGAATTCTTTGATGTCATTCGTGTGGGCTCCAAGTTCAGCTCTTCGATGACGACTCAGGAGATGTTGGAGAAGAAGGGTTCCAGGGGTGATCTCATTATTTTCGTGTCCGAGCTGATGTATTGGGACCAGCATGGGGATCTTCCTGCCAAATGCTATGGGACTCTGATTATGTTTCCTATTGCCAGCATGGGCACCTCCCGGTCCATGAATGTAGATCGCCTGGGAGAGAATCTCATTTATGAGCGCATGACCCAACAGTACAACGAGGAGCAGTTAGAGGAGATTATCGAAGACATTGACAACCACAAGCGGCGGGGTGCTGAGACTCTCTATTGGGAAGATGTCAACGTAGGAGACAAAGTGGGCCCTTTGGTGATTGCGCCATGGACCTTGCAAGATTACGCCGCTCACCGTGTGGTGGACGCGTGCAGCCATGGCAACCCACAGTCGCCGGGCGACGAACTGGCGTTTGAGGTCAAGTTTCGCCAGCTACGACAAATGAGAGGCGGGGCGGGAGGAGGACAGGCGATCGGTCATCCAGTAACGCGTTGGCCTTGGGGACCTGCGGACGAGCACGAAGATGCCCTCACCGCTGCATATCGTGGTCTACCGGGCCCCTTCGACGGAGGAGGGCAAAGGGCGCAGATTTTCCAACGTCTCCTCACAGACTGGATGGGTGATGACGGCTTCATTAGACGAGTGCAGGTAGCAATGAGGAAGCCTGTGTTCTACGGCGATACGATCTATGTAACTGGTACTGTGGAGAAGAAATTCAAAGAGGTTCAGGAGGGCGACGATAAGCCAGGTGGCGTACCGGGCAAAGCCGAGTACCACGCCGTGGGTATTCGGCTGCAGGGTGTCAATCAGGTAGGAGAGACAGCCACTCCTGGCACGGCCTGCGTCTATTTACCGTCGAGAAAGGACCGTCCCGTTCTACTACCGGTACCACATCCTGCCCGTCCCCCGTTCGTGCCGTATGAGACGTATTACAGAGACTGGTTCTAAGGCGCCCCGTCCTGGCAATTTTCCATGACGGGGCGACACCGATGGCAGACAGGCCAAACTAGTTCGGAGGAAGGCGTCGCTGCCGCAATAGCTACGTAGAGGGACTGGCCAGATTATTCGCAACCAAGAGTTGGACACTTAGGCATCATCACATCTCTCATTTGATTCTTGTTAAGGCCATACTGCATACCCAATGATGTATCGCATTGTGACGGTGAGGTCGAGCTCATGCTCTGGCCATCTGATGTCGAATGGAAGCCGCGCCGCCAGAAGACTTGGGCCGCCACAAAGCTCTCGTGGGCGGGTCACAAGGTAACGGCCAACCTAAAGTTCGCAATTCAGTACACGTAGGCCCACCAAACTGGACAAAATCAAGAACCTTCGTGCTGAGCTTCCGTTTGATGCTTTAGCTCAGACCTACCAACGGCCTGCTAGATCTCCGCCGTTTCATGGGTCGAGGTGACGCGCTGAGGTGTCGTCGAATGCTGATGATGGTAGCGTTTCCATGACCTGGCCTGCGTCTACTCGTGCATCAGTGGCCTCGAGCACTTTGTCCAAGTCCTGAGCTTTGGCGTATAGACATCCCCACCTCGCAAGAACAGCAGGCTTGCAACCGGTCGTTGCCCGGTCGCCCGTACCGCCTGCGAACTCGTTCACAACCCCCACGCTCACCTGTGAGCACGCATCACTCGTGATCCTCCTACGCCCTCCCCCGGCCACGACTGGTGGTTGCTGGTGGAGATGATTTAGGCGCCGACGTGGGAAGGTGAGACCGAACCGACGGCCTAGGGGACCACCGCATGCGGCAAGTCTCAACGCGAAGCCTTTGACGGCGTGAGTGTGGGCGGTGCGGGCGTGGGAAGGTATGGCCAGACCGGCGGCTGGTAGACCGTGCGCTCCGACACCACCACGATGCCACCCGCAACCTCCTCGTAAGTCAACTGCAGCAGGTCGTGGCCTGCGTCCGATTCTCGGTCCTTGCGGAACAGGTAGGGGCCATCCCGCCAGCCGAGGTAGCCCAGGTACTCGGCGAACCAGTCTATTACCTCGTCGAGCGATAGGCCCGACACGGTCTGACATCTCGGCTTGCTGCATGCCCCCGTAGCGCCGGCGGGATGCAGGGGAAGGTCATCGTAGAATAGCAGGACCTCGATAGTGAAATGGTCCGGCCGGAAGTGGAGCCGAGCGATGGGATGGCGGGCGGGGTCCACGCGCACCCAGACCTGGAGCCCAGCCTCCTCCTTTGCCAGCCGCCAGCCCTCGCCCGGCATGTTGCTCCGGTACCAGGCGGCGACTTCGGGCTGGTCAACGCCGTCGAAGCGATAGGGCAGGCTGTCAGGGAGGCGGTAAGCGGTGGCCGCCGGGGGCCGGGGAAGCCCGCTCTCCGGCCCAATCGCACTGGGGGCTGACAGGACGGGAAGTACCGGCATCACCGTGATTTGGTGTGGGATGCGATCCAACAGAAAGGTCGCGGCGGGGCCGGGCGGGAGCAGCTCCGTGGCCTGCTGGGCCGCCTCGCCGGTCAGGCGCCCGATCAGCCCCGCCGGCCACTCCTGTTCCGCCTCCCCGGCGGGTCCTCCCGGCCTGGCTATGACGGACACCTCTCGCGGAAGCAAGGCCCAACGCGTCCCGTGGCACTGCGTCGACCACGGTGCGGTAAAGGGTCCGCAGCATGTCCATGACTTCCGTGTGCTGCTCGAGGTCGCGCCAGGCGGGGGCGACGCGCTCCGGGTTGAACGCATAGACGCTAACGGTCTTGCGTCCGCCGGCCGACTGAATGCTGAAGGTAGCGGTGCCAGCGTCCGTCACAGCGAAGGCGGAGTAGTGGTCGTCCAGCTCGTGCAATATGTCCGCCTCGACCAGCAAGGGCCGCACCGTTGACTTGCTGAGCTGGGTCTCCCGGATCAGCGCTCGCTCCGGCTCGTAACGCTCCTCCCGCGACACGAACACGACCCGTCCGTTCTCCCAGACGGTCACCAGCGGCACCCGGGCCGCAGCGTGCCAGTAGCCGACCATGCCCCCGGTGAGGTTGATCTGAAGCACCGGCGCGTCGCTTGGGTAGTCGAAGGACGGGCTTCGCTGGGTGCAGGCGGACAGTGGCAAGAGAAGCGTCAGCACGAACAGGACCGCCATGGAGGCGGTTGATCCGCACTTGCCATGCATCCTCATTTTGAGTGACTCAACTTCGGCAAGCATAGCGGAGTCAACGCCTCGGGCGTGGCTATGAGCGGCGGGAGATCAGGCATGAATTCCGGCACCTTGGCACCAACGACGTTGGGAGTAGTAAGTCACCGTCGAGGATCCCACTGTGATCGCTCTATCATAAGCTTCGGGTTCTCCCTCCGACTCTGATACAATACTAGGAGGATCGCGATGACCCCTTTGGGAACATTCAATCGATTCTTCATAATCTCTTCCTTTCCAAGGCATCTCCTTTCTTCAAATTGGCCAACAGCATCACTCCTGTCGTAGGCCATCCGTTCGTACCGCTGGGATAGTTGACCGTGCCTCAGCGAATCAGGTCGCTCAATAGCAGGGAGCCAACTCGCCCTCCGGACGCCGGACGTACCGGATCTCGTTGCCGCTCTGCGAAGTGAACACCGCTATGTCCTCAGCCAACAACTCGATCCTACCCGTCGCGTCGGTCTCGGTCCACCCAGTTGGTGGGTTATACTTCCACTCCTCCGGCACATTCTCGGCCCGCCAGTACTGTCCCCCAAACACTATACTCTCAACGCCACAGTGCAAAGTCCCGAACTTGAAGTCGTAGGCATTCCCTGTTTCTACCGGGTCAGCAGGCGGCACGCCCATGTACACAGTCGGCTGGGGCTTTGGCGTCGGCGTCGATGCCGGTATTGATTCGGCTGGAGATTGAATGATGATGGTTGGAAATGTTAGCAACCAGCAAAAGTGGGACACTATGAGAGCCGAGAGATCAGGGATCGGATTGGGGTCTCGTAAGCTCCCTGAGGGCCCTATTATGCTGTCTTCGCCGTTCGATTGTTTGAGCCTGCACCTCCTTCCTACGTCGTAGAATCTCCTGCCGCCTTCCCTTGAGGACATCCGAGGGCGTCACATTTCCCAAGGCCTTGTGATAGCGCCGGTAGTTGTAGTAGCTGACGAAGGCCACGATGGCTGCCTCCAGGTCTGAGGGCATCTCATAGGGCAGCTGGTTCACGCCCCGCTTGAGGGTCTGGTGATAGCGCTCCAGCTTCCCGTTGGTCTGAGGGTGGAAGGGGGCTGCCAGTATGTGCCTGATTCCCACCATGCTCAGGTAGTCCCTGAAGGCTCTGGATACATAGCTGGGACCGTTGTCGCTCAGGAGCCTGGTGCGGTCTGCTATCGGTACCTGGTCCATGCCGATCCGGTTCACCGCGTCTTGGATCACCTCTATGAGCGAGTCATGCCCCTCTGAAGCCAGAAGGCAGCCTATTCTGAGCTGGCTGCAGGAGTTGGGTTGCGAAGCGGGATGGGGCCGTTCAGTCTGCGATGCGCGAGGGCTACCAGCTCCAGCGTCAGAAGATCGCAACCAACGCGGTACGAATCAGCGTGCGCGTGATGAAGGTGTCGGCTACTTAGATAACCCCATGTCTCCTGAGCATGACCAGATCATTTTGGGGCACGCCCATTTCCTCACAAAAGATCTCCTTATTGTGCTGCCCCAGTAACGGAGCTGGAACACGTAGTCTGTACGGGCTTTTCGGGAGCCTGTAAATCTCGCCTGGCATCTTGATCTTGCCTACAACTGGATGCTCAATTTCGGAATAGAACCCTCTTTCGTCTAGTTGAGGGCTCCTGGATAGATCCTCCGATGTCTGGACTACCGCGGCCACCCAACTGTTTGATGCTGCGTGCGAAAAATAATCGAACTTATTCCACTCCTTCAAGATAGAAAGCAGTGCGTCATCCAGTTCCTTTGGGAACTCGTTTGGCTGTTGAGGGCTTGACTCTTGCAAGGAGGCAAGTTCGGGATGCCCTAGCAGATTCACGTACTCTGAGAAGGTGCCTGGCCGTTGGGTGCCCCGCTGAAACGTGGCGCCAACAAACCCATCTTTAACGGGAACAACACCCTGGAAGTGGGGCCCAGCCTTAGCAGAACCTGCCTCGTCCTTAGGCGCTCGTCTTTCTATAGCTCCTGTATAGATGTATTTGTTAGGCGGGCTAACGTGATGCGCAGCCATAACCTCCATCAGAGAAACATCAATTTGTTGGCCCTTGCCGCTCGTCTCCCTCGAATAGAGAGCCGCGGACGTAGCGTAGGCAGCCGTGATGCCACCAATATAAAGGCTTTGAGGATGACCGTGGCCTAGCGGCTCGCGATCGTACGCACCGCTGGTATACATGACTCCACCTAGCGCCTCGTATACAATGGGGCTCCCAAGGAACTCGCTATACGGGCCTGTCTGACCAAACGGCGTCACAGAAGTCATCACTAGACCAGGGTTATAGGTTTCCAGGTAAGTGTAGTCCAGCCCCAAGGAATCCAAATAGCCCGGAGGGTAGCTCTCTACAATTGCATCAGCACTCTTGACCATCTCAACAAAGAGCGCGCGTCCGGCAGCACACTCAAGGTTCAACGTAACTCCCCTTTTGTTTGCGTTGAGATACAGGAACTGCAAACTCTTTTCTAGGTCGGGCGTGTCTGAGAAGAACGGCCCCGACCTCCGTGATACGTCTCCAACTCCGGGGGACTCCACCTTGACGACATCAGCCCCATAGTCGGCAATGAGCCGGGCGCAAAATGGACCCGCTATATGGGTGGACAGGTCGATGATTCGAAATGCGGAGAGAGGACCTTCGGGCATTCTACTCCAGTCCTAGAATCTTTTTGTAGTCGGAGTCGTGGCCCACCAGGACGCCAGACTCAATGTCCGAATCAAGGCTCGAACGTCTGACTGGTTGAGGGATGGGCACTGGGTGCGCACCAATAGCTCCCAATTCATACAGTTGGTCTATTCGTTGTGGCTGTACCCCCAACAGATCGGCTAGGATTGGTTCATTATGGGCTCCTAGGGAGGGAGCAGGCCGCCGAATATAACTTTTGGTCCTTGACATCTTCCAAGGCCTACCCAAGTGAGACCTCTTTCCGACGCCTAGCTCTGCTGGATAGGAGATCTCTTCATAGAGACCCCTGGCTTTGATGTGGTCGTTGGTAAGCACCTCTTTAGAGTTCAATACAGCACCGGCTGGTACCCCAAACCCTTGAAGGATTGACATTAACTCCAAGTGCTCATAGTGCTTCGTCCATTCGCTAATGCGACGATTCAAGCTTTCTTGGTGCTGCAATCTAGACAGCACGTCGGCATATCGGTCATCCTTAGCCCATTCGGGATCCCCCATGGCCTGGCGCAAGGAATCCCACTGCGCATCGTCAGTGACGGCAATAGCTATCCACTTATCATCCCCCTTGCACCTAAACACCCCGTGAGGCGAGAAATACGAATGCCGATTACCCATCAGTTTACCGTTGCGTTCATTGGCCAGATAATCCAGGATTGCATCACCTACTGTAGAGGCGGCCAACTGATACATGGAGTAGTCAACCCATTGGCCTTCACCCGTTTTGTTTCGATGGTGGAGGGCAGAAAGGATCGCGAAGACTGCCATCCAGCCGTTGGGCGGATCAAACCACGCCTGACCGACCCGTCTGGGTCCCTCTTCTGGATAGCCGGTGAACTGGCTGACTCCGCCGGTCAACTCAAACATACGGCCAATACCTTGATAGTTCCTCCAGGGGCCAGTTTGACCAAATCCTGAGAAAGAGAAGTAGATCAGATTAGGATTGACCTTTCGCAGTTCGTCATACCCGAGACCAAGACGGTCCATGACGCCCGGTCGGTTGTTTTCCGCTAGGACGTCGCTAACTCTGACAAGGTCTTTGAACAGTTCCACCGCCTGTTCCACTTTGAGGTCAAGGGTAATGCCAAATTTGCCTCTATGCAGCTGATGAAAGCTGCCGTCCCTGTTCCATGGCTCATGGCCGGGCTCCCCGTCCGCATACACTCCTTGACCACCCCTGCTACGAGTATGGCTCTCCACCTTGATGACCTGAGCCCCCATGTCGGCCAGCACATACATGGCAGTAGGCATTGCCATCACGCTGGTTGCGTCGACAACGCGAACGCCTGACAGCAAACCACTCTCCGGCTCCAACTCTAGGTTCATAGTCTCACCTACTATACTTTGCCTCACTCCGATGTCTTGAGCACGGGAGGCATCCGGCGCCCGTTCTACCGCTCGGTTAGATCCTCGCTGACCAACAGACCACGGCTATTTAGCCTTCAGGAGCTTGGCTAGGCCCGGTCCTTAATTGGCCTGTTACGTTCCTTGGCCTCTTCTCTAGAAACGCGGCGCTAGCATCCGCGGCGTCCTCAGTAATCTGCCATGTAATGCCATTGTATAGGAGCTGTAGATGCCAGGCTTGGTCCTCCGTCATGTCTCTGCTCTTCGTTAGGAACTCCTTCAAGAACCTGACGGCCACTGGCGGCATCTCGGCTATTCTGTTTGCTATCTCCTCGCAGTGGGGCATCAGTTGATCATGCGGCACCGCTTCATTGACTAAGTTAATACGCGCGGCCTCTGCAGCATCTATAGGCTGATCCGACAAGAGCATTCTCATCGCGTGAACGTAGGGCACCTGTCTAATCAATCGAGTGGCAAGAGGCCCGCTGCCAATGCCGCCTCGGTTGGATAGCAGGGCATAATAGAACCTGGCGTGTTCAGCACACGCTATTCTTATGTCTGTAGTAGTCAGCAGACTGTACAGTCCCGCTCCGGCTGCCCAACCGTTTATTGCCGCGATCACCGGCTTCCAGATCTGAGGGAAGTCTACCCCGCCGTTGAAAACGGCGATGCGACGTCCACCTATCGTGCCTGCCCTAGGCCAAACGAAGCTATTCAACCGCCGGGCTCGCTCGTCCTCGAAAGTCTCACCCGGAGGAGGCGGCTGAATGCTGTGCCCTCCTGAGAAATGACGATCTCCCACGGCTGTAAGGATTAGGCAGCGCATTTCAGTATCCGCCCAGTAGTCCTGGTACGCTTCGCCCAACTCCTCTATCACCTGGTCGTCCATGACGTTGGCCTTGGTCGGGTTGTTTATGGTTAGATAGGCGATAGGCCCCTTCTTTTCGTAGATCGTCTTCTTGGATGTTGCCGCCATCT
This sequence comes from Dehalococcoidia bacterium, assembly GCA_965248955.1. Classification (GTDB taxonomy): domain Bacteria; phylum Chloroflexota; class Dehalococcoidia; order Lucifugimonadales; family QGNO01; genus DAOUJH01. The sequence continues at coordinate 491,241 of OZ252212.1, forward strand.
CTGTTGCTCCTTGAGTAAACTGTTTTGAACGTTTAGTTGATGGTTTGAAGCCGTTTTAAGCACATTGTAGGCATTGTGTTGACCCCTCTAGACAGGCGGATGTCTTAGGTGCCAATCGGTAGCTTGCTCATAAGCATGGGCCGCCCTGTAAATAAGCTGTTCTTCCATTGGACGACCCATTAGCTGAAGGCCAACGGGCAACCGGTCTCCCATAGCAAATCCGCAGGGCAACGATAACGCTGGGAAGCCGGTTATGCTGGCAAGGCCGTTGAGATACATCGCGCGCGACCGGGTAATGACTTCGCGACCGCGAAGTAGGGTGGTCTTCAACCCAGGAGAGTCTCCGAGGGTCATACCCGTGGGCAAGGCGATAACGTCCGCCTCCTTGAACGCGGCCACCAGCTCCTGTCCTATGAGCAGTCGTTTCTGGGCTTTCTTAACATGGTCGGACACGTCTAATTGCCTTCTGCTGCCTGCCAGGATGGCCGCCTGGATTTCGTCCCAACCGTCTAAGTTTTCAAAGAGATGAGTGTGTTCCTTCCACCAGAATGCTTCCGGCTCAATGCCATCCATTAACGCCCTAGACTCCCATGCAAGAGGCAAGGCCACCTCTACAATGTGCGCTCCTAGCCCCTCCATTGTCTTTATGGCCGCTCGCACGCGGTCCTCGTGCTCTTCCGTAACCCACTCTTTCCATACCCAATCGTCGGTTGGCACTCCTATTCTGACACCCCTTATACCGTCCCTCAGCCCCGCCCGGTAGTCATACGGCGGTTCATTGATGCTGATGGGGTCCTTGGGGTCAAACCTCCCTATGACCTGCAGCATGATCGCATTATCTTCTACCGTCTTGGTCATCGGCCCCGCCTGACTAGCGCTCGCCGTCGGATACGTGTCGGTTGGGTATCTGCTGATGCGACCGGTCGTTGCCCTGAACCCCACTATGCCGCAATTGGCCGCGGGATGGCGCACCGAGCCGCCTCCGTCGGTGCCCACTGAGCCCAGGCAGAGGGATGCCGCCGTAGCCGACCCAGGGCCGCTACTGGATGTGCCCGGACTTACGTTAAAGTCCCATGGGTTCACGCAGCCTACGGCCCTCAGTTTCATCCTATCCAGCCCTTCTCTCTCCGGCGATTGATACGTAGTCGTATCAATGCGGACCTTGCCTACAAGGATACTGCCGGCCTCCTCAAGAAGCGTGTGCACCGTGGAGCTTACCTTGGGCTTTAGGTCCAGCCCTTGTGGGTTCCCATGAGTAGTACGAATGCCCTTGGTATCCAAGCTGTCCTTGAGGGTATACGTGATGCCGTGCATTGGCCCACGATACTTGCCGGCGGCAATCTCTCGCTCTGCCTGCTTCGCCCTCTCCAGAGCGTACTCCCCGGTAACGGTGACAAAGCAGTTCAACTGGGGAGCTACTCTGTCGATCCGCTCCAGGGTCGCTTTGGTCAATTCTACTGGTGATACCTCACGCCTTCGCAGAAGTTCACTCATCTCAGCGATGGTTGTATTCACCAGGTCAATAGACGTTGCACTCATTCTCCATTCCCTCGGCCTCGTCACCACGCCTGCACGACGGCACATCCTAACCTAGTTCAAGGACTAGTGATCGTGGTTCAAATAGGTGGATGTCTGAGGTGCCACTCGGTGGCCTGTTCGTAGGCATAGGCCACTCTATAAGTAAGAGCCTCCTCAAGAGGGCGGCCCATCAGTTGAAGACCGACCGGTAGTCGGTCTCCCATGGCGAATCCACAGGGAACAGAGAGCCCGGGGAACCCGGTAACGCTACCTAGTGCGTTTATTGGTATAGCCCGCGATCTTGTATGGACCTCCCGTCCACGTACGTTGGTGGTCAAGGCGTCGCCTGTATCTCCCAACGTCATGCCGGTCGGTAGCGCTATTATGTCCACTTCCTTGAGCGCCGCCACTAGCTCCTGCCGGATAAGCAACCGTTTTTTGGACTTTCGTAGATATTCCGTTACGTCAACTGTGCTCATGCCGAATGGCGGTGTTGTGCCTGGAGTAATTCGCACGTCTTCCACTCCTTGGAGGTGTGCCTTAATTGATCGCTGGAGGTTTTCCCACTTATCGGCGTTTTCGTACAGGTCCTGGTGCTCAATCCACCAGAGGATTCCCTCGGTGAGACCTCCCATGACTGAGCGCGACTCCGCTGCAAGAGGCAGAGACACCTCTTGAATGTGGGCGCCTAGCTCTTCAAGAACAGAAATGGCGCGTCGAACTATGTCCTCTTGCTCCTCAAAGACCCAGTCCTTCCATGCCCAATCATCGGTCGGCACCCCTATCTTGACACCCTTCATCCCGTCCTTCAGCCCCGCTCGGTAGTCATACGGCGGTTCATTGATGCTGATGGGGTCCTTGGGGTCAAACTGCCCTATGACCTGCAACATGATCGCATTATCTTCCACCGTCTTGGTCATCGGCCCCGCCTGACCGGCGCTAGCCGTTGGATATGTGTCAGTTGGGTATCTGCTGATGCGACCGGTTGTTGCCCTGTACCCCACTATGCCGCAATTGGCTGCAGGATGGCGCACCGAGCCGCCTCCGTCGGTGCCCACTGAGCCCAGGCATAGGGATGCCGCGGTGGCTGACCCAGGGCCGCTACTGGAGCCCCCTGGACTGAGTCTGGTGTCCCACGGATTGAAGGCTTCTATCGGCCGATCCAACGAGGCAAAACCCGTTGTGTCGATGTTCACTTTGCCTACAAGGATACTGCCGGCCTCCTCAAGAAGCGTGTGCACTGTGGAGCTTACTCTGGGCTTTAGGTCCAGCCCTTGCGGGTTCCCATGCGTACTACGAATGCCCTTCGTATCCAAGCCGTCCTTCAGGGTATATGTGATGCCATGCATTGGCCCACGATATTTGCCGGCAGCAATCTCCCGCTCCGCCTGCTTTGCCCTCTCCATGGCGTAATCCCCGGTAACGGTGACAAAGCAATTCAACTGGGGAGCCACTCTGTCGATCCGCTCCAGGGTCGCTTCGGTCAATTCTACGGGCGATACCTCACGCCGCCGCAGAAGTTCACTCATCTCGGTAATAGTTGTATTCACCAGGTCAATAGGCGTTGCACTCATTCTCCATTCCCTCCTTTGCGATGGCACGTCCTTAGCTGACTAATAATGACACGAATGCTTCAAATAGGTGGATGTCTGAGATGCCACTCGGTGGCCTGTTCGTAGGCATAGGCCACTCTATAGATGAGAGGCTCCTCTATGGGTCTCCCCATCAGTTGAAGGCCGACCGGTAGTCGGTCTCCCATGGCAAACCCACATGGAACAGAAAGCGCCGGAAAGCCGGTGATGCTGGCAAGACTGTTCAAGCGCGTTCCTCGTGAACGAGTAGGGACTTCCCTGCCTCTGATGATTGTAGTATCGTCTTCAATCTTGTCGCCCAGGGTCATGCCAGTGGGCATCGCTATCACGTCTACCTCCGTAAGAGCCGCAACCAGTTCCTGCTTCACGAGTTGCCGTTTCCGTGCTTTAGCGACATAGCTCTCGATGTTTATCTGCCTGGTCCGGTTTGCCTGGATCGCTGCTTGGAGCTCATCCCACTTGTCAGCGTTTTCGTAGAGGGATGCATTGTCCTCATACCAGATCTCGGTTTCGCCCAAGCTTTCGGATAGCTCCCTAGATTCCTCGGCAAGGGGCAAAGAAACTGGTGACACGTGTGCGCCCATGCCTTCAAGCAAAGCGACAGCGTGGCGCACCCTGTCTTCGTGTTCCTCCGTTACCCATTTCTCCCATATCCATTCATCTGTAGGGAGTCCGATGCGGATGCCCTTGACGCCGTCCCTTAGTCCAACAGGGTAGTCATATGGCGGCTCATTGATGCTGATTGGATATTGAGGATCGTAAACTCCCAATGCCTGGAACATAATGGCGTTGTCTTCAACCGTCTTCGTCATCGGCCCCGCTTGGCTTTGTATCCCCGAGGCGGGGAAACAATCGAGCGGATACCGGCTGATGCGGCCGACCGTTGCTCTCATTCCAACAAGCCCGCAATTGGCCGCGGGGTGGCGAACCGATCCCCCCGAATCGGTGCCTACAGACCCAAGACACAGGGACGCCGCCGTGGCCGACCCAGGCCCACTACTGGATGTGCCAGGAGTGACTGTCAAATCCCACGGATTGAAGCAGCCGAGGGGTCTAAGTGTGGCTTCAGACTGGAACGTAATGGTATCCATGCGGACTTTTCCAACAAGGATTCCCCCCGCTCCTTCAAGCAGGGCGTGCACTGTTGAATTGACCTTTGGTTTAAGGTCCAAACCCTCTGGGTTGGCATGCGTTGTTGGGACGCCAACCGTATCGAGGTTGTCCTTCAGGGTGTAAGGAATTCCGTGGAGAGGTCCACGATATTTGCCTTGTCTAATCTCCTCCTCGGCCAGTTGGGCGCGCCGCATGGCGTACTCGGAAGCCACGGTTACGAAACAGTCCAGTTGGGGGTTCACTCTGTCGATGCGTTCCAGTGTCGCCCGGGCCAAGTCAACCGGCGACACTTCTCCCTGCCGTAGACGCTTGCTCATCTCGGTAATGGTTGCTTCTACTAAGTCAATCTCGCCCGTTCCCATGTTTCACCCTGCCAGATAAGATGTTCAATATGCCTGCCGGCTAGCGACCACGCATTCGGGGATCCAGAACGTCACGAAGTGCGTCGCCAAGTACGTTCACTCCGAACACCAGTATAGTCAATGCAAATCCAGGAAAAAGGACCATCCAAGGCGCCTCCGCAAAGTGGCGCATCATGCGCGAAGCTAACAAGCCTCCCCAGGAGATGACTACGCCCCCGGGTGTTACACCAAGGAAGCTCAGCGACGCCTCCACGATGATTACTGATCCTATAGAGGTTGTGGCAACGACCATCATGAGGCCAAAAGTATTTGGGGCCACGTGTCTGACCATAATTCGGAAGGTATTCGCCCCTATACTGCGGGCAGCGTCTACGTACGGGGTCTCCCTGATACTAAGAACCTGTGAGCGGATTACCCTCACACCTCTGCTAGAGAATATGAGAGTCAGCGCGATTATAAGGCTGGCAAATGACGGTCCAAACGCCGCCATAAAAGCGAGTGCCAGCAGAAGGGAGGGGAAAGCACTCTTAGCATCAATGAAACGCTGGACAATCAAGTCAACCTTCCCCCCCAAATAGGCGCTTGTGATTCCCAGTCCTCCGGCTATTATTGTAGCCGCAACAGTGACTGTAACACCTACAAGCATTGAGGTTCTCGCGCCGTAAATGGTACGGCTGAGCATATCTCTCCCAAGCATATCGGTGCCGAACCAAGCATCGGAAGCACCGGGCCGCACAAAGACTCTATCTGGATTCGTCAAATTGGGATCATAGGGCGCAGCTATTGGAGCCGCGAGCGCCAGAATAGCGAAGAAAGCAATGATCAGAGCCCCAACTGTCCCCAAGGGCTTGGTGCGGGCAAGGTACCATGCCCGTAGCAAGTACTTTTGGCGCCGGTACAAAGGCAGCGAGGTAGTCGCCATTGTGGCGGTATCTTTAGCTTCTAACGGTAATGTCACTGGTGCCTCTGTTCGAGCGATTCAGATGCGGTTCCTTTACTCATAACGAATCCTTGGATCCAACCAGGCATAGGTAATGTCAACAATCAGATTGACTATCAGTGCCATGAAGGCGAAGTAAAGAACGTAAACCTGCACAACTCCAAGATCGCGACTCACTATGGCCTGTACCAGGGCCTGTCCTACTCCCGGTATGCTGAAAATGAGCTCAATCACGATTGTACCAGTTAATAGCCCGCCCATCAGACCGCCAAGCGTTGTAACTACTGGCAACAAGGCGTTGCGCAAAGCATGTCTCCAGATCACGACTTTTTCAGCCAGCCCCTTGGCTCTTGCCGTCCTAACGTAATCGTCCCTCATTACCTCGAGCATCTGAGTTCTGGTCATGCGTAGTAGAAGACCGTTAGAGCTGAAACCGAGCGCAATGGCCGGGACAATCAGCTGTTGAGTACTCACAACCGGGTTTTGCCACAGGTGAGTAAATCCTAATGGGGGCATCCAGCCAACCTCTACCGATAGAAATAGAATTACCAACAGTCCTACCAGGAAAGTGGGCATTGCCAATCCTAGAATTGCCCACCCTCTCAACAGGAAGTCAATCCAGCTATCCTGCCGCACGGCCGCCAAAACACCAATAGGTATCCCCATTGCCGCCACACTGATGAAAGAAAACACGGCGAGCTGAATTGTGATAGGCAACTTGAGCTTTAGCTCACTCGCTATGTCGCGCCTGCTGATGAAGGATTTCCCGAGGTCACCTTGAACCACATCCCACATCCAGTCCACGTATTGAACAACGATGTGCTTGTCTAAACCTAGTTGCTCACGGAGGCGGGCATGGGCTTCCGGGGTGTAGTGGCCTTCTCCGGAAGGGCCAGCTAAGATGACTGCTGCTACATCTCCAGGGACGACCCTCAGCAGCAAGAAGATAAATAGCGACGTCCCCAGCAGAGTAGGAATAAACAGTAGCAGTCTCTTGACTATGTACTTCTTCACGAGCGGACTCTAGTCCTTAACCCTCGCCCTTGCAGGCGAGGGTTGAGCATCAACGCTGGAACACGCTTTGATCTACCTATCTAGCCAAGCACTTTCAAAAGTTGGCGTATCGAAGGTGGTCTTCCTAGGTACCCAGCCTTTCAGATCGATGCGGTTTACGTGCGACCCCACACCTCGTACGCTTCCTATGAGAGCGGCGTCGTTGTAGACAATAATCCCCATCTGCCGCAGAATTTCGCCACGGGCTGTATTGTCGTTCAAGAGAGCCTGTTGCTCACGGAGCCGCAGCCATTCATCATTCTCCCACGTGGTGTAATTGCGTCCGCCGTCATCCCATATATTGTACATCTGATAGTTAAAAGCATCCGGGTCATTGAACCGTGATCCAGTAGCCGTTTCTAGCATCTGAAAGTCTCCGCTCTTTGAGCGCGAAGTCCGCGTAGACAGGTCGACTATCTCCAGAAAGACGTCGACATGCAGGGCCCTGTTGAGTTGGCCAATAATCGCCTCGCACTCCGTCTGTCGCCGGTCCCAGCACACCCACCCAAACCGGAGCCGGTTGCTAGGACTGTATCCGGCCTCCTCCAGAAGCTGGTTTGCAGTCGCTTCAAGTTCAGCTCTCACCCCTGGGTCCGGATCAAAGGCCGGGCTATCTCTGTACCAGCCCTCCAAGCTGTTGATATAGCTCCATTCAGTGAGATAGGGAGTTACCGAACTCCCACTACCGTCCGTGATGAGCTTATCGTACTCTTGGCGATCGAAACCGATCTGAATAGCTGTGCGGAGCTTATCCGCAACTGGATCCCCGAATGGACCAAAGGGCTTGTTGGCCACATTCAGCATGAAGCCTTTCCAGCCTAGACGCTTCAAAGCCGTCAGCCGCACCTGGCCGGGAAGCTGCCTTTCCAGGTTTCGCAGATCCGTTTCAGTGAGTGTCGTGCTGGATGGACCCATGTTGTCTAGGCGGCCCACCAGGAAATTCGCCCTCATTGCCTGGTCGTCAGCTATGTGAATGATCTCAAGTTGGTCCAAGTAAGGCAGCCCTTCTCTGAAGAACTGCTCACTCCGCTCCCAGACGGCTCGGTTCTCAACTGCAACGCTCTTAACCTTGAAGGGTCCAGTTCCTATGAGTTCACCCTTAGTCGGGTCCAGGTCGCGGTGCTCCTCACCTGATTCATCGAGTGCCCTGGTGTACGTGTCGGGCAGGAAGGGCACGAATGACCCAGCAAGGCACGGAATGAAGGCCGCCCTGGCCGCAGTCAAGCGTACTGTCACCTCATTGGGCCCGGTCACCTCCGCGCCGCCATTTGGCAAGAGGTTCCCTTGGTCGTCCCGGACCGGTTTGATGTAGGCGCGAAGACATGCCTGAGTGTTGCCTGGCACTTCGTTTGGCCTATCCACAACCCTGACGAATTGGTACCACACATCTTCAGCCGTAAAGGGGTTACCCTCGTGGTCTACGATCCCGTCTCGGATTTTGAACGTGTAAGTTATGCCGTCGTCACTTACCGTCCAAGATTCGGCCAAATCTCCTTCAAGGGTGGTCCGGTCGGCGGGGTTTGTGCGAATCAACTGGTTGTGCAGATTGCCAATGCTGCCCCAGCAGATCCAACTGTGCCCGCAGATAGCGGCATACGGGTCAAAGAGCCATGTGCCGGATGTCGGCATCTTTAGAACCCCACCATACTTAGGCTGTTCCTCTGGGACAGGCACAGAGGTAGGAGTAGGGACAGCCGTGACACCGGGGCTCGGCCGCTGCGTTGCCGTTGGGGCCGCTGGTGCCCCCGGTACCTGTGTTGGAGCAGGCGCTTGTGTTGCGGAAGGCGCCTCTGGTACAGATGTAGGCGTAGCAGCCGGCGTAGGCGTCTCTTCAGCGCTCCCGCAGGCTACAATCAGCAGCAATGCTACAAGAATCGCCAGTCTGGGCCACATACTCATCGCGAATATGGTCTTCATAGTCCCTCCTTGTATCCCCTATCTCCATCACCCTCCGATGAACTCGAACTTGAGAGTCCCGAAGTGTAGTACCTAGGATTACCACTATTTCAACTGCTCTGTCAAGCCTAGACTCCCGTGATTCGCATCACAAAGACGCATGAATGACAAATGTCGACGAAGACATGGGTTTTTCGTACCGTTTCCGTGGTTCAGGCCCACTTACCGATCCTTTGGGACTCTGATAAACGGCGCCTTAGCGAGCTGAATCTTTGCAGTAGGCCAACTGCGGCAACACGTCCTCACCGAGAGCAACATTCGCTAGCCGTATGGGCATGTTCACGGGATTCTCGCCTGTTGAATGTGTGGTATGCGGGAATCGTAGACAGATACACCCTACTACATAGCTAAGTTAGGGCGCCCTTCAGCGGAGGCCAACATATAGGTGGGACATGTCGCCCCCGCAATGTCATTGTCGTCGGCCAGCCACTGGTAGGCGAATGTGGCGTTGGCCAGGCCGTTCTCGTCGGCGATGCCGGTAACACCCGCCGTAAGTGTCTCGCCCACCTGCACCGTGCCGATGATGGTGGAGAGGCCCCTGGCCGGCGCTGTTTGGCTGCATCGGCACTATCAGTTCTATGCGGTTGAATAGCCGCCTGCCATCCGCCGCACAGATTGCGCCGGCCAGGCCAGCCTCAATCGCGATTGTGACCCTACCCTTCCATTCAGGAGACCGAGACCGCTAACACATGATCGCGAAGCGCCCCGGCTGTCGTGGCGACTCTCTCGTTGAAGTAAATGCGGAGTGCCACGTCCTCGCTCTCGTCATGCTCAGCGAGGATGAAGTGGTCGCCCAAGCCTTCGACATGGACCCCACCTTATGTCGGCAAGGTGGGGCCCGCCAGTATGAACGATTTAGCAGCGCTCTAGGAAGAGAGGGCTTCCCCAACCTTTTCCGCGGCATCTGCGGTTACCCAGTTCTTCCAAGACGAGTTGTTCCGCAGGAACTCGTCTGCCGCGGCGGCAAAGTCCCCATCCAGATTGGAGAGGTACCCCTCTGCTTCCAACTGGTTGGCGGCGCTGAAGTCCCACTTCTCGAACATGGTAACCAGGTCCGGCGCCTGGTCGATCAGGTCTTGCCGCAGGACGATGAGCACTTGCGCTAATGGGTAGCCGCAGTCTCGGGCCTCCCAGCACTCCGGGGTGTACTGAGGCTCTTCCAGAAGCTTGAAGCCGCCATACTCGTTGTTCAGGTCGTTGCTCAGGGTAGTGGGCCCCCAATAGTAGAAGAGCACAGGCTCCTGCCTTTCATAGGAGCCCCGGATCTCGGCCTCCAGAGCCTCTCCCGAGCCAGGGTTGACTAACTCAACCACGTCGTCCAATCCATAAGCCGTAACTTGCTTCGTGTTGGTGATCTCGCACTCCCAGCCTGGAGGGCAGTTCAGCAGCCGAGCTTTCCCGTTGGAATCCGGCGTCTCAAAGAGTTCCATATAGTCCCGCAGGTCCTGGACGCTTTCGAGGCCGGGGTTGGCATCCGCCACGTATTTGGGAATGATGAAGGCGCTCTGCCAGTTGTCTTCCAAGCTGTTTCCTATTGGCTTAATGGTGCCCTCGGCGATGGCCGTGTCATAGGCTTCCTGCTGGTTTGGCAGCCAGATCTCCATGGTGACGTTGGTGTCCCCTCTGGTGAGAGCCTCCATCAGCGGCACGGTGCCGCCAAACACTTTGTCGGTCGGATAGCCGTACCCCGCTTCGACGATCCTTGCCGCAACGGCGTTTTGCAGTTGGGCGCTGTCCCAGTTGAGGTCAGAGAAGATGACGGTAGGTTTCTCCTCTTCTCCGCCGCAAGCCCCTGCTGCAAACAGGAATACCACCATTAGGCTGAGCAGCCCGAGTCCTACCCTCCAAGACTTAATTTTCATGACGTTACCCTCCTCAATATCTTGATATTGTGTTTGTTTTCTACCTTGCTAAGACCTTCTGCCCATCGAGGCTTGCCGGTTCCGCGCCCAGGCTTGGGTAATGCGATCTAGAATGATTGCCAGCGCCACTATGGCTAGGCCCGATAGCAACGCTTCCCCAGGTCGGAACCGGCCCAGGGCGCGGAGCACGTCCTCGCCCAACCCACCGGCGCCGACGAGCGACGCTATCACCACCATGCCCAAGGCCATCATGATGGACTGGTTTATGCCCGCCATGATGGTGGGGGTGGCCATAGGCAACTGGACCTTCTGCAAGAGCTGCCGGCGGGTAGTCCCGAAGGACTGGGCGGCCTCCACCACCTGGGGCGTCACCTGTCGGATGCCCAGGTTGGTCAGCCTGATGGCAGGGGGCACGGCGTAGATCACCGTGGCGAAGATACCCGGCACGTTGCCGATGCCAAACAGCATGATGCCGGGGATGAGGTAGACGAAGGGCGGCATGGTCTGCATGCCATCCAGGATGGGTCGCATGGCGGAGTCCACGGTGTTGTTGCGGGCCCCCAGAATGCCTATTGGAATGGCTATGGCCACGGAGAAGGTTGCCGCCACAACGATCAAGGCAATCGTCTCCATGGCGCTCTCCCACAGGCCAACCATGCCCATGGCGACCAACGTTCCCACGGCGAACAGGCCAAACTTCCAACTCACGGTTCGCCAAGACAGCAGCGCGATGCCCAACACCACCGCGGGCCAGGGGAGCCACCGCAGCGTGTTCTCCAAGAGCAGCAGAAACGACAGGACAGCGTCCGCAACGTTGTCAAATACCGGGGCTCCGGTGCGGGTCAGCCAGCGAAGAGAATCGTTGACCCATGTTGAGATACCAGTCCCCCAATTCACTGGGAAGGAGACCCCTTGTCCCCAAATGCTCGCCACAATGACTGTGCAAACAGCCACTGCAAGGATACCCAGCAAGGCGGGTGCGTAGACCATCCATCCAAAGTTGGCGTTTAAGCGTCCAGTCAGAGATTGGTCTACGGGCGGTTCCTCTACTTCCAGTGCCGTCGCTCCTTGGGATTTGGTGGAGGAGGCCTCGGCTGGGGCCGCGGCCGTCTCGTGATTGCCGTCGGAGAATTCGGGCTGCTCAAAGGCTGCCCGGAGCAGGGCGTCCCGGTGTATCACGCCTACCAGGGCGCCGGATTCATCCATCACCGGGAGCTGTCCAGGGGTGGACCATCGCTGGGAGAGCGCCTCATCCACCGTTTGCTCAGAAGCCACGTTAGCGTTGGGCCTGTTGATCCCTGCGGGCGCCTGCTTGGTCCCGTGGCGGTCCATGATGTAGCCCACCGTGAGGACGGTGGACGGGCGAACGTCTCGCGTGAAGTCCGCCACGTACTCATCCACCGGCTCAGCTACGATCTCCTCAGGAGTCCCCATCTGGATGATAGCCCCATCGCGCATGATGGCGATGCGGCTGCCTAGCCGCACGGCTTCCGACAGGTCGTGGGTGATGAAGATAGTGGTCTTCTGCATCTGCTCCTGAAGCCGCAAGAGTTCGTCCTGCATGTCCCGGCGTATGAGGGGGTCAAGAGCGCTGAATGGCTCGTCCATCAGCAAGATTTCCGGGTCGCTGGCCAATGCCCTTGCCAGGCCAACGCGCTGCTGCATGCCGCCGGACAGTGCGGAGGGCCGATACTCTCCCCACTTCCCAAGCCCCACAAGCTCAAGGACCTCTTGGGCGCGTTCCGACCGCTCTTCCAGGGAAACATTCTGAATTTCCAGTCCCCACGCGGTGTTTTCCAGAACGGTGCGGTGGGGCAGGAGGCCGAACTGCTGGAAGACCATGGAGGTCTTGGTCCGGCGGAATGCCGTCAACTCCTCATCGTCATATCCCATAACGTCATCGCCGTCCACCAAGACGGAACCCGTGGTGGGTTTGATGAGCCGGTTGATGCAGCGGACCAGGGTGGACTTCCCGCTCCCGGAGAGGCCCATGACGACGAACGTCTCCCCGTCATACACGTCGAAGTTGATGTCTTGTAGAGCAACGACGCAGTTGTAGGTGGCCTGAGCTTCAGCCCTGGACAGTCCAGCGATCCTCTGGAGAACATCAGGGTCTTGGTCCGAGCCAAAGACCTTCCAGAGGTCTTGAATGCTTACTCGGGCCTGACTTGAGCTCTGAGGCTCTAGGAAAGCTTCAGTTGCTTTGAGCGTCATATAACCGCTACCGACTGCAGATTCCAGAACGGAAAAGCAGTTGTGTCCTGGGAGATTCCGCTCAGCATAGTTTGATGCGGTTGGCCTGTCAAGACCACCGTACAGATACCCATGGCCCTGCCTACTATCATGGCCGGTATCAACCAGACCACAATGATGGCCCTGGCAATGGGGCAATCGCCGGACTCGCCATCGCGTTTCTAGCTATAATTATGGATCGCCTGACCCAGTCTGTGGCTGCCCGCAGAAGGGATATGCTGAGCGTAGGCTAGCAGGCAGTAACCAACCACCGTGGACCCCGCACTGTAATGATTTCAAACATGGGTAACACTCTGGTAGGTGTGTACGGAGGGGTCTCTGGATTGAAGTGCTCCAGGTAGTGGCGAGTGAGCCGTTGGGTGTTCTAGAAGGCGACCCAACGCTGATCGCGAAGTCCCTGGGTCTGGGCTTACGACAGCGCCATCGCCTCCATGAAGGAGGACAGTTCATTGAATGCCCTTATCCCAGGAAGTGGTTCATCGCAGACGCCGAGACGTTTTTGACCAGATCGCGGTCTGCAGCCTAGCTCCATTGGACAATACGGGGTGGGGGCTGTTGGCTCTAATTGTCGTCTATGCGCCGTTCGAGGCGGCGGAGCGCCTCCTGTGTCGTGCGGATCTCGCGCAGAAGCTCCTCCCGTGATACCGGGCGCTCTAGGTCACGGAGATGCTCCAGCTTGGCCTCGTCAAGGTTGTTGATGATGATTGCGATGAACAGGTTGATCACCACAAAGGTGCCCACCACCACAAAGCTGACGAAGTAGACCCACGCCAGCGAGTTGAGCTCCATCGCGGTGAACATCACCACTGTCCATCCCTCCAGTGTGATGATGTTGAACAAGGTCAGAACGGCGATCCCCAGGTTCCGCCAGTTCTCGGGGTCGTGCTCGCTGAACAGGTGGTATCCGATGATGGCGTAGATGTAGACGATGATGCTCATCAGCATCATGACGTGCCCCACGCTGGGGATGGAGCGGACGAGCGCGCTCACTATCAGCCGCAGGTCTCTGATTGTCGATACGAGGCGCAGCACTCGAAGCAGGCGCGCCAGCCGGGCGACCATGGCGAACTGCCCAGTCGCCGGTACCAGCGCGAAAACTATGACCAGAAAGTCGAATACGTTCCAGCCGTCCTTGAAGTACCCGGCGACGCGCGGCGACGACGCGGTCATCTTGAGCAGCGCCTCGACGATGAACACCGCCAAAGCGATCCGGTAGCCGGCATTGATCCATTCCCCGTACTGCCGATCGACCGTCGGAGATGTCCCGACTCCAAGCAGCAGGGCGTTGACGATGATGACCGCTACGATGCCGGCCTCGAAGGCCGGGGACTCGGTTATCCAGCGTGAGAGATGTGTCAGCCTGTTCATCACCGTGCGTCTTGAGCAGTGGTGGCTCCGCTTCGCTCCCCACACCCGAACTTTTTGTCTGGGTTAGGTTCAAGCTTGCACAACTAGTATCAAGGCGGAATCCATCCGAGTCAATCTGGCGGCAACGCCAGAAGCCACAGAGGACAGCAGCTCCACTGCCGGGGTCGGTGTATTACGCGGGAACCACAGTCACCTTGGAGACATAGTGCTTACGGCTAATGCGAAATGGGTTAAGCCTCGACTTCCTTACTCTCAGCGAGACCCAACTACAAACCGCCAAGGCAATCAGGCCCTTGCCAACTCTGCCTGCCCGCTAGATCAGCTTCTCCATGAGGACGCGCTTCCCCGGATTTCACGAAGTGCGCCAGAGCCTGAGCCCGCCGGCGCCCACTATCGGTGGCAGGATGGCGTCGATTATCGCCCAGACGGTCCAGTCCTCCAAGCTGGCGTGCTTCACGAGGTGGGCAGCCCAGTTCGAGAAGAACAGGAGCAGCAGCACGCCGGTTGCGAAGAAGGCAACGTTCACGCTCAGGTAGCGCTTTAGGTCGGCTTCACCTCCGGCCCGGCACAGACGCCGCATATCCACGCAACTCGCAACGAACACGATGAGAATTGCCGCCGCCATGAAGAAATCCAGGACATCCCATATGGGGTACCCTGTGTCGTTGTTGAAGAAGAAGGGTGTAAGGATGAATTCAAGGCGACAGCGAGGGCTATCACCATGGAGTAGGCCCCCAGGATGCGCTGAAGGGTATGCATTTCGATCTCCTCGGACAGCTTGCTCGCTATGCCTGCCGGGCGAGTGTGCGGCGGCATTATACTACGTATTCTACTTTGGAATCCTGAAGAGCTTGAGGACGTGAAGCGGCGACTGGGTCGGCTTTACAACCTGGCCGAGACCACCGACCTTGACATACCAATGTCTGCCGTATATATGAAGGTACCGATGAGATTATGAAGCTGAAGATAGCATCGGCACTTTAGGCGAAGGGTTCGAAGCCTATTCATAAGCCGATGCAAAGTAGTCGGAGGGTTTCATGAATGGCGTGACTGCAATAGCCGAAATACTGAAGCGAGAGAACATCGATTTTATTGGCTGTATTCCCAGCAACCCTCTGATCGAGGCATGCGCCATCGCTGGCATCAGGCCAATAATTTTTCGTCAGGAACGCGTCGGCGTAAACATGGTGGATGCCTACACTAGGGTTCGCAATGGTAAAAGCATAGGCGTGTTCACTATGCAAGCACAGGCTGGCGCAGAAAACGCTTTTCCCGGTGTTGCCCAGGCTTACGATGACTCCACGCCCATCTTGCTGCTGCCAGCTGCCGCGGCCCGCGACCGGATAGGCATCAGGCCCAATTTCAGCCCCTCGCTAAGTTATCGCGAGGTCACCAAGTGGTCAGCTCAAATCAATATGGTAGAGCGTATTCCGGGCATAATGCGTCGCGCCTTCTCACTGCTCCGTATGGGACATCCTGCTCCTGTCCTCTTGGAGCTTCCATCCGATGTCGCATCTGATGAGCTTAAAGAATCACTAATGACTTACGCGCCGGTGCAGTCACACCGGGCAGCCGGCGACCCCAGAGATATAGAAAAAGCGGCCGAGGCACTGCTAAAAGCCCAGCGTCCCGTGATCCACGCTGGGCAAGGCGTCCTTTACGCGGAAGCCTGGGATGAGCTTCGCCGCCTAGCCGAGATTCTGCAGGCGCCTGTGATGACAACAATAGGTGCTAAGAGCGTCTTTCCTGAAGACCATCCCCTCTCCATAGGTTCCGGCGGCGCTACCACTACTAGAGGGGTAGTGCACTTCCTCAAATCGGCGGATCTCGTCTTCGGTATCGGCACCAGCTTCACATTGACCTCGTTTGGCGTAACCATACCTTCAGGCAAAACCCTCATTCATTCCACCAGTAACGACGACGACATCAATAAAGACTACCCAGCGGACTACGCAATCATTGGAGACAGCAAGCTGGTTCTTCAGCAACTCATCGAAGCGTTGGAAGGGCGGGTCTCCAAGGAACGCAGAGAGGACTCGCGAGTTGCGGACGAGATCAAAACAGTGAAGGAAGCCTGGCTGAGGGAATGGATGCCCAAGCTGACCTCAAACGAGACCCCCATTAACCCATACAGGGTTATATGGGACCTCATGCATGCCGTCGATCGCCGAAATACCATCGTCACCCACGATTCAGGGAGTCCCCGCGACGAGATGTCTCCCTTTTTCGAGGCAGTGATACCCAGGGGATTCATCGGTTGGGGCAAATCTACACAACTGGGCAACAGCTTGGGGCTGGCTCTGGGAGCCAAGATGGCGGCGCCGGAAAAGCTAGCCGTCAATGTGATGGGTGACGCCGCTTTCGGTATGGTGGGACTCGACTTCGAGACCGCGGTGCGAGAACAAATACCTATTCTGACCATACTTCTAAATAACTCCGGCATGGGGATATATGGACCTGAGCAATTCCCTGTAGCCTCAGAACGGTACGGGACCAAGGACCTCTCAGGTAACTACGCGGAGGTGGTAAGGGCTATGGGCGGCTATGCGGAACGCATAGATAAGCCAGATGAAATCATCCCTGCAATCAAAAAGGCGGAGAGAGTTATAGCCGAAGGCCAACCGGCCTTGTTGGAAATAATCACCAAGAGAGAGTACGCCTTTTCTGATAGGCTGAGATAGTAGCGACACTGGATATTGGGCACTGCGGTGGAGCGGATGGTTCCTTGATGTTGGGCTTCCTACTTCCATCCCCCGTATGTATTTCCTACTCTCAGAACTCCAGGTCGCCTGCCCAGTGCAGCCTTCTCAATTCGACCGGCATCAACTTGCGGAAAGCCTCGGCCCTCAAGATCAGGGCGGTGAGCCAGTGATCAGACGGGAGAAACCCAACCGCCTCCTCCGCAGTAACCCACTTGTGTTCGGAATGTTCGTCACTCAGGATAAGGTCTGACGCGTCAGCCACAGAGCAGCCGAATGTTACCCCAACCATCTCGTTCTCCGGCGCGGGCTCGCCGCGATAGAAGTGCGTGGCTCCGAGGAGACACTCGACGCGCACGTCGAGACCCAGTTCTTCACGCGACTCCCTATGCAAGGCATCTATGAAGCCCTCTCCCTGCTCCAGCCGACCGGAGCCAGACTCCCACTGACCGGGCGCGTAGTCCTTGGTCGGCGACCTTCTGAGCAGGAGATACTGTCCCTCTGTCCGATGCCACACGAGCATCCCGACCATAGCTATGAAGCGTCCAACTGCCATTGTCACCTCCCGTCCGGCTATCATAAAGGTTGGTACAAGTATTGGGGCTGGTCAGTACAACTATCAGGAGCAGATCACTAGTGTGTGGACCTGATTCCCCCGCTACACTCCTCCCATGCAGGAGTACTATACTGGGCTGGGGCGTCCCGCTCCGGATAATCCGAACTTTCGTGAGGTCTAGTGAGGCACCCTAGACAACTATCCCATCGGGCTGCCGCTGTTGACCGAAAGTCTGATGTAATCGCATAAGTTCTACGTAGTGCAGGGCGGAAGGTACAATAGCCGTAGGTGGCCCTATACTGCACGTATATAGAAGGCATAGATCAAGATGAGAAGAATTCGAGCGACAATTACTGATTCGAAGGGATTCACGCCGGCGGCCAGTATGAAAAGTTGACGTAACGTCCTACATTAGAAAATACCCGTAGCGGGTGGTTGGGGAGCACTCTTTCAAGGTAGGATGAGACTAGACAGGGAGTGCATGGTGAGCTGGCTACCTTCGAAGTAGGAAAGAGGGGGAAGTGCGACGCCTCAAGCTTGGGCAGAACTACGTTGACCCTATCATCAGGGAAAATCGTGGTTAGTCAGCCATTGTTTATCAAACATTGTGCTCGAGGAAACTCTGGGCAGTTATCTAGTAAGCGTAGCCAGGAATCCCAATGCCTGGCCCTTTGCCCGCGGAATCGGTGATTGATGAATAGACGTATTCACAAGAGCAGGCCCAGGATATTCTACGGCTGGTGGATTGTATTAGGCGGCATTGTAGGAATGCTGCTCGGCGCCGGCTTCAACTACCATGGACTGAACGCATTTGTGATTCCCGTGTCCCACACTTTTGGAGTTTCTCTCACCGCAGTTACCACTGTGCTTGCCGTGGCCAGGATTGAAACGGCTTTCATAGGTCCACTAGAAGGCTACCTAATTGATCGTTTCGGGCCAAGGACCATGATGTTCCTAGGTGTGCCACTTATGGGAGTTGGGTTTCTCGTTCTTAGCGTTGCACAGAGCTTTACAGTCTTTATAGTAGTGCTCTTCTTAGGAGTGATCATGGGATCCAGCCTTGGCTTTGGAAGTCCCATTACTACGGCTGTGGCAAACTGGTGGCATCGGCACCGTGGCAGAGCCTTTGGGATCATGTGGTTAGGAATAAGTGTGGGGGCAATTATGGTTCCACTTGTGAACCAAATGATAGAGCAGTTCGGCTGGCGTTGGGCAGTTCGTATAATGGGGGTTCTGGTGCTCTTGATGGGGCTACCGGTAGCAGCCATCATGCGCCATAGGCCCGAACAGTACGGAATGCTCCCGGACGGCGATGTTGCAATAGATCCGGCGGAAGAATCACATCGAGGCGAACTGAGGGCGCCTTTACACAGCCAACCTCCGCCTGACGGAGAGCGGGAGTTCACCCTAGGGCAAGCTCTGCGATCGGCGGCGTTCTG
Source organism: Dehalococcoidia bacterium (assembly GCA_965248955.1). Taxonomy (GTDB): domain Bacteria; phylum Chloroflexota; class Dehalococcoidia; order Lucifugimonadales; family QGNO01; genus DAOUJH01. The sequence goes on from OZ252212.1 coordinate 509,952, forward strand.
GTACTTCTCGCTTTCATATGGACTGCGCGTAGGAGTGACCAGCGCCGTAGGGATTAACATATTCCCTCTTGTTCAGTCGATTGGCGGCACAACACACCAAGCAAGCCTTATCTTCCTGGTGCATGGCGTATTCAGCGCCCCCGGGAGGTTGTTCCTCAGTTGGGCCGGCGATTATTTTAACAAGCGATTTCTTATGGCAGGCCTATTCCTAGTGCTGGCTGTTTGTGTCTTTGGCATAGGCCAGGTCACATCGCTGACAGCACTGTTCATTGTCTACATTCCGTATGCCGTTTCATGGGGCGGATTATCGTCACTTCCGCAATCCTTCCAGGCCGACCTCTTTGGCAGGCAGCACTATGCCACAATCCGTGGCGCCAGTGCACCTATGCAAAGTGTCTTTTCGCTAATCGCCCCGCCGTTCGCTACCCTGATGTTTGAGCGAGTGGGCAGCTACGCCATTCCATTTACACTTCTTGCTGGAACTGCCGTTCTCGCCGCATTGCTGGTGCTCAACGCTAAGCCCAGTAGAGCTAGAGCCTGATGTTGACCACGTCAGAAAAGGGTCGCATACAATGTCGGCAAAACTTGCGCCCGGCCATCACTTCTGAGAACGGTTCTGCCACAGATCATGACTACACTATAAAATACTCACGCAATTTGAGGAGGGGAAAATGTCGCTAGGAATTGTCTCGTACAGACCAAGCGTTTTAGCTAAGACGCACATGGTGTCATCAGGCCACTACTTGGCCACGGCGGCAGGCTACAGGATCCTGGAACAGGGCGGTAATGCCATTGACGCTGGGGTGGCTTCTGGGATCGTGATAAACGTGACCCTGCCCCACATGACATGCTTTGGAGGTGTTGCACCGATCATGGTCTACGTTGCCGAAGCGAACAAGGCATTTACGATTAGTGGGCTCGGCCGGTGGCCCAAGGGAACGCCTGTAGAAACCTTTAACGGCGAAATGCCGCCCAGCCTGGGCCACGCCATAGTGCCGGCGGCTTGCGATGCCTGGCTTACCGCACTGGAGAACTACGGGACTATGACTTTCAAGCAGGTTGTCACTCCTGCTCTGGAATTGGCTGAAAACGGATTTCCTATCTCCAAAAGGGTCGCAGACGCTATCTCCGGAGCCGAAGAAAGGCTGTCCAGATGGCCACAATCCGCCGAGATATTCATGCCAAGAGGTGTCCCACTGTTTCCAGGCGAGAAGCTTGTAAATCCTGATTTGGCGTCCCTATTTAGAAGTATGATCGATGTTGAGGAGGGCTCAATGTCGGCGGGACGGGAGGCCGCCATAAGAAAGGCGAAAGAGTATTTCTATAAGGGTGAGCCGGCTAGGCTCATGGCGGAGTTCTGCCGGGAGCACGGTGGGTTCCTCGATCGAGACGATCTTTCCTCGTTCCGGGTGGGTATCGAAGAGCCGCTAGTGGGTGACTACAGAGGATATCGCCTTCTAACCTGCGGCCCCTGGTGCCAAGGGCCTTCCCTCATCCAGGTGCTGCAACTGCTGGAAGGCTTTGATCTCAAAGATATGACGCACAACTCGCCAGAGTATCTGCACCTGATCATCGAGGCGATAAAACTCGCGTTTGCCGACAGACACGCGTACTATGGCGACCCTGACTTCGTCGACGTGCCCTTGCCCGGTCTGCTGTCTAAGGCCTATGCCAAGAAGCGACGTGAGAAAATCGATCAGCTCCACGCTGCACCGGGGATGCCTCCTCACGGAGATCCGTGGCAACACCAAACTCGGAGTGGACAGCGCAGCGCCATTCAGGCTCCAGCCAGCTTAGACGCGGAATGGGAACCCGATACGAGCTATGCCTGCGTGATTGATCGCTGGGGAAACGCTTTCTCGGCAACGCCGAGTGATGGGCAACTAGGAGAGCCACTGGTCCCAGGCCTGGGAATCACAATCTCAACTAGAGGATCCCAGGCCTGGTTGGACCCCGACCATCCGGCTCGTGTCGAGCCGTGGAAACGGCCTCGATTGACGCCGAATCCGGCCATGGTGGTTAAGGACGGGGAGTTGTTCATGGCTTTCGGCACACCTGGTCTGGACGCACAAGTTCAAACCATGACGCAAGTGTTCCTCAACATCGTCGAGTTCGGCATGGATCCGCAAGAGGCCATCGAGGCGCCGCGGGCAATCAGCTACAGCTTTCCTGGCTCCTCATGGCCGCACCCATATTTGCCCGGCCGCTTGAATCTTGAAGGCCGTATCAACGAAGTGACCGCGAACGCCTTAAAGTCACTTGGCCATGACGTCGAGCGTTGGCCAGAGTGGACAGAGCTAGCTGGAGGCGCTTGTGCAATCGTAGTTGACCGAGAACTGGGCATCTTGCGAGGTGGCGCAGATCCGCGGCGTGAATCCTACGCCTTGGGACGCTAGAGTGTTCAGGTAGTGAACTGTCATATACAGAGACAGGAACGTTTCCGACTTGACGCTTTATTCTGATACAGATAGGAGTGTTTACTTGGAATAGGAACCCTACGCGGGTTTTGGCACTATCTTAACTTCTACTTTGCCCAAGGTTCCAAAGTCCGCGGTAAAGTCGTCGCCCTCCACAACAGGCGTTATCCCCGTGCATGTCCCGGTGGTCACTATCTGGCCTGCTTTGATGAGCTCACCTCTATTCAAGAGATGATTAGCTGTCCAATGCAAGACCAGCAGAGGATCGCCCAGGACAAGAGAGCCCGTGCCTTCGCCCACCTTCTCTCCATTCCTAAACAGAGATACGGAATGTGACCTGAGGTCGATCTCACGCCAGTTCATCACCTCTTGTCCTGAAACAAAGGCTGTGTGTGCGACCATATCAGCGATCAGTCTGATGGAACCAATCCCGCTGAAACCTCCCTCAAAGCGGCCACCAACTATCTCAATTGCAGGAAGCAAAGCATCCACTGCATCTATGACCTCGTCCAGATTATACGAGGTCGGCCGTTTCGGCAGATCACGGGCGAAGCGGAAGGCGAACTCGCTCTCGACGCTCGCGTTCTGGCCAGGAAGCACAGCGACATCGGCTGGGCTTTGGAAGCAGAGCGGTGCAAACATAGGCGCTGTCTCTGGCCCCTCAGTGTCGAGAACCCGTTGAGCCTCTTGACTGGTGGCGCCAACTTTCCAGCCGTATCTTGGCATGGCTGCCAGGGCCTCTATTTTGCGTTGAACACGGTAGGCGGCTTCAATTGAGTCGATCCCGGATGCAGCCCCAACTGGAACCAGACCACCGAAGGTCCGTGCTTCCCAGAGAAGATTGGCAATTTTGTTCGTTGTTTCCGCTACCATACGCTACCATATTACCACTTAAGGCTAGGGACTCGTCGCGCTGCTAATGCTCCTGCCGCCTGTCTACGGCATTCTGAGAATGTCGACCCACCTACTGGGCCACAAACGACATGGTGGTGTCCGAGTTCACGCGGATGGTGTACTCCTCGCCCGGCTCGAAGTTCGAACCGAGTGGTACGTTGGTCTCCACTATGGGAAAGTCGGCGGTGCAAGCGACCAGCTGGTCGGCGACCTCGTGGTGCGTGACGACCACCTCGATCTCATTCGACTCTCTTCGCTGGATTTCGTAGCCGTTGAACTGTGAGCAGCCGATGAGTGGACGATGACCGATGAGGTCAATTCAAGGGGACGAACGGGGCACCTACAGTCGCGCTAGCACGTCCTATGTCAAAGGAACCTACAACGGTTCCACTTGCTTGGGGCAACATGACCTAACCCGCCCGCTGCGCTACCCATCGGGTTTCTGCTCACGCAGGGCCTCACACGGGATACCGTCCCCATCGGGGTCCATTCCATACGGGTCTTTCTCCGGCCCACCGAAGGTTATAAAGACAGCATTGGCCTCTCGCCAGGTGTCAAACTCGTCACAAAAGAGGGGTTTCTTCGGCGGCCGCTGGTCCTCGCGGGGCGTTGGTATCGGGCCATGCCGGTCGCTCGACGGCACCGCCGTCGAGGTCGGTAACTCGCGGGCACTCTCAGGCGTCGACGTCAGCGTCGGCACAGTAGGAGTCTCTTGGGTAAGCGTAGCCGTCAGCACTGAAGGTGTCTCCTGCGTAATCGTACCAACACCGCCTCTACTCGATTCTCTTTCGCAGCCCATGCTCATGCAGATGACGGTGGCTATTGCAATCGCAACGATGTTGCCAACTCTTTTCATAGGACACCTATCAGTTAGCCGAGTTCAGGTTAGTACAGAGAGACACAAACGACCCCATAAGGGTCAAGCTATCTGCCCATGTTTGATATACGACTCCCTCTGTTCGTTGGATTCTTGGGAAGGTCGTACACGAACATCAACCTACCAATACCGGTGGACACAATAATGGCCATGCCTCAAAACTCGATGCCCCTTTGCGCAACGATTCCGTGGTCTTCATAGGGGTGCTTTATCATCTTCATTTCCGTCACAAGGTCGGCGCAGTCAATGAGCTCTTGGGGGGCGTAACGGCCTGTGATAATCACGTGTAGTTCCGGCGGCCTCCGCCCCAGGGTTTCCACCACCTCCTCAACCGGTACCCAGCTGTAGTGCATCGGGTAGGTGAACTCATCCAGGACAATGATGTCCTCCTCACCCTTCAGTATCGCCTCCTTGCAGCGTTTCCACTGCGCCACGGCCATGGCCTTGGATTGGTCCATGTCCTTGGAGAGCCAGGTAAAGCCGTCGCCGAAGGATTCAATCGGTATGCCTATCCGGTCCGCCGCGTGGTGTTCCCCAAAGCGCGCTCCCGTATGCTTGATGAACTGGAACATCTTGACGCGAAAGTCCCTACCCCAGGCACGAAAGACTACACCCAGGGCAGCGGTGGTCTTTCCCTTGCCGTCGCCGGTGTTCACTATCACAAGACCAATGCGGCCGTGGCGAAGCCCGGCCGGTCTGTGGGGCGTCGCGGCAGGGTCCTGGGTGTTCATGGTTCAACTCCTATTCAGTGTCTAGTCGGTCGTCCGGCTCCAGCGCCAGAGGCGTTGGGACGCCATCAGAGGCTGAGGTACCGGGCCGTTCCTCCGCCGGGCCGATCAGGCTCAAGGCCAGGGAGTCGGCAACCGGGTCTCGATATACGGCGGCTTTCACGCCAAAGGAGACCTGAATGGTCTCCGGGGTCAGCACCTCTTCCGGTGAGCCCTTGGCCAGGATTCTACCGTCTTTCATCAGCACCAGCCGGTCGCAGTAGCGGGCCGCCATCTGCAGGTCGTGAATTGCGGCAATGGCGGTTAGCCCACCGTCCACCATCCTCCTAACCAGGCTGATCACCTTCAGCTGGTGAAGGATATCCAGGTTAGAGGTGGGTTCGTCCAGCAGAAGGACGCGGGGCTGCTGTGCCAGGGCACGGGAGACGAAGATGCGCTGGCGTTCGCCGCCGGAAAGAGTGTCCAGGATCCTGTCTGTGAACTGCTCGGTCTCGGTCAGGCGCATGGCGTTCCTGGCAATCAGGTTATCCTCCCTACCCTCGATTTGGAACCGGCCCATGTGAGGGTACCTTCCCATGAGCACCAGCTCCAGCGCCGTGAAGCCCTGGGTGTATGGTGCAACCTGGGGCACAAGGGCCAGGGCCCTGGCAATGTCCCTGGGCGAACCGTTCTTGACGTCGGTTCCGTCCAGCAGCACTACACCCTCGCTGTAGCGAAGGACTCCCGCCATGGCCCTGAGCAGCATTGTTTTTCCCGCGCCGTTGGGCCCTATCAGCCCAACGAACTGCCCCCGCTCAACGTGCAAGTCCACTCCGTCCAGAAGTGATTTGGCATCCACTTCGTAGTGGAGTCCCTCGGCGCTTACGGCACTACAGCTTTGTTCCTTCATAGACCCATACTACTCGGCAAGGCTGAATTCGTAGTCTACCGGACCGGGGAAAAGGTCCAGCCAGAGGATGCGGGCCAGAGCCTCCATCCCGAGGATATTCCAATGGGAAAGGGTGGTAAAGTGTTTGCTTTCCACGATGTGTACCTGGCCGTTCTTGATTGCCGGAACCTCGGCAAGAGCGGTGTTTTCCAGCAGGCTTTGGCGGAACTCCCCAGCGCCGAACTCCGATGGTTGAGGAATAATCACTATGTCTGGGGCCATGGCAATCACCCCTTCAAGGTTGGTGGTCAGATTCCCCACAATACCGGCTTCTTCGGCGGTGTTGATCCCTCCGGAGGCGGCGATTATGCCACCCTCTGTTGAACCTGCGCCGGCGGTCCAGATGGTATCCGCGTACTGAGTCAGGGCAAGGACACGGGGCTTGGGGCCGGCGGCGCCTGTCACGGCCACCAGAGAGTTGTATCTTTCCCGGACCTCCACGGCAAACTCTACGGCGCGTTCCTCCTCTCCTAAAATGTATCCCATCAGAAGGATGCTCTCAATTCTTTCCTCAGGCCCCTGTACCAGGTCGGTCTGTACCACGGGGATGCCGAGCCTGGACAGGGCGTCGATACCTTCCGCCGCAAAGAACGGACTGGTGACGACGACCTCTGGAGATAGGACGATTATGGTCTCCGGATCCCTGGTGATCACTGGGATGTCCTGTACCAGAGAGGCTACGTTGGAAAACGTAGCGTTCTTGGTGGCTTCCCCCACCCCGACGAGCCTGGACAGTGATATGAGCGGCACTGCTATTTCGTCGTGGCCGACGGAAGCGGTTATGACCCTTGACGGCTTGCTTGGAATGGTGACCATGCCGTTGAGGCCTTCGACCTGGCGTGGCCAGTCGAAGTTGGTGGGATCAATGATCCCAGGAACGCCTTCAAACTCAGACACCAGTGACATGGGAGTGGCAGTAGGCACGGGCGTAGCCGTAGGCGTCGGGGTTGGAGCGGTGGGCGTCGGGGTTGAGACCGGAGCTGGGGTACTAGTGGCAGTGGAGGCTGTGGCCGGTGCCGGAGTGGCGGTTGCCGTGGGCGCCGGGGTCGCTGACGAACACGCCGCCAGCAATAGAAGTATCAGGGACAATAGGGATGCCAATGGGATGCAGTGCCTTCTAGATATCAAGGTGGCTCCTTTCTGCTTTAGAATTCTCATAAGGAGTAGACCTGTCGCTTGTTCTTTATGAGCAAGAAGATGAAGAATGGCGCGCCCACAAAGGCGGTGATGATGCTGACGCGGAGCTCGGCCGGTTGAATGACGACCCGGGCGACTGTGTCAGCCAGTATGACGAACGCGGCGCCACCCAGGGCGCTCATGGGGACGAGAACCCTGTGGTCTGGCCCGATGACCAAGCGGAGGATGTGAGGGGTTACGAGGCCGACAAATGCTATGGTCCCGCTCACTGCCACGGCGGCGCCGGTAACCAGTGCCGCCGCCGCTAATAGGGACACCCGCGCCGCATCAACCCGTATGCCCATTGAGCGAGCTTCGTCGTCGCCGAGGGTGAGCAGATTGAGATCCCTAGTCATGACTATGATCACAGCCGTCCCCGCCAGGACCAGAGGCGCGGAAATCCGCACGTGGTCCCAGGAACGGGAGTCCAGGCCGCCGGCAAGCCAGAAGAGTATCTCGCGAAGGGCGCCGTTTTCGGGGAGTAGAATGATAATTGCGGAGACAACCGCACCCAGGAATGCGTTGACCGCCACACCAGCCAGAAGCAGCGTCGCTATGGAGAACCGGCCACCGACCGCGGCGATGCCGTATACGAGGAACGAGGCTCCCATGGCGCCCACGAAGGCAAATACGGGCAGAGCAAGAAAGAACAGGCCGGTCATTCCGGTGGCGATGGCCGCGACCGCCCCCACTGCCCCGCCCGCCGAAACCCCGATTATCCCTGGGTCGGCCATGGGGTTGCGGAACAGGCCCTGCATTGTTGCGCCGGCGACGCCCAAAGCCATGCCGACAATGGCTCCGACCACAACCCTGGGGAGCCGTATCTGCTCGATTACCAGCTGTTCGGTGCGGCCGAAGGCGGCGAAGTCTAGCTCGGCGTAGGACAGTACAATGGAGGCAACACGGCCGGCGGCGATGTTGACAGGGCCCAGGCTGAGGGAAACCAGCGCGGTAGCCAGGACCAGCAGTAGGATGACGGAGGAACTGGCCGCTAGCCGGGTCACCACGCCAGATTGGCGGTAGCTGCGCAGTGCATTTGCGCCAACGGTCCTTATCAAGAGACGACCCCCCGCGGTTCTCCGCCGGAGGTCTCGATGTGCTCTGGCCGGGACTTCTATCCCTGGACTCGAGGGACCATCTCTGAGGCGGAGAGTGGTCACCTTCCGTTCAGGCAGGTCTCCTGACTTGCGGGCTGGGTTTGTGCACCGGTTCCTTCCCACCGGACTTTCCGGCAGTGGACTCGGGCCAAGCCCCCGCTTACAGTGGCGCTACCGTGGCGGTCTTTCACCGCCTTCCCTATTCTCCCTAGGAGGGCACCTGAACGGGCAGTGGTTATATTTTGAAGTGCGGGCATTATATGCCCACCCCAAACTAGTATCAAGGGGCATAGGTCCGGGGATTTTCTGCATTCAGTGTCATGGGGACTCTTTGCTCACTGTATTCCTCATTGGCGACGCCGACTTTGGAGTACTCGCCCGCCACACAGAACTGGGCGTGTACGAATACCGGCGCTGAGAGACAATATGGTATACCAGGGGGGTTCTGTGGGTGGCGTCCCTGCGGGCGCGGGTACAGCCTTGAAAGCGCGCCAGCCGCGCGCCTACTCTCCCTTGGCGCCGGTGACGTCCCGGCGGAGGAAGAGCCACACCGCCGCGGCTATGAACACAGCGCTGTATCCAAGCAGAAGGAACAGCGCCGCCGTCGGGTTGGGCTGCTCCGTGACGGCGCCCGTAGCAATCTCCGCCTGCGACGTGAACTGCAGCATCCACTCGCCCGCGGCATCGCTCAGCAGGAACTCGCGCGCCCGCTGCAACCACGAGGTCAGCCCGAAAAGCTGGCCAAGCAACAGAAACTCGACGAGGTAGTAGGCCATCGAGAAGGAGATGGCCTGAGCCGTCGACTGCGTCAGCACCGCAAGCAGCGCGCCCAGGGACACGTACGGCAACAGCACAACCCAGGTCCGCAGCACGGCCTCGCCAAAGCGCCGCCACGCCTCGCCATCGCTCGCTATCAGCGACGCACCCTCGTCCGGCGGCACAATGTCCATTACCAGGATTCCCAGCGCCGTCGTCAGACTGGCCGCAAGGTCCAGCGCCGCCACGGCCAGCAGCACGATTATCAGCTTGGCTGCCAGGTATCGCAATCGCCCCACGCCGCGGGTCAGCGTGGACCGCAGCGTGCCAAATCCGTACTCCGCGCCCAGCACGGCCGCGCCCAGAATCAAGCTGAATATAACGGGAAATATTTGCCCTTCGCTGGTGGCCGTGATGGCATAGGGCAGCGTGAACGCCTGGCGAGTCTCCTCCGGCGTAGTGTAGCCCACGCAGGTGGACTGCCACTCCTGAAAGCTCTCCGCTATCAGCCCGCGCTCCGCCTCCGAGAGAGGCGCCAGCTTCTCCTCCACCTGCCCCTGCGCCACATCGGCGCAGGTCAGTTCTATGATCCCGTCCTCACTGCGGTACTCGTAGGCCGGGATGAACGCACCGAGTGCGTCCTCGTTGACGTGGTAGGCAGTGTTCAGGCCCCAGACGAACGCCTGGCTTATCAGTACGCTGACTGCCAGCAGTATCCAGAGGAGCCAGCGACGGCGCAGCTTGTACCATTCCGCCAGCGTCAGGCGTATGACCTCTCCAATCACGAAGCGCCGCCTCCATCGGTGGGAGGCATGGCGCTGCCGGGGTCGTCCTCGCGCGTCACCTCTAGGAAGTAGTCCTCCAGCGACGTCTGGACCGGCATCATCTCCGTGACCCATACCTCCGACCCGGCCAGCGACGCCGTTATCTCGCCGCAACGGTCGATGGGCGCCGTGACCAGCATGGCGCCGTTCTGGTCGGTAACGTCGCTTACCCACTCCAGCGCCGCCAGTATCGGCCGCGCCCGCGTGTCGTCGGTGGTGCGCAGGCGCACCTGCTCGCGCCCGCCGGAGGCCAGCAGCTGCGCCACCTGGCCCTGCGCTATCAGCCGTCCGTGGGAGATGATGGTCACGCTGTCGCAGGTCTGCTCTACTTCGTGGAGGAGATGGCTGGAGAGCAGGACAGTACGGTTGCCGTCGCCCAGGCTACGGATGAGGTCCCGCATCTCAATCACTCCGGCGGGGTCCAGGCCGTTCGTGGGCTCGTCCAGAAAGACCAAGTCCGGGTCGCCCAGCAGGGCGTAGGCGATGCCCAGGCGCTGCTTCATGCCCAGGGAGTAGTTGCGATACTTGTCGTCGCCGCGACCGCTCAGTCCCACGCGCTCCAAGAGCTCGTCCGGCTCGCTGCGCGGTCCCCCGCCGGACGCCATCTGGAAGTAGGCTAGGTTCTGCCGGCCCGACAAGTACGGATAGAAGGACGGCGTCTCTATGATGGCCCCCACGCGCCGCAGTGTGGCATCGTGGTGGCCTTCCAACCCAAACAGGCTGAAGCTGCCCGCAGTCGGCTTGAGCAGACCGAGCAGCATCCCAATGGTGGTGGTCTTGCCGGAGCCGTTGGGGCCCAGCAGCCCGTACACGCGTCCCCTTTGCACCTCCATGGACAGCCCGTCTACCGCGGTATTTTCCCCGAACCGCTTGGTCAGGCCGTTGGTGTGTATGACAATGTCATCCGTGCTCATAGATGCAACAGTAGAGCGCCTCCGTCGCCGATGCCGCCGAATTATGCCACAAGGGTCTCTTCTCTCGCAATGACCCTTCCGCCGCGGAGGCCTGCGGCATCGTCGACTGTTGCTTCCCTGGCGTAGCTGAGCTATGCCAGCCTCCGGTGGCCTGGCCGCTCTCTTCGGTTCTAACTCTCCTTGCCTTTGACCCCTTCTTACAATAGATTACGGACTAATATTAGTCACAGCATGGAGTAAAAAGATGCCCTCAATCATTCCTGGTGCCTTTCGCGTACGTCTACTGCTGCCGCTCTGCGTGGCATTGTTGGGAATTCTGCTGCTCGCGGCGTGCACGGAGGAGGCCACCCCCACGCCAACGCCAACCCCAACTCCTACCGCTACTCCTACTCCAACCCCCGCTCCTACGGCTACCCCTACTCCGGAGCCTGCGCCCGTGGCCCCGGGTGAGTTAACCCTCTTCTCGCCGGCGCGTGACGTCTTAGCCATGTTCTCGGAGGGGGAGCAGTCCTGCATCAGCGGCCAAGTGGGCGAAGCCACCTATCAGGGGATGCTCGGTCAGCCGCTGGTCGCGGTCATCGGGGTCCCCGGCCAGCTCGATATGATCTTCGACTGTGTGGCCCCGGAGAAGGCCGCCGAGCTGGCCATCATAGGCATCGGCGCAGTTGCCGGCGGCTTTACCGACGCAAGCGCCATGTGCCTGCGCACCTTATACGCCACGTCGGGCGTCAGCAACATCGCCCTTGGGGGCAGTGAAGACCCGCAGGAGATTCTCCTAGGCTTTCGCTTCTTCCTCTGCCTGACCGACGAGGAAGCGCAGGCGCTCTCCCAGTCCACGGGCACCCCCATGCCGTTCTCCCCGTCTGCGCTGCGTTGCGTGGACGAGCAGATTGGGCTTGAGCAGTTCCTCCCCGCCATGGCTGGGAACCTGACACAGCTCCCACCAGAGGCGATGCAGGTTCTCCAAGCCTGCAACATCAACTTAACGCCCGGCTAACCCCGCACTTGGTGCTAACATAATGGAGTTGGGCATCACCCAATATCGCCTGCCAAGACAATAGGCGTGATCCAGACGCGCATTGGTCACGCGGTGATGCCCCCAACTTCAGTCACTCCCAGCGCAACGCAGCTAAACAACTAGCGTGGTATCCCTTTGGCCTCGCCTTGCCACCGTGACCGCATTGACAACGGCACTTGAACCGGAATAAGTTAACGACACGGAGGGAGGGAGAGCATGGCTATGTCAACTGCTGATGTCCTCATTCAAGGAGGCCTCTTGGTCTCCGGGCAAGGCATCACACAAGCGGACATCCTTGTTTGCGACGGCAAGGTCGATGAGGTCGGAGACGACCTATCGCACAGGAGCGCCAAGCGCACCGTAGACGCTTCTGGCAAATACGTTCTTCCCGGTGGCCTGGATTCCCACGCACACCCCATATACGCAGACAAAATGGACTCCTACTCCATCTGTGCTGCTTATGGAGGCGTCACCACAGTGGTTCCCTTCGTCGGTTCAGAGACGCACCGCCACGAGATGTTCGGGAATCACTGGGGGGTGAGGAGCTACAACCCGGACATAGTGAGGGGGTTCGTGGAATACGCTGAGGAGGCCTCGTATACCGACTTCGCCATGCACGGGCTGATCACCACAAGAGACCAGGATGACATCGATAAGGTCATCCCCGAACTGATTCGTCTAGGCGTGATCTCCTTCAAGATGTTCATGACCTGGAACCCATGGGGAGCACCCGGATCACAAACCAATCTTCTAGCTATTCCAGACGAATTATTGATGCGGGTCATGGATCTGGCTGGCTGTGATGGCGGCATGGCAATGGTACATGCGGAGAACGGCGTGTGTAAGGCTTACCTGGAAAGCAAGTTCAGAGCCGAGGGCAGAGTATCCGTCCGCCACTACAAGGATTCCGCCCCCAACATAATCGAAGCGGAGGCGGTGCACCGCGCCGCGACTATGGCAACGGTGGCTGACTGCCCGGTTTATCCGGTCCATCTGAGTACAAAAGAGATAGTTGGCATACTGGAACACTACAAGGACCAGGGGCTTTCCATTTATGGGGAGACCTGCCCGCACTATCTCTCCCTGACCAATGACGACCTCATTAGGGAGGGCTATCTGCTGAAAGTGGCTCCTCCTCTTAGGGAAGAGACGGACAAGGAAGCCATGTGGCAGGGGCTGGCTAGCGGAGCGTTAGATGTGATCGGAAGCGATTACACGGGGTATACGCGTGCGTTGAAGCTGACCGGGACCATGGAGGGTTCGATTGAAGAGCCGGAACCGGGTCAGGAAAACATTTTCAATATAGGAGCAGGGCTTACTACCCTAGAGTTCATGATGCCCGTGGTATGGACGCACGGCGTCAACACCGGGAGTATCACCCTGCCCAAGTTCGTTCAGGTCTTCTGCGAAAACCCCGCCAAGATCTTCGGCATATACCCTCGCAAGGGCACGCTTCAGCCCGGTTCGGATGCCGACGTCGTCGTCTGGGACCCGGCAAAGAGACACGTGGTGGACGAAGAGCACGGCAAGAGCGATTTTTCTACGTTCAAGGGCATGGAGTTGCTGGGAATGCCGGTGCTTACCATGGTGCGGGGCAACGTGATCATAGAAGACGGCAAGCTGGTGGGAAAGCAGGGTAACGCCCAGTACATCCCAAGCGACCCCAATTCCGCCGCCTACTCATCCAACGGATTCCATGTCAACTAGCGGACGTTAGGGAACATAACAGCCTCAATAAGGAAGTCCAACCAATGCAAAGAAAAGAACTCGTACAGCTTCTGGAAACCGAGCTATCCGGTGAGCGAGCGCTGGAATCCGCCGCTCACATGACCAGTTTCTACCGTTCGCCGGGTTCGTCCGGGTACCACCGAGCCACGGATTTCGTGGCGCAGCTTCTCAGAGACAACGGCATGGACAGAGTCTGGGTGGAACGATTTCCCTTGGACGGCGAGACCAAGCTGCTGAGTCAAACCATGCCCCTGGCCTGGGAACCCGTAAGCGCCGAACTGCGCGTGGGGTCGCCCAACGGCAAACTCCTGGTGTCTTACGAAGAGGCTCCTTCCTGCCTGCCCTGGTGGACGCCGTCAACCCCGGAAGGAGGAGTGACCGTCGAGCTGGTGGACGTGGGCACGGGCGAGCGGGCGGAAGATTATGAGAAACAGGAGGTTGCAGGCAAGGCGGTCCTGGTGCGAAGCACCACGGTGCCCGGCACCTTTGGGCACGCGGTCAAGCTGGCCGCCGAGCACGGCGCCGTGGGCGTGATCACAGACACCTTGCTCTACCCTACGTCTCCATTTCGCACCAGGGAATCTTTGCCCGATCCTGTGCAGCTTCTGCGAATGCCTTCCAGCCGCCCCGAAATCTGGGGACTTGCCGTGAACTACCACGCCGCGGAGCAGCTTGCCTCCATTTCAAGGCAAGGAACCACCAGGGTTTGGGTGGACATCCAGGCCAAGACTTTCAAGGGAGAGGCTCAGAATCTCTTCGCGGACATAACCGGCACCGACAAGGCGGATGAGTTCATCCACTTTGTCTGTCATTCCACGGCAGGCACCAAGCCGGGCGCCAACTGTGCTTCAGGACCCGCAATGCTGGCCGAAATGGGTCGTGTGATATCCAGCCTCATTTCAGACGGTCGTATTCCGCGGCCGCGCCGCACCATAAGATTCCTCATAGACGTGGAAGGGCACGGGACCAAGCACTACGTCCACAACCATCGGGAAGAGGCCGAGAAAACGATTGTTTCCATTGCACTGGACAGCGTCGGACATGACCAGAGGAAAAGCAAGTCGGCGTTGCTGTTCTATCACTCTCCGGATTCCGTCCCTTCATTCATCAACGACTACTTTGTGTCTCTCATGGAATCCACTCCCAAGGATACGCGCTGGGTGTTCAGCAATGACAATGAGATTCCGTTTGTGAACTTCGCAGACCTGCCTTACACGCCCTGGAGCGACAACAAGTATTATCCCGCCTTTGGCATACCGTCTCCGCTGTTGATGTCCTGGCCGGACCTGTACTTCCACACTGACTATCTGACTGCCGACGTGCTTGACCCCGGAGTCTTCCGCAGATGTGGCGTAGTTACAGCACTGGCAGCTTTGGAGTTGGCCTACGCCGGCTCCCAGGAAGCGGGCAAGATCATGAAGGAAGTGACGGCGCGCAGCGAGTTTAGATTGAGCCGTATTGCACTGCGAGGCGAAGGACCGGCTGCGGCCACCAAGAAGCGCCTGGCACACCTGGCTGTTCGCGACCAAGAGGCAGTTGCATCGTCTCTGGTGCTCGCCGGTGACTCCGAAGATAGACAAGTCCTGGAAACGACCAAGAACCAGCTACAGAAACGAATCCAAGACCGGCTGGCGGAGGCGCTAGACTCGCTGCCGGAGGCGGCCCCAGAGGAGGAGTTTGCTCCAGGGGAAGTTGTGCCGAAACGACTGATCGATAGGGACGCGCCCGGCCTCGCCGGCGCCGACTATTGGACTCTAATCCGCATGTCCGAGCAAATGACTGCTCGGGACCCCAGAGTACGCTTCGACTCGCTTCGAATAATCGGGGACGAGATATGGAATCTCACAGACGGTAGCCGGAGTGTGAATGAGATCGCCAACGCCATTTGTGCTGAATTCAACTTCGACCTAGACCCACGCCACATTTTGGAGTTATTCCAGGGTCTATCCAGGGAAGGCTTCGTCACATTAGAGAATCTCTAGGTGGACGCAAGGGTCTGCACCCGTTCCGTCGTCTCAGACCGGAAAGAGAAGGCGAGCGGTTTGCGCTGCTCGACCTGGTTGCACAGACCTATCCTCTCACCTCATGGAGTGTTAGAACGTCTTGTTATACGTTATTCAACAACCGGATCCCCATCTTGAGGGACCCTCTCCCAGAGCCACTCCACACTCTCGTTGCGAGGCGTCTTGATGGACGGACGGCCGTTCAGAATATGGTCGACATACCTGATAAGGTCATTGGCACAGATGCTACAGTAGTCGTAGGAATTGATCAGCCTGGAGGTGATGTTCTTCCATCGCTGCGCCCAGTCGATCCGCTGCCTAGCAGAGCGCGGTCGGGTAAGGTTCTTGTTGAGGTCATTTGGCGTGATGAGAATCCGCTTCTCGATGGCCTCCTTCAGGCGCGGGTCGGAGTCGTATTCAAAGGTCCAGCCTCTGCTCTGCCAGGTCGCGACGCGCTCTTGCATCTCGCGCCGGAACTCATCCTTATTGCGGTCGGTGACTCCGAGGACGCGTTCCATCTTCCGCATGTCGCGCTCCCTTTCGGCGTCGGCACGGGTGGGTCTGTAACTGCCCTTGGAAATGTCCGCCAAGTACGAACTAAGGTCGGTCACATAGCTCGTGAGCAGGTCCTTGGCCTTTGCCTCAAATGCCTCCTCGCTTGCAATCCGTACTTCGCGAACCGCTAGGTCGTCGTACACTTGCACGGCGTCTGTGATCAGCGCAATCTTGGTCGCGACGTCGGCCTCGTAGCCCACATTCTCACCAATACCTTCCCAAAGGCTGCCTAAGGCGCCAAGGGGCGTAATACAACGGACGTTAGGCTGGCTGGCAGCAGCATCAATGCGGTTCATCACATACCTAGGTGATATACCGTTCATTCCCTCCATTGGGTGGTGACGCTGCATATCGCGCACGATCTGCCTGGAGAAGTTAGGGACCACATGGCCGTCGTAGAGATTCAGCTTGTCCAGCATCGACATACCCTGACGGTCAGGCGGGTCCATCCGCGCCAGAACGGCGAACGCGCTCGCCACCCGCAGGGTCAGGGGAGCTATGTGTACGTCCCCCATGTGGCTCGCCTTGAGCATCTTCCGATAGATATTGACCTCTTCGGTGAACTTTAAGTTGTAGGGGATCTGGACAGCGATGATACGGTCCTTGAGAGCCTCGGAACTCTTGTCTCTCGAGAACTCTTCGAAATCTCCCTGGTTGGAGTGCCCTACTATGACCTCGTCGGCGTATACAGAGCCGAACTTCTCCATCTTGATGGTCTGCTCCTGCGCAAGGCTGAGCAGAGCGGTGAGGAGGTGCTTGTTGGCCTTGAACATCTCGACGAGCTCGATTATGCCCCGGTTGGCGACGTTGAACTCCCCGTCGAGCCTGAATGCCTTCCCAGCCACCTCAAGCCGGTCACCCTCGAGCTGGTCCGTATTGACGCTCCCGACCAGTAGGGACGAGTCAGATGGGTTGGGGTTGTTTGCCATGAAGCAGCCGATGCCGACCGCCTCTTGCGCGGAGAACGTCACTCGCTCCACGGGGACATCCGCATACCGGCCCTGGTACTCGGTCCTGACCATGTAGCGGCACCGGGGGCAGAGGTCGCCCTCGACGTAGATGCCGTACTGGTCATAGAGCTGTGGCCGGAGTCTTTTCGGGATCAGATGCAGGGGCTCCTCCTGCATCGGACATCCCTTGATGGCATAGACGGCGCCTTTGTCGGTCCTGGAATGGGTCTCCATGGCGTGCTTTATGAGATCGATGACGGTGGACTTGCCACTGGCCGGAGGGCCTAAGAGCAGGAGTATCCGCTTGCGCACCTCGAACCTCTGTGCAGAGGCGGCGAAGTATTGAACGATGCGGTCGAGCGGCTCTTCCAGCCCAAATATCTCGTCCTGGAACAGATTGTAAGTGCGATCGCCTTTGGGGGTCACGTTTGAGCCCATAGACATGATGGCGTCGTAGATATAGGCGTGAGAGAGGCGGCTCTTCAAAGGGTCGCTGGAGACGAGGCGGATATATTCCTCAAAGGTCCCCTCCCAAGAGTACCTGGCAGCCTCGCTCTCGGCCTCGGATATGATGGACTCGATAGTAATTTCGTTTGTCATAGATTCCTAGATACGCCATCCAATTAAGCCGCGCTCACTGAACTGAATGGTATAGGCCACACCGACCACGGCACGAACTCACCTGTGCCTCACGGATCCTTCAGTTTGTTTTGCCGGGACTTCCACGGCGGGCCAACTCAACCTACGCGCTACGCGATGACAGACGTGAGCGCCCAGAGGCCCACCAGTCCAACAACGGTGCCGCCGAAGAGCATAAACCAGCCCGCGACTAGCCTCAGAACTTGTAATTGGAAGGTTAGGTAGAAGAAGACGATCGCGGAGATGATGGTGAGTACGAATGGAACGGCTGACATTGCGAGCCATATACCAAGAGAATGCTCGAACACCCCGCCTTCAGCCATAGACAGTGCAAATATGAGAAAGACTACTAGGGAGCCGATGGAAAGGAAAATGCTGTACAAGCCAATGGCGCGCGGGTCCGTGTCCCAGATGCCATGTGCTCCAACGGCCAGGGAGTAGATAGCCCAGAGGAAGATGAGCGCTGTCAGTGCGGTCAACAGCTCGGTGGAACCTTCACCGGAGATCAGGGTTGGTGTAATGGTCGTGCCGAACATGATGGTGCCCAGAGTCAGCAGACCGAGCCCCGTCGTAAACACGCCCATAGTCCGACCCTCGGAATACAGTCCAAGCACGTACCAAGACTGTGAGAAGATCGCTGCGCCTATCAGCAGAAAGAAGATGCCTTCCATAAGTCCTTATCCTCCAGTTTGAATGTCAAATGGGTGATCATCATGTCTACCATATGACGGCATTAGAGATCAACCGAGCCGAGCGCCATTATTATAATAGGCACGTAACGAATTGTCGAGCAGCCTGCGGGGCCGTCTCATAGAGTGTTGGAACTGGTAAAGGATTGAGAAGAGGGGGAGCCATCTTGGTCACGTCCCGTCAAGCCGAGGATCCCAGCGTGGTCTCACCACACCCTCTGGCGATTTCTTGAACGCGGCCACATGGGGTGCCACACTGAGCGCCCTCCGCGCCAGGTAGTCGATGGCGTTTGATAAGCACACCCTCATCGACAACCTGGTTCAATGGGCAGGGAAGTTCGGCCACGGTCTGTATGACCTACCCTAGGAGAAACGCCAAAGGCGGAATGGGTAGTGGTGTAGCTGAAGGGAGTCGTACTTAGCTATGAAGGAGTGGCTTTTGTCAATGATTCCCACACTAACTACCACACTGTCGACCAGCGAGTATCTCAGGACCATAGCTATCCTCCCAGGCTGTCATTCTACTTCTATTGCCACACTCTCACAGGTGAAGTGCTACGGGAGAAAGAGCTATGAGTATCACAGTTATGGTGCAGAGGGAGGTCTGCTATAATCCTCTCTCTCGTGCCTGATTTGCCTGCCGGATGGTGTTCCAGGGCCTTCGGGTGAAGTGGCGGCCTAGGGCTCTCTCAATCGCACGCCACTTACGTTCCTCCTCTAACGTGACAAATGTTACGGCTTCTCCGGAGCGGCCCAAGCGTCCGGTCCGTCCGACCCGGTGAGTGAACAGCAGCTCCGAGTCTGGCAGATCATAGTTGATGACCTGGCCAAGGCCCTCAATGTCCAGGCCTCTGGCGGCCACATTTGTTGCCACCAGGATAGCCGCCGCGCCAGAACGGAAGTCTGTCAAGACGCGTTCCCGCGCGCCCTGGCTTAGATTTCCTTGGAGCGCCCCAACCGGGTACCCCAACGAATCCAGCAATCTTGCCAGCTTCTTGACGCTGTGCTTGGTCTTTCGAAAAACGAGAACCGAAGCGCCATCCCGCTGATTCAACAGCGTCTGGAGAGCTTCAATCTTGTCGCTCTGCTGAATGCTGTAGACCAGGTGCTCAACGCTGGGCGGAGCTTGCAAACCTGCGTCCACCTCCACTCTCACGGGCCGGCGCATGTGCTTCGCTGAGGTCTGGGTTACCCACTCCGGCATGGTTGCGGAGAAGAGCGCCGTCTGTCGCTCTCTGGGCGTCCGATCTATGATGGCTTCGACGTCCCGGGCAAATCCCTGGTCCAGCATTTCGTCTGCCTCATCCAGAACAAGGAATCCAACTGACTGCAGTTGGAGAGTGCCTTGGCGCAGGTGGTCCAGGGTACGGCCTGGCGTCCCAACGATTATCTGGGGTCCGTTCTTCAACGCTGTATACTCTGGCCTTATGGACCGGCCGCCATAGAGCAGCGTCACTCGGAGTTGCTGTAGAGAAGCGAGGGCCTCGATGACTCCGGCCACCTGGATGGCCAGTTCGCGGGTGGGTACCAGCACAAGTGCTTGGACCTGCCGCAGCGATGCGTCGCACTGCTCGACCAGGGGCACTGCAAACGCCAGCGTCTTTCCGGATCCGGTACGCGCCTGGCCTATCAAGTCCCGTCCCTCAAGGAGCTTTGGGATGGCCCCTTCCTGAATCGGTGTGGGTTCCAATATGTTCATCCGGAGAATCGCAGCTCTGGTAGCGGCCTTCAAAGGCATTCCAGAGAACACCGCCACACCGTCAGGAGCGTTATCGACGGGGGGATCACCTACGGCAGTGGGGTGCTCGCTCACGGGCGCTATGACAGTTGAGGAAGGGCCGCTCCGATGGGCCTTGAAGCACGGGCGGCAGTATACCGGCTTGCCATGAGTTGGCCGGAAGGGGACGGTCGTAGACGTGCCGCAATCTGCGCAAACAGCGTGGTGACGCTGGGCACGGCCGGACGGTGGGCGACCGGATAGAGGTCTAACAAGCATGGGCAAAAGACTCCTTAGCTATGGAGGTGACACCTGTGATTCAGCGCAGGGCGAAAAGACACGAACGAGGAATCTGTTGGACCGTTGCTGTGTGAAACCTTGGCAAGACTGTGCGTTGCAATCCGTATTATAACAGACCTATCTCAAATGTGTATACAGGTGTAGATGGCAGCTTGCACGATCCCTAGCTCCAGAAGGCTGAATGCACTGAACTGAGGTAACCCCAACCTGGAGCTGTCCCTGTCGATGCTCACCAGTTCCTTCCCCGGTTCCCGATTAAGATCGGCGCCCCAATCTTAGGGGACGCG
This sequence comes from Dehalococcoidia bacterium, assembly GCA_965248955.1. GTDB lineage: Bacteria > Chloroflexota > Dehalococcoidia > Lucifugimonadales > QGNO01 > DAOUJH01. The sequence goes on from OZ252212.1 coordinate 530,449, forward strand.
GTGGCAGGCATGGATCGTCAGCTTAGGCACTTAGGCTTCAACAGCCCTTGCTATAGCTGACACCAGAGGCGAAGGATTGAGTTAGCTCTGCCCGAAGTAAGGGCCAGCCCGTAAGGCGCCTTGCCTAACATCCCGGCGGCGGGCCACCTGCCAGAGTCGAAGAGTTCTCCTGCCTGATCCGGAGGAATGACGGCGGTGGCGAAGCTGGAGATGTAATTCAAGACGGATGCGACGGTAGCTTCCTCTCCTATCTCCGGTATCTCCGGCTACGTCGCACCACAACGATGAGTACAAATCCGGCGACAAACCCAATTAGTACCACCGTGATGGCCCACCAAGGGAATCCTTCGTCTCCATCGTCCGCCGTGGGTGTGGGTGAGGGCCCAGTTAATGTTGGAGTAGGTGTAGGCTCCGACGTTGGAGTAGGTGTAGGCTCCGACGTTGGAGTAGGTGTAGGCTCCGGCGTTGGAGTAGGCGTAGGCTCCGGCGTTGGTGCAGGTGTAGGCTCCGGCGTTGGAGTAGGCGTAGGCTCCGGCGTCGGGGTAGGCTTAGGCTCCGGCGTCGGGGTAGGCTTAGGCTCCGGCGTCGGGGTAGGCTTAGGCTCCGGCGTCGGAGTTGGTGTAGGCTCCGGCGTCGGTGCAGGCGTAGGCTCCGGCGTTGGTGTTGGTGTAGGCTCCGGCGTTGGTGTTGGTGTAGGCTCCGGCGTTGGTGTTGGTGTAGGCTCCGGCGTTGGTGCAGGCGTTGGCTCCGGCGTCGGGGTAGGCTCCGGCGTTGGTGTAGGCTCCAGCGTCGGAGGCGGGTCTTCTTCGGTCTCGCCTATGCCTGATTCCGACCAAAGGCTGGCTCCCTCGTCGGTGATAGCCCTCACCTGTACCTCGTAGCTGGTCTCCGGCTCAAGATCATTCAGGGTCATGGATGTGCCGACGCCGTCGTACCCGGCGTCCCGGAACTCTCCACCGGCCTCCCGGTACTGCACATCGTAGTCAGTGATTGCTGGCCCCTGGTTGTCTGGCGCCTTCCAGCTAATCGCTAGACCAGTCGGGCCGGTACTGATTATTTCAGGAGCTTCTGGCCGTGAAGGTGGACCCACGTCTTCTATGGTGATGGTCACGTCGATGCTGGCAGCTCCACCCTTGCGGTCGCTCACCGTCACCCGCACCGAGTATTCATCCCGGACCTCGTAGTCCAACAAGGTCTTGGTGCTGAGCTGCCCCGTGTCCTGGGTTAAATCGAAAAACGCCTGGTCTGGCCCCACCAACGAATATAGCAATGAGTCCTGGTCCGCATCGATGGCCCCCACCGGGGTCCCTACGGCTGTCCCAATGGCCGCGTCCTCCGGGACCGCTCGGTTAGTGCGGGTGCCCTCTTCAAACCTAGGAAAGGCGTTGGGTGGCGGGGTGTACACGGCACGTACAGGCATGGCCTCCATTTCTGCAGGTTCGCCGGTGCCAGCAAGGTTCACTGCGCGGACCGCGAAGTCGTACTCCCGGTTATTGGTCAAGTCCGCAATCGTGTGCGTAATCACCGGCCCGCTTGCAGCGACGTCATGCCAGTCATGGATGTCCATAACGTGGGCCGAACCAGCTCCTACCAATGCAGTGTGAGCTTCGGTGTCTACCGCTACCGAATACCCAAACCAGTCGCCCGCCTCGCCGTTCTCATGGGTCAGCTTGTTGTTCTGGCTCCATGTATTGGTCTCTGAATCCCTGGTGAAGATATAGGCCGAACCGGAATCAGTGCCGTTATCGTCGTCTTGGTAAGCTCCTACAACCACGGTATCAACGTCCACCGCCACCGAATACCCGAAGTAGTCGCCCGTCTCACCATCCTCGGCGGTTAGCTTTTCCCCAGTATCCCACGTGCCTCCCGAATCTCTGGTAAAGACATAGGCCGCACCTGCATCCAGCAAGTACGAGGGCGCATTGGGGTCTGAATCGGGGTCAACAGGGTCATGCCGATAAGCTCCCACCACGACGGTGGTAAGTTCCACCTCAACACCGCTAATCTCGAGGGCATCAACGTCCACCGCCACGGAATACCCAAAGTTGTCCTGCGCCGCGCCGTCGCCGGCGGTCAGCTTGGTCGTATGCGTACTGGTCGTGGCCCAGCCAGTGAGGGGCTTCACGAACACGTAGACCGAGCCCGAATCAATGCCGTTTTCATCGTCTTCGGGCGCTCCGATCACTGCCGTATCACCGTCCAAGGTTACGGAAGTCCCAAAATAATCGTCATCCGCAGCGTCGGAGGCGGTCAGCTTGGCCGTCAAATCGTCCTTATCTTCTTCCGGATCACTGGCGCCTGTTTGTGGCAAGTCGTCCCAGTCGTCCCAGCCGCCATTGCTGTTGGGCTTTGTGAACACGTAGACCGATCCGGGATCTTCCAACTCAGTCTCGGTGTCAGTCTCCTCCCGGTCGTCTTGGTACGCCCCCACCAGCACGGTGTTACCGCTCACTGCCACCGAATGCCCGAAGTAGTCGAGCGCCTCGCCATCAGATACGGTCAGCTTGGCCGCTTGGCTCCACACACCTGAATCCGGGTCCCTGGTGAATACATAGACCGAGCCGGAATCGGCGCCGTTATCGTCGTCGCCGGACGCCCCGATCACGACGGTTTCGCCGTCCACCGCCACGGATATCCCGAAGTTGTCGTACGGGGCGCCGTCGGATGCGGTAAGCTTGACCCCTGCATCCCACACCACGCCACCACTCCGGGTGAAGACATAGGCGGCGCCGGAATCAACGATGCCACTAGATTCATCGGCGTTATCCCGGTGGGCTCCCACTACTGCTATGTCGCCATCCACCGCTACGGAATACCCGAACTTGTCTTCCTGAACAACGTTCGTGGCGGCAAGCTCGGTAACCTGGAAATGCAAGACCTCGTAAGTGTCTACCAAAGAATTTGTGGGAGCCCGCCAGTTCAGCGTCACCTGCTGATTTTGTTCGGTCACGGTGAGGTTGGTCGGCGCTCCAGGTTTATCAGGCAAGGGTATCGCTTCGGCTTCGTTGGATTCGGCACTAAATTCGTCATCATCGGTACCTTCGTCCACCAGGTCCACTGCCCGGATTCGGAACTTGTAATTTACGCCGTTGGTCAGTCCGGACACCGTGTAGGCAGTCTCGTTGTTTTCGCCCGGCGCGCTGTCGGGAATGTCCGGCCAATCAGCGCCCCACGCGGTGAAGGTGCCGTCGGCGTTCTCTGCCAAATACTGGTACTGGTATTTGTCGATCGAAGAGTCGTCGGGGTCGTCCCACGTCAGCGTCACGTGCCGGTGGCCGCTGGCCGCAGTGAACCCGCTCGGCTTGCTTGGCGGTATCGGGACATTATTCGTATCTACGCCCGTGGGCGTGGCAGTGGCAGTGGCAGCTGCGCCCGCTTCTCCATTGTCCACCCCATGTATTTGGAACGCATAGGATGTCCCGTTACTCAGCCCGGTAACGGTGTATCTGATGGTGGCAGCGTCACTCTCGGGGATTTGGTACCAGACGTCTTCGTCTCCAAAATCCGTCTCGGCTGTTCCCACTTTCCATCGGTATTCGTACTTATCGATCGAAGAGTCGTTGGGGTCATCCCAAATTAGCCGCACTTGAGTGTCGCCTGGGATTGCAGTCAGATTTTGCGGCTCCCCTGGTGCCACATTTGTGGGCGTGGCACTGACTGTGTCAGAAGGGGTTTCGCCGATCACGTTCACTGCGAGGATCTGGAAGTTGTAGTCTGTGAGGTTCGTAAGCCCGGTAACAGTGTATGCAAGGTTTTTGGCATCGCTGTCGTCGATATCGGTGTCATCGATTTCGGTGAACGTGCTGCCGCCGTTGGTGCTGTACTCGTACCTCGTGATAGGGCCAATAGTGATGGGGTCGGTGGGGACGTGCTTAGTCCAGCTCAACGTCACCTGGCCGTCGCCCGCCGCTGCGCTCAGGAAGGGCGCGGCCGGCACCCCAAGAGGAGTGACGCTGGCGCCGTCCGAGGCAGGGCCATAGCCGCTTTTGTTCAGTGCCCGGATTTGGAAGTTGTACTCCGTTCCATTGCTCAAGTCGGTGTCGGTTCCGTCGGGCTCCTTGGTTACTGTGAGGGAAATGGTTGCATCGTCGCTGCCGCCTATGTCCACCCAATTCGGGATGCCGAGCACGTGGACCGAACCGGCATTGATGCCGTTTGCGTTATCGTCACTGTACGCCCCGACGAGTGCGAGATCACCGCGTTGAGCATGCAGGTCCACTGCCACTGACCATCCGAACCTATCGTTGCCCCCGACGGCGGGGGCGGTTAGCTTGAGGGTCTCAAAGGTGCTGGCCCACCCAAGGGCAGGCTTTTCGAAAACATAACCCGAACCGGAGTTGCGCCCGTTGTCGTCGTCTTGCCACGACCCAACTACGACGGTATCCCCGTCCACTGCCACGGACACTCCGAAGTTATCCCTGGCTGCGGCGTCGGAGGCGGTGAGTTTGGCCTTCTCGCCCCACACACCCGATTCCCTGGTGAAGACATAGGCGGCGCCGGAACCGGCGCCGGTAATGGGGTCGCTGTGCTGACTTGCTCCGATCACCGCAGTGTCGCCGTCCAGCGCTACGGAAAACCCGAAGTAGCCGCTCGGCTGGCGGTCGGAGGCGGTCAGCTTGGCAGTCTCATTTCCGTCGGTCCAGCCTCCGGGAGGCTTGTCAAAGACGTAGGCCGAACCGCTTCCTAACTCACCGAAGACCGTGTCGTCCCCGTACGCCCCTACCAATACAGTGTCGCCGTCCACCGCTAACGAGTACCCGAGATAGGCGAGCTGCAAGCTTGTGGAGGCGGTCAGCTTGGCCGCTTGGCTCCACACATCGTTGGTCTCGGTGAACACATAGGCCGCACCAGCACTCAGATAGCCGCCAACGTCAGCGAGGCGAGACCCAACCACCAGTGTGTTACCGTCCAAGTCTACGGAACCTCCGAATAAAGCGCCGGACTGAGGGTCCGACGGGGTCAGCTGGACTGCGTCATCCAGGCCGTCCCAATCGCCCCAACCGCCGCTTGGCTTGGTTAATACGTAGGCCGCACCGGAATTCTTCAGGTCTACACCTCCGTCGAACGCGTGGGCTCCAACCACAACGGTGTTTCCGTCGACCGCAACCGACCACCCGAACTGGTCGCCCTCATTTTCGCCGTCGAGCTTGACCGCCTGGCTCCACACACCGGTTTGAGAATTCCTGGTGAATATATAGGCCGAACCCCTCTTACTATTTGCCCGGTCCGCCCCGACTACAGCCGTGTCGCCGTCGATCGCTACGGAAGTCCCGAAATGGGCGCCGGCCGCGCCGTCAGATGCGGTGAGAAAGTTTTCCGGGATCACCTTCGATATCTGGTACTTGTCTATGGTCGAATCATCGGGGTCTTGCCAGCTCAGCGTCACTTTCTTGTCATCAGCCACCGCGGTCAGGCCGGCCGGCTTGGCTGGCTTCGGAGCCCTGGGAGTGGCGCTGGCGCTGTTCGAGGCCGGGCCGGCGCCGGTTTCGTTTACGGCGCGGATCTGGAATGAATACCCTGTGTAGTTGGTCAAGTCGGTGACGGTGGATGCAGTGGTGTCCGAGTTACTTCCGCCGTCGAAGTCCGAGAAATTCGCGCCCCCTTCGGTGCTGTACTGGTACTTCGTGATTGTGGCGTTGCCGGGATCAGCCCAGGAGAGCGCAACCTTGCCGTCACCCGGCGCAGCCGACAGATTCGTCGGGGCGACCGGCAACATCACGACATACACGGTGGATGCTGCGCCATTGCCCAAACTGTTCACGGCGCGCAGCGCCAAGGTGTGCGTGACGCCGTTGGTCAAGCCGGTTACGGTGTATGCGATGGTGTCTTCATCGCTGTCGTATACCAGGTCCGAGGAGTCGGAGGCGACGCTCGTATAGTTCGCGCCGCCGTCGCTGCTGACGTCGTAACTGTCGATTGTGTCGTTGCCGGGATCGTCCCAGGTAAGCGCAACCTGGCCGTCTCCCGGCTTGGCCGACAGGTTGGCTGGGGCGTGTGGTACCGCCTTGGGCGTAGCTTCGAGCCTGTTAGAGGCGGGGCCATGTCCGCTGTCGTTCACCGCTCGGAGTTGGAAGGTGTACACCACGTCGTTGGTCAGGCCTGTCACCATGTAGGAGGTCGCGTTGGCTTCGCCGGACGCGCTGCTGGAAATGTCAGCCCAGGACGGGATGCCCATAATATGGGCTGCCCCTTTATTATTGTCGTCCCCGTATGCGCCAACCACGACGGTACTACCGTCCACCGCTACGGACCACCCGAACAAGTCGTCCCCCACGCCAGCGTGGTCGATGATTTGGGCTGTCTCCGTAGTGGTGTCCCAGCCGGCGGCGGGTTTGGTGAAGACGTATGCTGAACCGGACTCGTCCCCCTTGTCGTCGTCCTTGTGCGCCCCAATCACGACGGTGTCGCCGTACACCGCCACGGAATTGCCGAATTCGTCGTCTTTCGCCCCATCTGAGGCGGTAAGCATGGCCGTCTCAGTACCGGTGGCCCACGCGTTGCCAGGCTTGGTGAAAACGTAGGCCGCCCCGGAATTGGTCACGGTACCGCTTTGGTCGTGTTTGTTCGCACCGACTACGACGGTGTCACCGTCTATCGCCACGGAGATACCGAAGTCATCTCCCGCCTCGCCTTCGTCGGCGGTGAGTGTGGCCGTCAAAGTGGCCTTGCCATCGGCATCCAGGGCGTCCCAGTCTTGCCAATCTATCGAGCCGTCGTCGTTGGCGTCGGACGATGGCTTGGTGATTGCGTAGGCCGAATCGGCCTTGTGGGCCCCGACGACGATGGTGTCGCCGGACACCGCCACGGAATTACCGTAGTAACCGCCTGCCGCAGCGTCAGGGGCGGTCAGCTTGACCGCAGTATTAGTCGAGGTCCAACCGCCGTTAGCGGGCTTGGTGAAGACGTAGGCCGAACCGGATTCAGCGCCGTCGTCGTCGTCCTGGTGCGCCCCAATCACGACGGTGTCGTCGTACACCGCGACGGAATACGCGAATTGGTCGTCCTCCGCGGCATCGTCGGCGGTGAGCTTTGCCGCCTGGGTCCACGATCCGGCCGAATCCCTGATAAAAACGTAAGCCGCACCGGTGCCGGTGACCTGGCCTTCGCCCGCCACACCCTTATCGGCTCCGGGAGCCCCGACCACGGCGGTGTCGCCATCCAACGCTACGGACCGCCCGAACTCGTCGCCATTATTCCCGTCCAAGGCCGTCAGCGTGGCCTGGATCCACTCCCCGGATTCCGAATTTTTGGTGAATACGTAAGCAGCACCCGGGCGATTGTTGAAGTCAGCGTCATAAGCCTGCAACGCCCCAACCAACGCGGTGTCACCGTCTGCCGCCACGGCCATCCCGAAGAAGTCGCCATCCCTGCCGACGACTCCGGCGGTAAGCTTTCTCGGCGTAATCTGCAACAGTTGGTACTTGGTTATGGTGGAATCGTCGGGGTCGTCCCAGCCCAACTCCACTTGGGAGTTGTACTCGATCCCGGTGAGTCCGGTGGGCTTGGCCGGCAGTGTCAAGGCGGTCACGGTGGATGCCTCGCCGTTACCGGTAGGGTTCACCGCACGCAGCGCTAACGTGTATGTGACTCCGTTGTCCAGTCCGGTTATGGTGTATGAGGTGGTGGACGCGCTGCTGCCACCGTCGAAGTCCGAGAAATTCGCGCCCCCGTCGGTGCTGTACTGGTACTTCGTGATTGTGGCGTTGCCCGGATCGTCCCAGGAAAGGGCGACCTCGCCATCGCCCGGCGTGGCTGAGAGGTTAACGGGGGCAGCTGGTAAGGGCACGGGCGTGGCGGTGTCAGTGGCTGCCCCTCCAAAACCGGACGGGTTCACCGCGCGGACCGCAAACGTGTATGTGATGTTGTTGGTCAGGCCGGTTACCTCGTGGTACCTGTTCCCGGCGTCGTCGTCGGGGATTTTGGCCCACCCCGATGTCCCGATAACGTAGGCAGAACCGGTATCGAGGACATCGTTGCCGGTGTCGTCGTCGTCATCATTGGCGTCGTTCCTGGGCGCAGCCACCAATGCAGTGTCACCGTCCAGCGCCAGCGCGATTCCGAACCGGTCGCCCGTCGCGGCGTTGGAGGCGGTGAGCTTGACCGTGCCAGTAGTGTCGGTCCAGCCGTTCGTGGGCTTGATGAATACGTAGATCGAACCGGAATCCGAGCCGTCGTCGTCGTTCTGGTGAGCCCCGACCACGATGGTGTCGCCGTCCACTGCAACGGACCGACCGAACTGGTCGCTATGGGCGCCGTCTGACGCGGTGAGCTTGGCTGTCTCGGTGCCTCCACTGTTGGCCCAACCGGTGTTGGGTTCCGTGAATACGTAGGTCGAACCGGTGCCGACCTCAGTGCCGCCGACCGTGTTCCGGTCTCCGGACGCGCCAACGACTATTGTGCCGGTGTCGGTGTCCACTGCTACGGAACGACCGAAATTGTCGTTGGCGTCCCTGTCGGACGCCCTGAGCTGCACGGTTTCAGTCGTCGTGGCCCAGGCGGCGCCCCCAGACTTGACGAACACGTAGACCAAACCGGAATCGGTGAGGCTGTTGCCGTCCTTACCGTACGCCCCGACTGCGATGGTATCGTCGTCCACCGCTACGGAGATCCCGAACTCGTCGCCCGTCGCGGCGTCGGTGGCGGTAAGATCGGCCGCCTGGCTCCACACACCGGAGTTCTTGGTGAAGACGTATGCCGATCCGGCTGCGGGCGCACCGACCACGATGGTGCTGTCACCGTACAACGCCACGGAGGCTCCGAACAGGTCGTCCGCCGCGCCGCCTGTAGCGGTGAGCTTGGCCACAGTTGTGGTGGCGGTCCAGTCGTCATCTGCCAGCTTGGTGAACACGTAGATTGCGCCCGTTTTGCTGACGTTCCCACGGGCCCCAACCACCACGGTATCGCCGTCCACCGCCACGGAGATTCCGAACTCGTCACCATCCGCGCCATCGGAGGCGGTCAGCTTGGCCTGCTGGCTCCACGCACCGTTGGAATCCTTGGTGTAGACGTAGGCCGCGCCGGGCCTGCTAACGTCCAGACTGGTGTCGGGATCCGTATAGGTGGGCTGGAAGGCGCCGACCACGGCCGTATTGCCGTCCACCGCCACCGAAACTCCGAACCTGTCGTTCTTCGCGCCATCGTCGGCGGTCAGCCCGCTCTCCTCAGCGAGCTGCATTAGCTGGTACTCGGTTATGGTCGTATTCCCGGGGTCATCCCAGCTAAGTTCGACCCGCTGGTCACGCGGCATAGCCGTGAACCCCGTCGGGGCGGTCGGCATCATCACCACGCTCTGGGTGGATGCCGTGCCATTGCCGGTACTGTTGACTGCGCGCACGGCCAAGTTGTACGTCGCGCCGTTGGGCAGGCCGGTAACGTATGTGATGGTGTCTTCTACGCTGTCGTATGCCAGGTCCGAAGAGTTGATGGGAACGCTCGTGTAGTTCGTACCGCCGTCGGTACTGATGTCATAACTGGTGATGTAGTCGTCTTGCGGGTCGTCCCAGGAAAGCACAACCTGGCCGTCACCCACCGTGGCCTCGAGATTGGCCGGGGCGGCCGGGAGGTCGAGTACTTGATTGATACTGATTTTTAGCAGATTCGATTGGTAGGCCCAACCTGTTAATGACGAATCGGCTTGGTGGCGGTAGTTCGTTCATGGACCAATTGGCGGCCGCGCCGGCATCCTCATTGCGTGGATGCCGTAGTTCTCAATCGGGGAGGAGTTCCGCTGCCGCTAAAAGTCAGGTGTACGAAGTAGAAGGTGTTTGCACCCAGCTGGGCGTTGTCAGGGGCGGTGAACCGCACGAATCCCGGCTCTATGGTGCCTAGGTTGGTCAAGGTGTGCACCGTGCTGCCCGGATCGGCATTGGTGTTCGGCTCCCGCACCGACACCGTAAGGACCCCACTACCTGGAGCGCTTTGAAAGTGCACGTCGATACTTCCCAAGACGTAGCCTGTCTCATTCGCGCCCGTCGAGAATTGCTGAGCCTGGTCGCTAGACAAGTCGGCGTCGGCGCCAACACTGGTGTCGGTAGGTTGGCCGATGTTGCTCACGAAGGAGGGCACGAGCGGGAGGCGCGTCGTGGCGGTCACGGTGGCTGCCTCGCCGTTGACCGAAGCGTTGACCGCCCGCACTGCCAAGGTATATTCGGTGCCGTTTTCCAGGCCAGTCACGGTGTACGCGGTGGTGGTGGCGCCGCTGCCGGTGATGTCGGTGAAACTCGTACCGCCGTTGGTGCTGTACTGGTATTTCGTGATTAGGGTGTTGTTCGGATTGTCCCAGTCAAGCGCAATCTGGCCGGCGCCCACGCCCACAGTGGCCGTGAGGTTCGCCGGAGCGGCTAGTATCGTCGTGACGGTGACGTCGTTCGAGTTTGCGGTATCGCCGTCCTCGTCCATCGCCCGTATCTGGAAAGTGTAGGTCTGGCCGTTTGTAAGGTTGGAAACGGTGTACCCGGTGGTATTGGCCTCGCCGTATGCGCTATCTGGGATCGTGGTCCACTGTCCGAAGCTGCCGTCGGCCTCCTTTTGCCGGTACTTATAGGCCGTGATGGTGGAGTCGTTGGGGTCGTCCCAGGACAGCGTCACCTCGCCAACGCCCGCCGCGGCAGTCAGATTGGCCGGCGTGGCCGCCGGAGCTTGCTGCGGCTTGGCGTGTTTGCTCCCAGAGGCAGGGCCGGGACCGCCACTGTCCACCGGTCGAATCAGGAAGGTGTACTCCACATCGTTGTCCAGACCGGTCACCGTGTGGGATGTGGTGTCCTTGTCGCTGTTGGAAATGTTGCTCCATGTGGGGATGCTGAACACGTAAGCCGCGCCAGTATCGCTTTCGTCCCCGGGCGCCCCGACTATGGCCCTACCACCGCCCGCCGCTACGGAATCCCCGAAGTTATCGTCCGCTGCGCCGTCGGGAGCGGTCAGCTTGACCGTCTCGGTGGCATCTACCCAGCCACCGCTGGGCTTGGTGAACAGGTAAACCGAACCGGAGTCAGTGCCGTCATCGTCATTCCCGTAGGCCCCAACTACCACATTGTCGCCGTCAACCGATACCGACCACCCGAAGTGATCGTCTGCAGCGGCGTCGGAGGCGGTCAACTTGGCGGTCAACGCAGCTTTCGAACTGGTTGACAGGGTTACCCAGGTGCCCCAACCGCCGCTGGGCTTGGTGAACACGTACACCGAGCCGGAATCGGTGCCGACGTCGTCGTCCCGCCAGGACCCTACCACAACAAAGTCGCCGTCTACCGCTACCCACCGACCGAAGCTATCGGCATTCGCGCGGTCGGAGGCGGTGAGCCTGACGGCGCTCCACACGTTGTTAGTCTTGGTAAACACGTAAGCCGCGCCCGAGCCAGAATCTTCCCCCGGTGACCCTATAACAACGGTGTTGCTGTCCACCGCCACTGAACTGCCGAAAATGGTGTTGGCCCCGGCGTTGGTGCCGGCGCTCCATATGGCCGTGGCCGCCGGGCCCCACACGTTGTTATTCTTGGTGTACAGGTAAGCCTTACCGGCCAAAGCGTCACTGCCGACCATGGCTCCCGGGGCCCCCACGACGGCGATGCCGGTGTCCAACGCCACGGAACGTCCGAAAAGGTCATTTCCAAATTGGCCGGTCTTCGTGAACTCGGTGGCCCATGAGCCGGTCACGCTATCCCAAGAGGCTATGGTAATCCTGCCGGGATCAGCGTTGTTGTTTTGGTGGTATGACGGGGCCCCAACAATGGCCGTACTGCCGGCCACCGCTACGGAACTTCCGAGCCTGCCGCCTGCCTGGGGGTTACTTAACGCCAGGAATTCGTCGTAGTTCCACCCACCAGAACCCCTGCTGAAGGCGTGCCCCCATCCGCCTTCAGCAATATCGTTGTTCGAGTTGTCCTTAGATGTTTGGAAGGGCGCTCCAACCACTGCCCGGTTATTGTCCACCCCCACGGAATCTCCGAACCTGTCGCCTGCCCCGATGGCGCCTGTTTCAGTACTGGGAACGACCAGCTTGTCGATTGCCACCTGCAACACTTGGTAGCCCGTGATCGTAGTGTCGTTGGGGTTGTTCCAGGTTAAGGTCACCTGGCTATCGCCCGCGGTCGCGGTGAACCCGGACGGCGCAACGGCCGCGTTGGCCGGCGCCATAATAACGAGCAGCAGCACACCAACGGCGAGGAACAAGCCGATGAATATCAGCCATGGGAACGGTCTTGGATGAGCTGCTCTCAAGGCGTCACCTGACCGGTGCTGTCGCAGGTGATTAGCTGGCCCGCCAGTCGCCAAAGTCCCCATTAGGTCGAACAGGAATCGCATCAGTCACCGTTCATCTGCAGGGTATTCATAAGACTGACGGCATTATAACCACCGAGAAAGGCGGGCGATACCCCTTGATGCTTCCAGCGTCGCTTCTAATCTACACCGCCAAGCTGAACCCAAGTACGAAGGTTCTTGATTTTGTCAAGTCTGGTGGGCACAAGTACCGTACTGTGAGCTTTCGAGTTGGTCGTGGCGCTATGAGTATCGGCCGCGGGATGTTCCTCAAGTGTCAGTCTTGACTGGGTGGCTGCTAAGACTTCTTCCCAGTCCTATCTCCGGCTACGTAGTACCACAATTATGAGAACAACTCCGGTGACTACCCAAATCACTACCGCGACGATAACCCACCAGGGAAATCCTTCGTCTCCACCGTCCGCCTCGGACGGCGCTGGCTCCGCTGTGGGTGTGGGTGAGGGCGCAGTTATTGTTGGAGTGGGTGTGGGTGAGGGCACAGTTATTGTTGGGGTTGGGGTTGGCTCAGGCGTGGGTGTGTCCGTCGCCGTGGTCGTCGGTGTCGCCACCGGTTCTGGTAGTCCCTGGACCGGGTTGTTCAAGACGGCCTGTGCCTGCTTGCCAGAACCCTCGCCGTCAGCGTAAGACGCTATGACCCGCAGGTACTTGTCCGCGTCCAGGTCAACAGGGGTATAGGTGGAGGAAGACGCGCCGGCCATATCTTGCCAGTCCATGCGATCTGAGGACGCGGCCCACTGCCAGGAGATGTCGGACAACGAGCCGTCGAGATCGCTCAGGGAGGCCGCCACCGGGATCCCGACCTCCGGTTGTTCCAGAGACACCGACACCGTCCCAGCCTCGTCTACGTTGCTGACGTTGATGGTCACTTCAATGAGGTCGTCGACCGCGGTGTCGTCGTTGCCGTAGGCGCCCCTGCCATCGTGGACGGAGACAACGACTGTGTACCTCGTAGGCCCGGACTCGTAGTCCAGCAGAGTCCCGGAGCCGACGGTGATCTGACCGGTGGAACCGTCCAGGACAAAGGAAGCAGCGTCGGTTCCTGACAACGAGTAGGTCAGGACATCGCCGTCCGGATCCGTCGCGGTTATAGCATCTCCCACCAGACTGCCCGGCGGTGTGTTCTCGTCAACAGTCAGTGTGACGTCGCCTTCGAAGGACGGATCTCTTTGGGCGGTCTGCCGTTCCATGACCGCGTGTGCGGACTTGCCCGGGCCGTGTCCGTCCGTGTAGGAGGCCGTTGCCCGGAGGTAGATGCCCACATCGTCCGCGACCGGGGTGTAGGAGTCCGAGTTGGCCCCGGAGATGTCGCTCCAATTGGAACCGTCCGAAGACCTCGCCCACTGCCAGGAGATGTCGGACAACGAGCCGTCGAGATCGCTCAGGGAGGCCGCCACCGGGATCCCGACCTCCGGTTGTTCCAGAGACACCGACACCGTCCCAGCCTCGTCTACGTTGCTGACGTCGATGGTCACTTCAATGAGGTCGTCGACTGCGGTGTCGTCGTTGCCGTCGGCGCCCCTGCCATCGTGGACGGAGACAACGACTGTGTACCTCGTAGGCCCGGACTCGTAGTCCAGCAGAGTCCCGGAGCCGACGGTGATCTGACCGGTGGAACCGTCTAGGACAAAGGAAGCAGCGTCGGCTCCTGACAACAGGGAGTAGGTCAGGACATCGCCGTCCGGATCCGTCGCGGTGATAGCATCTCCCACCAGACTGCCCGGCGGTGCGTTCTCGTCAACAGTCAGTGTGTCGTCGCCTTCGAAGGACGGATCTCTTTGGGCGGGCGGGCCTTCTTGTACGGGCTCGCCCGGGCCGTGTCCGTTCATATCTAAGGGCGGATCTCTTTGAGCGGTCTGCCGTTCCATTACCACGTGTGCGGACTTGCCCGGGCCGTGTCCGTCCGTGTAGGAGACCGTTGCCCGGAGGTAGATGCCCACATCGTCCGCGACCGGGGTGTAGGAGTCCGAGTTGGCCCCGGAGATGTCGCTCCAATTGGAACCGTCCGAGGACCTCGCCCACTGCCAGGAGATGTCGGACAGCGAGCCGTCGAGATCGCTCAGGGAGACGGCCACCGGGGTCCCGACCTTCGGTTGTTCCAGAGACACCGACACCGTCCAGGCCTCATCCACGTCGGTTATCGTGATGGTCACATCGACGTCGTCGCTGGCGTTGCGGACGTCGCTGACCCGAACCGTTACCTCATAGACGGACTGGGTCTCATAGTCCAGCGGGTCCTTCACAATCAACTGGCCGGTGCTGCTGTCAATGCTGAAAGAAGAGGCGTCGGTCCCTGAGAGCCAGTAGATGAGAGTACCACCTTCCGGATCTGTAGCGGTGACGGCGCTGCCCACATGGATGCCCGGCGACGCGTTCTCGTCAACGGTGAACGTGACGCTGTCACTGCCAATAATGAAGTAAGGTGCTCGGTTGGGAGGCGCTATGGGCGTGGCCCGAACGATGTCCGAGGGCGGACCTTCGCCTGTGTCGTCCATGGCGCGGACCTGGAAGGCGTACTCCACACCGTTCGGCAGGCGTCTGACTACGAGGGAGGTGGTCGTATCTTTGCTGCCGTAAATATCGGCCCACATCGGGATGTCCGACACGTAGACCGAACCGAATTCATCGTCGTCCTGGGGCGCCCCGACCACGATGCTCTGGCCGTCCAGGGCGACGGAGTTCCCGAACTCGTCGGACTTCTCTACGACCCCCTCCTCGATGGGTAAGGTGAGCTTGCGCGACTCCGTTCTGTGGTCTTGATTAGGATCGTTGGCCCAGCCGCTGCTGGGTTTGGTGAAGAGGTAAGCCGCACCGGAACGAGCGCTATCGTCATCGTCAGGATCGATATCGGCGGTGGACGCCCCGACCACGATGGTGCTAGCCCTCACTGCAACGGAGAACCCGAATTCTTCGGACCCATCGCTGTCCGAAGCGGCGAGCTTGGCCGCTTCGGACCACGCACCAGAGTCCGGAATGAATACGAATACGTAAGCTGCGTTATTGTTGTGGGCCCCGACCACGACGGTGTCACCGTCCACCGCTACGGAATGCCCAAACTGGTCGTTATCATCGCCGTCGGAAGCGGTGAGCTTGACGGACTCGGTGGCGTCGGCCCAGCCGCCGCTCTCGGGCTTGGTGAAGACGTATGCCGCACCGGTGTTGTCTTGTTCTTCGGTAACGTCGTGCTGGTGCGCTCCAACCACGATGGTGTTACCGTGCACCGCAACGGACTGACCGAAATAGTCGAATCCGGCGCCGCCGGATGCGGTGAGCTTGGCCGTCTCTACCCTGTGGCTTCCTGAGGCCGGACTGTTGCCCCACGCACCGGTATCCGAATCCCTAGTGAATACATAGGCCGCGCCAGCCTTTCCGTCGTCTCCGCGGGCCCCGACCACGACCGTATCCCCATCCACCGCTACGGAATACCCGAACCAGTCGTTGGCCGCGCGGTCGTCGGCTATGAGCTTGATCGGCGCCCTCCACTCACCGGTGGAGTCCCTGGTGAAGACGTAGGCCGCACCGGAATCTGTGATGGCGTTGCCTCCGGAGTCCGTGCCGTCTTTCTTGTACGCTCCGACCACGATCGTATCCCCATCCACCGCTACGGAATACCCGAACCAGTCGTTATCCGCGCCGTCGGAGCCGGCGGTGAGCTCGATTGGATCGCTCCACGCACCGGAGTTCGGGTTTCTGGTGAAGACGTAGGCCGCACCGGAATCTGTGATGGCGTTGCCTCCGGAGTCCGTGCCGTCGTGCTCGGGAGCACCCACCACAGCAGTGCCATCGTCCACTGCTACCGATTCCCCGAACTCTCCGTCCGTCTCGCCGTCCGAGCCGGCGGTAAGTTTGATTTGCTCGGGAGGCCGCAGTACCTGGTAGCCGGTTAGGGACGAATCGCGGGGGTCATTCCAACTGAGCGTTACCCGCCGGTTTCCCGCTTTGGCGGACAGACCTTCGGTCCTCCCCGGCTTCGCAAGCATGGGCGTGGCCGCGACGGTTTCGGCAGACGGACGATTGGCGGCGGCGTTCACCGAACGCACCCGGAAGGCGTACTGTTGGTCGTTGGTCAGATTGAGCATCCGGTAGACGTAGTACTCGTCGTCGTCAGACATGGTCAATTCTTTTGAGACGAAGTCCACCCACTTCGCGGTTGATATGTCCATCGCGTAGGCCGAACCGCGACTACCGTCGTCCTGGGGCACGCCTGCTAAGACGGTGTCGTTGGACACTGCAACGGAGTATCCGAGCCGGGGGCTCTGGCCGGGGTCGGGGCCGGCGAGATTGAGCGTCTCGCTCCACACTCCAAACTTCCGGGCAAACACATAGGTCGAACCGGTGTCATGAGCGGCGTTGTCACGGTCGTCCAGGTACGCCCCGACGACGGCGGTATTGCCGTCCACCGCAACGGAAATACCGAACCCATCGCCCGGGTCGCCATTGGAGGCGGTGAGCTTGGAAGCCTCGCTCCACTTGCCGGAGTTCGAATCCCTGGTGAAGACGTAGGCCGCACCGGGCCCCAGGTCGACGTCTATATTGTTCTCCTGATACGTGGGCTGGTGCGCTCCGACCACGACGGTATTGCCGTCGATGGCCACCGAGATTCCGAATTCGTCCTTCGCCGCGCCGTCGGGGGCGGTGAGCCTTGCCGATTCGATTCTGTGATCTTTGCTCGGTTCGTTGGCCCAGCCGCCGGTGTCGGGCTTGATAAAGACGTAGGCTGCACCGGCGTTGTCATTAATGTCGTGCAGGTGTGCTCCTACCACGACGGTGTCACCGTCTACCGCCACGGAGATTCCAAGCTCGTCGTTCGCCGCGCCGTCGGAGGCGATGAGCTTGGCCGTCTCCTGCTTGTAGGTCTGATTCTCATCATTTGCCCAGACGCTGTCGGGTGACTTGGTGAATACGTAAGCCGAACCGGACTGGTTGCCGTTATCGTCGTCCTGATGTGCCCCGATAACGGCGATGTCGCCGTCCAACGCCACGGAGATTCCGAACTCGTCGTCCGCCGCGCCGTCGGAAGCGGTGAGCTTGGCCGTCTCCTGCTTGTAGGTCTGATTCTCATCATTTGCCCAGACGCTGTCGGGTGACTTGGTGAATACGTACGCTGCGCCGTTGCGAGTGTCGTCCTGGCGCGCCCCAACCACGATGGTGTTTCCGTCTATGGCCACGGAGATTCCGAACTCGTCAATCGCTGCTCCGTCGGAGGCAGTCAGTGTGGCGGCTTGGCTCCATGCATCGTCCGAATCCTTGGTGAAAACATAGGCCACACCGACGTTGGCGTTCACGTCAACGTTCCGGTGGTAGGCCCCGACGACGGCGGTGTTGCCATCTATCGCTACCGAATACCCGAACTCGTCGTTGGCCGCGCGGTCGTCGGCGGTCAGCGTGCTTATAGGGATCTGCAATAGCTCGTACTTGTCCGGCCGATCCGTGATCACGGACGGCACACCCCATTGAACCGTCGCCTGGGTGTCGCCGGCGGTAGCGCTGAACCCACTGGGTCTCGGTGGCTCCCCGACGATCGTCACGCTGCCGGAGACGGAAGAGAGGCCCGGGAGCGTGCGGCTGTTGACGGCCCGGACGGCAAACGTACGCGTGCCCACCATCAGACCGGAGACGGTGTACGAGACGGTGCCGGAATCGCTCCCAGTGATGTCGCTCCAACTGGAGCCGCCATTATCCGTATACTGATAGCCGGTGACGGTCAGACGCGCCGGAGCCGTGTTCCACGTTAACTCCACCTGGCCGACGCCGGTCTGCTCGGCATTGAAGTTTGTCGGCCGAGCTGGGCGGGAGCCAGCCGCTGACGGGGTGGCGCTTTCCGGGCCGACAGCAGTGCTTCCTATGGTCACGTTCACGGCCCGGACCCGGAAGGTATAGGGGATGTCGTTGGCCAAGCCGGTAACAATGTGGGACTCGGTCTCATCGGTGCTACCGGGGATGTCGGTCCAATCGTCGCCGAAGTCGTCCTCCCCCGTTTTTTGCTGGTACTGGTAGCCGGTGAAAATTGGCGGTGGGTCGCCGGTAGGGGCCTCCCAAGTAAGCTTTACCTGCTCGTCGCCTGGTTCGGCTTCGAGACTGGTGGGCGGCGCGGGGGCGGCCACCATTGTCACGTCGCGAGGAAAGGAAGAAGCGCCGTCTCCGTAGCTGTTGGTGGCGCGGACGGCGAAGGTGTAAGTGGTGTCCGCGTTCAGGCTGGAGACAGTGTACGAGAGGGTGGTGGAACCGCTCCCGGTGATGTCGCTCCAACTGGAACCGCCGTTATCCGTGTACTGATAGCCGGTGATGTTCAGGGGATCGGCAACCTCTCCCCACTCCAAACGCACCTCGCCTGCGCCGGTCTGCACAGCGGAGAAGTTCCTGGGCTTCAGGGGGGACGATCCCGGCGTCGCCGTATCCGCGGACGCCTGGGCAGGCAGGCCAGCGCCGTCGTAGTTCACCGCGCGGACCGCGAAGGTGTGCTCCACGTCGTTGGTCAGGCTGGTCACCAGGTGGGATGTGGTCTCTCCCGTGCTCCCGGTAATGGGGGCCCACACCTGGAAGTCATAAACGTAGGCGGCCCCCTGATCGTTGGAGTCTTGCCAGTCTGCACCCACCAGAATCGTGTCCTCGTCTATCGCTACGGACCATCCGAACTCGTCGTCCGCGCTGTCGCCAGGACCAGGAATCTTGGCAGCCTCAGAACTGTCTACCCACCCTGCGTTGGGCTTGGTGAACACGTAGGCCGAGCCCTCCTTATCCGCGTCGTCGTCGATATTGTTCAGATGAGCGCCAACTACGACGGTGTCGCCGTCCACCGATACCGAACGCCCGAGCTTATCGCCGCCGCTGCCGTCGGAGGCGATGAGCTGGGCCGTCTCGGTCCCTGGGCTGTTGGCCCAGCCGGTATCAGGCTCGCTGAACACGTAGGCCGAGCCCTTATTGCTGTCGTCCCCGTAGGCCCCGACCACGATGGTCTTGCCGTCAATGGCTACTGAACGCCCGAAACCGTCGCCATCGACTCGGAAGTAGGCGGCTAGCTTGGCAGCCTCAATACCTGGGCTGTTGACCCAGCCGGTGGCGGGCTCAATGAACACGAAAGTCGAACCCTTACCGCTATCGTCTCCGCTGGCTCCAACCACGACGGTGTCACCGTCCACAGCTACCGACCTGCCGAAACTGCTGCTCCCGCTGCCACTGAGCTTGAGCGTCTCAGTTGTGTGGTCTTCACCAGAATCGTTGGCCCAGCCGGTGGCGGGCTTGGTGAAGATGTAGGCTGCATTATTGTTGTGGGCCCCGACCACAATGGTGTCACCGTCCACAGCTACCGAAATCCCGAACTCGTCGTTCGCCGTGCCGTCGGAGGCTAGGAACTTTGCCGTTTCTGTTATGTGGTCGTTATTTCCATCTCCATCTTCATCTTTATCGTTGGCCCAGCCGCCGCTCTCGGTGAAGACGTACACCGCACCTTTACTGCCCGAGTGGTCGGGAGCGCCAACCACTATCGTGTCGCCATTCGAAGTGTCTTCATGCACCGCCACAGATAATCCGAATCTATACTCATCCGTATCCTGTGTACCCGGATCGCTGGCTCTGAGCCTGGCCACCTGGTTCCACGTGCCTGATGAGTCCCTGGTGAACACGAAGGCGGCGCCGGAATCATCGGGGCTGTCCTCCCCAGGCATCCCGACCACGGCGGTGTCGCCGTCGATCGCTACGGCATACCCGAACTCATCGTTAGCCTCCCGGGTGTCGGCGGTCAGGATGGCGTTCTCGGCATGGTGCCACAGCTGGTAGCTGTTTATGGGCGGCGAGCTCTCGCCGGGGAGGTCCCAGCTCAGCCTCACCTGGGTATCGCCGGGCGCAGCGGAGAGCCCCGTCGGCTTTGCTGGCCTCGGCTTTAGCGGTGTGGCCCTGACCTCCGAGGGCGGACCGGCGCCGGCCCCTTCCACCTTGTCCACCGCGTCCACCGCGCGCACCCGAAGGCTGTACTCGACCCGGTTGGTCAGACTGGTGATGGTGTGGGACGTGGTCGTCGCGTCGCTATTGGCAATGTCGGTCCAACCCGGGACTGTCCACAGGTAGACGGCGCCTGAATCGGGCCCGCTGATGTTGGACTTGTCCGCTCCGGCGATGACGGTATTGCCTACCACCGCAACGGAATGTCCCAACCAGTCGCCCTTTCCGCGGGAGGGGCCGGTGAGCTTGGCCGTATGGCTCCACTTGCCGGAGTTAGAATCCTGGGTGAAGACGTAAGCCGAGCCGGAATTGTCGCCATTGTCGTCGTCCAGGTATGCCCCAACCACGATGGTGTCACCGTCATCGTCCACGGCCACGGAAATCCCGAACTCGTCTCCTCTCGCAGCGTCGAAGGCGATGAGCTTGGCGGTCAATCCGGCCTTGCCTCCGTCATCCAGGGAGGCCCAGTCTTTCCAGTCTATCGAGCCGTCGTCGTTCGCGTCGCTGTCGGGCTTGGTGAAGACGTAGGCCGCACCTGCGTTCGCCCCATCGGTGCCCACGCCGACGTCGTGCTTGTACGCTCCGACCACGACGGTGTCGCCGTACACCGCTACGGAGATTCCGAAATCGTCGTTCGCCGCGCCGTCGGAAGCGGTGAGCTTGGCGGTCTCCGTGGCGGTGGCCCAGCCGCCGGAGGGCGCTTCGAAGACATAGACCGCTCCAGCATTTGAGATGGTGTTGGCGTCGTGCAGGTGCGCCCCGACCACGATGGTGTCGCCGTCGACCGCCACGGAAATCCCGAACTCGTCGTCCGCTGCGGCGTCGGAAGCCGTTAGCTTGGCGGTCTCAGTGGCGGTGGCCCAGCCGGCCGCGGGCTTAGTGAAGACGTAGGCCGAACCGGAATTGTCGCCGTTGGTGGCGTCGTCATCTTGGTGTGCTCCCACTACGATAGTGTTGCCGTGCACCGCCACGGAAATCCCGAACTCGTCGTTCGCCGCGGCGTCGGAAGCCGTTAGCTTGGCCTTCTGGCCCCAGACACCGGAGTCCCTGGTGAACACGAAGGCGGCGCCGGAATCATCGGGGCTGTCCTCCCCAGGCATCCCGACCACGGCGGTGTCGCCGTCTATCGCTACGGCATACCCGAACTCGTCGTTCGCTGCGGCGTCGGAAGCGGTGAGCTTAGCCACCCAGCTCCACGGATCGGTAGGCGAGCTCCTGGTGAAGACGTGGGCCGAACCGGAATTGTCGCCGTTGGTGGCGTCGTCGTCCTGGTAGGCCCCGACAACGGCGGTGTCGCCGTCTACCGCCACGGAGATTCCGAACCCGTCGCCCCGCACCACCGGGTCGTCGGTGGAGGCGACGGTCAGCTCGCCGCCCTGAGTAATCTGCAGCAACTGGTATTTCTCTATTGTCGAATCTTCGGGGTCAACCCAAGTCAGGTCCACCACGGCATCGCCCGCGTCCGCGGTCAGCCCGTCCGGCGGGTCCGGTATCGCAAACATGGGCGTACCACCGACGCGGTCCGAGGTCAAGCCCCCGCCTGCGGCGTTCACGCCCCGCACCTGGAAGGTGTGCTCCACGTCGTTGGTCAGGCCGGTGACGATGTGAGAGGTGGTTGCCGCACCGCTATCCGGGATGTCGGCCCACTCCAAAGCGCTCAAGAAATAGGCCGCACCTGCGTTCGCCCCATCGGTGCCCACGCCGACGTCGTGCTTGTACGCTCCAACCAAAACGGTGCCGACGTCCACTGCAACGGAAATCCCGAACTCGTCGTCCGCGGCGCCATCGGAGGCGGTGAGCTTGGCCTTCTGGCTCCATACGCCGGAGACCTTGGTGAATACGTAGGCCGAACCGTTCCTGGTGTCGTCCTGGCGTGCCCCGATCACAGCGGTGTCGCCCTCCACGGCCACGGAGATTCCAAACTCGTCGTTCGCCGCGCCGTCGGAAGCGGTCAGCTTGGCCATTTCACTGCTATTGGACCAGCCGCTGCTGGGTTTGGTGAATACGTAAGCCGAACCGGACTGGTTGCCATTGTCGTCGTCCTGATGCGCCCCGATCACGGCGGTGTTGCCGTCCAACGCCACGGAAATTCCGAACTCGTCGTCCGCAGCGCCGTCCGAGGCTATGAGCTTGGCCTTCTGGCTCCACACGCCGGAGACCTTGGTAAAGACGTAAGCCGAACCGGAGTTGTCGCCGTTGGTGGCGTCGTTGTCTTGGTATGCACCGATCACGGCGGTGTTGCCGTCCAACGCCACGGAAATTCCGAACTCGTCGTCCGCAGCGCCGTCCGAGGCGACGAGCTTGGCGGTCTCTACTCTGTGGTTTCCTGAGACCGGAGCGTTGCCCCAGACGCCGCTGAACTTGGTGAAGATGTAGGCCGCGCCTTTGTTGCTGTCGTTTTGGTGAGCTCCCACCAGGATGGTGTCGCCGTCCACAGCGACGGAGATTCCGAACTCGTCGCCCGCAGCGGCGCCGAAGGCGGTGAGCTTGGTCGTCAAACCGGCCTTGCCATTGGTATCCAGATTGCTCCAGTCGCCCCAACCGAGAGCGGGCTTGGTGAAGACGTAGGCCGCGCCTTCGTCGTTGTCGTTGGTATCGGCGTCGTTTTGGTGCGCCCCCACCACGATGGTGTCGCCATCCACCGCCACGGAAATCCCGAACTCGTCGTTCGCCGCGCCGTCATCGGCGGTGAGCTTGGCTACCTGCTTCCACACGCCGGAGACCTTGGTAAAGACGTAGGCCGAACCGGAATTGTCGCCGTTGGTGGCGTCGTCGTCTTGGTAGGCTCCTATCACTGCGGTGTTGCCGTCCACCGCCACCGAATACCCGAATAGGTCGCCCCGGAGGCCGTCGGCGGCGGTCAGCTTGCTCGGGTCGATCTGGAAGTGCTGGTACTTTTCTATGGTCGAATCTTCGGGATCGTCCCAACTCAGCTTCACCTGCTCGTCGCCCACGATCGCGTCGAGCTCGGTGGGCGCCGCGGCCTGAGCTTCTATAGTTACTTTCTTGCTGGGAGATGAGTTCTGACCGCCACCGTTGACGGCGCGGACAGCGAAGGTGTATTCGATCCCGGCAGTCAGGCCGGTGACTGTGTGGGAGACGGTGCTGGAATCGCTTCCGTCGATCTTGGCCCAATCTTGACTGCCCTGTTTGAACGTATAATGCCTGACAGTCAAGGGTTCAGTGCTCGCGGTCCACGCCAAGCGCACCTGGTCTACGCCGGTCTGAGTGGCGGTGAAGTTTGCGGGTCTGGAGGGTAGGGAATTCGCCGACATCGGCGTCGCGTCCACTTCGGACGCACCGCCCGCTCCCGCCGCGTTCACCGCGCGGACCCGGAAGGCGTGCTCGACGTTGTTGCGCAGACCCCTGGCGATGTGCGAGATGGTCCCCGCTCCGCTGTCGGGGATGTCGGACCACTCGGTGCCGAACACGTAGGCCGAACCCTTACCGCTATCGTCCCCGACTGCTCCAACCAACACGGTGTAGCCGTCGACCGCCACGGAGTTGCCGAACTGGTCGTTCCCCCTGCGATCGTAGGCCGTGAGCGGGTCCGTACCTTCTGTATCGGTCCAGCCGCTTTGAGGCTTGGTGAATACGTACACTGAACCACGGCTGCTGTCGTCTTGGCGCGCCCCAACCACGATGGTGCTTCCGTCTATCGCCACGGAATACCCGAACTCGTCGTTCGCCGCGCCGTCATCGGCCGTGAGCTTGGCTACCTGGCTCCACACGCCGGAGACCTTGGTAAACACGTAGGCCGAACCGGAACTATCACCGTCGTCATCGTTGAAGGGCACGCCAACCACGATGGTGTCTCCGTCTATTGCGACGGAATAGCCGAACTTGTCGTTGGTGGCGCGGTCGGAGGCGGTCAGCCTGGCAGTTGCATCGTTTGCCTTCTTGTCATGCCAGTCGTCCCAGACGCCGGTGGCGGCGGACTTGGTGAATACATAAGCCTTTCCTCGGTCGTTGGCGCCCTCCTCGTGCGCTCCCACGACGACTGTGTCGCCATGCACGGCTACGGAACGGCCGAACCGGTCGCCATCCGACTGACCTCTCAGCGTGGCTGTCAAACCGGCCTTGCCATCGGCATCCAGGGTGCTCCAGTTGCCCCAGCCGTCTGCGGGCCTGGTGAAGATGTAGGCTGAACCCTTTGCGTCGTCGGTCCCGTCGTCTGGATTGACGTCTTTCTCGGGCGCCCCGACCACGATGGTGTCGCCGTGCACCGCCACCGAAGTTCCGAACTCGTCGCCGTCCGCAGCGTCGGAGCCGGCGGTGAGCCTGGCCGTCTGAGTCATGTCGGCCCAGCCGTTTGCGGGCCTGGTGAAGACGTACGCCGCACCAGCATCACCACCTTCGAAATCGTCCTCGTACGCGCCAACCACGATGGTGTCGCCGTGCACGGCGACGGCATACCCGAAGCCGGCATCATCCCTGCGAACTTCAGCGGTGAGCTTGCCCACCTGGGCCCAGCCCCGTGCGTCCCTAGTGAAGATGTAGGCCGCACCGGTATTGTTGGGTTCGTCGGCCCCGAGGGCCCCAATCACCAGGGTGTCGCCGTCCACGGCGACTGACCACCCTAGCTCGTCTTCGTCATCGCGGTCATCAGAGATCAGTTTGATGCTTTCAGGAAACTGCAGCAGCTGGTACTTGGTTATGGACGCATTGCCGGGGTCCCAGGTCAACCGTACCTGGGTGTCGCCGGCCTCGGCGGCGAATGGGTCGGGCGCTGCCGGTACGCCGACGATAGTCACGGACTGGGAGTCGGACTCTGGTGAACCGGCTCTGTTGACGGCGCGGACCCGGAAGGTGTACGCGCCGCCCTGGGTCAGGCCAGTGACGATGTGGGAGACGGTGCTGTGATCGCTCTCCGAGATCGTGGTCCAAGAGCCGCTGTTCTGTCTGAACTGGTAACCGGTGACGTTCAACGGGTTGGAACTCGCCTCCCAGGTCAACTCCACTTGGCCCGTGCCGGTCTGTATGGCGGCAAATCCTTCGGGTTTGACCGGGGCCGAAGACGCCGCCACCGGCGTCGCGGACTGCTCGCCGGACCAATCGCTCTTCCCAGCCGCGTTCACGGCGCGGACCTGGAAGGTGTAGGACGTGCCGTTGCTCAGGCCCGTCACGATGTGGAAGGTGGTCCCGGACCTGCTCCCGGGGATTGTCTGCCAATCGCCGAAGGCGTCGGTGCCCTCCTTCTGCCGGTACTCGTACCCGGATATGGTGAAATCCGCAGGGCTTCTCCAGCCAAGCCACACCTGTTCGTCACCCGCGACGGCAGAGAATGAGTCGGGCGCCGCCGGCGCTTCGCTTAACTTCAACGACCTGGAGTCGGACTCAGTTGAACCGGCGCTGTTGACGGCGTGGACGGCGAAGGTGTAAGTGGGAACGGCGGTCAGGCCTTTGACGGTGTGGGAGACGGTGCCGGAATCGCTTTCTTCGATGTTGATCCAATTACTGACGCCGCCACCATCGTCCTGGTTGTACTCATAACCGGTGACGGTCAGCGGGTAGCGGTGCGCGTCCCACGTCAACTCCACCTCACCGTCGCCAGTCTGCGTGACGGAAAAGTTTCGCGGTCTGGCCGGAGCGTAGGCAGCCGCCTTCGGGGTCTCCGACACGTAGTCGGACGGATCGCTGGCTTCGGCGCCGTCCACCGCGCGCACCCGGAAAATGTGCTCGATGTCGTTGGTCAATCGCCTCACGATGTGGGAAGTGGTTGCCGCGTCACTACCAGCGATGTCGGCCCAATCATCGATGTCGAACACGTAGGCCGTCTCGTTGTTTTCCGCCCCAACCACGACGGTGCCACCGTCTACTGCGACGGAAGAGCCGAACCTGTCGTTCGTGGCGCGGTCAGAGGCAGTAAGCTGGGCTGCCTCAGTACCGTCGTCCCAGCCGGAGGCGGGCTTGGTGAAGACGTAAGCCGAACCCCTGCTGCTGTCATTCCCGTAGGCCCCAACTACTACCGTGTCGCTATCCACCGCTACGGCATACCCGAACTTGTCAGTGGCCGCGGAGTCGGAGGCGGTGAGCTTGGCCGTCTCGGTATCGGTGGCCCAGCCGGTGCCGGGCTTGGTAAAGACGTACGCCGAACCGGTCTTAACTTGGGAGCCATCAACGGTGTTTTCGGCTTCATCAGCCCCTACTACTATGGTGTCGCCGTCGATTGCTACTGAACGGCCGAAGTAGTCGTTGTTACCACGGGTGGAGGCGGTCAGCTTAGCCGCAGTGCTGGTGGAGACCCAGCCGCCACTCCCGGGCATGACGAACACAAAGGCCGAACCCGTAAATTTCAATGCGGTACCGTCGTCACCACTTGCCCCAACGACGATGGTGTTGCTGTCGACCGCCACGGAGTAGCCGAACTCGTCCCCTGACTCGGCGCCTCCAGCGGTGAGCTTGGCCGTCTCGGTGGCGCTGGCCCAGCCGGTGCCGGGCTTGCTGAATACGTAAGCCGCCCCCTTTGTGCCGTCGTGCGCGTAGGCCCCGACCACAACGGTGTCACCGTCCACCGCTACGGAGTTGCCGAACTCGTCACCCTCAACGCCTCCGGCGCCGTCGGAAGCGGTAAGCTTGGCCGTCTCAGTCAGATCAACGGTATTAGTGCCATTCGGGTTGTCCCATCCTTCGCCAGGTTTGACGAAAAGGTACGCAGCGCCTTTTTTGCTGTCGCCTAAAGGCGCGCCAACGACTATGGTCTCACCGTCGAAGGCTACGGAGTTTCCGAATCCATCGTCCTGAACAGCACCGTCGCTCTTGAGCTTGTACTTCAGGGTCCATACACCGTCAACCCTGCTGAATACGAAGGCCGCTCCGGAATCACCGCTGCTTTCGTCATCATCGGGCATCCCGACCACAGCGATGTCGCCGGCCACCGCCACGGAATATCCGAACTTAGTCATGGCGGCGCCTGTCAGCGTTGCGCTTTCGGCAATCTGCCATAGCTGGTACTTGTCTATCGTCGAATCTGTGGGGTCCTCCCAGCTCAACATCACCTGGGTGTCGCCGGCCTCGGTGGACAGCTCGGTCGGCTTGGCCGGAGGGTTTGCCTGCGCGGACGTGTTCAACGGGATGGCGGTTCCGGAGAAGAGGAGCACAAGCGCCATCGCGGCCACTATAGCCGATCCCAGGAACCTGGGTCTAGTTCGCATAGAAAACGTACCTCACACTTGTCTCGTGCAAGGCGTGCGTCGCCAAGCTGGCTTGAAACCTAGTGCCACACAACTTAAGACACACAACTATCTGCTGAGGGTACAACACTGAGTTCTATAAAAAAAGTCAGCTTATGATACTTCCAATTATGATACTTCCAAATTTCCCACCTAACAAGTGGGAGATGCTTTAGGCGGCAAGGGACGCATCCTTCACTTTGGGATAGAGCGTCTCCTCAGATAAGGGCGGCGCCTGGACGATTACCTCCCCAGTACTGGGGTCGACCACCGTCTCGTCCCAAGTGCAGCCGTCGGGATAGGCCAACAGCGTTTGCAGGTAGGTGGCCAGAAGTCTTTTGAAGCCGCTGGTCAACGCCTTCGACAACGCCTCCCGCAGGGTGTTGAACACCTTTGTCGTAAGCGCTACGTTGCGAGTAACCCAAAGCGTCCTCATCTCTACTCATTCCTGAAAGGAGCCCACGTCCGGCATTGGCCGCAGGCTGGCCTACTCCACGAACTCCGCGAATTCCTTACCGATTTGACAGACGGGGGGGGGTGGGTAGGATACCATCACGCTACCTTGCTACCAGCAGAGGCCCTAGTTCCTAGATCGACACCTGAAGGAGGTATCGAATGTCGGAGACTGCAATGTTGATCACAGCCTTTTCGGGGCTTACCGTCGCAGTCGGTGCGCTTCTGATTTCCGTTGGTGTTTTCATCCTGGTAATGAAGCTTGGCTCCGCTCTAGAATCCATGATCGGGAGTAGCGACAAGGACTAGCTCCTCGTCGCTGGAGAGCCGAACGTGGTTCCCAAGTTCACGTGAGTCGTCTCTGCTCGTCGTCTTAGGTTCTGCCTGTACGCCTCGGCTCCTTGCCGTGCTCGCCATCGGGGGATGCCGGTCGAAGGGAGTACGGCAGCCCTGTCCCAGAAGGACTGTTCCTGCATCATCGAGACAGGGGGTCCGATGGCTCCACCCTCGCCCTACCGTAAGCGAGTGATTTTTCCTGCGACGCTTCAGTCAGCAGTTTCTTTCGCAACCGTAACGACACTCTGGCTAGTAGCGCACGGTTCAGTAGGGTGGCCACTGGCACAGCTACCATTGAACCGGCCAATGGGATGCTCTGGGACTTCCTGCCAAGATACAACCGGCGGTTTGGCGTCGCGCCGGCTCAGCCTGGCTCGGCGTATCGCCAACCGACGCCGGGCGTCTCCCTTGATTCCCTCCTGTGCTTCAAGTACCTGATGGCGCTGCTTGCCGTCGGGTCTAGAACGGTCCGCTGGCCGATTGCGAGCATCGCTACCCTCATTCTCCGCCCCGGTACCGCTTGCGCCCGCGCCATGATCCGCGAATGAAAGCAGCGACCCTGGAGCCTGTGCTCTTTTGTACTGAGTGCTCGGTTAGGGCGTGAGAACGTCCCCAGGAAAGTTTTCGCGGAGATTCCCCCACCACCCACGGTCCACTCCGAAATGGACCATGTATCCCCCGTCCTCATGCTCCCCGATCCGTCCGGCCACTTGGACGCGTTGGCCTAGGGTCACCCGCTCGAGGACCTCCGCCGGTCCACGTACCCTCACCCGTTGCACGTACTCTCCCCGGTCCATCTCTACCACCAGCTCGCCGACTTCTACCCACACCACCTCTCCGGCAACGATCACGCACTCATCCAGGAACAGATCAAGGATCGCAAGAAGCTGCCCGTGTGGCGGGATCCTCGGAGAGTCCGCCGGACACGGGTCGACAGCCGGTGAGACCAGGTTAGGGCCGAAAATCACCGCCAGAACCAGCACCGCAATGCCGAGCAAGCCGATGAACCACATGAAGCAGCCGCCGCACCCTTGTCCGCCCTTCGGCTCCTCTACCTGCCCTGGAGACCGGTAATCCCGATAGTCCAGCGGCGAACTCGCGGAACCTGGTGTAATCTCACGTCGCGCCTCCGTCTCAGGCGTGACGTCCTCAGTTCGTGATCTCTCATACACCGCTCCGCCACCGCCCTCGCTGTCCGCCGTCCGCTCATCCTGTTCGGTTTGCAACGTCTCTAGTAGGAATCGTTCCTGCTCTGCCTCGGCGCTTGGCCCTGCAGACGCCTCTGCCGCTCCCTCAGACCGTCCGGCCAAGCCCCACTCCGGTGCGGACATAAAGCCGTGATAGGCCACGTTCAGGTCGGGACCCTGCAAGGAGGTTGCCCCACCGGAGCCAAACCATGACGGAGCCGAGACAGCCTCGTCCAGCCACGGCTGGGCCGCGTCCAGAGCGATGGCATAGGCCAACATTGAATCGGGTTGGTCCCTGCCGGCCAACGGGTCAGGTCCGGACAGGGATTCTTTCAGACCATGCCACTGTCTTATCTCATATGCCCCCATCTCCGTTGGCGACAGCATTCCCGCGTGCATCGGCGTCGCAATTAACCAATATATACCGATGAACGCGCCTAAGAGCGAGCTGGCCCACCATTGGGACAGCCATAGAGCCAGCCAAAGCCAGCCGGCAACGCCCATCAAAACCCCGGCCAGTAATGCATATCCGGCTCCCTCACCGAAATGTTCCCTCCTTACCCGCATCGGGTTGTCATTAAAAAAGCCTCGGTGCTGCAGGTGCTCCCCCAACTGGTCGCCGATGACATCCTTATGCCCCTTCATCAGGTCACGCAGTTCATGAACCGTTGTGGGGCGCGATGGCAGGCTGTCGCATATCAACCGCTCCCAGTCGAACTGCGCGGGGCCCTGCTGCGACAGCCGGTATCCGTAGCCGCTCCTCGTTCCGACGCCGTCGAATTGCAACGTGCCACGTTGGCACATCTCGATTATCGCGGCAAGCAGCGTTCGGTCGCCGACCTCCCGGTCTTCCAGCACCGATACTGCTGCTGCCGACAGTTGGCTGGGCTGCCGGGTTACCGGCTCCAATGAGTTCGGATACTTGATACTCTTCGGAGGCCGGTACTTGAACCACAGCAACAGTACGAGAAACAGCGCTACGCCGACGCCAATTGTCCGGAAGCTCCAGGCCATCAGCTGCTTCCAACTCATATCCCCGATATTGGGGAAGCCACTCTCCGAGATAGCCCCGCCAGGATCCAGCACGAACAACAGTCCAATGACAACAAGAGCTGCCATCGTTGACATCAAACTCGCCATAGGTCCGCCTCCTTCCTACCTTTCGCAGGTCTTCTTGGACCTCTCCCGGCTTCTACCCACTGCGCTCGATGGTGCAGAGAATCTCGCTGCTCCACACGGCCAACTAGAACCCTACTGCTGTCTCCAACGGGCCCGGCCAGAACAGTTACATTATATCGATAGATGTTGTCAAAGTATGATTCAGATGCTACTGCTTCAGATGCTACAATATGGCAGATAATCGTGTAATTTGCTTAACGATGGAAAGGGAACCCACCGACACCGTCACTTTCTCCCCGGTCTACGAGGAACCCTTGCCCGAACCCCCGAAAACTAGTCCAGTGATAAACTCGCACACTGGATATGTAGAAGGGTGGACGGATGCCGAGGAGATGACCAGGACCAGCTCTCATGCGTGCCCCCTGCCAGTGGGGTGAAACCGCATTGAAGACAAGGCGACTCCCTGACGGCCAGGCCGTGGAAGGCCTGACTGGATGCTACCCTCTGTCTCCCATGACTTCCAGCACCGCTGTCGGTCCCCCGCCTTCCTTATTGTCGTCAGAACCTGGATACCCCTCCAGGCTTGTCAGCCGGATTGAGATGTCTTCCGAACCGGGCTGGGAGCTGGCTACTCTGACCCACGGGCTTGCGATAGCGGAGTCCGGCTCAAGGGACGGACGAACGACAGCGCTCGTGTCAGCCTCAGTCACCGTCAGTTCGATCACCGCCTCCCCAGCCCATATACATACGACATTCGCCGGACATAGGGAATCTTCCACCACCCGGTCAAAGGAGATTCCAATACCCTGGTCGGGCAGTTCGACGGACTCTCCAAGGCCAACCTCGACGCGGTGAACAGTCGGCGTCGGCTGCACCAGCGGCGAACTGCCTGGAGCCGGTGGTGTATCTGACGCCGGCTCGCAGGCTGTGGCAATCAACCCGATGATGGTCACTACGGTGATGGTGGCAATTAACGTCTTCATGTGACTTTAGCCTCTCAGGGGTTCAAACGGCTCTCATTCCATATCTATAAAGATGTTCGGAGACGCGGATCTGTTCCCCGATGGACGCTTCATGGCGCCGCATGGACATCCTAGACTGTCGCCACTTCCGGACAGTACGAGCCTGAACCTGAGTGTGAAGGTTCTTGATTTTGTACACATTGGTGGGCTGTAAGCGCACCGTACTTCGAACCTTTATCCAGTTTGGTGGGTCGGAGTGTACTGTACTGCGAACTTTTCGCTGGAAGGTCTCACTGTAGACCTCGTAACCTTCATTCTACGGCAGGATGAACACGGTGCAACGCCCTCTGCTCTCGAAATCACGCTTTAGCTCGTCACGACTACGAATGGCTCTATCATGATCATAGACCACGAACATGATGTGGGCTTCATGCGGGTGCTTCGTGAAGTCGGCAGCCATTCCCTCAGTGACTTTACTCGGAGGCGTCAAGCTGATCAAGATGGGAGGCCGTCTGGTGCGACACTCCCGGCGATTGATCTTTCAGCTGGCTGAGGCGGCGGTTCCTCGAAGGTTGTTCCAGGGAGTGTTGGATCGTGTCGGCCGGTTATCGCCGGCGCCAAGCTGAGGGAGAGTACAACCACGATCTTGTCAAGAGGGAGAGAGCGCTCCAGGGAGTCGGCTTGTCTTCAATGTGACGCGGAGTCGGTCGCGGTGTTCATGAAGCAGTGGGGAACCGTCCGCCCGCTGATGCCCGGCGAGCTTGGGGATGGGAGTGAGCTTGTGCAGGCCTAGGTCGTCTAGGATGAGCCGGTTGGGTACGAGGAAGGATCGGAAGGTCTTGTTGACGGAGTGGTCAACCCTGGCCTGGGTCATGGCCTTGAGGAAGTCGTCGGCATGGACGAAGGGGAAGATTTGTCCTGCTCTGATCGCGGCGTACACGAGTGCCTGAGCGAGGAAGCTCTTGCCAACTCCGACCGGTCCGAAGCCGGTAATTCGACGAAGTTCATCTTCCGAAGTAGGATCCGATTATGGCGACTGCACACATGCCGGAACAGACGGCTCCAGCGCCAAGTACCTCGAGAATGGTGGTGCTGCTGACCGCGTCCCTGTTGTTGTCTGCCTTCGTCGCATTCGCGTTGCCGAGGGTATCAGGGGTCTCCCTGGTCTCGCTCGCCGCGGTAGTCCCGCTTGCGACACTAGTATTGGCAGGGCGTTACTCGATGCGCCAACAGACCCTGACCGTACTGTCATGGGCCATGGGTGGAGCCGCAGTTACCTTTGTCTCCACTGTTGTCTATTCTGTCGTCGTGCTGACGCTGATTCAGGGCATGACCCCCATCGCCGAGGCCCCACTATGGGGGTCAACAAGTTGGTCCATAAGCCCTGACCTGCCGATAGCGTTGGCCATCGGAGCCGTCGCAGGTCTGAGGTGGCCTGACAGGCTGCTTATGCCCAGATATCGGTTCGAGACATCCTCCTGGCCGCTCCGAGTCCTCATAAACGTCGTGGCAATTGTTCTAGTCGAGTTTCTGGTCGGTCTGGTAGTCGTATTCCCCATCGTGTGGAGCATCAACTATTGGTCATATTGGGACCAGCCCCCGTTCAGCACGTTAACCGCAGCCGAGATCCCTGTCTTTAATATCCTCAAGCTGGCCGTTGTCGCGATAGTGCTAGTCATTGCAGCCAAGTCGCGTGGGATCGCGGTAGAGACGCAACGCGTCCTTCTCTGGGGAGTAATAGGGATGGTCATTTGGTTTGTAGCGGCAGTCATCCTTCAGGCAGTACTGTCTTGGGCGGCAATGAGCCTGACCCGAGATATAAGTGAGTATTATGCGTTCGGCCTCATACCAGTGACGCAAGGCTTGGTGGAAGGCCGCCCACAGAGCGTGGTCGTACTCTCGTGGATGGGTCTTACCATCGGGGTCTGGGCGGGGCTGGGATGGCCGAGGAGACTGATGGTGCCGCGCTGGTTGTCCGGAGACACGTGGACATCTGGCGACGCCAAGAACCTGGCGGCTCTGGCGATCTACTCGGTCTGCGCCATGGTCGTCTTCTGGGTCGTGTCGTCTGTAGTGATGGTCCTCGCGGCAGTCGTCCTGCACTGGTGGTAGTGATGGGTCTTGGGCGCCACGTGCTAAGGCCGGTCGAAGGGCCCCACCCCAGGATCTTCGCTGCGCTCTGGGCGACACGGCCGCATCTCCCTCGGTCCGGCTTCGTCTGCTATGAAAGGCTGGCGTAGTGAGCGGCTGGCCAGACACAGCTAGAGGAGTGCTCCTTCGCGCTAAGCTCACTGCTCGAAGACTGAGTCGGACGGTCTTCTAGAGCATTCCAGAGCTGCCTAGTAAGAAAACCGCCTTAGATTATAAGAGGTTGCGGTAATTGAGGTTAATGGAGTTTTCTAACGAAAACTTCAGTACGAAAGTTCTTAATTTTGTGTAGTGGTGGAGCTGAAGGGAGTCGAACCCTTGACCTCCTCAATGCCATTGAGGCGCTCTCCCA
The DNA here is from genome assembly GCA_965248955.1 of Dehalococcoidia bacterium. Classification (GTDB taxonomy): domain Bacteria; phylum Chloroflexota; class Dehalococcoidia; order Lucifugimonadales; family QGNO01; genus DAOUJH01. Next base: position 564,386 of record OZ252212.1, read on the forward strand.
ACTGAGCTACAGCCCCACGCCAGTCTCAACTATAGCAAAGCCGTATTGCTGGCGCAATTGCCACCTATACATTATAATTGCCGTACCATGCGTCTTCAGACTAACCTCTCTCGATTGCTTGGCCCGGCACTGCTGAGGAGGAATGACCTGTAGGGGGCGCAGCAACATATTCCAAGACACGGACGCCCCGCCAAGGGGTGTTTTTCTTATTGGGCAATTGACAGTACCAATAGCCCTGACTAGCATACCTGCCCAAGGAGCAGAAGATGACCAGCACGGCACGTCAAACAGAGCTACGCTACAGCCCACAAGAGATCGACCGCAAGTGGCAGGAGCGCTGGGAGCGCGACGGCCTCCATCGCGTAGAGGACAGCGACCCAAGGCCAAAGTGGTACGAGCTGACCATGTACCCCTACCCTTCCGGCGACCTCCACATAGGGCACTGGTACGCCATGGCCCCAGCCGATGCTCACGCCCGGTTTCGCCGTATGCAGGGCTACAACGTACTGCATCCCATGGGATTCGATTCGTTCGGCCTGCCCGCGGAGAACGCAGCCATCAGGCAACGGATACATCCCTACGACTGGACTGTACGCAACATTGAGAACATGAAGCGCCAGCTCCGCTCAATGGGAGCTATCTACGACTGGACTCGCCAGATCAGCACAATGGAGCCGGAGTACTACCGCTGGAACCAGTGGATTTTTCTTCAGCTCCACAAGGCAGGCCTGTCCTACCGCGCTAACGCACCGGTCAACTGGTGTCCCACGGACCAGACCGTACTGGCCAACGAGCAGGTCATCGACGGGAAGTGCGAGCGATGTGATACGCCGGTAGCCCGCCGCGACCTGGAACAGTGGTTCTTCCGCATCACCAAGTACGCCGACGAACTCCTCGACTTCTCCGGCCTCATCGACTGGCCGGAGCGAATCAAGACTCTCCAAGAAAACTGGATAGGACGCAGCGAAGGCGTGGATATCAGCTTCGACATCTCGCATATGGACATCGAAGAAAAAGAGATACGCACCTTCACCACTCGTATAGACACCATATACGGGGTCACGTTCATGGTGCTGGCGCCGGAGCATCCGCTGGTGCGGAAGATAACCACTGGGGAACAGCAAGATGCCGTGAACCGTTACATAGACCAGGCACGGCGGCAGACAGAGATCGAGCGCCTGTCCACGGAGCGCGAGAAAACGGGCGTGTTCACCGGCGCCTATGCTGTCAACAGGCTCAACGGTGAACGGGTGCCCATCTTCATAGGAGATTACGTGCTGCTCAGCTACGGTACAGGCGCGGTCATGGGCGTACCGGCCCATGACCAACGTGACTTTGACTTTGCCCGGAAATATGACCTGCCCATCAACGTGGTGATAGCACCGCCCAGCTGGGACGGGGGCGAGCTTGATTCGGCATACCTGGAAGCGGGCGCCCAGGTCAATTCAGGCCCCTTCAACGGCATGCCCAGTTCCCAGGGCATCAGAGCCATTGCGGAGCACGTGGAAGAGCAGGGCTGGGGCAGCCGCACGGTGTCATATCGCGTGCGGGACTGGCTGATTTCGCGGCAGCGCTACTGGGGCACACCCATCCCCATCGTCTACTGCGAGCAATGCGGTACGGTACCCGTTCCAGAGGAAGAGCTGCCCGTGCTGTTGCCACAAGACGCCGAGTTTCGCCCAACCGGTGAATCGCCGCTGGCCTCCAACGAAGAGTTCGTCAATACGTCCTGCCCGGACTGCGGCAAGCCGGCCAGACGCGAGACCGACACCATGGACACGTTCGTCGATTCGTCGTGGTACCAGCTTCGCTTCACCAGCCCCGATTACGACGACGCGCCGTTCAACCCAACGGCGATGAAGACATGGAACCCCGTGGACCAGTATACCGGTGGAGCCGAGCACGCTGTGATGCACTTGCTCTATGCTCGCTTCTTCACAAAGGCGCTGCGGGATATGGGATTGGTGGAATTCAATGAGCCGTTTCTGCGTCTGTTCAACCAGGGCGCCATAATTGCGGAACACCACAAGATGAGCAAGTCTCGGGGCAACGTTATTGCACCTGACCCCTACGTAGAGTCGCTGGGCGCCGACGTGGTGCGCACCTACCTGATGTTCCTTGGCCCCTGGGATCAGGGCGGCGACTGGAGCGATAGCGGGATCAATGGCATGACACGCTGGGCCAATCGCGTGTGGGACATCGCTCAGCGCGACTCGTCGGAGCTTGGCAACGGAGACCCCAAGGCGGTACGGGAACTCACAAGGGCCACGCACAAGACCATTCGCAAGGTGGTCACGGATATCGAACGTTTCCATTTCAACACGGCGCTGGCCGCAATGATGGAGTTCAGCAATGACTTGGGCTGCTTTTGGGATGCGAAGAACGTGGATGCCGCCGCCTGGGACTCAGCGATAGACACGCTGCTTGTATTGCTGGCTCCCATAGCTCCCCATATCACAGAGGAGCTATGGGAACGGCGGGGCAACGCCTACAGCATCCACAATCAGCCGCTGCCTGCCTGGGACGAGGAGTTGGCCGCCGATGAGATGATCACGCTGGTGGTGCAGGTCAACGGCAAGGTGCGCGACAAGCTTACCGTCGCCGCGGGCATATCGGAGGAAGACGCAAAGAAGTCAGCCCTGGATAGCCCGCGCGTGCAAGCCCACGTGGACGGTAAGCAGGTGCGACAGCTTGTCTACGTACCGGGACGGCTGGTGAACGTAGTGGTGGGGTGAGGTACTCTCACATCTCCATCTTCTTCTCGCCGGAGAGGTAGGCGTCCGGCTCTTTGGAGAAAGCGACACGGCAGCCCGGACCGCAGAAATAGTAGGTCTCTCCCTGGTGTTCATGGGTGCCGCCGGGAGGATTGCCGGTGTCGACCTTCATGCCGCATACCGGGTCCTCCGCGGCCTCTCCGCGCTTGAACACGTTTAGCAGTTTGCCAACCATGCCTTCCTCCTCTCGCACTAGAGCCTGGTGTACTTGGCAACCAAAGCGTCATTGCCAGCGGTGTACATGTTGCCGTGGATGTCCACCCACATGCCATGTCCGTTAGCGGGCGTCCGAATGCGGGTGATCATACCGCCGTCGCGGTCTAGCATGGTCATTCCAGGCACCTGATCTGTGACGTAGACCGTCCCTTCGCCGTCAACGAAAACGTCCATCGGGTGGAAGAAGCCTGTCCATTCGGAGATATACTCCCCGTCCCTGCCGAATATCTGCACCCGGTTGTTCTCGCGGTCGCACACGTAGACGCGGTCTCCATCCACCCAGATCCCGTGCGGCGTCACGAACTGGCCCGGGCCCGTCCCCCATGACCCCCACGATCTGACGTGCTCGCCATCCGCGGTGAAGTGATGCACGGAGCAGTTGGCATAGCCGTCAGCCACGTATATGTCGCCGTCTGCCGCCACCGCTATATCAGCCGGATGGTTGAACGGCGCCTGCAACGCCGGCTTTTCACGGTTGCCGAGCCGCAAGAGCACGTTGCCTTCGCGATCCAGCTTGATGATCTCGTGCGCATCTCTATCGGAGAGGAAGACCTCGTCGCTGGGAGTGATGAAGATACCGTGGGCATCCACGAACTGTCCGCTCCCCCAGGAATCGACAAGGTTGCCATCGCCATCAAAGATCAGGACCGGCGGGTCCCTCCGCTGGTAAACGTAGACCCTTCCCAGCGAATCGGCGGCTACGTGGGACGTATTTCCGAACGCCATGCCGGATGGGAGCGTTCCAAAAGGATGCGATACCTGGTACACGTGCTTGCCGGTACCTACGATTAATCTAGTCATAGCTCCTCCCGATTATGCCGTAGTTTATCCACTGGCTGTTCTAGGTGACGGTGACCTTCTCCCGCTTAGCATCTTCCACAATACGTTGTGTGATGTGCTGGGGCACCTCTTCATAATGGCCTTGCGCCATGGTGAAACGGCCGCGTCCCTGGGTCATGGAGCGCAGCACCGTAGCGTACCGCTGCACCTCGGACTGCGGCGCCTCTGCCTGTATCAACGTGACACCATCGGAGGGGTTCATTCCCAAGATGCGCGCTCGCTTGGTATTGAGATCGCCTATGATGTCGCCGGTATAGGAGTCGGGCACTGTGATCTCCAGCTTCATCACCGGCTCCAGAAGGACGGGCGAAGCTTGTTCGACACCCTTCCTCAAAGCATACGATCCAGCGATCTCGAAACTCATGCCGGACGAATCGACGGGATGAGAGCTCCCGTCGTAGAGGACGACTTTCAAATCCACAATGGGAAAGCCGCTCAGCGGACCCTCATCCAGCGATTTGACAACGCCCTTCTGCACGGATGGGATGTACTCTTTGGGCACGTTGCCGCCCACCACCGTATCGGTGAACTCGAAGCCGGAACCCCTGGGCAGCGGCTGCACCTCTATCATCACGTGCCCAAACTGGCCGTGACCGCCGGTCTGCTTCTTGTGCCTGTATTCGGTCTTGATAGGTGAAGAGACCGTTTCCTTGTATGACACCCTGGGCAGATTGCTAAAGAGCTCCACGCCAAACTTGCGCTTTGCCTTTTCCAAGGCCACGTCTATATGTGTTTCTCCAATCCCGGAGAGCAACGTTTCTCCGGTATCAAGAGAACGGGTCAGGCTGAGGGTGGGGTCTTCTTCCGTGAGGCGGGCCAGTGAGTTGGCCATTTTATCCACGTCAGCCTTGCCCTTAGGAGTAATGGCAGCGCTGAACAGAGGTCGGGGGAACTCCAGGGGCCTGAGCTTCAACGGCTCGTCCTTCTGACATAGCGTGTCTCCAGTAACGGTAGTCGTTAGCTTGGAAACCGCTCCAATATCACCGGCGGCAAGGCCATCGGTGGTCTGCTGATTCTTGCCAAGCGGCACAAAAATCTGGCCTATGCGTTCGTCATGCGACCTGCTGGCGTTCAACACCTGCGAATCGCCTTTGAGCGTGCCTCTGACCACCTTGAAATAGGACAGCTTCCCCACAAACGGGTCCGCCGTGGTCTTGAAGACGTGCGCCACCAGGGGGGCCGATGCGTCCGCCTGGAGCTTTGCACCGTCCTCCGCTTCAACGGTAGGCGCATCCAGCGGAGAGGGCAGCAGGTCTACCACCGCGTTCATGAACTCTTCCACTCCTACGGACGTGGTGGAAGAACCGGCAAGCACGGGCACTATATCGCCGGTTATGACCGCATCCTTTAGAGCGGAAGCCAGGTCTTCATTGGAAATGGCCTCTCCCTCCAGGTACTTGGTGACAAGATCATCGTTGGTTTCAGCCACGGCCTCCACCAGCTGTTCGCGCAACTCCTCCAGCTCAGCGGGCACATCGCCCTCTGACCCAAGTAGGCTAACCACACTCTTGAACTCTTGCTCAGCGCCCACAGGCGCTTGGATTGGCACGCACTTGCGGCCAAAAGCGGAACGTATGCTTTCCAGTGACCGGAGGAAATCGGCGTTCTCCCTGTCCATCTTGTTGACGAAGATAATGCGGGGAAGCCCCCTGGCTTCACACATTGCCCAAGCGTTCTCGGTGCCCACCTCAACGCCAGCCTGTGCCGCAACGAGCAATACCGCGGCATCCGCGGCTGCCAGGGCGGATACGGCCTCGCCAACGAAGTCGGGGTAGCCCGGAACGTCCAGAAAGTTCAGCTTACAGCCTGAGACGGTGCACGGCGCCACCGTCGTTTGAATGCTGCTCTTGCGCTTGATCTCCTCCGGCTCGTAGTCCGAAGTAGTAGTTCCGTCCTCCACGTTGCCCAAACGGGAGATGGCGCCAGTAGCCATTAGCATTGCTTCCACCAATGAAGTCTTGCCGGTGCCTGAGTGGGATAAGAGGCCTACGTTGCGGATATTGTTGCTATCTACTACAGGCATGCGCTTAACCTCCCTTTGCAAACCTCACTGAGTGGCATCATTGTAGCCAAGTAACCATTGCTTAGCAATTATGGAGCGCAAGATGTACGGGAAGGCGCCAATCGGCACCCCTACCCGTCTGTCCACCTGCCCACCTGCCCACCTGCCCGTCTCCCCGTACATCTGCCCGTGCGCTCGGCATGACTATTACCTAACCTGAATAGACATGGGGAATCTCTACACGTTGCTCATTGTCGTTTTCCTGCTGTCGGCGGCGGTATCGCATGATACGCTTACGGTGAGTCCCGTAGAGGAGCTATCCGTACGTCATCGCTACAGCCTGGCGACGTGGGAGGTGACGCGCTTCCCCGTCAAATGGCTGCACAAAGCCGGCGCCTTCCTTTTCCCCCACAAGCCAACGGCTGAAGAGCAAGAACAACTTGTGCTGGACTTCTTCCAGATGAACCGGGAAGCGGAAGGACTCAAGGCCCAGGTCAATATGGCCGCTGCCACGGGTGGAGCAGACCTTCAGGAGTTGGAAGAGCGTTTGAAGGAGGTCCAGGGCAGCCTTGCCGATATGCAGCCACGGGCGGAGGAGATCTTGGAATCGGCCATATCAGACGTGCTGCGCCAAAAGGGCATCGCAACCATAGGCCTGGGCCCGGTCATATTTCCGCCCGTGGACTTCATCCTTGACCCGCTGCCCACAATCCTCATCGTCTCGCCTAGAGATAGGATAGAGCGCCAGGAATCCGTTCTGCTCAATCCAAACCTTCTCCCTTCTGAACGAAGCAGCTTGGAGGAGGAGATACTGGAACGGGAAAACCTGTCCTCTCTGGTGGAGAACATAGGTGGGTTGTCCACGTTTCCCAACATCATTGCCGTATATGATCTGCGCACAACCATGGACATAGCGTCCCATGAATGGCTGCACAGCCACCTCTTCTTCCATCCCCTGGGCCGCAACATTCAACGGGACGCCGACATGTACACTCTGAACGAGACCACGGCCAATATGTTTGGGGAAGAGATGGGCCGGCTGCTATTAGAACACATCACCGGTGAGAAGGTGTCGCCACCTAACCCGGGCGGCGCTGCACCTTGCCCTGAAGACCGGTTCTGTTTCAACAAGGAGATGCGAGAGACGCGGCTCAACGTTGACGACCTCTTGGCGGAAGGGAAAGTGGACGAGGCGGAGGCCTACATGGAGGAACGCCGGCAGCTGTTTGTCGACAACGGCTACTCGATCAGGAAGCTGAATCAGGCGTTCTTTGCTTTCCACGGCACATACGGAGACAGCCCCACTTCGGTGAGCCCCATCTACGGCCAGCTCCAGGAACTACGGGAATCATCCAACTCTCTGGCGGATTTCATCCACGTCGTGCAAGGGGCATCAAGCTACCAGGGATTCCTTCGCATTCTGGCGGAGAAGGGCATTGCGCATTAACAAGAAGCAGATCCCTGTTCTCCAGCGCGTGCCGATAGCCTAATAGCCCTGCTCATCCTCCTTGGTAACCACTACTCTGCACCGGCGTGACAATTTGTCTTCCTCCCCACCGGATTGAGCCAGACAATCTGTAGTAGCCTCCCAGCACGCTGCGGGCCTGCCCGCTTGCCCGTCTGCTCGCCTGCCCGCCTACTCCATAACACAAGATATCCACTGTCCCCGCTTTCTTTTCCGCGTTCCATGCCCTGTGCTATCATCTCCTCAATGGAGCGGTTATGACAGAGCGGCTCATTGATGTCCGGATATTTCCCAGGTTTCGCAGGGCACTATCTACGGAATGGCTGATCAACGTAGCTGAAGCGGCACTGGCGGAGGGCTCGCCGCCCCCGGGCGCCGGTGCCAGCCGCCGGAGTATGAGCTTGGTGGTCGCCGATGACGTTACCGTGCAGGAGCTTAACAGGGATTACCGGGGCCTTGACGAAACTACGGACGTCTTGGCTTTTTCGTCGCAGCACTGGGGCCACTATGAAGGCGAGGACGAGCCCAAGGTGTCCCCGGATGGAGCGCCCTTCGTTACCCCTGATGGATACCATGACTTCGTAGGGGAAGTGATCGTATCTTATCCACAGTGCCAGCGGCAGGCGGATGCCCGGGGCAGAACCGTTGAGGATGAGCTGGCTTTGCTGATAGCGCACGGGGTGCTTCATCTGCTTGGATACGACCACATGGAGCCGGAAGACGAGCAGGAAATGCAAGCACTGGAAGAGAAATCTCTTGCTGCGGTTGGCCTGGCAGAGGCGGGGCGTTGACTTCTTCACAGGTATACTACCGCAAGTGGCGTCCACAGACGCTCGCCGACCTGGTGGGGCAAGAGCCTGTGGCGCGCACCATCAAACAGGCTATCACCAGGGGCAGAATTGCTCATGCCTATCTGTTCTGCGGCCCCAGGGGCACAGGCAAAACCAGCACGGCAAGAATACTGTCCAAAGCAGTGAACTGCCTGAACCTGCAAGAAGGAGAACCGTGCAACACCTGCCGGATGTGTGCCGCGGTGAACGAAGGTAGAGCTTTGGATCTTGTGGAGATAGACGCCGCCAGCAACAGAGGCATTGACGAGATACGGAACATACGAGACAAAGTCAACTATGCTCCCGTGGAGGCCGCCCGCAAGGTCTACGTCCTAGACGAGGCGCACATGCTCACCGACGCAGCGGCTGACGCGCTCCTCAAAACACTGGAGGAGCCGCCGTCTCACGTAATCTTCATCCTGGCCACCACGGAGCCGCACAGACTATCATCCACCATCATTTCCCGTTGCCAGCGGTTCGATTTCCGTCGCATAGCCCCCGCCGCCATGGTGGAGAGGCTTGCTCAAATTTGCCAGGCTGAAGGAATAGAGGCGGAGCCGGCGGCGTTGAGCGCCATCGCCAGGCAGGCTGCGGGAAGCCTCAGGGATGCGGAGAACCTGCTGGAGCAAGCCGTGACCTCTTTTGGCAACCCATTGACCCTACAACAGGTCAACCTGCTGCTGGGCTTGACCGCTGACGAGCGCGTGCGCGATCTGGTGGGCCATATCCTGCTAGGACAGGTCGCCGATTCCCTCACGCTGCTGAACACGATTGCGTCGGAAGGCAGCGACCTCAAGCAACTCCACCGGCAAATGGTTGATGAGCTGCGCGACATGCTGCTCATCAAATCGGGTGTTGCGGACATGGTTGCTCAACCGCAAGAGACCGTTGAACGCCAGGCCGCGTTGACAGGGGATGTCACACAAGAAGCTCTGCTGCGGGCATTGCGAACCCTGGGCCAAATCAACTTCCGCCAGGAAGTGCCCAACACGCTTCCCATAGAGCTGGCTATCATAGAGTGCTCCCAGCAGGTCGCCATGGAACCACGAGCAGACGTCAAGGCCGCTTCACCCAAGCAGAGCAGTCCGGTCCAGCCCCAGGCTGCACAAACAACCCCCGCCCAGCGAAAACGGCCCGATACGCTTTCTGAGGCGCCTTCCGGAACAGCCGGACAATATCCTTCCCATACAGACGGATCCTCCAATCCTTTGGAAGGAGCATCCTCAGAGGCCAAGCCCGCTCCTTCTCAGGCGCATCCGACGCCTAGTGGCGATATAGGTGCACGATTGGAACAGCAATGGCCGGCCATCGTCAAAACTCTCAGCCGCTACAAGGGACGCCGGTTCAATATCGGAGCGCTATTGAGGGGCTGCCAGCATCACAGCTTGGAGGGCAACACCCTGCAGTTGGAGTTTTCGCATCGCTCTCACATGGAACGGATGCTGGATGAAATGGAAAATCCTGAAAGCAAGCGCACCCTAGTATCCACCGTATCGTCCGCCCTTGGCTTGACAGAGCCGTTGGAGCTCTCCTTCCAGAGCCCCAACGGACAGGAAGGTCGCAATCAAGCCCGGCAGAGCCCGCTGGTACAGGCGGCGCTTGGTATGGGTGGTAAAATCCTTGAGGAGACAAAGGAATAGTCCGATGAACAAGAATATATTGCGCCAGGCACAGCAGATGCAAAAGCGGCTGAACGAGGCCCAGGAAGCTCTGGAGAACGAATCTGTGGAAGCATCCTCAGGCGGAGGAGTGGTGACAGCCACTGTAAGCGGCAAACAGAAGCTGCTATCCATCAAGATAGACGCCGCGGCAGTGGACCCTGACGACGTTTCCATGCTGGAAGACCTGGTGCTGGCAGCAGTGAACGAGGCAATGGATAAAGCCCAGGATCTGGCTTCACGGCGAATTGGCTCCATTACGGGAGGTATGAACATACCCGGGCTGATGTAGCTGGCCGTCACTGAAACCATGAACAATAACGATTTTCTGCCCGCCGCTGCCCCTGTGGCCCGGCTCATACAGGAATTCCACAAGCTGCCGGGAATTGGTTCCAAGAGCGCGCAACGCCTTGCCTACTACCTGGTGCGAATGCCTGAAGAAGAGGCCAGGTCCCTGGCTGAAGCCGTGCTGGCGGTAAAGGAACGGATTGTCCTCTGCTCTGAATGTCAGAACATCTCTGAGCAAGACCCCTGCCCTATCTGCAAAGACCCCAATCGTGACGTCTCCACCATATGCCTGCTTGAAGAACCTCTGGATGTCCTGGCCATGGAACGCACACACGCCTACAACGGGCTTTATCATGTGCTTCACGGCGCTATTTCACCAATAAACGGCATAGGCGCTGAAGACCTGAAGATCCGCGAGCTGTTGGAGCGGCTCAAAGACAGCACTGTGAAGGAGATAATCCTTGCCACCAACCCCAACCTTGAAGGTGAAGCTACCGCTATGTACGTTCAAAAGCTGATCTCACCTCTGGTGGAAAGGATCACCCGCTTGGCCCGCGGCCTGCCCGTGGGAGGAGACCTGGAATACGCGGACCAGGTTACCCTGACCCGCGCCTTTGAAGGTAGGCAAGAGTTCTAGAATGTCCAGGCCGCGTCTCTACACTGCCGAAGCCATAGTTCTGCGCTCCTCTCCAATAGGGGAAGCCGATAGGCTGCTCACAGTGCTTACCCCATGGATGGGCAAGCTGAGGATTACCGCCCGCGGCGTGCGAAGGCCCACGAGCAAGCTGGGCGGACACCTGGAACCCTTAACACGCTCCACCCTGACCATTGCAAAGGGCCAAAACCTGGATACCGTGACAGGAGCCGACGCAAGGGAGATGTTCTCCGCACTGAAGGAAAATCTACCCCGGCTTTCCGCAGCTCTCTACTTGACTGAACTGGTCGACTCTCTCAACCCGCTGGAGTCGCCAAATCCGCCGGGCTACTTCACCTACCTGGACGGTTTACGCGCAATTGAGATGAGAGGTAGGATAGACTTGGTGCTACGCTACTTGGAAATCTGTCTGCTGGGTCAGGCCGGCTTTTCGCTGGAGCTGCGTCAGTGTGTGGAATGCCGCGGCCAGATAACGGAAGGGAAGCACCGATTCAGCGCAAGGGCCGGCGGCGTTTTGTGCCCGGCTTGCCAGACTTCCATGCCGGGCGTTAAATCGCTGTCGCTGGAAGCGCTCAAGGTGCTCAGGTTCTTTTCCACAGCCACGCTGTCCTCCTCTCTGATGGTGAACGTAGGGCCAGCACTGCAGCGTGAGTTGAACTCTTTGATGGACTCCTACGTAAGATATACACTAGAACGGGAATTGCGTTCCGCATCGTTCCTCAGGTCAGTTGCGGACATGGGAGAAGTATCCAGCGAAACGGTGAGGTAACACGTTGCCGAAGAAAAGAAAAGCAGAGGTACCGGTCAAGCCCTTCTTTCCCAAGATACTTATCGCCAACAGGGGTGAGATAGCCTGCCGCATCATTCGCACTTGCCAGCGCATGGGCATCAAGGCCGTGGCCGTGTATTCGGACGCTGACAAATCCGCCCTGCACGTGAGGATGGCGGACGAAGCCTTCCACATCGGCAAAGCGCCTGCCGCGGAGAGCTATCTGAACGCCAAGGCAATCATCAAGGTGGCGCAGCGCTCAGGAGCCCAGGCCATACACCCCGGTTATGGATTCTTGTCTGAAAACGCCGCGTTTGTAAATGCATGTCAGAAGGCGGGACTGGTGTTCATTGGGCCATCGGCAGAGGTCATGGACTCAATGAAGGACAAGGTACAGGCCCGCCTTCTTGCCCAGGAGGCGGGACTTCCCCTGCTGCCCGGCTCCGAAGGTGTTGTAACAGATGACGAGGCCATGGCAATAGCGGAGGAGATTGGCTTTCCCGTCATGGTCAAATCCGCTTCAGGCGGCGGCGGCATCGGCATAAGGCTGGTACACACGCCGCAAGAGCTCCCCGACGCCTTGAAACGGTCCAGGGCTCTCGCCGACAGCGCCTTTGGGGAGTCCGACGTGTACATAGAAAAGTACCTTGAACACCCATCGCACATAGAGGTCCAGGTACTGGCCGACAACCACGGCAACGCCGTTCACCTGTTTGAGCGTGATTGCTCCGTACAGAGGCGCAATCAGAAAATCATAGAGGAGACCCCCAGCGAAAAGCTGAATAAAGGTCGGCGCAAATCAATGTTCGAAGCCGCCCTAGCCCTGGTGCGCCACTTGAGCTACACCAATGCCGGAACGGTAGAGTTCATTGCTAACGAAAAGGGACGATTCTACTTCCTGGAGATGAACACCCGTCTCCAGGTGGAGCACCCCGTCACCGAAATGATCACAGGGTTGGATATAGTTGAACAGCAGATCAGGATTGCGGCCGGAGAGCCCATGGGGTTCTCTCAAAAGAACGTTCGCCGCCGGGGTCACGCTATTGAAGCCAGGATATATCCTGAAGACCCCACTACGTTCATACCTCTTTCAGGCACCATCGAAAGCATAATAGAGCCTTCAATGGAGAACGTCCGCATAGATAACGCCGCTTTCCCAGGTTACGAAGTCACTCCATACTATGATTCCCTGATCGCAAAGCTGATCGTTTGGGGCAAATCTCGAAAACGCGCCATCGCCACCATGATTAAGGCTTTGGAAGAATTCAAAATAGATGGCATAGTCAACAATATTTCCGTGATACGCCAGGTCATGCAGGATGAAGAGTTCAAGGATGGAGAATACTCCACCCAGATCCTTAGTAGGCTTTCTGAAAACGCCGATAGGGTGCTCACCCCCGAAGAGGAGCGCGAGGCCGTAGCCGCGGTAGCCGTGGCTCTCGGCACGCTATTCGGCAACGGACAGGAGCAACGCTCCAGCTCCTGGAAGACCTATGGACGCAGTTTGCAAGTGGCGCCCCGGCTGGGCCGTGGGGGATTATGGTAAAACGGCAAATCCGCGTCAAAATAAAGGGCACCTGGCACACTGTAGAGGTCGAGGAACCTCAAAGATACCCCTTCCAAGTTGTAGTAGACGGGGAAGCCATGTCCGTTGAAGTAGATTCAGGCCCCGTTGCTTCTCCGGTGGGCAAAAGGCCACCGGCGCGTGAGGCCACCGGACCTCCTGGGCTTTCCGCCATCACCCAAGAGGATAGGAAGATAATACGGTCGCCCATGCCGGGTCGCATAGTCTCCGTGACCGTCAACGTATGGGCCGAACTGGAGGCCGGGGCCGAGGTGTGCGTACTGGAGACGATGAAGATGGAGCAGAGCGTAAAGCTGGCCCACGACGGGACAGTCAGGGCCGTGTTTGTTCATCCCGGACAGAGCGTAGCCGCCGGGACACCGTTGATCCAGCTAAGCTAAGGAACGCGTATGGTTGCTCCCCAAGGAACACCCACGACTCAAGAACAATGGACAGCAGTTGACTGCTATATAGCCAATCACTTGATGCCATCGGACTCCACTTTGAACTGCGTAATCAAGTCTAGCGCCGCAGCTGGTCTGCCGCCGCACAATGTTTCACCCAATCAAGGCAAGCTGCTGCATCTACTAGCCCTTATTCAAAAGGCCAAAACTATTCTTGAAATTGGAACACTCGGCGGTTACAGCACAATCTGGCTAGCAAGGGCACTAACTGCAGATGGCCGTCTAATCACTCTGGAGGCAGACCCAAAGCACGCGGAGATTGCTAAGGCTAACCTTACGATGGCAGGGTTGTCCCATATTGTTGATATACGACTGGATTGGCACTGGACACACTCCCTCAACTCCAGGCCGAAGGTTACAATTCGTTTGATTTGATATTCATTGACGCAGATAAGTCAAATAATCCTAGCTATCTTGCTTGGGCGCTTACGCTTTCACACGTTGGCAGCCTGATAATCGCAGACAACGTTGTTCGAAATGGGGCAATAGCAGACCCCAAAAGCACCGATGCCAGTACACGGGGGTCCAGCGTTTTTATGAGATGCTTGCCACCGAGCCGCGAGTAACAGCCACAGCCATTCAGACCGTGGGCAACAAAGGCTACGATGGTTTTGCGATGGCGCTAGTCACCCCTGACCCATGACGCGCATCAACCTCTACTTGGCAACGCCGCCGCGCACCAGCTTTTCGACCCTTTCCCACACGGCCTTGGCTATCTCTTCCACGGGCAACGCAGCGTCCACCACGTACCATTGCTCAGGGTCGGCTTGCGCCATCTGCAAGTAACCCCGGTACACTTTTCTATGGAAGGCAAGCGGCTCCTTTTCAAACCTTTGGCTTCCTTCTTCGTCCACCCGCGGCGCCACCGGTTCCTCGGCCTGCTGCCCATCGACGTTCAGATTGAACGAGGTTTGAGATGCGTAGCGGTGCAGCGCTTTTTCAGGTGCAATGTCAAGGAACAGTATTAAATCAGGCGTTGCTTCACCGGTTGTCAGATTGTTCAAATGCTCAATAGTCTTGAGCGAGAGGCCCCTGGCATAGCCCTGATAAGCCAGTGTGGAGGGCGCGAACCTATCGCATATCACTACGCGCCCCTGCCTGAGTGCAGGTTCCAAAGCCTCCACCACAAACTGCGCACGGGCAGCAGAAAATAGAAGCAGCTCTGCAAGAGGGGACATGGTGGAGCTACGTTCAGCCTTGAGCAAGGCGCGCACCTGTTCACCCAGAGCCGTTCCACCAGGCTCATGTAGCAATACCGCAGGAAAGCCTTCTTTAAGAAGCCGTTCGTAGAGCAGACGGGCTTGTGTCGATTTGCCACTGCCCTCTCCACCCTCTAGGACAATAAAAGCGCCCATGATCAGCGTTCGAACACTATGACGCGCCGCTCTGGCTCAGCACCTATACTCTGAGAATCAACGTTGTATCTATTGGCTAATAGATGCTGCTGCCGGCGTATGTATGCGCGCTGGGGCTGAAGCTCTATGTAAGGCATGCCGCTCCAGACTTTCTCTACCGCATCCTGGGCCTCCTGCATAGCCTCCTCCACCGACCCGTGGGATAGCTGGTAAGAGCTGCGGCCATTGCCCTTGCCCAATCTCTTGAGGAACTGCTCCACCTGTACCTTGCTGTTCTTCCTCAGCACGTGCACGGGGACTCCCTGCTCTTCAGCGCTTCTCAACAGCTTTGGATTTCGCTTGAAGTGCGTCCTTGTTATAACCATCAAGTCGGCGCTCTCCAGGTTATTGGTCATATCAACCGGCAATCTAAAAGCGCGCACCACTTGCTCGATGACCCCCCGGTTGACTCCAAATGGGTAGACCCTGACCGTGTTCTCAGACACAACCGGCGCCGTTCGTTCCGAAGGAGGCCCGGCAACGGTGGAAAACGGCTGGTAGGCTGCGGGCCCTTGTTCCGCAGCAAGGGACCTAGGACTTCCTGCTGCCTGAACCCTCCCTACCGAGTCTATGCTGCGCAACTCCGGCTGTGGTTGCAGGCCGCGCAGCATGTCATCCACCACGTAGGCTACGTCGTCGTGTATCGCCACCTCTCCCCAGCTCTGTATCTCGACGACGGAATCGAAGGTGGGCGGGCGTTTTCGCTCCAGGACGGTCTTTTGAGTCCTCCGTCTTCTGGCCTCATCGTCACCGAGGATAACGGTCTGCATTCCTCCAATTAAGTCGCTGAGCGTTGGGTTCATCATGAGGTTCTTCAGTGTATTGCCGTGAGCCGTGGCTATGAGCTGTACGCCGCGCTCCGCAATCGTCCTCGCTGCGGCGGCTTCCAGTTCCGTACCCATCTCATCAATGATGATGACCTGGGGCATGTGGTTCTCCACGGCCTCAATCATAACGTCGTGCTGAAGTGCCGGTGTAGGCACTTGCATACGGCGGGCATGGCCTATTCCGGTGTGTGGTATGTCGCCGTCGCCGGCTATTTCATTGGAAGTGTCCACCACAATGACGCGCTGGTGGGCCTCATCGGCTAGTACGCGCGCCACTTCTCGCAGCATGGTGGTCTTGCCCACGCCGGGTCGGCCCAGCAACAGAATGCTCTTGCCGCTTCTCACCAGGTCTTCGATGGGCTTGATGGTGCCGAACACGGCTCGGCCAACCCGGCAGGTAATCCCCACGGTCATGCCACGGCGGTTCCGAATGGCAGAAATCCGGTGAAGCGTTCTCTCTATCCCTGCCCTATTGTCTTCTCCAAAAGTCCCTATGCGCTCAGTGACATGTTCCAGGTCGTCCTCAGTAACCTCTTTGGCGGAGAGGTAAACGTCTAGCCCGGGAAAGCGTGCTTCCGGAAGCCTCCCCAGGTCCAAGACAACCTCCAAGAGGTCCCTCAGATCTTCTCTGGCCCGCAACGGCTGCGATATGTGGATGGGTATCACATCAAGCAGGCTCTCCAGATCATCCACCACCGCCTTTTGGGTATCCATCTGCTTCAACTCTTCCACAACAGACCTCTATCAGCCATAGGCCGCACGTGCAGGGGCCATTTCCGTCGCCTCCAGCTGCACCGCCAGGGCCTTGACCATAAGATGATATACGCCGGCCGTCTCCAGCCCTATCTGTTCCAGCAAAGCTCCCAGGGACTCCTGGTGCCCCAACACCTCCCACCATAGGGAGGAGGCTCCGGCCTCTTCCAAAACGAATGCTATCAAGGAACAGGGATCGCCCTTCCAGGAAGGGGCCACGGTCAAGCGGACGCGGACGCGCCCCCGTTCCCGGTCGAGTCTAACCCAGGCTGCAATGCCGTCCTGCCCATCCAGGACGCGCTCCACGGTTCCACGCCCGTGCGGCTCCTGCGAGTCCTTCCACTGCGACATAGTGAGGCCCATGGCAAAGCGTGCTTCAGGAGGCGTTGCGCGACGATAGAGATGGAATAGTGGAACATCGTCATCAGGCATCCTGGGCCTAAAACCCGTCTCGAACTCTTCTCCTATCAAAGTGGCCCTCCCACCGAGGGTAAGCACCCTGACTTCCATGCTGGGACGGAACCCGCTCCTGCTGGCACTATCCATGAGGTGCCACTCATCAGGAATATTTAGAAGGACTCTTTCGGCGCCCCGTCTGCCGGCTTCCGCCGCCACCTTCCCCAAGAGAGTACCGGCAGCAAGACCGGTTTCACCTACCACCATGTGGTCTATCCACCAAACGGTATTGCCGGAAGCCGGTATGGCGGAAACCAGGCTCGTAAGCCTTCCTCCCTCCGTTGCAATCCAAGCAACCTCTTTGCCACGGGACCGTAAATGCCGCCAGAGAAAGGACGTCGCCGAGAAATTGGCCCGACCGCCAGATGAAGCCGCAGCAGCAGGCCGGGCAGCCCAATTGGAGCCCTTCATCAAGCCTATGCTTACGGAATCTGCCAGTGCTATTGGACGGAGCATATCCTCATCCAAATCATCCGGTCATATCGACAAAATACCGGTGGAACCTGGCATCTTGCGTGAGTTCCGGGTGAAACACAGTAGCCAGCATGTGACCTTCTTGAACCGCCACCGCGCCCCCTCCGGGATAAGAAGCCAGCACCTCTACGTTCTTACCCAAATCCACCACCTTTGGCGCCCTTATGAAGACAGCATGAAAGTCAGGTTTGCCCAGGCAGGGAACTGGAACGGTTGCTTCAAAGCTGTCGACCTGCCGGCCGTAGGCGTTGCGCTGGACTTCAATCTCCATTAGCCCAAGAGGCGCCGGCTTGCTTTCCACCAGCTTGCCAGACAGCATTATCATCCCCGCACACGTACCCCAAACCGGCATGCCCTTCCGCGCCTCCTCAATGATGGGACAGCGCAGTCCGTAGATATCGATAAGACGGGCCTGGGAGGTGCTTTCTCCTCCGGGAATGATGAGTCCATCCAACCCATCCAGGTGCTCAGGAAGTCTCACCTCTCGCGCCTCAACATTCAACCTTGCCAAAGCCGCGATATGTTCCGCAAAGTCTCCCTGTACTGCAAGGACACCTATTCTCTTCAACCCTTACCAACCCCGGGTAGACAGAAGCTGCCCTTCTTCGAGAGCGCTTATTTCCATTCCGCGCATGGGCTCGCCCAAGCCCTTCGACACACTGGCAATGATTGCAGGATCGTTGAAATGGGTAACCGCCTCTACTATTGCCCTGCCTCGTTCCACTGGGTCGTCCGACTTGAAGACCCCAGACCCTACGAAGACTCCATCGGAACCTAGCTGCATCATAAGCGCGGCATCCGACGGCGTCGCCACTCCGCCGGCGGCAAAGTTGACCACCGGCAGACGGCCCAGCTCCTTGACCTCTCTCACAAGCTCCAGCGAAGCGCCCAAGCTCTTGGCCTCGGCCTGAAGCTCGTCTTCACTCATGTTCTGCACTCTTCTGATCTCGCCCATGACCGCCCTGATGTGGCGGACAGCCTCCACCACGTTGCCCGTGCCGGCTTCGCCCTTGGTGCGGATCATTGCCGCGCCTTCAGCGATGCGGCGCAACGCCTCTCCCAGGTCGCGGGCGCCGCAGACAAAGGGAACGGTGTAGCCGTGCTTCCAGATATGGTTCTGTTCATCGGCGGGGGTCAGCACCTCCGACTCATCGATGTAATCGACTTTCAATGCTTCCAGTACCTGGGCTTCGACGATATGTCCAATCCGGCATTTTGCCATAACGGGAATGGTTACGGCCTCCATGATGGAAAGTATGCGCTCGGGATCGGCCATGCGCGCCACACCGCCGGCGGCGCGGATGTCCGCGGGGACTCTCTCCAGCGCCATTACCGCACAGGCGCCTGCTTCTTCAGCAATCTCAGCCTGCTCTTTGGTCACCACGTCCATGATGACCCCGCCCTTGAGCATCTGGGCGTGACCCGCCTTCACTTGCCACGTACCCTTCTCCATTTTCTTCCTCCACTTGATTCACCGAATAGCTCTTGCCGGACACGGCTATTATACCGCTCTCTTTCAACTATCCGCAATGAAACCAAGCCGCCCGGCCTCTTTTGACAGCGTGCGCTCACGCTATATAGACTAGCCCTTTCACCTGCTCTGGGAGGAGACCATGACCAGCGAGACCAAGGCTTATTTGGAACGGCTAGACTACCTCAGAGACGAGTTCAAGAAAGAGATTCGAAACATGAGCCCGGAAGAGCTGGCCTGGAAGCCGCTCGGCGAAGACACGAACTCCCCCTATGTCCTGGCGACCCACGTGGCGGGTACGGAAGCCTTTCACATCCACCAACTGGTCGGCGGCATCAACGTGCACCGCAGCCGCGAGGCAGAGTTCGCAGCCAGCGGTACGGACCCTTCTCACCTAGAACGCATGCTGAGCGAAACCGGCGAGACCACCCACCGGGTGTTGAGCAAAGCTACCACCGCGGACCTGGACGAGACCTTTGAATACGGTGGGCGGTCTGCAACGCGGCGCTGGGCGGTGCTCCACACCTTGGAACACATAGGGCAGCATCTGGGACACCTGACGGTCACAAGACAGCTCTACCGGGCCCAAAACGGCTAGGGGAAACCTGTAGGGGCGGTTCGCGAACCGCCCCTACACACTGCACACGCAGTTTAAGACCTTACACGTCGGTAAACTGCATACAGTAGTACTAGGAGCAACAACCCTCCCACGGACGCGCCGCCTATGAGAAGCCAGCGGCCAAGGGAGGACTCTCGCTCCATTAAGAATACGGTCAGCCTGCTGTCCGGTTCTTCCGACTCCACGTTACCGGAAGTACTCTCTCTGATCTCCTTATAGGTAACCTTTCCTTGGCCTTCAACTTGAGAAAGCACAGCGGAGAAATCCTTAGCCAATACGCTGAACTCTACGCCCGCCTGCTCCCTGCCGTTGTTCACCGAAAGGAAAACGCCTTCCAACTCGCCGTCAACCCTGGCCACCAACGCCTTGACCTCGTCAACGGAAGCAGAAACGTCTTCAACCTCCATGTTCAGCGAACCGTACGGAGGCTCGGCCAGCCTCTCTTCGGGCGGGAATAGAGCCACTGAGATGGTGGCCAGGTCTACCCTACGGGACATGAAATTGATCTGACCCTGCAGTCGCTCCAGTTCGGAGCGGACGCGGGCCAGCTCACGCTCTATGGTCAAGATGTTGCTCACGGTGTCGGCGCGCTCCAGGAGAGACAGCAAGCTCTCCTCTTCTCTCTGGGCGCTCCGCAAACGGGCCTCAAGGTCAATGAACTGCTCCGTCACGTCCTCTGAACCTGCGTGTTCAGCCCACACCTTGCCCAGCCTCTTTATGCTTTCCAAGGTGTCAAAGAACTCCCCCTGCGGCACGCGTACCACAAGGTCCGACCTCTGTCGCCCCGGCGTACCGGTGGTGGCGACTTGGCTTATGAAGCCGCCCCTGGTCTCAGCAATTGTTCGCACCTGGGCCACCGAGCCGGCCACGTCTTCAACCTCTACGGACAGCGATGCCTGTGAGATGATTTGTCTATCCGCTATTTCGAAAGTGGTCAATTGTCCACCCTCAATTTCTACGGTGGCAGACTGCAATTGGAAAGCTGTGTTCGACGCCGGTGTCGGAACCGCCCGAGACGTGACTTGTGGATCCAAGGCTGTCCAACCCCGATCCTCTAGAGCCACCGAAAAACCCGCTGAGCTTTGTAGGCTAAGTGGCGCTCTGAGTCTGCGGAGTTCATCGCTATCGGAGAACTGAGCATTGTCCACTTGAGGTAAATCCTCCTCGGCGCCTCCCTGTAACGGCGCAAAATTGAACGCCCATACCGCGCCAACCAGCAGCACGACCACTACGGCGGCAAAAGCATGGACGGGGCGCCATTGACGCAATGAAAACAGTCTTCTCCATGAAGGCCTTTTCCGCGCAGAGTCAGCGGCCAAGCGGGAGCGGATGCTTGACCAGATGCCGGCGGGAGCGCGTAATCGCCGTGACTCCTCAGCGAAGTGCTCAGTTAAACGCCGTTCCATTTCCTGGCTTGGAATGTCTTCCATCATAATCTTCCACCTTGTGAGCTATTTTTCCAGCTCTATCCTCATATGTTGGAGAGCGCGGTGAACCCTCGATTTCACGGTTCCCTCTGTGCACCCCAACGCCTCCGCCGTTTCTGATATGGTCATACCCGTGAAGTACCTGAGCATCACTACCTGTCTCTGCTCCTCTGGCAAGACGGCCAGCGCCTGGCGGATAACCTGCTGATCAGAGACCTGCTTTGCCGGGTCATCTTCTCCCATTAGCGGGACGCCTTCTAAGTCGCCTGTGGGCAGGTGACGCCGCCTGCGCAGGTCCAAGACGGTGTTGACCAGAATACGCACCAACCACGGCTTCACCGGGCTGTCATTGCGGAATCCTCCAATGCCGCGCCACGCGGAAAGGAACGATTCCTGGACGCACTCCTCGGCTATGGCTCCATTGCTCGTCATCAGGTAAGCTGTGCCGTATAAGACATCCTGGTACCGTTCAACCAGGTGGCGAAACGCATCAAGGCTGCCATCTTGGCAGAGCCGTACGGCTTCCGCATCGTTCATTGGGAGCTCCCTTGCCCATGGACGGGTTCGTTTAATAGATACGTAACAGAGAACGGAAAAGTTCCCCATAGCATAACATCCGCAACCATGCATGCCAGAGAACCCTCCCATCAACCTCAGATGGTTGATACAATGTCTTTTGCGGCTTTGATCCCCCAGGCTAGGAGTAAAGGTCAGTGCCTCCAGAAAATATCGTTGTCAAGGGCGCCAGAGAGCACAATCTCAAGAACATAGACGTAACCATTCCCCGCAACATGCTGGTGGTGATCACCGGCGTATCGGGGTCTGGGAAGTCCACGCTCGCTTTCGACACCATCTACGCGGAAGGACAGAGGCGTTACGTGGAATCGCTGTCCGCTTACGCACGGCAGTTCCTGGGCCGCATGGACAAGCCAGATGTCGAATACATCGAAGGCCTCTCCCCCGCCATCTCCATCGACCAGAAGGGTGTATCGCACAATCCCCGCTCCACAGTGGGAACGGTCACCGAGGTCTACGACTACTTGCGCCTGCTCTTCGCCCGTGTCGGTAGGCCCCATTGCTACAGCTGCGGCCAGCCCGTGCAGAGGCAGACTGTGCAGCAGATTGTAGATGCCGTAAAGGGTATGCAGCAAGGCAAAAGAATCATGGTCCTGGCGCCCAAAGTGGTGCACAAGAAGGGGGAGCATAAAGAGGTCTTTGAAGAGGCGCGCCAGACAGGGTTCGTTCGCATACGGCTGAACGGAGAAATCCGGGACCTCTCGGAGACGTTCAACCTGAACAAGCAGAGGTGGCACACCATTGAGATTGTGGTGGACCGCCTGGTTGTCAGCGACGACCTGGAGACAAGCAGACTCACCGATTCCATGGAGACCGCTCTCAGAGAAGGCGGCGGCGTGGTCAGCATTCTGGATGCCGATAGCGGTGAAGAGCACCTGTTTTCTGAGCAGTTCGCCTGTGTCCGCTGCGGTATCAGCCTCGGCGAAATAGAGCCGCGTACTTTCAGCTTCAACTCACCTTACGGAGCCTGCCCCGACTGCACCGGCCTTGGCTTCCGGCTAGAGATTGACCCCCAGCTTGTGATTCCCCGCAAAGAACTTTCGCTGGCACAGGGCGCCATCCAGCCCTGGATGCGCGCCGGCTCATACAGTCCCTGGTATAACAGCCTGCTGGAATCGCTCTCCAAAAAGCACGGCTTCTCCACCAGAACGCCTGTCGCAGAGCTTGAACCAGAGCACCTTGACATCATCCTGTTCGGCAACAACGGCCAAACCGTTGAGATGAGGCACACCACGCAAAGAGGGCGCACCTACACCTGGGACACCACGTTCGAAGGTGTAGTGCCCAACCTCACGCGCCGCTACAGAGAGACCTCTTCCGATTACGTACGGCGCGAAATAGAGCGCTACATGGCCACGCACCCCTGTCCCTCATGCAGAGGCAGACGCCTAAAGCCGGAATCACTGGCGGTGACGGTGGCCGGACAGAGCATAATGGAGGTAACAGCACAGTCGGTGGGCCAAGCCCATGAGTGGACGCGCTCCGCCGCCGGAGACCAGGGGACAAAGCCGCCGGCCAGAGACGCGCTCACAGAGCGGGAGCATACCATTGCTTACCAGATACTCAAGGAGATCCAAACCCGGCTAAGGTTCCTTCTGGACATCGGCTTGGACTACGTAACCCTGAACCGCACAGCCTCCACTTTGTCGGGCGGAGAGGCTCAGCGGATCAGGCTGGCTACACAGATAGGCTCAGGTCTCACCGGTGTTCTCTACGTCTGCGACGAACCTTCCATCGGGCTGCATCCAGCCGACGATTCCAGGCTGATCACCACTCTCAAACATCTCCGTGACCTCGGCAATACCGTGCTCATCGTGGAGCATGATGAGGCCATAATGCGGTCGGCAGACCACATTGTAGACCTGGGCCCCGGCGCCGGTGAGCACGGCGGAAGAGTCGTGGCTATAGGTCGGCTGGATGATATCTGCGCCTCGGATGAATCGGTGACCGGTGCTTACTTGAGCGGTCGCCGTGAGATCGCGCTGCCGCCTGCAAGGCGGCCAGGCAACGGAGAGCGCATCACCATAAAGGGAGCGCGTGAAAACAACCTGAAGAACATCGATGTGGATATCCCTCTTGGTAAGCTTGTGGTGGTTACCGGCGTATCCGGCTCCGGCAAGTCTACCCTGATCAATGAGGTCTTCTTCAAGAAGCTGGCGCAGTTGCTCTACAGGGCGAAAGACCGCCCCGGCGACAGCGACGGCCTGGACGGAATAGAGGGCGTAGACAAAGTGGTGGATATAGACCAGTCTCCCATTGGACGGACGCCTCGCAGCAATCCCGCGACCTACGTGGGAGCCTTCACTCCTATCAGAGAGCTGTTCGCCTCCGTGCCGGAATCGCGGGCGCGGGGTTATAAGCCGGGACGGTTTTCCTTCAATGTCAAGGGAGGTCGTTGCGAGGCCTGCGCCGGAGACGGTCACATAGAAATAGAGATGCAGTTCCTGCCCAACGTTACCGTAGCTTGCGAGGTGTGCCATGGAAAGCGCTACAACCGCGAAGCCCTCGAGATCAAGTTCAAAGACGCCACCATTTCCGATGTCCTGGGCATGACGGTTTCCGAGGCGCTGGAGTTCTTCTGGAACTTCCCCAAGGTGCGCAACAAGCTGGAAACCATGCGAGACGTGGGCTTGGGCTACATTAAGCTGGGCCAGCCAGCCACTACCCTGTCCGGCGGAGAAGCGCAGCGCGTCAAGCTCTCAACCGAGCTGTCCAGGAGGTCTACCGGCAAGACCCTTTACATTCTGGACGAACCAACCACGGGCCTGTCATTCCAGGACTGCGATGCCCTGCTGGGAGTGTTGCACCGGCTGGTGGATTCGGGCAACACGGTAGTCTTGATAGAGCACCACCTGGATTTGATCAAGAACGCCGATTGGATCATAGACCTGGGTCCCGGAGCCGGTGAGAAGGGAGGCTACGTAATAGCCGAAGGCGCACCTGAGGAGATAGCTCAAGTGACCCATTCCTACACTGGTCAGTACCTGAAGCCATTGCTGGAAAAGGCCGGTCGTCTATCCAGCAACGGCGCCAAGCCCAAAGCCAGAAAGCCACGGAAAAAAGCCGGGTCAGCAAGCTGACGCATACGGACACTCCCCACCCGCTCACTCCCTTCCCTTCGGCCATACTCAGGGTAAACTCTAGGCTCAGGGAGTGAGCGGGTGCTCCCCCCCCCCTTTCGTCATTGCGAGGAACCGAAGCAATCCAGCGGCGCGGGGCTTCCCTATGTGGACAGGCAAGTGCCTGTCTCTCGTCATTCTCGCCCTCCGCGAGAATCCAGGCGGGGTTGAGCGCGGGGCATACGGACACCCCCCCTTTCGTCATTGCGAGGAACCGAAGCAATCCGGCGGCGCGGGGCTTCTCTATGCGGACAGGCAAGCGCCTGTCTCTCGTCATTCTCGCCTCCGCAAGAATCCAAGCGGGGTTGAAGGTGGGGCATCTCATACGTCCGTCTCGCCGCCATCACCCGCTTCCCTCCACCCACCAACACCCCTAAAATCTACCCATGGCCACCAAGCAAAACCGAACCCTCCGCCTTCCGTCATTGCGCCCCTCTCTCGTCATTGCGAGCCCAGCGAAGCAATCTGGCGGCGCGGGGCAGCCGAACACTCCATTACGAAAACTCGCCACCTCTCTCCGAAATCCTGTCCTGAGCCTGTCGAAGGATCGGATTTGTTTTCCCATATTTTCAAAAATTTGGCCCGTTTCTAGCCTTGCAACTAGACATAACGTTGGAAACAATTCCCCTTCTCAGGCACGCCGCCGCTCCACCGTTAAACGCCTTCTCACGCCTATTAACCGTTTTCAGAACACCCCAAAAACCACTTATGTCAAGTGCTCAACCATCGCCCGGACCACCCTCCCACAGACGCTGGCCCGCATGGACGGGGAGCGTATGCGCCGCCTACATGCCCCCTTGCCCCTATTTCCACAACGGTTATCCTGTGATAAAACTGTCCCGCTTACCCTGTTTCCACCGGAGGCATCATCATGGCTGACCAATTACCTCTAGTCTGGGTGCTGGGCACCGGAGGCACTATCGCCGCATGGGGTGCGCCAAGGTTAAAGTTCTTTGAATACGGCGTCCCCGGAATGCGCCTTGACGTCCACGACAACTTGGAGCAAATCCCTGAAGTAGACCAGTTTGCCAGGGTGAAAGCAGAGCACCTCATACAAGCGGGCAGCGGGGGCCTGGGCGACAGCGGCTGGCTGATGGTTGCCAACAAAGTCAACAACCTATTTCAGGACGACCCCGAAATATCCGGCATCGTAGTCACGCACGGCACGTCCTCCTTGGAGGAAACGGCCTACTGGCTGAACCTCACAGTGCAAAGCGAGAAGCCGGTGGTAGTCACCGGCACCATGCGGCCTCCCTCCGCTATGGGCACGGAAGCCTACAACAACCTGCTCGGCGCAATTATCCTCGCCGGTTCCAAAGAGGCGCAAGGCATGGGCGTTACCGTCATGCTCAATGACGAGATCAACGCCGCCCGTGAGGTCACCAAGCAAAACTCATACCGAGTAGAGACCTTCGGTACGCGCGAGCTGGGGTTTCTAGGATACTTGGACTCCGATCTCAAGCCGGTGTTCTACAGGCGTCCCACTCGGAAGCACACCTACCAGAGTGAATTCGACGTCAGCGGATTGGACTCCCTTCCACAGGTAGAAGTCCTCTACTCCTACGAAGGGGCCAGCGACATTCAAGCGCGGGCTTTGGTCGATGCCGGCGTGGCTGGTATCGTAGTGGGCAGCATGGGGCCGGGAGCCGTGGGACAGAGCGTGAACGATGCCTTGCTAGATGCAAGAAGCAAAGGAATTATAGTAGTGGTCACCACACGGGCCGGCGCCGGTAGAATCATCCGCACCAGCGTATACGAACGAGAGGGAATAGTAGCAGGCGATAACCTCAGCCCCCAAAAAGCCAGGATTCTCCTGCAACTGGCGCTGACAAGAACAAAGGACCCTGAGCAAATCCAGCAGATATTCAACGTGTACTAGTCAAAAGAGGGACAACATGACAAGCAATCAACTGCCAGTAGTTTGGGTTCTGGGCACCGGCGGCACAATCTCATCGTGGGGCTCGCCAAGGATCACTTTCTACGAATACGGCGTAGGTGGACAGAGGTTGGACGTTCATCAGAACCTGGAACGCATACCGGAGGTTCGGGACTTCGCCAATGTGAAGGCTGAACATCTCTGGATGGCGGGCAGCGGCAGCCTTGGCCCCACCCGCTGGTTGGAGCTGACAAAGAAGATCAACCGCCTGTTCCAAGAAGACACCGATATTTCAGGCATTGTAGTTACCCACGGCACCTCCTCCATGGAGGAGACGGCCTACTGGCTCAATCTTACGGTCAAGTCGGAGAAACCGGTGGTGGTTACGGGCACCATGCGGCCGCCCTCCGCTATGGGTACGGACTCGGACAACAACCTCCTGGGCGCCATCATTTTGGCCGGTTCCCAGGAAGCACGCGGCAAGGGCGTTACCGTCATGCTCAACGACGAAATCAACGCTGCTCGCGAAGTGACCAAGCAAAACTCCTACAGGGTAGAGACCTTTGGCACACGAGAACTGGGGTTCCTGGGATACCTGGACTCCGACCTCAAGCCCATGTTCTACAGAGAGCCCGTGCGCAGACACACCTACCAAACCGAATTCGACGTTGTCGGCCTTAGCGATCTTCCCAAGGTGTACATAGTATACGCTTACGAAGGCGCTGACGATCTTGTAGTACGCGCCCTGATAGACGCCAAAGCGCCCGGGATAGTGATAGCCGGCATGGGCGCGGGCGGCGCGGGCGGCCAGGTGCAGCAAGAAGCGCTCATGGAAGCCAGCAGGCAAGGCTCAATAGTGCTCTCCTCCACCAGGGCAGGGTCCGGCCGCGTCATCCGCACCAGCCGCCATCGTGAAGCGGGATGGGTCGCGGCGGACAACCTCAGCCCGCACAAGGCTAGGATCCTCCTGCAACTGGCGCTTACCAAGACCAACGACCCTGAAGAAATTCAGCGCATGTTCGATGCTTACTAGCACCCTACAAATATGCCCACTGATCTCACTTTTCCAGACTGGGGCGTAGGCGAGGAAGAAGGACGCGTTATTCGCTGGCTGAAGCGAGAGGGCGACCGCGTATCGCAGGGCGAACCTATCGCCGAGATAGAATCGGCCAAAGTCACCGCCGAAGTCGAGTCGCCCGCCTCCGGAGTTGTAAGCCGCATCGCGGTGGCTGACGGCGCTTCTGCCAAAGCAGGCGACCTGCTTGCGACTATCAGCGAAGAGGCCTCTTCCCCAGCCTCGCCGGCCTCTCAGCCGTACGTACCCCAAGCAGACCCCGCCGTCCGTAGACTGGCGGAGGCCTACGGGATAGACCTGAACCAAATAGAAGCCGACGGAGAGCGGAGTAAGGTACAAGAAGCCAACGTCAGAGCCCTGATAGACGGGGAAACCGCTCCTGAAACCCGGCAGGTTCCCCTTGTCGGTATGCGCAGAACTATTGCAGACCGGCTGTACGGCAGCCTTCAGTCCACGGCTCAAGTCACTATTAACACGGAGGCTGACGCCACGGAATCGGAGCAACTGCGGCGTGACCTGTTCTCCAGGTGGCGCAGCAAGGGAGTACGTCCCATGGCTCTGGCGCTGTTGATAAAGGCATCCGCAAGAGCGCTGAGCGAACACCCACGGTTGAACGCCACTATGAACGGGAAGACAATTACACTCCACAAGCATGTCAACGTAGGATTTGCCGTAGCCGTTGAGGCCGGCCTAGTGGTGCCTGTGATCAAGCTCGCCGAGCAAAAGCCCTTGATAGATATCAGCCGGGAAGCCAGGGAACTGGCAACAAGGGCACAGCGCGATCAGTTGTCACCCGGTGAAATGGCGGACGGCACGTTCACCATAACCTCCATGGGCGCCTACGATGTGGATACGTTCACGCCCATCATCAACCCTCCACAAGTGGCCATACTGGGAACCGGCCGCCTTCTGGAGAAACCCGTGGTTCACAACGGCGAAATCACCAAGCGCTCCATGATTGCCCTGAGCCTAACTTTTGACCACCGTGCCATCGACGGGGTGCCCGCAGGTCAGCTTCTAAAGGCCATTAAGCAATACCTGGAACAACCCGGGTGGCTGGTTGAGTGAACGGACTATGGCCGCGCTTCAACCATCTCCGGCAGGCCATGTAGGACTTGGGCCGCAACTTCGTACCTGCCAAATGAAGGTACAAAGTAGACGCCGGCTATGCTTGAATGCACCTCTTTGAGCAACTCTTGGGCCAGAGCTATTCCCATCTCGCCGCCTTCTTTCCCTGCCTCTTTCATCCGCAACTGGCGCTCCGGCGGAATGACTATGCCCGGCACTTCGTTGTGCAAGAATTCAGCATGCCTGTAGCTGCGCAGGGGCAGCACTCCCAGGATGAGAGGCTTGGGGAACCCTCCAAGCCTCTGCCGCCACTTCTCAACGGCTTCAGGTCTGAACACAGCCTGTGTCAGTATGAAGTCAGCCCCGGCGGCTATCTTCCGTTCCAAGCTCGCCTGTTCTTTGGCCATGTCCTCCGCTTCCAGGTTTAAGGCACACCCCACCAGGAATGAAGTGGACTGCTCAATAGGTCTACCCGCTGTGTCCAAGCCTTCATTGGCCTGGCTGATCACATGAATCAGGCCAGACGAAGTGATGTCGGAGAAGCTCACTGCTTGCGGGTAGTCACCCATCTGAGGCGGGTCACCCATGAACACAAAGATGTTGCGCACACCCAGTGCATGAGCGCCAAGCAAGTCGGACTGCAAGGCCAGCAGGTTGCGGTACCTAGTGGCAATGTGCATGATAGCCTCGGTGCCCAAACGGGTCTGCACCAGGCTGCTCATTGCCAGGGCGCTCATGCGGCCCTGGGCCAGAGGTATATCCGTACAATTGAAAGCATCCACGTTCACCATGCCCAGAAGGTTCCTCAGGCTGGTCAGGGTAGTGCTCACGTCGAACCCGCGCGGTGGATGCACCTCTACGGTAACCACGAACTGCTTACCCAGTTTCTGAGAAAGCTCGGTGGGAGGCGGTGGCGCGGGGGCGTATTCGCTCCTCGTCTCGATGATCTTAACTTCAGCCTCAGCACCGGTTTTCCGTGTCTGGACGCGCCGTTCTCTCATCACACTTCTAATGGCCGCAATGTGCTCAGGCGTAGTGCCGCAGCAACCACCAATTATCGAAGCCCCCGCATCTAGGATCTGTCCCGCATAGTCGGCCATGTACGCCGGGGACGACAAATAGAACAAGCGCCCTTCCACCTCTGTGGGAAAGCCGGCATTGGGTAAAGCGGAAAGGCGCGTATCGGTAACGGGAGCCATGGCTTCCATCACACCAAGCATCGGCTGTGAGCCAACGCTGCAGTTGGCACCTATCGCGGTGAGGTTGTAGTCCGCCAAAGCCTTGGCGACCTCTTCCGGCGAGTCCCCTGCCAGTGTCCGCCCTTCTCCGGTAAACGTGAGTTGCGCAATAACCGGAAGGTCTGTGACCTGTCCGGCGACGGTAACTGCCAGCTGAATTTCAGCCAGTGAAGGGAACGTTTCCAGTAGCAGCACGTCTACTCCCGCATCCGCCAGGGCTTTGATCTGTTCCGCAAAGGCCTCTTTAGCACGATCTACCTTAATGGGGCCCAACGGCTCAAGCTCCTTCCCCAACGGCCCTACCGCACCGGCTATCCAAACCTGTTGCCCGGTCAGGCGCTCCGCTTCCCTGGCTATCCGCACTGCCTTCCTGTTGATCTCCGTTACCGAATCAGCCTTGCCGTATGACTCCAGTCTGATCCGGTTGGCGCCGTAAGTGTTGGCCTCTATCAACTCCGCTCCCGCCTTCAAATAGTCCAAGTGGACCTGCTTGACCAGCTCAGGAGTGGTGAGGTTCAACCCTTCCAGGCAGGTATCCGCCGTAACATTGGCCAGCCTGATCAGTTCCGTACCCATGGCGCCATCTGCAAGGATAGGACCTTCAGAAAGTCTCTCAGTAAACAATCTACTCATAGCGTCATCAATTGTAGCACTCCGCGAATGAGCTAACTCAACCAATATGGCCCCGCAGAACATCCAAGTACTTGTATGCAGACCCCGTGTTCATTAAAACTATGTTCCCGGACGGGTCCACTTCGCCTTCTGCCAGAAGCTTCTTCAACCCGGCCAGCGTGGCCGCGCCTTCCGGGGCAGGGTAGACGCCTTCAGTGCGAGCCATCTGGTTCACCGACTCCATCATCTCTCCATCCGTAACGGTCAAGGCCGTTCCGCCGCTTTCCCTCAGCGCTTGCAGCATCAGGTAGTCGCCAATGGCCGAAGGCACACGTATACCGGCTGCTATCGTAGCAGCCCCCGTCCAGGGCTCTGCGTGGCAGGCTCCGTTGTGGAAGGCACGGACGATGGGAGCACAGCCTTCCGCCTGCACCGCTATCATTCGAGTGGTCACTTGGTCCAGCCAGCCCAGGGCCAC
This sequence comes from Dehalococcoidia bacterium, assembly GCA_965248955.1. Classification (GTDB taxonomy): domain Bacteria; phylum Chloroflexota; class Dehalococcoidia; order Lucifugimonadales; family QGNO01; genus DAOUJH01. The sequence continues at coordinate 595,374 of OZ252212.1, forward strand.
CATCTCATGGAACGCTTTCCAGATACCAACGATTCCCGTGCCGCCTCCGGTGGGATAGACGATCACGTCCGGCGTGCGCCAGCCAAGCTGCTCCGCCAGCTCATAGCCCATGGTCTTCTTGCCTTCAGCCCGGTACGGCTCCTGTAGAGTCGACACATCGAAGATCCCCTTTTCAGCGGCTGTCTCTCTTGATAAGCGACCCGCATCACTGATCAAACCGTCGACAAGGGTAAGCCGGGCGCCGAAGTCCATGCACTCCTGTTGATTGGCAACGGGCGCGTCCTTGGGCATGAAGACATGTGCCTCCATACCTCCATGAGCGCAGTAAGCGGCCATGGCGCCAGCTGCATTTCCCGCTGAAGGCATGGTTATCCGAGTCAAACCCAACTCTTTGGCGCGGGAAACCGCGGCGGATAGGCCTCTAGCCTTGAACGAGCCTGTAGGGTTAACTCCTTCGTCCTTGATGTACAGATTGCTGCAGCCCAACTGCCCGCCCAAGTTTGGTGCAGGCAGCAGAGGAGTCATCCCTTCGCCAAGGGTGATGACGTTGCCGGGATCACGCACCGGCATCATCTCGTAGAAACGCCACATATTGTTGGGACGCGACGAGAGGGCGTCGCGATCCACGGCTTTGCGGACACCGTCTATGTCATAGCGCGCGTAAAGTACCTTACCGCAGGCAGAGCAAGTTCTGTGAGGTTCATCCGCCGTATAGGTTTCGCCGCAGGCGGTGCATTCAAGGTGGCTAAGGTAGCTCTGCATGATCTCTCCTATCTAGACTGAAGGCATTGTATGAATAAGACACAAGCAGTCACCACTGTTGGCAAGTCATGCGCAGACTTGGGTGTCCTGATTGCAGGCTAAGTGGTGGCCGCGGTGGGCGACGGGCCAACCGATGGTGAGGAACCGCTACGCTTCGGCGGACTGGTCTATGTGAGGTGGTTCGGTTACTAACCTGGTCAATATATCGGTCCAGTCTGAAGGAACGGTGAACAAGGTTGGGGAACCGCCCACCATTGCGTAGCTGGATCTGACATCGGGCGTTTTGTCGCCTATGAATAAATCTATCTCCCGGCTCGACCTCAGAGTTACCACTATGTGAGTTAGCGGAGGGTCAAGGCCAAAGCTTGCCGGATCCTGGACTTCCTCATCCAGAACCCTGGACGACCTTGGTCCTGTAAGTAAAAGGGGCACACCGCCCCATCTGTCGTTGTCCACAGGCTCACCGCTGTCTGCAAACACCCAGCCTGATTCCGATCTGAAGAATGCCTGCGTATCGTCCCTATGCGTCACTTTTATTCCGGTTATGTCACCGAATGTAATGTCGTAGACCCAGGGGTTCTGCGGTTCGGCCTCTTCCCTATTCTGAAGCTGAAAGAGCACCACGTATCCACCCACGATAGCCACCAGGACCACCAGGATGAACGATACTCGATAGTTCATCCTACCGCCTCCGCCACCAGGCCACGGCGGCAAGCAGCGCCATCAAAGATGGCAGAACGATCCAGCTCAGGCCGCGTATCAGTTGCATCTCGCGGCCGGTAACGATGAGGCGCCTTGAGGCTATGGGCTTCGACCGTACAGAGGCCAGGGTATAGTCTTCCGTAAGCCAGTTCACCGAGTTGAGCAGCATGTCCCGGTTGCCCACGCTGTTGATATGGAAATTGGTGGCAAAGTCTTTATCTCCAAATATAACCGCCTTGGTTGGCCGTGCTGCATTGGGGTCGGGATTCAAGCTCAATGGAGCAATGCCCTCCATGGCAAAGGCAGGCACTCTGATAGCAAAGTCGCCGTTGGGACAGTTGTTGACATCCTCATCCAAAGTCAAACAGCTCAGGATGGTGGTGGTAGCAATTGGATATTGCCGAATGGTGCCGGGCATCTCCTCCGGGGGTAGACTGGGAATAACCGAGGTGGCGCCTGCAAAATAGCTCTGCTCCACCAGCGCTGTTATGGCATCCACGGGTTGCTGGTCATTGTACTGTGTGCGCTGTATAAGCGGCGTCTGAGGCTGGCCCGCCAGGGAACTGCCCAGATCAACTATAGTCCCTTCCTCTACTTCTATGGCCCAGGATGCAAGCAAGTCCTTGAAGGTCTGCGGCGGGTCGGGTTCCAGCAGAAGGAGTAGCCGGCCACCCAGGCGTAGGTACTCTGAAAGCAGATCGAACTCGGTCTGGTTCAAATCTCTCGTAGGCCCGGCAATGATGACGGCAGCAGCCGATTCAGGAATTTCCGGGTTCTGTACGAGCGAAAGAGGAAAAACGCTGTAGTTGTCGTTGTTCATGCCAGACCTGGCGAGTCCGAATCCTTCACGGCTATCGGCTTCATCGTTGCTCAGGTCAAGCTCACCATGGCCGGTGAGATGGAATATCTGTTTGCGCTCCACGCCGGTCACAATGAGCAGTGCCGACGATATATCGCGTTCCTCAAACAAAGGCGCCGTGAGCCTGTATTGCAGTCCTCCATCCGTACCCTCAAAAACTACGGTAGGATACTCCGTAACCCTGTATCGGTTGGCCAATGCAGGTTCGCGGTCCGGGTCGGAGAAACGGTACTCAAACCGGCCCCCCGAGCGGTGGCGGAACTCGTTGAGCATATTTTCCACCGGGACGCGGAATGGCTCCTGCCTGGGGTCGCCCGGCACAAAGAAGGCAATAGCTTCAACCGGTTCGGCAAGGTTATCCAAAATGTTCAAGGTATGCGGCGCAAGGCTGAACTGGCGTGTCGCGGTGAGGTCCCATCTGAAGGCCGTATTGACCCCCAAGACGTAGATCAAGATTCCCAGCATCAAAAACGCCGCCACCATGATTGCAGTGTTCAGACCGTACCTGCCTCTGCGTCCCGTAATGCTCTGCACCACGGTATTGAGAGAGAGCATTAGGGAAACAACCAGAAAGATGCCGCTGAGCACAATGACCACTATGGCAGGCCCGCGCAGTTCAGGTATGAAGACCAGAAGGACAAGACCAATGAAGAAGATGACCACACCTGCCAGGGCTATGACCAGGCTTACCGCCCCCCTAAATGGAATGCGGCGCATGAGTGAGGCCAGAGTTTGGCTTGTTTGCTGATCGGTAGAGCTGTCCCTGGTGGGAGTAGACATTCTAACGCCATCTCCTTGACTCTAGTGATCTGATGGTGAGGAAGAGAAACACCGCCGTCACCACCAAGTAATATATGATGTCGCTTGTATCAATGACGCCACGGGCAAAAGCGTCGAAATGGCTGGTCAGAGAAATCGCTTCTAGCACGGTAGCCACAGTGCCCCCCACAATCGTCGTAATCTGATCGATGACGTTGAAAAGAAGGATCACTCCAAAGCCCACGGCGGCGGCGACGAGCTGATTCCCGGTTAGCGAAGAGGCCAGAAGACCTATGGCAAGCGTGGCGCCTCCATAAAGGAGGAAACCCACATAGCCGCTGAACATTGGGCCTGGGTCTGGATTTGCGTACAGCGCAAGGATGACTATGTAAAAAAGCGTGAGCAAGACGGTGCCGCTCAAAATTACGAAGCTGGATATGAACTTGCCAAGGACCACCTCGTAGTCGCGCACTGGTGAGGTCAAAAGCAACTCCAGCGTGCCCAACTTCTGCTCCTCAGACAGCAAGCGCATTGTCAAGAGAGGTGGGATCAGGGGCAGTAAGAAGAAGCTGCTTCGCAGCAACAACCCACGGATCTCCGCCACAGCAAAGGTCTGGTCGATGCTATCGATGAAGAAGACGCCGGTCAGCGCAAGGAAGACCCCCGCTACTATGTATGCCATTGGCGACGTAAAATAGACCGCCAGTTCTTTTATGGTGATGGCTAGTGTTGTACGCATAGCTAGGACTCCTCAACGGTGGTGAGACGGAGGAAAATCTCTTCCAGACTCAACGTCACGGCTTCCATGCGGAGCAATCCCCAACCCTGCTCCACCAGTGTCTTCGCAAGCTCAATGCGCATCTCGTCGCCGCGCCTGCATATCAGGTTGTACACCACACTGCCCCCGTCTCCTCCAGTGAACCTAACGTCCTGCACTCCCTTCACGCTGCGTATTGCCTTGGTCACCTCGCCGCTAGGGCCCCTCACCTCAAGAGTGAGGCGTTCCGTGCCCTCCAGCCGCTCGGCCAGATTTTGCGGCGTATCTTCGGCCACTATCTCCCCTTCGTGAATGATGACCACCCTTTCACATATCATGCTAACTTCAGGGAGAATGTGGGTGGATAGGATCAGGGTATGCTCACCGCCAAGGTCCTTTATCAACTGGCGCGTCTCAACGATTTGTATGGGGTCTATGCCAATAGTCGGTTCATCCATGATGAGGACGTCCGGCTCATGCAACACAGCCTGGGCAATGCCGGTCCGCTGGCGGAAACCCTTGGACAGCTTCCCAATAATAGTATCCCGGTAATCCTCCAGGCGGCAGATCTGCACCACGTCATCTATACGCTGCCGTATACTTTTGCCGTCCATGCCCCGGATTTTGCCCATGAAGCTCAGGTAGTCCCGCACGGTCATTTCCGTGTACAGCGGTACGTTCTCCGGTAGATAGCCAATCTGCTGCCTGGCCTTCAAGGAATCGCTTATGACGTCAAATCCCCCGATGCGAGCTGTACCGCTGGTAGGCGGCATATACCCTGTGAGAATACGCATGGTTGTGCTTTTACCGGCCCCGTTAGGGCCAAGAAAGCCTAGTATTTCGCCTTTATTTACGGAGAACGTCACGTCGCTAACAGCGGGGAAGTCTCCAAAATACTTCGATAGGTGGTCTACTTCAATCATTGGTTGTCTGGCCATATCTAATTGATCCTAAGCATGCAAAGGAGTCCCTTTGAGGACAACGACATATCCATACGCAAATGATATGGCTGGTTTGCCGTCGACAATTTCCATCTACGTGGACATCAGTTAGGGCGCCCCAGGAGTCGTACCTTGTGTGAATTTTAGGACAAATGATATGCTAAGCAGAGCTTTTTGCCAAGCTATCTCTGTTTGGAGCAGTGAATGCATCTAGTAATCGATGGCTTTGGAGCCAGAACACCCATATTGGAAGACGTTGACGCTATCTACAAGTTCTTGGATCAATACCCGGATGCCATAGGCATGACCAAAATAGCGCCTCCCCACGTATATTCATACGAAGGCAAGAATCCTCTGGATGTAGGCGTTTCAGGGTTTGTGCTCATTGCGGAAAGCCACATAAGCATCCACACCTTCCCCAAGCGGGGCTACGTGAATATAGACGTCTTTTCCTGCAACGACTTCAATGCAGAGAAAGCCCTGGCAGAGCTCAAGCAGATGTTCTCTCTGGATACAGTCCGCAGCTGGGTCCTGGAACGAGGTTTGGAGTACTCAGACCCTGTTGAGGCGGCAAGAGCTGTAACGGCAGAACGAGCACAGATAACAGAGCGTATCTAAGCTTCTACAGATCACCCTCGGCTTTGGTTGAGACCAGGATCGGCTCCACATCCAGTGCGGAGAGAGCGGCTTGCGCGGCGGCAAGGCGGGCCACAGGAACGCGAAACGGAGAAGCACTGACGTAGTCCAGACCAACTTGATGGCAGAACTCTATGCTGGAAGGGTCGCCGCCATGCTCACCGCAAATCCCAACCTCCAGAGTAGGGTCGATTGATCTGCCCTTCTCCACTGCCATCTTCACCAAAGCGCCTACGCCGGCCCTATCGAGCACTTGGAACGGGTTCTTCGGGAAGATTCCACGCTCCAGATACTTGGGCAGGAACTTCTGCTCATCGTCACGACTGATGCCATAGGTCGTCTGGGTCAGGTCGTTGGTGCCAAAGCTGAAGAATTCGGCATGCCTGGCAATCTCGTCGGCAGTCAGTGCAGCCCTGGGCAACTCAATCATAGTGCCAATCTTGTAGGGCACTTGGACTCCTTGCTCTTCCTGCACCAGTCTAGCCACTCTTACCAACAGCTTCTTCACCGTCTCCAGCTCGTTGGCGTGGCCAATTAGAGGAACCATGATCTCAGGTTGTGGGTCGAAACCCTCCTTGGCAAGCTCGCAAGCCGCCGTGAAGATGGCCCTTACCTGCATCTCGTTGATAGCGCCGTACATGATGCCAAGGCGGCACCCTCTGAGACCCATCATTGGGTTAGCCTCGCGCAGGCTTTCCACTACACCAAGCAGATCCTCTCTTGATTTCAATTCATCCGCTCCAGACTCCCTCATACGCAGCTCAATAACCTCCCGCAGGAGGTCTTCATACGGTGGAAGGAACTCGTGCAACGGCGGATCCAGAAGGCGGATAATCACGGGCTTTCCCGTCATAACCTTCATGATGGCCTTGAAGTCTTTGGTCTGGAACTCCCAGAGCTTGTCAAGCGCATCATAATAACGCTTGGCATCCAGCGAAACGCCCAAAGTAGCGCGCTGCTTCTCCTGCTGTCTCATAAGCTCTTCTCTGTGGCTGCTGGGAGACTTATAAATCCTCTCCTGAATATCACGCATCCAATCGTCAAATTCAGCAGCGCCCGGAGCCGCTATAATCATCTGCCTGACCACAGGAAGCCGTTCCTCCGCGAAGAACATATGCTCCGTGCGGCAGAGGCCTATCCCCTGGGCGCCATAGTCCAAGGCGCGCTGGGCATCCTCCGGCGTATCCGCATTTGTCCACACCCCCAACTTCCGCGCTTCATCGGCCCATCGCAGTAGAGTATTCAAATCTGTTTCGTCAGCGAAATTGGCTTCCCTGGTGAGTAGACTACCTATGAACACCTCACCGGTAGTCCCGTCTATGCTGATGTCCGTCAGCTCCTCGATTACTCTACCGTTGATAGCGCAACTATTGGAATCGTAATCCACCACCAGTGCGTCACAGCCAGCGACACATGGTTTACCCAGTCCCCTGGCCACTACGGCAGCATGGCTGGTGGCTCCGCCGCGTGCCGTTAGCACACCTCTAGCCAGCAGCATGCCCCGAACATCGTCAGGGTTGGTTTCCATCCTAACCAGGATGACGTCTTCTCCCTGAGCTCCAAGCTGTGCAGCATGATCGGGGTTGAACACAACCTTGCCGCTGGCCGCACCCGGAGATGCGTTGAGACCGGTGGCAAGCATATCCCTGCGGGCTATGGCCTGGTCTTTAGCCTCTTCGTCAAAGCGAGGCAACAGCAGCTGGTTTATCTGCCCAGGCTCAACGCGCATCAAAGCCTCTTCTCTGGTGATCAGCGCTTCGTCCACCATATCCACAGCCATTTTCACCGCGGCCCGCGCCGTTCTGTTGGCAGACCGGGTCTGCAGCATGTAGAGAGTGCCCCGCTCCACGGTAAACTCAATGTCCTGTGCGTCTTTGTAATGCTCCTCCAAGCGCTGTGCAATCTCCTCCAGCTGCCTGTACAGGTTCGGCATTGTCTCCGCCAGGTGAGTGATCTTTAAAGGAGTACGGATACCGGCCACAACGTCTTCACCCTGGGCCTTGGCCAGGTACTCGCCGTACAGCGCTTTCTTCCCAGTGGAAGGATTGCGGGTGAACACCACGCCCGTGCCGCTGCGTTCGTCCATATTGCCGAAGACCATGGCGACTACGCTCGCCGCGGTACCCAGGTCATGAGGAATGCCATAGAAGTTCCGGTAATCCACAGCACGACGGCCGTTCCAGCTTGAGAATACCGCCTTTATGGATAGTTCCAACTGCTGGTATGGGTCTTGGGGAAAGCCGGAACCCGTTTCTCTAATCATCAAGTCTTGGAATTTGGCTACCACCTCCTTCAGATCCTCGGCGGTCACCTGAGAATCATTGGTAACGCCGGCGGCCTTCTTTTGCGCATCCAGGATGCCCTCAAAAGGCTCGCCCGGCATACCCAGCACAACCTTGCAGAACTGCTGAATGAAGCGCCGGTAAGAATCGTAGGCAAACCTTTCGCCGCCGCTGGCCTTGGACAACCCCTTCATCGTCTCATCGTTCAATCCCAGGTTGAGGACCGTGTCCATCATGCCCGGCATGGATATCGCACCACCGGAACGCACTGACACCAGAAGCGGGTCTTCGGAGTCGCCGAAGGTCTTTCCTGTGCTTGCCTCTATATCGCGCATGCCCTGCAGGGTCTGTTCGTACATTCCAGGGGGGAAGCTCTTCTCCAGACTGTAATAGGCATTGCATGCCTCTGTGGTAATTATGAAGCCTGGCGGTACCGGGAGTTGGGCCCTGGTCATTTCGGCTAGACCTGCGCCCTTTCCTCCCAGGAGGTCTCTCATCTCTCCGCTGCCTTCACGGAAGAGATAGACCCATTTCTTGGGATCTGACACGGTTTGCCTCCTAAACCGCAAATATGAAGTTATTAAGTATAGATATCGTCTCTAGGAGACGGCCCTTCCTGTGGGTGTAGATTATATCACCTTAACTTCCAGTTAGCACTTTAACAGCACTGCCGAGTTGCATCAAATCCGCTTTAGGTCATGCTTTTCACTCCAAGCATACGGCATGCTATATTCTTAAAATGACATCTCAAGCCACAGATCACAGCGTCCGTTTGAGATTAGAAGCAAGGGAAGAGTCGCTCTCTCCTCATGCTTCCAGGGCAAGAAGCTCCAGAGGCAGAGATTCCTGGGAAGAACCTTCCCCTCTGCGTACCGACTTCCAGCGCGACCGCGATAGAATCATCCATACCAAGGCGTTCCGGCGCTTGAAGCACAAGACGCAGGTCTTCATTTCTCCCCTCGGCGATCATTATATGACCCGCCTAACGCATACTTTGGAAGTCTCCCAGATAGCACGAACCATAGCCAGGGCGCTCAATCTCAACGAAGACCTGGCAGAGGCAATCTCCCTGGGCCATGACTTGGGCCATACCCCCTTTGGCCACGTTGGCGAAGAGGTGCTTGCGGAGCTGGCTCCCCTAGGATTCAGGCACAACCAGCAAAGCCTGCGCATAGTGGAGGTATTGGAAAAAGACGGCCAGGGCCTCAACCTCACTTGGGAAGTACGCCATGGCATTTCCAATCACTCGAAGCCAAGGAGCGATATCTTCAGTAAAGAGTTGGTGCGGGGACTCTCTCTGGAAGGACAGGTAGTCCGTCTTTCCGATGCCATAGCCTATCTCAATCACGATATAGGCGACGCCATACGGGCCGGCGCCATCAAAGAGAGCGACCTGCCGGCATCGGCCAGACAACTGCTTGGTGACAGAAACTCCCAGCGAATTGATACTATGGTTACCGACGTGGTTGAGGCCTCCTGGGAAGCTACAGGAAACTACGGGGACTGCAAAGAACCCCCTACCATAGCCATGAGTCCCAGAATTGGAGAAGCCGTCAATTCACTCAGAGATTTCATGTTTGAAAACGTATATCTACCGGCGAGCAACGGAGAAGAGTCCAACAAGTCCCGTGAAGTGCTCGCCTTTCTCTACAACTACTTCCTGGACAATCCAGACCGCGTACCTGAGGAGTACTGGAAGCGCGAAGAGCACCCTCAGCAGATTACCGTGGACTACGTATCCGGTATGACGGATTGGTACGCCTTGGCCACTGCCGAAGCGCTATGCCCCGGCATCTCAGGCAAAGCATTTGCAAGGATACTTTGAAAAATGGCGATCTCGGACGAAATAAAACAGCGCCTTGACATCATAGACGTGGTCAGCGGTTACGTGCCCTCCCTTAGGAAAGCGGGGCGTAGTTACAAAGCAACATGCCCCTTCCACTCGGAACGGACCCCCTCTTTTGTAGTCTTCCCCGAGAGGCAGACCTGGCGCTGCTTTGGGGCGTGTGCTACGGGAGGAGACCTCATCTCGTTCGCCATGCGCGCTGAAAATCTGGACTTCAAAGACGCGCTCAAGCTGCTGGCGGACAGAGCCGGGATAAGCGCCTACCAGCCAAGGCAGCGCCGCCAGGATGAAAGCCAGCAACGCATCAACGAAGTTGCCGCCGCTCACTTTCAAGAGCTGCTCCTTGCGCCCCAAGGGATGGCGGCAAGAACCTACTTGCAGCAGAGGGGAGTGGATGCCGGCACCATTGCTCAGTTCGAAATAGGGCTCAGCCCGGCCGGCGGCGGCGCTTTGCTCCAGCACTTGAAGTCGCTTGGGTTCTCAGAAAGCCACATCTTGAAAGCCGGGCTGGCCAGTCAACGCGACGACAGCCAACCACGCGACCTGTTCAACGGACGTCTCATGTTTCCCATCAGGGACAGCAACGGAGTCCTGGCAGGCTTTGGCGGTCGCTCTTTGGACGGCTCCGAGCCGAAATATCTCAACTCCTCGCGCACAGAGCTCTTCGACAAGGGTCACATACTTTACGCCATGCATAAGGCCAGAGACGCCATCAAACAGACCGGAGAAGGTGTCATTGTAGAAGGCTACATGGATGTCATCGCCGCTCACCAGCACGGATTCAACAACGTTGTGGCGTCCATGGGAACGGCTCTTACCGAGCAGCAGGTTACCCTGCTTAGAAACACTGGCCGGCGGTTCGTGCTAGCCCTGGACCCGGACACGGCCGGGCAAGAGGCAACCTTCAGAGACCTGGTGGAGTCCTGGCACATCTTCGAGCAGCGGCTGGTAGGGAGGCGAAGAAGCATAGCCATCTACGAGCGGGCTACCGATCCGTTCCTTGTTAGAGTCGCCATCCTCCCTCCCGACCAGGATCCCGATCAACTCATACGTAACAACCCTGAAAGCTGGCAAGCCTCTCTGGCTGAAGCAAAGCCCCTGATTGACTATCTTATAGATTCAGCAAGGGACCACTGGGACATTTCAACCAGTGAAGGAAAAGCCCGTGCCGCTGAAGCTCTGTACCAGGTCATTGCCTCCGTAGGGAATCCTTTCGAACGAGAGGGGTATCTAAAGCGTTTGGCGGAGGTATTGGGCGTACAGGTGGCCACCTTGGAAGCCAGCTTGGGAAAGCTGAGCGCATCCTCCTCACGCCGCTCCAACCCGCAACAACGCCGTCGAGCCTCGGAGTCGCCGTTTGAAAGCGCAAACAAAGACGTTCTGCAAGAGCACTTCCTGGGATTCATTCTGCAATGGCCGGACTTGCGGGAGCATCTAGCGGACATGGATCCCCAAGTGGTCATAGGCTGGGAAGACCGCATCCTCTTTTCCTCCTGGCTGAAATGCTCTACAATAGATGAGTTGCGGCAAATGCATGATGACTATCTTCAACGGCGCATAGACCATCTGCTATCACTGCCAGTTCCTCCTTTGGATTTACGTCAGAGAGAGCAAGCCATCAAGGACTGCCGTTACCACCTTGAGATCAGGCGCCTGAAGTCCCTCAAGGAGGAGGAGAAGCTTGTCTTGAGCGAAGCCGGTTTCTCCGGCGACATTGAGCAACGAGTGGTTGAAACAAACGAACAATTGAAAAACCTATTCCATCAAAAATACCCGCATCGCGTCCGCCCTTAGCAAAAAGGAGAGTGATGTTAAGAAGACCGGACGACAACGTAGAAGACGAGATAACCGCCGATAGAATACGCCCCATACACAGCGACGACCTCAGGGGTTTGATCCCCATCCCCTTACAAAATAGCGACGATTCCGAGGAGATCACCGTAACCCCTCGCGAATCGCAAATCGTTGAGGCAGACGCCGAGGATGAGGACTGGTCCGAGGGCCCCTCTGAAGGCGAAACTCCCCCTGAACAGCCGGATGAGGCGGCCATCCTTGCAGCGGCCGCGGCCGCTGCCACCGAAGGCATAGATACCACGGACATGATCGACGACCCCGTGCGCATGTACCTGCGCGAGATAGGCCGCGTGTCCCTGTTAACCGCCAAAGAGGAGCGCTGGCTGGCCAGGGCCATGGAGAGCGGCATCTATATTGAACGGCTAGAGCGGGAGCTTGCTTCATCAACCGGAGTGCCGCCCAAGGCCCAGGACATCGTCCATCATCTGCTCAGGGAAAGCGGCCGCCTTGCCTATATAGAGAAGGCGCTTGCCTGGAAACGCGGCCGACCCTATCCTCTACCGCTCAAAGAGGTCGCTTCCAATCCGGACTTTCGCGCCGCCGTGGACTCTCCCATCGACCACGAGAAGATGCAGGAAGTAGCAGACCATGAGGGCAGGACCCTAGAAGATATAGAGGGGGGCGTGATCAAGCTCTCATTGAACAGCCGTCTTCTACCACAGGACGCTATTGAGATCAGTGGTGAAGGCGTAAGTCTGGAGGAACTCGCGGAAATTGTGGAAGAAGGCGCCTTGTGGAACCAGTTGGGCCCGTACGAGTTCCTCTTTCGCATGTACTTGAACAAAGTCAAACGAGAGGGCAAGACAGCTCAGCGGCACCTTACGGAGGCCAACCTCCGCTTGGTGGTTAGCGTAGCCAAGAAATACATCGGCAGGGGCATGTCTCTGCTTGACCTCATCCAGGAAGGAAACATCGGCCTAATCAGGGCGGTGGAGAAGTTCGATTACCGCAAAGGCTACAAATTCTCCACCTATGCCACCTGGTGGATACGGCAGGCCATTACCCGCGCCATAGCCGACCAGGCCAGGACCATCCGTATCCCCGTTCATATGGTGGAGACCATCAACAAACTGTTGCGCGTAAGCCGAAGGCTAGTGCAGGAGTATGGACGGGAACCCACCAGCGACGAGATAAGCTGGGACATGGATATTCCATCGGAAAAAGTCAGAGAAATCCTCAAGATTTCTCAAGAGCCCGTTTCCCTGGAAACGCCCATTGGAGAGGAGGAGGACTCTCACCTCGGCGATTTCATAGAAGACCGCACCGCCCTGGCTCCGGCGGATGCCGCCAGCTACCAGCTCCTCAAAGAGCAGATAGACGAAGTGCTGGACAGCCTGAACGAACGTGAGAAGCGCGTGTTGCAGCTTAGATTTGGCCTGGAGGACGGGCGCAGCCGCACGCTGGAAGAGGTCGGACGGGAATTTGGCGTAACAAGGGAACGGATACGCCAGATAGAGGCAAAGGCGTTGCGCAAGCTGCGGCACCCTACTCGCTCTCAGAAGCTGCGTGACTTTCTGGAGTAGACTCTTCCCTTACCGGCGCCGTCTGCAACCCAACAGTAGAACAATTCCGGCAGGTGTCTTGACGTGAGCAGTCCTTCTGCCTCTCATTTGTAGTAGAATCCAGTCAGATTCAAAGTCACATCCTAAGATGCCTGAAGCGCCTGACCTGGAAGTCATCAAAGAAGTGCTAATCCGTCGCATAGCTGGTTGCAAGGTTAGCTATGCCAAAGTCCTCAAGCCAACGGTCCTCAGATCCGTAGCTGCCCCGAACTTCCCTGAAGACGTCACTGGCCGGACGGTTGAGCGGATAGCTCGCAAGGGCAAATTCCTCTTGCTTGACCTCAGCCCCGGCCGGATGCTGGTGATCAATCCAATGCTTACCGGCGCCTTCCAGCTATGCTCTCCGCAGGCCAGGGTATTCAAGCGGACTTGCCTGGTCATTGGAGTGGGCCAAGAGTTGGAGATGCGATATATAGACGACAGACAGATGGGGCTGGTCTACTACGTTGAACCGGCCCAGCTGGTCCAGGTGCCACGGTTGAATGAGCAGGGGCCGGACGTGCTGGACGACGACATCAGCTTCCCTGAGTTCAAGACCAGGCTGCGTCCTTACTACGGGGAGATTAAAGGGGTGCTCACCCGGGGCGCATTCATCTCCGGAATAGGGAACGCCTACAGTGATGAGATTCTATTCTCAGCCGGTATATCGCCTTTTCGCAAGCGCAAGAGCCTGTCGGATGAAGAGCTTCTGAGGCTCCACCGCAGTATCAAACAGGTAACGTCGGATGCAGTAGCACTCCTCAGAGAGAGAATGGAAGAGGAGACTCATCACAAGATTCGCGACTTCCTCCAAGTGCACAACAAAGGCGGAGAGCCCTGCCCGCGCTGCGGGAACAAAATCAGCCAGCTTACGGCAAACCAGCAAATCACCAGCTACTGCAGGCACTGTCAGCCAGGCATGCTCATCAAATCATAGGACAACCGTGACTCAGCTAATCCTAAAGCCCGTTCCACCTTTTGATCTCCGCCTAACCGCCGAACAACGGACCTACCATCAGGAACAGTTCGGCGCCGAAGCGTACTTGGATGGGAAGTATTTGAGAGTATTTGATGGTGCGGGAACTCCCATCCTTGTAGAAGTGGCCTCCACTGGCACCAGGAGCGCTCCGGAGCTTTCCATCTCCCTTCCTGATAGCGCACCGTACGGAGTCAATGGCGCGGCTATAGCTGAAGAAATAGCCTTTGCCCTTAATACGGACTTTAACCTACGCCATTTCTACCGAATTGCCAAAGACGACCCCGTCCTCTCCCAGGCCACCCGTACCTTTTGCGGCCTGCATCCTTCCAGGAACAGTTCCATATTCCAAACTTTGCTGCTGGCAATCGTTTCCCAGCAAATCTCCGGGGCAGCGGCAAGAGCCATCCGCGGTAAGATCATTGAGGCGCTGGGGACTCCCCTCAGCTTCAACGGAAGGACTTTTCATCTGTTCCCCGGAGCGGAACCATTCCTTGAATCCGGGAAGGAAGCGTTGCGCTCCTTGGGTCTCAGCTACAGAAAGGCCGAATACGTGCTGGAAATTGCATCGAGAGATGTAGAGGGTTTTCTTGACCTCCACCGGCTCGAGCGTCTTAACAATCAAGAAGTGCTTCGCGAGCTGGTGCAGTTGCGCGGCATAGGCCATTGGACGGCGCAGTGGGTCCTGATCAGCTCTTTGGGTCGCATGGACGCCTTTCCTGCCGGGGACCTGGCCCTGCAAAAGGCAATCTCGGAGCACTATCTCGGCGGCAAACGCCTCGATGAAAAGGAGACGGCCGCCTTTGCCCAGGAACGGTGGCCTGGATATGCGGGCCTAGCCACCGTTTACCTATTTGCACACTTACGCCTGCAAAGGGCGGTGGCACAAAGTGGCGGCGAAACAGCTCAGGGAGCTTAGTCTAACAACCATATGAAACCTCGGCATACGGAAAACGCTCGCTATCATGCCTACCTGGAGGCGGAACGAGAAGCCGTTGCTCTCTACACGGCTATGGCGGATGCTGAGCCGGACCCCCGGCGCTCTAAGATATTCCGCCGGCTTGTGGAAGCAGAGGAACGCCACGTGGCCCATTGGGTTGGGAAACTGGGATTAAGCGTAGATGACTTGCCCCCATACCGTCCCAGGCTAAAGATCAAGATGCTTGGCTGGCTGGCGCGCCAGTTCGGCACACAAGGAGTATTGCCTCTGGTGATGCGGATAGAAGGCAGCGACACCGATATGTACGCCGGCGAGCCGGAAGCCAGGGACATAATGGACGAAGAGAAGCGGCATTCCAGAACACTGCAAGACCTGAAAGAGGGCCGCTATCCGGCAAGCGAGCTGGGCGGCGGAGTGCTGCAAAAAGCAGCCGCGGGCGGCGCATTCCGTGCCGCCGTGCTCGGCGGCAACGACGGGTTGATATCCAACCTAGGCATAGTCTGGGGTGTAGCCGGAGGCACCTCCAATCCAGACTTCGTTCTGCTGGCGGGCGTTGCCGGCCTGGTTGCCGGCGCCATCTCCATGTCGGCGGGCGAGTACGTTTCGATAAGGGCAGACCGTGAGCTGGCAGAGTCACAGATAGAGAAGGAAAGGCGTGAGATAGAGCAGTTTCCAGAAGAAGAAAAAGAAGAGCTGTCCCTGATCTACCAGCTGAAAGGTCTCAATGAAGATGAGGCGAATATTCTGGCGGAACGGATCATGCAAGACCCGGAGGCAGCGCTTGAAACCATGGCTAGGGAAGAGCTGGGCTTGAACCCCAGCCAGCTGGGGTCGCCATGGGGTGCCGCCGTCAGCTCATTCATAGCATTTACCGCGGGGGCATTCGTTCCGTTGATTCCGTATGTACTGAGGCTTAAAAGCACCCCTGCCTTTGCGGTTGGTGGAAGCTTTACCGCCTTGGCACTATTGATCACAGGGTCCTCTCTGGCCTATCTATCTGGAAAGCACCCTCTGCGTGGTGGCTTGCGCATGCTGGCTATTGGCGCCGGTGCCGCGCTGATCACCTATTCCATAGGAAGGCTGGTGGGTGTCTCACTCAGCTAGTACCGTCTGTGCCGCGCTTTCCCCCTCCTAGCGGAGTAGGCCTGAAAGGCCGCGTGGGCCGCGGCCAGACGCCATCTGCTTCATCAGCTTCTGTGTCTGCTTGAACTGGCTCAGCATCTGGTTTACGTCCTTGGGCTCGGTGCCGCTCCCTTTTGCGATACGGCGCTTCCGACTACCGTTGAGCACGTCAGGATTACGGCGTTCCTGCAGCGTCATGGAGAAGACAATGGCCTCCACCCTTTTCAGCCTGCGCTCATCCATGGCATCCGTGGGAAGGCGCTTGGAAAGGCTGGAAAACCCGGGGATCATCTCCATGATGCCGGAAAGAGGCCCCATTCGCCTTAGCTGCTGTAGCTGCTGTAGGAAGTCTTCCAGGTCAAAGGTGGCGCGACGCATCTTCTTTTCCAGCTCTTTTGCCCGTTCCTCCGTGATCTCGGCCTGAGCCTTCTCCACAAGGGTAGCCACGTCGCCCATGCCTATGATGCGGGACGCCATGCGATCCGGATGAAACGGCTCCAGCGCATCGCTGCGCTCACCGGTGCCAATGAACTTGATAGGGACACCGGTAACGTGAGCAATGGAAAGAGCAGCGCCGCCCCTGGCATCGCCATCCAGCTTGGAAAGAACGTGCCCGGTGAGGCCAATTCGCTGGTGGAACTCAACGGCAGCGTTCACCGCATCCTGTCCGGTCATGGCGTCCACCACAAGAAGCGACTCGCTGGGACTGGTCGCGGCCTTCACCCGTTCCAGCTCATCCATGAGCTCCTCATCTATGTGAAGACGTCCTCCGGTGTCGATTATTACCCAGGTGACGCCGAGGTTTCTGGCATGCTCCAGGCCGTGACCGGCCACGTCTTCAGCCGTGGAGGTCAGGGGGTCTTCCTGGTACACGGGTACGTCCAGCTGACGGCCCAGGGTGGCCAGCTGCTGGATAGCGGCGGGCCGTCTGAGGTCGGCTGCCACCAGCAAGGAACGGTTCCCCTGGCGCCTCAGGTACATGCTCAGCTTTGCCGCGGTGGTGGTCTTCCCTGAGCCCTGCAGTCCCATCATGAGAGCCACCGACGGCGCCTGCGACGAGGCCTGAAGGCCGTGATGTCCCCCTCCCAGAATGGCAACAAGCTCCTCATAAACGAAGGTAACTACCTGCTGTCCCGGACTCAGGCTTTGCAGGACCTTGGTATCCAAGGCACGTTCTCGGATGCGTCCCACCAGCTCGCGAGCCACCCGGAAATTGACGTCCGCCTCAAGTAGAGCGACACGGACTTCGCGAAGGGCTTCGTCCACGTCCTTTTCGGTAAGCCGCCCCCGGCTGGTGAGCCGCCCAAAGACGGCGGTTAGTTTGTCAGTAAGCGCGTCAAACATAACTCTATTCTAACTCATGGAGCCATGATATATCCGGCAAATTTTCGATCACGGAGCACTTTTCCGTCGGCCCCTCCGAACCGGACGTTCGTCTTTCACCGCATCCGGCTCTCCAGTGTCTTACAAAGCGGGGTGTCTACGGCAGTGTGGCATCCCAGGAATCAGCCGACTTCTGGGTGTGCACTCCATGAGGTAAACGGTTGACTGCTCGCCGGGAGAGTGATGTCCACAACCTGGCCGGGATCTAGGTCGACCGGAGTCGTTGGGCCTAGCTCAATCCCGTTTGAGAGGTGAACTTCAACCCTGACCCTGCGCAGCGTGTTCCCTGTGGTGTTCTCCACCGTGCCCTTGAAGGCGTTGGCGGTCGAGTCGTACGATAGAACCAGCCTTGCCCCGGATCGTACCTCGTTGAAGGTATCGCCGATGGCGAATTGGGTACCGGATTCTTCACCGCCCTCGCCGGACTCTGAACCTCGGCTATGCTCACCAGACTCCGATTCGCTGCCGGACTCTGAGCCTCTGCTATGCTCGCCGGATTCCGAGCCGCTGTTGCAACCGATAAGGGAGATTACTGGAACGAGGCCAAGCATCCCAAGGAGGATGCCGACCTTGACCAGTTTCTGGCTATGAGCCCACTGTTTCATATCCCTATATTCAGAGGCGATGCCATCTGCTTCAAGTAGGCCAGCACTGACAGCGCGGTAAGCCGTCCCGTCCTTGGGTTGTCGTCGGAGGGTATGTTTTCGATGTGGAAATGGAGTTTGCCGAATTCGCCTTCCGCCACAACGTCGTGGATGTTGCGCGTTACGGCGGGGTCGGCAATTACCCGGATGCGCGTTTTGTCGGGGCCGATTCCGGCCATGCTCACCGCCGCCGCCACGTTCACGTTGGCCGGGAAGCGCTTGAACCCCTCACTGACAGGCCCCTCGAATACCTCGGTGGCCTCCGTAATCGTGTCGAGGTCTATGCCTGCCATCTCCACCCCCGGTGAGCCCTTCAGCCCTTCCGGCGGCTTGCGCGTGATCATTGTGATGTTGTCTATCTGCCCCTCCGATGCCGCCAGCAGGCCGTCCAGTCCAATGATAGCCCCTGAGGGCACGTGAATACGGGCGCCCTTCCGCCTTGCCATCTCAAAGAGGTCATCACGCCCCAGCAGAGCACCGCAGCTCACCACAACCACGGACTTTCCGGCTTTCAAAGACGTGGTCACAATCTGTTCCACAGCATGCGCACCCGCCGCTTCCAATACCACGTCGCAAAGGGCTGGCACTTCATGCAGTGTAACCACCTCCGGTCGGGATTCAAGCATCGCGGCAAGCTCACGGGCCTTCTCTTCGGTGCGGCTGCTCAGTGCCGTAACTCTGATGCCCGGCGCCTTACCCAATTCCAACTCCGTCGCCACCTTCCGCCCTATGCTTCCCGCTCCAACTATGCCTATGTCCATTTATAGCTCTCCTATCGCACTCACAATCCTTGATTATAGCGCAATCCACGGGAGCTTGTAGCGTGACATCAAGCATATTCGGCAATAGAATGAGCAGAACCGCATTTTCAGGCAGGGAGGCGCTATGAACGACGACAACGCACGCAACGCCGAGATAGAGGAGCGCTCCGCCATGTTGAAGCGCCGTTTCGGCAATCAGCTCAACGCAGAACAGATGGATGAGGTGGCAAAGGGCGTGGAGGCCACCGTGGACATATCCCTGGCTCTGAGCAGGTTCCAATTGGACTACAGCGACGAGCCACCGTCTCTGTTCCATCCCTACAGGAAGGAGGACTAATCATGGCAGCAGACCTGCAATTCCTCTCTATACGCGAGCTTGGCGGCCTCCTGCGCACTGAACAGGTATCCCCGGTGGAACTGGCCGAGTTCTTCCTGGATAAGCTGGAAAGCGAAGGCCCAATGTACAATGCGCTGGTCGCCCTGACCCGGGAGCGCGCCCTTAGGCAGGCCAAACAGGCCGAAAGGGAAATAGCCTCCGGCAACTACAGGGGCCCGCTGCACGGCATCCCCTACGGCGTGAAAGACCTCGTAGCCACTGCGGGGGGCACTCCCACCACCTGGGGCGCCTTACCGTTCCAGGACCAGACCTTTGACTACGATGCTACTATCGTGCAAAAACTGGACACCGCCGGCGCCGTCCTTGTCGCCAAGCTGGCCATGGTAGAGCTGGCGGGTGGCATGGGCTATCTCTACCCATCCGCTTCGGCCACCGGGCCCGCCATCACTCCCTGGGGCGACAAAGATTCTTGGACGGGCGGCTCATCTAGCGGTTCCGGCGCCGCCGTAGCCGCCGGGCTGGTGCCATTCGCCATAGGCTCCGAGACCTGGGGCTCCATCCTGCTCCCCGCCCACAACTGTGGCATCGCCGGACTGCGTCCCACCTATGGCAGGGTGAGTCGATACGGCGCCATGGCGCTCTCCTGGACTCTGGACAAGCTGGGGCCCATGTGCCTCACCGCCGACGACTGCGGGCTGGTGCTGAACGCTATTGCCGGCCGTGACCCTAACGACCCCACCACCAGCGACAGGCCGTATTCGTACGATACGCAGTACCCCGCGTCGCACAGGTTCAAGCTGGGCGTGCTCAAGGGCATGGTAGACAACGCTGAAGAGGAGGTCAAAGCCAATTTCCAGGAGTCGCTCAAGGTGTTGGAGCAAATCGCCGATATAGAGGAGGTGGAGTTCCCCGATCTGCCTTACGAGCCGGTGACCCGCACCATCCTCAACGCCGAGTCCGCCAGCATCTTCCAGGACTTCTTTGAAAGCGGGGAGACGGCCCGGCTTTCCGGCGACGCAACCAAGTTCTCGGCCTACTCCAGGCTGGCCGTGCCCGCCACCGACTATCTCCGTGCCCTGCGCATACGCACTCGGATCTGCCGTGCCGCCGATGAGGTGCTCTCAAAGTACGACGCCATTGTGGGGACACCGCGCAACCACGTAGCAACCCCCATAGACCAGCCCATACGCGCCTCCATATCCGGCCTGTCCCGCGATATCCTGGGCGCTGTGGGCAACGTGGCCGGGCTGCCCTCGGTAGGCCTGCCCAACGGCTTCGGCGCACGGGGCCTGCCCACCGGCATCCAGTTCATGGGGCGGGCATATGAGGAGAACTCCATCCTTGCCGCGGCGCGGGCGTATCAATCGCTGACGGACTGGCATACGCAGCACCCCCCTGCCGGCTAGTGCCAGACCGCCACCGCATTTGTCATTCTGAGCGCAGCGAAGAATCTCAAGGCCCTGCACGGATTGGACAGGTAAAGCAGTGCGTGGTGAACCTATAGAAGTGGTGCCTCAAGCGCCTGGCGATTACACTAACGACGCTCGTCGTTTATCAAGAGTTCTTTAACAGTGAACATGTTCCCAACACTGAGCGGGAATCCTCGCGAGTCATCCGCAAATACCCATTCAGACTCATCATCAAGAACATACATGAGACCATCAGAATTCTCCGTACATTCCTCAAGAAAACAGACGCGAGTATCCGTAGCAATGCGGGTTGCCGTTATCCCTGTAGTCAATTCTATGCTACGGTTAGCGAGTGGTACTAGAATACCATTGGGCGTGTACCTGATACCCTCATCAACACTAGTTTGCATTAAAGAGCCATCAGTTGCATGAAACTCCGTTAGCTGATGCCCTTGGAGCTGTCGGTACGATCCGAGACTGCTAACCATCCCATAGTCCGTAGAGACTTCAGGAGCCTCTATCACCGTATCCACCCACTCGCTCTTGGACTCAAAATCGAAACGATGTATCTCGGTAGACGAATGAACTATCTGGCCGTTCGCCCATAGTGTCGGCCCTTTTAGCTCATAAATCATTGTAAACGCTGGCCAATCGTCGGTTACAGGCTGGACTTTTGAATCCATCCGTAATAAAGAGTAGGCAATCCCTGTTGCCACAACAAGTAGGATTACTATTAAAAACATCTTACGGAGGTGGTTCATGTATTGATTAAGAAACTGTCGATCACTGAGGTGGACCCCAAAATTCGGACAGGTGGCTAAGAGAGAGTCCCGCTCCTAAAATAGGACGGAAACAAGGAGCAGGACATGAAGCAAACACGTAAGAAGCACAGCCCAGTCTTCAAGGCCAAAGTGGCTTTGGCCGCGCTCCAGGGGGAGCACACCATTGCAGAGCTAGCCAGCCGGTTTGAAGTCCACCCGAGCCAGATCCATGCCTGGAAGAAGGCCTTGACTCAGGGGGCGCCGCACCTCTTTGAAAATGGTGCTGGACGCCAGGAGAAGGACCAAGAGGTCCTCACTGCCCAGCTCTACCAACAGATTGGGCAGCTCAAGGTGGAACGGGATTTTTTGTCACGGAGCTTCGGGTTGTGAGCCGGTCCCAACGCCGGGCCATGATTGACCGAGAAGAACCGAAGCTGTCTCTGGTGCGCCAGTGCGCCTTGCTGGGTATCAGCCGCTCCTCGTTGTACTACCTGCCAACCGAGGCCGGCGCCGAGGACTTGGAGTTGATGGCCCTCATAGACCAACAGTACCTGAAGACACCTTTCTACGGCTCCAGAAGGATGACTGCCTGGCTCAGAAATCACGGACACCAGGTCAACCGCAAGCGGGTCCGCCGGCTGATGCAGCTGATAGGCCTGGAGGCCATCTACCGGCGTCCCAACACCAGCAAGCCAAACCCAGGGCATAAGGTCTATCCATACCTGCTCAGGGGGCTGGAGATCAACCGGGTCAACCAGGTGTGGGCCACCGACATCACCTACATACCCATGGCTCGGGGTTTCCTCTACTTGGTGGCCATCATGGACTGGCACAGCCGCTACGTGCTGGCCTGGCGGCTGTCCAACACCCTGGAGGTAGACTTCTGTGTTGCGGCTCTGGAAGAGGCCTTGAGCAAGGGTCGGCCACAGATCTTCAACACCGACCAGGGCAGCCAGTTCACCAGCGAGGCCTTCACCAGCATGCTGCTGGCGCAAGGCGTTCAAGTGAGCATGGACGGCAGGGGCCGGTGCATGGACAACGTCTTCGTGGAACGGCTGTGGCGCAGCATCAAGTACGAGGAGGTGTACCTGAAGGCATACCAAAATGGGACTGAGGCCAGAAAGGGGATTGGGGCTTATCTGGCCTTCTACAACCAAGAGCGGCCCCATCAAGCCCTGGGCTATCGGTCACCGGGTCAGGTGTTCCAAGCAGTGAGCCCACAAAGGTGTTTACTGGAACATCCACAAGCCTTACCATCGGATGAAGGTTACGAGACACCCCAGCGGTAGACTCTCTTATTTTAGCCTCACCGCTGTCCTGATGATGGGGTCCACTTGACACATCAATAAAGCAAGTTGCCAGGTAACCCCAGTTTATTAAGAGGGACTGTCACAGTCTGACATATGTCAAATGAAACTTAAAGCTGAATCAATAGATGCTGTTTTAGTGACGCTCCGTAATCCGCACCTTGCCATCAGGTAATATGTATCGGGAGGGCCTTCTGCATCATCGTTGTATTTCAATAAGCGGGGTAACGGAGCGATATATGGCCAATCTATTCACTACGTCCAACCAAAGCAAGACCCTGGAAATAGAGGATACCAACAGGACAGAACATCCCTTCCGGCTGGTGGTCACGCTTCAGAAGCTGGGCGTCACCACCAAACTGGACTTCTTCCTTACTGAAGAAGATGCTCGGGCAATGGCCGAAACCCTGGCCTCAACCACCGGCTAGGCATCACCATGTTCTGGAGCCAGACAACCATACCGGGCAAACCACGGCTCCTCGTGGTGGATGGATCGCGCAACGTTCTGGGCTGGGAGTCCCAGTTCTGCGACCGCATAAGCAACGTGCTGGCGAGGAAGGAAGTTGGCCTGGTCACCGGAGGCGCCGTGCGCCTCAACAGGCCGGAGGAGATTGCGCCGCTGCTCCGGGACCAACAGGCCAACTGCATCTTCCTCCTCTGCCACGGTTACAGGCAGGACGGTCAAACAGCCACGTTGGATGACTACTGGAAATGGCTGGCCGGGCAGAGCGGCCTTACAGAAAAGCTGCTCGCCGTCTGCACCTACGAAGGGCACAATCCGGAAACGGCTCAGGCCATTCTGGATGCCGGCCACAGCTTCGCCAAGCTGGCGGTAGCCCAGCAATCGGATATGTCATTGCGGGCCGCCGGGCTGTTCTTCATGAAGTTCTTCACAGAGCTGGACCTCCACGCTTATGACTCCATAACTGGGAAGATGGTCTGGTTCTCCCACTCCAAGGCACGGGAGATACTGAAGCGCCGCAATCTGCCGGGACGCATGGGGCTCAGGTGCTAGGTGCGGCGACGCATTGAAGACGTGCTTGGCCATGGCCTCATCTAAAAGTTTAGCTTAATTTGACTAGCTCTCCATTGGCCTGACCATTCCATCTCGAACCGCATCTCCTCAACATCTCCATGCTCGAAATGGACGTAGACATTGTAACAATCGACATTCACCGATGACACCTCGCCTACCCCTAGTGATTTGTTTTCACTTCGCAATGAATCCACCAAAGGACCCGCATCTGTCACGAAAAAGGAGGAGGTTGATAGTGCCTCAATCCTAGATTTCTCATACGCATTGACACTTTGAATCCAATCAACCGCTCGCTCTTCCAAGAATGCAGGCGTTTCTTCACTGTCCCTAGGACCAATCAAGCCAACTCCTAACCCACTTGGAATCGAGGTGAATCTCGGGGCTGTGGTAAGCTCCCTCAGTTCGAACCGGTACTCAATAGGTGGGGGTAGCACCCTACCTGTTGAGTCTGTACGTATAGATGTCGATAGTGTTTCTGTATAGCAATCAACATTGTAACCAGACTTTACTAACTCCTGTGCTAGCCTCTCTCTGATGATCCTTGCCGACATATCTTGAGTGACTGGAACGGACAGCGTGTCCCTGCCAACGCGAAGTTCCAGAGAACCAGAGTTCTGAGTGGTCTCACGGATAGCTACGCCATAATCGCCAGCCAAAGACGGCGCACAACCGGTCAATAAGAGGGCGATACCAAGTAGACCCCATGGAAAGGAACTCTTCCAAGCATTGACCATTGTTATCCAATAATAGCAAAGGGAGGGATCTACCCAGGACTATTAATCGCTCCCTCACGCTAGGGGCCTGTGATCTTAATTCTGCGATTCTATTGAGTAACTGGAATTTCGAAGGAGGTCTGGTTGAAATCGGAGAAGGTCATCTCCGCGACGAAGCTGTACGCCTCCTCTTTTCCATATTCAGGAAAGTTGGCTACAACGATCACTTTACGAACCAAATCATCTTCCTCGCCTATCCATACTTCGACTTCTTCGGATCCTAGCAGGAATTGAGAACGAGCATCAGAATGGAAGGCCTCCTGTTCAGCTGACCATGATTGCGGATCTGGAAACAGTCGTTCGGCTTTCGTTTCCATAACGGAATTGCCGGCTATCTTAATAACTTCCACCCCACGGTAGAAATCCTCGCCTATCTCCTCTGATCCTGTTAGTTCGGATGTATACTTGAGATGGGTCATTGCATTGATCGGGGCAATGTTCCCGGGGCTGAATCTAGATGTCCGTACTTGCCACTCATCATTGGGAGCATTTCTGTAATACTCAAAACCCTCAAGCAATACGGTTTCCTCATATTCGCCCCGATCCGTGAATCCGGTGACAGCGATTCCCATACCAACCACAGCGCTTCCTCGTGTTGTTGCATTGGTCGAAATGCCATCCTGGGTTTGGGTTGTTTGGATTTCAAATGTGTAGGAGTCAATGCTCTCAGCTACTGAGGCTGCTTTAACCAGTCGCTCTCAGCTACTGAGGCTGCTTTAACCAGTCGATCCGAAGGGGTGTTATTAGTGCCTATCAAGGCAGCACTAGCCCCTGCCATCAAAATCAGCAAAGGGATCGAGACCAACAAGATGCGTTTCTTAATAACCATGTGTTGTCTCCCAAGTTGGTAACATACCCGAACAGCCACTTAGCAGCATGCTTGCCTTGTGTATGATGTGAATACCCACAGCGTTGAGCCGTTGTCGTAGTAATGATTGCCCGTGATCTTTAACTCTGCTGTTGGCGGTACGATGAACCAGTAGGCTCTCGACGCCCAATACCCGCCCGAGCAGTTAATACACGAACTGCCGCCCCTATTGACTCTTAGCGGATAGTCCATGTCCCAGAATTCACCCTCCCAGGAAACTTGGTCTATCGACTGTGCAGCGTTGCTATTAGCCTCTCCATGTGTACATCACCAATCTAGTCCCCAATAGAAGGCACGCAACTGGGCCTTTGACGTTACGCTAACCCCTCCAACAGTGTCATGCTCTACGTCGCTTCCTTGGTGGTAGTGTGGCCAACACGCTGCTTCAGTTTTTTCGCTCATTATTATGAGTGCAAACGAAGCCAATGCCGCTGTAGCCATTAGTAGGGCGATGGTCTTTGGGATGTGCAATCTACTCGCAAAGAGTAACATGATCACTTGCCTCCTTAAGACCCAAAACTTTTGTCCTCGGCACCAAAGCCTACGAGGACAGAGAAACCCTAGACTATTAGGGTCGTCATACGATTTAATGTCAAGTGGTTCCGAGACCTCGTTCGGCCTAAGCCTGTTGAACTTGCCGACATTTCAAGGCTTTTTCTTATACGGTATAGAGACTCTTTTGTGGAATACTCGGTACTTCGCAGCCTCCTTTTCTCTCACTATAGGGTTGCTTGAATACAATCTGTCCATATACGGCACCTACTCCAAATAGTAAAGCGCCCCTCAAATTTGAGGGGCGCTTTATTGTTCTGGTAGCGGGGGCAGGACTCGAACCTGCGACCTTCGGGTTATGAGCCCGACGAGCTGCCACTGCTCCACCCCGCGATGCTTCAGCTATTCAGTTTTTTCTTTGAGTCAGCCATCCCGCCGCCGTCAGCGCGACTGCGCCAACGAGCGCGACGTGGAAGATGTGCGTACCCGCTCCGGGAGAGATCAAACCCCTGCTGAGCAGGGAAAGACCGTTGCCTGCTATCTGGGAAGTGGTGCGGTTTCCTTTTTCTCGCAGGGCTATTCTGGCTAGCTCTTTGGATAGGATGCTCAACATTTGGTTCCATCCTTGCAATAGGGAAGGAGAAAGGTTCTGTCAGGGTCTTTATGTGGGTCAAGCCCTCGGTCAATTAGTACCGCTTAGCTTAATCCATTACTGGACTTCCACTTGCGGCCTATCAAACAGGTAGTCTTCCTGTGACCTTACCTCCGATAGAATCGGAGTGGGAGATCTCATCTTGGAGCCGGCTTCGCGCTTATATGCTTTCAGCGCTTATCCAAACCAGACTTAGCTACCCGGCACTGCTCCTGGCGGAACAACCGGAACACCAGAGGTCTGTCCCTCCCGGTCCTCTCGTACTAGGGAGAGCCCTCCTCAAATCTCCTACGCCCACGACGGATAGAGACCGAACTGTCTCACGACGTTCTGAACCCAGCTCGCGTGCCGCTTTAACCGGCGAACAGACGGACCCTTGGGACCTTCTTCAGCCCCAGGATGCGACGAGCCGACATCGAGGTGCCAAACCTTGCCGTCGATGTGAACTCTTGGGCAAGATCAGCCTGTTATCCCCGGGGTAGCTTTTATCCGATAGGCTACGGCCCTTCCACACGGAACCGTAGGATCACTTTGACCTGCTTTCGCACCTGCTCGACTTGTAGGTCTCGCAGTCAAGCCCCCTTATGCCAATGCACTCCGCGGGCGATTTCCATCCGCCCTGAGGGGACCTTTGTGCGCCTCCGTTACCTTTTGGGAGGCGACTGCCCCAGTCAAACTACCCACCAGGCATTGTCCCCTGGCCTATCCAGGGTTAGAGCCAGAAACAGGAAAGAGTGGTATTTCAACGGCGGCTCCACCCCGACTAGCGTCAGGGCTTCTCAGCCTCCCACCTATCCTACACATTCATGCCCCCAGTCCAATGCCAAGCTGTAGTAAAGCTCCACGGGGTCTTTTTGTCCTGTCGCGGGTAGCCCGCATCTTCACGGGCAATGCAATTTCGCCGAGTCCCTCGTTGAGACAGTGCCCAGGTCGTTACGCCATTCGTGCGGGTCGGAACTTACCCGACAAGGGACTTCGCTACCTTAGGACCGTTATAGTTACGGCCGCCGTTCACCGGGGCTTCGGTTCAGAGCTTCTCCTTACGGATAACCCCTCCCCTTAACCTTCCGGCACTGGGCAGGCGTCAGCCCCTATACTTAGGGTTTCCCCTTTGCAGAGACCTGTGTTTTTGTTAAACAGTCGCCTGGGCTAATTTGCTGTGTCCCACAGAGCATCCGTCCAGCGAGTGGACTTCACCCAATGGGAACCCCTTATCCCGAAGTTACGGGGTCTTTTTGCCGAGTTCCTTAACGAGGGTTCTCTCGACCGCCTTGGGACTTTTATCCCTGTCTACCAGTGTCGGTTTGCGGTACGGTCACCTTTACCCCATAGCAACGAGGCTTTTCTAGACGGTATAGGCTCAATGGAATCCCCCAGGTAGACCCTAGAGTTTCCTGCCCCCTCAGCTGTAACGCCGGAGTGGATTTGCCTGCTCCGGCAGCCTACAGGGAAGGACGCACCATGTCCAATAGGCGCGCTCCACCTGCCTTTCCGTGTCCCCCCTTTGCTTTAATCGAGGTACCGGTGGTGTAGGAATTTTGACCTACTATCCATCGCCTGCGCCTTGCGGCCTCGGCTTAGGACCGACTAACCCTACGTCGAAAGACGTTGCGTAGGAAACCTCAGACTTTCGGCGTCCCGGATTTTCACCGGGATTTACGCTACTCATGCCGGCATTCTCACTTCTGCGCGCTCCACCACACCTTACGGTGTAGCTTCTCTGCCCGCAGAACGCTCCCCTACCCAGCCCCCGGTGAAAACCGGGAACTGCCACAGCTTCGGCGGCAGGCTTGAGCCCCGTTACATTGTCGGCGCGGAATCCCTCGACCAGTGAGCTATTACGCACTCTTCAAAGGATGGCTGCTTCTAAGCCAACCTCCTGGCTGTTTTAGCGACTCCACTTCCTTGCACACTAAGCCTGCACTTCGGGGCCTTAGCTGGCGGTCTGGGCTGTTTCCCTCTCGACAATGAAGCTTATCCCCCACTGTCTCACTCCTGAAGTAAGAGCTTGAAGCATTCGTGGTTTGGTTGGGTTTGGTAAGCTCACGCTCCCTAGCCCATCCAGTGCCCTACCTCCTCAAGTCAATCTTCAAGGCTGCACCTAAATGCATTTCGGGGAGAACCAGCTATCTCCAAGTTCGTTTGGCATTTCACCTCTACCCACAGCTCATCCCATACTTTTGTACCAGTAACGGGTTCGAGCCTTCACTCCGAGACTATCGGAGCTTCACTCTGGCCATGGGTAGCTCACCTGGTTTCGGGTCTACTAGACGCAACTGTTGCCCTATTAGGACTCGCTTTCGCTACGGCTCCCTTCGTCCACGAAGTTAACCTTGCTACGCCTAAGTAACTCGCCGGCTCATTCTTCAATAGGCACGCCGTCATCCCGACAAGTCGGGACTCCGACTGGTTGTAGGCTCGCGGTTTCAGATCTATTTCACTCCCCTCCCGGGGTGCTTTTCACCTTTCCCTCACGGTACTGGTTCGCTATCGGTCGCTAAGGGTATTTAGCCTTGGAGGGTGGTCCCCCCAGATTCCCGCAAGATTTCCCGTGTCCCGCGGTACTCAAGGACACACCAGGAGCCTGTCATCTTTCGCCTAAGGGGCTCTCACCCTCTACGGCGGTCCGTTCCAGGAACCTTCGACTAGATGGCAGGTTTCTTACTCCTTTGAGGATGCTGGGGCTCCTCTAGGTGACCTTACAACCCCTGGAAGACATGGGCCCCCAGGCCGTGAAGCCTTCCAGGTTTGGGCCTTTTCCCCGTTCGTTCGCCACTACTAGGGGAATCTCGGTTGATTTATTTTCCTCAGGGTACTTAGATGTTTCAGTTCCCCTGCTTACCCATCCTAGCTTAAGGGTTAGGCTAGGACTCTCCAACTTTCAGTTGAAGGGGTTCCCCCATTCGGGAATCCCCGGCTAAGCCAGCTAGACGGCTCACCGAGGCTTATCGCAGTCTTGCTACGCCCTTCTTCGGCCCTTAGCGCCAAGGCATCCACCGCGAGCCCTTAGTAGCTTGACCCACATAAAGACCCGGACAGAACCTTTCTCCATTCCCTATTCTTTTTTTAATGTACAAAAGGCGGTGGCCAGGCTAACCCAGGCCACCGCCTTGGTTCCTCTGGCTGTGATTCCGCTCTCAGGTATTGAGTTTTGCCAAAAAGCTTACTCCCTTTTCAACCTGTTCATCTAATATACCAAGGGGGCTATGCGCCGTCAAGAGCGTTGGCGGCGGGTTTCTTTATGTATGAAACATGGGCAGACGTACAGATGGACATGCGCCGCCTTCCCTTGACCCCCCTTTGACCCGTTTCTATAATGGGCGCGCCGGAAGGCTACCACTTGCCGGCAAGGAGGAATCTATGACCACCCAGCAGGCCCTTTTGAATCCCCAGACCGTGATAGACCAGTTCAAGAAGAACGGCGTCACCCACGTGGTCTGGCTTCCCGACAGCGAAACCAACTGGATGTATCTGGCCATGCAAGAAGAAGGGAGCATGGAGCTGATCCCCGTGGCCCGGGAAGGAGAGAGCATGGCTATAGCGGCCGGCCTTTACATAGGAGGCAAGAAGCCGGTATGCCTCATTCAAAACACCGGGATGTTTGAATCCGGTGATTCCATACGCGGTATAGCCCTTGACATCAACCTCCCTGTGGTCATCATGGTGGGCTACCGCGGATGGACAAGGCACGGGGTTACCACAGACTCCGCGGCCAAGTACACAGAGCCTATCCTGGATGCCTGGGGCATCAACTACTACCTGGTGGAGAGCGATGCCGACGCCGACCGCATCACCACAGCCTTTGAGGAAGCGGAGTCCACGGGACGTCCCACGGCGGTGCTGGTAGGAGACGAGTTCCACGGCTTCAACCGGCCTGTCTTGAGCACCGATACCGCCTGACCAATCCAAGACGGAACATTTGCCTGCCGGCAGTGGACTCCCCGGGGTCTCCACCCGGATGAGCAGACACCAAGTGACCTCATGGAATCGCTGGGCGCAATCAGCGGAGACAGGCGAACCGAAAGGAGCAGTGCATGAAAGCCATAGACGCTTTCCGAGTAATAGAGAGCCTCCAGGGTGACTCTGTAGTAGTAGTCTGCCAGGAAGGCCGCGTCCCCTGGGAGTCGCTGGAGCCCAACCTGGACCTCTACATACCGTTTGTGGGCTCAATGGGGAAAGGGTCATCCCTGGCGCTGGGAGTGGCGCTGGCCCGCCCGGACCGCCGGGTGATAGTCCTGGACGGCGACGGCAGCTTGCTGAT
Organism: Dehalococcoidia bacterium; assembly: GCA_965248955.1. GTDB lineage: Bacteria > Chloroflexota > Dehalococcoidia > Lucifugimonadales > QGNO01 > DAOUJH01. Next base: position 626,035 of record OZ252212.1, read on the forward strand.
GAACCTGGGCTCCCTGGTTACGGTGGCAAACAAGGCGCCCAAGAACTTCTGCCACATGGTGGTGGAAAACGGCATCTACGCGGGAACCGGCGGACAGCCCGTACCCAATTCCGGCAAGACGTCCTTTGCCGGCTTGGCCAAGGCGGCCGGCTATGCCAGTACCTACGAGTTCAACGACCTTGAGGAGTTTTCCATGCGGGCAGAAGAAGCCATGTACGCGGAAGGCCCCGCCTTCGTTTCGCTCAAGGTTGAGCCTGAGCCTGAAATGCGGCCAATGGCAACGCGTCCCAGGGGCAGGCCCATGCGAGTGGGCATCTATACGGTGAAGGCTACTCTCGCCGGCTCCTGAAGCAACCTGCTAACGCCTAACCGTTCCGGCGCATCATGACCGTTACCTTGCGCTGCTGGCCCTCACCCACGCTCTCCGTAGTTACCGAAGAGTGGTTTACCAGGGCAAGGTGTATCACCCGTCGCTCGGATGCCGGCATCGGCTCCAGGATTATCGGCCTGCCGCTTCGCGCCACGCGCTCCGCCACCCGTGAAGCAAGCGCTTCTAAAGACTTGCTGCGCCGCTCCTTGTATTTCTCCACGTCAACCACAACTACGGGGTGGCTCTGCATTGATTTGTTCAGGGCCATGTTCACCAGGAACTGGAACGCTTGAAGGGTCTCGCCCCGCTTTCCAATGAGCAGCCCGGAATCTTCGCCGTGTATGTCTATCACAGGGCCCGTTTCGTCATCGCTGGAAGACCTGATCGTGGCAAGCACGGAGACATCCATCCTGGAGATGAGCGAATTGACCACACCTATGGCCGAGGAAGCCAGACCCTGAGAGGAGGAGAGGCGAGTCACCCGGACCCGCGCCTGCTCAGAACCTATACCGAAGAAGCCGGCGCGTCCATGGTTAACGACCTCTACCGCGACTTCCTCGCGACCTGCGTCTAGCTCCCTTAGCGCGAGCTCTAGCGCCTCCTCTACGGTTCTGGCGCTGATCTCTATCGTATCGTTGTCCATCACTACCAACCTCCTCGTCAGGTGAGGGGCCGCCTTCTGTCTCCGATTCTTCGCCGACCGCGGATGCTGTAACATCAGCAGGTTCGGTGCGGGATCGCAGAAGGCCGCCCCATCCGGTTACAAAGTACTGAATGACTATTCCAATGACGTTGGAGACCAACCAGTAAAGCGGTAGCCCGGCGGGAAGGGACAGTGTGAAGAAGCCAAACATTACCGGCATCATCCAGAGAAGCATGCGGTTAGTGGATGCCTGGCGCGGGTCCGCGGCCAGAGGAGTGCTCATCTTTTGCATGACCCACATGGAGGCACCCACCAGTATCGCGGTGAAATACGTAACTATGGAGGTCTCCGCCACCGCCAGGTCCAGGCCAAGGAATTTGCTGTTCAGCGGCACCACCTGGTTTACCATGGGCATCCAGGAGTACAGGTGCCCCGACAGCCCCGCCAGCGATTCAGGGCTGGTGGGCAGCACCTGAATAATCGCCATGTACAGTCCTATCCAGATGGGGAACTGAATGACAAGAGGACCCAGGCATCCTATGGGATTGACCCCGGACTCGCGGTACAGCTTCATGGTCTCCTGGGACAGCCGCGCCCTGTCCTTGGCGTATCTCTGCTGAATAACCCTCAGCCTGGGCTGAAGCGCGGTCATTCTCTGAGTCGAGCGGATCTGACGCAGGGTAAGGGGTAGAGTCGCCAGCCTGACAATAATGGTGAAAACTACAATTGTAATTCCAAAGTTGCGCCCAAGCACAGCATAGAGAAAGACCAGCCCGTTCAGCAGCGGGTCCAGAATAAACGTGTTCCAGATTAAGGCTATTATTTCCATTGTTGTCTTTTCTACCGGTCAGACGTATCCGTCTGCCAGAGTTGCCGCTGCCCCCCAACTAGCCTCAGCGCCCAGACCTGTCTGTCCATATCGTTGACGTATACCGTATCATCCATTACGCCTATGTCCGCTCTGACCTCGGCGCCCACGTCGAATCCCGGGTTCTCCTGCTGTCCGGACCCTGCGTTGAGAGAGAATACAATCCCCTCGTCGGAAGTGACCACAATCCGGCCGTCCAAAACGGCCGGTGAGGCGATGATGGGCCGCTGCAGGTCAAACTGCCAGCGCACTCTCCCCGTGCTCACGTCCAGCGCATAGAGAACGCCGTTGGTTGTGGTGGCGTAAACCATATTCTCCACCGTGACGGGGTCTGCCCAGAACCAGCCGTCGCCGTCGAACTGCCATATCTGCTGGCCGCTGCTTATGTCCAGGGCATGGAACGTACCGTCGAACGAGCCAAAGAAGACCTTGCCGTCGGACACCAGGGGCGAAGTAACAATGGCTCCACCGGCTTCAAACGGCAGCGACCATTTCTCCTCTCCGTCGCGGAGGGACAGTGCGTAAAAGTTGTGATCAAGCGAGCCGAAGTAAACTACGTCTTCCGCGATGGCAGGGGTAGCCCAGACCTGGTTTTCCGCTTTGAAAGACCACTCCAGTGCGCCCGTGGAAGTGTCTAAGGCGCGCACCACGCCTTCAGAATCACCGAAGATAACCAGGCCACCGCCAACGGCCGGCCCCCCCACTATGCGGCCTACAAAGCTTCTGTCTGTGGGGAACTGCCACAACGGCGATAAGTCAGATGCGTTGAGAGCGTGCATTTTGCCTTCAAAAGCTGCCACGTACACACGATCGCCGTCGTAGAAAGGCGTGCCGTATATTCCACCAAGTGGATCCTGGCCAGGAAGTGGAAATGTCCACTGAATTTCGCCAGTAGACCTGCTCAGTCCGAGCACCCGGCCGTCCCTGGAACCCACGTAGACCAGGTCTTGCGAAGCCACGGGGCCGGACCAGCCTCCGGAGAAACGGAACTGATCCGCAACGCAACCCGTTGCCAGAAACAGCATGGGAAGCAGAAGAGCCAACAACCCCTTTCCCGTCATACCCTGGCCTGCTCCGCTTCTGTATATTGACTTTCCCGCAGCGGGACGGGGTCGTAGCCGTATTTACCCCAGGGCTGGCAGCGGCTCAACCGCTTCAGGGCCATCCAGCCTCCTCTCAGGGCGCCAAAGCGTCCAACCGACTCATAGGCATACCCAGAGCAAGATGGAGTGTATCGACAATGGGTAGGCCAGTACGGCGAAAGGGTGGCCCTGTACAACCTGATCAATGCAAGCAGCGGGGATTTCATATGGCATCCTCAGTTGGCAACCCGGCATAAGCCTTGACTGAAACGTCCTGGACGGCTTTCAGTAGCTCTGCATATGTTGCTCGCCCCGCCCCGGTGCGAGCTATGAGAACAACATCCCAGCCCGCCGGAAGCGGCGCTAATCGCGCTGCTTCGCGAAGTCTCCGTTTAACCAAGTTTCTGACTACCGCTTTCCCCAACCGGCGACTAACGGAAAACCCTATCCGGGTTTTCCCAGTGCCATTGGCTCTTACTCGCATTACTACCAGCCGGTTGTTCCAACTTCTTCCTTCTCGCTGCACGGCTTTGAAGTCGGACGCCTTCCTAAGGCGACGGTCTTTAGTCAAAGGAGGTCTTATAGTCTGACGAGGGCCTTCTTTGAAAGGCAGCTTACTAAACCGTAAGCTCGTGCCGGCCCTTGAACCGTCGCCTACGCAGTACATCACGGCCACCTCTCGTGCTCATACGAGCCATGAAGCCATGCCTGCGCTGACGCCGTCGTCTCTTGGGCTGGTAGGTCCTTTTAGGCATAAATCGTAAACTAGGGACAGTTGCAACTCAGGAATTATACGGGGCTGTTGTGCGGAGTGTCAAACAACAAGTGTACATTTGGGCTTACGCCCGCTAGTGATGCTCTAAAGCCTCATATACCTCTTCAAAAGTCCAGTACCTGCGACAAACGTACCTACCTCCCGCGCTAAAGCTAGCGACAAATACCGTTTGTCTGATCCTTCTAATCTGGCCATTGCTTTCTCTCCCTTCTTCACCATTGAAGCCGCATCTAGACTTCAGTGTAGCTTGTCGAATCTTTGTTCGGAAGCAGGCTAAGCAACAAATTTAACCTCCCTTGGCCGCGCCTTGCCGTCGTGAACCGACGGCGGTCCTATTCACCCGCCAGCAGCTTGCCCACGGCTTTGTCTTCGGCGGGGCCATGGTCAGCAAGCCGTGGGCTTGACAGGTCGTCCCTCATCCGGGAAAAGCTCCTTGAGCCTTGCCTTCCGGTAGTCGAAGATCCTCCGTAGTTCCCTGGCAACGAAGAGCCGGTTGACCAGCGCTCCGCCAATGACCGCGTAATCCACGTGGTCAGTCACCAGCGTGCCGTCCGGCCTCTCCTGGAACGTGTGCCTGTGTATCCAGAACCGGTAGGGCCCGCGGCGCTGCTCGTCGCAGAAGGCAAAGGGAGGCTGCCACTCCGTTATCTCGCTGCGCCAGGTGACTGGCACACCCCGGAGCCTGATCCTGTACTCTATAATCGTCCCTACCGCCATCTCAATAGGCAGAGGGGTCAGTATGGAGAACCTGACCCAGGGCGGCGTGAGCAGGTCCAGGTTCTCGGCTGCGGAGAAGAACCCGAATACCTGCTCAAGGGGGTACCTTAGAAGCTGCTCCTGGTGGATCTGAAATGCCACTATACTCAAATCTCGGGAGGCGCAGGCTGCGCCTTCCACTAATAGTACACTGCCCCGCCTTGCGAAGAATAGCCGAGAGACTGCGGCTTGCGCTCCTGGCGCCATCTGGAACCTCGGGGAGATGGCGTCAAATGCCTCTGTAGTAGATAGGTAGTCGGCTTAGGCGACATCAGCCCCCTACACCACCAGTTTAGCGCCCTTGGCCGTGCCTTGCCGCCGTGCTCAGACGGCTCAGCGCACCACTTGGCGGCGAGGCGCCGCTATATGCCTAAGCATCGAAATATAAGGCTCAAAACAACACCAACAACCCCTATGCTATATTACTCAGCGCCACAGGGGAGAGAGCGATATGAGTGCTCGGTACAGCGATGAATGGAAGGCCGAACTCCTAGACCCGGAGCGTAGATTTCACGGCCTTGGCATCGACGAACTTCTGAAGGACCTGGGACTGGAGGCTGGAATGACCGTGGTCGAGTACGGCTGCGGCCCCGGCCTTGTAGCCTTGCAGGCCGCCGTGATGGTGGGCCCTTCCGGCAAGGTGTACGGAGTCGACATTCACCAGGGGATGGTGTCGCTGGTCAACTCCAGGGCTTCCGAAGCAGGGCTCACCAACGTGACGGCGCTGCTGAAGGATGGACCCAGGGCGCCCCTGCCCGGCGGAGTGGCCAACCTTGTAACGTGCTTCCTTGTCTTCCATTACCTGGAGGCACGCGATGAGAGACAAGAGCTGGCCGACGACCTGGCCAGGCTTGTGAAGCCCGGGGGTCGCGTGGCGGTGCTCCAGTGGGACCATTACGTTCCATACGGGGAGACGGTCGATTTGCTTACGGCGGCCGGCCTTCAGTGCACCGGCCCGTACTCCGTTTCCGACAGCCAGTACAGGGTCGTTGGAACCAGGCCATCCTGAGCAGCACTCCCGCCCCTGGATGCCCGTCCCCGCATCAAGTGCGGGGCAAGCTTCACGGGCACGACGGTGCGGAGTGGCCTTAGAGCGAGCGTGATTTGACCGTCTCCGCTTGCCCGCAGGCCGTTTTGGAAAAGCAGTGCGGCGGTGCTAGAATAGCTTTGTTATCTTCCGCCACCGTAGCTCAGGGGTAGAGCAGCTGTTTCGTAAACAGCAGGCCGTCGGTTCGAATCCGACCGGTGGCTTTCCCATCATGCAGGAAATCCTTACGGGAGGCACGCCGTGTCATTGATACCAAAGGTGATGAGCACTCAGCATCCGGATAATGCGACGCCGGCCCCCTTTGCCGACGACACCGGAGTGCTGAAAGGAGACGGCGAGGTCGAGGAGGCTGTCGCCGCGTTTGACCTGGGTTGCGACGAGCAGATGTGGGACTCCGAAGGAAAGGAGGTCGACAACCAGGTTGTGAGGAAGCTCCTTACCAATTACCCCGACCTATTCCAGGGCGGCATCCAGCTTGGGCGCGACGTGGCTCTGACGCTGCGAGTGCCCAACCCGAGCATCGAGCGGGACTTGCGCAAGTCCATGGTAGAGGCTCTCCAAAGCGTGCCCGCGGCCTGGGACATGGCCGTCAGTTTCTACGGGGAAGACGCCGCCGCTCCCATCCAGGAGGTGATACTCCCCTTCACTACCTCCGCCGAAGAGATCTCCCTGGTGGAGGCCTACTATCGGAAAGTGATAGTGGGCCAAGAAGACCAGACGCTGCTCAACGGCCAAGTCGTCAAGGACTGGGTGGGCGAGTTCTTCCCCAAGCAGGTCCGGATGATCCCCCTCATAGAAGACAAGGAACACCTCCTTTACTGTGACCAGATAGTGGAGGAGTACCTGGAGGGGAGGGATTTGCCGTACCAGCGGGTGTTCCTGGCCCGTAGCGACCCCGCACTCAACTACGGCGTGGTGGCCGCCGAACTGGTGCTGAAGGTGGGGCTGCTCCGCCTCCACGACTTGGAACGTAAACTGGGAGTGCCGCTGTATCCCATCATAGGCGCTGGCTCTGTGCCTTTCCGGGGCCACCTGACCCCCGTCAACATAAGTCGCGCCCTTACCGAATACCCCAGCGCCCATACCTTCACCGCCCAGTCCGCCTTCAAGTACGACTACGATAAGGATACCGTCCGCGAAGCCATCCGGCAGATCAGCGTCCACGAGAGAGGCGAGCCGGTGCCCATTGACCAGGAGCGCGCCAGCGAGGTGATAGAGAAGGCCACCGCCGAGTATCAAGCCCAGGTGCAGAAGCTGATCCGCGCCATAAGCACGGTTTCGAACCACATTCCCAGGCGGCGCGACCGCAGGCTCCACGTCGGCCTCTTTGGATACGGTCGCTCCATGGAGGGCGTCGAGGGTGTGACGCTTCCCCGCGCCATCAGGTTTACAGCTTCGCTCTACTCCATCGGAGTGCCGCCGGAGCTGCTGGGACTGGCAGCCCTGGACCAGGCCGACCTCGCCTTTGTGCGTGAGGTCTACCCCAATATGGACGGCGACCTGCGCGCCGCTCTGCGCTTTGCAAACGAGCGCCACGTGAAGGAGCTGCTGGGCGAGCCGTACCTGCGCCTGTTAGGGCAGTTCACCGACGAGATAGACCGTGTTCACGAGGGATTGACCAGTGCCATCAGGGCCAGCATCAGCGGTAGCAGCGCCACCGAGCACGTGTCCCACTTCGTTGAGGAAGCCGCGCATCTTCGCCGCTTCCTCGGCTAGCGCTGAGGGCCGGTGGGACGGCCGAAGAAGCCAAAGCAGCTTGAATTCCAATGGAGCACGATGCCTGGATATCTTGGGCAATACGTAAATTTAGCGCAGACAGAACACTCTGTGGTGTTTACCACGGAATGTGACTCACCATGGCGTAAGCAATGAGCAGTTCAGGAATTTTTGAAACGGATATCCACGTTCAGGTGGTGGTCGGTATCCTTTCCTGATTGCATCTTTCTCCTTGTGCCCACCAGTCTAGCCCAACCTTCCTATCATTCTATCACTTGGACTATACTGCCTACTACGATGCCGGACGTTTGGATATTAAACGGAACCATCGGCGCTGGAAAAAGCACTATTGCTCGCTTATTAGCGAAATCGTTGCCCCGCTCGGCGCATATCGAAGGTGATCTCATCCACGAACTGGTCGTGTCGGGTAGGATATCACCCGGAGGCGAGCCTGTAGATGAGGCCAACAGCCAACTGAACCTGGCAAAGCGTAATCAGTGTCTTCTTGCAAAGTCGTTTGCCGAAGCCAGATTTACTCCCGTCATTGACTACGTGATCACTACGCGATCCAGCTTGGATTACTTCAAGAGGGAACTCTCCGATCTACAGATAAGGTTAGTAAACCTTGTCCCTCGCCTTGAAATAGCCATGGCCAGAGATGCTCTTAGGGCAGAAAAGCATATTGGCGACCGCTACGCTTACATAGACTCTGAAATTCGAGAGGGGCTCGATGGGAGTGGGCTCTGGGTAGATACAAGCGACATGACGCCGCAACAGACCCTGGATTACATAATGGAGCACTCTAAGGAGGCTCTTGTTTGATCCTTGGTGACTAGGACGCCAATGCAGGTGCCTGCAAAGCACGGTGCATGGCCTGCCGCGGCACGGGATTGAGCATAACACCCATGAAGCTAAACCTCGGGGAGGGATATCAGCGTTATGTCTGAACTGAGCGAGAGGTTGGACTTTGCGGTGAGGGCAGCCATAGAGGCCGGTGGGGTGACTATGCGCTACTTCCGCTCCCCAAGCCTGGCCGTAGACGCCAAACCGGATAAGTCGCCGGTGACCAGGGCAGACAAAGAGGCTGAGGAATTGCTCCGCACGCGCATCGCCAGGGAGTTCCCGGAAGACGGGATCGTCGGCGAGGAGTTCGGAGTGCAGGACGGTTCCAGCGAATACACATGGTACCTTGACCCCATCGACGGCACACAGTCGTTCATTCGCGGGATTCCCCTGTTCGGAACCATGATGGGACTGGAAGCCATGGGCGAGGCCGTGGCCGGCGTCATCGTCTTCCCCGCCTTGAAGGAGATGATCTTCGCCGGTAAAGGTCTCGGCGCATGGTGGTGCGACGACCTGTCGCCGCGGGACCGGAAGAAGGCGTTTGTATCTAAAGTGTCGCGGCTCTCAAACGCGTGCCTCTCCGCCAACTCAGTCAGCGGATTCGAGAGGATTGGGAAGGAAGCCGCCTATCGAAAGCTGTCTGGAACAGCCGGGGTCAGTCGCGGCTACCCTGACTGCTATGGACACTACCTGGTTGCCACCGGACGCATAGAGATCATGATAGATCCCGTGGTGAACGCTTGGGACAACGCTCCCCTTCTGCCCATAGTGGAAGAAGCAGGCGGGCGCTTCACCGACCTAAACGGGAACGCCACGATTCACGGGGGCAGCGGCATATCCAGCAACGGCCCGATGCACGATGAGGTGGTGGCTATGTTCAAGGGGAATTCGGCATAGGGAAATGACAATGGCCGTCTCGTCCGTCATGCCCGTGACCACGGCTCCGACTCCCCTACAACCCATCGGGCAGGTCCACCACCATTACCCCCCGTTCTATGTCCACAGTTTTGACCACGTCCGCCAGCGCCGGCACCAAGGTCTCTTTTTCAGCACCTTTTACAACGTAAACGTCGTTGGCGCCAGTCTGCAGGATGGCCGTTATTAAGCCAAGCTCGTCACCGTCGGTGGTCACAACGCAAATGTCCAGAAGCTGGTAGTGGTAGTAGGTGCCGGTCGGAAGCGGGGGAACGTGCTCCTTGCCAATAAAAACAGGCTCGTTGCGAAGCTCTTCTCCGGCTTGTTGAGAGTCGATGCCTCTGAACTTGACCAGCAGACCTTTAGTGGTGCTGCGGGCGCGCTCTATAGAGTGGGGTACTCCTCTAATGAGCACCTCTTGCCCCGCGGCAAATCTTCCCGGAACATCGGAGAGGAGCTCTACGTGCAACTCGCCGCGCAGCCCTGCGGGGGATCTGATGCGGCCTACCTGGATGAGGGAGTCTTCCCCGCCATCACAGCGGGAAGGTGAATTCATGTGTGCTAGACGATTTCCAAGCTGGCGCGGGCGCCTTCCTTGACCGCGGCCACCCTGAGCAACACTCGTATTGCCTGGGCCACCCGGCCCTCGCGGCCAATGATCTTGCCCTTATCCTCCGCCGCTACTTCCAGCTTGAAGATAATGCGCCCGTCTTCTTCGGTCTCGGTGACCTTGACTTCTTCGGGCTTGCTGGCAATGGACTTGGCGATGTATTCGACCAGTTCCCGCATGTGTGATTACTCCTCTGCAGCGGGTTCTCTGCCACGAAGAATCTGGACTACCGGATCAGAGGGCTGGGCTCCCTTGCGCATCCATTCTTGGACCTTCTCATCGTTGAGGACAATGGTGGGAGGATCGGTCATGGGGTTGTAGTGACCCACCTGGTCCACGAAGGCTCCGTCCCTGGGAGACCTGGAATCGGCTACCACGATTCTGTATGAGGGGTGCTTCTTGGCACCGACTCGCCGTAGGCGTATGCGTAACATCTTTTCCTAAAAGCGAACTTTGTAAAGCGCAGTCAATCGAATTGTAGTCCCCGCTTGGAGATGTTGTCAATGATAGTAGGAAATCGTGGCACCGGCCCACGCTCGGCTCCCGTCAATTCAGGAGATACCGGGATTCCTCGAACGCTGTTGCCCCGCCTCAGTCGGTGCGCTACAGTATCGGCGGGAGGAGACCATGACCACGGCTACCGGCGCCCTGCAAGCAGAGCTGCGCCGCCGCGTCCAAGGCGAGGTGCGGTTCGACGCTTACTCCAAGGCGATGTACAGCACGGACGCCTCCATCTACCGGATGGAGCCCGTGGGTGTGGTCATTCCCCGCGATGCCAACGATGCAGCTGCCGTTGTCGAGATATGCCACCGGTCGGGCACGGCGGTGCTTCCCAGGGGCGGGGGCACCGGGCTTGCCGGCCAGACGGTTAACCACGCCGTGGTCATGGATTTCTCCAAGTACATGCGCGGCGTGGTGGAGGTCAACGCGGAGGAGAGATGGGTCAGGGCCCAGCCCGGCATTACCTTGGATGAACTCAATCATCACCTGCGGCCTCACCGCCTGCACTTTCCTCCCGATCCCACCACCAGCAACCGAGCCACCGTGGGAGGAGCCATCGGCAACAACTCCTGCGGCGCCCATTCGGTGCTCTACGGCAAGACCTCTGACCACGTGAAAGAGGTCAGAGTGGTGCTTTCGGACGGGACGCCCGCCATACTGGGTCCGGTGAAAGACAAGGGGCTGGAAGCCAAGCTGAAGGGGGACGGCCTGGAAGGCCGGATATACGCCGGCGTAAGGCGCATTGCCGGGGAGCAACGCGACGAAATAGAGCGCCGCTATCCCAAGATCATGCGCCGCGTATCGGGATACAACCTGGACATGATGCTGGGAGAGGGCGAAGTCAACATGGCTGGTATGATCGTCGGCTCCGAGGGAACGCTGGCCACGGTCACCGAGGCCAAGCTCAACCTGGAGCCCCTGCCCAGCATGAAGGCGGTGGCGGTGCTGCACTTCCGCAGCCTTATAGAGGCTATGGAAGGCACGCTGGCCACGCTGGAACACAGCCCGTCCGCGGTGGAACTGGTAGATCGCATGCTTCTGCAGCGCACCAGGGAGTCGGCCAGCTTCTCCAGGCGCATGACCTTCGTGGTAGGAGACCCGGAGGCCCTGCTGCTGGTCGAGTTCTACGGGGAGTCGGAGAAGGAGCTTCAGGGCAAAGTAACAGGTTTGAAGCAAGACATGGAGAGACGCAAGCTGGGCTATGCCTGTGTGCCTGCTATGAGCCTGGAAGAGCAGTCCAACGTTTGGGAGATACGGAGAGCCGGCCTGGGTCTGCTGATGAGCGTTAAGGGAGACTCCAAGCCCCTGCCCTTCGTGGAGGATACGGCTGTACCCCCGGAGAAGATGCCTGAATACGTGCGGCGCTTCGATGAGATGGTGCGCGACCATGATACAGTCGCGGGGTACTATGGTCACGCCAGCGTGGGGTGCCTGCACATCAGGCCCATGGTCAACATCAAGACGGAGGAGGGGCTGGAGAAGCTGGTCTCGATAGCCACGGCGGTGAGCGACCTTGTGCTGGAGTACGGCGGCTCGCTGAGCGGAGAGCACGGCGACGGCATCGTACGGGGCGTGTGGACGGAGAAGATGTTCGGCAGCGCTCTGTACGACGCCTTTCGCGAGGTGAAGCGCACCTTCGACCCCAAAGGCATCATGAACCCCGGCAAGATAGTGGACACGCCGGGACTGACGGAGAACCTGAGACTCAGCCCCACCTACAGGGCCATGGAGCCCGACACCGTCCTGGACTTCTCCGCAGACGGCGGGTTCGCCCGCTCGGTGGAGCTGTGCAACGGAGTGGGCGCCTGCCGCAAGGTGCTGGGCGGCACCATGTGCCCGTCGTACATGGTGACCCGGGAAGAGGAGCACTCCACGCGGGGACGGAGCAACGCCCTGCGTTCGGTGCTCTCAGGGGCGCTGCCTCCGTCCGAATTCACCGGCAAGCGTATGCACCAGGTGTTGGACCTATGCCTGGAATGCAAGGGCTGTAAGGGCGAATGTCCCTCTAACGTGGATATGGCCAAGCTGAAGTACGAATTCCTCAACAGCTACTACAAGAAACACCGCATGCCCCTGCGAGCGCGCCTCATGGCCAGCATCGCCGGTATCAACGCTCTGAGCGCCCCCCTGGCGCCGCTGGCCAACTTTGCCACCAGGAATCCGCTGAGCAGGAGGCTGCTGCACTGGTTCCTGGGTTTGCACAAAAACCGCAAGATGCCCGCACTGACCAGGTCGACCTTTCCCGGCCGGTTCAAGAAGAGGACGGCGAATGGAAGAAGCGCGGTCAGGGGGCAGGTGGTGCTATTTCACGACACCTTCACCGACTACAACGAGCCCCAGGTGGGTATGGCTGCCGTGGACCTGCTGGAAGCGGCGGGATATGAAGTCGTTCTTGCCGATAAGGTTTGCTGCGGCCGGCCCATGATCTCCAAGGGGATGCTGGAACGCGCCAGGGAGAATGCCCGCATCAACGTGCAGCGTCTGTACTCCTTTGCCAGGGAAGGCGTGCCCATTGTGGGCACCGAGCCGAGCTGCCTACTCACGCTGCGTGACGAGTATCCCGACCTCCTGCGCAACGAGGAATCGAGAACGGTGGCGCAAAATTCGTACCTGTTGGAGGAGCTGCTGGTCAAGCTGCAAAGAGAAGGAGAGCTTGACCTGGAGTTCAGCAGTACACCTCAGAAGGTGCTATTCCACGGCCACTGCCACCAGAAAGCGGCGGTGGGCACGGCGGCGTCGGTGGCGGCGCTGAAGCTCGTCCCCGGCCTGGAAGTGGAGGTGGTCGACTCAGGGTGTTGCGGTATGGCGGGCTCGTTCGGTTACGAGAAGGAGCACTACGAGATGTCGATGGCTATTGGAGAAGGACGGCTGTTCCCGGCGGTGCGCTCCAATCCGGGAGCGCGCATTGCCATTACGGGATTCTCCTGCCGCCACCAGGTAATGGACGGCACGGGTCGCCAGCCGGAGCACGTCGCCGAGATATTGCGGAGCGCGCTGGCCTCGTGACCACGGCTTCAGCGCGGGAGGGTTGCCTTCCCATGTCTACATCCGTGCTCTTAACCTCTATGCCAAAGGTGGTGTACCATACGGGAAATTGGTTCGACCGTCTGCGAAGGGCCGGATGGGGCGGACGTTTGTGCCATGGCGGTAAAGAACGGCGCCATAACATCTATGAGAGGCTTGCGTGTTTGACCTCAACGGAAAGAGTGCGCTTGTAACGGGCGGCAGCAGGGGCCTGGGCAGGGCAATCGTCAAAGACCTGGCGACTGCCGGCGCCCAGGTGTCCTTTTGCTATCACAGAGACTCGGCAAGCGCGGAAACGGTGGCGGAGGAAGTGGAAGCATGCACCGGGCGCAGACCTCTGGCCATCCAGGCGGACATAACTAGAGGCGTGGATAGACAGAGGCTGGTGGAGGATACTGCCGCTCAGTTGAGAGGAATAGACATCCTGGTCAACAACGCGGGGACCAGAGAGGATGGAGTAGCGCTTAGGATGGGTGATGCCTGGGACCACGTGGTAGACCTTGACCTGAACGCCCCCTTCCGATTGTCCCAACTAGTGCTGAGGTTGATGATTCGGCAGACTTGGGGCAGAATAATAAACATAGGGAGCATCGCCTCCCGCATAGGCCTTGGCGGACAGGCGAATTACACCGCGGCAAAGGCGGGCCTGGAAGGCCTGACCCGCTCCCTGGCCCAGGAGTACGGCAAACGCGGCATCACGGTGAACACGCTGAACCCTGGATTCATCGAGACCGACCTTACGGAGGACGCCAGCAGCCAGCTGAGAGAGGCTCTGCTGGTCAGGGCAGCCATACCGCGCTCGTTGTCTCCGGAGGCGGTGGCCGGTGCGGTGGTGTTTCTGGCCTCGGAAGAGGCCTGGGCTATAACCGGTCAGACTATAAACGTCGACTGCGGACTGGTGAAACTGTGAGGGACGGCAACGCAAAAAGGGTAGTGATCACAGGGATTGGCACCGTCAATCCCCTGGGGTTCAACGTCCAGGAAACCTGGGGCAGCCTGTTGAACGGAAAAAGCGGCATCGGCAAGATACAATCCTTTGACCCTGAAGAGTTCGGCATGCGTACACGGATAGCGGGTGAGGTGAAGGGGTTCGATCCGGAAAACTGGATGGACCGCAAGGAAGCCAGGCGCATGGACAGGTTCAGTCAGTTTGCTCTCGCCTCGGCAAAGGAGGCTATAGCCCACTCCGGACTCAAACTGGAGGGCGACACCCGTTACGAAGTCGGGGTTCTGATTGGCAGCGGCATAGGCGGACTGGCCACCATCGTCGAGCAGTCCTACGTGGTGAAAGAAAAGGGGGCAAGGAGAGTCAGTCCATTCACCGTTCCCATGCTCATGCCCAATGCCGCCTCTGGCGTGGTGTCTATACATCTGGGCTGCTGGGGCCCCAGCTTCGCCACGGCATCCGCCTGCGCGTCATCGGCGGACTCGCTCGGCGTGGCGCTGGATATGATACGGAACGGCCGCGCCAAAGCAATGGTGGTGGGAGGCAGCGAAGCTACCATTATCCCCGTATGCGTCGCATCCTTCGAGCAGGCGCAGGCCATCAACTTCAACAGCAATGACCAGCCGGAGAAGGCGTCCCGCCCCTTTGACCTGCATCGAGATGGGTTCGTGCTGTCCGAGGGAGCGGCGGTGCTGGTACTGGAAGACGAAGATTTTGCCAGGGCGCGCGGCGCCACAATTCTCGCCGAGCTGGCCGGCTATGGAGCGGGTGCCGATGGCTATCACATCACAGCCCCCGAACCCGGAGGCCGCGGCGCCGTCACGGCCATGGAGAGCGCCCTGGAAGACGCCCGCGCCATGAAGGAAGAGGTCATCTACATCAACGCCCACGGTACATCTACGCAGCTCAACGACAAGGTGGAGGCGCAGGCGGTCCACGAGGTATTCAATGGAGCCAGGGTGCCGATCAGCTCTACAAAATCTATGACGGGACACCTGGCGGGGGCGGCGGGGGCCCTGGAGGCCCTAGTCTGCACGAAGACGGTCTCGACCAGCTGGGCGCCGCCGACGATCAACTACGATACCCCTGACCCTGAATGTGACGTGGATTGCGTTCCCTGGGAGCCCAGGGAGATTGGAAAAGGGGTTGTTCTATCCAATTCGTTCGGGTTCGGGGGGCATAGCTCCTGCTTAGCCTTCAGGCCGTATGAAGGGTAGCTTGCGGTCAGAGGGCGTTTACCTCTACTATATTTGCAACTCAGGAGCGGACACAGATTATGGCGATTCATCAGACGGAATTTGTATATGAGCCGTTTGCCGGTACAGACGAGTACCGCGCGGTCAATACGGACATAGTGCAGGGCTGGTTAGAGTCCATGGCGCAAAAGGGGAGCAAGGAGATAGAACGCCTGCTGGATATAGCCACTGGGATAGGCACCATGGTGCATATCTTCGTGGAGAACCTGCCTAAGCACTGGCACACTCCCACCGTCATTTGCCTGGACCAGAGCAGAGACGCCCTGGAGCAGGCCAAGCTGAACCTGGAATCGAAAGTTGGCGAGCTAGAGCTCATCCACTGCCGGGCCGAAGAGATGACTTTGCCCGATGAGAGCGTGGACGTGGCTCTGTGGGGCAACGGCATTCATTATCTGGAGGCAGACAGCCAGGAAAGGGTGCTTGCCTCTGTGAAACGGGCACTGAGGAAGGGAGGATGGCTCTTATTCAACTCGGCGTTCTATGCCGAGTCCCGTCCGCCGGAGACCATACCGTTCTACAGGGCGCAGGTGAGGCGCGCTGTGGAATACCTGAAGTCTAAGGGGATAAGTAGAGAGCAGATGGACGGGAGACCGTCCGCCAGCAATTTCCTATCTAGGGATCACTACGAAACTCTACTGCAAAAGGTTGGCTTCAAGGTGGAAGAGGTGAAGGAGAGCGCGGTGCGGATACAGAGGCTGGCCATGGAACATATCAGCAGCTTCCAGCAGTACGCTGCGGGAGCCCTTCACGGATACAATCCACACGCGGCTACGGAAGCCATGAGGCTGGCGGTGGCGCCGGCCATGGAGCGGCATGGCCAGCCGGACAAGGACGGCGTCCTGGCCATCGAGCGGAACTGGCTGGCAGTAAGTGCTCGGGTTGTGTAGGTTTAGCGGCTGTCGCCCCGGCCCGTCATGCCCGTGGCGACAGGCATCCAGAGGCGTGGGCGTCCCCTGGCCGTAGAGATGCTTCTTCGGAGTATGATTGAAGGCTAGCGGGCCTAACCGACTTCTCATCCTGACACCCCCTACCCTTTCCCCTGAGAGGCCTTGGCCTCATTCCATAGCATTTCCTTTTCTTGGAGAGAGAGGCCGGTGAAGGCGAGACCCCGTTCGCCGGCGAGACGTTCCATCTCCAAGAAGCGACGGCGAAAGCGGGCGGCGGCTTGTCGCAGGGCGTCCTCCGACTGGATACCCATCCATCGTGCTGCGTTAACCATGGAGAAAAGCAAGTCACCTAGCTCCCTTGTCCTCTCTTCTTGAGACCGCGATTCCCGGATCTCCCGGACCTCCTCAGCGACTTTGTCCAGCACACCGTCGATCTGCTTCCAGTCGAAGCCGGAGCGGGCGGCGCGCTCCTGGACAAGCTGGCTGTGGGCAAGCGCGGGCATAGACGGCGGTACACTGCCCAGCAGCGATGCGCCCGGCTGGTCGGTGCGTTCTCCACGTTTCAACTCTTCCCAGTTGGCCTCAACTTCCCGCGCGTCTCTCACCTTCTGCTCGCCGAAGACGTGGGGGTGGCGTCTCACCAGCTTGTCTCGCAACGATTCCAGCACGTCGTCAATGGTGAATCGCCCCTCCTCAGCGGCTATCTGGGCGTGGAACAGCACCTGCAGCAGGACGTCGCCCAGCTCTTCGGGGAGCTTCTCAGGGCTATGATCGATTACCTCGAAGACCTCGTGCGACTCTTCGAGAAGGTATCGCTTCAAAGAGTCGTGCGTCTGCTCTTTGTCCCAGGGGCATCCCTGCGGACCCCGCAAGGTGTCCAGTAAATCTACTAGCCGTCTGAAGGCAATGCCCCTGTTCTCCGTCATAGAGCCTCCTGAGAGCAATTATATGGAAGGGACAATGTCATTGACAACCGCTCCAAGATGCTCCTACCATCCTTGGCAAGGATGGAGATTTGCGATACCTAAACGTATTCTTGAACGCAACCTTTGTGTTGGCCTTCCTGGTTTTCCTGGTCACGAGCAACGTGCGTCTGGCATTCAACTCGGTTGCTCTCTACGAGTTCGGATTCGATAGGCAGAACGTGGTGCGTACAACCGGCCTCACGGAATTGCAGCTTTCAGAAGTGGCGACGCAGATCAGGGACTACTTCAACTCTGATGAGGATCTGCTGGACGTTATGGTAACGGTCAACTGGGATGCAAAGCCACTTTTTAATGAGCAGGAGATCATCCACATGCGGGACGTGAAGGAGCTCCTGCACGCCGTGTACCGGGTGCAGGAGGGGGCCTTCCTCTACCTCTTCACGTTTTCCACGGTGGGCTTCCTCATACTCGGCAGCGAGTTCGCGGGGAGGATGCGCAAGCTCTTCTTTGGTGGAACGGTTTTTATATACGGGACCGTGGGAGTCATAGGCCTGGTCTCTCTGATTGGTTTCAGCGGCCTGTTCAGGTTGCTCCACGAGATCAGCTTCAACAACGACTTCTGGCTGCTGGATCCCAGGACGTCCTTCCTTGTCCGGCTGTTTCCCCAGGGCTTCTGGCTTGAGTCCACTCTGCTGATAGGCATGGTCACGCTATTGGAATCGGGAGGCATAGTGGTGCTGCTTGGTCTGATTGGATGGTGGCAGAGACGGCGGGCACGGATTGCGGCAAGCAAGCAACCACAGTTCCTCTAAGGAGGCGTGTCGATGGAACGAGAGGTTCTCCGGCTTACAGGGAAAAGCTGCTGGATCTGATAAGGCGTACTCAGCACGATGCTTTGTCGTTAGCTATCGGTGGACATGTCATGGCGGTGGCCGTCAAAGGAAGCTAGACCTATCAGGAATGGATAACAGGAGTTAGGTGCTCTCAAACGGTCATGGCACAGGCGCAGGAGCCACCAGAGGCACAGGCGCAGCCGCCGCCCACGGAGGCCATGGAACCATCCGAACCGGAGACAAACGCGGCGAAAGTGGAGAGGATCCTCGGCGACGCAGAGCCGCAGTCGGGGCAGTCCGCTTCTGAGCCATCGCTGAACCGCGCCAGCCGCTCGAAACGGTCATTACAAGAAGGACACCGGTATTCATATAGGGGCATGTAGACACCTCTGGGTTGGTACCCGGCCAGTCTAGCACCGGGAAAAAACACGGTCAAACTTGATTTTTTGACAAAAGGGGACTACGGCGCAGATTGACGGTTTGAATCCCATGGAGTTACGATTCATATGAAGTCTATATACAAGTCGGCCAGAAGGAGGCTGTATGTATTCTAGTCTCATTGGGAAGGTACAGAAAGCGCAGCTATACGCCCAGGAAAAAGAGCGAGTAATCATCTCTAGTTTCAAGGCCACTTTCCAAGGAGAACACGACAGCTACGAGATTAGATACGATGATGGCGCCTGGCATTGCTCGTGCAAACACTTTGGTGAAGACGGGTTTTGCAGCCATACCATGGCGGTCGAGAAGATGATGGAAGGCATGGTGCCGCAGGGCACACCTGTCTCCGAGTAGAGTACTCCAAGGAAAGAACGGCGACGGGCTTACACAACGGGAACGAAGACGACGACTCCGAACTGTACGATTGGAGAGGCATATCGGTCTGCATAGACTGCATCGTCCTAGCGCGTTCCGGGCGTGGTTCCAATTGCTAGGTGGTTAAGTACAAGTTAGCCTCCTCTCATGCTGAGGAGCCGGTCAGTCACTGCTCGCCCTAACACAACCCCCTCCGGCGAAGCATCTACAGGAGCCCCGCAGTTCACGGCGCGTGAGCGCTCGACATGTCTCGCCGTAGAGCCGGGTAAACCTCAGGGGGTATGCCCAGAACCGCTTCACGGGCCTCGGCGGCAACGAAAAGCGAGCCTGCGGCCACTGTCAAATCTCCTTCTCCGGCTTGAGACAAGGCCAGCTTGACCGCATCGGCAACTTTGTTGCTGGCCACGGCTTCCACGCCGCGCTGTGCAAAAAGCCGTGCTACTTCTTCGGGAGATACCGCCCTGGGATGCCGTGACCTTGCCGCGATGACAAGGCTGGCATTTTGAGCCAGCTCAGCCACTATCCCCTCTATGTTTTTATCGTTGGAAAGGCCGACGACGTAGATGAGCCTGCGGTAAGCCAGGTAGTCCTCCAGGGCCCGGCGCAGTATTCCCGCCGAATACGGGT
Organism: Dehalococcoidia bacterium; assembly: GCA_965248955.1. GTDB lineage: Bacteria > Chloroflexota > Dehalococcoidia > Lucifugimonadales > QGNO01 > DAOUJH01. Next base: position 645,474 of record OZ252212.1, read on the forward strand.
TGTGCGCTCCGTCAGCTATTAGCAACGGCTCCCGGCTTAGCACCTCCATGCGGCAGGGCCAGGCTATGGAATCGAAGCCCCGGATGATAGAGTCGCCAGATACGGTGAAGCCCATTTCAGAAAGCAACTGCAGGCTGACCAGGGCGGTAACGGCGTTCTCCAACTGATGCTCTCCGAGCAAGGGAATGCGCAGACGGAACTTGCCCCGGGGGGACAGCACGTCAATGGTCTGACCCCCAAGATGGTGGCAGACTCGCGTTGCCTGGCACTCCTCCCCGGCAGAAATGAGGGGTGCGCCTCTCATACGGGCAACTTTCCGCAATACGCACATGGCCTCCTCTCTCTGGGGGCTTGTCACAACGGGCGTCTCCTGCTTGATGATGCCCGCCTTTTCCAAGGCAATCTTCTCCAATGTGTCGCCGAGAATACGGGTGTGGTCAAGGCTAATGGAGGTGATCACGCTGAGCTGCGGCTGCACCAGGTTGGTTGAATCCAGCCTTCCCCCAAGCCCTACCTCTATCACCTGAAAGCCTGCGCGCTGCCTGTAAAAGTGAAGGAACGCCATGGCGGTTAGAAGCTCGAACGTGGTGACTTCCCCCAGCGAGCCCTTGGAGTTGACCTCCTCTACTTCGGGCCAGACCGCTTCCAGAAGCGCGGCGAAGTCGCTTTCGGAAACAGGGGCGCCGTTGAGCTGGATGCGCTCCCTGAAGGTGTGTAGATGTGGGGACGTAAACAGGCCGGGCTTGTACCCTTGGGCGGCAAGGACAGAGGTGATCATGGCGGCGGTGCTGCCTTTCCCCTTGGTGCCCGTGATATGGACGGTGGGCGTCTTCAGGTGGGGGTTGTCCAGCCGCTCCAAGAGCAGACCTATTCTGTCCAGGTTGTAGCGGCCCGCGCTCTGGGTGCGGCCGGAAACGCGCTCCAGGTCGGTGAGGCTCAGCAGTTTGTCCAGAGCTTGTCTATACTCCACGTCTAGTCCCTCAATGGTCGCGAATATGGCTTGGCATCCTGCCCAGGACCATCTTGACGCCGTCTAGGAAGGACACTTTGCGAATGTAGCCTATGTTCCCCGCGAGCGGTCTGGGAGAGAAGCCGAACTCTTTGCTTACAGCGTCGGTCTCCGCGATATTATCGAATTCGAGCATGCTCAGCTGTTGGCTTGTGGCCGGCGGGTGGGGCAGCAGTTTTTCCATCAGCTTCACCATCGGCCGCATGAGGCCAATGGGCAGATGCAACTTCCAGCGCTTGCAGCCGTACGTCTCTGCGATCGTATCCAGGATTCCATCGTAGGTGAGGTGTTCAGGGCCGCCTATTTCAATGATTCGGTTTTCGGTTTCGTCCAGCTCCAGCGTCCTGGCTATGGAGTGCGCCACGTCCTCAACGTGTATGGCCTGAAAGCGGACGTTTCCGCTGCCTATTACCGGCGCCACTGGGAATACTCTGACGAGTCCACCCAGTGCGTTGACGAACTCGTCTCCTTCCCCAAAGATTATCGAGCCGCGCAGTATAGTGTACGGTACGCCGCTTTGGATCAGGGCCTGCTCGCCGCGCCACTTGGATTGCAGGTAGGGGAACCTTGGATCGTCCACAGCGCCGATGGCGCCCATTAGCACGAAGCGCGACACGCCGGCGCTGAGCGCCGCTTTGGCCAGGCGCGCTGTACCAAGGTGGTTAACTCTATCGAAAGTTGCTTCACCACTTTCCCTGATGATTGCCACGAGATGGACCACGGCATCCATGCCGGACAGGGCGGCTTCCAAACCTCCCTGGTCGGTCAGGCTGCCATAGCTCACCTCTACGCCTTCAGGAAGAAGATGCTGGCGCACCGGCCCGCGAGCCAGAACGCGCACCGCATGGCCGCTCTCCATCAGGCAAGGAACAACGTGACGGCCCACAAAACCGGTGGCGCCGGTAACAAGAATTCGCTTCATAGCCGCTTCCTGGTTCAGATTACGACGGCCAAGGCGTCCTCTGAGTGATGGTTAAAGCCTAGCATTCTACAGATGAACAAACAATATTCATTTTAGATGGAGAAAAAACCTCAACATGAAGTGGTATAATCTCGTCCTAACTCAATATCTGGCGCCATTTTGACAAGACCCATTGCCAGGGCGCTCTTGAAGGCACCCGAAATATGTCCTACTTTTTTCTTGCTGGGAGCCCAGTGAAGCATGGAAAATAGAGGAACCATGGAACCGTTTGTTCATCTCCACGTCCATACTGAATACAGCATGCTGGACGGCCTAAGCCGGATACCCAGCCTTGTGCAGCGCGCCAAGGAGCTGGGCATGGACAGCCTGGCTATAACGGACCACGGCGGCCTTTACGGCGCAGTGGAGTTTTATTCGGAGTGTATCAACGCGGGGATCAAGCCAATAATCGGCTGCGAGGTATACGTTGCCGCCGGCAGCCGCAGCTCCAAGGGACACGGGGATAAAAGCCCGTATCATCTGACCTTGCTCGCCAGGAACAACACGGGGTATCGCAATCTGATTCAACTGGTGAGCAAGGCTCACCTGGAAGGCTTTTACTACAGACCGAGGGTGGATAGAGAGCTGCTGGAGCAGTACGGCCAGGGGATCATAGCTCTTTCCGGCTGTCCCTCCGCGGAGGTGCCTCAGTTGCTGAGCCAGGGCCGCATCGACGAGGCAAAAGAAGCGGCCCTCTGGCACAACAGAACCTTCGACGGGTATTACCTGGAGCTCCAGGCGCACGAGCACGTCCCCAATCTGGACGTGGTGAACCAGGGGCTGATTTCGCTGTCGGAGGAGATCGAGATACCTCTGATACTGACCAACGACAGCCACTACACGCTCAGAGAAGACGCGCCCATCCAGGATCTGCTGATCTGCATACACACCAATACGAACGTCAATGATGGGAAGCGTCTGCGAATGGAGGACGACTCGTTCTATCTACGCTCTTCGGAGGAGATGGCGTCGTTGTTCCCGGACCATCCCGAGGCCTATGGGAACACAAGGGTCGTCGCCGAGCAGTGCAACGTTGAAATGGACTTTTCGTCGCTCCACCTGCCGGAGTATACGCCTCCCGACGGGCTGACGGCGGAGGAGTACCTGGTGAAGCTGTGCTGGGAAGGCTTGGAAAGGCGCGTTCCCAAGGCGGACCAGGAATACGAGGAAAGGCTGCGCTATGAGCTGGACGTGATCAAGAAGACGCAGTTCCCCAACTACTTCCTGGTGGTTTGGGACATAGCCAGGTTTGCCAGTGGAAACGGCATCCTTCTTGGTGTGCGGGGCAGTGCCGCGGCTAGCCTTGTCCTCTACGTCACGGGGGTCACCGATATAGACCCGCTGGCCTACCGCCTGGTATTCGAGCGATTCCTCAACCTGGAACGCAAGGAAATGCCCGACATAGACATGGACTTCCAGGACGACCGGCGTGACGAGGTGCTCCAATACGTCAAGGACAAGTACGGACATGACCACGTTGCCCAGATCATCACCTTCGGCACCTTGGGCCCCAAGGCAGCGCTTCGTGACACGGGCCGCGCCCTCGGCATGGCCTACGCCGACGTCGACCAAGTGGCCAGGCTCGTGCCGTTCAGGGCGCGTTCCCTCAGCGAAGCCATGGAAATGGAGTCGAATCTGAAGGATGCCTACGACAACGATGCGACGCTGCGCAGGCTGATAGAAAATGCGGGAAGGCTTGAGGGCGTGGTTCGCCACTCCAGCACGCACGCTGCCGGGGTGGTCATATCCAAGGAGCCACTGGCTGAATACGTGCCTCTGCAGAGACCCATCAAAGGCACCGACAACGACGTTGCAATGACCCAGTTCTCCATGGACCCCATTGCCAAACTGGGCCTGCTCAAGATGGACTTTCTTGGCCTGACCAACCTTTCCATCCTGGACAAGGCCATCGGCATCATCAAGGAGCATACCGGCGAGCAGGTGGATCTGGGCAGGGTACCCCTTGACGACGCAAAGACCTTTGCTCTCCTCTCTTCCGGTGAGACTACGGGACTCTTCCAGCTTGAAGGCGCCGGTATGCGCCGATACATCAAAGACCTCAAACCCTCCTCTCTGCTTGACGTTGCCGCCATGATAGCGCTCTACCGGCCGGGACCCATGGATCACATAGATGCGTTCATCCAGTCGAAACACGGCCGGCGGGAGGCTGAATACCTGCATCCCATGCTGAAAGACATTCTGGAGGAGACGTACGGGATCATTGTCTATCAGGACCAGGTTCTGCTCATTGCGCAGGCCATGGCCGGATACAGCCTGGGCGAGGCGGATATAGTCCGCAAGGCCATGGGCAAAAAGATAGCTGCGATTATGCAGCAGGAACGCGACAAATTCATCGAAGGGGCTTTGAATCAGGGCTACGACAAGGGGCTGGCGGAACAGGTGTTTGACCTGATAGAACCGTTCGCCGGGTACGCCTTCAACAAGGCGCACAGCGTTAGCTACGCCGTCATTGCCTATTGGACGGCCTATTTCAAGGCAAACTACCCAGTGGAATACATGGCGGCGTTGCTCAATTCCCACGCCGGACAGCACGAGCGCATAGCTATAGACGTGGATGAGTGCACCAGGCTTCGGATACAGGTGCTCAGACCGGACATCAACCGCAGCGGCGTACGGTTCACCGTGGACACGGACTCGTCCGGGAAGAGGGCAATCAGGTTTGGACTAGGGGCAGTGAAACACGTGGGTTCGGGAGCTATGGAGGCCGTGATCCGCTCCAGGGAGGAGCACGGTCAGTTCCAGTCCCTGGAGGAGTTCTGCCGCAACGCCGACTTGGACTCCATGAATCGCCGCTCGCTGGAAAGTCTAGCCAAAGTGGGTGCCCTGGACGACTTCGGGCCAAGGGGGTCTCTGCTGGCCAGCGTGGAGAGGATCCTTAGCTTGGCGCAGCAAGAGAAGCGGCGCAGGGAGTCGGGGCAGACCAATATGTTCGACCTGTTTGGGCAGTACGTGGAAGCGCCAACGAACGTGGTAGAGCTTATTCAAGGCGAAGAGACCACTTCCAGGGAACATTCGGAATGGGAGAGAGAGCTTCTGGGCAAGAGAATCTCTGATAACCCTCTGCATAACGTGGCCTTCGGGCCCAAGACCACCGCCATAGCCTTCCAGGATGAATTGGAAGAGAAGCCCGACGGCTCCACCGTGGGCCTTGTCGGCCAGGTGGCCCACGCGACCAGTCGTAGGGACAGAAACGGCAAGCCGTATTTGATAGCAGGCCTTGAGTTGCTGGGAGGCAAGGTAGAGCTGTTCGTCTGGAACAACGTCTATCAAGAGACCTTAGATCTTTGGGTGGAGGGAACCCTGATAACCGTGGAGGGTAAGCTCCGCAACAACGACGGCAAGCTTTCAGTGCGGGCCGCCAAAGCAGGGCTGTTCAAACCCCAGGGCGAGGAATCCTCTCACAACGAAGCTGGAGCCGAAGCTGTTGCGGAGCCTGCACCTGCTGCAACGGCGGCGGCCATGGAACCGGTGGCGGAGCAGGATGTCCCCCAAGGCGAAACCGACGGCCATGAAGAGACTGCTTTGCCGGACGAGGTTGTTCTAGGAAGCAACGGTCTAAACGGCTCCAATGGTTTCAGCGAGAATAACAACGGCAACGCTGCGAACGGCGATGGAAAGAGGAAGGCCGTCCTGCTCAATCTGACCGATACGGGGAACGCTTCGGATGATGCCTACCTGCTGAAGTCGGCCATGGAACTGCTGCTGGAATACAAAGGAACGGACCCTGTTTACTTGGACATAGCCTCCAACAGCAAACGTGTGCGCCTTGAAATGCCCATGATAACTACTAAGTTCTGTCCCGCCCTGGAAGGAAAGCTCAATGATCTGCTGGGCCCGGGGCGCACCCGTCTCATCTGATAGCCATGACCAATAAGATTCGGTGGGTCTATCTAACCACGGCTCCTGATCAGCTTACCGCTGAGATGTGGCGGGGTCTGCTGAACAATGAGGGAATACCCGCCATGGTACGCTCCGGCGATACGGCTTCCTATCTGGGAGTATTCGCAGGGCCAACCAGGATCCTCGTAGACGCAGCAGCTCTTGAAGAGGCGTCCAGGTTCTTGGAAGAGCAGCTAGGGCCTGAAGCGCTCAGATGAGATGGTACGCGTTAGGCAACATCTCCGTCTGCAGAGCCCGTAGCACAACTTCCCGTCATGCCCGCGCAGGCGGGTATCCGGGATTTTCGCCCAAGCTGGGAGAAACACCCACCGCCTACGGAAAGAGGGGGGGGGGGGTGATCCCCAGGTCTCTCTACAGGAAAGCCCCCTCAATCTCTAGCAATCGCTGCTTCAGTGGCAGGCCTCCGGCGTAGCCATGCAAGGCGCCGTCGCTGCCAATGACACGATGGCATGGAACGATTATAGGTGCCGGATTGCGGGACATGGCCATGCCGGCTGCTCGTGCCGCTCTGCGATTACCCGCTTGCTCCGCCAGCCAGTTGTAGGTTCTCACCTCACCTTTGGGGATGGACTGGCACGCTTTCCAGGCCCTGACCAGGAAACCGGATGCTCCTTCCAGATCCAGGTCGTCTTCAAAATCCACGTTAGCCCCTGAAAAGTAGGCTTCCAAGCGCCGTCGTAGGCTGTTGAACCGGGGCCTTGAAGGGGCGGCATCGGTGGTTTGGAGACGGAGCTCCTGCATGGCCTGATCTCTAGAGGGTTTGGGCAAGACAAGCCTGCGTATGCCCCTATCCGAGGCAAGTGCCGCCATCCAGCCCAGGGAAGTGGGGAATACGTCAAAGCGGCAGCGGTCCGCCATTACTCTGCGGCGCGTCCGCTGATCCGGGTGCCGGGTACTTCTACGCTATCCAGAATCTGCTTTATAAGGCGCCGGTCATCCACACCCTGCATTCTTGAAGAGGCGGTAAGCACCAGCCTGTGTGCAAAGACCGGCTCCGCCAGCTCTTTCACATCGTCCGGAAGAACGTAGTCACGGTTGCGAAGCAAAGCCTGGGCCTGAGACGTCCTCTGCAAGGCCAGCGAAGCCCTGGGTGAAGCGCCAAGGGACACGTCGCGGTGACTTCTCGTAGTATCCGCCAGCGTGACTATGTACTGCTTGACGAGAGGGTCGACGTATACTTCACGAGCCTTCCGCTGCAGAGCGAGCACCTCTTCCGGGCCTGCCACGGACTCAAGCTCGTCGAAGGGGTGGGTGAACTGCTGTCCATCCATTATGGATACTTCGTCATCGAAGCCCGGATAGCCAAGGTGAATCCGCAGCAGGAAGCGGTCGAGCTGGGCTTCCGGAAGGGGGAAAGTGCCTTCGTATTCAATGGGGTTCTGCGTAGCCATTATCATGAAGGGCTGCGGCAACGGATGGGTGACGCCCTCCACGGTTATCTGATTTTCTTCCATGGCTTCCAGCAACGCCGACTGGGTCTTGGGAGTGGCCCGGTTTATCTCATCGGCTAGTACTACCTGGGCGATGATGGGCCCGGGCCGGAACTCGAAGCCGCCGGTCTTCTGGTTGTAGACGGATACGCCCGTGATGTCGCTGGGCAGCAGGTCCGGGGTGAACTGCACTCTGCTGAAGGAGCAACCGGTGGAACGGGACAGGCTCTTGGCAAGCATTGTCTTACCCACGCCGGGCACGTCTTCTATGAGGACGTGCCCTCTGCTCATCAGCGCAATTACGCCCAGTCTGATGGCGTCGTCCTTGCCAATGATCACCCTGTTGATGTTCTCAATGATGCGCTCGGCGACTACGTCAGCCTGGGTTTCCTCTTGCTTAACGTCTGTCATGTTGCCCCCGGTTAGTTTGCAGGATCCCGTACCTGCTCGCGGCGCCTGAAGCGCCTAGGCGTCTATTCGATCCCTCGCTTTTTGCAAGGGAGATTATAACCTGGATTGGGTATAGTATCATGAAATGCGGGCGCAAGGGGACTGCACCACGAACTTTCCGCCGGGAGGTGTATTCATAGTGAGGCGAATAGAGCCGGTAGAGACTATACTATAATCAGTTGAGCGGACGCATCGCCGACCGGCCCCAGTTCAGAAGGATGCTGGACGATGCGGCCAAGCCGGAGGCCCCCTTCAGGGAGATATTGGTCTGGAAGTTTTCAAGGTTCACCCGGAAGCGGGGGTACGCCGTCGCCTTCCATGCTGAGACGTAAGGGCGTCAGGGTGGTCTTATCACCGAGCACGCCGGCGGCTGCCCGGCGGCAGAGCGAAACGAGGCCCTGGAGCAGCGCGTGGAGGTGTTGGAAGAGGAGATCCGAAGGGAAGTCTCGAAGAAATCCGGGTAGCCGTCCCTGGGAGAGGTCAAGGCCCTGGGGGCGGGCCAGGTCCAACGGCGCACCCCCCGTGTCCGTGCTGCATATCCACGGCACCGAGGACGACGTGATCCTGTTCCAGGGCGACGAGACTGAGCCTGTCCCTGCGTCGCCAAGCTGTCTTGTGCAGCGTTCCAAGCAAGGGAAGCGGCGCTACGGCCGGGGGCATCTACAGCATACGCCACTATCATCTACACCTCATCATGAGGCTTGATCGAGATGCAGTATCTGGGTCTCGTGTGGCAACTTCCTTGAGCGTAAATTGGTCATTATTTCAAGAACCGGGGATCGAGTGCAAAGACTCCGACAACCCTATCGGCTCAGTCCAAGTCCAGATCTACAGTCAGCGAAGGATGTTCGCTCGGCGCTGCCTGGACTGGACAGACAAGCGGGACCACCTAGGCGGCGCCCTGTGAGCAGCGCTCACCAGGCATTACTTTGTAATGGAATGGTTGCGGCCAGGCTCCAGCCCACGTTTGGTGAAGGTAACACCGCAAGGCGCCAGGGCCTTTCAGAAGCACCTTGGATTGGCGCTGGAATAGCACCCCGAACTTTCTGGTGGGAGGTGGCGATATAGCCGTATGAGGGGTGAGGTATGCCCGCCAAGCATTGTTGGACAATTTGAAACTGCAACTTGCATTTTGTTCTGACGTTCTCTCAGGTGTGCCACGTTGTGACCTTATTAGCGAAGATGAAAAAAGTCCGCGCCGTTATTATCGCATTTCGAGTTTTGCGGCAACAAGTCTGCCAAGTGACTAGGGCGTGTAGCACCATCGACTGCGCTGCCGTAAAAATGTGGGCGATGGAGGGCTCGAACCTCCGACCTCCTGCGTGTAAAGCAGGCGCTCTTGCCGTCTGAGCTAATCGCCCATGCTATGAGAATTAAAGGGTGGCACGCTTGGCGGGGCTCGAACCCGCAACCTCTGGCTCCGCAAGCCAGTGCTCTATCCAATTGAGCTACAAGCGCTCGATGCCTATATCGAATTGAGACAATTCAATTATACCTGGTGCCGAAGGGGAGATTTGAACTCCCACGCCCTTACGGGCACTACGCCCTGAACGTAGCGCGTCTGCCGTTCCGCCACTTCGGCGCTGCAAGTCTGCCACTGCAATATGGTGGGCGATCCTGGACTCGAACCAGGGACCTCAGTCTTATCAGGACTGCGCTCTAACCAGCTGAGCTAATCGCCCTTGTAAACTTGAAGTGGTTGCCCTGGAATAATCTCAGTCTAATGCTCACACTCTCCAGGGACCATCTCAAGGCAGTATAGAAATGGGTCAATGGGGTGTCAAGTTGAACCGAGCCTTTGCAGCCAGACAAAGAACTCCCTGTTCCCCGCATTGCCCAGTATGGGCGATGCGGTCGCTCCCCTAAAGCGCAGGCCGTGGTCAATTGCCCATAGCGCTACCTTGGACACAGTTGCAGCGTGTATCTTCGGGTCGCGCACTACGCCTCCCTTGCTCACCTCGTGCCTCCGCGCCTCAAAGTGCGGCTTGACGAGTCCCAGGATTGATCCGCCCCGTTCCACGTGCCGCACCACTTCAGGCAGCACCATGACCAGCGAGATAAACGACACGTCTACAGCGGCGATGCTCACCTTTTCCGGCAGATGGAACGGACGGCGGGCATTGATTCCCTCCATGAGCACGACTCTAGAGCTATCGCGCAGCCTCTGGTGAATCTGGCCCCGTCCCACGTCCACGGCGTAAACCCTGGAGGCGCTGCTCTGCAAGAGGCAATCCGTAAAGCCGCCGGTGGAAGCGCCAACGTCCAGGGCTACGTTGCCGGACACGTCCAGCTCAAAGCTATCCAAGGCATGCTTTAGCTTGATGCCTCCTCTGCCCACGAATTGGGGCGCTTGCTTCACCCGGATGTCGGATTCGGATGAGACCATCGTTCCCGCCTTTTCCACCATCCGGCCATCCACGGTGACCAGGCCCGCCATCAGCAAGGCTTGGGCTTTGTGCGGGCTCTCGGCAAGTCCTTGCCGCACGAGCAACGAGTCTATCCTCTCTTTTTTGCTGGGCATGGCGATTATTCCTTGGGTATACTGCGCGGCGCGCCCTGGAGTTGCACACAATATACCTATCGACTCGGGGAATCGCTAGGCAGCCAGTAGGACGGACGGGCATACCGACATCCTACTCCTTGGTTGAACCTGTGCATCCCATCACATACAATCAACGTATGTTTTCCTCGGCATGTTTCTAGCCGGATTGGCACAACTATGAGTAAACTGCTTGAACGACTGGAACAGGTGAACAAAGGCCCCGTCCGTGCGCTGGGATTCGCACCACGACGAGAAGCAGAGACGTTGCCCACAATGCTGCTCTTGGCTTGGGCGGATGGCGCCAGCAAGCAGAAGCTGAACAAAGTTTCCCCACGCGCGGATGCCCTGGTGCTGCCTCTCAGCGCGCTGGAAAGCTCCCCAAGCAAGTCCGCTCCACCGGAAGGGGTCGTCTGGGGCATCGCTTTCGACACGGCAGATGGCAACTTGGTGGAAATCGCTAAGGAAAAAGGCGGCGACTTTGTAATCTTCAACCTCGATGGCGTCCTGGTCGACTACTTGAGCGAGGGCGACGTGGCACGCGTACTGCAGATACACGCCAACCTGGAAGAATCGTTGATGCGCGGGCTGGAAGACCTTCCCGTGGACGTCATCCTGCTGAAACGTCCTGAACCACAGGGGCCGCTCTCCCTAACACACCTGCTGGCCATATCCAACGTTCGCTCCGCCATGAGCCGCTACATGCTGCTTGAATGGGACGCCGGCTTGACATCCCACGAACTTGAGCAGCTGAACGACATGGGAATCGACGGCATAGTGGCGAACCTGGGCAAGATGAATGCCTCAGCCATAGGTGAGCTGAAAGAGAACATCGACAAGCTGCCGCCGCGCAAGGCGCGCAACGAGCAAAAGCTGGGCCCCACGCTGCCTAGAGCGCAGGAGCCGGCATCCCCACACCACCACCACGAGGAGGACGAGGAGTTAGAGGAAGAGTTCTAGCTCCTCATCCCAGCGCTTTGATCTGCAAATATCTCTCCGGTAGGTCGTCGCCTGCATGCTGTTAGGTTACCTGGACCTGCTTTTCTCCGATCCCCTTACCTTCCTCCGCATCTTCCCCGTGGTGGCGTTCACCGTGGGACTCGCTCTGCTTGTGGCAATAACCATCCACGAGTTCAGCCATTCGCTGGCGGCCTATCTGCTGGGAGATAGCACGTCCAAGAGACTGGGCAGATTGTCGCTCAATCCGGTCCGTCACTTAGACCCCGCGGGCACGGTGCTGTTATTCCTGGTGGGATTTGGCTGGGGCAAGCCCGTACCCGTGGACGACAGAGCGTTGAAGGGCGGACGGCGGGCAATGGCGATTGTGTCAGGCGCAGGGCCTGTATCCAACCTGCTCACGGCGGTGGCATTCACTGTGCCAATCAAGCTGGGACTCCTTGACTGGCCGTTCAGGCTCTTTACCACCCGCCTGTTGGAAGACGGCCTGGAAGGATTCCTGGCCCGCACGGTGGCTACCATAGTCCTTTTCAGCATAATCCTCGCCGTCTTCAATCTGATCCCGGTGGCGCCGTTGGATGGTTCCGGAGTGGTCGCAGGGCTGCTGCCCGCCAGCATGGCGCGCAGCTTTGCTAGGTTCCAACGTTACGGGCCGCCTCTGCTCATGCTGGCCATAATGTCGGATATACTATTCGGGGTGGGCATAATCCGTAGCGTCATCAACCCTGTGATAAACTACCTGGGTACCGTCATAGTGGGACAGAGCTTCCTCTGAATAAGCGGCAACGGGAGGGATCGTGGACAAGATAACCATCATAGGGCTAGGGCTAGTTGGCGGCTCCATAGGCCTCGGGCTCAAACAGAGAGCGCCGGACAGGGTCGAGGTATCGGGATACGACAAGGAGTTGAATACCGGCCGCAAAGCCGAGAAGCTGAATGCGGTGGACAAGGCGCATTGGAAGCTGGAGGACGCGGTCAAGGACGCCAAAATGGTGATCATCGCCACTCCCGTGCTCGCGATACGGGAGATGCTTGAGTTGATCTCCGACATGGTTCCGCCGGGCTGTGTGGTGACCGACACCGGAAGCACCAAGGCCGAAATACTGAACTGGGCGGAAGAGTATCTACCGCGAGAGGTCAGCTTTGTAGGCGGTCACCCCATGGCCGGTAAAGAGTTCTCCGGCATAGAAGCAGCGGACGCCAACCTATTCCAGAATGCCCGCTATGCAGTGATCCCAGGCAGCCGGGCCAAGGGGGAAGCGGTGAGGTCCGTGCTCGGCATGGTGGAACTGCTCGAAGCCAGGCCCTATTTCGTTGATGCAGTGGAGCACGATAGCTACGTGGCGGCGGTTAGCCATCTCCCCATCATAATTTCGTCAGCACTGGTTTCGGTAACATCCAAAAGTCCGTCCTGGAGGGAGATGTCCAAGATGGCTGCCACGGGGTACCGTGACATATCGCGTCTCGCTTCAGGCGACCCTGTGATGAACCTGGACATATCGGTAACCAACCGCGACAACCTGCTCTACTGGGTAGAACAAGCTATCCAGGAACTACGCCATTTCCACGACATGATAGGGAAAACGGGGGATGAAAGCGGCCTTGAAGCCCTGGGCGATACCTTCGCCAAGGTCTGGCAGAACAGGGAGAAGTGGCTGATTAGATACGAATCCGGCGAGGACCAGGACGATGACCTAGCCCCCTCAGGCCCGGAGATTCCGTCGTTCGGATCTCAGATGATGGATATGGTCGTGGGCAGTAAGCTAAGAGAGAGGTACCAGGACATACTATCCATGCAGCAGCGTCGCCCCAATCAGCGGGAAGAGAGACGCAGAAGAAGATAATGAAGCGCACCATCTCTCCACCAAGCCGATTGGAAGGCGTTTTAGCGCCGCCCGGCGATAAGTCCATATCCCACCGCGCCGCGCTGCTCAACTCCATTGCCGGGGGCGCCGCCCACGTCTCCAACTTTTGCGTAGGCGACGACCGCGCCTCCATGCTGCGCTGTTTGCGAGGGTTGGGCGTGAAGATTACCCGTCATCTGGATTGCGAAGTCAGCGGCGGAGAAGAGTGCTTTGAAGTGGCGGGCAATGGTCTTCACGGGCTGGCCGAACCCGTGGACGTCCTCAATGCAGGCAACAGCGGCACCACCATGCGCCTGGTTTCAGGACTGCTGGCGGCACAGCCGTTCTTTAGCGTAATCACCGGAGACAAATCACTCAGATCACGGCCCATGGGCAGAATCATCAAACCGCTCCAACAGATGGGAGCACGGATCCAGGGGAGAGACAGCGACGGCAAGGCTCCGCTTGCCATACGAGGCGGCGGTCTGCGCGGCATTGAATATGATATGCCGGTAGCCAGCGCCCAGCTCAAGTCTTGCCTTGTAATCGCCGGCCTGTACGCCGACGGGGAGACCACTTTGCATCAGCCAGCGACCTCCCGCGATCACACTGAGCGTATGCTGGAGAACATGGGCGCCGCACTGGTGGAGGATGGGCTGACCTTGAAGGTCGCTCCCGGCAAAGAGCTGCGGGCCGTTGACGTGAACGTTCCCACTGATACGAGCTCGGCTGCCTACTGGCTGGTTGCCGGCGTCTGCCATCCTTCGGCAAAGGTGACCGTGTTGAACGTGGGAATGAATCCCACGCGTACCGGTGTCCTAGAGGCTTTGGAATCTATGGGAGCGTGCCTCACCGTAGCCAACAGACGCATGGAAGGCGGTGAAGAAGTGGCGGATATCACGGCGGAGTCCAGCAGCCTCACCGCCACGGAAATCGCCGGCGATCTGGTTCCCAGGCTCATCGATGAGATACCAATTCTATCCCTGGCCGCTTGTTTCGCAAAAGGGACCACGGTTATCCGAGACGCCCAAGAGCTCCGAGTCAAGGAGTCGGATCGAATAAAGTCCACGGTTGCCGGACTCCGCGGCATGGGCGGCCACGTAGATGAGACGGATGATGGGATGGTGATCAAAGGCATCGGCCTCCTCCGAGGCGCATCGGGGCGGAGCTACGGTGACCATAGACTGGCGATGACCCTGGGCGTAGCGGGACTGCTGGCCGCCGGGGAAACCGTGGTACGGGGTGCAGAGGCAGCCAACGTATCCTACCCCACCTTCTGGAAAGACCTGGAAAGCTTGATCAACGGGTCTTCCGGTTAGCCCGATGTCTGTGGAAGCGCTTGATCCCCTGCTCGTTGTCATCTCCGGCCCCTCCGGGGTTGGCAAAGACAGCGCCCTACAGGGTATCAAGCTCCTCCAACGTCCCTGGCGCTACATAATAACCGCTACTACCCGGCCCAAGCGCCCCGGCGAGCGTCACGGCATTGATTACATCTTCATGTCTCCTGAAGAGTTCCGTGCCTTGATGATGAACGATGGCTTCCTGGAATGCGCCGAAGTGTACGGCACCTGGTATGGCGTACCCCGCGCCCAGGCCGATGAGGCGATGGCTTCCGGCAAGGACGTAATTGTCAAAACGGACATACAAGGCGCACGTACCTTGCGGTCAAAGATACCGGACGCACTGCTCATCTTTCTGGCTCCCCCCAACATGGAGGAATTGAAACACCGTCTCCTAGAAAGAAAATCGGAGACGGAAGAGGCCTTGCGGCGGCGCATAGAGACAGCCCAGAGCGAGATGAAATGCCAGGACGAATTCGACTACGTGGTAGTGAACCACAACGGCCGCGTGGATGAAGCCGTGGAAGAGATAGACCGCATCATTCAGGAAGAGAAGGCCAAACGACAAAAAGAGGCGCTTAAATGAACGACATGCCCCTATTCAAAACCATCCACAGCCAGCGGGCCATCCGCCTGTTTACCTCGGATCCCGTATCTGACGAAGACCTTGACACCATCTTGGAAGCCGCGGTGCGCGCTCCAAGTCCCGGGAACAGGCAGACCTGGCGCTTCATAGTGCTGCGCAACGGGGAAACAAAACGCAGGCTAGGAGAATGGTACCTGGAAGCATGGAAAGCCACCGTTGGCGGCAACAATCCGGACCCTGCCACGCTGACCCAGCCTTACAGGCTGGGCTATGAGCTGGGCGCCGGCATGGGAGATATTCCGGTGGTCATCGTGGCCTGTATTCAGCATACCGAGGGCTGGGATGGCGGAAGCAGCATCGTCGACGGCGCTTCCATTTACCCTGCGGTGCAAAACCTCATGCTGGCGGCTCGTGCCCTGGGATTGGGCACAGTGCTTACCACCATGCACCGCCGTTATGAACAGCAGATCAAGGACTTCCTGGGTATACCGAGCCACGTGGAGACGGCGGCACTGATTCCATTGGGGTATCCCGGCGAGGGGCAGCACTTCGGCGGAAGCATACGCAAGCCTGTAGCGGACGTGATATTTCACAACAGTTGGGGACACTAGGAGATCGTTGAGATTAAGCAAAAGGAGAGACTATGGCACTGACTTCTGATGAAGTACGCCACGTTGCATTGCTGACAAGGATTCGACTTACGGAGCAAGAGGTGGAACTGTACCGCTCGCAGATGGACGACATCCTGGAGCACTTCCAGATGCTCCAGGAACTGGATACCGACCAAGTACCGCCCACCAGTCACTCCCTACCCTTGGATACCGTGATGCGCGAAGACGAAACGAAACCTTGTCTGGACAAAGAAGATGTGTTGTCCAACGCGCCACGTCGTGAAGGGGACTATTTCCGGGTCAAGGCCGTGCTGGAGTAGGAGCCGGTTATTCCATGGCTCAACTATCTAAGGACCAAAGTTGGCTGACGAACTGTACAAGCTGACCATACACGAAGCACGCACCCTGCTAGACCAGTATGAGCTGTCGTCGGTAGAGCTGGCCCAGTCCTACCTGGAACGCATCGAGCGGCTGGAACCCATGGTGAAAGCGTACGTTAGGGTAACGCCCGAGCGGGCTCTGAAACAGGCTCAGCAGGCGGACGCTCTGATAGCGCGCGGCGAGGCGCTGCCTCTAACCGGCATACCGCTTCAAATCAAAGACAACATGTGCACTAGGGGAGTAACCACTACCTGCTCGTCGCGCATGCTTGAAAGCTTCGTTCCTCCGTACAGCGCCACAGTTGTGGAACGTTTGGAAGGACAGGGCGCCGTAATGCTGGGCAAGGGCAACATGGACGAGTTCGCTATGGGTTCTTCTACTGAGAACTCGGCCTTCTTCAATACGCAGAACCCCTGGGACATGGAGAGGGTGCCCGGGGGTAGCAGCGGCGGCCCAGCTGCCTCCGTGGCCGCCAGCGAGGCCATGGCCTCGCTGGGGTCCGACACCGGCGGCAGCATACGGCAGCCGGCTGCACTATGCGGCATAGTGGGCATGAAGCCCACCTATGGTTTGGTCAGCAGGTACGGACTGGTGGCTTTCGCCTCTTCCCTGGACCAGATTGGCCCCATGACCCAGGACGTCACCGACTGCGCCATGCTGCTCAGCGCTATCGCCGGGCACGATCCCAGGGATTCAACCTCTCTGCCACAGCCGGCCCGGGACTTCACGCAGGCGCTGACCGGCGACATAGCGGGGATGCGGATAGGCGTTCCCAGAGAGTATTTTGTACAGGGCATGGATCCTGAAGTAGAAACGGTGACTCGCGAGGCAATAGGCGTGTTGGAAGGGCTGGGAGCCTCAATTGACTGGGACGTATCCCTGCCCTCCACGCCGTACGCCCTAGCCGTATACTACATCATCGCGCCCTCGGAGTGCTCGGCGAACCTGGCGCGCTATGATGGCGTGAAGTACGGCTATTCCGACCACGATGAAGCCAGCATGTGGGCCGAGTTGGAGGCTACCCGCCAGCACGGGTTCGGGCCGGAGGTGAAGAGGCGTATCATGCTGGGCGCCTACTCCCTTTCTTCCGGCTACTACGACGCCTATTACCTGAAGGCGTTGAAGGTGCGCACCCTAATATCCAGTGAGTTCCAAGACGCCTTCCGGAAGTACGACGTCCTGGTAACCCCAACTTCGCCCACAGCCGCGTTCAAGTTTGGCGAAAGGCTCCAAGACCCACTGAAAATGTATCTCAGCGACGTTATGACCATACCGGCGAACATTGCTGGGCTTCCCGGTATATCGGTGCAATGCGGCTTCACACAAGGGCTGCCCGTGGGCCTGCAGGTCATAGGCCCCGCCCTGGGCGATGCGGCGGTGCTCCGCGCCGCTCACGCCTTTGAGCAAGCGACACAGTGGCACAAAATGCGCCCTGCGATTTAGCCGCTCCAGATATTATCTACGTAGTGAGTCGACTATAGAGGAGGACGCAATGATCCGCAGCTTGCTGGGTAAATCACCCAAGATACATCCCACCGCCTTCGTCAGTGAGGCCGCCTACGTCATCGGTGACGTGGAAATAGGAGAAAACTCCAGCGTATGGCCGGGCGCCGTGATCCGCGCCGACAACGGCAAGATAACCGTTGGCGCCAACACCAACATACAGGACAACAGCGTTGTCCATTCCGACGCCGAATCCACGATTGGGAGCGGTGTGACTATCGGGCATAACGTGTTGTGGCATGGGCGTCTGCTGGCTGACAATTGCCTGGTAGGCAACGGCGCTACGGTGAACGATGGTGTAGAAGTGGGAGAGATCTCCATCGTCGGTTCCGGGGCCGTGGTGCTGGAAGGTACGACCATAGAGCCTCGCACCATTGTAACCGGAGTGCCCGCCAGGCCAAGGGGCGAGATCCAGGAGCGGCATGAAGAGCTGATAAGAAGCAGGGCTATCAGCTACGCGGAAAGGGCCAAGGTCTACAAGTCTGAAGGCTTGGAGTAGGCCATACGGCGCATGCTTCTGGCAAAGATGCAAAATCGGATGCCCCAACCTGAAGCCAGCATACTAGAACGCAAATATGGAGACTCTCCGCATACAGTTGCCCGGCGGGAGGAACGTAACAGCCCTCCTTAGCCGGGCTCAGAGCCCTGATACAGGCTGGACGTTCATTTACGCACCAGGCGCTGGCTCCAATATCGACGATCCGTTTGGAGATTACGCCGCTTCCCGTCTGGCCCAACGCGGCATATCCACGGCGCTGTTCCAATTCCCTTACATGGAGGAGAAGCGCCGGGCACCCGACCGCACTTCCGTCCTTGAAGCAACCTGGTGGGCGGCTATTGAAGCGTTCCGCCACTCGGATGTCAGGCTGGTGGCTGCGGGCAGGTCCATGGGAGGCCGCATCGCTTCCCTGGTGGCCGCGCAGGGAGCCCCGCTAGACGCGCTGGCGCTCTTTGCCTATCCCTTGCATTCACCGGGAAGCAGCGAATGGAGGGATGGGCATTTCCCCGCCATATCTCTGCCCGTACTGTTCTGTTCAGGCACGCGTGACGCCTTTGCAACGCCCGGTGAGCTTGCGGAGGCCGTCTCCAAAATCAAGGAAGCCCGCCTGCACTTCTTGGACGGCGCAGACCACGGTTTCTCCGTCCGAAAGTCCAGCGGCAAGACACGCCAGCACGTCTGGGATGAGGCTATAGAGACCTTCATCGACTGGTTGCAAGAGATACCTTAGCATGCTACAAATGTACGGCTTGGGTGCACTTGCGTCCGTAGGAAGGTGTCGTATAGGGTCTCTTCGTTTCGCCCAGATCGCTCTCGTGGCGCTGTTACTGGGAGCTGTCGTGCTTACCGGCTGCAACAACGAAGGGTCCATAGAAACGGAAATCTCCGGCACACCCGCCAGTGAGCGTATCTCCGCCCTGGAGATGCTGAACCTCTACCAGGCAGATGAAAAGGCTGCCCAGCAGCGATTCTACGGCAAAGTGGTGGAAGTCACCGGAACCGTCGAAAGCAGAGGGACCCTCCAAGCATTCGATGGTGACGAGTACACCAATGCAGGTCGGGTAGAGCTCGCCAGTGGTGTATCGTGCACATTCGCGAGCAAACACGGTGAACGAATCGACAGCTATCGAAAGGGTGACAGCGTGGTCATGCGGGGCAGAGTCGACGACTTTGACCCTAAAAATCAAAACCTGCGGCTTCGCGGGTGCAGCTTCGTAGAGTGAGATGGGGACTGCCTTCCCTAAAATTCAGGGTGCGCTGTGCCAGCCCGCCCAGGCGGGAAAGTGACCTAGCTCTTGTAGCGCATCTTGTCCAGGCGGGTGAAATCATGGACAGAGTCTACCCACCGCAGCGTTCCTGAGCGGGACCGCATCGCCAGTGAGTGTGTCTGCGCACCATTGGCAAAAAAGCGAACCCCGTTCAGCAGGTCACCTGTGCTGGCGCCGGTTGCAGCAAAGAAAACGTCTTCTCCTGAAACCAGTTCTTCAGCGGTATAGACTTTGCTCAGGTCGGCGCCAGCCGCGACTGCCGCGTCTCGCTCCTTATCGTCACGGGGCCAGGCCTTGCACTGGATAGCGCCGCCAATGCACCTCATGGCGGCAGCGGTAATCACACCCTCCGGCGTGCCTCCAATCCCCATTAGTGCATCCACTCCGCTTTCCCACATGGCGGCGTGAATGCCCGCGGCTACGTCTCCATCTGAGATCAACTTTATACGAGCGCCGGCGCTTCTAATGTCGTCCAGAAGCTGTTCGTGTCTGGGCCTGTCCAGCACTATCACGGTCAGTTCGCTTAGCTTCCTCCCCTTGGCTTTGGCGATGTTCTTGAGATTCGTCCCCACCGAGGCGTTGATGTCAATCACGTCCTTGGCTTCTTTGCCAACGGCTATCTTATTCATGTAGACCACTTCTCGGGGGCAGTTCATTGAGCCTCGCTCAGAGAGGGCAATCACGGCGATGGCTCCGGGCAACCCCTTGGACAGCAAAGTAGTGCCGTCAATGGGGTCAACGGCTATGTCCATCTCCGGCCCTATCCCGTCTCCTATCACTTCGCCGTTGTACAGCATTGGCGCCTCATCCTTTTCTCCCTCACCTATGACTACCACACCGTCCATGGACATAGAGCCCAGAGTGAAGCGCATGGCATCCACCGCTGCCTGGTCCACCAACTCCTTGTCACCCATGCCCATGTGTTGCGCCGCCGCAATAGCCGCCGCCTCCGTAACTCGCACCAGATCCATTGCGAAGTTACGGTCAATGGCTTCTCTAATCTTCATTGTGAGCGCCTCCCTTTGAATCTGGGTGATTCAAAGGGAGTATATCAACATACGGAGGTTGTTTCCCGCCTCTTACATCGTGATAAACTCATGTGGGCAAAGGCCCAATCTGCGCCTATCTTGGGAATAGGCGTCCCAATGATTATGAGAACGTAAGGAGGCAAGCATGAACACGCAGGAACTACAAGCCATAGCCCAGGCAATTGTGGTCAAGAGCAAAGGTATACTTGCCGCTGACGAGAGCGATTCTACGATAGCCCGCAGGCTGAAAAGCGTAAACGTGGAATCCACGGAAGACAACCGCCGAGCCTGGCGGCAGCTCCTGTTCACCACCAATGGCAGCGGCGATTACATCAGCGGAATTATCCTATTCGATGAGACGATCCGGCAGAGCGCAGATACCGGTCAAACTTTTGTAGACATCCTCAACGGTGAGGGCATTGTGCCAGGCATCAAAGTGGACAAGGGAGCAAGACCCCTGGCCGGCTCCCCCGGCGAAACGGTGACAGAGGGACTGGACGGCCTCCGTGAGCGTCTCGACGAGTACCGTGAGCTGGGCGCCAAGTTCACCAAGTGGCGCGCTGTGATCACTATCGGCGAGAACATGCCGTCCTCGTATTGTATCGATGTCAATGCGCATGCCCTGGGGCGCTTCGCCGCGCTTTCCCAAGAGGCGGGCCTCGTCCCCATCGTTGAGCCGGAAGTGCTCATGGACGGCGGCCATGACATCGATCGCTGCTTTGACGTGACTGAGTCCACCTTGCAGCGAGTATTCGAGGAGTTGCACAGGCAGCGCGTTGCCCTGGAAGGCATACTGCTCAAGACAAACATGGTCCTGTCAGGGACGGAAGTTCCCAACAGGGCGGGCCCTGAACAGGTGGCAGAGGCTACCATAAGCTGCTTCAAGCGCACCGTGCCCGCATCCATGCCAGGCATTGTCTTCCTTTCAGGCGGGCAGAGCGATGATGAGGCGACGGTAAACTTAAACGCTATAAACCAGCGTGTCGACTCGACTACACCGTGGCAGCTCAGCTTCTCATACGGCAGGGGTCTCCAGGCGACTCCTCTCAAGGTATGGAGCGGCGACCCGGCCAAGGTGCCGCAAGCGCAGGGGGCCTACCTGCGCCGCGCCCGGGTAACCAGCGCCGCCCGCGACGGTGTCTACACTCCCGATATGGAGAAGGAATTCGCCGGAGTCTAGTGTGACTGCATAGTTCCAAAGAGCGGCCGGTGCGCCATCAGGCTGTGCCTTTCTCCGGCTGTGGTGTTATCATTTCTACAACGTGGCTTTCAAATTGCTGATCGCAACCAACAACAGCGGAAAGGTGGAGGAATACCGCCGTCTGCTCAGCTGCCTGCCTGGCGAGCTTCGGCAGATGGGTCTGCCTGTCGAGTTGACCACTCCTTCCGATGAAGGAGTGACTGAAGAGCCGGAGGAGTCGGGAGATACTTTCGAAGAGAACGCTCTCATCAAGGCGCGCTTCTATTCGGAAGCAACGGGACTGCCCGCCCTGGCCGACGACTCCGGCATCGAAGTGGACGCGTTGAATGGCGAACCGGGAGTGCGAAGCGCCCGCTACGGCGGCTTGCAAGCCATCGATGTCGACCGCAACAAGCTGCTTCTATCCAGGCTGAACAACGTTCCCTGGGAAAAACGCACCGCCCGTTTTCGCTGCGTGGTGGCTCTGGTTTGGCCCGGCGCTGGGGAGAAGACCTTCCAAGGCGTCTGCCAGGGATATGTTGCCTTTGAGCCCAGCGGACAAAAGGGTTTTGGATATGACCCCCTGTTCTACTATCCCAATTTCGGCAAGACCTTTGGACAGATCGACGCTGAGGCCAAAGATAGCGTGAGCCACAGGGGCATAGCCGCCCGCAAAGCGGCTCAGAGACTGAAAGAGGTCATAGGCGCAGGGGCGCCAAGCTAGCACATGGATCACTCCCAGGCAAAGAAAACGGTACGTGACCTGTTCGGCAGACCGCTGTCCGACCTCCGTGTCTCGGTCACCGATAGATGCAACTTCCGATGCACCTACTGCATGCCCGCCGAAATCTACGGAGAGCGATATCAATTCCTTTCCAGGGAGCAAGTCCTCAGCTATGAGGAGATAGCGCGGCTGGTGAAGATTTTCGTCAACCTGGGAGTATCGCGTATACGCCTCACAGGTGGGGAGCCGCTCCTCAGACAAGACCTGGAGATACTTGTGGCCATGCTTGCCGGCATGGGAGGAGTGGACGACCTTTCGCTGACCACGAACGGTTATCTGCTTGCCGATCAGGCGCAGGCACTGAGAGATGCAGGGCTTAGACGGATCACAGTTAGCTTGGACACCATGGATGACGCCGTATTCCGTCAGATGAACGGCCGCGGCTTCAGCACCCAGCGAGTCCTAGATGGAATCCGCGCCGCTGAAGAAGCGGGTTTCCGCAACATCAAGATAAATGCGGTGGTCAAGAAAGGCGTCAACGATCATACGGTGGTGGACCTGGCCCGCTACTTCAAGAATAGGGGGCATACCGTCCGGTTCATCGAGTACATGGACGTGGGCAACCGGAACGGATGGAAGATGGAACACGTTCTCGCTTCAAGGGAGATCATACATAGGCTCAATGAAGAGATGCCATTGGAGCCCGTGGAAAAGGCCTTCCGGGGAGAGGTGGCGGATAGGTACCGCTACTTGGACGGGCAGGGTGAAGTCGGCGTTGTCTCGTCGGTCACGGAGCCGTTCTGCGGCGACTGCACACGGGCAAGGCTTTCCGCGGACGGCAGAATATACACCTGCCTGTTTGCCAGTGAGGGCCATGATGTGAAGACCCCCTTGAGAAGCGGCGCCAGTGATGAGGATATTGAAACCATTGTCAGCGGTATTTGGCAGGTACGCACAGATAGATATTCAGAGGAGCGCACCGCCCTCTCCAATGCCCGTACCGACAAGGTGGAGATGTATCACATAGGCGGGTAGAATATAGATGAGAATCTTAAAATGGAGGTAAAAACAATGGCAGAGGATGGGAAGAAAGAAAGACCTCTTAGAGAAGGGTTCACATATAAAGAGCCGCCTAAAGAACTACCAAAATCTCCAAAGCCTGCTGTTCCTCCAAGGCAATCCCGCAACAACAGCTGAACAGGTACGGAAAGGGATTTAAATGGGGTTTGCAAGCCTACCTCTGGCTTTATTCTTGTTGCTTCCTGGTTTCGTTTTGCTCCACGTCATTTATCTAGTGAGTAGAATCAGGCGAGCATCAGCTTTCTATACCACTATGTGGAGTGTACTAGGAAGCCTCGCCCTCATTGTTGTTCTCTATCCTATATTCACACTCCTTGTGGCTCCCCCTATCAAAGAACAACCATGGCCTGGTCTATTGGACGTTATCGCTGATCCCTCTAAGGTGCCAAATAATGTATGGCTTGTACTTTACCTAAGTGCTGTCGTTTTTGGTGTATTCCTTGGAGTTCTTGATCGGTTCAGAATACCAGAGCGCGTCCTAAATCCGCTTGGTATTGATTTAAGAGTCCACGGTGACCTCTGGAGTCGATTGCTTCGAGAAGATAACTATTCACACATCTTGATGTACCTAAAAGATGGCAGCTTAATCAGTGGCTGGCCGATGTACTTTTCCAACGACCGTCGACCCCCTGGGCCTGAAATCTATTTGTCACCATTCCGAATCTGGGACCCGGAGCAAGGGAACTGGAGTGAGCCAGAAAAAACCGAAGGTCTGCTAATCCATGGAAGTGAAGTCAGTCGTATGGAGTTCGTGTCCACATGATTACTATCTACACGGACGGCTCCTGTTTGGGCAACCCGGGGCCCGGCGGCTGGGCTGCCGTCATTGACGATAACGGCGCCAAGCGTTCGTTGTCCGGCAAAGAGGACAACACCACCAACAACAGAATGGAGATACTGGCCGCAATCAAGGGATTGCAGGCCGTCCCCGCCAGCTCAGAGGTCACGGTGTTCAGTGACAGCCAGTACGTGGTCAACACCATGACCAGAGGTTGGAAAAGAAACGCCAACCGGGACCTCTGGGCCGCACTTGATGCAGTTGCCGGGCAGCGTAAGGTCGCCTGGCAGTGGGTGCGTGGCCACACCGGCAACCCGGGCAATGAAGAAGCCAACGCTCTGGCTCTGCAACAGGCAAATTCCTTCTGCAAGGGCAAATCCACCCTTACGCACCTTGATTCGCAAGGCAACGCTCAAATGGTGGACGTGAGCGGCAAAGATGCCACGTTGAGAGATGCCGTGGCCGAGGGCCTAGTCCACATGAAGCCATCAACCTTGCGTCTGATCAAGGAGGGCAGCATAAAAAAGGGCGACGTACTGGCCGTGGCTCGTGTCGCAGGGATCGTAGCTGCCAAACGGACATGGGAACTCATTCCCATGTGTCACCCCGTGCCGCTGGACCGGGTAGCCATAGAGTTCGATTTGGACGCCGGCGACGGCGCTATTCGTATCACAGCCTCCGCTCGCACCACTGCCAAGACCGGCGTGGAAATGGAAGCCCTGACCGCCGTCAATATCGCAGCGCTGACCATATACGACATGGCAAAAGCCGTTGATAGGGCAATGAAGATCAGCGAAGTAAGGCTGGTGAGCAAAAGCGGCGGCAGAAGCGGCGACTACTCTTTAGAGCCTGCTCAGAGCTAGGTATCACCAGGCAAAAGGCAAAGTCCGACCTTCCGAGTTGTGTCTCGTAAACAAGCCTGAGTTGAACTGGAACTATCTGGAAACTCTTTGCTGGGCCTCGAGGACTTCAATGCCGTTGCGAACCGTGCTCAGCAGCCCTGCCACTTCTTCTTCCAGCTTATACAGCTGTTCCTGAGCATACTGATCAGCGGAACCACGCCGGGAAGCGGCCTCACTCTCAGCCATATCCAGAATGCGCCGCGCCTTTTGCTCGGTCTCTTGAATCATCTTTTGAGCCTCTTTTTCGGCCCCTTTTAGCAGTTCCGTATCGTCTACACGACTGCGGAACTCGGTCTCCGCTGAAGCCCTGATGCGCCGGGCTTCACCAAGAGACTGGTTGAGCAGCTCTTCGCGCTTTCTGAGCACTTCCTCAGCTTCAGCAACGTTCTGGGGCACGGCAACTCTCAACTGGTCCACAAGCTCCAAGAGAGTTTCCGAGTCAACAAACAGTTTCCTGCTCATGGGAACCCGTCTGCCCGAAGCCGCTAATGATTCTAATTTATCGATAATACCGAAGATATCTATGATGTCCCCCTTCCGAACCGCCGCGCTACACGGCTACGCCTAGTTTGTTTTTCAGCGCGACGGCAACGTCGTAAGTCACAAGGTCTTCTATGTTTCCACCGAAACTGGCCACCTCCTTTATCAAAGATGAACTGAGTGACTGATATTCCTGGCTGGTGTAGAGGAATACCGTATCTATCTCCGGATTGAGCTTGCGGTTCATCATCAGCATGGCTACTTCGTAGTCCAGGTCAGTGACGCTGCGCAAGCCGCGCACCATGAAGTTCGCCCCCATCTCTCTGGCGAACTCAACCGTCAGGCCATTGTAACGAGTAACTTCCACGTTGGGCAGGCCAACCACCGCTCTTTCGCACAGATCAACGCGCTCAGCCGTTGAAAAGAGCAGGCTCTTGGAAGGAGTATCAAACACCGCCACCACAAGTCTGTCCACAATTGCAGCAGCTCGCTGCACAATGTCCAGATGTCCCCTGGTGATGGGATCAAAGCTCCCCGCGTAGATTGCTATGGTCACCGGGTCTCCTTAGTTGTATACGGACAGCACAGTATCTCCGTACCGTCTTTGAAAGCTAAGCTCCAGCGTGTCGTATCTCTCTTTTGCATCTGTCCTCTTGCTGTGCTCCAAGACCACCAGGCCTCTCTCAGCTATCAGTCCCGACCTGGCAACCTTGCTCATTGTTTGTCCCAAGTCAGGGAGATCGTATGGTGGGTCAAGAAGAACCACTTGATACGGTCCCTTCAAGAAGTCCAACGCCCGGGCCACCTTTGCCCTGTGTATAGTGCCCCGTTCTTCCAGGCCTGCCTTTCTCAGATTTTGCCCGATAGTCTGACACAAACGACCGTTTTGCTCAACAAAGTCCGCCGCTTCGGCTCCTCTGCTGAGCGCTTCGATTCCCAGTGCGCCACTTCCGGCATACAAGTCCAGCACTCTGGCTTCAATCAATGCCTCAGATATAACCTGAAATAGCGCCGAGCGTACTCTGTCAGAGGTGGGTCTGAAGTGCGGAGAACGCGGCACCTCGAGTTGAATTCCCCGCGCCTCGCCTCCTGTGATACGCATCTGTATAGCTACTTTCACATCGCCGTTTGAGGCACACAGATATTACAGATTTTTTGGACAAAGGTCAATCTTTCGCCTAGTATTTCGCCCAAATGCGAGTTCCAGCCCCTGTCATGACCATGACAATGGGACTGCCTATGCAACGTTGAGGGTGACATTGTGGCCAACCGTTCCAGTTGACGGGAGGAAGGCGGAGGCGTGGCCCGTTGCCGGCAGGGATGCCTCCCTATGCCCCTATGTCCGCATGTCCGTCCTACACAAGTCATCAACCGCTTGACACTCTTTTCAGAGCACCACTACAATCCCCTATGATATGCACCTCCAAGCAAGGGTATGACCTTTAGAAGGCCACTACAGATAAGCCTAACTTCCCAGCTTGTGGTGTCCCTTACTCCCCTTGGACATAGCTCTGTTTCTGTACCTAGTTCAGCTTCCCTTGGCATAGGTTTGGGCTTGCACTGAGAGTATGACGACGAAATATATTTTTGTGACCGGCGGTGTGGTTAGCTCACTGGGCAAAGGCATCAGCGTGGCCTCAATAGGTCGTATCCTGAAAAGCCGGGGCATCAATATCTCCGCGATGAAGCTTGACCCTTACCTCAACGTGGATCCCGGAACCATGTCCCCCTACCAGCACGGGGAGGTCTTTGTGACCAAGGACGGTTCAGAAACCGACCTTGACCTTGGCCACTACGAGCGATTTATCGACATCGAGCTCACCGCTTCCTCCAATGTGACCGCCGGCCAAATCTACAGCACGGTCATTGCCAAGGAGCGCCGCGGCGATTACTTGGGCGGCACCATTCAAACCGTTCCCCACGTCACCAATGAAATCAAAGATCGCATTTTCAGCCTTGCTTCTGAAAGCCTGGCAGACGTGGTGGTGGTGGAAGTGGGCGGGACCGTTGGGGACATAGAAGGATTGCCTTTCCTGGAAGCCATCCGACAGATCCGAAACGATGCCGGTAGAGACAACGTCTACTACATACATCTCACCCTGCTTCCGTATATCCAGGCTACCGGCGAGTTGAAGACCAAACCAACCCAACACAGCGTTAAGGAGCTGCGCAGTATTGGAATCCAACCCGATGCAATCATAGCTCGCAGCGACCTACCGGTAACGGATTCTATCAAAGACAAAATATCCCTCTTCTGCGACGTACCCCGCAACGCCGTGTTTGCCATGCCCACCGTGGGCAACGTCTACGAAGTTCCTCTTTCACTAGAGGACGCCGGCCTTGGCGATACGCTCTTGAGCGCCCTGCACCTTGATTACCGCAGCCGTGACATGGCCGACTGGCAGTTCCTAGTTGATACAATGAACCTAGAGAAGGAGAAGGTGCCCATCGCCGTAGTTGGAAAATATACGGACTTGCCAGATTCTTACATCTCGGTGAAGGAAGCCCTTTACCACGCAGCACTTGCTCATAGCAGAGACGTTGAGATCTCCTGGATATATTCCGAGGAAATAGAGCAGAACGGCCTGGAAGATTTGCTCGCTGCGGTTAAGGGAATTGTTGTGCCCGGTGGATTCGGCCCCAGGGGAATCGAGGGTATGATCCAGACCGTGCGCTATGCTAGAGAAAACGGCGTGCCTTACCTGGGACTGTGCCTGGGTATGCAAATCATGGCAGTAGAGTATACGCGTAACCTGTTGGGATACGAGGACGCCAACTCCACCGAGTTCAACCGGGACACACGGCACCCAGTCATAGATCTGATGCCGGAGCAGATGCAGATGAAGGATATGGGCGGCACCATGAGACTCGGCCTATATCCTTGTAGGTTGGTGCCGGGGACCCGCGCTGCCAGGGCTTACGGTCGTTCCGAAGTCGAGGAGCGACACCGGCACCGCTACGAGTTCAACAACTCCTACCGCGAGCCTCTGGCAGAGGTTGGTCTGGTTGCCAGCGGCCTATCCCCAGACGGCCTGCTTGTGGAGATAAGCGAGGCTCAAGACCATCCCTTCATGCTGGGCGTGCAGTTCCATCCTGAGTTCCTCTCCCGCCCGGAGAGGCCTCACCCCCTGTTCAGAGACTTTTTTGGCGCAGCCAAAGAGACCATCCGCAAGGGAGACCAGCGTCCACTGCCACTGACAAATCCGTAGTAGACTACCAATGTGATGTTTGCTATAATGTCCCCTGTTCTACTCGTTGGATTCCCCCCACACCCCGGATGCTTGGGCATCCACCCCACTTTCTGAAAATAACGGGAAGGGTGCATACCACGGCCCTAACACATCGTAGAAATACAGTAGCAAGGATAACTTGCAGCTTACTTTATGCCAAAAGACCAGGTTCCAGCTAGGATTCAAGGCTTATTATCCACTCACTGAGGTGACACTTCTTTGACCACAAAACCTGTTTCGCATCTATCTGAGTTGGAAGAGAAAACCAAAGAGGAGTTGGCGGAGCTTGCCACCCAAATGGGCGCCGTCAACGGTGAAACCGCAAGCTCCCTCAGTAGAGAAGAGTTGCTTCACAAGCTGGTTGAGAACTACTCCGAGCAGCATGGCATGATTGTGGCTAACGGAGTGCTGGAGGTAATGGGTGACGGCTACGGATTCCTGCGCCGAAACGGTGAGCTCAGGCCCGGTCAGCGCGACGTCTACATATCCCAATCGCAGATACGCCGCTTTGGACTGCGCACCGGCGACATGATTGCCGGCCAGGTCAGACCGCCCAAGGACGCCGAGCGCTATTTTGGCCTGGTCAGGGTGGAAACGGTCAACGCCGTAGAGCCGGAAACCGCCAGAAGCCGCCCACACTTTGAAAACCTAATACCCGTCTTCCCCAACTCCATGATCAAGCTGGAGACCGTACCCTCCAACCTTTCCTCACGCCTTATAGATCTGCTGGCCCCTATAGGCAAGGGGCAGCGCGGTCTTGTCGTATCGCCGCCCAAGGCGGGCAAGACACTGCTTCTAAAGGAGATAGCCAACGGCATAACCACCAATCATCCGGAGATTCATCTGATGGTAGCCCTCATTGGTGAGCGGCCTGAAGAAGTCACCGACGTCCGTCGCTCCGTGGCCGGTGAGGTGTTCAGCTCAACGTTCGATGAACCGGTGGAGGACCATTGCCGTGTCGCGGAGCTGGCCTTGGAACGGGCCAAGCGTCTCGTCGAGGGCACGAAGGACGTAGCCATTCTGCTGGACAGCATCACCAGGCTCACCCGGGCCTACAACCTGGCCGTGCCCACCAGCGGACGCACCCTTTCCGGAGGCATTGACCCCATCGCCCTCTATCCACCCAAGAGGTTCTTCGGCGCTGCCCGCAACACGGAGGGCTACGGCAGCCTGACCATCATCTCCACATGCCTTGTTGACACCGGCAGCCGCATGGACGACGTTATATACGAGGAGTTCAAGGGCACGGGCAACTGGGAGCTTCACTTGGAGCGACGGCTTGCGGAAAGGCGCATCTTCCCTGCCATAGACATTCAGAGAAGCGGCACCCGCCGTGAAGAGCTGCTGTTAAGCCCGGCAGATTTGAAGCAGGTCTGGCTGCTCAGGCGCGCGGTCAGCATGATCACCTCCGACAATTCACTGAGCACCGAGGCAACGGAAAAAGTCCTGGAGCGGCTGGCCAAGGCCCCCAACAATTCGGATTTCCTGCAAAACCTGCCGCACTACCTGAGCAAAGGGGCTTGATAATCCGCCGGCGGCAATCCCCCATCGTCATTGCGAGGAACCGAAGCAATCCGGCGGGGCGGTGGCGTCCCCTGGCATAACAGATGCTTCGTCGCCGGGAGTGGTCTTAGAGCAACGGCGTCTAACCGACTCCTCAGCATGACAGACGCCCCCTACCCGTTCACATCCCCTGTCCCCGCTGGCGGTACTGCAGCGCCTCTGCCAGGTGGACGACTTCTATTTCCTGCGAGCTAGCCAGGTCGGCGATGGTGCGGGCCAGCTTCAGAATACGATGAAAACCCCTGGCGGATAGACCCAGCTGCCGCATGGCCGACTGCAGCAGGCCCTTGGCGGAGTCATCGACCTGGCAGAACTGCCAGACCTCTTCCGGCCCCATGTCAGCGTTGGTCAGCACCCCATTGCCCACACCGCTGAACCGTTCCCGCTGCACGGCACGCGCCTGTTCCACGCGGCCGCGGACGTCGGCTGAGGTCTCCTCCGACGGCGAAGCAACCAGCTTCTCGTAGTCGATCCGCGGCACCTCAACGAAGATGTCGATCCGGTCGAGGAGCGGCCCGCTGACCCGCTTCTGATAGCGTGTAACCATGTTGGCCGAGCAGGTACACGCCTGATGGGCGTCGCCATAGTAGCCGCATTGGCACGGGTTCATTGCCCCCACAAGCATGAAGTTAGCGGGGAAAGTCACGCTCCACTGCACCCTGCTGATGGTGACAACCTTATCCTCAATGGGCTGGCGCAGCACCTCCAGAACGCTGTGCCCAAACTCGGGGAGCTCGTCCAGGAAAAGGACGCCCCTATGAGACAGCGTTACCTCGCCAGGGTTGGGCCATCGTCCTCCTCCCACCAGGGCAGCGTTGGAAATGGTGTAATGCGGAGAGCGGAACGGCCGCTGCATGATTAGAGGCCTATCGGTAGGAAGCATGCCTCCCACGCTGTATATCTTGGTCACCTCCAGGGCCTCTTCCCGGCTGAGTGTGGGTAGGATGGTGGAAACGGAGCGGGCAAGAAGGGTCTTGCCGCTTCCCGGCGGGCCGGACATGAGTAGGTTGTGGCCTCCCGCGGCGGCCACCTCCGCGGCGCGCTTGGCGTGCTCCTGGCCACGCACGTGGCTTATATCGATCCCGGCGGGAAGGTGGAGCGCCGTGGGAGACGGCGCCCGGCTCCTGTCGTAGGGAGCAAGCAGGATCTCGTTTCTCAAGTGCCGCACCACGTCCAGAAGCGACGATGCCGGCATTACGTCTATGCCTTCAACCAGCGCCGCTTCATCTGCATCCACGGAGGGAACAAAGACCGCTTTGAACCCCTGCTGCTTGGCCAGTCCCACCATGGGCAGTATGCCGTTGGTGTGGCGCAGGTTTCCGTCCAGGGAAAGCTCGCCCAGGAACAGGGCGGAATCCACGGCGGAGTGCACCTGGCCGGAGCTCATGAGCAGACCCACCGCAATGGGTAGGTCGTATGCGGGGCCTTCTTTCTTCAGATTGGCGGGCGCCAGGTTGACCGTGACGCGGCGCATGGGGAACTCGCAGCCGGAGTTGCGCACGGCGGCACGTACCCGCTCCCGGGCTTCCTGGACGGCCGCATCGGGCAGGCCAACCACGCTGAAGCTGGGCAGCCCCGGAGAAATATCGGCCTCCACCTCTACGATGGTGCCGTCCAAGCCAATGATGGCGCATGTGTTGACTTTAGCGAGCATAGACCCGCCTATTATTCTAGTTTGTTGTGATAAGGTCAAAGGGTATAAGGCAGATGTGTTCTTTCACAAGCTCAGCCCGAACGTAGCTCATGAAAATCCAACCGGATGAAGAACTCGTCAACCGCGTAGAAACGCTAATGGCCAGCCCTTCTACGAACTGGGTGAGGGCAGAACGCGGTTATACTGCCGCTGGCACAGCGAAGGGGAATGACACGGCAAAACGGCCAGAATGATGAGTCGGGTTGGGATATTCAATCAAGTTATGCTCATATCCAGCGCCATCTCTCATGCTCTGGCGTGGATAGTGTATCTGGTTGTGGCCTTTGGTCTGGTGCTCTGGCCCGCCTGGCAGGACGGCGATGGCGAGGACTTGAGAGTGCTGGCAACGGTATTTACGCCGGTGGCGCTAAGTGGCTTGGGTTGGTTAACCGTACTGGTCCAGGGCGCCGGCAAGCCGATGTCAATTATATCTGCGGTCTTGCTCACCGTGGTTTGTGGTCTGGCAATTCTCTCTATTGTCCTGATTCATCTGCCGGTGTCGGCCAAACTGACTATTGGACTGATTGTCGGCTTCTACCCGATAATCCTCACGCTGGGCGTCGGTCGGGGTGGTCGGTCGTTGCTGTTGGGTATTACGGTGGCTCTGCTCTTGGGGTTCAGCGCCTTAGCCATCTTCTCAGTGGGAATCTTCTTTCTGCCGGCGGCTCTGGCGATGTTGGTCGCAACGGTGGCGAGTTTGTCGGCGAGGTCGTCGCCGAAGACTTGCCGGAAACCGTAGCATTTGCGCAGCTGGAACCAATGCCAACTCCAAGGCAATCGCATTTTAATGTGAGAGGACTCTGAGCAGATAATCGTAGCCCCAGCATGGGCAGTCCGCTCCCTGGGGCTCCCTCCCCTTGCCTAGCCCCTTCTGCAAGGACACGGGCCGTTCTGATAAGATTCCAACACTTCAAAATTAGGAGACGACAATGCTGGTAGACCTGGTTCAAGTGACCACATCCGACGGCATCCCTTTGTCCGGGGCGTACTTTGAAGCGAAGGGCAGCCCCGCACCGGGAGCCGACGTCCTCATATACTTCCACGGCGATAGCGGCAACTTCTATGGCAGCCTACTGACCCAGCTGGGGCCGATGTTCTCCGAGAGGGGCATAGCCTTCCTCGCGGCCAACCGTCGCGGCCACGACATGGTGTCCACTGGCGTGAGGGGCGGCGACCTCAAGGGCTACGCCTTTGAATCGGTCTCCGAGTCACGCCTGGATTACGCGGCGTGGCTGGACCTCCTGCGCAGCCGCGGCCACCGTAGAATCGCCGTGGGCGGCCACAGCGGGGGTGCGGTAAGGGCCACCTACGCCCAGGCCAGCGAGCACTACGCCGACGTGGCGGCGGTGGTGTCGGTTTCGCCGGGGGAGTACAACCACGAGAAAGTGGCCGCACTGCACGAAGACGACTTCCTGGGTCCGTACAGACAGTCGGAAAGAGACATCGCTGAGGGCAGGCTGGACACCCTTCTCAGGCCCGGGGTGCCCTGGGGCTCCATGTGGACCGCACGCACCTATGTGGACTGCTTCAACCATGACAACCGCTACAGCGTCAGCGCCCACGCCGCCAACACCGGCGTGCCCACGCTCTACGTCTTTGGCGAGAAGGAGTGCCATGTCGGCGGCGAGGAGGAGTTGCCCGTCTGCGGCCTGGCCATGCGAACTCTGCGCGAGATCGCCTACTCCCACGCCACCGTCCGGGTTGTTCAGGGCGCCAACCACGGCTACATAGGCCGTGAGAAGGAGCTGATGGAGACTGTCTACGCGTTTCTGAGCGGAATCTGAGCCGGCACGTCGAGAAAGACCCCCCGGTCAGTTGGCGACGTTTCAGCTTCTGTGCATGCCTTGCTGGAGATGGCCTTTAGCTCGGATGCGGCAGCGTACGCTTGCTCGGCCAAGAATTGGCCTACCTGTTTATGCAACAGAGAGCACCTTCATGAACTAGGAGGAGACGCGGATGCCAGCGAATGACCCTGAACCTGCACCGGCTCACTGGGACGGCGACTGAGAGTCCCTCTAGGGGTTCGCCAGTGGTCGGGGATGGCTCCGTTAGAGAGTGCGTGAAGCTGCAATACCCGGGCTAATACGCGTACACTGCCACCGCCACCGCTACCGCCATCACCGCCAGCGTCACCGTGGTAAACACGGCGTTCTCCAGGGAGACCGCGCCTATATACAGCAAAGGGAAATCGGCGGCCATTACCCAGAGCACCACCTGTTTCAGCTTAGCTTTGTCCGGCATACCTAACCTCAACCAAAGAACCTCAGGATAATCCAGGCCTGTATTCCCACCAGCAGCACAATGCCCAGGCAGTACGGTATCGTGCGGCGCATCACCTCGTTCTCCCTGCCTGATAGGCCAACTATGGTGGTGCCTACCAGCACCTTCGCCGGGGCGATAGCGCTGCCCAGTGAACCGCCTATCGACTGGACGCTGGCGATGGTCACAGTGCTTATTCCCAGGGCGCTGGCGCTCTCCAGTTGCAGAGCGCCGAACATGACGTTGGAGTTGGTGTTGCTCCCCGTCATGAACGTGCCCAGCACACCGATGTACGGGGCGAATATGGGAAAAGCGGCCCCTGTGCCCGCCGCTATAGCGCGGCCCAGCAGAGCCGTCATGCCCGTATCGGTCATGATGACCGCCATCATCACCATGGCGCCTATCCCCACACTGGTGGAGATCGACTGGCTGTAGGTCAGCCTGGTCGCCGAAACAAGCGTGCCCGATCTCCAGCGCCCGGCAATCTGATAGACCAGGTACGAAACAAACAGCGAGGCCAGTATCAATGGCGCGGGATGTCTGAAGAACCGTATCCTGGCGTAGTCTTGCGCTGCTCCCACCTCGAAGCCCAGGGCCGTCTCCAGGGCGGGATAGTCCAGCGCGAAAAATAGGCTGTTCGTCGCCGACTTGATGGCGGGCACCTGCGACAGGATACTGAACAGAATGACTAGGTAGTAAGGAAGGAACGCCATGTGGAAGTTGCCCGCCACGCCGGATGCGGCCTCCGCTTCCTCGGGTCCGTTGGCATTCCCCTCGGGCACTGGTGCGCCCTCCTCCACGACTCGTGGAGACCTGCCCAGCAGCGGCGTCTTAGAGACTAGCCATCCCACCCCCGCTCCGACAAGGCCGGGGATAATGGAAGCCAGCTGCGGCACGCCCACCAACGCCGCTATCCATACCGAAAGCGCCATCGCTCCGCCTATGACCAGGATGCCCGGCGCTCCCCTTCTCACCGCGGCTAGCCCTCCTTGAAGGTGGGCCACCGCGAAGCCGGTGACTATGATGGGCAGGGCAAAGAGAGCCGCCATCTGCGGCCCGATGACATCCCCTGAAATACCGGTGACGAGCTGTATCGTGTAGTAGGAGGAACCCATTGAGCCGAAGGTGACCGCCCAGGCATGGCCGACCAGCACTATTGCCGCCGCCCTTACCGGCGAAAAGCCCATCAGCACCAGGAGCGGGGCCACTACTGCCACGGGTACGCCGAAACCGGCCACACCCTGCATGAAACCGGAGAACGCCCAGCCCACCACCAGCGCCTGCGCCAGCGGGTCGCCGACGAGACGCGTCATGGTGGTTCCAATTACCTTGATTCCGCCCTGCTTGTCTATGACGTTGTACAAGAGCACAGAAGACCAGATGATGGACAGAACAAAGAAGCTGAGGCTGAGTCCCTTGGCGCTGGATATAGAAAGTAGATCGGCGTCCGCGCCAAAGAAAACCAGACCCAGCGCCACCACCGTCAGCCAGGAAGCCGCCCCCGCCCTGGGAGCGCTCCACTTGAAGGCCAGGATGGTAACCAGCAGCACAAGAAGGGGCAAGAAAGCCATGGCCCCATTGCTGAAATCAAGAGTCGGGCCGTTTCCCATGAGGCTATAGACCGGCGGCGGAGAGCACCCTCTCCGTTTGAGACGGGTCCGGGGTTGCCTCTCCCGTCTCTATCTCCTTCATCACCCGGACAACCGCTTCGTTCACCGGCGTGGCAACGTTCCTCTGACGGCCCTTCTCCACAATGTAGCCGTTCATCTGCTCTACCTCGCTCTTGCGTCCCTTGGTCACGTCCTGGGCCATGGATGAACGCCAGTCCTCGGGATCGCCCCGCGTCTGCAGGCGGGCGTCCAACTCCTCGAAAGCGTCGCCCTTGTCAGCTCTGCCCCAGACCTCCGCCTCTATGCCGTTCACCGACTCTATCTGGTAGTCCAGGGCTTGGCCCACCCGGACGCACTCCTTGGCAAGCTGGATGTAGACCAGGCGCGCACGCGGGTCCGCCGCCATACCCTGGGCTCCCAGCCCAGTCATAGCCACCACCGGGTTTGAAGCGGCGTTGAGGGTCAACTTGGACCAGCGCTCGCCCCAGATGTTAGACGTGGCGTAAGCGCCGTCCACGCTGCCCAGCAACTCGGCCAACTCCTCCACGCGGGGAGTGATTTTGCCGTGAAGCTCACCCACGCGGAACACCTTGTGACCGGCGCCTTCAGGCTCCCTGCGTCGCACCACTCTGCCCGGCTCCCAGAGGGCCACCGCAAAGCCGGAAATAACGCAGGGCGCCTCCCGCTCATGTCCAACAATGGACGCCACCAGCAAGTCGTTCATGCAGTTCTGAGATGAAAGCATGACGCCGTCCTCAGACAGGAAACGCTTGGCAAAGTGGGCCGCCCACTCGGTGTCGTAGGACTTCACGGCGAGAAAGACGACATCGAACGGCGCATTGAACGCTTGGGCGTCGGCCCAGTGCACCGCCCTCACCCGCTGAACGAACTCTCCCTGAGGGCCGCTGACGTGCAGGCCATCCTCTCGAATGCGGTCGACGTGCGCCGCCCAGGGGTCGACCAGTGTAACGTCGTGGCCCGCCCTGTCAATGAAAGCGCCGATGTAGCTGCCGACGGCGCCCGCCCCAAATATAGCAATCCGTTTATCTGTCCTGCTCATGTGTCACCTGTGCATGGTTGCACAATGGAAGAGTATATCTTGGCTGCTCTTAATGAAGCAAACATCCGCAGAAGAGACCTTCCGCAACTTCGTCATTGCGAGGAACCGAAGCAATCCGGCGGTGGAGCGGCGCCCTTATCAGCGGCCCGCCCGTCCCAGCTTGCTGCCCACAGTCGACAGGTCTCACCACGAACGGATCTGTTGAAAATGTGGTAGATTCCTGTTGGAGAGCCCTAACATGCAGCAAACGGAAGAAAGAGCAGGCAAGCGGGGGTTGCGCGGTACCCATTACGGCTGGGTGATGGTAGGCAACGGCGCCGTAGTCAACGCCATAGGCTCCGTCCACGCCGCCACTTTCCCCATCTTCTTCCTGCCCCTACAGGAAGAGTTCAAGGTCGGCAGTGCGGCGTTGGCTTTCGTGCTAACCATGGCGCGCGTGCAGGGCGGCATAGAAGGGCCGCTGGTCGGCTGGTTCATAGATCGAACGGGCCCGCGCCTTCCCGCCGTGCTCGCCGCCCTCATCGGC
Source organism: Dehalococcoidia bacterium (assembly GCA_965248955.1). Taxonomy (GTDB): domain Bacteria; phylum Chloroflexota; class Dehalococcoidia; order Lucifugimonadales; family QGNO01; genus DAOUJH01. Next base: position 682,886 of record OZ252212.1, read on the forward strand.
GGAGTGGGCTTCCTCATCCTGCCCGTGGCCAGGAACTACTGGTCGTTTCTGCTCATCTACGTCTTCGTCATATCGTTCGCCTTCAACATGGGCTTTCTCCACGCTATGCATGCCGTGGCCAACCTGTGGTTTGTACGCTACAGGACACGCGTCCTCAGCATATTCTCATCCTCGTTGAGGTTCGGCAGCGCTCTACTAACCCCGGTGGTCGCCGTCATAGTAGTCACGTATGGCTGGCGCTGGGGCGCCGTGTTCGCTGGGTCCCTTGTGCTCGCACTAGCTCTGCCTCTCACATTCCTCATTCGCAAGTCCCCCGAGTCCATGGGCCTGCTGCCCGACTGGCGACGCCCCGGGTTGGAGGACGCCGAAGCCCAGAAGCAGGAAGGCGCCCGGTCCGCGTCGAGAAGAACCACGGCTCTGGAAGATTTCGATACGGGCGAGGCGATGAGGTCGACCTCTTACTGGATCATAATGTACAGCACGGCGGTGCGCCACGCCGTGCTGGCAGGCGTACGCGTGCACTTCATACCCATATTTGTCGGCCTCGGCTTCAGCGAGCTCACCGGGGCGGGTTTCCTGGCGCTGACGGCGTTTATCGCAACGCCCCTGATTCTGTTCAACGGATGGCTGGGAGACCGCGTGTACAAACCTCGCGCGCTCATGCTGGGGCAGCTCGCCTCTGTGCTGGGGATGTTGTTCCTCATCCACTCTAACGCAGTCTGGATGCTGTATCTGTTCACCTTCTTCTTTGCCTATGGGGAGAGCACCGCGCCCGTCAACCACTCCATAATTGGAGACTTCTACGGACGGAAGAACTTTGCCAAGCTGAACGGGATGCTGGGTACAGGCACCATGTTCGGCAGTACGCTGACGCCCGTAGCGGCGGGTTTAGTGGTGGATAACCTTGGCGCCTACAACCCCGCTCTGTGGGGGTTCCTCAGCGCGGCGGCGGTGGCGGCTTTTCTCTTGATCTTCACCAAGCGCCCTCAGAGGAGAGCAAGGCGTCAGCCGGCGTGAGCGACCAGCGCCCGCTCCGAATCAAGGAAGCCCAAGACACCGTTTGCGTTGGGGTACGCCCCGCACAATGAGGCCCCGCTCATCCAGTCATCCTGAGGCCGAACAGGCCGAAGAATCCCCGTCTGTTTCAAGCCAACGCCGGAGATTCTTCGTCGCTGCGCTACTCTAGAATGACAGGCAACGGGGATGACTGAAGCGCAACGGCTAAGCGTTGTTGTGCAGCTGGTTGAAGACCGTCAGGTAGTCTCTGAGTAGACGGGTTATGAGGTAGTTTTCACGGACGTGCTCTTTGGCGGCATTGCCCAGCCTCTCCCCTTCGGCGGGATCGTTGAGCAGTTGGAGCGTTCTTTCGGCGAACTCATCCGTGGTCGAGGCCAGATAGCCGGTCTCGCCGTCGCGAACTTGGAGCCGTATGCCACCCGCATGGCCGGCGACGACGGGCTTGCCTTTCCAGAGGGCCTCGGTGACAACCAGGCCAAATCCTTCTCGTATGGACTTCTGGAGTACGACGCTGGAGGCAGACTGGACGGCGTTGACGGGGATATCGTTGCCCCTTCCAAAGAGATCGGTGAGGAAGTGGATGTCGGGGTCTTCACCGGCGTGACGCAGCGTTTTTTCGTAGTAGACCCACCCTTCCGGGTCGTCGCCGGCCATGGCGGAGACCATGACAAGCTGTAGGTCTTCCACCTGCTGCTTGACTTTTTTGTAGACGTCTATGACGCCTAGGGGGTCTTTCCAAGGGTCAAAGCGAGATATCTGAGAGATGATAGGGCGGTCAGGGTCTATGGAGGCATCGGAGAGGACCCTCATCTGGACCTCGGTAGGAAGGAGGGTATTCTTGGGGGTGAGGGGGTCTATGCCTGGTGGGATGATGACGACGTTGTGGCCGCCCAGCCCTTCCTTCACGTAGGTGGGCATAGTGAAGACCAGGCCGTGGTACATATCCAGGGAGAGCCTGAAAACGTCCCATACCTCTTGACTGGCGTCGGTGAGGTCTATGTGGCAGCGCCATAGCCAGTGGCCGTTGGTAGAGGAGTTGCGCCTCTTCACAAAGCTGAGGAGCGCAGCGGGCTGTGGGTCGTGGACCACAACAAAATCGTAGTCGTGCATGTCTAGGTCCTGGGCGTTGGCCTTGTTGTAGCGGCGCCAGACTTCCCACATCTCCTTGGTCCATGCCGTATTGTTGCCCTGGAGGCTGTTGTGCATGGCCTTGGTCACGTCGAAGAACTCAGGGGCTCCCCTCATCACGGCCCAGTCCGCCTGGAGGCCGACGCTGTTGGTCAAGGGGACCAAGGTCTTGAGGAGCTCTGCGACGCCTCCGCCGGATTCGGTGGCGTTGATGTGGAGGACTCGTTTGCCCGCCAGGGGTTGTGCCAGAGAGACAATCTCTTCATAGGCTTCCCGGCCTATCAAGTCAACGTATTCTTCTAGTCCTTTCCGTTCCGGAAAGACAATGTTTAGCATGTTTCCTGCTGTAGCAGCACAACTAGAAAAAGATAAGAATAAGAACAGAACCGCGTAACATAATAGCGTTACGGCATTCGGAATGTCTAGGCGGGGAGATGTTTTTCTTCTGGCTCAAGGGCCAGTGGTGTTGGAACTGGCTTTGACGCAGTGAGACCACTAATGTAAAATCAAGCCGATGGCAGGTGCGCCGCCTGGAGTCCTTCATTGGATCTATCACAGGCATCCATGACGCATCTGGAGGGATGGAAGAATGTGGACTCCGCAAGCCCTGCGCGACCTGGTCCGTGAAAAGCTTGAAGGTGCTCCGCTTATTGTCGTCTCCAACCGTGAGCCCTACGTCCATACCCGCAGCAACGGCGCCATAGAGTGGGACCAGCCAGTCGGCGGCGTCACTTCAGGGCTGGACCCTATTTTGCAAGCCTGCGGAGGCACTTGGATTGCTCAAGGTAGCGGTGACGCCGACTTTGACGTGGTAGACTCTTTCAACAAGGTGGCGGTACCGCCGGACGATCCCAAGTACACGCTGAAAAGGGTGTCGCTTTCCCAAGAAGACCAGCAGGGTTTCTACGACGGCTTCTCCAACAGCGGTCTATGGCCGCTGTGCCACGTAGCCTACACCAAACCCACGTTCCAAGAGGCGCACTGGGAGGCATACAAACGGGTCAACCGTCTCTTTGCCGACCGCGTCCTGGAGGAGATACACGACGAGCCGGCAATCGTATTCATCCAGGACTACCATTTCGCGCTGCTGCCCAGCTACTTGAAGGAGCGGAACCCGTCGGTAGTAGTGGCCCAGTTCTGGCACATACCATGGCCTGATCCCGAGGTATTTGGATTGTGCCCCTGGCAGGAGGAGATCATAAACGGCCTGCTGGGCAACGATCTGATAGGCTTCCACACCACGTACTACGGGACCAACTTCATCAATGCAGTGGAGCGCGTTGTGGAGTCCCGGATCGATCTGGACTACAGGCATGTGTTCCGCCGGGGGCACAGGACGTCTATCCGTACTTTCCCCATGGGCGTGGACTTCGAGTCGATCAACGCAGAGGCCCAGAGCGACGAGGTGAACCAGGAGATAGGCCGGCTCAGACGTGAGATGAACTTTGGCGACCGGCTCATTGGCGTTGGCCTTGACCGCATCGATTACACCAAGGGAGTGGTGGAGCGAATAAACGCCATCGACAGGCTTCTTGAGCTGTTCCCAGAGTACCGCACCAGGTTAGTGTTCCTCCAGATTGGAGAGACCAGCCGTATGGGCATCGACTCATACCGTGACGTCAACGATGAGATAGACAGCCTGATCTACAAGGTCAATGGCAAGTACGGCCACGGCGATTGGAAGCCTATCATTCGCATCTCGGAGAACCCCGACCCTATCATGCGCATGGCGACGCGCGTCATAGCGGATTTCTACGTGGTCAGCTCGCTCCACGACGGCATGAACCTGGTTGCCAAGGAGTACGTGGCCAGCCGCTACGACGAAGACGGCACCCTTATCCTCAGCCAGTTCACCGGCGCCGCGGACGAGCTGAAGGACGCCTTCCTGGTCAACCCGTTTGCCACCGACCGCTTTGCAAGGACCATAGACGCCGCGTTGAAGACGCCGTACACGGAGAGGCAGCGCCGCATGAAGAGGATGCGCTCCGTGGTGCAGGAGAACAACATCTACAAGTGGGCGGCGGACCTGATCACGGAAATGGCTGAGTTTGAAAGCCAGCCAATACGGGTGGGCTAGTGGTTTTGCAGGCTCACCATGAGCGGCAAGGAGGCACTAGGAACGGGGACTTGCGGAGACCGGTGAGTAGCCCGGGGGCGTTTCCCGTACTCCGCCTTCCTGGACCAGCTTTGCTAGGTGTGTACGCACGTTGCGCGCCGCCGCTTCCCTGAGCCCGCGGCGCAGGTTCTTGGGGTAGACGGCTCTCACAATATCGTAAACGTCTGTATGGCCGTCCCGAAGCGCTGCCAGTATCTGCCGTTCCCTCTGCAGGCGGTGTTCTATGTACTGCCGTACGTAGGCTGCGCCGTCCTCCACCAGTCTGCCGTGAGCGGGGAACACCTTGTCCGGTTTGAAGCCGGCGAGCAGCTGCAACGATTTCATGTAGGAGCTAAGGTCCCGCACCGACGACGATGAACCGCCAAGCACGGTGTCTCCGGTGAACATCACCCTATCGGCGGGGAGGTAGTAGCAGACGTGGTCTACCTCGTGCCCCGGGGTGAACAGAGCCCGCAATACCGCACCGCCAGTGCGGACGAGCTCTCTGGAGCGCAGCTTCTCCACCGCGCCTGGCCCCAGCACACGCTCCAGCCTTGGAACAAGCCGGGGATGGCATCTCACCGGACAGTCCATGATCTCCTGCAGACGGTCTGCGCCGCCTATGTGGTCGCCGTGACCGTGCGTGATGAAGATGGCGCTTATCCTGGGGCTGCCCAGGCCCCGGTAGTACTCCAGGATACGCTGCGTCCAGTCACGGTAATGCTCGCCGGTATCAATGAGCGCCATCCGTTCCTTGGGGTCTCCGACAAAGTAGATGTTGGTGCCGCCGGCGTGCATGACGCCGAACCCCTCCACGGCTTCTTCTATGAACAGCCTGTAAACGTGCGGAGATATCTGTGTCATGGCTCTTCAATGTCCTTCCAACTCCACCATTTGAGCAACTCAGGGTCGTGCTCTTTGTTGGAGGCATAGTACACAGCGCAGCGCAGAACGTACAGCATGACGCGGTCTACGGCTATGTTGGGCTGGCCCTGCACCTTCAGGTAGAGTTCTTCCGGGTCACGGTCCTTGAGGTCTGAGAGCGACTTTATTCCTAATGTTCCACAGTGCCTCGGCTGACTTCTTCCCAATGTGGGGAACCGTGGCCAACTCCTTGAGCCCTTGCTGCTTATGGTCTTCCATGTCTGATTGGCCTACCTAAACTCCTAGTACGTGCGGTTCACCGCCCACCAGTCGTGGAACCGGGAAGTGGGCAGCTCTCCCTCATCGAAGAGGCGGCGTACTTTGTCGTATTCCTGTTTAACGGTGGAGACCAGCTCTTCAGTGGTGCCGTCGTTGTGGATGACCAGATCGGACGCCGGCTCGCGCTGCGTCCATGGCGCCTGGCTTGCCAGGCGCTGGTCGGCCTGTTCGCGGGTCAGTTTGTTGCGCTCCATCAACCTATGCCTCGCCGTGTCCTCGCCTGCGGCTATGAGCCAGGTAACGTCACACCACTGGCCGTGGCCTCGTTCCACGTAGTTGACAGCTTCCAGCACAGCCGTCTCGCCGTCGCTCATAGTGGCGCGCCACAGTTCGACCTGCTTGCGCACCTCAGACGTCATGTCGCCTATAGCATCGGTCAGTTTCTTCATCTCGTCCGGCTTGCCGAAAACCTTGGAGCCGAGCACTCTGCGGTCTACGTAGCCATCGTCACCGACGACGTCTTCGCCAAAGACGGTCACTATCCTATGGAAGGCGGGTTTGCCCGGGTCGTACATCCGGTGCACCAGCCTGTCCACGTCGCAGTGGACGGCGCCCAGATCGACCAGCGTCTGGCAGACCAGACCCTTCCCAACAGCTATCGACCCCGTTACTCCTATGACCAGCGGCATGTTTGGCTCCTTGGTGTTTCCTGGTGAATAGTAATGAGTCGGGCGAGAAGTTGCAATTCGCCGCTGGCTTTGGCACAGTAGACGGAGTCTTGTGTGAGAGGCAAGCTGGCTGAACCATGGTCCAATCCATAAGGAGGCTTTCCATGACTGCGATCAACACGGTACTGGGCACTATTGACAGCTCGGAGCTAGGCTACACCCTTGTCCACGAGCACGTGCTGAGCACGTCGGCCGGACTGAAGGAGGTCTACCCCGAGTTCATAGACAGGGAGGGCACCATCCGCACGGCCGTGGCCCACCTCAAGGAGTGTCATGCGGAGGGACTGCGCACCCTCATAGACATGGCCCCCTTTGATTTGGGACGGGACGTGCGCCTGCTGGAGGAGGTGTCGCGGCAGAGCGGGGTCAACATCATCTGCACCACGGGAAGCTGGCTGGTGCCTCCCCGCGAGTTCGTCAGCGCGGAGCCGGATATGATAGCTCCTCTCTACGTGCGGGAGGTGAGAGATGGAATCGAGGGCACCGGGATCAAGGCCGGTGTTATAAAGCTGTCCACGGATCGCGAGGGTATCACGGAGCGCTTCGAGCCGGTGAGCCGAGCCGTAGCGCTCGCCCAGAAGGAGACCGGCGTACCCATACTCACACACACCTTCTCGCCAGCGCGCGTGGGTGAGGACCAGGTGCGCATCTTCCAAGAGGAGGGCGTTGACCTCAACCGCGTCTGCATAGGCCACAGCAACGACACCACGGACGTGGAATACCTAAGCGGCCTGGTCGAGAAGGGGGCATGGCTGGGCATGGACCACTTTCCGGGTAGTGATCCGGACTGGGAGACTCGCACGCGGATAGTGAAGGAGTTGATAGACCGGGGCTACGGCGACCGCATCATGCTGTCGCACGATTTCAATCTGCGGCAGCACCGCGCCAACGCCGGCGAACGGGACACGCGCTGGCAACGCAACCCGGACGGTTATCTCTTCGTGAAGCGTCAGGTGCTTCCCCGCCTCATAGAGATGGGAGTGCCTGAAGAGAAGGTCAACCGCCTGAATCAGGATAACGTAAGGCGCTTCTTTGAGGGAGGATAACCGGCCAAAGAGGGATTGGGCGGTTGGTGACTGGATTTCTTCGCCGCCGGGCTAGTCAGAAGAGAAGGGAGGAAGGCTACAACGGCATCAGTGGAGTATTGTTTCGATTTAAGATGTTGAGAAATGTGATCGTGGTTTCTGGTGGCGCAGTTGGGGGATTTGCCATTGCAACTTTGCTCGGCGGAGTGGGCTTCAACTTCGTACCTTCGTTTGAGGGTTGCAAGGGGCCACTTAGCTTAATCTGCGGCGCATTGTACTTTGGACTTCCTGGCCTTGCCGTTGGGGTTGCTCTTGCTTACGCATTCGGCACTAGGCCAAACTAGGAAATCACCAAGTGAGAGATAGATTTGAGATGAAGAGGCTACGCCCATTCAAGTAGTGACACCCCCTTCATCGCCAGATTACTTCGGTTCCTCACAATGACAAGGGAGGAGGCAGCCCCAAGTCCCCGAGTTTCGCTAAGCCGTCTCATTTGCAAACGACGGGGTATCCTCACTAATATATGCGTGTACCACAGTCTAGAATAAACACTGGATCAAGGAGGTGAAGCCGTGACTCAGCAGAGCGACGCATACCCGGTTCAGCTTTCCGTGGACTATCCAGACGGGGGATTGAACCGGCTGTCGACCTTCTTCCGCTTGATAATGATTATCCCCGTAATCGTAGTTCAGGCATTCTTAGCAGCCCTCGGCTTTCCTATCTTCCTCATGATACTGTTCAGACGTAAGTATCCCAGGTGGTGGTTCGACTATAGCCTGGAACTGGCGTGATTTTCCACACGGATCTCCGCCTACCTGTACCTCCTGCGCGATGAATATCCCTCCACGGACGAAGAGCAAGCCGTACACGTTGAGATAGCCTACCCAGACGTGGAGCGGGACCTCAACCGCTGGCTTCCTCTGATAAAGTGGCTGCTAGCTATTCCCCACTACATAGTGCTGTGGCTTCTCAGCATCGTACAGATGGTTGTAGTTATCATCGCTTGGTTCGCGATTCTGTTTACGGGGCGGTATCCGAGAGGAATGTTCGACCTTGTGGTGGGGGTGATGCAATGGTCTCTGAGGGTACAGGCCTATGCTTTTCTACTCACCACTGACCGGTACCCACCGTTCAGCTTGCGGCCATAGGTGCTCCCCCTCCGTCATTCCCGCCGGCGGGAGTGGTTTTAGGGCAGACGGGGGTTTAATCAACTCCTCAGCATGACAGGCGTCATGCTACAATTCATGCCTTATGACCATCGATCGGATAAGGGTAGCGCCAGGGCCCCTCAGGGCAACCGCCGCAGCCATACTGAGAGAGCTTGGCCTCACCAATGAGCACGCCGCCGATGCAGCCGAGGTGCTGGTTGCCACCGACCTGCGTGGTATAGAGAGCCACGGCGTCAACATGCTGCGTGGCTACTTGCAGCAGTTCCGCGACGGCCTCCTCAATCCAAAGCCGGACTGGCGCGTCATTCAAGAAGCGCCAGCCACCGCCACCATCGACGCTGACCGCGCCCTGGGAATCTCCATAGGCCGCAAGCTCATGGAGATAGCAATGGAAAAGGCTCGCCGGTTCGGCACTGGTATGGTCAGCGTGGCCAACTGCGGCCATCTGGGCGCTGTGGGACACTTCGCCATGCTGGCAACGCGGCAAGAGATGGTGGGTGTGTGTATGACGGCGTCCAGCGGCGGCGTAGGCGTTCTGCCCACCTTTGGCGCGGAACCCAGGCTGGGCGCCAACCCCATTGGGTTGGCCGCGCCTGCCGGCAAGGAGGCGCCCCTGCTCATCGACATCTCGGCTTCTGTGCCTATCGCGAACAAGGTGCAGCTACTTCGCCAAGCGGGGAAAAACGTGCCGCCGGGATGGATCTCGGACAGCCAGGGCAGGCCGGTAATGGAAGCGGGGCCCGCTCCGCCTCCCGGTGAGTTTTTCCATCTGCCGCTGGGCAGCACGCGTCAGATGGGGTCTCACAAGGGCTACGCGCTGTCCCTGGTCCCAGAGGTGCTCGCCACGCTGCTTTCAGGCGCTACTCCGAGCATGCAGAAGCTGCGCAATGGCATGAAGGGGGCTTTCATCGCCTACGACATCTCCAAATTCACCGATCTGGGTGAGTTCAAAGAGAACATGGACGGAATGCTGCACACCCTGCGCCAGACCAGGCCCGCTCCCAGCGAGGAACGCGTCCTCTACCCCGGTCTCATTGAGCACGAGACGGAGCAAGAGCGGCTGGCGAACGGCATCCCCCTAAGCAGCGAGATGATTGAATGGCTCAGGGCAACCTCGATGGAGCTCGGTCTGTCCATAGAAAACACCCACGACTTCCCGGCCGTGTGATAACATCTGTCCCCTACCCTTTCTTGGAGGTTCCCATGACCGCCGTAGACGACATGCTTGCCAGGCTTCGCTCCTCTCTGGATGAGACCATCGAGAAGTTGGAAAACGTCGAAGACGAACAAATGTTGCTCTCGATACCTCGACGCCAAACGCCCAACAACGTTAGACAGGTCTTCTATCGACTCATCGCCCACGAATACGAGCACACCGTCCAGATGGTAAAGACCCTCGCCGGACTGGGCGTGGAACAGACAGAGGCCCAGCTTATCCTCAATCGCGTCCGGTCTGCCCAGGGCCAACTCCAAGGGCTGCTCGTTGGCCTCTCCGACGAAGACCTTGACATGTCCCACGCCGAGGGCGAATGGACGCCCCGCCAAGTCATCGAGCACATCATAGAAGTCCATGAAATGTACAGCCGCGGGATTGTAGAGGCGCTGGCAGAGGCAGGCGGCTCTTAGCTCTTTCACCGGAGCCCCGCTCATGGTGAGCTTAGAGTCTATCCTGAGCTTGCCTAAGGGAACCAAATGAGCGGGGCACTTAATCTATGCATCCCATCGCTCACCCTGAGCAACGTCGAAGGGAGTGAGCCGGGGGGCGTCTACTCCACCTCTATGCTCGCCGCTCCTCCGTCAATGTCCAGAGCAAGGCGGTGCGTCGCCGTGTCGTAGCCCGGCGATTCATGAATCCCGTTCACTTTGGGGAACCTATCGGCTATGTCCACGCTGGCCAGGCCGGCATCCACGTCTATGCGCGCCGCTACACCTTCAGGAACTGTTATTTCCAGGCTGGACGCACCAACATCAACCGACGCAATGGTGAAATCAGCTACCGCAGGCGTGACCAGAGTAGCCGATACTGCTCCAGCAGCCATCAGCAACTCGGTGACTTTGAGCTGCTCCAGGTCGACGCTAATATCGCTGGCGCCCGACTGGACAGCTAGAAAGATTTCCACGTCTCTGGCTATCTTGATGTCCCACTTGCGATCTACAGTAGTGAAGAAACTCTGTGCGTTTTCCAGCTTCACCGATGCCCTGTTCCCTGAACGAGCCAGCGTTGAAACTGCTCCTGCGTTGCTGCCTGACCCGCTGAGCCTGGCCTGCAGCAGGTCCGTGGAACCCGCCGGCAGATCGCTTATCCGGAGCTCGCCCGCGCCAAATTCGACCTCCAGTTCAAGGAACTCGATACCATCTAGGGGTTCAGAGAACTCGCTAACAACGAACGATTCCGCATCAGCAATAACAAAGAAGGCGGCTGCTCCCACCGTTCCAACGAGCAGGAATACCACAACAAGCGATGTCAGAACGGGGAACCTGCGGCCCAGTATTATGCTTATGCCGCCGGCAATAAGGAAAACTGGCCAGAAACGCAACAGCTCGAACCATAGTACCCAGGAAACGACGCCTGTTGTCTGGAGAAGGAGCAGTGCGCCCAGCAGTACAAGCAGGATGCCGAATACGGGCAACCCTCTCCCGCGCCGTAGACCGGCCATGAGCTAGCTTTTCGTCCTGTCCCAGATGAGGGCGACGCCTACGGCTATGATGACCAGAGGCCATATCAGTCCCCACCTCAGCCAGGAGAAGAAGTCGAGCTGCAGCAGCAGTAAGACGACCCCGATGATGACTAGGATGCCGCCGATGAAGTTACGGTTTCGCTTTGTCCTGGTGTCCGCTTCCGTGGGCGGCGTAGAGTCCTGCACCGGCGCAGTGCCTTCAACCGCCTCCGGCATGGCCAAGGCAAGCACTATGTAGGCAATGAGGCCTATGCCGCTGGCGAAGCCAAGGACCACGAACGCGACACGTATCAGGGTGGAGTCGATATCAAGGTGCTCCGCCAGTCCTCCCGCTACACCGAACATCACGCGGTCGGAACTGCTTTTTCGTAGCCTCTCCTTCTGCGCTTGAGCCATTCTCAACTCCTGAAGCCGGCCACCGCCCACAGACGCTTTACTCTACGGGCAACGACCGTACCACCTGCCTTGCTCCATTGTACATGCTTTTCCTGCGTCAATTCACGAACCCTGATTTCTCTCATAAACCACATGGTATCCCCTCCGCCATCCTGAGCCTGAAGTTTACCCTGAGCGTAGCCGAAGGAAACCATTTGATCCCCTCACGGAGCAACACACCCTCGTCATTGCGCGCCCCTCCGTCATTCCCGTGCTTGACACGGGAATCCATCCCCTCACTGTCATCTGAGCAACACACCCCCCTTCGTCATTGCGAGCGTAGCGAAGCAATCTGGCGGGGGCAAATGCGCAAAAAGGCCAACCAGCCCCGACACAAGCCGGTTACTCCGCATGGTATCATTGCCTTGAATCCGGTACGGGCAATAGAGTATGACGGAACGGCTGGTATCAGGAAAGCCACGAGAAGAAGATGCTTCGCTGGACGCCAATCTGCGGCCAAGCAAACTTGCCGACTACGTAGGCCAGGAGAAGGTCAAGGAAAACCTTGGCATCGCCATGACGGCGGCCCGGCAGCGCAACGAGTCCCTGGACCATTTGCTGCTGTACGGACCTCCGGGACTGGGCAAGACCACGCTGGCCAACATTGTGGCGGCGGAGATGGGCGTCAATATCAAAGTGACATCCGGGCCTGCCATAGAGCGCGCCGGGGACATGGCCGCCATCCTGACCAGCCTCCGTGCTAGGGATGTGCTTTTCATAGACGAAATGCACCGGCTGAACAGAGTGGTGGAGGAGGTTCTCTATCCCGCCATGGAGGATTTCTTCCTCTCTTGGGTGATGGGCAAAGGTCTGGGAGCACGCACCATCAACCTCAAGGTGCCGCCCTTCACCTTGATCGGCGCGACTACCAGGTACGCCCAGATCAGCGCGCCGTTGAGGAACAGGTTCGGCATGGTGCATCGCCTGGATTTCTACGATGCGGACGCCTTGCGCCTTCTGTTGAAGCGGTCTGCCGCAATCCTCAAAGTGCCCGTACAGGAACAAGGACTGAACGAAATCGCGCAACGCTCACGGGGAACGCCGCGCGTGGCGAATAGGTTGCTGCGGCGGGTGCGGGACTACGCCCAGGTAATGGCCGACGGAGTGGTGAATGTAGAAGTGGCCAAGGAGGCCCTTTCCAGGCTGGAAGTAGACTCTCTGGGACTGGACGAGCTAGACCACAAGATACTTCGAACCCTGGTTGAGAAGTTCGATGGCGGGCCTGTGGGACTGGAGACGATCGCAGCCTCGATAAGCGAGGAGTCGGACGCCATCATGGACGTTTACGAACCTTTCCTGATGCAGCTGGGGTTCGTCACTCGAACGCCGAGGGGCCGCGTGGCGACGCGTCGTGCCTACGAGCACCTCGATCTTCCCTACAAGGACAAGGTGGGAACGCTTCAGCCCTCGCTGTGGCAGGAGCCTGCCGGGGAGACAGGCGAATAGCTTGCGCTTGGGAACGTCCTTCGCACTCCTGATCCTGGTATTCATAGCGGGCTGCCGTGCCTCAAATCCGACTCCCCTGGCAACCCCTACCCCCACGGCAACACCCGCTTCCACTGCAACCGCTACCCCTACCCTCACGCCAACACCCGCTCCTACCGCAACCGCTACCTCCACCCCTACGCCAACGCCCGCTCCCACCGCAACCCCTACTCCCACGCCAACACCGGCTCCCACCCCAACGGCGACTCCAACTCCTCTACCCACCCCCCACGTAAGGATTGAAGGCGCCACCATCTTCGTAGAGCTTGCCGTCACTGCCGAGGAAAGGGCGCGCGGCCTCATGGAGCGGTCCTCCTTGGACAATAATACAGGCATGCTTTTCATCTTCCCCAGTGAAGGCTCGCCGTCGTTCTGGATGCAGGGCATGCTGATACCGCTTGATCTTGTATGGATAGATGACCGGTTGAACGTGGTTGGGGTCACGGCAAACGTGCCGCCTCACACTGGCCCCGGCTCACCGCCCCTATACCACCCGCCGCAGCCGGTACGATACGTGCTGGAAGTGAGCGCCGGCACTGCGGACGAGCTGGGAATTGGGCCGGGCAGCCTGGTGGAACTGGTGGGTATCCCACAGGACAATGGCGGCTAAGAGTAAATTCAAGTTCAAGGTGAAATATGAGCACAGCAGTATTATATAAAGTGGAAAGCCGTATAGCCCGCATAACGCTGAACCGGCCGGAGGTGCTGAACGCCCTCAATAGACAGATGATAGACGACCTGCGCCGGACCATCCTGCGCTTCAACGACGACGACGAAGCGTGGGTGGCCGTAGTCACTGGCGCAGGGAGAGCTTTCTGCGCCGGGCGGGACCTTAAGGAACGAGCCGAAGACAACACATCCGGCAGGCAGCCCAGAGCCGAAGAGAGCATGTACGGAGATGGACTGTCTATGTGGCCCGCCACCTGGAAGCCAATGATCGCGGCGGTGAACGGCTACGCCCTGGCGGGAGGATGGGCCGTCGCCCAGATGTGCGACCTGCGCATCGCCTCTGAAGACGCCAGGCTGGGCATCACTGAGCCTCGCGTCGGCCTCATGGCGCCGTTTGCCGTGCAGCTGAACAGGCTCATCCCGGAGGCTGCCGTGATGGAGCTGGTGCTGACCGCGGAGCCCCTACCGGCACGGCGGGTCCTGGAGATGGGATTTCTCAATAGGGTCGTTCCACCAGAACGGCTCATGGACCAAGCACTGGAGCTGGCGCGTACTATTTTGAAGAACGCTCCCCTTTCACTGCGTTCCTTCAAGGAACTGGTTAACCGTGCCAGAGAGGTCACTGAGAGTGAAGCGGCGCTGCTAACCAGGGACGCGTACGACCGGTTGCTGCTGAGCAAGGACGCCAAGGAGGGACCACGCGCCTTCGCCGAGAAGCGAGACCCGGTATGGAACGCCGAGTAGCGTCTTCCCAGGGGTTAGCCGGCAATCAAAAAGCCGCTATACTCTATACGCTCCCCGTTCAGTCGTTGGTACACCTATGTCCACAAGTCAGCAGCTGCTAGAGACACCTGAGCTTGACCCCAGGTTAAGCCGCTACCGGTTTGTCATGGGCGGGCTGCTGATGCTGCTGAACTTCAGCCTTGGCCTAAGCTTCTTCGTGGTGACCCCAATTACTCCCATCATCATGGACGAGTTCGGAATCAACAGAAGCGCGGCCAGCCTGCTGACCAGCGTGGTCATACTTTCGCAGGCAGGCCTTGCCATCCCCAGCGGCATCATTGTAAGCAGGGTGGGAGTGAAGAGAATGGTGCTCATTGGCTGGGTCATGGCCTCTGTGCCCATGCTGACCTGGACGGCGACCAGTTTCCCCCTTCTGCTGGCTATCAGGACAATCTATGGGATCAGCTTTGCCTTACTGCTGCCCGCCACGGGCCCCATGATGATGCAGTGGTTCCGCCCCAAGGAGCTGCCCATTCTCAACGCTGTCAACGTCTCCGTGGTGACAATGGCGATATCGATCTCGACGTTTACCATAGCGCCCCTGTCGCAGCTGCTGGAATGGAAGATGGCGGTGAGCCTGTACGGCGGCGCCTCGCTGCTGGGAGCAATCTTATGGGTAGCGCTGGCCAGGACGGGAAGAAGACCCGGCAATGCGACGGCAAGGCATCCGTCGTTAAGGGAGATCTGGGCTGTCCTCAGATCCAAGACCACGCTGCTGCTCGCCCTAGCGGATGCAGGGCCGTTCGCTCAGTACACGGCGCTTGTGGCCTGGCTGCCCACCTACTACTTCGAGGTGTACGGGATGTCCTTGAGCAGAGCGGGGTCACTGGTGGGGCTGCTGCCGCTGGCCGGTGTTTTCAGTGTGCTCCTGGCGGGTATTCTGGCGTTCAGGTTCTCCAACAGGAGGCTATTCCTACTCGTGCCCGGCCTGCTTGTAGTTCTGGGCGGCCTGGGGAGCTTTTTGCTGGGCGATGGACCTCTGTTGTACGCGGCCTTGCTGGTGCTGGGCTTTGCTTCCTGGTTCTACCTGCCGGTGCTGTTCACCATCCCCCTGGAGCTTCCCGGAGCGTCTGAAACCAGGGTGGCGCTTACCTACGGGACGTTGATGACCATAGCCAGCTTCTTCGCTTTCCTGTCGCCCTTATTCGTGGGAACAAGCACGGATATACTGGGGACGTACACGGTTGGATTCGCGGTTCTTGCCCTGCTGGCGCTTACGCTGCTCGCGGCGGGGATAGTCCTGCCGGAGACTGGGGCAGGCAGAGAGCCCGCCGCCAGGACTGGGGTGTAGGCCTGGCTTGCACCAGCAGACAGGCTCGGTTCAGGATGAGCTTCCCCTCCCTACGGGCCGCCTCCCGCCCTGCGTCCTAGCGCTGTGGCTGCCTGGTCTCGGTGACGGAGGCCTCTTCCACGGAGGCCAGCGGAGTCTCCGTTTCCTCCAGATCCTGGAAGTTCAGGGCGTACAGCCTGGAGTAGAGTGGAGACCTTTCAAGAAGCTCGTCGTGGGTGCCGGTGTCCACAATCCGGCCCTGCTCCATGACCACGATCATATCGGCGTTCTGGATGGTGGACAGGCGGTGTGCTATGACCACGGCAGTGCGGTCTTTGAGCATCTCTTTGAGGGCCTGCTGAATGAGCACCTCGGTAAAGGTGTCTATGTTCGCTGTGGCTTCGTCCAGGATGAGAATGCGGGGGTCGGCCAAGATGGCCCTGGCAAAGCTGATCAGCTGGCGCTGGCCAACGCTGAGGTTGCCGCCGCGTTCGTAGAGTATCGTATCGTAGCCGTTCTCAAGCTTCATGATGAAGTCATGTGCGCCCACGGCTGTCGCCGCTCTTATCACCTGCTCCATGGTGGCTTCCGTATGGCGGTACTTTATATTGTCGACCACGGAGACGGAGAAGAGGAACGGCTCCTGAAGCACCGTGCTGGCCTGAGAGGCCAGGGAGCTGCGCTGGATGTCGCGAAGGTCGTAGCCATCCACGGTAAGACGGCCGCTGGTCACGTCGTAGAAGCGCATGAGAAGCGATACCATGGACGTCTTACCGGCGCCGGTCTGGCCGACCAGGGCGGCGGTCGTACCGGGTTTAATGTGGAGGTTAACATCCTTTAGCACGGGAATGCCGGGGACGTACTCCAGCCAGACGCCCTCATAGCGGATTTCGCCCTTGACGAAGGGCAGGGGCTTGGCGTCGGGCTTGTCCACGACCTCCGGCTCAACGTCCATCAGCTCAAAGATGCGAACGCCCCCGGTCATGGCGCGCTGGAACTGGGTGTACTGCATGGTGAGGTTGCGTATAGGGTCGTAGAAGCGCTGCACGTAGAGAGCGAAGGCGACGAGTGCGCCTGCTCCCAGGCTATCGTTGAGCACCATGGTTCCGCCAACGACGATGACCAACCCCAGAGCTACGGCGGTTATCAGGTCCACGGTAGGCATGAGTATGGCGGAGAGCCTGATGGCGCGCAGGTTGGCGTCAAGGTGGTCCATATTCACCCTATCGAACTGGCGCAGGTTGAGGTCCTCCCGGTTCATGCTCTGCACCACACGCACGCCTGAGATGTTCTGCTGTAGACGGGTGTTGACCACGGATATGGCGTAGCGAATCCTGATGAAGGCCACTCGCGCGTAACGCTGCCATACGCCCATGATCAAGGCAAGCAGCGGTAGCACCACGATTGTGACGACAGCAAGCTGCCAGTTCATCAGGAACATGACGATGACAATGCCCACCAAGCTGAGCATGTCACCGAGGGTGATGGTGACCATGGGAAGGAACTCCTGGAGCTGTCCCACGTCGCTCATGACGCGGCTCATGATCCGTCCCACCTCATTTCTATCGAAGAAGGGAACGGAGAGCTTCTGGAGGTGATTGAACATGTCGGTGCGCAGCTTGTAGAGCACCTCCTGGCTTATCTTGCCCAGAAGGCGCATGTACAGGTAGTTGCCAACCAGATTTGCGGTGATAACGCCTATGAGCACCAGCCCAATGCGGTTCAGGCCGCTCAGATTACCGGAGAGCACATAGTTGTCAATAGTGTAGCCAATGAGCCAGGGAATCAGCACCAGAGTGGAGGTGTAGACCAGCATCATGACCATGGACAGGGTAAACAGGCCCAGCCGGCTCTTGAAATACGGGAAGAGGCGTTTGATTACCTCGTGGTTGTAGATTTGGCCGCGGTCGTCATCGTCAAGGCCGCCGTGTCCGTGCCCCATGCCACCCCCGTGCCACATTATCGCTGTGCCTCCTTCTCGGTAGAAGAGACAATGGCGGCATGCGCGCCGTTACCGGCAGGCTGGGAACCGTTTACCTCGACCTCTTGAGGGCGCAGCTGCAGATCGTAGACCTCTTGGTAGTGACCGGGAAGCTTGAGCAGTTCTTCATGGGTGCCGCGCTGCACAATCTGCCCGTCCTTGAGCACAAGAATGAGGTCGGCATTCTTGACCGTGCTCAGCCTGTGGGCAATGACAAAGGTGGTGCGTCCCTTCATAACCCCTTGCAGCGCCCTGCGAATGAAGTGCTCGGTCTCCGTGTCCACGCTGGAAGTGGAATCGTCCAGTATCAGTATGGGCGGGTCGAGAAGGACGGTGCGGGCAATGGCGAGACGCTGGCGCTGGCCCCCGGAGAGGGTGGTGCCGCGCTCGCCTACCCAGGTGTCGTATCCCTCGGGGAGGGTCACGATGAAGTCATGGAACTGGGCAACTTTGGCAGCGCTGATTATCTCTTCGTCAGTGGCGTCCACTTTGCCGTAAGCAATGTTCTCTCTGATGGTGGAGGTGAACAGGAAAACGTCCTGCTGCACTATGCCGATGTTCTTTCTCAAAGAGGTCATTGTTACCTGGCGCACGTCGGAACCGTCCACGGTAACATGGCCGCTGGTCACGTCGTAAAAGCGCGGAATGAGGTGCACCATCGTGCTCTTGCCGCTGCCCGGCGCGCCAACCAGAGCAATGACCTTGGTCGGCTCCGCCTCTAGGTCGATACCTTTGAGCACGGGGGACATGGTGTCGTAGGTGAACGAGACGTTTTGAAAGCGGACGTGTCCCTTGACCCTGGGCAGATCAACGGCGTCTTTCCCGTCCTGCACCGGCGATTCGGCGTCCAGGGTGGCAAAGAGCCGCTGGCCGGAACCGTAGCCCCTGGAAAAGGAGTTCACTACCCAGGCTATCATGCGCACGGGCTGAGCCAGCAGGCCAAGGTAGAAGATGAACTGGGCAAGCTCACCGTGCGAGAGTGCGCCTTGAAGGACCAGTCTGCCTCCCCACCAGAGAACGATGACGGTGATCCCTACGTAGAAGAAGGTGACTATAGAGGAGCTGGAGGCCTGGTAAATGGCGGCGTGGTAGGAGTAGCGGGACGCATTCTCCGCGTGATAGTAGAAGCGGCCGCGCTCGTGCTCCTCGGCGGCGAAGGCCTTGACCACTCGCTGGCCGGACAGGTTCTCCTGCAAGGCGGTGGTCATCAGTCCAAGCTCCGTCTGCACGGCGAGCCAGGCGCGGCGCATCTCGATCATGGTGCGGCCGCTGTGCCAGGCTACAATGGGGGCAAAGAGCAGGCAGATCAAGGCTAGCTGCAAGTTGAGCAACATCATGGCGGCGCCCACTCCTACGAAAAGCAATACGGTAAAAGCGGCGCGTATCAGGCCCATCTGTACGAACATGCGAATGCCTTCCATATCCGTGGTGGCCTTGGACATGAGGTTGCCGGTCTGCTGCCTGTCGTGGAAGGCGAAGCTCATGCGCTGCAGGTGATCGTAGAACTCGTTGCGCAGATCGTAGGCTACCCTCTGTCCAATGGACTCGCCGAGGTACTGCTGCCAGTAGGCGAATGCGCCGCGCAGGCCGTTGGACACGAATACAGCGAGGGCCAATATGAAGAGCTGGCTTCTGACTCCGGAGAAGAGCACCTCTTCGACGGCTGTGCCCAGGATTCGGGGTATGAGCATTGAGAAGGCGGTAACGCCGAGTATGGAGAAATAGGCTAGGAAGAGTCTAGTCTTATACTTAGAAGCTCGTTTAGCTATTCTCCAGAGAACCCGCATACGGCGGCTGGCCTTCTTTCCCTAACCGTCTCACTGTGGAGGCGAAAATCTAATGTATCCGCATAAGAGAGGAACAAGAGAGTATTATACTCTCCAAATCAAGGATGGGCAAAGTGGGGCGTGGGTGATTCAATCTTCACTCAGAAGCACCATGGAATAAGCGTCTACGTAGGCTCCGTCACGGAAAGCAAATGCTTTGTGTGTCCCTTCGATAGAGAATCCAAATTTCTTGTAGAGATGGATAGCCCTGGCGTTGTCGGTGTACACATGTAGCTCAACCCGTCGCAGGTTCAACCATTTGAACGCCAACTCCAAGGCGGCCTCCATCAGCCCGGTGCCTATACCGGAGCCCTGGTGATCGTCTCGAACGCCCATACCCAGCCCGGCCACGTGAGACATACGGTTCCGCTTCACGTGAAGTCCCAGGATCCCGACTACCTGACCATTGACCTCGTCAACAAGCAACTGTTCACTTTGCGGTAGGTTTTCAAGTTGCTTTCTAGTCGCATCCAGTGAAACATAGGGGAGTCCCAGAGTTTCCCGCATTACTATGGGACTGGTCCATACTTTATGAATGGCCTCGTAGTCAGCCAGTTCGGCGGAGCGAATCTTGATCTCAGTCATACCACGTCACCTCCTATCCCAAAGCCGCATCAAGACGGATACCTGCTATGCCCCCAGAAGCCTTCCTGGATTTCCAGGCGGGAGCGCAGGTCGGTACGCCCCTACCCCCGCCACCAACCACTTCCCCACTCCCGCACCTTGCCCTTATCCTGTATCCATGAACACTACCCGCAAATTAAAGCCCGCCAGCGACGGCCCGACACGCGCTTCTTTCCAGACGAAAACCGTCGCGCCAACAACTGGATCCTGTCCTGAGCCTGAAGTTTACCCTGAGCTTAGTCGAAGGGAAGGAATCGGATTTGTTTTCCCATATTTTCAAAATTTCGGCCCGTTTTTAGCCTTGGAGGTTGACATAACGTTGGAAACAATTCCCCTTCTCAGGCACAACACCGCTCCACCATTAAACGCCATCTCACGCCTAATAACCGTTTTCAGAACACCCAAAAAACGACTTATGTCAAGTGGTGAACTATGACCCAGACCACCCTTCCTCTCTGGAGCGCTATCCAGCACCCTCCATCAAGACGGATACTTGCTGTGCCCCCAGAACCCTTCCTGGATCTCCAAGCGAGAGCGCAGGCCGGTACGATCCAGCATAGCCTCGCTGGCGGCCTGAGCGCGCTGCAGGACGGCCTCCTCGTCCACCGCCGTCACCGCCCTGCCCTGCATCAGCACCCGGCCGTCTACTATGACCGTGTCCACGTCCTGACCATTGGCAAAGCCAACCACGCGATGCACCGGCATGTTCAGGGGGTACAGGTGCGGCTTGTTCATATCCACCAGGATTACGTCGGCCTTCTTTCCGGCCTCCAACGACCCAATCTGGTCGTCCAAGCCCAGGGCATGAGCCGCGTCTATGGTCGCCATTTCCAGCACCTTGCCCGGAGGCATGTATGCGCCGTCACGGTACTCGGCGCGGTGCTGGCGCATGCAGACGTACATGTGGCGGAACATATCGTAGTTCATATCCGGTCCAGCTGCGTCGGAACCCAGCGCCACGGTGACCCCGGCGTCCAGAAGCTGTGGCACGGGACAGCGCGACGGATAGGAGTTGCCAGAGCTTGGGTTGTGGGCAATCCTGGTGTCGGTTTCGGCGCAGATCAGCACCTCCTCCTCCGTGAGTCCCGTGGAATGCGAGAGGAGCACGTCGGGCCCAAGGATGCCAAGTTGCTGGTGGGCAAACTTGACCGTACCCGTATCGTGGCCGTCCTGCGTCAGGATCAGGCCGTACTTTTCAGCGAGGTCCTTGGCGGCGCGTGCCTGGGCCCTGAGGTCTTCCAGCGGTGTCTCACTGTAGGGAGAACGCGCCGGGTTCTGCGTCGGCGACATCACCGATACGTGGATGCGGCCGCCAGCTTCTCCATGCCAGCGCCGGATGATCTCCTCGGTGGTCCGCATGTACCGGTCGAAGTCGACCATATAGGTGTGGCTATTGCCGTTGTCCCACCGTGCGTACTGCCTGGGATAGGGAGGGTTGCTGGGACCTACGGCAAGGAACTCGCGGATGCCCAGCTGCTGAACGGCCTCGCAGTGGCGGGCGGCGTAGACCGAGTCGTCTACGCGCATCACCATGGTGCCGCCGCCGAAGTAGGTGACTCCGCAGGTGGTGCCGTTCTTCAACCGGTCCAGAGAGGCCAGGAGCGCTTCAGCGTGCCAGAACTCCTCGTCCGTGCCCTCCGCATAGATATAGTCGGCGGTGTTGGACCACATAGCGCCCGGCCCGTGGCCCATGGTCTTCACCAAGGCGTGTCCGGCGTGGCCGTGGGCGTCGATGAGACCGGGCATGATTACCTTGCGCTGAGCGTGAATGACGCGGTCGGCGCTGTGTGCGTCCTCTACCTCCTGCCTCGAACCCACGGCAACTATGCGATCGGCTTCTATGGCCACTGCGCCGTCTTCTATGACCCTGCGCTGTGGGTCCATGGTGACGACGCAACCGCCGGTGATAAGGATGTCTGCCATGTTGTGCCTCCTCGGAGCTTGGGAGTAAGTGCTAAGATCTGCCGAAATCGCTGGCCCAGAGCCGGTGAAGCTCGGATAACGTCTCGTGGGGAATGGGATGTTTTTCTGAGGCGGATGCAGCTTCCTCTATCTGGGCCCGGCTGGAAAAACCAACGAGCACGGTGGATACGCCTGTATGCATGAGCGCGAAGCGTACCGCGGCCTGGGGACGGGACTGGATATCGCCGGTGACGAGAAAGTCGAGTTTGGAGGTGCGCTCTTCATCGGCTGAATAGGCGGAATCGGTGACCATGGGACCGCCGATGGTGGGAGAGGCGTGCCCCTGCCGCGCCGAAGCTCCGCCCAGCGCACCGGCGGCCATTACCCGAATCACCACAACGCCCATGTCGTGCCCCGCGGCGCGGTCGATGAGATGGCGGAAGTCATGGCCAACGAAAGCGGAAGGAACCGACACGCCTGCACTCGGGTTGAGCAGATTGTAGTAGGCCTGTACAACGTCGAAGCGTCCGCTGTCCACCACCTTGTGGAGCGCCTCGGTGTCGCCGTTGCCGGTGAAGCCGGCGAACCTGGTTAGCCCCTCCGAACGCAGACCGTCGAAGGCGTCAGCCACGCCGTCCTTGCCCAAGACGTCGTCCACTCCTATGGTCTCACCGCTGATGCCGCCGCCGCGTTGCATTGTTATGCCGTCGTGGAGCTGGAAGAGGTCTACGGAGTCACGGCCAAGGCGCTTCAGGCTGTCTTCCAAAGAGCGACGTGCCGCGCCCTTGATATCGTCCAGGCCGTGGCGCAGATGCACTTTCGTAGCAACCCAGGCCTGGGGCTTGAGATGGTCAAGGACGCGGCCGAGGTTGGTCTCGGAAAGCCCGTCCCCGTAGCTTGGCGCGGTATCGAAATAGTTGACGCCAAGGTCCAGGGCGCGCTGCACGCCTTCCAACTGCTCTTGGAAGGAACCGCGCACCATCAGTCCTCCCACGTTGCCGCAGCCAAAGCCAACCTCAGATACGCGAAGTCCCGTTTTGCCCAGAGTCCTGTAGTTCACAACGCCTCCATGCTGACGAAATCAATCAGGTTAAGTATAATGTCGGTTTGAATACCCTGTGTAGCATAACTCTATGAAGATACCAATATCCTGGCTGAAAGAATACGTGGACATGGCCTTGCCGGCAAACGAGCTGGCACACCGTTTGACCATGGCCGGCCTGGAGACCGGCGACGTCGAAGTCATAGGCGAGCAATGGGACAACATCTCCGTCGGCTTGGTTGTGAAAGCCGAACAGCATCCCAATGCCGACCGGCTCAAGCTGGCCACGGTAGACCTGGGGAGCGAGCGGGTCACGGTAGTTTGCGGTGGTCCCAATCTGGCTGAAGGACAGAAGATAGCATTCGCCGGATTGGGGGCGCGCCTGATCAATCCTCAGTCGGGCAAGCCGGAGACGTTGAAAGAGGCCAACATCCGGGGCGTCGCGTCGCGGGGCATGGTCTGCTCGGAGCGCGAGTTGGGGCTGGGTGAAGACCACGATGGCATACTTGTGCTTAACGACGGCGCACCCGTGGGCACTCCACTGGCCGAATACCTGGGCGACGCTGTGCTGAACACCGAAGTTACCCCCAACAGACCCGACTGGCTGTCCATGCTCGGCGTGGCCTATGAAGTGGCGGCTCTCAGCGGCAGCGGAGTGCGTGAGCCGGACGTCTCCTATCCTGAAGTGGAACCCGTAATCGAGCAGGAGGTCAAGGTATTCATCGACGACCCTGACCTTGCACCCAGGTACACGGCAAGCCTGATCAAGGGAGTGAAGGTGGGGCCTTCACCGCAGTGGTTGCAAGACCGCCTGGTCAAAGCGGGCCAGCGTCCTATCAACAACCTGGTGGACATTACCAACTACGTGATGCTGGAATACGGCCAGCCCCTGCACGCTTTCGACTTCGATACGCTTGGGGAGGGCGTCATACGCGTGCGACGGGCCAAAGCAGGGGAGGCTCTGACCAGCATAGACGGTGAGCAGCGCAAGCTGACAACAGAGATGCTGGCAATCGCCGACGCTGAAAAGGCGGTGGCCATCGCCGGGGTGATGGGCGGCGCCGAGACTGAGGTGACCCAGAAAACGCGCAATGTACTGCTGGAGTCGGCGAACTTCAATCCTACGACCATACGCCGCACCGCAGCGGCTCTGCAGATGAGGACCGAGGCCTCCTACAGGTTCGAGCGAGGCTTGAACCCTGAGATGGCGCCCATAGCGCTGAGGAGGGCAACGCGGCTGATCCGGCAGATAGCGGGCGGGCAGGTCTCTAAAGGAATCGCCGACGCGTACCCGGGAAAAGCGGACTCCGCAGCGGTTCGGTTTTCGCTGGACAGGGTTGAAAAGGTGCTGGGGGTCAGGTTCTCCCTGGATGACACGGAACGCGTGCTGGGTTCGCTGGGCTTTACCTTCCAACTCAAAGGGCAGGACGTGTTGGAGGTAGAGCCCCCCTACTGGCGCAGTGACATATCGATTGAGGATGACCTAGTTGAAGAGCTGGCACGGACAACGGGATACGATGCGATACCCACAACGTTCCTGGGCACGAGTATCCCTCAGCACCACAGACAGCCAGAGAGGGAGCTTAGGGAAAGGGTCAAGGACCTGCTGGTGGAAACGGGTCTACAAGAGGTGATTTCATATGCGGTGACCAGCTACGAGACCTTGGAAAATGCCAAAGCGCTGGGAGAAGTGGAACCTCTGATGCTGCGGAACCCAATGTCTCCGGAACAGCAATACCTGAGGACTTCATTGCGGGGCAGCCTGCTGTCCACCCTGGAGATGAACCAGAGGTACGGTCAGCAGAGCATAAGGCTGTTTGAAGTGGGGCGTGTATACCTGCCTGACCAGGACGGATTGCCAGAAGAACGCGAGGTCGCGGTAGGCGTAGTTTGGGGAGACCGGACGCCGCTATCGTGGACAGGCCAGGGTGGCAAGGTGGACTTCTTCGATGCCAAAGGAGTGGTGCAAGCGCTGATGTCGGGGCTGGACGTGAGAGAAGAGTATACGGCAGTTCATGACCCGCTGCTTCATCCAGGCAGAACGGCCTCTATCACCGTGGCCGGCGAGCAGGTGGGCGTGGTGGGAGAGGTCAACCCGGAAGCACAGGAGCGGTTCGGCATATCGGCGGGCGCCGTAGCCATGTTCGAGGTAGACCTGGCAAAGCTGCTGCCCCTGTTGCCGGAGGATGTGCTCCGCTTCGCGCCGCTGCCCAGGTTCCCCGGCTCGTACAGGGACCTGGCGCTTGTCGTAGACTCCCACGTGCCGGCGGCAAAGCTGGAATCGCTAATCGAACAGCATAACCTTGTGGATACCGTTACCATCTTTGACGTATACACGGGCAAGGGAGTGCCTGAAGGTAAGCAATCCATCGCCGTGCGCATAAACTTCCAATCAAAGCGACAAACCCTGACGGCGGAGGCTGTGTCGGCGGCACAGGAGCAGATTATGAGACGGCTTGCTGAAGAGACAGGCGCTGAACTGCGCGGATAGCCCAACCCAATGGCCGACGGTCTGATTCCGTCGGCAAATGAGTCCACTTCTAGATGATGACTACTGGAGAACACTGGCATAGCCATTCAGAGGATATGCTATCTGTTGAAGAGGCCAGGGACAAAGTCCTGGCGCTGACGCCGGTTCTAGAGGCTGAGGACGTGCCTCTGCTGGAAGCGCTGGGGCAGGTGCTGGCGGAGGACGCCGTAGCCAGCTTCGACATACCGCTTTTGGACAACTCGGCGATGGACGGCTACGCGGTGCGCCACGCGGATATAGAAGGCGCAACTCCCCAGCGGAGCAGACTGCTCAGGGTTACGGGCTACGTGGCCGCGGGCCAGATCCCGCATACTAAGGTCAGCGAAGGCACGGCGGTACGGATAATGACGGGAGCGCCCATACCGCCCGACGCGGATACCGTGGTCCCTTTTGAAGAGACCGACGAGGTGGAACGGAGTGCCGAGGGACGCCCTATCGACGAGGTTCTGGTAAGGAAAGAGGTCACCATGGGCGAATTTGTGCGCCGGGCGGCGGAAGACGTTGAGAAGGGTGAAGTGACCCTGCACAAAGGCGCCGTGCTCAGAGCCAGCGAAATTGGAGTGCTGGCATCTCTGGGATACGTGTCAGTGAAGGTCGTGCGGCGCCCCGTGATAGCCGTGCTGGCCACGGGAGACGAGTTGCTGGAGCCCGGGCAGAAACTGGAGGCGGGAAAGATATACGATAGCAACAGCTACGGCATAGCAGCGTTGGTCAAACGGTACGGAGGGGTGCCCCAGGTACTGGGAATTGCCAGAGACAACATGGATTCCATGGGTGAAGCACTGGATCGAGGGCTGGAGGCGGACATGCTGATAACGTCGGCAGGGGTTTCCAAGGGCGACTATGATATGGTCAAAGACGTCCTGGCGGAGCATGGTGAAATAGCCTTTTGGTCGGTTAGAATGCGACCGGCCAAACCGCTGGCGTTCGGAACGCTGAAAGGCCCGGGCGGGCGCAAAATGCCTCACCTTGGACTGCCGGGGAACCCTGCCAGTGCCATGGTGGCGTTTGAACAGTTGGGCCGGCCGGCTATATTGAAGATGATGGGCCGCGCAAACCTGGAAAAGCCCACGGTGGACGCTGTGCTGGAGGACCCCATCATCAACAGCGACGGACGCCGCGTGTACGCCAGGGCCATAGTGAGGAAAAGAAACCAGACCTACTACGCACGTCTTACGGGGCCTCAAGGATCGAATATTCTGACCTCCATGGCTAGGGCAAACGGACTTGCCATCTGCCCTGAGGACGTGGAGATAATGGAGAAAGGCCGGATTGTGCAAGTCCAGATGCTGGACTGGGACAAGGGATAATCAGCTAATAAGGGAGATGAACGTGGTCTTAGATCAGGAAGAAGAACAAGACTCTAGATACCTGTCAGCTACCTTCAAGGTGGACTCGGGAAGATTGGAATCCCTGGGCCGCTCCATGGGCTTGCTGTTGTTGCACAGGCGTTGCCCCTCATGCTGGGCAACGCTGATCAACGAGCCGGACCAAGGGCTGAGCATAAAAGCCAAGGAGCACTTGAAGCGCATAGCTGAGCAGTGCTCCAAGCAGCCGGACTACATAAAGCACGGCATGCCTATCATGGAGGCGGTGTTCCGCATCCTGCTGAGCCACCAGGGGGGACCGCTCTCTGTGGAAGAAATCCTGGACGAGCTACAAGAAAGGTGGACAGACCCCACCAACCCAAGAGACCCAACTCCTGACAAGATTTACAGGATTCTAGCCGGGGATAGATTCTACGGGATAGTGATGGAAACCCCTCCGTCTGAGCCCGTGGAGGAATCTTCCTAACCGGCCTCCGGCAACGCCGCCCTTCTGCGTTTGCGCCTCTCGGCTAAGCGGCCAGGTGTTGCTTGGCAGTGGTCGCCAAATGGGAAAAAGCCGCCCGGTCCATGACGGCAATGTCCGCCAGCATCTTCCGGTCTACTTCCACGTTGGCCAGCTTGAGGCCATGAATGAACGTATTGTAGTTGAGCCCTTCCTGCCTGGCAGCAGCGCTTATGCGCAGTATCCAGAGGCGGCGGAAGTCGCCTTTGCGCTCTCTGCGGTGAGCGTAGGAGTAGGCCATGGCCTTGGTGAGCGACTCTTTGGCCCTCCTGTAAAGGCGGTGTCGTACTCCCTTGTGCCCCCTGGTGAGGGAAAGAACTTTAGCGCGTCGCCGGTGCTTGGTCACACCGCGTTTGACTCTAGCCAAAATGTCTCCTTTGAATGCAGGTCACGTCCAGGTACCCGGGCGGTCCCTATTTAGCGTAGGGAATGAGACGGCGCAACTTGGGCTTGTCCGCCTTGCTTACGGGCACCGTATCATCAAACATGCGGCGGGAACGCTTGGACTTCTTGCGCCGCAGGTGGCTGCTCAAGCCCTTCATTCGCAACGCCTTGCCGCCGCCTGAGTAGCGAAAGCGAGCCTTTGCACCTTTATGTGTCTTGAGTTTCGGCATCTGTTCCTCTGAGAACTAGAGACTGACAAGCTCGGCTTTTTCCGACGGCCCGCCGGCTGTCTCCTGTGTTTTCGCAGTTCCTTTGCCCGCAGCTGTACCCGGCGCCAGAATGATGCTGAGCATACGCCCCTCCATGGTGGGGGCCTTCTCCAGCTTGGAGATGCTCTGCAAGCCTTCAGCAACTTTGCGAAGAAGCGAGACACCCAGCTCCGGGTGAGTAATGGACCTTCCCCTGAAGAGGACGGTCACTTTTACTTTGGCTCCGCTGTCCAGGAACTTCCTGATGGTGCGCTCCTTGGCATCCAGGTCATGCTGACCGATGTTGGGCCTGAGCCGCACTTCACGGAGTTCAATAGATCTCTGGGATTTCTTGGCTTCCTTTTCCTTTTTAGCCTGCTCGTAACGGAAACGCCCGTAGTCCAGCAAACGGCAGACAGGAGGGTCGGCGCCGGGTGCAACCTCCACCAAGTCCAGATCCCGCTCCTGGGCTAATGCCATGGCTTCCTGGATTCTCATGATGCCTAGCTGCTGACCCTGTTCATCCACAACGCGAACGCTGGGTGAGCGTATAGCCCTGTTGGCCCGGTACTCTCTAGCTATCCTCAGTCACCTCTCTTTTTCTTCGAATCGATTAGGTGAGGAATATACCACAGCATGGCTGAAGCAGTAAAGGTTTGCGGATGAGCACGCCCTTGGCTTCCGGTGTTAGCTGTATGCATGGATTGCTTTCGGTTCCTCACAATGACGGTCAGCCTCTTAGACATGGTAAACTCAACCGTAGAAGGACACGGGCTTTGTTCTAAGGCCCAGATTTGACTTTAGCAGCACGCTGGCCAGTCGCTCGGGTAACTCGTAGCCCATGAGAGACCGATTCGCAAATTGGGAGGATCAATATGGAGCTTGGCGCCTTTTCGGTTAGTTTGGCTGTCCAAGACCTCGAGGCTTCGAGAACCTTCTACGAGAAGCTGGGATTCGAGGTCGTTGCAGGTGAACCTTCAGAGAACTGGCAGATCCTAAGGAACGGGAGCTGCACGATAGGTATCTTCCAGGGGATGTTCGAAAAGAGCATGCTGACTTTCAATCCAGGGTGGGATAGCCAGGGCCAAAACCTCCAAACCTATACAGACGTGCGCGACCTGCAGCGGCAGTTCAAAGCGGAGGGCCTACAACTACAGGTTGAAGCAGACGAAAACAGCACAGGACCGGCGAGCTTTGTGCTAACCGACCCTGACGGCAATCCAATCTTGGTGGACCAACACGTTTGATAATAAGTAACCTTGTACCTGCTCTGAGACCGTATCCTCACCCCGCCGGATTGGTTCGGTTCCTCGCACTAACGGAAGAGGTGGAATCCAAGCAAGGATGAACGGGTCTGGGGTAGTCTAAGTGTATGCTGATATGGCCCCTTTGATAGACGCCAGGGCCTGCTCCACGGGCATGGAACCCAGGTCTTCGTTGGAGCGCAGGCGCACGGAGACGCTGTCCGATTGGGCCTCGCGGTCACCTACGATGAGCATGTATGGCACCTTCTTCAGCTGGGCGTCGCGGACCTTGGCGTTCATCCTCTCGTTGCGGTCATCGACATCGACGCGGATGTCGTTCTGGGCCAGCCGCTGCTCGACCTGCCTGGCATACTCCACGTGCCTGTCGGCGATGGGTATTACCACGGCCTGTACGGGCGCCAGCCAAACGGGGAAAGCGCCCTCATAGTGCTCAATCAGAACGCCCATGAACCTCTCCAGCGAGCCGACCATGGCCTTGTGCAGCACCACGGGGCGTCGTCTCGAACTGTCGTGGTCCACGTATTCCAGATCGAACCGCTCAGGCAGGGAGAAGTCGAGTTGGATGGTGCCGAGCTGCCATTCGCGGTCGAGGGCATCGGGAACGAAGAAGTCTATCTTGGGGCCGTAGAAAGCGCCCTCACCGGGGAAGGGTTCAAATGGAAGGCCCGTCTCTTCCAGCACGCTGCGCAGCGCCAGCTCAGCCCTGTCCCACATCTCATCGGAACCCACTCGCCTCTCCGGCCTCAGGGAGAGGGCGATGCGTACGCGATCAAATTTGAACAGAGAGTAGGTCTGCCGGTACATGCGGATGAGCGTGAGAACCTCCGTGGCAATCTGGTCAGGCGTGCAGAAAATATGGGCGTCGTCCTGTGAGAAGGTGCGTACCCTGGTCAGGCCGTGGATAACCCCCGAGCGCTCGTAGCGGTGAAGCCTGCCAAAGTCGGCGATGCGGAGGGGGAGGTCACGGTAGGAGTGAAGCCGTGAGGCGTAGATCAAGGCGTGAGCCGGGCAGTTCATGGGCTTCACGGCGTACTCACGCTGGTCCTGGTGGATGACGTACATATTCTCGTGGTAGTTCTGGTAGTGGCCGGAGCGCTGCCACAGGTCGGTATCGAATATCTGCGGGGTTATCACTTCCTGATAGCCGTGCCGCTTGTAGAGTTCCCTGACGTAGCTCATCAGGGCGTGATAGACCACGGCGCCCTTGGGGAGGAAGAAGGGGCTGGCCGGGGCTATTGGGTCGATGATGAACAGGTCAAGCTCGGCGCCAAGGCGGCGATGGTCGCGCCGCTGGGCCTCTTCCAGCTTGTCCACATAGGCATCCAGCTTGTCCCTGGACTCGAAAGCGGTGCCGTAAATGCGTTGTAGCATGGGTCGCTTTTCATCGCCGCGCCAGTATGCACCGGCCACGGAGAGCAGCTTGAAGGCCTTAATCTCAGCGGTGGAATCTACGTGCGACCCGCGGCAGAGGTCTTCAAAGTTGCCGTGCCTGTAAAAGGTTATGGCCTCTCCGGGCGGAAGGTCATCGATGATCTCCAACTTGAAGGGCTGGTCCTTTTCCAGCTTCTTGGCCTGCTCAGGGGAAAGCTCGCGGCCCGTGAAGGGCAGACCGGCGCGTATGCTCTGCTCCATGCGGTTCTCTATGGCTTCCAGGTCCTCAGGGGTAAAGGGCCGTGAGACAAGGAAATCGTAGTAGAAACCGTTATCCGTGGGCGGGCCTATGGCCAGCTTGGCCTCAGGGAAAAGCTCCATGACAGCCTCAGCCATGACGTGGGCGGCGGAGTGCCGCAAACGGTAGCGGTAATCGGCGATTTCAGGGGATGCGTCTTCAGAACCTACGTTGATTTGTTCCATAAGTCACCTCCGGTGTAGCTAACAGCCAGTTGTCGCAGCTATACCTGTGCGGTGACACCGGGGGTGGTTGGCCCCCGGAGGTTACTCCTATGTGAGAATCCGTTCTGAAGCATGGACGCAAACTATATTAAGGGACTCGCCGCGGCGTTAGCAAGGCCTTGCCAAACGTTCAGCCTCTTTCAAGCTGCTCTACGATCATCTCCACGGATGCCCCGACGCGCGCTTCCGTAAAACCGTCGTATTCCCAGGCCGGCACGTGGATTTTGTGGCAGTCAAAGCAGGCGCGGGGGATGTCTTCCAAGTGGACTTCGCCTTCGGTGCACCGCCCGGTCCACTGGCCGGTGGGCACTATGCGGAACGGCTGCTCCGCACCAAGCTCGCGGACAAGCTCCGCTTCAAAGAGGGCTTTGATTTGATTGAACTCCATACGGCTATTCTAGCGCAGGGGGAAAGAGGCATATTGCCGCGCTTCTTGATGTTATATTTGTAATCCCACGTAGCGACGGCGACGTGGCCAAAGCTGATATGACATAGGCCTGCTGACAGTATAGTAATATAAGAGAACTCAAAGATGTACGAAGAGCAGCGAAGGATAGCAAGAGCTGTGGACCTGACAAGGGTGATACGATCGCCCAGGCAGCGGCTTGCCACGTTTGGCGTAACCGACCTCAGATACTACGTGGTGACGGAGCCGGCCTACCATGAGATCAACAATGGCGAAGATGAAGCGGTGGTCAGAGACGGACGGGTCATGGCTCAGAAGCCCGATATTGTGACGCCGGGCTATATGCTGAACCTGGAAGGATTCAGCGAAGAGGTGCGGGAGTACATGCGGCGCCAGGCAGAGCAGTTCGGCGTCAACAGTCCGGGCATACTGTACAAGTACCGCAACGAGCCGGGGGGACTGGAGATTGTAAACGGCCATGTTCGGGCGGTAGCAGAGCGGATAGGCAGAGATCTTGACGAGAAGGGCGTGGGAACGGCGGTTGTCCTCAGCGGCCTGGACGAGCTGTGGGACGTGTCCCTGTTCAAGTTCATCTATGACTACACGGCGCAGTCGTCGGAGTCCAATGCCAGAGAGATGGAAGCGATGGGACTGCTGGACCCAGTGCCGCCGATGGACGTGCCCAGGGGCGCGATACAAAGGGTAGAGGAGCTGTTCCAGCAGGTAAAGCAGGGGCAGGACCCCAGCCTGCTGCACAAGGAACTAGTGAGATGGGGGCTGTTTGAGCACTACGAGGCGCGGTTCCTGGGTTTGTTCAGAAAGTAGGAGTCCCAATTGCGTCTGAGATGGATCCAGAGGCTGCGCTCGGTATTGGGCAGGGGCCGAGCCGGCATGTCCAGTATGGCGACGCTCTCCACCGGAGGGGGCATACCCATCCGCCAGACCAAGCTGGCGCCTGACGGCCTGGCGTTCTCAGAGGACGTGTCGGGCGCCAGGTGGGTGGAGGAGAGCCTGTCCGACTTCGGGACGCTGCGCGCCCTGCTGCTGCGAGCCCTGCTGCCCGGCGGCTTTCCGGCATACGCCCGCCTGTTTCATCCGGCCTACCTGGACGGCGATGAGGAGCACCCGGTGCGATGGTCTACGGTGGCCTCGTGGACGGGACGGACTGTCCATCCTCTGATGCAGTTCAGGCGAATCGCAAATCTGAGTGAAGACCCTCGCGACATGTACAAGGGCCCGCCGTGGGGTTCCCATCCCCAGGTGGGGTCCATCCCGGAAAGGGAGTGCCGTACACTGGTCGAGGCGCTCAGGGGCTTCACCTCAACCCCCGGCAGCTGCTACTTCTGCCTTTGGGAAGGGTACGGCAACATAGACACCCGCCTATACAAGGCCAGTTCCCGGGTGAGAGCTCCAGGGCGCGATTACCTGCTGTTCCGCGGCCCCATCGATTCCATAATGGCTTTCCTTGCCGGAGACGGGCCTTTCTGGAGGGAGTCGCCGAACATCTGGTGGCCTGAAGACCGAGCGTGGTGCGTGGCAACGGACATCGACCTGTACGACACCTACGTTGGCGGGAGCCAGGAGTGCATCGAGGCGGTGCTGAGCAACCCGGAACTGGAGGCGCTCCCCACGACTCTGGACGCTCCGCTGGGCCTATATGGAGACACCATCAACGCGCCGGAGGAGCGGTAGACGGCAGCTCCAAACGGTTGCGCCTCACACCCCCTTTTTCGATTTGCCCGCTCATGGGGCGAGGAATTGTTTCAGACGTTATGTCAATTCCAAAGCTAAAAACGAACCAACTTTTATGGAAATATGGGAAACAAATCCGAATATCGCAGAAGTGTGTGCGGTTTTCGTAACCGATTGGGGCATGCTTGCCGGAGGGGTGATGGGATTTGGTTGACGTGATCATGGAGGAATGTTAGTGGTGATGAGGGTTGATTGGGAAGTAGGTGGTGTCGGTATGGGGTCACCCGGAGCGGGGATGGTCGGTAGACGGCGGGAGGTGATTGATGCCGCTGATTACATAGAGTTGCCTGAGTACATGTAGTAATATTCTTGGCGGAGCATCAATTTGACTGGAGAGAATGATCACTCAGCAGGTAGTTAGAAAGCATGGATCAGCTATTCGGACAATCTAACGGAGCGCACGAGAGCCAGTCTGCTCTCAGGTTGGACGACGGCACCGGGCTGCGTGTGGTCAACGCCCGCTTTGTAAGCGAGCAGCCGTTTGACTGGAGCCTGTTTACCGGCTACGACCAACTTCGGGTACTGACCTACTCTTCCAGTGTCAACGCCATAGTAAGGATGCTGGACCAGTTCGCCCTCAACTCCTTTGAGTGCGTGTTCGGATACGAGGGAACACTGCGGGAGATCAAGAGCATCCTGGCCTTTCAGAAGGTGGTGGTTGGGGACACCCGCGCCGCTATCATGGGGTTGAAGGATGAACGGCACCTTCACATTCTGGAAAGAGTCCACGCCGGGCAGGCCCGTTTTCGCGTCCTTAGGAAGGCCATAGCCCACGCTAAGCTCTACCTGCTGTCGAGTGAGGACGGGCGC
Source organism: Dehalococcoidia bacterium (assembly GCA_965248955.1). GTDB lineage: Bacteria > Chloroflexota > Dehalococcoidia > Lucifugimonadales > QGNO01 > DAOUJH01. Next base: position 717,004 of record OZ252212.1, read on the forward strand.
AATCGCGTGATCGTCGGCTCCGCCAACCTGTCGGAGCAAGCCTTCTCCGGCAGACAGCCGGAGACCCTGGTTGTCTTCGACGAGGATGAAGCGGCCTGGAGCCACTACAACCGTATGTACGATATCATCCGGGACTCGGCCTCGGACGAAATCCCCCTACCGGAGGAACTCATAACCAACGCCGAAATCGAGGTCTCCGATACGCCCGTTATATCCAATACACCTGGCACAGTGATTATCGAAGCGCCTACAGCCGAAGAATCGCAGGTATCGGCGCCGGTTCAGATAGAACGCATCGAAAAGGTGGCCGCCGTGCTGGGACCAAGGTTATCTGCGGCAGCCCCGCCCATTCGCAACGGCAAGCAGACCATCACGCCAGAGATCAAGCGGGAGATTAGCCGCATACGCCTTGTAAAATCCGCGGAGGAGGCGGACAACCGCTACCTTTCCATAGACAGGACAAACCGCACGGCCCTGTTGTCCGGCGAGCCGTTTCCCCTGGAATGGGATGACGCTTCCGTCAAAAGGGACTCTCACCTGTTGCTTGAGTACTTCAAGAACTACGAAGGCGCTTTTGAGGGCAACGTAGCAGGCTTGCAGCGCGACTACTTCATCCTGATGTCCTGGCTGTACTTCTCGCCATTCATTTGCGACCTACGCTCGCTGGCTTTGTTGCAGGACAGCGATGTGATTCGTTATCCATCCTTTGCCATAGTCTTTGGCAAGTCCAACTGCGGTAAGACCAGCCTGGTGGACACACTGATGACCTCCATGTTTGGCCTTGCCCACACAGTCGAAAAGGGGAGCTTCACCAAGGCACAACTGCGCGGGTTGCAGCAGGGGTACAAGCGCTTTCCTGTGGTGTTTGACGACATCGGTCGCCGGGCCTTCAACAGCCATGGCCGAGACATGATCAAGGATGAACTACAGCCCGGCGTTCCTGAGCACCCCGGCTTTATCCTGTCCATGAACGCTGAGCCTCAGTCATTCCCCGACGAGGTGGTCAAGCGCAGCCTGATGATATACACAACCACCGCCTTGCCGGCCCACGACGAAAGCCTGCGCCAACGGCTGCAAGGCCGGATACAGGAGATGCGCCGGAGCCTGACCGGCCATCTGTATCGTCGTTATCTGACCGAGATCTTGGACCATCTGGACAACGAACGCCTTCCCGAGGACTGGCTGGCCCTTTCTTCGGGTGTGCTGAGCGGTATCCTGTCACAGGCTGGTGACGAGCCTACGCCAGACTGGTGCCACAACATCACTTGGCTGGACTACGCCGAGAAGCGGTACGACCGTGTCAAAGCCCGCCTTGTTAACCTGCTCCGACCCGCGGCCTATGCCAAGAGCGAAGGCTCTGTGACCAACGGATGGACTATCGACGGAAACAGAGTTATCGTCTGGCAATCTAGAGACGCCTTCGGCAGAAGTGACTTTTCATGGGAAGACGTGCCTTCAACCCTGATCGACCAGGACGCCAGCGGCGCTGGCAGAACGGTGCTACACCGTCCCAACCTGGAGACTTTCCTGCGGCAGCGCCTGCCCAGGCCGCGTCGGTGGTGGCCGTGGTAGCAACACAAAGGTCTTGTCCGATATGTACTAACCCTATACGCTTTCCTTGACACCTACAGGTGCTGTTGCTAGCATTGTTAGGCGTAGTTTACGCAGCAAATCAGGAGGTACAAGCAGTCGCTCTTGTAGAGCGGCTTGCTTTGTTTAGGAACAGGAGAACCTGAAATTGGCCCATGTATCCGCTCTACGCTGCCGCTCCTGCAGCCGGGAGTACCCCGTAGAGCCGTTGAACGTCTGCGACTACTGCTTCGGCCCGCTTGAAGTCGTCTATGACTATGACGCCATCGCCAGGGTGATAAGCAGGGAGCGCATAGCTTCCGGTCCTGTCTCCATGCTCCGCTACCACGACCTTCTCCCAATTGACATAGAGGACGCGGTTGAAATAGAAGCCGGGTTCACCCCCTTGGTCAAATGCAACAATCTGGGCAGATTGCTGGGTTTGGAAAACCTCTACGTGAAGAACGACTCGGTGAACCCCACGTTCTCGTTCAAGGACAGGGTGGTCACCATAGCGGCAACCAAAGCCCGCGAGTTCGGCTTCGATATCCTGGCCTGCGCCTCCACAGGCAACCTTGCTTGCAGCGTCGCTGCGCATGCGGCGCGGGCAGGGATGAAGGCGTTCGTTTTCATTCCCGCCAACCTGGAGCGGGGCAAGGTGGTGGGCGCCGCCATCTACAACCCCACCCTCATTGCAGTGGACGGCTCCTACGACGAGGTCAACCGCCTCTGCTCTGAAATAGGCGACAACTATCCCTGGGCGTTCGTCAACATCAACATCCGCCCCTTCTACGCCGAGGGCAGCAAGACCCTGGCTTATGAAGTCGCCGAGCAGCTCTGCTGGCGCGCCCCCGACCACGCGGTGGTGCCCGCCGCCTCCGGTTCCATGTTCACCAAGATATGGAAGGGGCTCAAGGAGCTGTCGGATCTTGGTCTAATAGGCAAAGTGAATACAAGGATGCACGTGGCCCAGCCAGAGGGGTGCTCTCCAATCATAGAGGCTTACGACAACAACACCCGGCAGGTCAAACCGGTGCGGGCCAACACCATCGCCAAGTCGCTGGCCATAGGCAACCCCACAGACGGCGTATTCGCGCTGGATACAATCAAGGCTTCGGAAGGCTCGGCGGTAACGGCAATGGAGGACGAGATCGCCGACGGCATCAAGCTCCTCGCCGAAACGGAAGGTATCTTCACCGAGACCGCCGGCGGTGTAGTTATATCGGGGCTGAAGCGCCTAGTGGAGCAAGGCAGGATCAAGCCCGACGAGGTCACGGTGGCCTATATCACGGGAAACGGGCTCAAGACAATTGAAGCGGTGGAGGACGTGGTCAGACCGGTCCTTACAAAGCCCAATCTGGAAGCCTTCGAAGAGGCTCTTCATGCTAGCCCGGCATATTAGCAGGAGGCTTTCTAATGGCCAATAAGCGCGTCAAGTTTACATTCCCCCCAGTACTGATTACCGAACCGGTCATTCACAACCTGGGACAGGAGTTCCACGTTGTGACCAACATCCGCCGAGCGGACGTGCGCGAGGAGATGGGTTGGGTGGTGCTGGAGCTCATCGGCGATGAAGAAGAGATAGAGCGGAGCCTGGAGTGGGTCACCGGACTGGGAGTGCGTGTTGACCCGGTGGGTGGAGATGTAATAGAAGGATGAACTTCATCTTCACCTGCCGTACAATAGTTGGAGTCCAACGCTGCAATACCTAGGAGGGACTAGCGGATGAGCGTCACTGTGCGAATACCAGGGCCACTGCGCCGCGTGACTAATGGCGAATCACAGGTAGCCGTGGAGGCCTCAAGCGTAGGCGAATCGATCGACTCACTGGATGCCAAGCACCCAGGCATCAAAGAGCGCATTTGCGATGAGTCGGGTGACCTCCGCTATTTCGTCAACGTCTACCTCAACGGTGAAGACGTCCGATTCCTGGACGGTCTGAAAACAGAGATGAATTCGGGAGATGAGTTGAGCATCGTCCCGGCAGTCGCCGGCGGCTCTTTCTAGCCTCCCCTACTCCGCGAAGCCAACCATCTCCGGCTCTGCTCCAAACGAGTCGCCTCGTCCGCGGGCCGGTAGTCGTCCAGGAACTCCCTGGCAAAAAGATCAAAGCTGCCCCCGGCTATGGCCGCACGCATATCGGCCATAAGCCTCATCACAAACCTCAAGTTGTGAATCGTAGCCAATCGCAGGCCCAGGAGCTCTTTCGCCTTGAACAGATGGTTGAGATAACCCGCGGTGAAATGAGTACAGGTGTAGCAGTCACATCCATCCTCCACGGGGCTTCTGATGCCCTGGAACACGGGAGATTGTATATCCAGCCTTCCCCACCTGGTGAAGAGCGCCCCGTTACGCGCCACCCTTGTCGGCAGGGCGCAATCGAACATGTCCACACCCCTGGCTACGCAATGCACCAGGTCCTCCGGCGAACCCACACCCATGAGATAGCGCGGCTTGTCCTCCGGCAGCAGCCCAGCAGTATGCTCCACGAGCGGGTACATGATCGACTTGGGCTCGCCCACGCTCAGGCCACCGATGGCATATCCCGAAAAATCCAGTCCTTTTAGGTAAGAGGCCGACTCCTCTCTCAGATCCTCGAACATCCCGCCCTGCACAATTCCAAAGAGCGCCTGGTCATCCCTGGAATGCGCCTCACGGCATATCTCCGCCCAGCGGTGGGTACGCTCCATGGCATCCTGCACCGCATCCTTGTCATTGGTATAGGCCAAACACTGGTCCAAGCTCATGATTATGTCCGCCCCCAGGCATTCTTGATAGTCGATGACCTGCCTGGGGGTGAACAGGTGACGTGAGCCGTCAATATGTGATCGGAACTCAATTCCGTCGTCGGTGATCTTGGCGCGGCCGCTCAGGCTGTAAGCTTGGAACCCGCCGCTATCCGTAAGCGTAGGGCCGTTCCAGCCCATGAACTGGCTCAACCCTCCCAGGTCGCGCACGGTTTCAATGCCGTGCAGATACAGGTGGTAGGTATTGCCCAAGAGTAGAGCGGCATCCAGGCAATGCAGCTCCTGGGGGGTCACCGTTTTAACCGAGCCTTGAGTGGCAACCGGCATGAACACCGGGGTCGGCACGGGGCCGTGCGGCGTGTGCAAAACTCCGGCGCGAGCGGCGCCGTCAACCGAATGAAGCTCAAAGTTGGCAGTCATTGTGGAATGGTAGGAAAAGCATACAAGTAAAGCAAGGGCAGAGGACTATCTAAAGCTTCTCAACGAAGAGAAGACGGCAAAGAAGATCAGAGTAACCACTCCGTAGGCTATGCCGCTTAACAGCACGGTATCGGCCACTCCACTGGCTATGCTACCGCCCAGCTGCACGAAACCAAGGTCCAGGCCTCCGGGGCGCTTCAACACCTCCGCAATGCCTCCCAACAGAAGAACGCCTATCCAGCTCATCCCTTGGATGGTGGTCTGGAAACTCATCACCCGGCCGCGCAGGTCGTCCGGGGCTAGCACCTGCATGGCCACTATGCGCATGGCGCGGAACATCACCTGGGCCAGTCCCATGCCGAAGACCAGTACCATTGTTAGAATAAATACGTCTGACCTGGAAAAAGCTATGAGTAGACCCGTATTGAGTACGGCCACGGCCAGCAACAGATAGCCCCTATGCCCAAAATTGGAAAGAGATACAACAGTCAGCGCGCCAATGGCGCCGCCCACTGTAGAAACGGTCATTAGATACCCCAGCCCGGAAGCGCCCTCTCCCAGCATTGCATCGGCAAAAATGGGCAGCATGAACCCGGCGGCGCCTCCAATCACGGAGAAGGTCACGCCTATGCTGATCAAGCCAAAGAGCACCTTGTCATTCCAGACGTACTTGAAGCCCTCCGCAAAGGAGCCTCTTTCACCGGACCCTCGCTGTCTGGCGCGCTGCTCCTGGGGGTCCCAGTCCAGCAGAAACACCGTTACGGCGGTGAACAGTTGCATTGCCGCCGTTGATGCGAAGAGGATCCCTTCCCATCCCGCACCTATAACGCCTACCAGTATAGCGCCCAACGCCGGGCCGGCTATCCTGGGCCAGGTGTCGGCCACATTGTCCCATGCTGCGGCGTTGGAGAGGCGCGGTTTGTCCACGATGCTTCCCAAAAGCGCCTGATGACCCGGCCGTCCAATCGACTGAATCACGCCGCTAAGAACGGATGAAATCAGGAAGTGCCACCACTGGATCAGGCCCACAATTATCAAAACGGCCACGGCGGCCCAGAGCACTACAAGGAGCGACTCCGTGACTTTGACCAGGAAACGGCGGTCTATCCTGTCCGCTAGGAAGCCACCGAGAAACGGCATGAAGAGCATGGGCCATGCCAGAGAGGAGGTAACAAAGCCCAACAGGAAGGGAGAGTCCGTTATCTCCCAGACCATCCAGGCACGGAGGAAAACACGCATCTGCCGGGCCATGTTGGAGCTGGCGCGGCCGGCCCATAGGATGCGAAAGTTGGCTACTTCAAAAGCGACCACAGAGCCGCGGATACGGCCAACAGGTCTTGCTTCTACTTCAGCCGGTAAATCTGAAGAGGAGTCCGCCACTGTACCTTCTGCTAAGCCTCTCGGTACTGGTAATAGTCGACAAATTTTCGCAACGCCACTGCCGCGCCCTGCAGTCCGTGCAAAGCGGGTATGCCGGCACCCGTGAGCCTCTTGTAGAACTCGTCCGCTACCTCTTGGGGCGGGTGGGGATGTGACGTAGAGATGGCGGCTACGTACGGCTTCTTGGCCCGTTTGCGAAACTCGGCCAGGAACTCCGGGCCATGCCCTCTATATAGTGAAGGCTCGCCGTCTCTGACAACGGTATGCACCTCATGGACGATGATGTCCACGTTCGGATCGTCGTTCAGTACGTCCATGACGTTGTTCAGGTGATCGGGATTGTTCAGCGTGCGCCCCTCGATGGGATTGCGATACGTGCTTCCTACAATCTCGAATTTTTCCAGTATACGTTCATAGGAGCTCTCTTGTAGCGAAGGCACCCTGAAGCCGGCCTTGGAGAAGACGTTGGTCATTTCAGTGGCATGCCCGCCTGACAACGCCAGCAGCCCCAGCCTGTCACCGGTGGTCGGCGGCAGTTGCAGGAGGAGCTTGGCCGTCTCGAAGACCTCGTCGACGCTTTCCATCTTGATGGCGCCGCACTGACGGAGCATAGCGTCCCAGACCGCGGATTCCGTTGTCATGGAGGTGGAGTGCGATGCTACGGCCCGCGCCGCATCCTCCGTTTCTCCTACCTTCCAGACAAGGACGGGCTTCTTGGCGCATACTTGGCGCAGGACCTCATAGAAACGCCTGCCGTCTCTGATCCCCTCCAAGTACATGCCTATCGCCGTGGTGTCTTCGTCCTGGGCAAAGTACTCCAGGTAATCCGTGCTGTCCAGAATGATGCCGTTGCCCATGCTCACCAGCTTGCTTACTTTGATCCCGTTGGCCAGACAACCCCTGGCAAATCCTCCCGACTGAGAACCGCTCTGAGAGATGAAAGCGAAGTTCCCAGCGTCGCCGTGGTAGCCGCCCAGATTCACCCCTATGCCTACCTTGGGATTGAAAACGCCCAGGCAGTTGGGGCCTACTACGTTCAACTCGCCGTCGCGGGCAAGCCGGAGCAACTCCCGCTCTCGGTGAATGCCATCCTCAGTGCCTAGCTCGCCATAGCCCGCCGTATAGAGATGCACCCCGGCCACGCCCTTGGCTATACAGTCTTTGATTACGTAGGGCACCACCTGCGCAGGCACGGATATGATCACGAAGTCCACGTCCCCGGGGACGTCCACCAGCCTTTCATAGTTGGGGAACCCCAGCTCTTCCGCGCTGGGCCATTCATTCTTGTCTATGTTGATGTGGTACTTAGGTCCCTGGAATGGCAGCACGGTGCGCAGCCAGTTGTGGTTGTCCACCTGCTTGGAGCCAACAACGGCAACGCTTCTTGGACTGAAGATACGTTCCAGCTTGTGCATCAGGCCTCTTCTCTTTCCTTCAACCCTATCCTTGCTTCTGCAACCAGTACCTGTTCTCTATAAGCGTAGACGGGGAACAGCTCCAAGCTCTCTATCTCAGGGTTCTCATGGACAAGGTCGGAGACTTTTAGAAGCATCCCTTCCAGGAGGGAGGCCCTCGGCGCGGGCAGCGCTCCGTATCCCTGCAGAAGCCGGCTGCCTTTTGGCTCGCGTATCATAAGCTTGGCGTCCTTACCGGTGAGGGGCACAATGCGGTATGCTACGTCTTCCCACACCTCTACGGCCATCTTTCCATAGCCGAACGAGAGGACGGGTCCGAACAGCAGGTCCTGGTGCAGGCGGACTATCACCTCTACGCCGGAAGGCGGCGCCTTGCTTACAGAGAGCGCCTCCACACTGGCGTCCCAGGATTTTGCCTGAGCAAGGAGCGTGGGGAAGGCGTTGCGCAGGTCCGCTTCAGACGACAACGGTATAACTGCTCCACCATCAAGCAGGAGTCGCTGCCTGGATACGGGCCTAAGCAGGATGGGGAAATCGGAAGCCTTGGCGGCGGAGACGGCTTCATCGGCGGACGTTACCGTCTTGGTTTCAGCTACCGGTATTCCCGCCTCATGCAGCAACTCCTTGGACTCAGGGTCAGTGAGGACAAGACCTGAAGATATATCCCATTGCTGAGTGAGACCTTTGACACTCATCTGCTGGAGCACCCCTTGAACAGATGCACGTATTCCTAGCACTATCCAACAGGGAAGTCAACCAAGCCGGATGACTACGTTGTAGCGTGTGCCTGCTCGTACTCAGAGATAGCGGCTTCGTGCTCCAGGGTTAGACCTATATCGTCCAGGCCTCTCAGCAAACAGTCGCGACGAAACGTGTCCATCTGGAACTCCGCCGTGTATTCATCCGACCCCGTAACCAGGCAGCGCTCGAGGTCGACGGTGATCTCATAGTCCGCACCTTCCTTGGCCTTGCCCATGAAGTGATCGACGTCTTCTGGTGCAAGCTGCACGGGCAGCATACCGTTCTGATAGCAGTTGTTGCGAAAGATGTCGGCGAAGCCGTAACCGACGATGGTGCGAAACCCGTAGTCCTCCAGCGCCCAGGGAGCATGCTCTCTGGAGGAGCCACTGCCGAAGTTCGGCCCGGTGATGAGGATCGTGGCGCCTTTGTATTTAGGATCGTTGAGAACAAAGTCGGGGTTGGCTTTCCCGTCTGGCAGCTTTCGCCACGAGTCGAAGAGGAACTCCCCGAATCCCGTGCGCTCAATGCGCTTCAAGTACTTGGCGGGAATTATCTGGTCAGTATCTACGTTGGCCCTATCCAAAGGAACGGCTCTCCCGGTCACTCTTACATACGGTTCCACAGTTTTTCTCCTAGCTGAAGTTCCACTCCCTGATATCCACAATATGCCCGGCAATGGCGGCTGCGGCGGCCATCTGCGGGCTCATCAAGTGCGTGCGTCCGCCCGGTCCCTGTCTTCCCTCAAAGTTGCGGTTGGACGTGGAAGCGCACCGTTCACCGGGGCCCAGGATGTCCGGGTTCATACCCAGGCACATGGAGCACCCCGACTCACGCCACTCGAACCCCGCGTCCATGAATATCCTATCCAAACCCTCCGCTTCCGCCTCGGCTTTCACTGCCGTGGAGCCTGGCACCACCATTGCCCTAATCTTGTCGTTCACCCTGTGCCCGCCGACCACCTCTGAGGCGGCGCGCAGGTCTTCTATGCGTGAGTTGGTGCAGGAGCCTATGAAGACACGGTCAAGGAGTATCTCCTGCATTGGTCTGCCGGGTTCCAGGTCCATGTACTTCAAGGCGCGCTCCGCCGCCTCACGCTCCACCGCGGATTGGAACGAACCCGGATCAGGCACGCGCTCCACCACCGGCACCACCATGCCGGGGTTGGTCCCCCAGGTGACAAAGGGCGACAGAGTAGACGCGTCCAGCTCAACCGTGGTGTCGTAGGCGGCGGCCGCGTCCGTTTTAAGCGAGAGCCACTTCTCGGCGGTAGCTTCAAAAGCGTCCCCTTGGGGGACTCTGGACCTTCCCCTGAGGTATTCAATCGTCTTTCCGTCCGGAGCCACCATACCCGCCCTTGCTCCTGCCTCAATAGACATATTGCACACCGTCATGCGGCCCTCCATGGAGAGGCTGCGGATGGCTTCGCCGGTATACTCCACCACGTGGCCGGTGGCCCCCCCGACACCTATCTTGCCGATGATAGCCAGGATGATGTCCTTGGCGGTAACGCCATAAGACAGCTTCCCATCGACTCGAATATCCATGGTTTTGGGCTTCGCCTGGCGCAGGGTCTGTGTCGCCAGTACGTGTTCCACCTCAGAGGTGCCTATGCCGAAGGCCAGCGCGCCAAATGCGCCATGTGTAGAGGTATGGCTGTCACCGCAGACAATTGTCTTGCCAGGCTGGGTATAGCCCATCTCCGGCCCTATGACGTGGACAATCCCCTGGCCGGGGCTGTCCATACCGTAGTAGGTTATGTCAAACTCCTCTACGTTCCGGTTCAAGGCATCTATCTGAGCTCGGGAAATCAGGTCAGCAACAGGCAGTGTGCGGTCTGTTGTGGGCACATTGTGGTCCACGGTTGCAACCGTCAGGTCCGTTCTGCGGACTTTGCGGTTGTTCACACGGAGTCCATCGAACGCCTGTGGTGAGGTGACTTCATGCACAAGGTGCAAGTCTATGTAGAGGATAGCCGGCTTATCCGGCTCCTCGTGCACTATGTGCTCACTCCAGATCTTCTCGAACATGGTATTGGGCATCTCTTCCCTCTCAGATAAGGTAGTTTTCAAGGTAAACGTAAGGTATCCCAGTGACCCTTTGCCCCATGAGTCGGTCGTTGCCTATTATAGCGTCGCACCCCTGTTCCAGGGCAGTGGCCACTATAACCGCATCAAACAGCGTCAGCCTGTTGTCGGCCCTAACCCTTGCCGCTGTTCTGGCCAGCCTGCTGTCCACGGGTTTCACAAGCAAGTTAGGCAGGTTTCTAAAGAAGAGCTCTATCTTGTCTATAGCAAGCCGGTCACGGTTGCGTATGGGCTTGACCAGGGTCTCAGCCTCGACAATAGTGGATGCAACCCCTTGAAGTATCCCACGCTCCATCAATCTGAACAGATGCAGCGCCATCTCATCATAGGGCGCAACGCCCTCCAGCGCATAGATTATCAGGTTGGTGTCCAGAGCAACACTGCGGTATTGCCTCAATTGCTCCAGCCAGAGGCCAATAAGAGGATTCTTCCTCATCTACCGGCTCTGCGATAGTAAGTTTCAGATTTGTGAGCTGGATTCTCCCACTTTTCAATTGCTCTCAGTCCCTCCAGCTTCTCCAGCTTCTGCTGGGCAAGATATACGCCGGAACTTTCTCTGATCTGGCTCAAGCTGGACATATCTCTAGAGGAAACGGCCTCATACACAGCGCGAAGCTCCTCATCCAGGTTGAGTGCGCCCAACAGCTCCTCACCGGCCTCACCTCCATCACCGTAGCGGACTTCGTTGATATAGCTGTCAATATCTTCTTTGCGAGTTCCGTAAACTCCCTTGACACTCCCAACCACGTAGTCAGCCCAGCTTCCAGGTTGCGGCATGAGAACAACATGGTCTTGAACTAGCTCCACCACCAGTTTGTCTCCGGCTTTAACGTTCAGCTGTCTGGCTATTTCTATGGGCAGCGTTATTTGGTTTTTGCTAGTGATGGTTACAACAGCCAATGGTCGGCCTCCTTCCATTCCTTACTTATCAGAAGGATTGTAAGCCACGCCGTGTCTTTTGTCAACTAGGTAAAGCTTACTGCTTCGGCCGGTTTTTCCACGTCTCCCATGTTGAGCAGGCGATTCAGGGCGTTCATGTACGCCCTTGCGCTGGCAACTATGATGTCGGTATCGGCGCCGCGTCCAACAAACGCTTGATCTCCGCTCTCAATGCGAATGCTCACTTCGCCGACGGCGTCTATGCCTTCCGTAACCGCTTGTACACTGAATTCAGTCAACGTGTTGGGCACCTTTATAACCCGGTTGATGGCCTGGTACACAGCGTCGACCGGCCCCGTGCCGGTAGCGGCGTCGGTTTTGATTTGTCCGTCCGGCGCAATCAATCGTACGGTAGCCGTTGGTATTTCGTGATTGCCGCACGAGACCTGTATATGGTCAAGCTTGTATATGTCATCGAAGCTGCGGCGCTGGTTGGCCATCAGCGACTCCAGGTCTCTATCGGTTACTTCGCGCTTTTTGTCGGCCAGCTCCTTGAAGCTCTCGAATATACGGCCTAGCTCAGCGTCGGTAGGTTGATATCCCAACTCGTCGAGCCTGGACTTCAGTCCATGCCGTCCGCTTAGCTTACCCAGCACCACTTCGCTGCTAGGCCAGCCTATGCTCAGCGGGTCCATTATCTCGTAGGTGGTGCGCTCCTTCAGAAATCCGTCCTGATGGATGCCTGAGGCGTGTCTGAAGGCGTTTCTCCCCACCACAGCCTTGTTGGGCTGCACCGAGAAGCCTGTGATATCGCTTACCATCTTGCTGATACGGTGGATCTGGGTTGTATCTATGTCCAACCTGACATTGTAGTGGTCCGCCCTAGTGTGCAGAGCCATAATCACTTCTTCCAGAGCCGCGTTGCCTGCCCTTTCGCCTATACCGTTGATGCATCCCTCTATCTGCCGCACCCCGGCTTTTACGGCGGCAAGGCTATTGGCCACGGCCATCCCCAAGTCATTGTGGCAGTGGACGCTTAGCCTCACTTTGCCTATGTTGGGCACGTTTTTCTTGATGCCCTCCAGCAGCTCGGTAAACTCGGCGGGTGTTGTGTAGCCCACGGTATCCGGAATGTTGATTGTAGTGGCGCCGGCATTGATGCAGGCTTCGAGCATTGTATAGAGGTATTCCGGTTCCGTTCGCGTGGCGTCCATGGGGGAAAACTCGACGTCTTCAACGTAGCTCTTGGCGCGTTCCACGTTGGCCACAGCCATATCCATGACCTCTTCCCGGCCTTTGCGAAGCTGATGCATTAGGTGAATATCAGAGCTGGAGAGGAAAACGTGGATGCGGGGATGCCTGGCTTTCTTCAACGCTTCAGACGCTTTATCCACGGCGGCGGCATTGGCGTGTGCCAGGGCGCAGATGATGGGCTTACGTATCTCCTTGGCAACAGCCCTCACCGCTTCAAAATCACCTGGGGAGCTTACGGGGAACCCTGCTTCTATTATGTCTACACCCATTGCTTCCAGCCGTCTTGCTACCTCCAGCTTTTCTTCTACGGTCATGGCTGCGCCGGCCGACTGTTCGCCGTCGCGCAGCGTGGTGTCGAATATATATACCTTGTCCTCTACCATGGTCTGGTGCTCCTAGTTCAACGATTCGGAATAGTGCCCGGCGGGCATGGAATCGGGGGGGAAGCTGAGGGTTCACAGGACAACGCGGTCCGTTAGACCCAGCCTTGCTAAGACCCGGCCTTCACAACGGACCACGCGCCGTACCTCCAACGCATCTGTATATGATGGCTTGGCAATCATCACGTAGTGCTCTTGAGCCAGGGCATCATACCCCTCAGCTCCTTGCCCACCTTCTCTATGGGATGGCCAGAGTTCTCCTCACGTAGAAGCTTGAATCTGGGACGTCCCTCGTCGTTTTCAGCAATCCACTCCCTGGCAAAGGAACCGTCTTGTATCTCACTCAGCACCTTTTTCATCTTCCTTTTGACATCTTCGTCTATGATCCGGGGCCCACGGGTGTAGTCGCCGTACTCCGCCGTATCGCTGACCGAATAACGCATGTACTCCATACCGCCCTGATACAGCAGGTCCACTATCAGCTTCAGCTCATGCATTACCTCAAAATAGGCCGACTCCGGTTGATATCCGGCCTCTACCATGGTTTCAAACGCCGCCTTGACCAGGGAAGTAACGCCGCCGCAGAGCACGGTTTGTTCGCCGAAGAGGTCGGTCTCCGTCTCCTCCTTGAACGTGGTCTCCAGCACGCCCGCTCTCATAGAGCCTACCCCCCAGGCATAGGCCAGGGCCGTATCCTTGGCTTTGCCCGTGGCGTCCTGGTGCACCGCCACCAGGGAAGGCACCCCGTTCCCCTGCCTGTATACTTCGCGCATCCTATGTCCCGGAGCCTTGGGAGCTATCATCCAGACATCCACGTTGCTGGGCGGGACCACCGTCTGGTAGTGGATGGAAAAGCCGTGAGCAAAAGCAATGCTCTTTCCAGCGCTGAGGTTTGGTTCTATGTCACGCTTGTACACCTCGCCCTGCGAGGTGTCGGGGAGCAGCATGACTATAATGTCCGACTCTTTGGCGGCTTGGGAAGCGACGGTAACGTTGAAGCCGTCCTCTTCCGCCTTGGCCCAGCTCCCGCTTCCCTCGTACAGGCCCACAATGACGTTAAGCCCACTGTCCTTCAGGTTCAGAGCGTGGGCATGCCCCTGGCTGCCATATCCAATGACTCCAATTGTCTTGTCTTGAACCAGTGATAGATCGGCGTCATTCTCGTAGTAGACCGTTGCCATGCCTTGCTCCTTGAGTTTTGCTTGGGCTTACCATTGCTCCGAACTGCCCAGGTTTTTGCTCTTTCCTCTACCGTTCTCCAAGCCGTGCGACGTAGCCGGCCCACGGTTCATAGCCACCCGGCCTGTCCGCATCATCTCTCTTATGCCAAACGGTTTGAGCAGCGTATACAGCGAATCTATCTTGTCCTCGTCTCCAGTCACCTCAATGATCATGGACCCGGCGGAAACGTCCACGATGTTCGCCCTGAAGATATCGACCAGCTGGATGAGCTCGCTGCGGCTCTGTGCCGTGGAGCGCACCTTGATCAGCGCCATCTCACGGGACACGCAGTCCGTGTCCGACAGTTCGGTAACCCGCACAACGTCGATCAGCTTGTAGAGCTGCTTTGTGACCTGCTCAACCGTGGTATCGTCGCCCTCCACGACAAAAGTCATGCGAGAAAGGTTGGGTATCTCGCTGTGGCCTACGGCCAGGCTGTAGATATTGTAGCCGCGCCGCCTGAACATACTGGCTATGCGGTTCAATACGCCCGGCTTGTCCTGAACCAGGGCCACAAGTGTGTGAGAGTTCTTTGCCGCTGTAATCATGTTCTCAACTATACCAACCACTAGGACGGCGGCATCATGTCCGGATTTGCCTCCAGCACGGCCGCAAACTGGTCCGGCGCCTCTATAAGCTCGTTGACGCTCTCCCCGGGCGGGATCATTGGATAAACGTTCTCCTCCGGGTCCACCACAAAGTCCACGATCACCGGGCCTTCATGGGCCATCGCCTTTTCAATGGCGCTCGCCACCTGGTAGTTCTCGGTTACTCTGATGCCCAGCACCCCGAACGCTTCGGCCAGCTTCACAAAATCCGGGTTTCCCGTGTATTCGGTGGCGTAAAAAGTATCGTTGTAGAACATGTGCTGCCACTGCCTAACCATACCCAGGAACTGGTTGTTCATTATGGCGAACTTCACCGGTATCTTGTTCTCCACCATAGTCGCCAGCTCGGACATCGTCATCTGGAAGCCGCCGTCACCCGCTATCGACCAGACCACCTCGCCGGGCCTGGCAAGCTGAGCCCCCATGGCGGCCGGCACCTCGAATCCCATGGCTCCGGCGCCTCCCGACGTGATCATGGTGTTGGGCTCCGTGAACGTGTATAGCTGGGCCGCCCACATCTGATGCTGCCCCACTCCGGTAACTATAATCGCCTTGCCCTGTGTGATATCGGAAAGTTGCTTCAGGATGAACTGCTGGGTCAGCTTGGGGTTGTTGGGCATCCGCAGGGACGGATGCTCTCTGCGCAGCTGCTCGATCTCGTCCAGCCACTCTGTGCGGGTTGCCGGCTCTATCTGCTTGTTGAGCGTCCTGAGCACGCGACGCAGGTCTCCCACAATGGGAACGTGCGTCTTCACGTTCTGCCCAATCACCGCCGGGTCTATGTCCACGTGGATCACCTTGGCCTTTGGTGCGAAAGCGCTGACACGACCGGTAACACGGTCGTCAAACCGCGCCCCCAGTGAAATCACCAGGTCAGACCTGTCGATGGCCAGGCTTGCGTAGGCCACCCCGTGCATACCGGGCATCCCCACGCTGAGCACGTGTGTCTCCGGGAAGCAACTCAGGCCGAGCAGTGTGGTTATGACGGGGATCTCCGCCTTTTCGGCAAACTCCCTCAACTCCTCATAGGCGTGGGAAATGATCACGCCGTGCCCGGCAAGTATCACAGGCCGCTGAGCATCCTTGATCAGCTTAACCGCTTTCTTGATCTGGGTGGGATGGCCCTCTAGAGTCGGTTTGTATCCGGGCAGGTCTATCTCCTCCGGGTACTCAAACTCTGCTTTCTCTATGAACACATCCTTGGGTATGTCCACCAAGACGGGGCCTGGCCGGCCCGTCTTTGCTATGTAGAACGCTTCATGGATAGCCCTAGGGATATCCGCCGCCTTCATCACAAGGTAGTTGTGCTTGGTGATGGGCAGTGTGACTCCCGTGGTGTCTCCTTCTTGGAAAGCGTCCTTGCCAATCGCGGCGCGGGCTACCTGGCCAGTGATGCAGACCATTGCCGAGGAGTCCATGTTTGCGCAAGCAATGCCCGTGACCAGGTTGGTTGCGCCCGGCCCGGAGGTGGCAAAGGCAACCCCTACCCTGCCAGACGCCCTGAAGTACCCGTCCGCCGCCATGGCTGCTCCCTGTTCATGGCGCACCAGTATATGCCGTATCTGCGGGTACTCCGGCATTGTCTGGTAGAGAGGTAGTATCGCGCCGCCAGGGAGCCCAAATACCAGGTCCACACCCTCACGTATAAGGCTCTCACAAACCATCTGGGCGCCCGTGAGCTTCATTTCTCCTCTACCTCCGTAATAGCTCTTCCAAATTCAGCTTTGACTGACAACAAAAAATCCCGTCCCACTAAGGGACGGGAAACGGTTCCCGCGGTACCACCCTTCTTCCCCAACGTCACATCAGGGCTCTCTATTGCTATAACGGTGCAACTCCGTTGGCTCCAGCTCTACGGCCCAAGCCAACTGCTCCCGGGCGAGTTCGGGACCTCTTTGTCACCGGCTTTTCAGCTGCCGCCGGCTCTCTGTGACCGAGCTTCTCCTACTACTCCCATTCAAAGCAGAGTATTCACTTACTGTAACTATCCAAAGTTAACACCAGCCACTGTGACTGTCAAGTGCTGTGTGAATGTTCAGACAAGGCATAAGTCCTGCTAGGCGCATGTTGGACGATCTGTTGCGAGTTTCAAGAGGGCCAGAATCGTGAGACAGCCAGAGCGCTGGCAAGCACGATGCTCACGAGGGCACCTTCCCAAGCCGCCAGTATAGTGAACTTTGCATTGGCAAGGTCCTCTTTGGTCGCGTAGTGACTCAATTCGCCTTCCAAGCGAGCTATTTTGTCAGAAAACGGCGGATTTCGTGCGCCTTATGCCACAGTATCCTGTTGACATGGTGTAACTCTTACGAGATATATGTATAGCGTGGGCTTAGGGAAAGGAGGCTTCATCATGCAGCGGAAGAAACTACAGCTAGGAGTAGCTGGCATTCCGATACTTGTGCTGCTGGCCGCATTCGTCTGGCTGGGAGTAAAACAGTTGAGTACAGTCTGCTACCGGCGGGAACGACCCTTCCTGACCCGGCAGCAGAAGCAGCAGAAGGCTGAACATCTGTATAAGGCAGCCTAAAACGCCGCCCAGGGTAGCCTCCCTGGGCGGCGTTTTTACGTGGAAAAACTAGGCCCTCGGCACGGGAGATTTCAATGATTATGTCAGTACGCACACCGTGCCATGGTGTGTGCCCTGCTCTACTAGAACCGCATGTATATTGTATCCGCGGTCTCCCAAATGAGCTGGTAATACTCTATGTCGCTGGGGACTTCGAAGAACATCCACCCCACCAGCTCGCAGGGAGAGCCTGCCTCGTCACAGGTCTGGTGTAACTCCACGGTAGGGGCGTCTAAGCCGTCTCCCCAGAGGAAGGGAAGCAGGCTTCCATCCGAAGGCAACTCCTCGGCCACGTCGCTCCTGTCCTGGAATGGATTGAGCGGCCTGTAGTCAAAGAACTCGCCGTCTCTGAGCCTGGCGGACTGCGTGTCTATGGAGAGGAAGACAATGTTTGCCTGTCGGTTGCGCAGCTCCAGGTGGGCCGCCGCAATCATCCTGCCCTCTTGGGAGGGCCTGATCACGTAATGGTTGTCTTCTATTGAGTATGCCACCTCATCCACAAGGCGCATCTCCTTTACCCTGACGGTGAGGGCCTCTCCAAAGGCCCAGTCCGTGGCGCTCGACCCCGCAGTGCATGCGGACAGGGCCAGCAGGGAGAGGAGAATAACCAGTGCAGACGTGGTCAGTGCTCGGTTGGTCATCTGTAGTCTCTCAGGATAATGATAACAGTGCTACGCAGTTATGGAAGATATGGACGCCATGGATCTCAGCTTTTGCACGAGATCAGGAAGGACTTCCAGCACGTAGTCCACGTCTTGATCCGTGTTTTCCCGGCCCAGCGTCAGCCGCAGGCTGGACTGTGCCAGCTCCGCCGTCAACCCTATGGCGACAAGAACGTGAGACGGTTCCAGGGATGCCGACGTGCAGGCGCTTCCGCTCGATGCCGCCACCCCCGCGAAGTCCAGTCCCAGCAGCAGCGGTTCGCCCTCCAGGTGCTCGAATGAGAGGTTGATACTGTTGGGTAGACGCCGTTCCGGGTGACCGTTCAAGAAAACGGAGGGTATCCTCTCCTGGATGCCATGTATAAGTCTGTCCCTCAAACACCTGGTGTGCCCGCTGAGCCACTCCTGCTCATCCATGGCCAGCCGGAGCGCCTTGGCGCTGCCAGCAATGCCGGCCACGTTCTCCGTGCCGGCGCGCCGCTGTCTCTGCTGGCTGCCGCCCACGTGCTGCGGCGTGAAAGGAGTGCCCCGTCTTGCATAGAGGATGCCCACGCCCTTGGGCCCGTGAAACTTATGCGCCGAAAGGCTCAGCATGTCCACTCCAAGCCGCTTCACGTCTATGTCCAGGTATCCCGCGGCTTGAACGGCGTCCGTGTGGAAAGTGATGCTGCGCTCCATGGCGGAGGCACGCTCTTTGACCAGCTTTGCCGCTTCCGCCACGGGTAAGACGGTGCCTATCTCGTTGTTGGCGTACATCATGCTGACCAGGATGGTGCGATCCGTGATGGCCTTGTTCAGATCCTCCAGGTCGACCATACCGTACCTATCCACGGGCAGATACGTCACGTTGTATCCCAGGTTTTCCAGGAAATGACAGGCGTGGAGCACGGCATGGTGCTCAATGCCTGTTGTGATGATGTGGTCGCCGGTGGGTCGCAGAGCCATGGCCGCTCCGTAGACCGCCGTGTTGTCGGCCTCCGTGCCTCCGCTGGTGAAAATCACCTCGCTGGTGCGACAGCCCAGAATCCGCGCCACCGCCTCCCTGGACTCATCCACAGCCTTGCGCGCCTCCTGGGCCAGGGTGTAGATGCTGGAGGGATTACCGTAGCTCTCCATGAAATACGGCAACATGGCCTCCAGGACCTCAGGCCGCATATTGGTTGTAGCGGCGTGGTCCATGTAGATCAGGTCTTTCGGCTTTTCAGCCATGCCAACTCTCCACAATCAGGTCAACTTTCCTATTCAGTTTAGCATAGAGACTGCTATTGGGGCAGGTTCCCCCACAACGAATGCCGGGCGGCGATGGTATTTCGAACCGTATCTGCGACGGCGGGGCTCCCTGGCATCCTACCTACCACCGGCGTTCATGCTCCCTTGATCGTGCTCTGCATGGACGGTATGTCCAGCCTGCGCACCTGCCGGTCGCGAGCAGCGCCGAATACGGCAAAAGCTATCACCGCCGCGCCGCCGATTGCCACAGCGCTTGAAGCGCCGATGTAGCTGGCGAGGATTCCCGCATAAAACCCGCCGAGCGGCATTATATTGAACGTCATGCCCCACAGTCCCATAATCCTGCCGCGCAGTTGATCGGGCACCAGCAGTTGCAAAGTGCTCTGGGCCAGAATCATGTAGGTGGCAGTGGACATTCCGGCCAAAGCCACCAGCGCCAGAGAAACAGGGAACCAATTGGAATAGCCAAACAGGATGAGCAGCGTTCCAAAGGCAATTGCGCCGCCAACGAGCACAACACCCTTGTTCTGGAAATCACGCAAAGACGCCACTATCAGCGTCCCCGTCACTGCCCCTATTCCACTCATGGCGTGAAGGAAGCCAAGTCCCGACGGTCCCACTCCCAGAATGTCTTTTTGGAATATGGGCAGCAGGAAAACGTAGGACAGGCCAAAGAAGCTGTTGAAGAAGGTCATGCCCAGCAGAAAGGCGAAGATGTGGTGTTTGCGCACGAAGGACAGGCCATCCAGGAGGTCTCTAAAGAAGGCTGCTGAACGGGACCGCGGGATCCTGGGCATGCGTATCGCGCTTAGGAACATCACGAAGACCAAGAAGCCGGCGGTGGCAAGATACAGCGTCAAAGGCGCTCCAACCCAGGCGATGAGCACTCCGGCTATGGCGGGACCAACTATTCTGTTGCCCTGCCAGACCATGGAGTTCAGCGCCACGGCGTTCATCATCACCCGCCGGTCTATGAGATGAGGAAAAATAGCCTGCCGCGACGGCTGATCGAAGGC
The DNA here is from genome assembly GCA_965248955.1 of Dehalococcoidia bacterium. Classification (GTDB taxonomy): domain Bacteria; phylum Chloroflexota; class Dehalococcoidia; order Lucifugimonadales; family QGNO01; genus DAOUJH01. The sequence continues at coordinate 737,176 of OZ252212.1, forward strand.
GCCCAGTGCTCCCATTATGAATGCGTTCACCATGATGTGCCAGGGTTGGACCAAGCCCATCAAGACCAGAGTGGCCATGGCGCCGACGGCTACGGCGTTCAGCGACTGCACTATCATTATCAGGCGTCTGGGGTCCACCTTGTCCGCTACCACCCCTCCAAACAGGTTCAAAACGATAGCGGGTACAGCCATGGACAGTCCGACAAGCCCCAGCTGTAGGGACGAGCCTGTGATGTCATACATCAGCCAGCCAATGGTCACGATGAGCATCTGAAAGCCCATGACGGAGACCACCTGGCCGGACCAGAAGATGCGATAATCCCGGTATTGCAGCGCCTCGAACAGGCTCACGCGTGAAATCAAGGCGGTCAGCAAAGACATCTAGATCAACGGGAAATGACCATGCTTTACGGTCATGGTAGAGTATGCCGGCCTATCCCCTGTCGGGAATACTGGTCCAGACCACGCCGGAGGCGTCCTGCATTATGCCCTTGTCTTTGATAGCCTGTTTGATGGCTACCAGCGTAGCGTTGGGATCGCCTATCACAAGCTTCCAGGCGGGCTCTTCAGGAAGCCAGTAGGGGGACGTTATCCGCACTACAGTTCCTTGGCTGGGGTTTACGTAGATGCCTATTTTGTCTCTGTCCATAAAATCCTCCCAAGCGGGCATACTACTCCACAGTTACCGTCTTTGCTAGGTTCCTTGGCTGGTCTACGTCACAGCCTCTACGTACCGCCACGTGATAGGCCAGCATCTGCAGGGGCACGGCAGAGACTATGGGAGTAAGAAGTTCCGGCGTCTGTGGAATCTCAATGACCTCATCGGCCAGGGCCGCTAGGTCTTCGTCGCCCTCGCTGACCAGGGCTATTATCCTTCCTCCCCTTGCCTTCACCTCCTCAACGTTGCCTCGCATTTTATCGTATAGACCGTCCTGCGGCGCAATCACCACTACCGGCATATTCTCGTCTATGAGGGCTATTGGACCGTGCTTCATCTCCCCCGCCGGGTAGCCCTCAGCATGGATGTAGCTGACCTCCTTCAGCTTCAGAGCCCCCTCCAGGGCAACGGGCATGTTCAAGCCGCGGCCCAGGTAGAGGAAGTTCTCATATCTATGCAGCTTCTGGGCCAGCTCTTCTATCCGCTTCTCCTGCGCCAGCGCCTGGCCCACCAATCTTGGAATGGTGGCCAGGTCTTGCAGCAGCATGCTCAGCATCTGGTCGTCGATAGCCTGCCTGGCTCTACCCAAATATGCGGCGAGCAGGTAGAGCGCCGCAATGGAGCCCGTGAAACACTTGGTGGTGGCAACCCCAATCTCCGGCCCTACGCCTATGTTCACCGTGCCGTCTACAATACGGGTAGCCTGACTGGAATCCACGTTGCAAACGGAGATCTGCCTGGCTTTCTTGTGCGCCGCCGCCTCTATTGCGGCAAGGGTATCCACCGTCTCTCCCGACTGGCTGACCGAAACAACCAGGGTGCGCTCGTCTACAACGGGGTCCCTGTATCGCAGCTCGGAAGCGTTGTCCGCCTCTGCCGGCAGACCAGCAAGCTTCTCTATATAGTGGCGGCCTACCTGTGCCGCCAGCAGGCTGGTGCCCATGCCGGTGAGCACCACCCTGTTCAAATCTGCTATCTCTGAGTTGGAGAACGGGAACCCTTCCAGCACCACCTGCGGAGGGTCAAAGGAAATTCTGCCGGACAGGGTCTGAAGCAAAGCCTGTGGCTGCTCCATGATCTCCTTCAGCATGAAATGCTTGAAGCCACCCTTGGCCAGGGCCATGCTGTCGTAGGGGGCCTGTTGCGGCAGCCTCTCCACGGCGCCGTTCTCCAGCGACCGGTAGTGGACGCGGTCGGGCCATACTGCTGCCAGCTCGCCCGGGCCAAGGTAGACGACGCGAGAGGTGTAGGGAAGCAGGGCAGGCAGATCGCTGGCAAGATACATTTCGCCTTCGCCGTAGCCAACCGTGATCCCGCCGGCATTCCCCAAACGGAAGGCGACCAGGCGGTCCGCCTGTGAAGCGAGCATGGCCACCACGGCTTGGGCTCCCTTTATCGACCTGGCCGACGAGGCAACCGCCTCTTCCAAGGAGGCGCCCTCCGCCATAAACGACTCGACAAGGTGAGCTATGACCTCGGTATCCGTTTGCGAGCTGAATCTGTGGCCGTCTTCTTGGAGTTGCCGCTTCAAGCTGAGGTAGTTCTCCACAATGCCGTTGTGCACTATCACCACGTCCCTGTTGCAATCTCCGTGGGGGTGCGCGTTTACCTCGTTGGGGCTGCCATGCGTGGCCCAGCGGGTGTGTCCAATGCCCACCACTCCCAGGGGAAGGGCGCCGTTCAGCGATTTGACAAGCGCACTCAGCTTTCCCGTGGCCTTGTGGACGGCAAGCCCCTCTCCATTCACAACGGCGATGCCCGCACTGTCATATCCGCGGTACTCCAGACGCTCCAACCCTTGAAGGAGTATCGGCGCCGCTTCCTTACTGCCTATATAGCCTATGATTCCGCACATAATGACGATGGATAGACGCGTTCAGGGGAGATCACGCCGGGGTATTGTGCCTTTGCCAAGGTAAATTCCCCTGTACTCCTCAGGCAGCAATACCGCCACCCGGTTCATGATCATCTCGGTCAGCGAATCGAGCACGGGGCCCCTAACGTTGCCTTCCATGGGGGGCAAGCTGAACGGCTGGCCAATGTTGACCTTGAAATGTGCAAAGGGGAACAGCAGGCGCTTGAGGGATTGGACGTTCTCCGTGCCAGTGATGCCCACGGGCAGGATAGGTGCGTTGGATTTCAAAGCAAGGTATGCCACGCCGTTGCTCACCGGGCCAATGCCACGAGGATTTCTAGTCCCCTCAGGAAACAAAGCCACTACTTCTTCCCCTTCCAGTTTCCTGAGCAGCCACCTCAGCAAATCGACGTCACGGCCGTTCCTGTCGGTTGGGTAGCCATGCCACTGGTTCATAAACCAGGATACCACCGGCCGGCGGAACAGTCCGCGTTTCGCCACCAGGTTGAGAGGACGGTTTATGCCGGCGACCAATACGGGTGGATCGGCGTTGGATTGATGATTGGCCACCACTATCAGCCTTCCTATAGGCGGGATCCCTTCCTGGCCTACAACTTCCCAGCGCCCAAAGGTGAAGAAGCAGGACCTGGCCAGAACCCTGCTGGCTTTGTATACAAGCGTCACCGCATCTCCTCTATCAACTCCATTGCCCACTCTACCACTTGCTCCAGCGATAGATCATCGGTGTGGATGATATGGGCGTCTTCCGCGGGCTTGAGCGGTCCCACCCTGCGCTGGGAGTCCAGCAAGTCCCTCTCTTGTACTTCCGCCAGCACCTCTTCAAAAGAGGCCTCTTGTCCCATAACGGATTGCTCCTCACTGCGGCGCCTGGCGCGCACTTCGGCAGAAGCAGTCAAGAATATCTTGAAATCCGCATTGTTAAGCACCACTGTGCCTACATCGCGGCCCGCCATTACAATGGGCCCGCTCCCGGCTATGACGCGTTGCTGCCTTACTAACTCTCTCCGCACCGCGGCTAGACGTGACACCTGTGAGACGTGCCTCTCAACATCCGGGTCTCTCAGATACGGAGAGGCGTCCCAATCTCCGAGATATACGGACGCCACTCCGCTATCGTCGAAGTGTACGTTTATAATCGGTTCCTGCGCCAGCCTGACTACCGTATCGACATCCGTGGGGTCTATGTTATTGTGAACAGCCGCCCAGGTTAAGGCGCGGTACATCAAGCCGGTATCCAAGAATCTATATCCCAGCTTCCCGGCCAGCATGCGGCCTGCGGACGTCTTGCCGGATGCAGCGGGACCGTCTATGGCTATGGTATTGGGCCTAATCATATTCTCAAGCAGTACGTCAAGGCGTTGTGATTATAGGCGTCGGAAATGCGCCGCACAACAGGGCTGTATGGTGTGCAGGCCTGGTATGGTAAGTTCGAAACAGATTACAATCCCCTTCTTGACTATACTCGACCATACGCGTAACAGGAATGACCATGTAGCCCGGCGCCGGCCCGTACTATCCGCCGCGTCACCGGGTTATTGTAGCGGAAAGTCTCGGTCGACAACATCAGTGAAAGTGATGCTCACCATATGGATGTAGCCGTCCTGCTCGGAGTCGTTCAAGGCGTCACAGAGTGGCTGCCCATCAGCTCGGAGGGCGCCGTTGCCGCCGTCTACTCTCTTCTGCGGAACACGTCCCTTTCTGAAGCCGTGGCCTACGCCCTGTGGCTGCATCTGGGCACCGCCTTCTCCGCGCTAGTTGCCTTCCGCAGGCAGGTCCGGGACCTGATCAAAGAGATAACATCCACTCCCCTAGCTCCCTCCCCCTTGTTGCGCTTCCTTGTGACGGCAACGCTAATCAGTACGGCGATAGCAGTTCCGCTGCTGCTGCTCCTGGACGAATTGTCCGAGCGAATGGGTGCGTCGGCAATGGCTATTGTGGGTGTACTGCTGCTCTTCACCGGGGCAGTCCAGCTCCGTAGACGCAGCGCCGGCGTCAGGGGATTGGCCGGCGTATCACTGAAGGACGCCCTACTGTGCGGCATATTTCAGGGAGTGGCCGTGCTGCCCGGCCTGAGCCGCTCCGGACTGACCGTGGCCGTGCTTCTTGCCCGTCGACTGGACGGAAGAGAGTCCCTTATCTTGAGCTTCCTCATGAGCATTCCCGCAGGCTTGGGCGCAGCGCTATTCGCTTATTTCAGGGACGGCGTACCAGTGGGAATGGAGGGTATAGTGGCAAGCGTTGTCGCGTTTCTGGCAGGCCTCTTCAGCATACGAGTCCTGCTGCGCCTGGCTGAACGAATCAACCTTGGACCGTTTGTGCTGAGCGTGGGTGTATTGATGATAGCGGGCGCCGTATTCCATGTGCTGGCTCAAGGATGAACTCACCTTTGCCTCAAAGACTCGGCGATCTCAACCATGTCTTCCTGTTCTATCCAGTCTAATGAACTGCCCTGCGCCTGTATCACAACGCCTACGTTGCTTTCCTGGATGCGCATGCTCCAGTACAGGGACAGGATGCCATAGTACTCCCACTGGGCCAGTCCCGGCTCCATGAACGGCCCCATGGCCACCGTTGCATCCGACCACTTGCCTCGCACCAGGTAGCCTATCTCTCCTCCCAACTCTACCTCTGTAACTGCGTCGTCAGGGCGCCTTGCGGAATTGGGGTCTCCCTCCACTAGGAAGCCCTCCTCTGAAAAGGGGACGGGATAAGATACGTTGAGCCTGCCAGTGGGGCCATTGAAGATGAGGTGTCCCCTCGAGCCGCTCACGTTTGCCGCGCTGAGCTTCAATCCGTTGGGGACGTACTCCGGCAGCAGGGCATAGTCCAGCCTCTCCCTGATTTTGGTCAATGAGACCTCCTCAGTCTCCGCCTCCACAGTGACGACCGTTGGCGCCGGTGCAGGAGTAGCCGTGGGAGTGGGCGTTGCGGTTGGGGACGCGCAACCCAATATCAGGATGGCCAAGCCCGAACAGAGAAGAGCAAAGGTATAGCAACGCATGGATCCTCAATCATCATCTTAGGGGCCAAAACCTGCTTGTCAATCCATGCAATACCATCTGGACTGCACAGGGAAGTTGTACGGTCAACTCTGGGTGCTGTATGGTAATCTGTAATTGCTCCTACGTAGAATCCAACTGTAAATCAGGAGATATGAGTTTGGCAAACAAAAGCAAAGTCCGCTCGGTTCCACGTACAGAGCCGGAAGCCAAGATAGAAGAGCTGCCTCTTCTTCCCCGGCGTGAAGCGCTCGTCTTCCCCAAGCTAGTTGCCCAATTGGCGGTGTTCCGTCCCGCGTTTCAGCGCTCTCTCCAGGAAGCTGTTGCCGGGGATAGACGCATCGTGATTATCGGTCGCCGCAACGTCGAAAGCTCGGAGTTCGATGTGAACGACCTGTACAACGTGGGCACTATGTCCATGGTGGGCAGGATGCTCAAGCTGCCGGAGGGCGCATCCACAGTGTGGCTGCAGGGCGAAGAGAGAGTCCGCATCCTGGAGGTGACGCAGACCGAGCCTTTCTACAAGGCCAAAGTCCAGGTGTTGACGGAGCCTGAAGAGGATTCCGCGGAGCAACAGGCCTCCATGCGGTCGGTGCTTGCTCTGTTCGAAAAGTGCGTCCAGCTGTCGCCAATCCTTTCCTGGGACGCTTACGTTGCCGCATTGAATGCCGACACACCGGGATGGCTCGCCGATCTCATTGCTTCGTCCCTCAATTTGGAGATGGAGCAGCGGCAGGAGATCCTGGAGACTCTGGACCCCGAGAAGCGGCTCAGCGCCGTCAATCTCCTCCTTGCCCACGAAGTTGAAGTGCTGGAGATACAGGGGCGTATCGATGACGAGGTAAGAGAGTCGCTGGACAAATCGCACCGGGAGTACTTCCTCCGCGAGCAGATGCAGGCCATCCAACGGGAGCTTACCGGCACGGACCCTCAGCAGCAAGAGGTCGAACGCATACGTCAAAGGATCCAGGAATCAGGCATGCATGAAGCTGCGGCCAAGAAAGCCAGCGAAGAGTTGGAAAGGCTGACCCAGATACCTCCCGCATCGCCGGAGCACTCCGTGGTGCGGGGTTACCTGGACTGGCTGGTGGAGCTTCCCTGGCAGACGAAGACCGATGACAATCTGGACATCAAGACGGCCTCCAAGGTGTTGGAGGCCAACCATTACGGGCTGCCCAAGGTGAAAGAGCGCATCCTAGAGTACCTAGCGGTACGCAAACTCTCAGAAGGTAAGCTGAGAAGTCCCGTCCTCTGCTTTGTAGGCGCTCCCGGCGTCGGCAAGACCAGCTTGGGCCGGTCTATCGCCGATGCCATGGGGAGGACATTCGTCCGTGTCAGCTTGGGCGGTATCCGCGACGAAGCCGAGGTACGGGGTCACCGCCGGACTTACATAGGCGCTCTTCCAGGACGCATCCTCCAGACCATGAAACAGGCCGGCACGGTCAATCCCCTCTTTATGCTGGACGAAATAGACAAAGTCGGCGCAGATTTCCGCGGCGACCCCTCTTCCGCCTTGCTGGAGGTGCTGGACCCAGAGCAGAACCATTCCTTCAGTGATCACTACCTGGAAGTCCCCTACGACCTTTCCAGAGTGATGTTCATCTGTACGGGGAACGTTCTGGACCCGATTCTTCCCGCTCTGCAAGACCGCATGGAGATCATAGAGCTTCCCGGATACACGGAAGAGGAGAAGCTGCAGATTGCAAGACGGTTCCTCTTTCCCCGCCAGCTCAAAGAGCATGGTCTCTCCCAGGAACACCTGAGATTCTCCGATAACGGCATGCGGCGTATCATCCGTGAGTACACCAGGGAAGCCGGCGTACGCAACTTGGAGAGAGAGGTTGGCGCTATCTGCCGGAAAGTAGCCAAACGCGTCGCGGAAGGGCGCGAAGGGCGCGCCCTGGTAGTGCCTCAATCCATAGCCAAGTATCTTGGTCATCCCCGGTTCACCTGGGGCATGGCCGAGGAACAGGACGAAATTGGCGTGGCCACGGGCGTGGCATACACGCCGTCCGGTGGCGACATACTTTCCATAGAAGTAGCCCTGATGAGGGGTAAGGGCAACCTAATGCTTACGGGACAGCTTGGCGAAGTGATGAAGGAGTCGGCTCAGGCGGCGCTGAGCTATTCCCGCGCCAGGTCTGAGGAGTGGCATCTGAAGGACGGCTACTTCTCTACAAAGGATATTCACATCCACATACCGGCCGGCGCCATGCCCAAGGAGGGGCCATCCGCCGGCGCCGCCTTGACCACGGCGCTCGTTTCTGCGCTGACCCGCAAGCCGGTGCGCAAAGACGTGGCAATGACCGGAGAAATAACGCTCAGAGGCAAGGTCTTGCCCGTTGGCGGTATCAAGGAGAAAGTCCTGGCAGCTCACAGAGCCGGCATTCCTTCTTTCATCCTCCCCGCGGAGAACCGCAGGGATATCAACGATATCCCAAGGAACGTACGCAAGGACATCAATTTTGTTTTCGTGAAAGGCATGGCAGAGGTGCTGGAGGCCGCTCTGCGAACATCCTGATTCCAGCAAAAGGACGTCTTTGCACAAAGTGGGGTCTGCCAGCCAACGACCGGTGAATTGGGATTGTCTTGCAAGGCAAGGAGGATGATTGAACTGGTTTGATTTTATCATCATTATCGTGGCCCTGGCCGGACTTTTTGTTGGGTGGCGTGTAGGCTTGCTCGGCGCCGTTTTCTACGCCGTAGGTGTCCTTGTGGCGCTATTGCTCGCTGCCAACCTCAGTGACGATATTGCCAGCTGGTTTACCAACCAGGGTGCCGCCGATGCCATCGCTACCGTCCTTGCCTACGTGGTTATTTTCGCCGGCGTGTTCATTGGCGCCCTGGCAGCCAAGCGCTTTGCCAAGGCGGCAATAAACCTGACATTCTTGGGATGGGTAGAATCGGTGGGATCCATAGCCGCAGGACTGCTGTTGGGCCTTGGACTCGCGGGCGTCCTCATCCTGGGAGTGGCGCGCTTTTCCAGCGACCTTCCCACCGAGGGCGCTACCGGCACTGTCGTCAAGATGACGGGACTCAGGGGCAGCCTGCAAAAAGCACTCGTCTTCTCCAGGTTTACCGGCGTGTTCATAAACGTAACCGCCTGGTTGCCCGGCAGCGCTTTGGGTTTTGTACCCGGTGATTATAAGATAGCCTTGGAGCAGATTGATATGTTGGCTAAGCAAGAGGCTGCCTGATGAAGGGACGCAGATGGTGATGCAAGGCATAATCCGGCTTCCTGTTCTGGTGCTCAACCAGAACTACCAGCCCCTCAACGTGTGCAACGTGAGGCGGGCGGTAGTCCTTCTCAGCCGGGGCAGAGCGGAGCTTCTCATCAATGGTAGAGGCGAGCTGCGCACCATCACAACAGCTTTCCCCGCGCCGTCCGTGATAAGGCTGATCAGCCTTGTGAAGCGCCCCCTGGTTCGGCGTCGGCTATCAAGAAAAGAGGTCTTTCTTCGTGATAGCTTTGCCTGCCAGTACTGTGGCAAACAGAGCAAGAACCTCACGCTGGACCACGTATTGCCCCGCTACCGGGGAGGTGCCCACTCCTGGGAAAACGTGGTGGCCGCTTGCATCCCCTGCAATCACCGCAAGGCGGGACGCACGCCCAAGGAAGCAGGCATTAAGCTTCTCAACGTTCCGAGGACGCCCAGGCCAAACCCCTACTCCATGTTCTATCACCGCTCGCTCCAGGAGGAATGGCTGCCATTCATTCCCTGGGCTAAGAGCTAGACCCCATCTTTCCACTCTCAGGCAGCAGCAGCATTAGCACGTCCAGCGCAAGCCGGGGGCTGGCGTTTTGCATCAACCGCTCCTTGGTGGCAAGGGTTTCTTTTATAACCGTCACTACCTGGTCTGTACTGAACTCCGCTTGCTTCTCTTCCAACGCTTTCATGCAGTCCCGGTTTGACACCAAGTCCGGCTTGCCTTCTTTGAGCATGAGCAGGTCGCGCCACCAGGACAGCCAGAGCGCCAACGTCTCCTGGACTGCCCTGCGGTCACGCGATTGCCAGGAAGCGAGTTCCTGTGATATCCGGAAGCGGCGTTCCGCTCCGCTCTCTAGGGCATCCACCAAATCGTCCAGCTTTTGCTGCCGCTCGCCCAGTATTCTGGGCTCTCTTGCCGCCGTCAGCGCCCAGCCCAGCCGGCCCGCGGAAAGCCTGGCCAGCAACTCGGCGTCTTCAGCTCCCAGGCTGTGCTCGCTGACTAGCAGTTCCACCATCTCCCTCTCAGGCACCGGCTTGACCTCCAGCCTTTGACACCGTGAGCGGATGGTTGATAGCAGATCGTCTTCCCGTGAAGAGAGCAGCAGGAAGATGACCCCGGGCGGAGGCTCTTCCAGCGTCTTCAACAATGCGTTGGACGCTTCCAGGCTCATTTTTTCCACGCCGTCGATTATGAATACGCGGTACTTCCCTTCGTACGCTCCCAGAGCGGCCGCATGCTCCATGTCGCGCACCTGGTCTATTCCTATCTCCGACCGCATTCTCCCCGTGCGCTCGTCCGCCGACGGCGCTATGACCTGCACGTCGGCATGTATGCCGCGCTGGACGCGGCGGCACGACGCGCACTCTCCACACGGAGGGGAGTCTTGCAGGCAGTTCAACGCCTGGGCCATCTTCATCGCCAGGGCGCCCTTCCCCACTTGAGGCGGGCCCACCAGCAGATAGGCATGAGAAAGCTGTCCCTGGCTGAGGCCGCGTTCCAGGGCGTTCAACAGATGGTCTTGTCCGTATAAGTTCCAGCTAGGCATTGCTGCTTGATCCGGAAGCCTCTTCGCAATCCTGCAACCACCGGTTAGTCTGTTTGGGCGAACGGAGGTGAACCACTTCCAGGTGAGCATACTCCGGTTGTTGCAGAAGCGCGCCGAGCTGTTTTCTCCGTCTCCGGTGGGTCCTCAGCGCCCAGAGGAAGAGAGAATCGCGGCCCATGAATTGGGTGCGGAAGCGCTCTCTGTTTCCATTCCATACTTTCTCTTTGAAGAATGCCCGTCTAAACGTGCGTGAGAACAACCGAGGCAAGACAACCGTAAGCGGGTAGTCCAGCCAAACAATACCAGTGGCCTTGGGCCATATCAAGCCACGCACCACACTGTAGTTTCCGTCCAAGATCCATCTGTCCCGACTGGTCGCCTCAGTCACGCGCTGTGCTAGAATATCCACAGGCGCGGGCGTCCAGTCGGGCTCCCAGAACAGCGCATCCATCTCCACGTGGGGGATGCCTAAGACCTTGGACAACCGGCGGGCCACCGTGGTCTTGCCGACGCTGGTGGTGCCCACTACGTTGATGCGTTGCGCCCAAGATGGTTGCGACATTGATGTCCTTCAATCATAACCCATTCTTGCAAGGACGCCTGACAGTATAGCCGTCCCAGTCGTTAAACCTCAGGGCGCCGGCTCTGGCAGGTGTTAATCAAATACTGTAGGTGATTCATGAAAACTGGCTTTCCCCTTGCTCTTGCATCACTCCTCATGCTGAGCATCATTGCCTGCTCCGGCGGCGAAGCTCCCACTCCTACTCCTACTCCTACTCCCGATAGTCCACCCCAACAAACGCCCGAAACGGTCGTCTCTACGCCTCAGTCCGACGCCGGCTCGGGCGAGGTCATTCTGGAGATATCCTCCGGCTCGGAAGCACGCTACCTGGTTAGGGAGCAGCTAGCCAGATTGAGCTTCCCCAATGACGCCGTGGGAGTTACCCAAGACGTGAGTGGCGAGTTGACTCTTGAGGCGGATGGTACTGTGCGTGCTGAAAGCTCCCTGATCAGGGTTGATCTTAGCACCTTGCAAAGCGACGAAAGCCGGCGTGACAACTACGTTCGCAACCGCACTCTTGGCGCCGGCCAGTACCCCTACACGGACTTTGTGCCCACCGCAATCAGCGGCTTGCAGTGGCCCCTTCCTTCAACTGGTGAAGCCTCCTTCTCCATTACCGGTGATCTGACGATTAGAGATGTCACTAAGGAGGTGACCTGGGAAACCAGAGCTCAGTTCAGCGAAGACCGTATCACGGGGACGGCGACCACTAACTTCACCTTCGACGAGTTCAACCTGACAGTTCCCAGTGTAGCCGTAGTGCTCAGCGTGGAGAACAATATCCGCCTGGAAATAGATTTCGTGCTTCAGAAGACGGAAGGCTGAGCAAACTCGCGTACATTTTGTTCTGCTTCCGGTTTGTATAGTTCAGGTTGCATTAACCTCAGTTCTCGTTTGCCGGCATTGCTCTCTCAGGGGATGGTCTCCTTTTGCTGAGCAACCTTCGTAGAGCCGCGATTGATCCTATGCCCTCGCGCGGCAGTATTACCACTGTAACAAGGGAGGGCGGCACGAACAGAATCGAATGTAGGATGATGGCAAAGGTCAGCGCCTCCTCTTTGGGCGCTCCCCAGAACTCCAACAGCGTTACCGCGGCAAACTCAAACGTGCCCAGGGCTCCGGGGAGTCCCGGCAACGCCGTTGAGAAGAAGATGGCGCCAAACGCGACAACAATCAGCTTGTACGGGTCGATATCCAGGCCTACGCCCCCGGCGATACTCCAGGCTATGGGCCCCAGGATAATCCAGTAGCTAACGGTCAAGCCCAGGGCAACCCCTATCCTTCTCCAGTCCAGCTTCAGGGCGTGTATGGCCTCCTGAAAGCCGGATATGCCGGGCAGCTGATTGAGCCAGGGAAAGCGTTTGATGATCCGCCGCAGGTTGAGAAGGACCGCTATCAGTATGACAAAATAGAGGCTCGTGCCCGCTATGATCGGCATATAGCGCAGCAGCACGGGCAGCGTTGCCACGGCTATGCCTATCACCACCAGCGAGAAAGCTAGGTCCAGCACCCGAGTTGCCACCATGGTGGCAACGATGGTACCCCCGGGCAATCTGTCCCGGAGCGCCAGAATCCCCAGGATCAACGGTTCATCCAGGGCGCGCACCGGGGATAGATTGTTGAGCCCAATAGCGGCGTTTTCTACCCAGAACAGGCGCAGCGTAGATACCCGCTCCTTGGACCATAGGACGCGCCAGCGCGCCGCTCGCAAGTAGCCGGAGGCGGCCAGCAGTATCAGTGCCAGCGCAAGCAACGGCAAAGGGAACCCGATGACCCGCTCTTTAACCCTGTCCCACTCTATTCCCTGGATTGTCAACCAGCCGAGCACAACGCTGAAAGCAACGCCTACAAGGAGGATGCTTCCCTGCCGCGCCCACCATTTATTCCAGATCCCCATATTTTCTTAATCTAGCTCAGGACCTCCCGTGCCTCAGCACGGTTCCCGGCGTTGCTCCGGTGTGCCGGCTGTTGTCCACCACCACCTGGCCGTTGACAATCACGTAGGGAATGCCCAAGGGGTACTGCTTGGGATTGGCGCGGGTTGCCGGCGCCTTCACCGTCTTGGGATTGAATATCACAACGTCCGCCTTTGCGCCGTCCCTCAATATACCCCGCTCCCTCAGTCCCAGCCTCTGTGCAGGAAAGGAGGTCATCTTGCGTATGGCCTCGGAGAGTCTGAGCTGCTTTTCAGCTCGTACAAACTCAGCCAGCACAACCGGAAAGCACCCGTATGTGCGCGGGCTGGGCCACTCGCCAAACAGAATAGCGTCGCTGGCCACCATGCCATAGGGGTGCGCTACAAAGTCGGGAAGCGTTTGCGGGTTGGTACCCACCGCCACGAACGATATGCCCAAGTCCTCGGCGAGCAGTAGATCGAACAGCGCTTCCAACGAGTCCTGCCCCCTCATTCTGCCTATTTCCGCCAGGGAGTGGCCATCGTATTTTGCGTTGTCTGGCTTGCGGAAAGCGGTGAGCCACATCTCTTCGGTGTTCATGGCCCTTGGCCCAGAGAGCATGTCATCCTTCATGCGCTTCCTCTTCTCTTCCGACCTCAGATTCTCCTTGAGCACCGCCGGGCCTCCGTCCTTGGCCCAGTTGGGCACCTCGATCAGTATCTTCGTCCCCGAGAAAACGTAGGTGTAGCAATCGAAGGTAACGTCTATTCCTTCGTCGCGGGAATCCTCCACCAGCCCCAGGTAGTCGAAGTGGCTCCCCGTGCCCTGCGCCGGCTGCCGGTAGTGCGTGAGATGCACCGGGACGCCGCTGCCCCGCCCTATATCCACCGCCTCCTTGAAAGGCTCCAAGTGCGACACTCTCCTCAGTTGAGCCCTGGTGTGCGTATGGTAGAAACCACCCTTTTCCGCCACTACCTTGCTCAGCTCAATCAGTTCATTGGTGTCCGCATATGCACCCGGCGGATAGTCCAAGCCCGTAGATAGCCCGAACGACCCCTCCTCCATGGTCTCGCGCAGGACCGCCTTCATGTCCTCCAGGTCTTCGCCGCTGGCGGGACGGTCGTTCCAGCCCATAGACCATATCCGTACCGGCGAGTTGCCAACGATGAATGCAATGTTGGGCGACACGGTCTTCTGGTACAAGGAGAGAAAATCATCAACGCTGCGCCAGTCGCGGCCAGCCGGCATCACGTCGTTCAGTCCTGAGTCCATCTCGACGAACGCCTCCAGGTCCTCGCGAGTCTTGAACGGGGCAGCCGAGTTTCCGTCGATGCCGATGAGCTCCGTGGTCACGCCTTGCCGGATCTTGGGCTCGTTCTCAGGCTCTCGCAGCATGGTCAGCCCGGCGTGCGAGTGCAGGTCTATGAATCCGGGGCTGACCACGTGGTCCGCGGCGTCGATAACCCGGCCGGCCTCCACACTGCTTACGTCGCCTCTGAGAATGCGCAGAGTATCTCCTTCCACCACCACCGCGCCGTAGAAACCGGGGTTTCCCGTGCCGTCCATGATCAGTCCGTTCTTGATTAGCAGGTCAACCATAGCAATACCTCCTCCGCTTTCGACCCGCATCATAGCTGCGGCGCACGCGTGCAGCAAGAGGGCGCCATTACCCCTGCTGCCTCAATCCGTATATCTTTTGGTCGAACGACAGAATATACAGCTCCCCCGCTTCATCCTCGCCAAAGGAGGATATCTCCAGGGGGGAATCGAGCAACAGTTGGGCATCGGACACCTCGTGCCCATCGTAGACAAGGCCCCATATCCTGCCGCTGCAGAAGTCACCGTACAAGTAGGCGCCCCGGAGCAAAGGAACGCGGCTGCCACGGTAAACGTACCCACCCGTGACGGCGCAGTTTCCTGAAGTGAGCGGGTACTCGACCAGGGGAGGCTCCAAACCGTCCTGCCGGCAGGAAGAAACGGATGGCGGGTAGCAGTGGAACCCCTCCATGACGTTCCATCCGTAGTTGAGGCCGCGTTTCACCAGGTCAATCTCTTCGTAGCCCCTTTGTCCTACGTCGCCCGCCCACAGGTCGCCCGTCTCACGGTCAATGGAAAAGCGCCAGGGATTGCGAAACCCAAAGGCCCAAATCTCGTCGCGGAACCCGGATACGCCCACGAACGGGTTGTCCCCTGGTACGGAGTAGTTGCCGTAGCTGCTGGGAGCGGCGGGGTCTATTCGCAGAATCGATCCCAAGAGGGTATCCGCATCCTGCCCGTTTCCTTGAGGGTCGCCGGCTGAACCGCCGTCTCCCAGGGCTACGTAGAGATAGCCGTCCGCTCCAAAGTGGATGGCGCCGCCGTTGTGGTTGGAATACGGCTGCGGGACTTCGAGAACGACGTGTTCACTATCGGGGTTGGCCTGGTTGGCGTACTCCTGACCGGTGGAAAAGCGGGACAGCACGGAGCGACGAGGGTTGGATGCGGAGTAGTAGACGTAGAAGTAACCATTTTCGGCAAATCTTGGATCAAAAGCAAGGCCGAGCAGGCCTTCCTCGTTGCCCCTATCGTTGACCCTGTCTCGTATATCTAGGAATACCTCGGCGCGTGAAACATCGCTTTGATTCGGGAAAACCATGATCCGGCCCGGCTGAAGCACCAGGAACAGCCTGTTCGTATCGTCGCCGGCGTGAGTGAGGAACACCATGCGCTCGAAGCTGAGGTTAAGGAAAGCAACTTCGACATCGATGCTTTGAAGCAGCGGAGCGAATGCCGCCGTGTTGGCAGAGGTAGGTGTTGGCGGCGCGGGCGTATCCGCAAGGACGGTCAACCTCAATGTTGGGGTGGAGGCAGGCGTTTGAGCCGTGGGGGTGGGCGTCAGGGGGCTACGGGTCGCAGTGGGGGTAGGCGTCGGTGCGGGCGGGGAGCACGCTACCACGGCCAAGAGAAGCAGTACCAGTAGAAGAACCATCCGCAGCACCCAAGAGCAGCTAAGCGTCGCGCTGTTCGCGCTGCTCCAGTATACGGCGCAGCTCCTGAATCTCGCGGTTGAGTTCGCTCTGTCGCCTAGTCATGTAGAAGGCGTAGGCAAAGAACGCCAGCCAGGTGATTGTATAGAGGGCAAAGAGAAAGGGAAGGTTGGACTCCGGGTCTGAACCGCTCTGAGCGTTGCCGGCGCCGCTGGCAATACTGCCGAATACCAGCCAGGGCAGCGTTGCAAGAAAAGCGACCAAAAGCCTAGCTTTGCCAGTGAGGCGGCGTATCTCCATATCAAGCAGTCCTTTCCTGGTAACGCACCGAGACCAGACTATCGAAAGCCCTGCGAATGGCCAGCCGCTCGGACACCAGGTAGGCGAACAACAGGGTAAACGTCAGGGTAGAAAACAGCAGAGCGGAACGCATGGTAGGGTCAAGGCTGCCTGATTCGGCGGCGGGGCCCACAACCATCCCCGGATGCACGTTACGCCAGAGGATGGAAGCGTAGTAGACGATGGGTACGTTGACAAAGGCCACAATGCCCATAACCGCCGCGTAACGCGCGCCCTGCTGAGGCGAGGGGGCGTAAGCCCGCAGCATCAGGTAAGCTATGTACATGAGCCAGAGAATTGTGGAAGTGGTCAACTTCGGATCCCACGTCCACCAGACGCCCCAGACCGGTTTGGCCCAAATGGCGCCCGTGACCAGCACCAGCGTTGTGAACAGCACGCCTATTTCAGCGGAAGAGTGCGCCAGGGCGTCCCACTTCTCAGAGCCCTTCCACAGGTACATGACGCTGCCAGCGAGAACAATGAAGAAGGCCATAAACGCCACCCAGGCCAGCGGGACGTGGAAGTACATCCCCCTTTGCACTACTCCCATGACCTGCTCCGTAGGGACCCAGAAGTAGATCAGCGCAAGGTTGAGGATCATGGTCGACGCCGCGGCAAGGAGCAGCGCCGTCCTTACGGCGAATCCTCTATCAGGCCCACCGGTTGATCCTGATTTCATGCTATTCCTCCAGAACAGCGCCGAAAGTGAAAGAAGCCACAATCAAGAATATCACATCGAAGGCGACTAGCAACTGAACCCAGCGTCCTATTCCCAGCGAAGAGCCTTCCAGAATAGCGCGCGTGGATTCCACGGCGGCGATTATCACCGGCGCGGCGACGGGCAGCAGAAGTATGGGAAGCATCACCTCCCGCGAACGCGTGTTGACGGAGATGGCAGAGAAGAGGGTGCCAACGCTGGCAAAGCCTACCGTAGCCAGCAGGACCACGAGCGGGATCCTTATGTCCAGGACGGAAACGTTGTATAGCACGGCAAACAGCGGCACAATCAGGACCTCAGCCACTGTCATGAAGACGATCAGACCCAGCAACTTTCCAAAGTAGATTACGTCACGGCTCACCGGGCAGAGGAGCAGTCCATCCAAGCTGCCCTTGTCCTTCTCCAGCACAAAGGAGCGGTTGAAACCCAGTACGCCGGCAAATGTGATAGCCACCCAGAGCGTCCCCGGCACAATCAAGCCAATGAGCTCTTCCGTGGGAATGAAAACAAAGTTGAAGATTATTCCAACCAGCAGGGCAAAGATGAGAACCGTCACCACTACATCTTTGGTCCTCAGCTCGAGCAAAACGTCTTTCCAGGCAATGACCAGTATCGGCGATAGGAAGTCGTTCATTCAGAAGGTCTCTCTATAGCTATCAAAGATGCGGCGAAACTCGTCAGCGTCCAGGCCTTCCCGCGGCGCTTGATAGGCAATGCGTCCTTTTGCCAGGATGGCCACCCTGCTGGCCAGGCTGAGTCCCCTATCCAGGTTGTGCGTAGTCATCAACACCGCTTTTGCCGTGCGTTGGACCACGCCTTCCAGCATTTCCAAAGCCTCTGGGTCAAGGCCGGTCTCCGGTTCGTCCATGATCAGAACGGGAGGGCTATGGAGCAGCGCCCGCGCCAGGGAGAGGCGTTTCTGCATGCCGTGGGAAAGGGTTCGCGTCCGTGCTTGCAAACGGTGTGCTATGCCTGTCATATCGGCCACCCGGCTTATGCTTTGCTCCAGGTCCGTTACCCTGAACATCCTGCCGTAAAAACGGAGATTTTCGTAAGCCGTGAGATCATCGTAGAGCAGGGACTGGTGGGTAACCACGCCCATGCTGCGGCGCGCTTGCACACCGTGGCGCCGCACGTCCAGGCCGGCTATCTCTATCCGTCCCGAATTGGGTCGGGCCAAAGTGGCCAGCAGTCTGACCAGGGTGGTCTTTCCAGATCCGTTGACGCCGAACAGGACCAACCGTTCGCCCCAGCCCACCTCCAGATCAAGGCGGTGGAGTACGGGAACAGCGCCGTAGGACTTGGTGGCTCCCCGGACGCGTATTGCCTCTGTGGAAGAAGAAGTTTCCATGATTCAATGCAATATAGACCAGAAGGCATGGGGTCACAAGTTGCGCTTTACTACGGCTCAACGTGGAAGGTATCCTTTAGGCAATGCGCAAGGAGTTGAGGTGTTGACATGCTCAAGAAGCTGGGCAGGACCACTGCCATCAAAAGGCAAGAGGGAGTCGAGGCTACGCCGGGGCAATTCGTCACCGATAAATTTCCCGTCCTCACCTATGGCCAAACACCGGTGGTGGAGACCAAAGACTGGAAGCTCCGGGTCTTCGGCCTGGTGGACGAAGAGCTTGAACTTAACTGGAACGATTTCAGATCCATGCCGCAAACCAGCTTTACCCGTGACTTCCATTGCGTAACCCAGTGGAGCAGGCTGAACAATCTATGGCAGGGCGTGCAATTCCGCGAGATGATGAAGCGAATCAGCGCCAAACCGGAAGGCAAACAGGTCATGGTGCACTGCTACGGGGGTTACACCACCAATCTTCCACTCGACGTGCTCATGGAGAAGGACGTGCTGTTTGCCCACGCCCACGACGGCAAGCTGCTGGAGCGCAAGCACGGCGGCCCCGTGCGGCTGGTGGTGCCCAGCAGATACGGTTGGAAGAGCGCCAAATGGGTCAATGGCCTAGAGTTCATGGACGAAGAACGCCCTGGTTTCTGGGAACAGATCGGCTACCACAAGAACGGAAACCCCTGGAAGGAAGAGAGGTTTGCCTAGCGCGCGGGCTGCCGGGCCGCAAGTGGCTCAGCGGGGACGGCACACGGGAGACACTCCGCGACGGACTTGTCGGTAAGCTGCATGTAGAGGGCATCCGGGCAAAGCTCAACGTCCTCTCCCCAGGCAATTCCTCCAGTAGCATTTATATGCACTGTATCAAAGCAAGAGGGATCGTTCCATGCCGCGAACACGCCGCGCCCGGCCAGGTGCGACAGACCTACCTCCCCTGCAGCGCCGTCCGAGTATCGGAGCCAGATGCGATAGCCGCGTCGCGGCTCCACTTCAACAGGTCGAATCATTTTCATTACCGCTTATTTCATCCAACTCTTAGCTTCCCGAGAATCCATGACTCTCGTTTTCTAAGACCTAACGCTTTTAGCAGGCGAGCGCTTTTCAGCGTCGCTGGCTAAACTTGTTAAGCCCTTTATAGTAGATGGCAATTCCCTAAACGTAGCGACCTTGGCAGTTGCTTTGGACAAATCGTGAGCTGCAGTGAACTCGTTTGCAACCACGATGCAGTCAATACCCGCCGCTATTGCCGACTTCAACCCTCTCGCCGAGTCTTCAATAACTACCGTTTCAGCGGCAGTAGCACCAAAGCGTTGGAGTCCTCTCAGATAGGGTTCGGGATGTGGTTTAGCTCGCTCGTAATCCTCCACAGTTAAATAGAATTCCATATAGTCTAGAATGAATCGCTTTTCGTGTATTAAGGCGAAGTCAGTTCGTTTGGATGTAGTAACTATACCCATCCTATACGTATCTGCGAGTTCGGCTAGTGTTTGCAGGACACCCTCGATCTCGATGTCTTCGGTCATCAGGTATTCCTGGTAGTATCGGTTTCTTAGTTCTCGGCCACGTTTAATTTCAGATTCGGATATTCCTGAAACTCGTGCCGCCTCCCACGCGGAAACTCCATTGGCCATATTCACCAAATATGCGTCTCGTGGGAGATCAATTCCGAGAGATGCCAGCGCTCGTTTGTTTGCTAGGTAATACCAATGTTCTGTTTCGACTAAAACCCCATCATGGTCAAAGAGAATGTATTTTTTCACTTTTGTGCTCGATTCAATTTCGGCTTAACGATCAAGCTAACTTGACGAGCCCCGGCGACGAACCGTCGGAGAAGAGTTAACGGTGTTTGCGATGCGAAGCGAAAACTTCAAAAAACCTTCGCTGGCTCGGTCAAGTTGAGCGCCTGGTTAGCCTACACTTCATGTTTATTGGATAGGGCTTTCTGTCAATTGAAGTGGAAGCAAAATCACCTTGGCCCTATTGCCCTCCGTATACCTTCATGTGATTCCTTCAAGGTTGCTTTCCAAACGTGTCTCGATCGGTTGGTCCGCCTCTGGAAACTCGAAAGAGCGACCGGTGATCTTCTCGTAAAGGTAGATGTAGCGTCTTGAGAGCTCGATTACAACGTCATACGGTGCTGGTGGTAGGATCTCATCCTCGTAGGGGTTGCAGTTCTCCCTGAACCAGAGCCGGAGGAATTCTTTGTCGACGTTGTCGGGTTCCTGTCCCTCCCGCATGCGCTGTTGATAAGAGTCGGCGATCCAGTAGCGACTAGAGTCAGGGGTGTGGATCTCGTCGATCAGAAGGATCTCACCGTTCTCGTCACGGCCCATCTCATATTTGGTATCGACGAGAACTAGGCCATGCTCGGCTGCCTTGGCTTGACCGAAAGCGAAAAGTTCCTGCGCGATGCGGCTACATTGTTCCCAATCATCGGCCGTCATCCAGTTCTCGGACACGATCTCGTCAGGGCTGATCGGACGGTCGTGATTCTCCTCCTTGGTGGTCGGTGTGAGGTAATTCGTCGGGAGCTTCTGGTTTTTCATTAGGCCGTCGGGCAAATCGTTGCCACAGTAGTGACGCCGACCACTCTGGTAGACCGTCCAGAGGGAGGTGCTCGTGGTTCCGGTGATGTATCCGCGCACCACGAACTCAATCGGGAAGACGGTACATTTTTTGGCAATTGTGACGTTTGGATCGGGGATGGATAGAACCTGATTTGGCACAATATGGCGGGTCTGTTCAAACCACCATGCGCTCGTCATGTTGAGGACCTGCCCTTTGAAGGGGATAGCGGCCAGCACCCGGTCGAAGGCACTCTGTCGGTCGGTGGTGATGAGTACCATACGATCCCCAAGATCGTATCGATCCCGTACTTTGCCTATGAACTTCTCACCTTGAGAAATATTCGTCTCAATGAGGCAGTTTCCGAGCTCTTGTCGTATTCGATCCGTGTAGCCCTCTGGGGTGTAAATAGCGTTCTCCATTTATTATTGTCTCCGCAAGGTTAAAAGCCTATACGAGATGGCCCTATTGCACCAATAAATTACTGGCCTGACGGAAGTTTCCTGTCCCGTATGAGGGCCTTGGAATTGGCCAAATGTTGTCTTCTTACTCCAGTACCGTTCCCGAGCCCTGCCCAAGGCCGCCCGTGCTCCTGCTTGGCACGCAGACGAACCGTGTCCCATGTTTTTGGGACCGGTTCATGCTTATATGCGCAATTCTGACTGGAGCGGCAATAGCGTGTCAAGGAACATTGTCATCACCCTCTTCCCTCCATTGCCATCCCGCCCGCGAACCCCTGGAAGGAAGAGAGGTTTGCATAACCCAAGAGTACATAGCCAACCGGGGCAGCTATAGGATCCGTAGAAGCAGAGCGGCGGTGCTCAGAAATACGGCGAAGCCGGCCACGTCCGTCACCGTGGTCACAACCACAACGGAAGCAAGGGCCGGGTCAATGCCCACGGTACGGAACCCCAAGGGGACGAGAACTCCCGCCAGCGCCGCCACCACCATATTGGCCGTCATGGCAATGAATAAAGCCAGCCCCAGGACGGCCTTGTCCTCCAGGACAAAGCCCAGGCCTGCAACGAGCACCCCCAGAAGCAGCCCGTGAATTATTCCCAACAACGCCTCTCTCAGGACAATGCGGCGCGCGCCGCGAAAGGTAACCTCCCCCAAGGCCAGGCTCCTTACCATTAGGGTAAGCGTCTGCGTGGCGGCCGCTCCTCCTTGACTTGCAACCACCGGTATGAAGACGGCAAGGATCACCAGCCTGGATATAGTGTTTTCAAATGCGGCTATGACCGCGGCGGCAAGGACCACGGTGGCAAGATTGAGGAGCAGCCAGGGGAACCTCCTCAACACGGACCTGCCAACTGTAGAAGTCGTCCTTTCCGTTGAACCTAGGCCGGCCAGGCGGTGCATATCCTCTGTCGCCTCTTCTTGCGCCACCTCGAACACCTCTTGCAAGGTGATGGCTCCCAGCAGCCTGCCTTCCACGTTCACCACGGGAATCGCCGATAAGCTGTAGCGGTCCATCAGCCTTGCCACTTCTTCCTGGTCCAGCTCCGGATCAACCGTGGCAACGGGTTCGTGCATTACGTCCTGGATGCGAGAGCCGGGTTCGGAAAAGACTAAGTCTCCCAGTGCAACGGTTCCCAGCAGCCTGCTTTCCGTATCCACGACAAAGTAGATGTCCAAGCCTTCCGCAGAGCGGCCGAAGTGCCTCAGAAACGACATAAACTGGTATACCGTAGTCTCGTCGGAGACTGTGATGGTAACCGGCGCCATAAGGCCGCCGGCACTTTCCTTGGGGAAGGCGATCAGAGGAGCTATCTCATCGGCATGAGCGGACTCAACCAGGACCCGTTCGGCCTCTTCAGCCGGAAGCTGCTGCAAAACGTCTGCGGCAACTTCAGGGCGCACCTCGTCCAGTACGGCAGCCAGTGCCGGGTGGTCTAGAGAGCGCAGGGCGGAGGCGGCCTCTTCTTCGTCTAGATTCTCCAGGATATCCGCGAACTGGCCGGGAGTCAGTGCCGCGGCAAGCGCATTGCTCACCCGGGAAGAGACTATTTGTATAACGCTCGCCTGGTCGGCCGGATGCAGTTGCGCCAGCATCACCAGAGAATTGCCGCTGATCTCCTCTTCCAGGGCTGCCGCCACTCGGCGAACGCGGTCTTCTACGGAAGAGGCCTCTTCCGTGGGCGCCGTTTCATCTCTGCTCTTCCTCTCTATGTTCTCCAAGGATGTCGCCTCTTCAACTGATGGGTTTGCCCGCCTGCCAGTATAGCGACAGGGCGACAAAACAAAAAGGAAGTGCCCTCCAAAGAAAGCCTTGGAGGGCACTTCTCCAAACAGCCGGTTTGCTCTAAGCTACCTCGGTGGCTGCCTCCCCCACCAGCTTGGCAGGCATCTCCATGCCGGAATCGCCTTCCACGTCCGCCTCGTAGCCGCACATCAGGCACTCTTTGAACCAGCCATAATGATCGCCGGTCAAAGTCATATCTCCGTTGCAACGCGGGCAAGCCTTGAAGTATATCATCTCCGTTTCCACCTCCTGTGTCCCGGACTCCACTCCCGTTTATATTACCTTTCGATGCCAGTTGATTAAGAGAGATACGAAGGAAGCCTGCTACTGGATTCGTCGGTCTGTCATCGATATACGTAAAAACGAATTCGGCTCACCTTTTGTCAGCTTGGCTCTCCATCTTTCAAATTTCTATACATCGACAACTATCATAAATCTTGACACGTCTTATATCAAGGCTTATAATACGTTCCATCGTCAACTATCTGACCCATAAGGCAGCAATGACAGGCAGAACTCGAAGAGAACAACCCTACCGGGGGAAGGCCTCCAGCAGTACCGGCGAAATCATCCCCCCCCCCCCTTCCCGGCGAATCGCTGCCCATGCGAAGTGACGTACACGAGGGGGAAATTCCCAGCGAAGGCAACCAAGAACCCGTGGAGGGCCTCTACATCATCAGCGTTGCCGCCCGCTTGCTGGCAATGCATCCTCAAACGCTGCGTAAGTATGAGCGCGCCGGGCTAATACATCCACCCAGAACAATCGGCAAGCTGCGGCTCTATTCCGAGCAGGACATAGCCAGACTCAAGTTGATCAAGCACTTGGTAGATGACCTGGGCATGAACCTGGCAGGGGTGGAGCTTGTACTCGCCCTGCTGGGTCGGATTAGGCAGGCCAAGCAGCGAATTGCCTCTCTGGAAGCACAGCGCGACTTTAGGAGAGTAGTGGCGCAGGAGTTCGATAGGATGCTACAGTTGCTTGATGTGGCTATGGAAAACCTGGATTCCCCTAGAGAGATGGAGTAACCCATGCCAGGGATAACGGACTCACCCAATAGGCCAGAAGAGCTGAACGACGAACCTCAAAAACCCTCCACGTCCAGGGAAGAGCTGGAGGCCCAGCTTGAAGAAGCGGACAGGGAACGCAGTCAGTTTCGTGAGATGGCGCAGCGGGCCCAGGCAGACTTGACCAATTATCGCAAGCGGATGGAGGAGGAACGGGAAGAGATCTTCCATGCCGCTGCGTCCCGCGTTATCAACAAGCTACTCCCCATTGTGGATGACCTGCAGAGGGCTTTGGAGCAGGCCCCTTCCGGAGGGGAAGATGCTCCCTGGGTGGAAGGGGTACGGATTATAGAGAAGAGCCTGAAAGCACTTCTTGAATCGGAGGGCGTAACCTCAATAGAAGCAGAGGGTAAGCCATTCGACCCATGGGAACATGAAGCGATCATGTCCCTCCAGAGCAACGAGCATGAGCCGGGCATTGTGGCCCAGGTGATCAGGCCGGGCTACAAGATGCACAACAAGATACTGAGGGCAGCGCAGGTTGCCATAGCGCAGGAACAACAGTTGGAAGAAGAGGAGTAGAGCTTTCAAGGCTGGGAAAATGCCCTAGACGGAGGAACAAAGTGGCAAGAGTGATTGGTATAGACCTTGGAACAACCAATTCAGCAATGGCCGTTATGGAGGCCGGGGAGCCTGAGGTAATCGAAAACAACGAAGGTGGCCGCACCACCCCTTCTACTGTGGCGCTCAACACCAAGACTGGTGAGCGATATGTGGGACAAGCCGCCAAGAGACAGTCGGTGACCAACCCGGACAACACCATCTTCTCCATAAAACGGTTCATGGGCCGTAGGTATGACGAGGTGGCGGAGGAGATAAAGCGCGTCCCATACAAGGTGGTTAAGGCCAGGAACGGAGATGTGCACGTCCAACTCGGTGACAAAGTAGCCTCCCCTCCTGAAGTATCGGCCATGGTGCTCAGGAAGCTCAAGGAGGATGCAGAGGCCAAGCTAGGCGAGCCGGTAAACCAGGCGGTCATCACCGTTCCCGCTTACTTCAACGACAGCCAGCGCAACGCTACAAAAGACGCCGGGCGTATAGCCGGACTGGAGGTGCTGCGCATCATCAACGAGCCGACTGCGGCATCTTTAGCCTACGGAATGGATAAGAAGGGCGACCAGACCATAGCGGTGTACGACCTTGGAGGAGGCACCTTCGACATCTCTGTTCTGCAAATAGGTGAAGGCGTCTTCGAGGTCAAGGCCACCAACGGCGACACACACCTTGGCGGCGACGACTTCGACCAGCGCATCATCGATTGGATTATTGCCGAGTTCAAGAGGGATCAGGGCATAGACCTGGCCCAGGATCGGATGGCCTTGCAGCGGCTCAAGGAAGCTGGTGAAAAAGCCAAGGTAGAGCTGTCCAACGTAATGCAGACGGAGATCAACTTGCCGTTCATCACCGCCGATGCTTCCGGACCAAAGCACCTGACCATGACCCTCTCCCGTTCAAAGCTGGAGCAGCTAATCGGCGACCTTGTAGAGCGCACCGTGGGCCCCTGCAAACGGGCAATAGCAGACGCGGGGGTCGCCACCGGCGACATCAACGAAGTCATCCTGGTCGGTGGCATGACCCGCATGCCGCTGGTACAGGCAAAGGTCAACGAGCTGTTCGGCAAGGAGCCCCACAAGGGGGTCAACCCTGACGAGGTTGTAGCGGTGGGCGCCGCTATCCAAGCGGGCGTGCTCAAGGGAGACGTGCGGGACATCCTGCTCCTGGACGTCTCTCCTCTGACACTGGGAATCGAGACGCTTGGCGGGGTGTCCACGTCTCTAATACCGCGCAATACCACTATACCCACTTCCAAGAGCGAGGTGTTCACCACCGCTGCCGATAACCAGGGATCCGTTGAGGTGCACGTCCTGCAGGGTGAGCGGAGCATGGCGAATGAGAACAAGTCCATTGGGAGATTCATGCTGGACGGAATCCTCCCCGCGCCGCGTGGCGTGCCTCAGATTGAGGTGACGTTCGACATTGATGCCAACGGTATCCTGAATGTTTCGGCCAAAGACCGCGGCACCGGCAAGGAACAGCGCATCACCATAACCGCCAGCTCCGGGCTGGAACAAAGCGAAGTCGAACGGCTGGTGCAGGACGCTGAAGTCCACGCCGAGGAAGACCGGCGTCGCAGGGAGGAGATAGAGACGCGCAACGCGGCTGACAGCTTGGCCTACAACTCCGAGAAGATGCTGCGTGAGAACAAGGACAAGATCCCGGAAGACCTGCAGAACGAGGTCAACGAGAAGATAGTTGCTCTACGCACTGCTTTACAGGGCGAAAGTGAAACCGCAACCATAGTCACGGCAATGAACGAGCTTCAGGAATCTCTGCAGAAGATGGGAAGCGCCGTTTACGGCCAGCAGTCTACGTCCACGCCGCCCCAGGAGGGTGAAGTGGGAGAGAAACCGCCGGAAGATACGGTTGAAGGCGAGTTCCGCGAAGTATAGTCGCGACTTCAGTAAGAAACGGGTCTCATTCATGAGACCCGTTTCTTTGTATTCTCCCGCGTGCTAGACATGGTGGGGAAAGATGATCTCCTCCACCATCCTGACGCTCGCCTCGGCGAACTGCCTTGTCGCCTGGACCGCATCTCTCGTCATGGGAGGGTCCTCAATGTCCGACACCCTATCCTTCCCCAACCTACCCTTTTCCGACTCAGGCACAGCATCCGGCAACTCCTGGCCGGCCATGACGCCGTAAGCCAGCGCCCAGCACCTGGCCACGGCGGATAAGTCGTAACCGCCGCCGCCCAGGGCAATCCAGGGCACGCCCTTTGCGGCCTGTGCCAGGGATTCCACCACCGACAGGAATCCCCTGCTGGTAAGAGCCATGTGGGTCAGTGGGTCAGTGTAGTACGTATCCACGCCCAGCTGCGTCACCAGCGCATCCGGCTTGAAGAGGTCCAACAACGGAGGCGCCACTTGCTGAAACGCCCATAGGTACACTTCGTCGCTGGTATAGGGGGCAAGAGGCAGGTTGACGGAGTAGCCTTCCCCAGTACCGCTACCCTTCTCTTCTACAAAGCCCGTCCCCGGGAAAAGGTACTGCCCGGACTCATGCAGCGAGATGGTCAGCACGGAATCCGTATCGTAGAACATCTGCTGCACACCATCGCCGTGGTGGGCGTCTATATCCACGTAGGCTACGCGAAGCCCCCTATTCACCATCGCCTTTATCGATATGGCCGGATCGTTGAAAATGCAAAAGCCGGACGCGCTAGATGGCATGGCGTGATGGAGCCCTCCCGATATATTGAAAGCGGCTCTCACCTCCCCTGACAGAGCTTTTTCAGCAGCAACAAGGGATGCCCCGGAGGAGAGCAGCGCCGCATCGTACATGCCCTTGTAGATTGGGTTGTCCCCCGCCGCGCTGAATCCATATCTTGCCGGGTCGCCGGTGGAAAGCCCGGCGCTCAGGCTTCTGGTCGCATCCACGTAACCCCGCGCGTGGCAGGTTAGGACCTCCTCTTCAGACGCGGGTCTGGGTTCCACCAGGGACGAATCAGGGGGCTGAAATGCGCCCAGCGCCTCCAGCAACTCGTATGTATGGCGGAGCCGGACCGGTCGCATGGGATGGCCTTCACGCAAGACGTGGCGGGAAAGCCGGTCAGAGTAGACGAACGCCGCGCCACTCATTCCGCCTCTCCCAAAGCGCACTCCAAGTCCCGCCTCATGTTCTGCCAGTGGGTACCGCGCCAGTAGACCCTGAGACAACGGGGACACTCCTTGAACACGGCTTGCGTCTGGAAAACGTAAAGCGCCTCCGCCTGCTCCGCGTCCAAGCCGCGCAGCTCAACGTTGCACTCTATACAGCGTAAGAACTCCTCTGAAGCACTCAGGTTGAACTCACCGGCTACTTGCCGTAGCTGCTCGAACAGTTTATCGCTAAGAAGGCAGAGTACGCTAGCGGAACCGGACGTAAACAGGCGGCGCTCCGACAAGCGCCTGTCCCTGGAGAGGACTATGCGCCCTTCACTATGCGCTATTGCCAGCAGATCGCCGTCGTCAACGTCCGGCACAAAGGAGGCGTCGTAGCCCATGGCGCGCAGCCACTTGGCCAGTCGCCCCACGTTTACGTCCACAATAAATCTAGGCTTCATTTCCCAAACGCCGTTCCCCACCGTCACAAGCCCAAGGCGCCTCGCAGCAGCATGGCCGCCACTCCTTTGTCCAAGGGGTGGTTGTTGTTGCCGCACTTGGGTGACTGTATGCAGGCGGGACAGCCGTCCTCGCAGGGGCACTCCTGGAGCACCTGCAGCGTTGCCCGCCATAGCTCCTCTATAATCTGGTAGCCCTTTTCCGCAATGCCAACGCCTCCCGCGTGGCCATCGTAGATGAAGATTTGGGGCCTGCCCGTATCCGGGTGGAACGGCGTGGATACGCCGCCTATGTCGTTGCGGTCGCAGAGGGCGAACAACGGCAGCACGCCAATGGCGGCATGCTCGGCGGCGTGAAGCCCTCCCGATAGGTCCAGCCGCTCGTTCTTGATCCTGGCCAGGTCGTCCTCTCGTGGACTGAACCAGAGAGCAACGGTGGAGAACTGCTGTACAGGCAGGTCCAGCATCTCGTCCGCTATGGGCTCGTCGCTGAACTGGGCCCTCCTCTGGTAGCTCACCACCTGGTTGGATACCTCCACTTCACCCAGGTATACGTCGATGCCGCCGATGGATCTCTTCTCCAGGATGTGCCGCATACGAATATCGGTCAGCCCATGTGTACGAGTGTAATACTGCACTTCCCGGGGAGTGACGTAAGCGGTCTTGGAGTCCAGGTCCAACCGCTCGACCAGGTATTGCTCTCCGTAGTGGAGGTAGACTGCGCCCGTATGGAGCTGGGAGAACGCGCTCCCTTCGTCCACCATCTCCAGAAGCGCCCCGGACTCGCTGCTCACCACCGCATAGGAGCCGCGCGAGCTTGATCTGATATTGACCCCTTCCGCCGGATAGGCCAGGCCGGCGCTGGGGAACCACCGTTCGCCCCGCTTGTGCAGCAGACCCTCCGTCTGGAGCGTGTCCAGGCGGCTCTGCAGGTCCGGGCCAAAGAATCTTTCGTCTCTTCTGCCAAGCGGCCTCTCGTAAGAGGCGCAGAGCAGGTGCTGGTCCAGTATGCGCGGGTTGTTGGGAGCAATCAGTGCGTGCTCATGCGATCTGCCAAAGAAGAATTCGGGATGGCGCATTAGATACTGGTCGAGTGGGTCGTGGCGGGCGACCAGTACGCTCAATGACTGTTCCTGGCGCCGCCCGCTGCGGCCGGCCTGCTGCCAGGCGCTGCTGACGCTTCCAGGATATCCTCCCAGAATGGTCGCGTCCAAGGTCCCTACGTCGATGCCCAGCTCCAGGGCGTTGGTGGATGCCACGCCCAACAGATCGCCGTTGAACAGGCGTTGTTCAATGGCGCGTCTATCTTCCGCAAGATAGCTCGCCCGGTAGGGGCTGACCTTGGACACCAGGCTTGGAACGTGTTCGGCCAAGTAGTCCCTGACCGAGACGTAGACCAGCTCCACCTGGCGGCGGGTCCTGGTAAAGGTCAGGGTACGTACGCCGCGCAGCAGCAGCTCCCTGAAGACCGCGGCCGCTTCCGCAATAGCGCTTCTGCGCTTTGTCCTGGACTCATCTAGGAAAGGCGGGTTCCAGAACAGAAAGTGCTTTCCTCCTTGGGGCGAGTGATCCTGGTCGATTACTTTGACGGGTGCGCCGAGCAAGTCCCCGGCCAGCTCTCTTGGATTGGCGATGGTAGCGGAACAGAGGATGAATCTGGGGTTGCTCCCATAGTAACCGGCCAAGCGCCTCAGCCTGCGAATCACGTTTGCCATGTGTGAACCGAATACGCCTGTATAAGCGTGCGCCTCATCAAGAACTACGTAGTCCAGGTTTCTCAAGAAGCGCTGCCATGTGCCGTGATTGGGCAGTATGCCCAGGTGCAGCATATCGGGGTTGGTGATCACGGCCTGCGTCGTCCTCTTGATCCCAGACCTGGCCTCACCGGGAGTGTCTCCATCGAATATCTCCGCCTTGATCGGAATCAGATCGCTGCACAGACCGTTGAGCGACCTCAGCTGGTTCTGGGCCAGTGCCTTAGTGGGGAACACCAGCAGAGAGCGGCTCGCTTTCTTCCCAATGACGGTCTCCAGAAGCGGGACCTGGTAGCACAGGCTCTTGCCGCTGGCCGCACCGGTGGCGACTATCAGGTTCTCCCCGGCCCGGGCTGCCTGCACCGACTCCGATTGATGCAAATAAAGCTGATGCACGCCGCTTCTGGCAAGAGCCGCCTCCAATCTGGGGTCAAGCCGCGGGGAGAGCGATCCGTATCGGGCAGACCTTGCTGGCAGAACTTCCTTGTGGACAATCTGGCCGTCGTAGTCGGAGGCTTTTTGTATGGCCTCCAGGAAGCCGGGTACATCCATCAGCTAAACACCGGAGATTATGTCCACTTCATAGTCCAAGAGCTCGGCATCGCCGCGGATATCCTGCAGATAGTCCACCACGTTCGACAATACCTGGTTGGCATGGCGCGAGTCGTTGCTCACACAGGAGACCCCCAAAACGAGCATCTGGTGAGCATCGTTCTCGTCCACCTCAGCAATGGAAACGTTGAATTTATTCCTTATCCGGCTGGTGATGGAGCGGGCTGCCTGACGCTTACCCTTGAGGGTTCCATTTCCAGGCAGACGGAGCCGTATTTTGCAGGTGCCTACGTTCATTTCAGAAGGTGCGGCCAGTATAACAGCATTCCCTGCATGGCAAGCCAGGAGCGTGCGGAGGGCCTGTTGATGGCGGGACGCCCCTCCCTCATTGCGAGGAACCGAAGCAATCCGACGGTGGCAGGGGCACTCAGGGGGATGCGAGACAGGAAGAAAGTTGTATGAATGTAGCATCCTATACTGAGCGAGCACACTTTTCTTGACGGTGTTTGTGAAAGCTACTACAATCAACTTCCCCAGTACAGAAATCGTGAAAAAGCTGGTTGAAAAAGTGCGTTTTTGTCAAAGGTCTCTGCCTAAGGGTGGTTCAACATGACCACCAACCCTGCTAATAGGGAAAGCTCGTACACGGAAGTCCCTGAGGTTGTAATAATGCGCCTGCCGCAGTACTTGCGCATACTGACGCGCCTGAGCAACCAGGGGATTGAGGTAGCCAGCTCCCAGCAACTGGGCGAGCTAATACAAATGACCCCTGCCCAAATCCGCAAGGACCTCAGCTACTTTGGTAGATTTGGGAAGCAGGGACGTGGATATACCATCTCCACTCTAATTGCAGAACTGCGGAGTATCCTGGGCTTGGATAAAGAGTGGAAGGTAGGCCTGGTCGGCATAGGCCGCTTGGGGCGCGCTATTCTAAGCTATCCAGGCTTCGCACCAGAGGGGTTCAACATCGTTGCCGCATTTGATGCCGACTCACGCCAGATTGGACAGATGGTGGGCGGCATAATGGTCCAGCCCATGCACAGACTGGCCGAAGTGATCAGCGCTGAAGGTATTCAAATCTGCATCACAGCCGTACCAGCCGATGACGCTCAGTCTGTAGTAGACGAACTGGTGAAGTGCGGAGTGAAAGCTATAGTGAACTACGCACCAGTGGGAATCCAGGTTCCACCGGACGTCAAGGCGCGCAACATAGACCCGGTGCTTGCACTGCAGTCGATGACGTATTATTTAGCGAACACCTGAATCAAGACGGGGGCTGACGCCGGCGCCGGCGTACGTCCAGCCTCAACCTTGATCGCCTGATTGAAGCCAGCGCTCGCTGGAGGTCCGCTCCCTCTTCACTTCTCTCCAGCCTCTCCTCCGCTCTCCGCAGCGCTTCTTGCGCCCGCGCCTCGTCGATCTCTTCGGAACGCTCCGCGGCATCGGCCAGCACGATAACCCGGTTGCCAGTCACCTCTAGAAAGCCGCCGGTGACCGCCATGTACACGTCTTCCTGGCCCGTCTTGTGAATTCGCAGCTCTCCCGGCTGGAGTATTGTCAACAACGGCGCATGGTGCGGCAGAATGCCTAGCTCCCCCTCCATGCCCGGAGCAACGACTATATCGACCTCGTCGGAGTAGACCAGGCGTTCCGCCGTCACTATCTCTAGCAGCATTGGCGCCATGCCCGTCAGCTCCCGGCCTCGGCAAGCATACGCTGCCCGTTCTCCACCGCCTCAGCTATGGTGCCAACCATATAGAAGGCCTGCTCCGGCAGTTCGTCGTGCTTCCCTTCCAGGATTTCCTTGAAACCGGCCACCGTGTCATTGATCGATACGTATCTTCCCTCGCGTCCCGTAAACTGCTCCGCAACAAACATCGGCTGCGAGAAGAACCGTTGCATCTTACGGGCGCGGGTCACGGTGATCCTGTCGTCGTCGGAAAGCTCTTCCATTCCAAGGATGGCAATCACGTCCTGAAGGTCTCTGTATCTCTGCAACACCTGTTGCGCGCCGCGCGCCACCTGATAGTGATCTTCGCCAACAATGGCGGGATCCAAGATGCGGGAGTTGGACGCCAGCGGGTCGACTGCAGGGTAAAGGCCCTGCTCCGCTATGGAGCGCTCCAACGAGATGATCGCGTCCAAGTGGCCAAAAGTGGTGGCCACTCCCGGATCGGTGTAGTCGTCGGCGGGGACGTAGATGGCTTGAACCGAAGTAATGGAGCCTTTGTTGGTGGAGGTGATGCGTTCCTGCAAGTCGCCCATCTCCGTGGAGAGCGTGGGCTGGTAGCCAACCGCGGAGGGCATGCGTCCCAGCAGGGCCGATACCTCCATTCCGGCTAGAATGTACCTGTAGATGTTGTCTATGAAAAGGAGGACGTCCTGGTTTTCCCTGTCACGGAAGTACTCGGCCATGGTGAGGCCGGTCAAACCGATGCGCAGGCGTACACCCGGCGGCTCGTTCATCTGTCCGAAGACCAGTACGGTATTCTTGATGACACCGGACTCCTGCATCTCATGCCACAGGTCGTTTCCTTCCCGGGAGCGTTCGCCTACGCCGGCGAATACGGAGTAGCCCTCATGTACGTTGGCGATGTTGCGGATCAGCTCTAGGATGATGACGGTCTTGCCGACGCCGGCTCCACCGTATGCGCCCACTTTTCCTCCACGGGTAAACGGGCAGATAAGGTCTATCACCTTGACCCCTGTCTCCAGCATCTCAGTCTGCGTGCCTTGCTCCTGGAAAGATGGCGCCTCACGGTGGATGGGCCATCTCTCTTCCGCTGCCACGTCTCCCAAGCCGTCCAAAGGCTCGCCTGATACGTTGAACAAACGCCCCAGAGAGGCCGGGCCAACCGGGACGGCAATGGGCCTGCCGCTGTCCACTACTTCAATGCCTCGCGCCAGTCCTTCGGTTGCGCCCATGGCCAGGCAGCGTACCCAGTTGTTGCCTACGTGCTGCTCCACTTCCAAGATGAGCTTCTGGTTGTTAAGCTCAATTTCCAAGCCGTTGAACAGGCCAGGCATTTCATCAGGGGGAAACTCCACGTCCACCACCGTGCCTATTATCTGGATGACTTTCCCCTTAGTTCCCTCTGCCATAGCTCACTCCGTTTTGTAAAAGTAGCAGCTCTACACTTCCATCGCGGCGACGCCGCCCACAATGTCCAAGAGCTCCTTGGTTATAGATTCCTGACGCACCTTGTTGAGGAGCAGTGTAAGGCCATCTATCATATCGTTGGCGGCGTCGGTGGCGTTTTGCATCGCCACCATGCGCGCCGAATGCTCGCTGGCCACCGACTCCAGCATTGCGTGATATATCTGCATCTCCACAAACCTGGGAAGAAGCTCACCCAAGACCTGCAAGCTCTGCGGTTCGTAGATGTAGCCCACCGCCTGCCCGGGCTCCATGTCCGCCGGCTCCACCGGAAGCAGCTTCTGCATTGTAGGACGCTGTGTAGCGGTGCTGACGAATACGCCGTATGCAAGATATACCTCGTCGGCAAAGCCGCTGACGTAGTCCTCTATGGCCAGGCGGGCTACGGGCAGCGTGTCTTCCAAAGTAGGACGGTCGCCTAGATCGGTGAATACGGCGCGCAAGTCGCGCCCCGTTCTCGCCATGAAATCGCGTCCCTTTCTGCCCACGCTAAGTATGCTTACGGGCGACTCCTTCTGCAAGATGAACTGACCTGCGGCCCGGTTCAAGTTGGAGGGGAGGCCTCCGCAGAGCCCTCTATCGGGAGTTATATGCACTATCTCAATGCGCTGCACGTCACGCTCTTGCAGCAGCGGATGGCTCTGTTCGTCCTCTCCGGCCTGCGTGGCAAGGTCCGCCAGCACAGTCCGCATCTTTTCGGAATACGGTCTGCCTGCAATGGAAAGCTGCTGAGCACGCCTCATCTTGGATGCCGCAATCATCTGCATAGCCTTGGTGATTTTGGCCGTGTTCTGCACGCTCCTGATACGGCGTCTTATTGTCCTTACGTTAGAGACTACCGCCATCTCTACTGCTCTACTTCCTCTTCTCCCAGGGTCTCTTCATATATCCATGCCACGTGGGAGACGTTGACAACTGTAGGCATGCCGTTGTCCTTGTCACGCACCAATAGATAATCGCCGGCGCCGTCTTCCAGAACGCCGGCCACTTCCTGCAAGAAACCCTCGCTCTCTATAGTGGTAACAATCACTATAGGCTTGTTCTTGAAGTGCCTTAGAGCCTGTTCTGCTAATCCCATTGTTTTCTACTCCAAGGTGACGGTCTGCTTGTACGCCTCTATAGCGTCCCTGAGCGCTTTCTGAGCGTCCTCGTTTATTTCGTACGTGGTGGCAATGCTTTCCAATATCTGAGGCTGATTGGCGTCCACGTACTGGTGGAAGCTGTTTTCCCATTCACGCACCTTGGAAACGGGAACGTCATCCAGGTAACCATTGGTCACGGCAAACATGATGGAGACCTGCTTTTCCAGAGACAAGGGTTGGTACTGGGGCTGTTTCAACACCTCCGTGATGCGCTGGCCGCGTTCCAACTGCTCTCGCGTGGCGCGGTCCAAGTCGGAGGTGCCAAACTGGGCAAATGTCACCAGCTCCCTGTACTGCGCCAAATCCAGGCGCAATCTGCCCGCCACGCTCCTCATGGCGCGCCTCTGCGCCGACCCGCCTACGCGGGACACGGAAAGTCCTGCGTTCACCGCGGGTCTTGCACCGGCATTGAATAGGTCCGCCTCCAGGTAGATCTGGCCATCGGTAATAGAAATGACGTTGGTTGGGATGTAAGCCGATACATCCCCAGCCTGAGTTTCTATAATGGGCAGAGCGGTGAGGGAACCGCCCCCGTGCTCATTGGATAGCCGCGCCGCCCTTTCCAAGAGCCTGCTGTGCAGATAGAAAACGTCTCCGGGATAGGCTTCCCGTCCGGGAGGCCTGCGCAGCAGCAACGACAGCTGGCGGTATGCCCAGGCATGTTTGGATAAATCGTCGTAGATGATCAGCGCGTCCCTGCCTTGCTCCATGAACTCTTCGCCTATGGCGCAGCCGGCATACGGAGCAAGGTACTGTAGAGGCGCCGGGTCCGAAGCGTTGGCGGCCACGACTATGGTGTGTTCCAAGGCCCCGTACTGCTCCAAGATAGCGACGGTCTGGGCTACTTTGCCCACGCGTTGCCCTATTGCCACGTAGATGCAGATCAAATCGCCGCCCTTCTGGTTGATGATGGTATCAAGGGCTATGGCGCTCTTACCTGTTGAGCGGTCTCCAATGATCAACTCTCTCTGGCCGCGGCCTATTGGGATCATGCTGTCGATGGCTTTGATACCCGTTTGCACCGGCACGTTCACTGCCTGGCGGGTCACTACGTTGGGCGCAACGCGCTCTATCGGACGCGTGTTCTCCGTTCTCAAAGGACCTTTGCCGTCTATTGGCCTGCCCAATGCGTCGACCGTACGGCCAATGAGGTCGTCCCCTACCGGGACCTCGGCAACGCGGCCCGTGGAGCGCACTTCATCGCCCTCTTTTATTTGGGAGTCGTCGCCCATGATCGCGGCGCCCACGGCGTCCTCTTCCAGGTTCATGGCCATGCCAATGACGTCTCCGGGAAAAGCCAGCAGCTCCGTGTACTGCACTCCTCCAAGGCCGTGAATCCTGGCTATGCCGTCGCCCACCTCGGTGACTGTGCCTACGTCCACCATGGTCAAATCGCCGCCAAACTCTTCAATTTGACGCTTTATTACAGCAGCCAGATCCTGGCCTCGTGTGGTCATAGCTCCGCCTCTCCCGTTCTAACTTGGGGTTGCCAGCACGCTTTGCCGCAACGATCGCAGTCTTCCACGTGCGCTCCCGTCGATGATCCTATCTCCAATTCTAACAAGCACTCCCCCAAGGACTTCTTCATCCGTCCTGGTGGTGAGCACCACTTCCTTGTCCAACAGCGTGCTCAACAGCTGGCCAAGCTTCTCCCTCTGCGCCTCATCCAAATCAAGGGCAGCCGTAACCTTAGCGCGCTCTCTGCCCTGGCTCTCGTCCAGCAGCCGTTGATATTCACTGAGCACACCGGGCAGCACCGGCAGGCCGCCCTTTGAAGTGAGCAGACCCAGTAGGTTCAGGACCGTTGGGCTCAGGTCCTTGAGAACGTCTCGCAGCAGTTGAAGCTTGCGGTCCAAGCTCACTTTGGGCAGTTGAAGGAAGGCCATCGTCTCGCTATCGCTTAGGGCGTCGACCGCTGTTTGCAATTCGGCAAGCCACTCTTCCAAACGGCCTTGCCCCTGTGCAATAGCAAATGCCGCTTGTGCGTAGCGCTTGGCTACGGGCCTTCGAGCCATCAGCCTTCGTTCCTCTGGAATAGATCGCTTTCCGACAAAGTCTGCTCTATGAGCTCTTTGTGAGCCTCTTTGTCCAGCGAGCGGCGCACCACGCGTTCAGCAGCCAGTATGGCCAGGTCGGCAAACTGTTGCCGCACCTCCTCTATCGCTGCATCACGCTCTCTTTGTATTTCGGAGCGGGCATTGGAAAGAAAAGCATCCGCTTCCAGACGCGCCTTCCCTCGCTCTTCATCACGGAACCTCTGAGCCGACTGCCTGGCCTGTTCAATCAAGCCTTGACCCTCACGGCGCGCCTCTCTGATCTGCTCCTCCATCTCTTTCTGGCGCTGAGCAGACTCCTCCTGCAGATGCTGGGCCTGCTCCATGCTCTCTTTGATGCGTTTTGAGCGTTCATCAAGAACACGCAAGATGCGCTTGTAACCCACCAAGTACAATATGACCAGCAGGATGGTAAAGTTGACCAAGTAAACCACCAAGCTGGGTATATGGAAGCCTAGTTCTGCCATACCCCTCTCCCGTTTGTGCTAGGTCTGCCGAACTTACGAGTTTATGCCACTAGGGCTAAGATAATAGCCACTACCAGGGCATAGATGCCCAGCGCTTCAGCGAACGCGATAGCCAGGATCATGTTCGTCTGCACTGCGCCACGGGCTTCCGGGTTGCGTCCAATTGCATTCATTGCACCCGCGCCCAGAATACCTATGCCAATACCTGGACCTAACATACCCAGTCCAGCGGCTAGTCCGGCGGCAAGCAACTTCAAGGCATCTGCTTCAGGCATGAGTCCCCCTTCTTCTTGTTGAACTGCGTGTTTTTTATTCCTGGCGGGAGGTGGCGGCGTACAAAGCAAGTCCAATGCCGGCCCCCACCATTCCTATTACCACTATAACCAGTGCCAGAATGATAATGTCCATATCAACTCCTCAGGCCGGAAGGCTAGTGGCCTTCCTCTGCTTCATGTTCATGAGGCGTAACCGCCGTGGTTACGAATACCAACGTGAGACCGGCGAATATCAACGCCTGGATGAACCCAACCAGCAACTCCAATCCATAGAAAGGCAGCGAGAACGCAAACGGTATCAGGAAGGCCGTAACCAGCAGCAATATCTCGCCGGCGGTCATGTTGCCAAACAACCTGAACGTAAAGCTCACGATGCGTATGAACTCGCTCAACGCCTCCAGAAAGCCGACGAATACGTCTATGACTCCTTCAAATATGCGACCTCTGAGCAAGGCCCCGAACCGGAAGAACTTCCCGAAATAGGACAGTCCCAGGGCTCTGATTCCCCAGAACTCTACGAACACAAAGGAGATCAGCGCCAGCGCCAGCGGCATGTTCAGATCGGTGCCGGCGGGGCGCAGCGCGTGCCGCGCCAGGTGCCCATCTTTTACAAAGCCAAGGCTTTGATAGAGCGGCAGCAGGCCCAGCCAGGCGTTTATTATCACATACAAGAAGATGGTGGCAAACAGGGGAAAGAAAGCCCTAGCGTACCGGGGGCCGGCCACGCTCTCCACAAAGCCGTACATTCCGCCGACTATGGATTCCACAAAGTTCTGCAACCCCCTGGGAGGTCTATCAGCGCTTATGCGACGCGTTCCAAAGTAGAAGAGGAGTATCAGCACGGCGCTTGCCACCAAGGACGAAAGGATGGTATTGGTCAGCAAGAAGCGGTTAGGCAGCTTGTGAAGCTCGTCCGCTTCACGGGCGTCCGCTTCCAATACAGGTTGCGGAGGAAGGTGGACTTCAGGAGTGGGAAGGAACGGTTCTCCATCCTCGCCCCCAAACAAAGCGGTTCCTATGGCTCCTATTATGAATCCAAAAACAAAGAGGGCTACGAGGGCTAGGCCAAGGGCTCTTATCAGGTTCTTAGTATCCATTGATCAGCTACAAATGCCTATCACTGGTCGTCTGTATGCTCATCCCCGTTCAAAAGAGGCTCAACCATTCTGTACAGTCCGTAAAATGCAGCCACGCTACCCAGCAAGACCCCTATCAACGTGAATAGGGGAAGGGTACCCATCCTGTTGTCCAGCCAAATCCCTCCGGCTATGCCAAGTATAATGGCAATTGCCACGTACCAACCAAGTCCAAGCAGCCGCATGGCGATGACAAACCCACGCCTATTCATGCCTCCCCCGTCGGACTTTGCGAAGTTTATCACATATCCATTCACTGTCAACGCCATTCTAAGCGGCGCCCCTACGTCATGCCCGTGCCTACGGACACCCAGTGGGGCGGAGTCATGGCCCTCCATCGCCGCTTGCTCGTGTGCCCGTATGTCGTCCTTCCTTGGTGCATAGACAGCCTTTCACGGAGAAGATAAAGTTTCTACCGTCATGAAGACCATTGGCCTTGACTTTGGTACTGAAAGCGTACGCGGGGTTCTCATGGACGTGGAGAGCGGCGAAGAGATAGCCGCCGCCATCTCGGAGTACGAACACGGCGTCATCGATGGCAAGTACCACGACCCGGATGACTACCTTCACTCCATGGACTCCGTCCTCAGAGAGCTCGGCCTCTCAGACGCTATAGGCGTGGATGCTACAGCTTGCAGCGTCTTACCTTGTAAAGCAGATGGGACACCGCTTTCCCGTCTATCTGACAATCCTCTCTCTTTGGTGAAGATCTGGAAGAATCACGACGCTCAGCCCCAGGCCGACCGCTTGAATGAGCTGGCATTGCAGCGGGGCGAACCATGGCTTTCCCGCTATGGACGCATATCCAGCGAGTGGTTCTTCCCCAAGGTTTTGCATACACTGGAAGAAGCTCCCACCGTCTACCGGGAAGCCGATAGGTTCATTGAGAAGGCGGATTGGATTGTCTGGCAGCTCACCGGCAGGGAGACCAGGAACGCCTGCGCCGCCGGATACAAAGCCATGTGGCACAAGAGGGACGGCTTTCCATCTGCTAGCTTCTTCCAATCGCTCCACCCCTCCATGGCGGGTTTTGTACGGGAGAAGACCGGCTCAAGCATACTGCCGGTGGGCGCACCAGCAGGCCGGGCCGGCAACTACGGAGACGCATTGGTGGCGGCCGGTACCGTGGACGCCCATGCCGCCGTGCCCGCGGCCGGGATCACAGAGCCGGGCGCAATGCTGCTTGTGATGGGCACCAGCCTCTGCCACCTGACCCTGGCCGGGAAAGAGGTGCATGTCCCCGGCATGTGCGGGGCGGTGGAAGACGGCATCCTCCCCGGTTACTTTGGCTACGAATCGGGCCAGGCGGCGGTAGGCGATATGTTCGCCTGGTTCTCGCAGCAATTCAACTTTCCCCATAGAGGCTCCGGTAAACCGGGCTCCCTGGTAGCCCTCGACTGGTGGAACGGCAGCAGGGAGCTGCAAAGAGCGGACCTCAGCGGTGTGGTAGTAGGACTCACCCTGGACACCACGCCGGAGGAGATCTACCGGGCACTGGTTGAATCAGCGGCCTTCGGGACAAGGCGGATTATCGAGGCCTATGAAACGGCCGGACTTCCCATAGCTGAGCTGAGGGCCTCCGGAGGACTCCCTGAACGAAACCCGTTCATCATGCAGGTGTTCGCCGACGTGACGGGAAGGAAAATACGGATAGCCAGGACCAGCCAGGCATCGGCGGTAGGAAGCGCTATGCTGGCCGCAATGGCGGCGGGAGCCTCGCCTCATAACATGGGCGGCGTGGGCCTGCAAGAATACCTGCCCAATTCCACGACCACAAAGAGCTACGATGAGCTTTATTCCATATACACCAACCTCCACGAAAAATTCAGCGACGGTGTCATCATGGCAAAGCTAAGAGGAGGGCAGTTGAAAACATGAAACAGAGAATCGCTCTATTCTGGCCTGGGGACTACCGAGACAAGCCCAACCAATGGGCCCTTCCCGGCGTGGAAGAAGCCACCGGACAGCTGGAGAAAGCCCTGGTAAAGCTGGGGTACTCTCCCTACCGGGTGGAGGGATTCATAAGCAGACCTCATCAGTCCATAGAGAAGCTAGGGCCTATAGATGACCCAATGATTGGCGTTTGCACCCACTGGTTGTACGGCCCTCATACGACCGATGGCGTTGTAGGCAAGGACACTCCTCTGCTGCTGGCAAGCAATTTCTCCGGGCAGTGGCCTGGGCTGGTTGGCCTGCTGAATACCGGCGCCTGCCTGGAAAGCGTGGGACGGCAATTCTCCAGGGTCTGGACGAACGCCCAAGACTGGACCGCCGATCAACGGTTCATGTCCAGGCTGGAACAGTGGTGCTCCACCGGAGCCATAGGCTACCCTGAAGATGAGCTCTCTTATCAGACAGGCATCTCCTCTAATGCTGAGACTATCGCCAAGACCGTCGAACAGGGCATACGAGACAGGCGGGTGCTGGCCCTGATGCTCGGGGACACCTCCATGGGCATGATCAACGGCTATTTTGGACCCCGTTTGCTCAATCTCATCGGATTCACCGAGCACAAGGTTGACCAAGCCTGGATTATAGATCGGGGCAGGAGTATCTCCGACAAGCGGATAGAGGATGCTTACCGGTTCGTCAGTAGCAACGGGGTTGCCTTCCACTATGGAGAAGAAGGCGCCGAGGACTTCGACGAAAACGCCACCAGGGAGCAGCTGCGCGATTATTTGACCGTCCTAGACTTGATCGATGAGTTCAAGGCGGACTGTCTGGGCTGGCAGTACCAGCTAGGTCTCCTCAACCTCCGTCCACCGTCCGACTTCGCGGAGGGGCTGCTGAATTCGGTATGCAGGCCGGAGTCAAACGGAGACACCGTTGCCACTGCCACCGAGGCCGATCAGGGCAACCTTGTGCCAATGGAGATGATGAAGCGCCTTCTCAAAGCCAAGGGTCTGCATCAATCCGTAATGTTCCACGACGTCCGCTGGGGCTCGGAATACGAAGGGCGGTTCATTTGGGTGCTGCTGAACTCGGGCTCCTCCGGGGCCTACGCCTTCAACCACGACCCGAATACACTGCGAGGAGTCCACTCTTACCGGCAGCCATCGGGATATTTCCCCACCCCCGGCGGCACCTTTGCCGGAGAGAGTCTGCCCGGCGGTATAACCTGGGCACGCGCCTACATCAAGGAGGACAGGCTCTGGATGGATATTGGCAGAGGGGAGGTAGTAAAACTGCCGGAACAACTGCGTGATGAATGGTGGAACGGCACCACCAGGGAGTGGCCGTTCATGGCGGCTTACCTGGGAATCAGCCAGGATACCCTCATGGCGCACTATCTAAGCAATCACGTTGCCGTAGCCTATGGCGACGTATTCCAGGAGATGGCGGCATTGAGCCAGGCGCTTGGCTTCCAAGTCAGGATACTCGGCAAGACAGAGGAGGGTGTATGAGAGTTCTAGTCGCAGGCGAGTCATGGGTTACGCACACCGTCCACATCAAGGGCTTCGACAGCTTTGTCACCAGCGGCTACGAAGAAGGCGTGCGCTGGCTGAAGGCCGCTCTGGAGAAAGCAGGACACACCGTGCACCACATGCCCAATCACCTGGTGGCGACCGATTTCCCTTCTACGGTAGAATCCCTGCGCCGCTACGAAGTCGTGATGCTCAGCGACTGTGGCAGCAACACACTGCTTCAACATCCCGATACGTTCATCAAGTCTCAGAAGACTCCCAACCGCCTCCAAGCCATACGTGACTACGTAGCCGGCGGAGGGGCTCTGGTCATGATCGGCGGCTATATGACGTTTCAGGGCATAGACGGCAGAGCCAGGTATCACGGCACGCCGGTGGAAGAAGCGCTGCCCGTGAACATAGGCCCAGTGGATGACCGCGTTGAGATCCCTGAAGGCGTGGTTCCCCTGGCGACCAACCCCGAACACCCCGTTGTTCGTGGAATCGATGGCGAGTGGCCCGCCTTTTTGGGCTACAACAGGTTTACCTCCCGTTCAGGCGCGGATGTTTTGGCAACCGCCGGCGACGATCCTTTTCTCGTTGTCTGGCAGTACGGCAAAGGACGGTCGGCTGCCTTCGCTTCGGACTGCGGACCGCACTGGGGCCCGGCGGAGTACCTGAACTGGCGCCACCATGACCGGCTCTGGGCACAGCTGGTTGCCTGGCTGGCTGAAGGATAGGGAAGCGCGGCTGAGGTCGAG
Source organism: Dehalococcoidia bacterium (assembly GCA_965248955.1). Classification (GTDB taxonomy): domain Bacteria; phylum Chloroflexota; class Dehalococcoidia; order Lucifugimonadales; family QGNO01; genus DAOUJH01. The sequence continues at coordinate 779,972 of OZ252212.1, forward strand.
CCGTCCCAGCGGGTATGAAAGCAGAGGCTATATGGAAGCGGGCGCGGGCCGACCTTCCATACCTACCCATACCTCGCCGCCCTCAAACGCCTCTTTCTTCCAAATGGGCACGTTCTCTTTGATGCGGTTTACTACGTACTGGCATGCCGAGAATGCCTCGGCGCGGTGCGGTGAGGCCGCCGACACTACCAGGCTGATTTCACCAACCTCCATACGCCCAAGGCGGTGCGCAATCGATACTACAGTGTCGTCCCAGCGCTCAATCACCTCCCCGGCAATGCGAGCCAGCATCTTCTCGGCCATCTCTTCGTAGGCCTCGTATTCAAGATAAAGAACGCGCTTGCCGCCTGTGTGGTCGCGCACCGTTCCCAGGAAGGTGACCACCCCGCCCTTATCAGGTGCACGCACCGTGGAAGCTATCTCCTCGGGGTCCAGGACATCCCGGCTTATCCTGATCACAAAGCACCTCCGCTGACCGGCGGTATGAAGGCTATTTCGTCGCCCTCCTGAATGGGGTGGTCCCCGGCGACGTACTCGGCGTTGACGGCTATCATAATGGGAACGCCGCTCTTCATCATGCCTGCATAACGCCTATCCAGCTCTCTTACAACGTGCGCCACCGTGGCGGTCTCCGGCAGGTCTAACTCAACTTCTGAGTCGCCTGCCCTTTCTCTGAGGACGGCAAATAGCTTGACTCGTGCTTTCATGGTGCTGCTATGTATTATAGCTTGGACAAAGGCGCTCTTCACGCGAGCTATATAGCCCTTCGCTTGAACACGGCGACAACGCTAAAAGCGGCCACCGCGGCCAGGGTCATGGCTGGGCCTGAAGGCAGGTTAAAGTAGTAAGACGAATACAGGCCGGTAACGGCCGCCAGTACCCCAATGGCGGCTCCCACCAGCATGATCAAACTAAATCTGCGCACTAGGAGATACGCTGTTGCCGCCGGCGTCACCAGCATGGCCACAACAAGGACTATGCCTACGGCTTGCAGAGCTATCACCACCACCAGCGCCAGGAGAATCAGCAAGAGATAGTCCAGCAGAGCCGTGGGCAGACCGATGACTGAAGCGCCCTGAGGATCGAAGCTCGTGAAGATAAGCTCCTTGTGCAAAAGATACAAGATGGCCAGCACCGACACAGTCAATCCCAGGGTTATCACCAAGTCCAGGTTTGAAACGCCAAGCACCTGGCCCAGAAGGATGTCTTCCAGGTCTACGTTGATTCCCCTGGCTACGGTCAGTATTGCCAGACCCAAGGCAAACAGCCCGGCAAAGATTATGCCTATGGACGTATCCTCGCTTACACCCGTCCTGCGTCTCAAATATCCAATAAGCAAAGCCACTATTATGCCCGCCGGCACGGCGGCGACAAGCGGGCTGACTCCTATCAAGAATCCGATTGCTAGACCGGGCAGTACCGAGTGAGCCACGGCGTCGCCCATGAAGGCGAGTCCCCTCGTCACCACGTAGCTTCCCAGAACGGGGCAGATTATGCCAACCAGGACGGACACCAGCAATGCGCGCACCATGAATCCGTACTGGAACGGCTCTATCAGGGGGTCGAGAATGGTCATCTCAACCCGCTCCACCGTCGCCCGCGAGGACGACTCCGTGGGAGCCGTAAAGCTCCTCCAGCACTGCGGGCGTGAAGGCCGTGTTCGGCGGCCCCCAGGCGCATACGTGATGATTCAGGCAGAGCACCAGGTCGAAGCGGCGCGCCATGTTCGTCAGGTCGTGGGTGGACATGAGGATGGTCTTTCCTTCGTTGGTCAGCGCACGCAGGATCTCCACCAAGCCCTCCTGCGATCCCACGTCCACACCGGAGAACGCCTCGTCCAGGAGCAGAGTGTGCGCCTCCTGCGCCAACGCCCTGGCCACGAACACGCGCTGACGCTGGCCTCCGGACAACTCCGTCATCATGGACGAGCGGCGTTCCCATAGCCCTACCCTCTCCAGGCATGACTGCACAATCTCCTTGTCCTGACGGGAAGGCCGGCGCAGCCAGCCGATCTTACGCTCCCGCCCCAGCATCACTACATCCCAGGCCGTCAAGGGAAAACGCCAGTTCACCCGCTCGCTTTGCGGCACGTAAGCCAACTCACCCCTGACCTGCAAGAACGGCAACCCATGTATCAGGATCTGCCCTTCATTGAAAGGAAGCAGTCCCACGATGACGTTGAACAGAGTGCTCTTGCCTGCCCCATTCGGGCCTACCACGCCTACCATCACACCGTGCTCAACAGTGAACGATACGTTGTCCAGCACGCGTACTCCGCCTCTTTCCACAGATAGATTCTCTACGACTACGGCCGGAGGCAGACTCTGATCGGTCACAACAAAACCTCTGCTATTATTGTGGCGTCCGTCCTCATCAACTCTACATGGGTTTCCGCGCCACTGGCTAATTCGCCCTGCGAACCAGTATACACTGAAGAAATGGGGGGTTCTAAGAATACCGCGGGCGCTTGAGGCCTGGTATCCGTGTCCAAGTATTGATACCTAGTATCATGATGCGTTGCACTCATATTTCTCAAAGAAAGTCCTGGGTAGATCAAGTTGGATTTGGCTCTTGTGTAATAGCCGCCGCCCTGTGTTCCTTAATCCTGCGGTTCAAAACACCTCGCTCCAGCAGCACCCTTCTATTGCATTCCAGGCACCTCAGTCCAATGTCGGCCCCAAGCCTAACCACCCTCCACTGGTAGCTGCCGCAAGGGTGTGGCTTCTTCAGCCTCAATATGTCATTTAGATGGTATTCCCTTACCATTCAACATCCAGAGAGGCCAGAACAGCGTTGATATCGTCTTGCAGACCAACGGTTGCCTTCCTTGCCGATTCGGCAAAATCATCTCCCCGCGAGGCGTATATAATGCCCCGGGACGAATTGATCAAGATACGCCTGCCTTGAGCCGCAATGCCGTTCCTCACGGCTTGCTCCAATGCTCCCTCCTGAGAACCTATGCCGGGAATTAGAAACGGCATGTCAGGGCAAAGGGCCCGCACCTCTTTTATTTGCTCCGGGTACGTTGCACCCAAGACCAGCCCGGCGTTCCCATGCCTGTTCCATGCGCCGACCTGCAACGCCACCTGCTGATACAGAGGTCTTGCACTGTCTGCGTCCGACGAGACCAACAGGTCCTGAAGGTCGACGGCGCCAGGGTTGGATGAACGGCACAAGACAAAAACACCTCTATCCGAATGCTCCAGGAAAGGCTCCACGCCGTCTCTGCCGCAGTAGGCATTTATTGTGACTGCATCAAACCCCCAGTATTCGAACATTCCCCTGGCGTAGGCCGTAGCAGTGTTCCCAATATCGCCCCGCTTAGCATCGCCTAGCAGTATCACGCCGGGAGCCACGTCGCGTATGTGCTTAACCGTGCTCTCCAGTGCGTTCCAGCCATCGAGACCCAGAGCTTCATAGAAGGCAAGGTTGGGCTTGTATGCACAAACCAGGTCATGGGTAGCATCTACTATTGCCCTGTTGAACGCGGCAACTTCCTTTACAGGCATCATGCTTGGGTCGGGATCAAGGCCCACGCACACAAGGCTCCTGCTAGCTTCGCAAGCGGAGTCCAGTCTTTGGGCAAAGGTAGTCGACATCTTCGTCTCCTGGTAGTCTAATCTTGCCGTCAACTAGCCACAAGCAATGCTATCCCTGTTGAGGATGCTGAAACAAGGGATTGAGGCATGTATTTTCAAGTGAGCCACTAAAGAACCAGGAAGAAAGACCGGCCTTCACGCTATGAAAACAGAGTGCACCGCGCCAACCCCCACCGGCAAGAAGCTGTTGCGTATATTCCACCGCCTCTACAGCGACTACGGTCCTCAGCACTGGTGGCCGGGCGACGGCCCGTTTGAGACAATCGTTGGCGCCATTCTCACCCAGAATGTCTCGTGGAACAATGCGGCGCGCGCCATCGACCGCCTCAAACAAGAGGGTATTTTGTGCCCGGCAGCACTGCGGGAGGTTGCCATTGAAGAGCTGGCGCGTCTGATCAAGTCCAGCGGCTACTTCAACGTCAAGGCAAAGAAGCTCAAGGCCTTTGCGGAACACCTTGGCAAAAGCTACGGAGACAATCTGGAAGAGATGCTCCAGCAGGAGCCGGATACGTTGCGCCGCGAGCTCCTCTCCATATACGGCATCGGTGAGGAGACCGCCGACGACATTATGCTGTACGCCGGGGGCTGGCCCGTTTTTGTCATAGATGCCTACACGCGGCGCATACTGGAGCGACTCCATCTTGTTCGTGAAGGGCAGACATACGCCGAGCTCCAAACTTTCTTCCACAGCCACTTGCCCAGAGACACCCGGCTATTCAACGAATACCACGCCCTGCTGGACCACCATGCCGGCGTCACCTGTGTACGACGTGACCCGCGTTGCGCCGATTGCTCCCTGCTGGATCTGTGCCCCACCGGGAAGAAGTACGCAAAGCAACTCCACGGCGGGCGCAATATGAGCAAGAGCTAACGGATGCGGATTGAGCAACGTCTCAAAGGACGGCGCGGAGGCCTTCGAGATGGGAACTAACCGGAAGGGAGCGCCGGGTTAGCCCGGGCTCCTCTCTCCTGCCCGCCCCGTTTGCGTTTCCGTTCTGGCTTGCGATCGGTGGGCTGTGCCTGTTCTCCGGGTCTCAGTATCCCTATGAACGGCAGGTTGCGGTACTTCTCCAAATAATCCAAGCCGTAACCAACAACAAACTCATCCGCAATTTCAAATCCCACGTAGTCCAGCTTGACGTCCACCAGCCGCCTGACCTTTTTATCCAGCAATGCGCAAACCTTCAGACTGGCCGGATTCAGTGAATGCAAGTAGCGGAGCAGGTAATTGAGGGTCATGCCTGTGTCCACAATGTCTTCCACCAACACAACATGGCGCCCTTCTATAGGTATGTCTGGCCCTTTCTTGACTTGTACGGCCCCGTTTCCAGGGGCGTCACCATTGCCTCTATAGTAAGAAACAGACATGAAGTCCATGGAAAGTGGCAGCGTTATTTCTCTCATCAGGTCGGCCATGAAGCAGAACACGCCCCTGAGCACTCCTAGAAGAACAGGCTGCTTGCCTTTATGGTCACGGGAGATAGATTTGCCAATCTGACGAACCCTTCGCTCTATCTGCGGTTTGGTGAACAATACCCGCTCCACCTCAGGGATATCCTCTTGGATCAGGGGCCCAAATCCGTACTTGGCCAAAAGACGGTGTATGTCACGCTTATAGAGCAGCTTAACGTTCACATCCGGGTAAAGCTCACGCAGATGGCGCATCTTCCTGTTCTTCTCCGTTACCAGGCTCTGTTTGAGGGTGGTTAGTTCCACGTAGAGGTCTAGCTCCGGCAGATAGAAATCAGGAGTGAACATCTCCGCCACCCGTTCACCGTCCCATCTCAGCGGGAAGGAGCGAGGTTCGTACAGCCATTTTACTCCGTAGAAGTCCAACAGGTGGGTGAATTCGTCTTCACTGGGATGGGCAAAGGGCCGGTGTGTTGTGGGAACCGGGTAATGCTCCATTGGCACGGCTACGGGAGGGGTATCGATTGAAGGAGAATCGACCGGGGCTTTGGGGGCCCTTCGCCTGCGCGTACGGGGTTTCACGGCAGTTTCAACCGCCGCTTGAGCGGTCTGATCTACGTTCAGACCATCCGCGTCCACGGCTGAGGGCGACACTGGCCCTTTCCGCTTACTGCTGCGGCGTTTGGATCCGTTGCTCTGGTTTACCCAGGCCTTACTCTGATCGATAGAAGAAGCTGTTTCTTCTGAAATCGATACGTTCTCCATCAAGTTATAGCTATAATAGCTTAAACACTCCAAAAGTGGCAACCTTGGCCACTCTTTTCAACTCTTTTTGTTCGTTTCAATTCAGTATTCGTTAACGGGCAGCACATTATAGGAGCTTCCCCGTCCCAGGCTGTCTACGGCGGCGCGCGCCGTGTCCAAAGACGTAAAGCATGAGATACGCCGCTCCACAGCGGCGCGGCGTATCTCAAAACCGTCTCGCAGGGTGGACGCCGACTCTGAGACCGTATTGATTACGGCCTTCACCGCTCCATTTTCTATCACGTCCACTACATTGGGATGACCTTCCCCAAGCTTCTTTGCTATGAGGCGAACTTCAAAGCCAAGGGCGCGGATCATTGCCGCCGTGCCTTCCGTAGCGTACAGCTCGCAGTCGGCCTCAGCCAGGGCGCGGATCATGGGGAGCGCTTCCGCCTTGTCCTTGTCAGCGATGCTAAGCAGTACGGAGCTTTCTCTGTGCAGGTCAAGTCCGCTGGCCAGCAGAGCCTTGGCCACAGCGGGCATGAAATCATGGTCAATGCCCATGACTTCTCCCGTGGACTTCATCTCCGGCCCCAGATACGTATCCACTCCTACCAGCTTTGACATGGAGAACACCGGCGCTTTTACCCCCACCAGTTTCGCTTTCTTCCACAACCCGCCCGTGTAGCCTTGCTCCCGCAGTGTTCTGCCAAGCACTACTCTTGTAGCAAGCTGCACCATGGGGACACCGGTGACTTTGGAGAGGAATGGCACGGTGCGGCTGGACCTGGGGTTGGCCTCCAGCACGTATATCGCCGAGACGTCGTTATCGTCATACTTGAATGTCGTGGGATCGCGATAGGGGTCCATTCCCATGATGACGTACTGAATATTGATCAGGCCCTTGGTGCCCAGCCCCAAGGCTACACGCGTGGTGTAGTCGACCAGCGTATCCACCTCGGTGCTGGTCAGGGTCAAACCGGGGTATATGGCCATGGAATCGCCGCTGTGGACGCCGGCGCGCTCCACGTGCTCCATGATGCCCGGGATCAGCACCTGCTCACCGTCACAGATAGCGTCGACCTCCACTTCACGTCCTTCCAGGTACTTGTCTATCAATATACGTCTGCCGCGGCCTATCTCCACGGCGGTGGTCAGATAGCGGATGAGCTCTGAAGCGTTCTGTACGATCTCCATGGCCCGGCCCCCCAGGACGTAACTGGGCCTCACCAATACGGGGTATCCTATCTGCTGAGCTACGTTCAGCCCTTCCTCCACCGTCGCCACCGCCGCACCGGGTGGCTGCGGGATTCCTTGCCTGGCTAGAAAGTCCTCGAACTTGTGCCTGTCCGAGGCGATGTCTATGGCCTGTGCCGACGACCCCAAGATGGGCATGCCCAAGCGCCCCAACGACTGAGACAGGTTGATTGCCGTCTGTCCCCCAAACTGCACCACCGATGGAGGGTATTCAACGCCGCCGTCAGGCGTCTCTATCGACTCGTTTTCCAATATGTCCAGTACACTCTCCTCATCCAGGGGTTCGAAATAAAGTCTATCGCTGGTATCGAAATCGGTGGAAACGGTCTCCGGGTTGGAATTTACGATGATGCTGGCCGTACCCTCCTCCTGCAAGGCCCAAGCAGCATGTACACTACAATAGTCGAACTCAATCCCCTGCCCTATCCTAATAGGCCCGCTGCCTATCACCAGGGATTTCTTGCCGGGCAGGGATGGAGCTTCGTTCTCCTGCTCATACGTGCTGTAGAAATACGGCGTTTGCGCTTCAAACTCAGCGGCGCAAGTGTCCACCATTTTGTAAACCGGCCGGATTCCCCACGACCGGCGCAAGTCGCGTATCTGGTCAGGTAGGCGGTCGGCCAGGGTTCCTATGTATTCATCAGAAAAGCCAAGACGCTTGGCGTAGCGTAGTAGACGTGGAGTGAGGGGTTCGGCCAGCAGTTGCCGCTCCATGTCCACGATGTTTTGCATACCGCTGAGGAACCAGGGATCTATCCCTGTGCGGCCGCTGAGGTCCTGTATGGAAATAGATTTTCTCAAAGCGGCCATGAGAGCCCAGAGACGCATGTCCGTAGCTTCCATGGGTAAGCTTCCCAGCGAGTCGTCTACGTCCTCTCTCCAAGCGGGGTCCTGCCAGAGCAGGGTCTCGGCCGATTGCTCCAAGGAGCGTACCGCCTTTTGTAGCGCCGCCTCAAAGGTGCGGTCGATTGCCATCACTTCACCCGTGGCCTTCATCTGAACGCCTAGGTTTCGCTCCCCCGTGGGGAACTTGTCGAAAGGCCAGCGGGGTATTTTGACAACGCAGTAATCAAGGGCCGGCTCAAAAACGGCCAGCGTCTTGCCGGTAACCCTGTTTGCAATCTCATCCAGGCGCTTGCCAATTGCAATCTTGGCGGCAACGCGGGCTATGGGATAACCGGTGGCTTTGCTAGCCAGCGCGGAGCTGCGGCTCACCCTGGGATTGACCTCTATGACGTGGTATTGAGGAGACGGCTCTTTGCCATTGGCGAATTCGTGAGGGGCGGCCCATGGATGCGGCGATAGAGCGAACTGAATGTTGCAACCGCCTTCCACTCCTAGCGCTCGGATGATGCGCAGAGCGGCGCTGCGCAGCATCTGATACTCTTTGTCTGAAAGGGTCTGAGTGGGCGCCACCACTATGCTGTCGCCGGTGTGCACGCCCATGGGGTCTATGTTTTCCATGGCGCATACCGTGATGCAATTATCGGCGCCGTCCCTCATTATTTCATATTCAATCTCTTTCCAGCCCAGTAGGTATTTTTCCACCAGTACCTGGTGAATCGGACTGGCGGCCAGTCCGCTGATTGCTGCCTGGTCAAGGTCATCCCATCCCTGAACAACGCCGCCGCCCGTGCCTGCCAGCGTATAGGCGGGGCGCACCACCAATGGAAAACCAATTCTCCTGGCCACTTCCCTGGCTTGATCTAGAGAAGTTACCGTTTCGCTTTCAGGTACGGGCTCTCCCATCTCTATGAGCAGCTGGCGGAACAAGGAGCGGTCTTCAGCCGTTCGTATGGTTTCCAGAGGCGTACCCAGGAGGCGAACGCCGTACTTGTCCAAAATACCCGCTTCGGCCACTTCAACAGCCAGGTTGAGGCCTGTTTGACCGCCCAAGGTGGGGAGCAGCCCCTGCGGCCGTTCCCTCTCTATGATCCGCTCAATGACGTCGACGGTAAGAGGCTCTATGTAAACCACATCTGCAATGCCTTGGTCCGTCATGATAGTGGCGGGGTTGGAGTTGACCAAAACGGTGGTCACACCTTCCTCCCTAACGGAACGGCATGCCTGGGAGCCTGCATAGTCAAACTCAGCAGCCTGCCCAATGACTATGGGCCCTGAGCCAATGATAAGGACTTTATTTATCTGGGGAGAGAGTTCTGTCACTCCATCCCTCATTCACCAGTAAAAAGCAAGACGAAACCTCGTTTCGTTAAAATCGAGTTTTTAGGCACAAATTCAGCCTGGTTGACCTTTACCCGGGCGCCTGAATCAAGTTGCTTGGACCTGTATATCAATTATCAGATAGGTTCCAAGCTATGCCTTCACCAGGTACAGGGTTGCCCAAGCGACTATGAGCAGCCAGGGCACCACGTTCCAGACGAAACGCTCAGCCATGAGCTTAGCGAACCTGGGGCTTCCCTCTGAACTGTTCCCGAACTCCTTTAGCCCTTCTTCAATTTCGCTGTCGCCTTCGGCAAGCTGCCGGGCCACTATGCCACGCCGGTTGCCGAACCTGCGGCTCTGGCGTAAGAACGTCAAGTAGAGGCCGGTTCTCATTCCAAGCTCACGCTCTATCTCATTGCGTCGGTACTCGGCAACTCGTTGCGCCGCAAACATGCGCCTGAGCATCAACCACCAGCCTATTGTGATAAGGGAAGCCACGCCGCCTATGAGACCTATCACAGTCAAATTATCGGATAGGCCGGCGTCGAGCATAGTTGCTAGAAATGTGACGCCAAACATGGTCAGGCCCACTACAACCATACCGCTTACCCATACCCTCTGCTGCAATCCCGACAGGTAGACGTCTAGAAGCTCGTACTCAACTATTAAGATTTGCCAACGATTCCGCGGTGGTATCTTCATAGCCGCCTGTTCGCCAGGCAGCGTATCCTCTCGTAGATTCCTCATGATCTATCTACCTCCTTTATCATCGACAGGAACCTGTCGAAGAGGTATTCATTGTCCCAAGGCCCAGGAGCGGCCTCGGAATGGAATTGTATCCCCATGATGGGGAACTCCCTGTGTATCATCCCCTCAACCGTACCGTCGTTGAGATTTACATGACTCACCTCCAAACTTGCGGGAAATGTATCAGCATCCACTGCGAAACCATGGTTCTGAGCCGTGATGTAGACTCGGCCCGTAGCCAGGTCCCGCACGGGATGGTTTGCTCCATGATGCCCGAACTTAAGCTTGTATGTTTGTGCTCCAAGAGCCCTGGAAAGAAGCTGATGGCCCAGGCAAATGCCCATCACCGGCAGCTTGCCAACCAGACCCTTTACCATCTCCACGGCGTAACCCAGATGAGCGGGGTCTCCAGGCCCGGGTGAAAACACTACCCCGTCAGGCTCCAGGTCCAATACATCTTCGGCAGTGGTACTAGCTGGCACAACCGTTGCCCGGCAACCCCTGGCCTCAAGATTCCTTAGGATATTGTATTTCAAGCCGCAGTCCGTGACTACTATGTGCGGTCCGGAGCCGTGTTCAGCCTGCTTTCCATTCCAAGCGTAGGTATCGCTGGTAGTCACAGTAGCAACGTAGTCCAAATCATCGTACCTTGGCGCACGGCCAAGCCGTTCCTGAGCCTCTTCCGGACTCAACTCAGAAGTGAGGCACCCCATCATTGCGCCTTCCCGCCGTATACGTCTGGTCACGGCACGGGTATCCACTTTGCTGATACCCACTATATTCTGGCTTGCCAGGTACTCGTCGATGGCGCCATCACTAAGGTAATGGCTGGGATGCCTGGATTGCTCGCGCACCACGTACCCGGCCACTTGAATCCGCCGCGACTCTACGTCCCGTTCATTCACTCCGTAGTTGCCAATGAGCGGATACGTAGCTACCACTATCTGCCCGGCATAGGATGGGTCGGTGAGGATCTCCTGGTAGCCGGTCATCGAGGTGTTGAACACAACCTCGCCGTAGGTGGTGCCAATGGCTCCCATCGATTCACCTTCATAGACGGACCCATCCTCCAGCACCAGGTACGCTTCTCTAACCGTCAACGGTTCCCACCTCGGCTAGCTCTGAATACACTACTCTTCCACCCGCTATGGTGGCTGTTACTCGACCCTTCAAGGCGACCCCTTCCAACGGTGTATTTCTGCCTTTGGAAGCAAACTCCTCGCTGCGCACCACCCATTCTTTTTCGGGATCGAAGACTACGATGTCAGCGGTAGTACCCTCTTGTAGCATCGTCAGATGGGCATATTCCTGACCGAGTACGGAGAGAGCACCGGCGGTCAACCCGGCAACCAAGGTGCTCAGGTCTACTTGGCCGCCATGCACCAGTCTCATCAGCAATCCTAAAGCGGTTTCCAAACCGCTGAACCCGTATGCGGCGTCGTCATAAGTCACCCACTTGTCAATGACTGTCTGGGGTGCGTGATCCGTGGCAATAGCATCTATCCACCCCTCTCGCAGGCCTGCCACCAGGGCCTCCACGTCCCGTTGAGTCCTCAGGGGAGGGTTCACCTTGGCAAGGGTATCGTATGCTTCGGGGCCCAGCGGCCCGCTCAAGGGTCCGTCTTTGTCATGCCCCAGAACCCAGCTCTCATCCAACGTGAGATGGTGAGGCGTAACTTCCGCGGTTACGTTCACCCCCTGTTGTTTTGCCGATCGAACCAGCTCCACGGCGCCGGACGTTGTCAGATGCGCCACGTGTAGATGTCCGCCCGTTAGCTGGGCCAGCGATATATCACGGGCAATCATCGTTTCTTCAGCGGCGGCAGGCCAGCCGCGCAACCCCAGACGGTTGGAGAGCCGCCCTTCGTTCACCGGTGCTCCATGTGATAGCTCAGTATCTTCAGAATGCTGGAGTACGGGGAGCCCCAGCCCGCCTGCATAAGCCAGGGCCTGGCGCATCAGGTGAGGATCCTCCACAGCGCTTCCGTCATCGCTGAAGCCTACCACGCCCGATTGCGCAAGCTCCCACATCTCGGCCAGCTCTTTCCCGGCCCGGCCTTTGGTCACGCTGCCTATTGGCAGTACCCGGGCTTTCTCCGCCGCCTCAGCTTGACGAAGCACAAACTCCACCGTAGCAGCATTATCCATAGCGGGGTTGGTATTGGGCATGGCGCAGATGGTGGTGAACCCGCCTCTGACGGCAGCTTCTACACCAGTAGCAACGGTCTCTCTATCTTCGTAGCCGGGCTCCCTTAGGTGAGAGTGCAAATCAATGAAGCCCGGACAGGCCACAAGCCCATCGCCTCTAATAACCTGGCAACCCGGCGGCACGTGGCCATTGCGAACCGCGCCGCCCGTATGCTTTATGACGCCATCGACTATAAGCAGGTCGCCCGTCTCGTCCATTCCCCTGTAGGGATCGATGAGACGTATATCTCTTATAAGAAGGGAGTCCGTGCCGTTCACTGCTGCTCTCCCTGGACTTGAGTCTTTTGCCGGGAGCCCATCAGCAGATAGAGCAATGCCATGCGCACCGCCACGCCGTTGTGCACCTGCTCTTCTATCAAAGACTGCGTTCCGTGGGCAACGTCAGGGCTTATCTCCACTCCTTCATTCATTGGACCGGGATGCAGAACCAGAGCGCCAGGCTTGGCCAAGGCCAGCCTCTCTTTGGTGATGCCGTACATTTTCGAGTATTCACGCAGTGTAGGGAGAAGCCCTGCCTGCTGGCGCTCCAACTGGAGGCGCAAAGGCATTACAACGTCCGCTTCTCTGATGGCTCTCTCTAAGTTGGTCTCCACGTTCACTGAGCCGAACGGATGGCCATCCCTGCGGTGCTCGCCGGAGAGAAACTCCTGGGGCAACAACGTAGGAGGCGCGCATAGCACTACTTGAGCTCCCGCTGTCTGCAAAGCCCACAGATTGGACCTGGCGACCCTGCTGTGGGTAATATCCCCCACGATGACAACTTTAGCGCCGGTCACTGAGTCCAGGTGGCGCTTCATTGTGTACAGGTCCAGGAGAGCCTGTGTGGGGTGAGCATGCCAGCCGTCTCCCCCGTTAATGATGCCTGTACGCTCCAGGTTCCGCGCCATGAAGTAAGGAGCACCTGAATGCGGGTGCCTTACCACTATGATATCCGTACCGGTTGCTTGCAGCGTCCGCACTGTATTGAGAAGGGATTCGCCTTTTTCAACGCTGCTGCCGGAGGACGATACGTTGATGACATCAGCGCTGAGCAGCTTCCCCGCTTCTTCGAAAGAGACCCTGGTTCGGGTGCTCGCTTCGTAGAACAGGGTGACGATGACTTTACCTCTCAAAGTGGGGACCTTCTTGATGTCGCGGCTGAGCACCTCGCGCATAGCGTCCGTCGTGCTCATCACCAGGTCCAGTTCCTCGTGGGAGAAGTCATCCAGGTCGAGCACGTGACGGCGAGCACCGTTGACCATGCTTGACCGGGCGATTGTTTCAGCCTGCTGTACAGTAGATGCCATAGCCGTCATTCCCTCACCTGCACAAGCACAACCTCATCTCTCCCGTCCACCTCAATCAACCTCACCTGCACCTGTTCTCGCAACGTTGTAGGTATGTTTCTGCCCACGTAATCGGCGCGGATGGGCAACTCCCTGTGTCCGCGGTCTACCAGTACGGCCAGCTGTACCTGCTTGGGCCTGCCAAAGTCGATCAACGCATCCAAGGCCGCACGTATGGTGCGGCCGGTGAACAGCACGTCGTCTACCAGTACCAGTTTGCGGCTGTCCACGGCCTGCGGGATTTCCGTTGAATGGACAACGGGCGCGCTGCCGGATGCAATGTCGTCTCGGTATAACCCTATGTCCAACGCGCCGACGGGCACGTTGCGTGCCTCTATGTCAGCAATGCGTTCCGCCAGTCTGTGTGCAAGAGGGGCGCCGCGGGTCCTTACTCCCGCCAGCACCAGCCCATCTACACCCTGGTTGCGTTCCACTATTTCATGGGCTATACGAGTGATCGCCCGTCTCATGTCCTCCGCCGAGAGTATTCGTCTTTCCACCATGTAAAAGACCCTTGCCAGTGGACTGGCAAGGGTCTTTTACAACATTAGCATGGCTAATTCAGCCACAGCCATCACCTTACCAGCCTCACAGGACTGATTTGAAGGTCATAACCTCAGCCTCTTTAAAAGGCCTTGGCCCTGTGCTAAAAGTATAGCATTGGCCTTAGCCAAGTTACAATCTACAACCGCCGGATTACAACTCCTTTTTTGAGCTTGCTATCGGTGTACAATGGAGCCGAGCCACAACCTACGCCAATCGGAAGGATGATCATGCCTATATACATCCAGCTATTGACTTTGACCCCTCAAGGACGAGAAAGGGCGCTGGAAGACCCTGAAAGCGTACGCCGGGCCCAGTATGAAATAGACATCCCGGGGATAGAGCTTCTTGGGGAGTACGGCGTCCTTGGTGAGATTGATTTTGTGAATATTGTGCAGGCGCCCGACAACGAAGCTATCGCCAGGTTTTCGCTTGATCTCGGTGTGAGAGCAGGAGTGCACGTCAATACTATGCCTGCTATACCCATCTCGCGGCTTGAAGGGACTATAAGGAGAGAAGTCCCCTCCCTGGTAACCGGAGCCCCTCCGCCTGAGGAGAATGAAAGCATGCCTACCGGACAGGACCCAGACGAAGGGCTAGCCTAGAAAGAGAGAAGCTCCGCATCTGGAAGCGGAGCTTCTCTCTACTAAGACGGAAACCTTCCGCCTATTTGATCATCGCCTCCACTCCAAAAGCCTTGCGGCGAGAGCGTCGAGCAACTCCGCTTCTCTGAGCGGCCAGGGCCACCGCCTTGGCCACAGCCGCCGCCACGTTTCTATCGAAAACGTTGGGCATTATGTACTCTTCGTTGAGCTGGCTGGCCGGCACACTATCGGCAATGGCCCTAGCCGCCGCCAGTTTCATCTCAGCTGTAACGCTCGATGCCCTCACGTCCAGCATGCCCCTGAAAAATCCGGGGAAGCACAGAGCGTTGTTCACCTGGTTGGGATAGTCGGAGCGGCCGGTGGCCATCACTCTTACGTGAGGCCCCGCCTCCTCGGGGAAAATCTCCGGGTCAGGGTTGGCCATGGCAAAGACAACGGCATCTTTGTTCATCGCCTTCACGTGGTCGACATTGAGTACGCCAGGGCCGGACAGTCCAATGAAGATGTCCGCGCCTTTCATGGCGTCCATCAAAGAGCCCTTGAAATTATCCTGGTTGGTATTCTCGGCAAACCATCTTTTGGAGTCGTTGTCTCCGTAATCCCTATCACGATGGAGCACACCCTGGCGATCAGCGCCAACAATGTTCGTTAGTCCGGCATCCATGATCATCTGGGTCGTGGCCATGCCGCCGGCGCCAACCCCTACTACAACAGCCTTCATGTTCTCTACTTCCTTGCCGGTGACTTTTACTGCATTGAACAGTGCTGCCGTTGTGGTCACCGCGGTGCCGTGCTGGTCGTCATGGAAAATGGGGATGTCCAACTCTTCCTGGAGCCGCTGTTCGATATAGAAGCACCGAGGCGCGGATATGTCTTCCAGATTGATCCCACCGAATCCAACGGCTATGTTCTTCACGGTTTCAACAATTTCGTCCGGGTCCTTGCTATCCAAGCAGATTGGCCAAGCGTCGACACCCCCCAGCTCCTTGAACAGCATGGCCTTGCCTTCCATGACGGGCATGGACGCTGCTGGACCTATGTCCCCCAAACCCAGCACCGCCGTTCCATCTGTCACTACGGCCACGGTATTGGACTTCGCGGTAAGGTTCCACATGGAATCCGGGTCTTCGTGGATGGCCATGCATACTCGTGCCACTCCGGGCGTGTACGCCATGGATAGGTCGTTGCGAGTCCTCACCGGGCTCTTGGAGCGCATCTCTATCTTTCCGTTGAGATGCAGGAGGAAGGTTGGGTCTGAGACACTGACTACGTTGACGCCGGGTAAGCTCTTTACTTTGGCTACTATTTCCTGGCCGTGATTCACGTCCCGGGCATTGATGGTGATGTCCCTGATCACCTTGTTCTGGGAAGACTGCACCAGGTCCAGCGCTGAGATGTCGCCTCCTATATCACCGATAGCAGAGGTGATGTCTCCAAGCTGTCCGGGCTGGTTGGGATATTCAGCCCTTATTGTCACACCGTACGCTATTGCAGGATATCTGACCGCCATTTTGATGCCTCCTTCAGGCAGATTCCCCATTCGCGGCCACAATCATACACTACAGGCAGCCTTATGGGTACTCCCTACAACCGTTGTCTGGCTCTAGACGTGGTCCTGCGTCTCTTGCGGCGCGCAACCCCTGTACGCCTAGCTGCTATTGCTACCGCACGCGCCACGCTTCTGACCATAGACCTGTCGAAAACGCTGGGCATTATGTACTCTTCGTTCAAGTGCCGGGATGGGACGGCATTGGCTATGGCGTGCGCCGCGGCCAGTTTCATCTCGCTATTCACGTCTTTTGTCTGGGAGTCCAGGAGCCCTCTGAAAACCCCTGGAAAAGCCAGGACATTGTTTATCTGGTTGGGGTAATCGGAACGTCCCGTCGCCATCACCCTAACGTGGGGCAGCGCGTCCTCCGGGCTTATCTCCGGATCAGGGTTGGCCATGGCGAACACAATGGAGTCCCTGTTCATTACCTTCAAGTGGTCGGCACTGATCACGTTTGGACCGGAGAGACCAATGAACACGTCCGCCCCTCTCATAGCGCCCAGTAGGTCGCCGCGGAAGTCGTCCGGGTTTGTATTTTCAGCAAACCATTTCTTCCCGGAATGTTCGCTGAAGTCCATGCCCCTGTGAAGAACGCCCTCCCTATCGTAGCCAATGATGTGGCGGCTTCCCGCCTCTTCCATCAGCTTTGCAGTAGCAACCCCTGCCGCTCCCGCGCCCGACATCACAATTCTTACCTCATCTATATCTTTCCCCACCACCTTCAGCGCGTTGTACAAAGCCGCCATTACCACAATGGCGGTGCCATGCTGGTCATCGTGGAACACAGGTATGTCCAGCTCCTCCTTCAGCCTTTCCTCTATGTAGAAGCAGTTTGGCGCCGCGATATCTTCCAGATTTATTCCTCCGAAGCTGGGCGAAATGTGCTTCACTATACGGATAATCTTCTCAGGATCCGTGGTGTTCAGGCAGATTGGCCAAGCGTCCACACCGGCTAGCTCTTTGAACAGCAGGGCTTTGCCCTCCATGACCGGCATTGCCGCCGCCGGACCTATGTTCCCTAGGCCCAGTACGGCGGTACCGTCCGTGACAACGGCTACGGTGTTGGATTTGGAGGTGAGGGTCCAAGCGCTGGAAGGGTCTTCATGGATAGCAGTGCTGACGCGAGCCACCCCAGGCGTATAGGCCAGCGAAAGATCATTGCGGGTGCGAATCGGCACCTTGGACGCCATGGATATCTTGCCGCCAAGATGCAGTAGGAAAGTTGGATCGGAGACGTTCCTTACAATAACGCCGGGCAGCGACTTGATGGTGGTGGCAATCTGAATGCCGTGCTCGACATTTCGCGCATTGACCGTTATGTCCCTCACCATCCGCCTGCGGTCTGTGGAGACTATGTCTATGGCTCCAATGTCACCGCCCACTTCACCGACGGCCGTGGTGATTAGGCCTAGCTTGCCTGGCACATTGTCGTAGCTTACTCTGACAGTAACGCTATAAGCAACTGCGGGATAGCGATTAGTCATTGCTTGGTTTCATTGGTGTCCGTGGAGATGGCGGTGAATTATCATATCGCCTTCGAATGAATACCGCCACCATACGCCCACCCCACTTCGTCATTGCTAGCAACTGAAGCAAGCCGGCAGAGCAGGGCGCCATGGGTGCAGGCTACGCCACTCTTCTGCGACGGCTGCTCAAGTAGTCGACCAGAACAAACTCGCCCAGCCTGTCTGGAGTGGTGTAGAAGGCCCTTCCCTTGTTGATTCGAGTCATCCGGTCAACAAAGTCCAGCAGGTAATAGCTGGTCTCCAACATGAATGTGTTGATTACTATTCCTTCCTGCGTGCACCGTTTGACCTCTTTCAATGTCTCTTGAATGGTGCGCGGGCTGGGCGGATAGGCAAAATAGGTGCGACCGGCCTCTATGTGTGTGGTTGGCTCACCGTCCGTAATCATAATTATCTGGCGAGTGCCCCCCTTATCCCGGGAAAGCAGCTTGCGGGACATCATGAAGGCGTGATGCATATTGGTGCCAGAAAGCCATGAATTCCAGTTCGCCCCATGCAGGTCCTCACCTTTCAACTCAATGGCCTGGTCGGAGAAACCTATTACGTAAAGCTTGTCCTTGCGGAACTGAGACTGCACCAGAGTATACAGAGCAATTGCCACTTTCTTGGCGGCAAGAAAGCTCCCAAACATCCCCATGGACCGGCTCTGATCAAGCAACAGGCACGTAGAGGTGCGTGTGACCTCCTCTTTGACATTGATTTCAAAGTCTTCCGGTGTAAGCCTCACCGGCTTCTGCGGCCCGCTTCTGGTAATGGCATTCATTACGGTGCGGTTCAGGTTCAAATCGAACGGGTCGCCAAACTGATACGGCTTTGTTACTCCAGACTCTTCCCCGGACAGACCCCTCCCGTGCAACTCATGCTCGCCAAAGCGGTCTTTGCTCAGGCGTGAGAAGACTTCCTGCAGCACCTTCTGGCCCAGCTTCCTGATGCCCCTTGGCGTCAACTCCAATCTACCGCCGCGTTGCTTCACGTAGCCGGCCTCTTCCAGCTTTCGGGCCGCGTTCTTCAGCGCTTCCAGCGTGCGACGCGCCTCTTCGCCAAGCATCTCCTCCACCTTCTCCAGGTCTACGTCGTCTATGTTTCCGCTGTCCAGAACGTCTCTCAATTGCCGCTCCAAGTCGTCCGTGTCCTGCAGATTTCGCATCAGGTCCATGGCCTGAGTCATGGTCAGCGGCTCATCTCCCAAGAACTGATACTGGTCTCGCAGATCTTCCATGGGATACATCCGCTCCATAGCCGCGGCAAGCTGGGCCAGCTCATCCATGGTCTCCACGTCCAGCAAGGAGTCAGCAAGGTCTTCCAGCTCCCGTCGCATCTCCGGCGACATGCTGTCCAGCAGCGATTGCATCTGAGCCATCTGACGAGCCAGGTTCTCCATTAGCTCGTCCAGGTTTCCGGGCGGGTTGTCGCCAAACATGGAGCCGTATCTGTCCATGAAACCCTGGAAGTCCGGCTCACGACCCAAAGCTCTGTCCTGCAACATCTGGTTCAGGTCGCGCAGCATCTCCTGGATGCCCGCCATTTGCTGGGGCGTCATTCCCTGCATCTGCTGCTTCAGTCCCTGGAAGTAGTTCTGCAACATCTGTTGCTGAAGAACGTCAAGGAGCTCTTGGAACTGGCGCCGGGCTTCGGAGTCCATGAAGTCGTAGTCGCGCAGTTCCTGAATAGCGCCCGCCGGGCTGTCCGGAAGGTTGTCCAACCTGTCCCGGCTGCGGTTGGCCCGTTCTTCCAGCATCTTCAGCAACTCCTGTATTTGCCGTGGGTCCTCCTCGCGCCTCTGCGTAGCCTCCTCCCGGGCCTCCCGAAGCCGCTTGTCTATCCCTTCCTGCTCGGTGCTCACCACCTGTTCCAGCCGCTCCTTGATGTCTTCGAAAATAGAGTCCAAGTTGTACCGTTCCAGGTCTTGACGACGTTGCTCGCGCAGTCTCTCCATCATCTGGCGCAAACCTTCCAAGTTGTTCCCTTGATCACCGCGAAAGCCGCGCCGCATGAAGTTGCGCAATGCCCTGGACACGTCTCCGTGCATCATCACGTCGTCGGCAAGCTGTTCCATTAGCAAATCTTCATCCAACTCGAAGAGTTGCTGCGTGCCGTCCCAGCGACCGTATCGGTAAACGTAGCTCATAGCGACCTTTGCATAGTGCGGATTTGCTTATTCTACCCTACTCTTGGCTATAAGGATGTCAAATCGTTGCTATCCTTTGCCGCCTTTTCGTATAATCAGCAACACGCTCATCTTTGGGAGGAACATGTGAAACCGTTCTCTTTTGCCGGGCCAAAGACTCTAGAAGAGATGAACCAGGTGCTGGCGCAAGCCAGGTCTCACGGAGACATCCGCCCCATTGTTGGCGGCACAGACCTTGTGGACCAGGTGAAGAGCGGCAGGCGCGCGCCCTCCGTCATTATGGACATCAAGCGCATTCCTGAGATGAACCGTCTGGAGTGGGTTCCCGGCGAAGGACTGCACCTTGGAGCAGCCGTCAATTGCACGGATACCGCGGCTTTCCCACCGGTTATAGAAGGCTACACAGCTATCAAAGAGTCTTGTGAGCTTATAGGCTCAATACAGATACAGAACCGCGCCAGCGTAGTGGGGAACATTGCTAACTCGGCGCCCTCCGCAGACGCTGTGCCCGGCATGCTGGTGCACGAGGCACGAGTCGTAATCGTGGGGCCGGCAGGGCAGCGCGAGGTGCCCATTGAGGATTTCTTCACCGGACCGGGGCGGAACGTATTGTCGCCGGATGAAGTCATCTTGGAGACAATAGTGCCGCCGGCTGCCGACAACAGCAGCAGCCACTACCTGCGCTTCATTCCCAGAAATGAGATGGATATAGCCGTGGCAGGCGTAGCAAGCTTTGTTGCCCTGGAGCCGGGCACGCGCAACTGCACCAAGGCCCGCATATCCCTGGCCTCGGTAGCTCCCACGCCGGTGCGCGCCGGCGCGGCAGAGGCGCTGCTTGAGAACAAGGAGATCACCGCCGAGCTTGTCCGGGAGGCAGGCGAGAAGGCCGTGGAAGCCGCCAGCCCCATCGACGATGTTCGCGGCACCGTGGAGTACCGCAAAGAGCTGGTGCGGGTGCTGACTCGCCGTACCTTGCTCATGTGCATGGAATCACTCGGTCAGCCGCTGCAGGTAAATTAGCTAGCCAGGGAGGAGATTGTGCCTAAAATTCCCGTTTCTTTCACTGTCAATGGAGATCCTGTGGAGATACTGGTAGAGCCGTGGCAGACCCTGATGGACGCTTTGAGAGATGAGCTCCAACTTACCGGAACCAAGGAAGGGTGCAGCAACGGCAACTGTGGAGCCTGTACAGTCATGCTGAACGGGCGCGCCATAGACTCCTGCTGCATGCTGGCGGCCGAAGTGGAAGGCCAGGACGTCATCACTATAGAGGGCCTGGCAAAAGGCGGAGAGCTGGATCCGCTGCAAAGGGCATTCATAGATTACGGCGCTCTCCAGTGCGGGTTTTGCATCCCGGGCTTCTTGGTTTCGGCAAGGGCGTACCTCAACACAAACCCGCACCCTTCCGAGGACGAGATTCGCCACGCCATCGCAGGCAACCTTTGCCGCTGCACCGGCTACGACAAAATAGTGCGGGCCATACAGCACGTGGCGGGGACAACCGACTGAAGCCCAATTGACGGTTGCCCGTCAAGAATCTACAATGCCCATCAACAACTGAATATCTCGACCAAGGGGGAGCCTAAACCAGGCTGAGAGGTCCCAATTCGGGGCGACCCTTGAACCTGATCTGGGTAATGCCAGCGTAGGGAATGGTTGCAAGTGCTCCAAGGGGCCGCCGGTTCTCAAAAGCTGGCGGCCCCTATATTTTGGAGCATCACATGTCCACAGAGACTCTGGCCATCATCATTGCAGTACTTACGGCGCTGATATTCGCGGTGGTAGGCATTCTGTACATACGCGGCCGCCGGCTCAGCGTGGAAGAGTTCATAGTGAACCGGAACACGGCTGGCGCTGGCGTTGCCGTTGCCACCGTTGTCGCTTCCATAGCCGGCGCATGGATACTCTTCAGCCCGGCTGAAACGGGGACGTGGGCCGGTTTGATAGCGCTCATTGGCTACGGCATAGGCCAGGCGGCGCCTATCGTAGCCTTCGCCGTCATCGGACCCCGCATGCGGCGGCTCATGCCGCAGGGGCACTCCGTAACCGAATACGCATGGCACCGCTTCGGCAAAGCCATGTACGTATTCGTGCTGGGCGTGATGCTGTTCTACATGTTTGTCTTCCTCTCCGCCGAGCTTACCGGCACCGCTCTAGCCCTCAATCTCATCGCCGACGTGCCGCTGCTTTGGACGGCTTTGATCGTCGCCATAGGAACGCTTGCCTACACGGCGTATGGAGGAATTCGCGCCTCCATATTTACGGATACGGTCCAGTTCCTGGTCATACTCCCACTTTTCCTGATCGCCTTTGTGGCAACGGTGGTGGCGATCGGCGGCTTCGGCGATGCCTTCGAGCCCGTACGCGATTCTTCACCGGAGCTCCTCTCCTTGTCGCACGGCCCCGGCATAGAGTTCGGTCTCACGTTGATCATTGCCGTGTTCGCCGCCAATATGTTTCACCAAGGCTTCTGGCAACGCGTATACAACGCCAAAGACAACAACACCCTGCGCAAGGCGTTCACCGTAGGCGGACTGCTGGTAATCCCCATCATCATTCTGGCCGGTCTCTTTGGCATTATGGCCGCCGGCCGTGGTGTCCCCGCGGACCAGGGCTCGGTAGCGTTGTTCTGGCTGATTCTGGAGATTCTGCCCACCTGGGCTGTAATGGTGATATTGGTGCTTGCCTTGGGACTGGTTATGAGCAGCATGGACACCCTGCTCAACGGCATAGCCAGCGCGGTGACCAGCGACCTGCCCAGGGTCAGGCCCGCCATCAGGACGGCGCTGCTCCTCCGCTGGTCGCGCGCCATTACGGTGGTGGTGGCCATTCCCGCCGTATTTATCGCCGCTCAGGGCTACAGCGTGCTTTACCTTTTCCTAATTGCGGATTTGGTTTGCGCAGGCGCCGCGTTCCCCGTCTTCTACGGGCTTTATAGCAGACGGCTGTCCGGTAAGGCAGCTCTGGCAAGCTGCGTGGCCGGAATAGCGGTTGGGACGCTCTTCTTCCCCAAGCCGGACTTTTCACCGTGGTTGGACATACCCTGGGGCGGCAAGTTCCTGGTCAGCTTTGGCGCCGCACTTGCCGTTTCCACGGTCATAGCGCTGGCTTCGAGCATGATTGCATCAAGATCCCGTACCGCCCAGGAATACGATTTCGAAGGGCTAAAGGAACGGGTGCAAACAATCCACGGCTAGGCGCGAACATGGTCCGAACTACATCTGACAACCAAAAGCGGAGCAATTCCTTGATTGAGAAACGCATTGCCATGACCATTGCCGGCTCCGACTCCGGAGGAGGCGCAGGCATACAGGCTGACCTCAAAACCTTCGCCGCAATGGGGGTATTCGGCGCATCAACCATCACGGCCGTCACAGCGCAAAACACGCTGGGAGTCACCGCCATCCACGAGATACCTGTCGGAATCATTGCGGCTCAGATAGATGCCGTCCTCACCGACATTGGCGCCGATGCGGTTAAAACCGGAATGCTCTCCTCTTCCGAGATAATCCAAGCCGTGGCGTCTAAAATGAGCCAGCATAGGGTAGCCAAGCTGGTGGTAGACCCGGTGATGGTGGCCAAGGGCGGCGACCGCTTGCTCAGGGAAGACGCTGTAGAAGCGTTGCGCGGCAAGCTACTTCCGCTGGCGACTGTTATCACACCCAATTTGCCGGAAGCCGAAGTGCTCAGCGGATTGACCATCAGGTCTCTGGAAGACGCCAGGGAAGCCGCCAAACGGGTCCTGAACTCAGGCGCGGCAACCGTGGTGATCAAAGGAGGCCACCTCTCCAGCGATGAGTCGGTGGATATCTTTTACAACGGCACAGAGTTCCACGACCTGCGGGCCGAACGTATCGACACGAAAAACACGCACGGCACCGGTTGTACCTTCGCCTCGGCCATTGCCGCGGGACTGGCCAAAGGCGAACCTCTGTTGGAAGCGGTGACGCAAGCCAAGGAGTACGTCACCAATGCCATACGCGGCAACTTGCGCATCGGCAGCGGACATGGGCCGCTCGACCACTTCTATGCGACTAGATGAACGAGCTATACAACCTCAGGGTTTACGCAGCTTGGCATGGCTTCGCCCCTGAGCCTGGCAACTATATTGCGAGCAGCCAGCACCGCCATCCCCCTGCGCGTGCCCACGGTCGCGCTGCCAATGTGCGGCGTGATTACAACGTTAGGCAGGGTGAGCAGCGGATGGTCGGAAGGTATCGGCTCAGGTTCCGTGACGTCCAGCCCCGCGCCCGCTATCACGCCGTCGCGCACCGCCTCGTACAGCGCCACGTTGTCCACCACGGGCCCCCGCGCTATGTTCACCAGGATGGCGTTCCGTTTCATCAGGCGAAGCTCGCCCCGCCCTATGAGGTGGTGCGTCTCCGTGGTCAGCGGCGTGGAGATGCAAACGAAATCCGACGCCCCAAGCG
Organism: Dehalococcoidia bacterium; assembly: GCA_965248955.1. Classification (GTDB taxonomy): domain Bacteria; phylum Chloroflexota; class Dehalococcoidia; order Lucifugimonadales; family QGNO01; genus DAOUJH01. The sequence goes on from OZ252212.1 coordinate 804,209, forward strand.
CCTCCTCCAGGCCGGCGCAATAGCCGAACTCGTCCCCCACGTCGGTGCGGCGGCTGCGGTTGTGGTAGACCACCCTCATCTCGAAGGCCAGGGCGCGCTTGGCAACCTCCAGGCCTATCTTGCCCATGCCCACCACGCATAGCGTGGAGCCTGCCAGGTCCTGGCCCAGATATAGCGACGGATGCCAGTACTTCCATTTCCCCTGCCGGGTTTCCCTGTCGCCCAGTACAACCTGTCTGGCCACGGCCAGAATCAGTGCAAAGCCCAGCTCTGCCGTAGTCTTTGTGAGCACCCCCGGAGTATTGGCTAGAGCTACCCCGAGCCGGGTGGCAGCCGGCACGCCGAAGTTGTCATAGCCAACAGCCATATTGGCTACGACTCTCAGGCGACCACGACCCTTGGAGAGCAGGGTCTCGTCGATACTGTCTTCGCCCGTGGCAAAGATGCCGTCCACCTGTGCCGCTTTTTCCAACATGACTTCCCTGGGAGGAGCCGTGTCTTCCTCCCACACCTCAATATCGGCCTCGGAAGCAAGCAGGTCTAGCGCTTCCTGGTCGACTCGCCTGGTGACAAACACGCGGGGACGCGCCATGCACTCCTCCTTTATCTCTACAAATGTAAGAGGGGCCTCATCCGGCCCCTCTTACTCAAGACTGAACTGAGAATCTATACAGCCCCGGCATCCTTCATAGCTTGTATCTTAGCGCCATCGTAGCCAAGCTCTGTCAGCAGATCATCCGTGTGCTGTCCCAGCCCCGGAGCGGGCCTATACTCCTCCTCCTGCCCCATCTTCAAGGGATTGCCAATTGTCCTATACTCACCCGCCTGCGGGTGGTTGACAACCGGAGTCATGTTTCGGTTGATCACGGATGGTTCGGCAAACGACTCGGCGATGGTGTTGACCCTGGCCACAGGCATATCATTGCCCAGCTCTGAATCCCACTCGTCGGCGGTCTTCTTTGAGAATACGCCGCTAAGGAATTCCACAAGCTCCGCCTTGTTCTTTAAGCGCTCGGCGGGATTGGCAAATCGAGGGTCGTTTGGCAGGTCCTTGTACTCGTCCGGATACATCTCCGCCAGCTTGTTGGTCAGTTGCATGTAGAGCGGCTGGTTGGCGAACTGGATCTGCACATAACGGCCGTCCTTGCACTCCAGGGCGGTGACAGGAACGTTTGTCGGGTGAGTGGAACCCAGAGGTCCCGGCTCCGAGTCGAACATGAGGTAATACTGACCTATGTACGCCTGGAGAGTAAGCATGGTATCCAAAAGCGATACGTCCACGTGACGGCCTTCCCCGGTCCTCTCGCGGTCGACCAGGGCCGCCAGAATGCCGGACAGCGCCGCATAGGCGCCCGCCAGGTCTCCCACCGGTACGCCCATGGTCGAAGGAGCATGGCCGGGATGGCCTATGACGCTCATCACGCCGCCGCTGGCCTGAATGGTGGTGTCGAATGCTGGGCGGTTGGGATTGGGGGCTCCGTCGTGCCCGAACCCGGAGATGGAGCAGTAGACCAACCGTGAGTTGATCTTGTGGATGGTGTCGTAATCGATCCCTAGGCGGGGCGGCACGGATGGCCGGTAGTTTTCCACCATAACGTCCGATGTTTTTACCAGGTCATAGAACGTTTCTCTGGCAAGCTCTTCTCGGAAGTTGAGAGTGATGCTGCGCTTATTGCCATTTAGGCCCAGAAAGTAGTAACTCTCCACGTCCTTATACTTGGGCGGAAAGTTACGGGACGGGTCGCCAGTGCCGGGCTGTTCCACCTTGATAACGTCCGCTCCCATGTCACCCATCAGGCGGCAGCAGAACGGGCCGGCCAGTACCTGGGTCAAATCTAGAACACGCAAACCTTCCAGTGGCTTAGTCATGAAATGCCTCCCTATTCTTCAATGAAACCGCGCCGTAGAAACGCAGCACGAGTTTAGGTGTGCCCCCAACCACTGTCAAGGGCGGCAGCTCTGTTCCAATGAGGACGGTTTCTGTATATACTTCGCCGTACCTAGCACTTGTTGGGGGGGATTTATGCCTACCGTAGTTGAGATGAAGCAGGCGGCCATAGCCGCCATAGAGGAACGCAAGGATGAGATCACAGGCATAGCCCAGCACATCCTACGCAACCCGGAGACGGGCTTTACCGAGCAAAAGACGTCCAAGCTGGTTCAGGAGAAGTTCCAGTCCATGGGTATCCCCTTTCAAAATGGTCTGGCCATCACCGGGGTCAAGGGCTCGGTGGAAGGCGGAGCGGGACCTGGGCCGTCGGTGGCAGTGATCGGAGAGCTGGACTCGCTGCGTGTCCTGGAGCATCCCTACCATGACGAAGTAACCGGGGCGGCCCATGCCTGCGGTCATCATTGCCAGATAGGCAGCATGCTGGGCGCAATGATCGGGCTGATGACGCCGGAGGTCTTAGGGAATCTATCGGGGCGCATACTGCCCATTGCCGTGCCCGCGGAAGAGTTCATTGAGGTGGAGCGCCGCATGAACCTGCGAGAGAGCGGCAGTATAGAATTCATGGGCGGCAAGCAGGAGTTCATCAAACTCGGCACTTTTGACGACGTGGATATGGCAATGATCTGCCACACCATGGCGGAGGAGTTCTCCCTGGGCATTGGCGGTACAAGCAACGGCCACGTGGTCAAGTTTGTGCAGTACACGGGCCGGGGCGCCCATGCCGGCGGTGCGCCGCACATGGGCATCAACGCACTCAATGCAGCAATGATAGCCCTCTCCGGCATCAACGCTAACCGAGAAACCTTCCGCGAGCAAGATACCGTACGCGTACACGGCATTCTGACCCGCGGCGGCGATGCGGTGAGCGCGGTGCCATCCAACGTTACCCTGGAATGGCGAGTGCGATCCGGAAACCTGGACGCTATAGTACATAACAGTGCCAAGGTGGATCGCAGCTTCAAGGCCGGTGCCTTGGCCGTAGGGGCAAAGGTCAGCATCACCAACATAGCCGGGTATTTACCCATGCGCAACAATAAGACCCTGCAAGACCTCTTCGTTGGAAATGCCGCGGACGTAGTAGGCAAGGAGCACGTACTGGTGCGACCTGACACCCACAACGGCGGAGGCTCCACGGACATGGGCGACCTTGCTCAGATTATGCCGCTGATCCACCCATATTGCGGCGGAGCAACGGGCACGGGCCACGGCAAGGACTACGTTATCCAGGACTATGAGAAGGCTGTGGTGCAGCCGGCCAAGGCTATGGCGGCCACTGTAATAGACCTGCTGTCTGAAGGAGCGTCGAAGGCTATGGAAGTCAAGGCCACTGACAAGCCGCCGATGACCAAGGATCAGTACCTGAAGTTCCAGAGGGAACGCAACGATGTGATAGAGTTCGACGGAGACACAGCCTAGCAAATTTGCCAGGCAGACGTACCGTCGTCTTCCAATGATAGCGGGCCTGGGCGGCCCCCTGAGCACAGGCGCCCCACAAGTCCTGGGCATAGCTATAGCAGTGCCGCCGTCGGAGGCCGGGCATCGGGCTGTTCCAAGTACGGCGCTTCCCCCGTTCTCTCAGGTTGTATTGGCAAGCCCTATTGTGTCAAGATAGCGGCATGCCGCAGATGCCCGCAGGAGTTGAGCCAATTACCCTAATCCCTGCGGTGTTCATAATACTGGCCGCTGGGATAGTAAAAGGCGCCACCGGCTTTGGATTCGCCCTCGTAGCCACGCCGCTGTTGCTGCTGCTGTGGGAGCCCAAGACGTTGGTGCCCGTATTCATCCCTCTCAGCATTGTGGCCGACACTTTCATAGTAATGCAAACCTGGCGGCAAGTTGAATGGGGTAAGGTATTGCCCTTGGTGGTCACCGGGGTGGTGGGCGTTCCGCTGGGTACTTACGTTTTGCTGGTGGCGCCTTCAGAAACGCTGCGTATAGCAGTGGCAGGCATTGCACTGACTGTGGCAACTCTCATACTGCTGGGAATTACCGTACCAATACGGAGAGAGAAAGTAGCATCCGGCGTCACGGGGTTCCTCAGCGGATTGCTTTCTACAAGCACAACAATGTCCGGGCCGCCGGTGGTGCTGATGATGATCAACCAGGGCTGGAACAGACAAACGTTCCGCGCCTGCCTGGGCATGTTCTTCTTTGTCCTCCAGGTATTCGCCATCGCATCCCTAACTTTGGCCGGGTCTCTGACTTTGCAGACGCTGGCCGTATCGGCAATTCTGTGGCCATCGGTGATCGTGGGTAGCGCCCTGGCTCTGCTTATACTGCCTCGTATATCGCAGCGGGTGTTCATGCGCATAGCCATCGTGCTGGTTATTACCACGGCAACCGTGGTAATAGTGGAGACAGCCCTGCAAGCAGTCGGCTAGCCGGCCAGCTCTGCCAGGACCTCACGCACCAAGTCGTAGGGAACGTCGTTGCGTACCACCGCCCTGCCAACCCCCTCCAAGAGGACCCAGCGCAGGTTCGAACCCTCGGCCTTCTTGTCCAGGGTCATCGCCGCCTCTACCCGCTCTATCTCTACATCAGAGATGCGCACCGGTAGGTCGAATCGGCGCAGCACCTCTTCCTGCCGTTCCAAAACGTCGACTGGAGTAACTCCCATGCGCACTCCTATCCCGGCGGCGCCCATCATGCCAATGGCCACGGCCTCGCCGTGGAGCAGCCTCCCATATTCCGTGGCGGCTTCCAGCGCATGTCCAATGGTGTGACCGTAGTTGAGCAGGTTGCGATAACCCAGGGTCTCGCGCTCGTCTTGGGAGACCACTTCAGCCTTGATCGACATGCTTCTCTTGATTACTTCTGTGGTCAGCTCATATTCCAAGCCAATCAAATCGTTGGCCTGTTGCTCGAAAGTCTCGAATAGACCGGCGTCCAGAATGAGGCCGTGTTTTATAGCCTCCGCCCAACCCTCCATCGCCTCTCGCACTGGCAGAGTCAGCAAAGTCGATACGTCCGCAACCACAATGAGCGGCTGGTGAAAGGCGCCGACCAGATTCTTGGCCTGCGGAAGGTCGACCGCGGTCTTGCCGCCTATGGACGAGTCCATCATGGCGGCAATGCTGGTGGGCACTTGGACGAAGCGCATACCGCGGTTGTAGGTGGCGGCCACGAAGCCCGCTAGGTCGCCGACCACGCCACCGCCAAGGGCGACGATGACGTTGCCGCGCTGCGCTCGCCGTGCCGCCAGCCAGTGGTAGATTTCACCGGCTGTGTCCAGGGTCTTGCTGGCCTCGCCGGGAGCGAAGGTGTACAGGTGCGATTCGATCCCGGCAAGCTCCAAGGTCTTCTGAACGGCTTCGCCGTAGAGACCGGCCACCGTGTGGTCTGAGATCAGGTAAACCGGCCCGGCTACATCCGATTTGCTGAGATCCTCTCCAAGCTGCGACAGAAGCCCCCATCCAGCCAGCAAGGGGCAGTCGCCGGCGGAAGAGTGAACCGTAGCGGCGAGGTGGGGGCTGCCGGCAAACGGCTGACCGCTGGCGGCGGGTCTGCCGGAGAGGATGCGCCAGGCGCGCACCACCTCATCAGCGGCTTGCTGCACGGAGATGCGGTTGGTGTTGACCGTCCAGTGCGCCGTGGCATAGGCGGGCTGTCGCTCCGCCTTTTGCCGGCGGATACTGGCAAGCTGGTCCTGGCTTTCCAGGAGAGGCCGTACCGCCTCTCCGCCGTACTGCCTCTTCTGCTCTTGCAAACGCTGGTGGATGGTCTCAGGCAGAGCATCCAGGCAGACGATTACGCCCGCTGCTTCCATGCTCTCTCTGTTTTCAGGAAAGGTTATGGCGCCGCCGCCAACAGCAACCACTCGGCCTTGACCCGCGCATGCCTCGCGCACGGCGTCACGTTCCAGCCGGCGGAAGTGCTCCTCGCCGTGATCCTCAAAGATAGCGGCTATGGTCTTGCCCGCCTTGTCCACAATCTCCCGGTCGACGTCGATGAACCGCCAGCCAAGGATGCGGGCAACGACCTGACCCACCGTCGACTTGCCCGTTCCCGGGTATCCTGTGAGAATGATATTTCGCAAGGTCAGGCGTTCCTTTCTCGCAACAGCCCGTCCACCGGATTCACGTCCCCGGTTCCGGGGATGCAAGCAACGGCGGCAAGGGTCGGCGGGGCAATGCGCTGGCGGGGCCTCAAGCTACGTCCTTTACCATTTCCACGTGCAGGATGCCGGCTTCCATGAACGTGTCGCCGCGCTCTTGGTAACCGCGATTGGCGTAGAAGTGCCTGACGTAATGCTGAGCGTGGAGGGAGATGAGCTTGATTCCCTGCGACCGGGCCTCGTTTTCCAGGAAGGCGAGCACCCTGCCGCCAATTCCGTTGAGCCGCAACGCCGCATCTACCGCCATGCGCCCAATACGCGCTTCGGTAGGCGTGTCCAGAATGAGCCGTCCCGTCCCAACGACCACGCCATCCTGGAAAGCAACGGCATGGACGGCGGTGTCATCCAACTCGTCCACTTCCAGTTCGGCGGGAACACCCTGCTCATCGACAAAGACGCGGGTACGGAGGATGCGTACAGCCTCCATCTCCTGGGGAGTCTCCAACCTTTTGACTACAAGGGACATACCGGAGATTATAGCAAAGGAGACAGAAAAAGGCCGCCTGCCCGTCTGCCCACCTGTCACACCCCTTTCGTCATTGCGAGCGCAGCAAAGCAATCCAGCGGTGGGGTGGTGTCATTCTGAGCGTAGCGAAGAATCCAAGGCCGTCGGTCTAGAACACCTCCCGACGAGGCAAGCCGGGGCAACCCCCACCGTCTTCCTCGCGAAGGCGGGGAACCAGGGGTGGAGGGATGCGGCGACAACGGAGCAAGGCCAAACGGCCTAACCCTCCATCCACTGCCAGTTTGAGCGAAGTGAAGAATCTTCTGCCACAACAAACGATGCCCCCTACCCGCAAACTCAGTCCGCCCGCCACTCCCCACTTCCCCATCGGCTGCCTTCCCTCTATGATTGGTTCCATGAATACACAGCGCCGAATCGCTCCCTGTCCTCAGTCCGGGAAGCTCCCAGGCGCGTCTTGCACCCGCGTCTCGACGAAAAACGTGTACTCTCTGACGAGATTCAGATTTGTTTCCCATATTTGCAAAAAAGTGGTTCGCATTTAGCCTTTTACTAGACATAACGTTGGGAACAAATACTCGTTAAGATGACTTTGAAAGCGTTGAAGCAAACCGTAACCGGCCTGCTGCCAAATATGCGCACAGAGCGCTGGGGCCTGTTCTGCGATATTGACGGCACCATCTCCGACATAGCCCCCCGGCCGGAGCTGGCGCGGGTCAGGCCGGGGGCAAAACGGGCGCTGGAAGCACTGGGAGAGCAGCTTGCGGCAGTGGCAGTGGTCACGGGCCGCGAGATGAAAGAGGCTCGACGCATGGTGGAGGCGGACGACATCGTATATTTCGGGACACACGGGCTGGAGCGCTGGGAGGATGGAGAGCTGAAGGTTGCACCTGAAGCGGAGCCCCACCTGGACAGGCTTAGGAACGCTACAGCGGAGTTGGCGGGGCGTTTGACGCTTCCCGGAATAGTCTTGCAAACCAAGCAAGTGGGCCTGTCGATACACTACCGCACGGCAAAAGATCCGGAGTCTACGCGGGCCGCGATCCTGGAAGCCGTGGAATCCACCGGCGCCGGCGATTGGATGCTTGTGCGCGATGGCCGCATGGTGGTGGAGCTTCTTTTGCCCGTTGAGATAGACAAAGGCACGTCTCTGCGCACCTTGGTGGATGAGCGCAACCTCAATGGGGTGCTGGTGCTCGGCGACGACGTGACGGACGTGAACATGTTCAAGGCGGCGGCAGAGCTGCAAGCCGGCGACTATGTGAAGGCGGTCAACATAGGCGTGGTTGGGGAAGAAACGCCTGCTGAGGTCATTGAGGCAACAGAGTACAGGCTGGCCGGCGTGGATGAGGTGGAAGCGTTCTTGATCTGGCTGAGCAACGAGCTGGGGACTAGCTAGTCAGCGAGCCAATCTCTTCAAACTGGCATTGGAACCAGAAGTTGATGTCCTCTCTCTCCACCGCGTCTATCAGAGAAGCGTTTCGGCGCTGTCGCTCCTCCGTGGGCATATTGAGCGCCTGGTGCATCGCTTGCATGGTGCCTTCTACGTCGGCGTAGGCTACGGGAAGCACCCCCACCGCAAGCTGGGGGTAGGCGCCGGCGGTCTCGGAAAGGATGACAACGCCGTCTCTCTGGTTGATGAGCGGTCCCTCTTTGGCCACCAGCGTCATGCCGTCTATGACGGCGTTTTCCAACAAGATGTCGTAGTGACGCATACCGGCCACCGCCTGAACGTAGTTGTTCTCCATGAACAGGTGGATGGGCTGCCATTCGGGTGTGCCGTAGCCCTGGTTGATAGACTTGGCCGTCTGCTGAATCTCCTCCATGTAGCGTTGGTACTGGCGGATGTGCGTGCGAGAAGGAACAAGGAAGGCAACGAATTTGACCTTACCTCTCATTTCAGGATAACGGTCAAGGAGTAGCTGGTAGGAACGGAATCCCCGTAGGATGTTCTTGTTGGGCTCCGCCCTATCCACGCGCACTATGGTCTTTTCAGCCCAAACGCCGCCAAGCTGACGTTCGTATTCCTGTACCCGGGGAGAAGAGCCGATGCGCCGCACCTCATCAACGTTGATAGAGAGCGGGTAAGCACGAACAGCCGTCTCTCTGCCTTCATAGCACACCCTGGATGTAGCGTAGTCCACCTCCACGGAGGGAAGGAACTCTTCACAAGTCTGTAGAAAGTTACGGCAGTCTCGCCGGGTCTGGAATCCGACGATGTCCGCACTGCAGAGGCTGCTGCAAATGCTGCGCCTAATATGCGACGGGATCATTTCCCAGTAACCGGAGGCGGGCCATGGTATGTGGACGTAATGTTGGATAACCGCTTGGGGAAGGCGCTCCCGGACATAGCCGCTTACCAGATACAAATGATAATCGTGGATCATCACGCAGACGTCCTGATCCAAGCTTGCCGCCTCTTCAAGCACAGCGTCTGCAAAGGAGCGGTTGACCTTTACATACCCGTTCTCCCAGGCGTCGTATACCGTGCTGTCTACACTAGGGGTGTAGGACGTGCTCCACATGTAATGCTGAAGAAACCAGAGCAACGGGTTGCAGAACGTGTTGTAATATTTGTGATAGACGCGCCGTGGAGTGTTGACGTAGCGAAGGGAGAGCTTGTAACCAGGAAGGGCGGCGGGAATGCTTGACCCGTTACTGTTTTCCCAGATGCGTCTATCCCCCTCCCCCATGGCGGAAGATATCCACGTGAAATCCAGTTCAGAGACCAGCGAGGAGAATGCGGTAACCAGGCTGCCGCTGCTGCGCCTGGGCTGAAGACTTCCTGAGGGGGTTATCTGGTGCCCGATGGGACCGCGGTTGCTGACCAGAATGAGACGCCGACCGTTCAATGCCTGGGCACAAAGCTGCAACAGCTTAGCACGCCTAGCCTGGCTAAGAGACGCCACACTCATAGATTCGCCATCCATTCAGAAGCAACGGTACGGTCAACCGCCGCTATAGTTTGAGCCGCCCCAACCGATTAGGTGCCTCCCGAGGGCTGTGACGGCATCTTCCTCGTAAAGCGGGCACGACGTTAGCATAGGGCATGGGTGATGTCAAGGAAACCCAGCCTTGCGTTGACACCCCCAAACGGCACACCTACAATCGACAAACCAAGCTGATTAAAGCTCTAACGAGCCTACAGAGACCGAGTGAGAACATCTGAAGAGATAAGAAAGGCTTTCCTGGACTTCTTTCAAGAGAAGGACCATCTTCTCATGCCCAGTTCGTCTCTGATTCCACCACCGGACGACCCCACGCTTCTGCTGACCAGCGCGGGCATGGTGCAGTTCAAGCCGTACTTCATGGGTGAAAGGAGACCTCCCAAACCCAGGCTTACCAGTGTGCAGAAGTGCTTCCGCGTCACGGACGTGGATGAAGTGGGCGACGCCAGTCACCTCACCTTCTTCGAGATGCTGGGCAACTTCAGCATAGGCGATTACTTCAAAGAGAAGGCCATCGAGTGGGCCTGGGAGTTCGTTACCGAGCGTATGAAGCTGCCCAAGGAGCGGCTGTGGGCCACCATCTACCGGGATGACGATGAGGCCCGCGACATCTGGCTGAAAATCAACGTGCCTGAGAAACGCATACGCCGCTTTGACAAGAAGGAGAACTTCTGGGGACCGGCAGGCAACGAGGGGCCCTGCGGGCCCTGCAGCGAAATCCATTACGACTTTGGCGGGACATGCCGGCAGGGCAAGCCTGATGAACAGTGCGGTCCCAACTGCGAGTGCGGACGGTTTCTGGAGCTGTGGAACCTGGTGTTCATGCAGTTCTACCAGGACGCGGACGGCACGCGGACTCCCCTGCCCAACCCCAACATCGATACCGGAATGGGCCTGGAGCGCGCCTCCCTGATCCTTCAGGACGTGCCAAGCATCTACGAGACGGACCTATTCCAACCACTGGTAGCCAGGGTCTGCCAGCTATCAGGCAAAGAGTACGGGAAGGACCCCGAAACGGACGTGGCCATACGCGTAGTGGCGGAACACGCCCGCAGCGCGGCGTTTCTCATCGCGGACAGCGTGGCGCCTGATAACCAGGGACGGGGCTACGTGCTGCGTCGCCTCATACGCCGTGCTATTCGGTTCGCGCGGAAGCTGGGATTGGAGACCGACAAAGCCGTACTGCCCCTGGTTGCAGAGGCAGTCATTCAGAAGATGGGGCCTATCTATCCCAACCTGGCCGAGGGACGCGACTTTGTGCTCAGGGTATTGCAGGAAGAGGAAGAGCGGTTCAGCCAGGTCTACGAGACAGGAATGCGCATCCTGGAAGAGATGTTTGAAAGCGAACGGAACGGTCTCCTTGCCGGAGAGCAGGCCTTCCTCCTCTACGACACCTACGGCTTCCCCGTGGAAGTCACTGCGGAGATAGCGCGTGAGCATGGCATGGAAGTGGACATGGAAGGGTTCCAAAGGGAGATGGAAGCGCAGCGCCTACGGGGCCGCGTCGCCGGGGAGCGCTTCGGCGGAGGATACGACGCGCAGCGGCTGTACCAGGAGATGGGCATAGGACAGATCGAATTCCTCGGCTATGAGACCACCACCGCGCCCTCAGTGATCAGCGGCCTGATAGTGAACGGCCGCCCCGTGAATGAGGTGTCGCAGGGACAAGAGGTGGAGGTCATCCTGAGAGAGACGCCCTTCTACGCCGAAGGCGGCGGTCAGGTGGGAGACACCGGCATCATGGAGGGAGCCAAGGGTGACATCCGCGTAGAAGATACCCAATCGCCGGTTACCGGAGTCATAGTCCACCGGGGACGCGTGGTCAAGGGCACGGCAGCCAAGGGCGACGAAGTCGTGGCCACGGTGGACGGCGATCGCCGCCTGGATGCGGCGCGTAACCACACCGCCACCCACCTGCTGCACGCCGCCCTGCGAGCCGTCCTGGGCAGCCACGTGAGGCAGGCCGGGTCGCTGGTGGCCCCGGACAGACTGCGCTTCGACTTCACCCACGTCAGCCCGCTGACCCCGGAGGAAACGCGCACGGTGGAGGCGCTGGTCAACGAGCGCATACGGGCCAACGTGCCCGTGCGCAAAAGAGAGACCACCTTCCGCGAGGCGGTGTCGGAAGGGGCGCTGGCCTTCTTCGGGGATCGCTACGCCGATGAAGTGCGCGTGGTGGAGATAGCCAACGGCGATAGGTTCAGCTTCGAGGTGTGCGGCGGCACCCACGTCAGGGCCACGGGTGACATCGGTTACTGCCGTATCACCGGGGAAAGTAGTATCGGAGCAGGCATGCGTCGTTTGGAAGCATTAACCGGCCACGCTGCGGAAACTCTGGCCATGGAAAGAGACTCCCTGCTCAACCGCATATCGCGCAAGCTGGACGCGTCGCCGCAGGACATAGAAGCTAGAGTGGCGTCTCTACTGGACGAGATATCACGCTTGCGACGGGAGGTCGCCGCCAAAGAGCGAGCCTCTTCCAGGGAGCGGACACGGGAGCTGCTGGAGACGGCTCGAGAAGTCGCCGGGTTCAGGATAGCCTCGGGAAGGGTGGACGCCAGCTCGATTCAAGCCTTGCGGGAAGCGGGCGACTGGCTACGGGACAAGTTGGGAAGCGGAGCGGTGGCGCTGGGAGCCGTGGTCAACGAGCGGCCTACGCTGCTGATCATGGCCACCAACGACCTTGTGAAGAGAGGCCTGCACGCCGGAAATGCGGTTAAAGAGGCGGCGGCGGTGATGGGCGGCGGCGGCGGCGGGCGTCCCGAAATGGCGCAGGCGGGCGGACGCCAGCCGGAGAAGCTGGAAGAGGCGCTGCGGGCGGCGGTTGACATACTGGGCCGCCAGGTAAAATGAGGGTACTTGGGCTGGACGTTGGCGAGCGGCGCATCGGTGTTGCCATATGTGACTACTCCGGTCTGCTGGCTACACCCTACACCGCTATCGTGAGGCGGAACCTGAAGAAAGACGTGGAGACCATCATCAAAATCGCCTCTGAGGAAGAGGCGGTACGGATTGTAGTGGGCATGCCCTTTTCCCTGGACGGCTCTGAAGGCTATCAGGCGAGGAAGACCCGCCGGTTCTACGAAGCGGTGAAGGATGCCGCCGCACCCATGCCGGTAGATGTCTGGGATGAGCGTTTTTCCTCGGAAGAGGCCGAGAGACGCCTCCACGAGGCAGGGGTAACGCCGTCGCGCAACAGGGGCCGGCTGGATGCCGCCGCCGCCGCTATAATCCTGCAAAGCTACTTGGACAGCCGGCGCAACCAGTCATGACCTCTACGGTAGGAATCGTCGGCTACCCGCTGCGCCACTCGGTATCTCCCGCCTTCCAACAAGCCGCCTTCGACCACCTGGGAATCGATGCCAGGTACATCGCCTGGGAAACCCCGCCCGATGCCCTCGCCGAGCGGATGGAGTCTCTGAGAGGCCCCGGCCTTCTGGGGGCAAACGTGACCGTGCCGCACAAGCAGGCGGTGGTGCCATTCCTGGATGAGGTATCGCAGGCGGCGCAAGATACGGGCGCGGTAAACACCATAGTGAACGAAGAGGGCAGGCTGACGGGTCATAACACGGACGCAACCGGCTTCCTCAGAGCGCTGCAGGTAGACGCCGGTTTCCAGGCCCAAGGCAAGCGTGTGCTGGTGCTCGGCGCAGGTGGGTCGGCAAGGGCGGTTGTATACTGTCTACTAAAACAGGGAGCCGGCCGTGTGACCATAGCCAACAGGACTATGGAGCGGGCGCATCGGCTTATACGGACTCTGGGCAGCCCACGGAATGCGGAGACCGCCCCCTTGGGAATGACGGAGACGTCGAATGGGTGGGACCTGATCGTGAACTGCACCACGATGGGCATGCGCCATGCCCCCGGAGAGAAGGAGACGCCATTGCCCAGTGACGCCATCCCCGCAAATTCAATGGTGTACGACCTTGTATACAATCCGGAGGAGACGCCACTGTTGCAGGCAGCCGCCAAGGCAGGGGCGCGTACCCTGGGCGGTCTCCCCATGCTAATCTACCAGGGCGCGGAGGCGTTCCGCCTGTGGACGGGACGAGAGGCGCCGGTGGAGGTGATGTTCCAAGCGGCGCGGCGGGCGTTGATGGGTATCCAGGACAGCAACGCCACATGCGCCGGCGGGTGAAATTGACCAGCCTCCAGGCAGTGCCAACAATACATCATTGGTGTAGATTGGCTAACACCATTTGAAGGGAAGGATAAATGTTTCGTTATCTAACAGCGGGTGAATCGCATGGGAAGGGGCTGACGGTGATCGTTGAGGGCATGCCGGCGGGGCTTTCCCTCAGCGAAGAGTACATACTGCGCGACATGGCGCGCCGACAGCAGGGGCACGGGCGGGGGCCGCGGCAGCAGATAGAACGCGACAAAGCGGAGATACTGTCCGGCGTCCGGCACGGCTGCACGCTGGGCAGTCCCATAGGAATGTGGATAGAGAACCGCGACTTCGCCAACTGGACCGAGGCCATGTCAATAGAGCCCGTGGGCAAAGACGCCAAGATACGCCTGGTAACACGGCTGCGGCCCGGACACGCCGACTTCCCCGGTGTGATGAAGTACAGCCACCACGACGTGCGCAACGTGCTGGAAAGGGCAAGCGCCCGTGAGACAGCGGCGCGGGTCGCCGCCGGCGCGGTGGCGCGTTGTTTCCTGGAGGAGTTCGGCATCAGTATTCATAGCCACGTGGTGTCCATTGGCGACGTCAAGGCAAACGTGCCTGAAAATATCGACTGGCAGGCAGTGGAAGAGTCCCCGGTGCGAAGCACTGACGCGGAGGCGGCGGAACGGATGATGCGCCATATAGACCACGCCCGCGATACGGGAAATACGGCCGGTGGGGTATTCCAGGTAGTCGCCTATGGAGTGCCCGTGGGATTGGGCAGCCATGTTCACTGGGAGCGAAAGCTGGACGGGCAGATAGCCCAGGCAATGATGAGCATCAATGCCGTGAAAGGCGTCGAAATAGGCACGGGATTCGCCAACACGGAAAAGCCCGGCTCAGAGGTGCACGATATCATAGAACCATGGGATGGCGATGCCCGCCCCTTCCACCACATCACCAACCGCGCCGGCGGTATAGAGGGTGGAATGAGCAACGGAGAGCCTATAGTGGCACGCGTGGCGCTGAAACCAATATCCACGCTGAGCAAACCGCTCCCTTCCGTAGACATGGCGACGGGAAAGAGGGTGCAGGCGCACTACGAGCGCAGCGACGTCTGCCAGGTGCCGCCGGCATGCGTGATAGGCGAGTCAACCATGGCGCTGGTCCTCATCTCTGCCTTCTTGGAAAAGTTCGGCGGCGACCACCTGGAGGAGACGCGGAGCAACTACCTCGGTTTCCTGGACGGCCTGAAGCAGTTCCAGCCAAGGGAAGAGGCGGCGGCCTCTGACGAGCGGCCGCCGGACAACGCCGTTTAGCAGGCTTGCTTTTATCTCTCTGGGGCATAATCCAATTGACAGGCCCAATGCCTCAGCGTAAGATATTCCCCACTCGTTGAGGAGGCTTGGACTCTTAGAATGTTGGAGATGGTAATAGATAGCATTCGAGTGAGCTTGATGAACTACCAACGAGTAGTGATTCTCAAGGAGAAGGATTCGGACCGCTATCTGCCTATCTGGGTAGGCCCGGCCGAGGCGGACGCCATAGCCGTGAAGCTTCAGGACGTTTCCGTTCCGCGCCCCCTTACACATGATCTGCTCGGCTCCGTCATCAGCAGCCTGGGCGCATCTGTCCTGCACATCACGGTAAACGACCTCCAGAACGATACCTTCTTCGCCAAAGTCTCCATTCGGGTGGACGGCAAATCGGTAGACGTCGATTCAAGGCCGAGCGATGCCATCGCTCTGGCCGTGCGAGCCCAAGCGCCCATATACGTAGCCGACGACGTGCTTGACAAGGCAGGCATCAAGCTTGATGAGTCCGGCAAGCCCATAGCCCCTGAGGATGAGGACAACAAGCCCCAGCAGGTAAGAGAAGAGGACCTGCGCCGTGTATCGGCGTTCACCGACTTCATAAGCACTCTGGACATGGAAGGCATCGGCAAAGAGGGTCAGCAGGGCTCAGGCCAAAGCAGCTGAACTATTCAACTTTACCCTGCATTGCAAGGCTCCAACCTGACATGGTTGGAGCCTTTTTATGTCGACTCTCTCTAAAGCATCCCATTTTCATAGTAATGATAGCGGGCACTCCAAGCGCAAGCTTGACACCTCAACTCGAGGGGCGGTAATCTGAAAATGCTTACTAGTCCCCGCGGGCGAATCTTATTTACTACGCCACGCGGTGGAGCGAAAGGACGGTGGTTTATATGGACGCATTAGTCGTCTTGATCGTCCTTCTGGCTCTGGGGCTGGGGGCAGCAGGTGGTTATCTCGCACAATCCTTCCTGAACAAGAGAGGATTGGTAACAGCCGCGCAGAAGTCGCAAGACATCATTCAAGGTGCGGAGGAGCAGAAGAAGCGAATCCTCCTAGAGGCCCAGGAAGAGGCCTTGAAGCATAGGACTTCTGAGGAACGTGACCTTAGGGAGCGCCGCTCTGAACTGCAACGACAGGAACGAAAGCTGAGCAGCCGCAAGGAGCAGCTGGAGCGGCGAAGTGAAGGTCTGGAAAAACGGGAAAGGTCTGTAAATCAGCGAGACCGGGAGCTAGACGGACTTCGACGAGAACTGGAAGATTTCATTCGGAAAGAGCAGGAGCAACTAGAGGCCATATCTGGCCTGTCCAGCGCAGAAGCTAGGGAACAGTTGTTGAAGCGTGCCGAAGGGGAGATACAGCACGAAATAGCCCGTCGCTACATGGATGTGGAACAGCAGGCAAAGGACGAAGCCGACCACAAAGCTCGGCGAATCCTCGCCTCTTCTATACATCGTCTCGCTTCCGAGGTAGTCTCGGAGACAACTACCGCTGTCGTACCACTGCCCAACGATGAGATGAAAGGTCGTCTCATCGGCCGGGAAGGACGTAATATCAGGGCCGTTGAGGCGGCAACCGGTGTCGACCTCATTATCGACGACACACCCGAGGCCGTCATGGTTTCATGCTTTGACCCGGTTCGCAGAGAAGTGGCCAGGATCGCTATAGGCAGACTTGTGCAAGACGGCCGCATTCACCCAGCCAGAATAGAGGACGTGGTCAAAAGAGCTCATGAAGAGGTGGAAGAGACCATACTGAAAGAGGGCGAGCGCGCCGCTGTGGAGACCGGAGTGCGCGGCATGCATCGCGAGCTCATACAGCTTCTGGGCCGGTTGAAGTACCGCTACAGCTACGGCGAAAACATCCTGCAGCACAGCATGGAAGTAGGCTACATATCGGGCATGCTGGCCGCGGAAGTAGGTGTCAACGTCGAGGTTGCCAAGGCGGGCGGCCTGCTTCACGATATCGGCAAAGCGCTGACTCACGAAGTGGACGGCCCCCACGCCGAGATTGGCGCCACAATAGCCCACAAATACGGGGTGCCAGAAGCCGTGGAGACTTGCATATTGGAGCACCACAACGACCACATGAGCTCCGTGGAGGCTTTCCTGGTATCGGCGGCCGACGCCGTGAGTGCGGCTAGGCCCGGAGCACGGCGGGACACCCTGGAGAACTACATGAAGCGCCTGGAAGCCCTTGAGGGCGTAGCCAAAAGCTTCTCCGGCATTGAAAGATGCTATGCCATCCAAGCCGGCCGTGAAGTACGCATCATGGTGCAGCCGGAAGCCATGGACGACGTGGCCGCCGCCAGCCTGGCGCGCGACGTGGTAAAGAAAATAGAGGATGAGCTTGCCTATCCCGGTCAGATCAAGGTGACCGTGATCCGGGAAACCCGCAACGTGGAGTACGCCAAGTAGCCTTGAAGCCACAGGCTGGGCAAATGCCTCCGCATTTGTCCAGCCTCTACCATGAGACGTGAGGTGCCTGGCCCATATGCCGGTTGAGGTTGATCTACATCTGCATACTACGGAGTCCGACGGCAGGTTGGCGCCCGCGGAGCTGGTAAACTTCGTTGCCGGGCGCGGGCTCAAAATAGTCGCCATCACCGACCATGACATCACCGACGGCCTGGAGCCCGCCTGGGAAGCGGCCAAGGCGTACCCTCATTTACACATAATTCCGGGAATAGAGCTTAGCACCGACATCCCTGGCAACGAAATACATATATTGGGCTACTACATAGACCATGAGGACAGGGAGTTTCAGGCCAAGCTCCAGTGCTTCCGTGAATCCCGCGTTGGACGGGCCAAGGAGATGGTAGACAAGCTGGCGGAGCTTGGATTGCCTCTGGACTGGGAGCGCGTGAAAGAGATAGCGGGCAAAGGGGCCATAGGCCGGCCTCACATAGCGCAAGCCATGGTGGAGAAAGGTTACGTCTCCCTACCCGCGGAGGCGTTCCAAAGGTATATAGGGCGCAACGGCCCCGCCTATGCGGAGCGCGTCAAGCAGACCCCCGAAGAAGCTATACAGCTGGTCTGCAGCGTGGGAGGAGTGCCTGTCATTGCCCATCCGGCGCAGATGGACCAGCTCGATAGTATCCTGGAAAAGCTTAGAGCCGTGGGTCTGAAGGGTATGGAAGTGCACTACGCCGAGTACAACCAGCCCACTCGCGACAGGCTGGCGGAAACAGCCCGCCGGCACGGCCTTCTCCTCTGTGGCGGGAGCGATTATCATGCTCTGGGCGTACCGGGCGAGCATCTGCCCGGTGAAGCAGGGCCTCCCTTGGAGGTTGCCCGTAACCTGAGAGAAATGGCCGGTTCCGGCCTGTGGAGGAGACCTGAATGAGACTTGAAGGAAAGGTAGCTTTTGTCAGCGGTGGCGCCAGGGGAATAGGCGCCGCCATAGCCAAGCTCTTCGCCAGTGAAGGCGCTAGTGTCGTCATCGGCGATATCCTGGAGCGCGACGGCATTCAGACGGAGGCTCAGATCCAAGAAGCAGGCGGTGACGTGCGCTTCGTTCATATGGACGTGCGCAGCGACAGCCAGTGGCGGCACGCCATAGGAACAGCGGTATCCCGCTATGGCAAGCTGAACATCCTGGTCAACAACGCCGGTATCAGCAGGTCCGGCACCGTTGAGGACATGCCCGTGCAGACCTGGGACGAAATCATGTCTATCAACAACAGGGGCATGTTCTTTGGCGTCAAGACCGCCATCCCCCTTATGCGAAAGGCAGGCAGCGGTTCCATAATCAATATCTCATCTCAGTTCGGCATAGTAGGCACCGACATCGCCGACCCGGCGTACGTGGCCTCCAAGGGTGCGGTCACCCTTTTCACAAAGGCGCTGGCCGTGCAGTACGCTAAGGAGAATATCCGGGTCAATTCATTGCATCCGGGACCTATCAAGACGCCGGCCAACGACTACCTGTCAGACCCGGAGCGCCTCAGCCGGGTGCTGCCCTTGGTGCCCATGGGACGAGTGGGCGAAGCGGAGGAAGTGGCGTATGCCGCCCTCTACTTGGCTTCCGACGAGTCGTCCTTCGTCACCGGGGCCGAGCTGCTGGTGGACGGCGGATGGACGGCGATATAGGATTATCCACACTAGTGATACAGGGAGGGGAAAATGAGAGTAGCGGGTAAAGTTGCCCTGGTATCCGGCGGGGCCCGTGGCCTTGGTGAAGCCCAAGCAAAGCTACTGGCCGCGGAAGGCGCCAAGGTCGCCATTGGGGACGTTCTGGAGGATGAAGGCAAGAAGGTGGAAGCTGAAATCAACGAGCTTGGCGGAGAGGCGTTCTTCATGCGGCTGGATGTCACCCAGGCAGACCAGTGGCAAGAAGTCATAGATGAGACCGTATCGCGCTTTGGCAAGCTGGACGTCCTGGTCAACAACGCAGGCATAGGAGGGCGCGGCGGACTTGAGGATATGACCGAGGAGGAATGGGACGAAGTAATGGCCGTGAACGCCAAGGGCGTATTCCTGGGCACCAAGCTGGCGATGCCGGAGATACTGAAAGCGGGCGGAGGCTCCATCGTCAACATATCGTCGCAGATGGGCATAGTGGGCAGCGATACCAGCAACCCCGCTTACCAGGCATCCAAGGCGGCGGTGCACGTCTTCACCAAGTCCATAGCTCTGCGCTACGCCACACAGGGAGTCCGCGTCAACTCCGTGCACCCCGGCCCCATAGACACGCCCATGCTCCAGGCCGGCTTTGTTGACCCCGAGCGCAGGCAACGGGTTATGAGCAAGGTGCCCATGGGCCGAGTGGGCCGCCCGGAGGAGATAGCCTACGGGGTGCTCTTCCTCTCATCCGACGAGTCTTCCTTCATTACGGGCGCCGGCCTTGTCATAGATGGCGGATACATAGCCCACTGATTCTAGCAGGCATCAAGGAGTTGCTTTAGCATGGCTGACCAAGAAAGCGCAACGCTGCCCATTGTTTTCACAATTCACGGCTGCGACGCCTGTGTAAAGCTGTTGAACAAGTGGAACGCGGAAGGAATCGAATACGAGGAGCGCCGCGCCGACCTCAGCCAGGAGATCCTGGACGAAGCCCGGAAATACGGCGACGTTGTTCCCATAGTGGTCTACCCGGATGGCCGCGTAGAGGAAGGGTTCGAAGGCGGCATAGGCTGCCACATAGGTTAGCGCTAACCCTCTACTCTATGACGGTCATCGTCTCCGTGTTTGTGTAGTCAGAGAGCATCTCGTAGCCATCTTTGGTGACCAGAATGGTATCCTCTATGTGATACCGTTCATCGTACGGCTCCTCCGTGCTGCCGTTCTCAATGCACAGCACCATGCCCTCTTCCACCTCCCAGGGTTCGCCGGGGGCAGCCACCGGCCTCTCGTGGATGGTCACGCCTATGCTATGCCCAACCATGACGCGAGAACCCAGCCCCAGATCCGTGTGCGCCTGTATGGAAACGTCGAACAGCTCTTCACCGGTGATCCCGGGGCGGGCCGCCTGGATGCTGCGTTGCTGCACCTCGTAGAACTTGGCGTACGTATCCTTCTGCCGCTGCGATGGTTTGCCCACCACCGCCATCCTGGCTAGGTCGGTGAAGTAGCCGCCGAAATTGGCCCCGAAATCACAGCGCATGATGGTCCCTTTCTCCAGCGGAACGTCCGCCCCCAAGAAGTGCCCGCTGGTGCTGCGAACGCCGGAGGCTATGATGTTGAACGTGACTATGTCCGCTCCGTTCCGCATTACGTTGTGGCTCATTGCGTCGCCCACCGACTTTTCCGTGTCGGTGGGTCTGGCCCCTGCGTAGGCAAGGAAGATGGCCTTGTCGGTGGCGCGGGCCGCCGCTCTAAGCAGCTCCACCTCCTTGGGAGTCTTGATGAATCGGGTGCGTTCCATGACGTCGGTGCCGTCTGCCCAGTAGACCTCCGGCAGCTCGTTGTTGATCACATCCCAGTAGTGCGCGTTGAGGTATCTCTTCTCCACGCCCACGCGCTCCCCGCTCAGCCCTTTCTCCTTGAGGATGTCCACCAGTGTCCAAAGCGCCGTGTCCACCTCCGAGTAGCCGGGGAAACGCCGCACGTCCTTGATGAAGGTACGGAACGGGTTCCTACTTTCGTAGACCACAAAGGTAGGCTCGCCTTCCAAGGGCCAGATCACGGCGTGCATTATCTCCGGAAGCAGGTGCATGTCCAGGTTGTAATAGCCGGACATGTACACTACGTTGGCCGGAGAGAAGCCCACCACGGCGGAAAGTCCCTCCTCCTTCATCAGCTGCTTCAACCTGGCCTCGTTGAACAGGTCCTTGTTCTCTATGGAGATTTCAGACATCACATCGAGCATATTAGTCCCCTCCTCTGCAAAGCCAGGCTAGATTACCACGACGGTATTCAGTCAACAAGGGCGCACCCGCATGCCCGTTTGACCCCCCCTTCCCTCTGTGCTACGCTTTCATGCCAAAGGCTGCGACGGAGACGAGTACGCGTCGCGCAACGGCACAGCGAGTCCGGCACGGTGGAAGCGGACGCCCAGGCGCACGCGGAATATCACTCCTGAGCCGCCGGTTGAACGGCACATCAGCCAAGTAGGCACGGCCGGGCTTGCCGACCGTTACCAACGGCAGAGGCGTGATTGCGCCTCACTGAGCGTTCCAACATACCGGAAAACAAGGGTGGTACCGCGGCAGAAAGTCCCGTCCCTGAGGGGGACGGGTTTTTTATTAGCAGAAGATGGAGGAGCCGCCAATGGCAGCAAGTGAACATAGAGAATCAGCCGTGTTCAAGTCGGTCTCGCCCAGGGTGAGCTTCCCCCGAATGGAGGAGGAGGTCCTTGCCTTCTGGAAAGAGACCGACATCCTCCGGCGAATCGACCGGGCGCGAGAAGGCGCGCCCCTGTTCACGCTGTACGAGGGGCCTCCCACGGCCAACGGCGCGCCGGGCATCCACCACGTGCTGGCCCGTGTGTTCAAGGACGTGATCCCCCGCTACAAGACCATGAAGGGCTACCGGCCGGTGCGCAAGGGGGGATGGGATACTCACGGACTGCCAGTGGAGCTTGAGATAGAGAAGGAACTGGGCATCTCCACCAAGGGTGAGATCGAGGAGTACGGCATTGAAAAGTTCAACGCTCTCTGCCGTGCCAGCGTGATGCGCTACGTCCAGGAATGGGAGACCCTTACCGACCGCATAGGCTTCCTGGTGGACATGGACGACCCCTACGTCACCTTTACCAACGACTACATAGAGTCCGGTTGGTGGATACTGAAACAGCTGTGGGACAAGGAGCTCCTGTACCAGGGATACCGGGTGGCGCCTCATTGTCCGCGCTGCGTCACGACTTTGAGCTCCCACGAAGTGGCGCTGGGATACAAAGAAGACACGCCGGATCCATCGGTGTACGTGTCGTTTCCGCTGGACGCCGCGAAATCTGCTCAGCACAATCCTGATTTCGTGCAACGACTGCCCGAAGGACAGACCGTTGCGTTCCTGGCTTGGACGACAACTCCATGGACTCTTACGGCCAACGCCGCGCTGGCCGTAGCTCCCGAAGCCAAGTATGTGTTAATCAGGCCGCAACATGACAATGGTTGGCTCATTCTTGCAGAGGAGCGTCTGAAGGCAGTAATCACGGATGAGTACGATGTCCAGGGCACCTTCCTGGGGAAAGAGCTGGAAGGCCTGTATTATCGACCTCTATACCTCAACTCTAGCGACAACGAAGCCGACGCCTACAAGGTTGTCACCGCCGGCTACGTCTCCATGGAGGACGGCACTGGCATAGTCCATACCGCCCCTGCCTATGGCGCGGAAGATATGGAACTAGGTCGTGCCCACAATCTGCCCACCGTCCACACCGTGGGGCTGGATGGAACCATAGAGCATCCAGGGCTTCCCGGAGCCGGAAAGTTCGTCAAGGACGCCGACGAGGACATCATGCGTGACCTGGAGCAGCGAGGCCTGCTCTACAAACGCGGTATTTACCGCCACACCTACCCCTTCTGCTGGCGCTGCGATACTCCCCTGCTCTACTACGCCAAGTCTTCCTGGTACATTCGCACCACCGCCAAGCAGCAGGCTCTGGTGTCAGGCAACCAGCAAATCAACTGGTACCCGGAGCACATCAAGGATGGCCGCTTCGGAGAGTGGCTGCGCAACAACATAGACTGGGCGCTGTCCCGCGAGCGCTACTGGGGCACGCCGCTGCCCATATGGCACTGCGATAGCTGCGACGAATACGATTGCTTCGGCAGCGTGGCTGATCTCAAGGAACGCGCCCTGGGTGAGCACAGAGAGTCGCTGGACTTAGAGACGTTCGACCTGCACCGGCCCTATATCGACGCCGTGTTGGTGTCTTGTCAAACGTGCAGCGAACCCATGAGCAGGGCGCCGCACGTTCTGGACGCCTGGTTCGACTCGGGAGCGATGCCGTATGCACAGCATCACGTGACTTCGCTGAGCGACCTGCAAGGATTGCGCGACGGCCATCTGTTCCCCGCCGACTATATATGCGAGGCCATAGACCAAACTCGCGGCTGGTTCTACACGCTGCACGCCCTGGCTACCCTGGTTGCCGACGAGCCGTCCTACCGCAACGTCATCTGCCTGGGTCACATCCTGGACAACAAGGGCGAGAAGATGAGCAAGTCCAAGGGCAACGTGGTGGAGCCCTGGGAGGTGATCAACGCCCACGGCGCCGACGCCGTGCGATGGTACATGTACACCGCGGCTCCTCCCGGCGGCTCCCGCCGCTTCTCCGCCGACCTCGTCAGCGAGTCGGTGAGGCGGTTCATGCTCACTCTGTGGAACGTATACTCGTTCTTTGTCACCTACGCCAATCTGGACGGCTACAACCCCGCGCAAGCCCCCGAAACACGGCCGGCGTCCGACCTGGACAGGTGGATTCGCTCCGAGCTGGAGCAGCTAACCGCCGAGGTGACTCGGCTCATGGATGAGTACAACGCCACCGACACCGGACGCCGTATCCAGGAATTCGTGGAGGTGTTGTCCAACTGGTACGTACGGCGCAGCAGACGGCGCTTCTGGAAGAGCGAAAACGATGACGACAAGGCATCGGCGTACGCCACCCTTTACGAGTGCCTCTCTCGCTTGTCCAAGCTTCTTGCCCCCTTCACGCCGTTCGTCGCGGAGGAGATCTACCGCAATCTGGTCGTCTCCTTGAACCAAAGCGCACCGGATAGCGTGCATCTAGCCGGTTTTCCCGTGGCGGATGAGTCCTTGATCGACAAGGAGCTATCCGAAGGGATGCGCTTGGCAATGCGGGTGTCCAGCCTGGGCCGGGCGGCGCGCAGCAAAGCTAAGATACGGGTAAGACAGCCTCTGGCCAAGGTGCTGGTGAAGCCGCGCTCTTCAACCGAGTCAGAGGCGCTGAAAAAGCTGGAGTCGCACGTAATCGATGAGCTGAACGTCAAAGAGGTGGTCCCTTTTCAGGATGAGGGCGACGTGGTGGAGTTCACCGTAAAGCCCAACCTGCAGCTTCTGGGACCCAGGCTGGGATCTGAGCTGCCCAAGCTGCAGAAGTTGCTTGGGGCGGCCGACTCCCTTCAAATAGCCGGTCTGGTGAACAGCAACCGGCAGGTCCGGCTAAACGGCTACTCCCTGGAACCTGGCGAACTGCTGGTTGAGACCTCCGATAAGGAGGGGTACGCCTCTGCAATGGAAGCCGGCTACCTGGTGGCGATTGATATCAACCTCACGCCTGATCTGGCCGACGAGGGCATGACCAGGGAACTTGTCCACCTTGTGCAGAACATGCGCCGCTCGGCAGGCTTCCATATCGCTGACAGGATAGTCACCTGGTATCAGGGCAACGACCGGATTGGGCGCGTGATGGAAAAGCACGGCGGCTATATCAAGGAAGAGACCCTTTCTCTGGACCTGCAGCCCGGCGAAGCCGAAGACGGCGCCTACGTTGAGGACCACCGGATTGACGGCGCAGCGGTCACGCTGGGCGTGAAGCGAACCACCTAGCCTGGGTTCTCGGCCAGGGTTGTCAGAGGCTGCTTATTGCTTCTTCCTGTACCCCAAACAGATAATCGATGCCTTGCTTGCCCAAGGCCAAGAGGCTATCCACGGTCTCACGGGAGAAGGGTGCGCCTTCAGCGGTGCCCTGAAGCTCCACGTATTCACCTTTATTGGTCATCACTACGTTGAAGTCTACCTCTGCGCGTGCGTCTTCTTCATAGCAAAGGTCAAGGTAAGGGACACCCTCTATCACCCCAACGCTGGTGGCGGCCACTGCGGCTTTCAGCGGCACCGACTCCAAAGCACCCTGCCGCACCATGTGAAGCAACGCCTGATACAGCGCCACGTAGGCGCCCGTGATGGAAGCGGTGCGAGTGCCGCCGTCGGCCTGAAGTACGTCGCAGTCAAGCACCACCGTGCGCTCCCCAAGCGATTTCATATCGGTCACAGCGCGCAGGGAACGTCCAATGAGCCGCTGTATCTCTGATTCTCTGCCCCCGGGACGTCCGTTGCCTCTGGGCGTGCGTGACAGGGTGGACCTTGGCAGCATGGCGTACTCCGCGGTGACCCAGCCCTGCCCGCTGGACCTGAGGAAGCTGGGCACGCGCTCCTCTATGGAAGCAGCACAGATCACTTTGGTTTTGCCCACCTGAATAAGGGAGGACCCCTCGGCGAACTCCTGGTATCCCACTGCTATACTCGTATCCCTGGTTTGACTGGGGGTACGTCCGTCTATTCTCATTGACTCTCCATATTGAGTTGGGCGCTTGCTACAACAGCCGGGATATGCATCCGCAAGAAACCTTAAACTTTGGTATGCAATCTGACAACCGTTCCGTCTGAGACAAGGGTTATATCGCCCAGCATGGAAGTGAGCAAGACGCGGTCGGGATTGCCCACCACGTCTTGCAGCCGGCCCAGCACCTGGTCGTTGGGATGACCGAAGCTGTTGCCGGCTCCTACGGATACAACGGATAACCGTGGGCCCACCGCTTCCAAGAACGTCTGGCTGGAAGATGTTCTGCTCCCATGATGGGGAACTTTGAGCACGTCCGCCTCCAGCTCAAGATTCCTGGAAAGCATGGAAAGCTCGCCCTCTCTGAAAACATCGCTGGCAAAGAGAAAGGAGACCTCGCCGTAGCTGAGACGGAGCACCGTGGCGTTGTTGTCTATGTCGGAAGAGGTGCCTTTTAACGGTGGTTGCGGCGGGTTCAACACCTCGATCGTTGCGTCTCCGCCCAGCATCAACCTTTGCCCCTGCTCCGCTTGAATAACCGTGGCGCCCTCCACCCCCAGGGCGCTAAGCCACTCCTCTCGTGTGGAAGACCGGTGCTCGTATCCATTGTCCAGCACGGCCGACGCTTGGTAACGGCGCAGCACTTCAGGCAGACCGCCTATATGATCGGCGTGCGAATGAGTCAACACTACCAGATCCAGACTCCTGTCCCAGAATGGCATCCGTTCTCCAAGGGCGCGTAGTACAGGGCCGGGATACCGGCCTCCATCTATGAGCACCTGCCCGCCGCCGGGCGTCTGAATGAAAATGGCGTCCCCCTGGCCAACATCTATGAAAGTGACGTGCAGCTTGCCATCGGGAAGGGCCAGGTTGGCCGACCAAATGAGAACCGCAATAGCCGCCAGCGGCGCCAGGCTGAACAGACGAGAAGGTACGTTGACATAGCCGGGAGTTTGCCTGCGTATAGCGGGAGCAAAGTGGAAAGGACGTCTTCTCAGCCGGAACCAGGCCAGAACGGAAATGAGCGTGCCGTAGTAACCCCACGCCAATAGGTGCGACACACCGTCGAGCTCTATGGTCCACTCAGGCAGGGCTTGCACTGTTCCCAGTAGATACGTCAGCGGCAGCCAGGCCAGCCAGCCTATAGCCTGTCCAAGTATGGGAAGAACCAGGCCGGCTATCGCCGTTGCCATAGACGTTGCCAGTATCAAGGGCAGGGCGGGCAGAGCTATCAACGTGGCTGGAATGCTTAGTAAGGCAATCCGGTGAAAGTAGAACACAAGTATGGGCATCGTAGCTACAACGGCGGCGGTGCTGACCGCAACTGAGGCTATGGCCCAGTAGCCCAACCCTTCCAGCCAGCCATCGCCCGGCGCTGCCTTTGCAAAAAGGGCTCTCATTGCAGCTTCCAGCGGCGGCCAGAGGGTGATGATGCCTGCCATAGCAGCAAAGCTCATTTGGAAAGAGACGTCGTACACCACTTGCGGGTCCAAGGCCACCATGAAGGCGGCTGCAAAACCCAGGGCCGGTAAGGCGCTGCGCTGCCTGCCCAGTGCTACCGCGGCAAGATAGAGGCTGGCCATGATTGCGGCGCGCTCCGCTGAGGGCGATAGGCCGCTGAGAAGAACGTATAGCCAGACAACCCCCAGCGGGAGCAAAAGGTATAGGCCCCGTTTTCTGCCGAATAGACCTGCCGCTGCCGGCACAACCAGGCCAAGGACTACGCCAACGTGCAACCCGGAAATGGCCAGTAGATGAGATGTCCCTGTGTTGCGAAAAGCCTGGACTACGTCTGAAGGCGCCGTATCCCGGATTCCCAGAAGCACGGCCTTGGCAAAGGAAGTCTGGGGCTCCGGCAGAGATGCGTCCAGCGCACGGGCCAGCGACAGCCTAAGGCTATGTAGAAGGGCCAGCGGCCTGGAGCCCTGGCCTTCTCCCAACCAGGTCACCTCCGGCCGGAACATCAGGGCATTTATCCCACGACGGGCCAGGTACTCTCTGTAGTCGAAGTCGGCATAAACAGGTGCATCCTCCAACTCTCCATTGAGCAAAAGACGATCTCCATAGCGGAAGAAGGACGCCTCTCGCAGCCGGGTCAGGTCGAATGACGGCGAAGCGGTGACCAGTACGCCGCCAGACACCTCTCGCCAGCCTGAACCGTCGTTTATGCGTTCCAGGTGAAACAGAAACCGTGAAGCGGTACCTCTAGCCTCAGGAGGCTCTCCTATCACTCCCTCCACTTCCACGCCGTCCAGTCCCAGCCAGGGGCCCAGTCCCGGCGGCGACGACGGCAATGCGCCCACGCGTAGCATCCCGACAATCAACGCCGCCAGCGCAACGGGAATCAGTAAGTTCCACTTCCTGATCAAAAAAACCAATATGAGCAGTCCGGAAGATCCAAGAAGCAGCATCACGGAAACAAATGGGACGTCCCATTGCAGGGCCAGCACCACTCCTGTGACCCATCCTACGGAAACGGCAAGGAGTCTCAAGGCTCCGTTTCCAGGGTCACCAGGTCTCTGATGCCTTCAAACGTGGCGCTTCCTATGCCGGGCACGTCCAGAAGCTGATCGATGCGCCGGAAGCGGCCTGCCTCTGCCCTGTAGTCCACTATGGCCTGCGCCCTGACTTCGCCGATACCTGGCAGCGCCATTAGCTGCTCCGCCGAGGCCTGGTTTATGTCAAGGAGATTGCTCCGGAAAGCGGTGGGTGGAGCCTCGTCGACAAAGGAAACGTATACCTGGTCTTCATCGGAAACGCGTTTGGCCAGGTTGACGGACGTCATGTCCGCTTCAGGCAAAGCGCCGCCCGCAGCCTGAACAAGGTCGTTTACCCTGCTTCCCGGCTGCAGAGTATAGACACCCGGACTGACCACGGCGCCCGTAATGTAGGCCTGGATGGGACCGGCTTGAGTGGGAGAGGGTGTTATTACGGTTACGCCTCCGCCTGAAGGCCTGCTGAGCAGGAAGAATATGGCGCCGGAAACGCTAGCGCCTATCAACACCCAAAGCAACGGTTGGACAGCTCTACCCGTGGATGCCCCCTGACATTACCGGAATGTGCGCAAGTCTATTTGGAAGCGCGCCAAGCGGTCAAGCATGCCCGCGCAGTCGGGCTATTCCGCCGCTAAACACCACCAAAGCATTGTGCCTGTTGACTTAAAGAAATATAATTACCTCCACTGTTGACCAATTAGGATGGGGAGAACATATGCCTGGAATCGCTTTTCATAAAGGTGAGTTAATGCCTCTGGAGCAGGCCACGGTAGGGATAATGACCCACGCCCTCCACTACGGCACTTCGATCTTCGAAGGCATTCGCGGCAACTGGAACGAGGAAGACGAAAAGCTTTACCTGTTCCGCTTAGAGGAGCATTATGAACGCATGCTGGCCGGCTGCAAGATAATGCGCATCAAACTGCCTTATTCCGTCAGCGAACTCTCCAACATCACCACCGATATGGTGGAGCGCTGCGGATACAGGCAGGACATCTACGTCCGCCCGCTGGCCTATAAATCAGAGGAGCGAGTAGCCACCCTCTACCTGGGCCATCTGGAGGACGGGTTCTCCGTGTTTGCCATTCCGTTTGGCGCCTACCTGGACCTTGAAGCGGCGGCCCGGTGCTGCACTTCATCGTGGCGTCGCGCCCAGGACGGCGTGATTCCACCCAGCGTTAAAATAGGCGGGCTCTACGTGAACAGCATCCTGGCCAAAACGGAGGCGGTAAACGCGGGCTTCGACGAGGCCATCTTGCTCAATGACAGGGGCCAGGTCAGCGAGGGCACCGGTGAAAACCTGTTCCTGCTGAAGAACGGCAAACTGTCTACACCATCTATAGCAGACAGCGTCCTGCCCGGAATCACCAGGGACACCGTCATTGAGCTGGCCCAGAAAGAACTGGACATTGAAGTCGTGGAGCGCAGCATTACCCGCAGCGAGCTCTATCTAGCCGACGAAATATTCCTTACCGGCACCGCAGCGCATCTAACCGCAGTCGGCTCGGTCGACAATATAAACGTTGGCGAAGGGACAATGGGACCAGCAACCCGGCAATTGCAGGAGATGTACTTCGACGTAGTGCGCGGCAAGAATTCAAAGTACCTGCACTGGTGTACTCCGGCTACACCTAAACTCGTAGAGGCCTGATTGGCCAGATCACAGAATGCCTGAATTCGTGCTCGACTACTTTGTCTTGGTCTTCTTCTCAGCGCTGGGAGTATTGCTATTCGTTACCGCCTATTACCGTCTTTGCGGCCTAATGCTCTTCTCCAGGCTCATCTCCCTGGTACTGGGCGCGTTGCTCATATCCGGCGCCGTGACCTGGTTCTTCGCATCAGAGTACAGGAACGCACCCGACACAGCGGCAGGCCTGGACGGCAACGAGCAAACTTTACTCTTCGCAGTCGGCGCTGCCTCGGCAATCATCCTTCTATTGCTTGTCTCCTCTTTGCGTAACTGGTCTATGAAGGGCAAACCGGACGCAACCGGTTTGGACATGCTGCGCCATAGCAACTACTGGCGACTTATCACTAAAGCGTTGGGGCAACGATGGGATTCCTGGAAAGAGCGGACGAATCAGCATTCGTCTGGCTGAACAGCTGGGTTGGGCGGTTCCCACTATTGGACCGCATTGTAGAAGTAACAGTCAGCGATTATCTTGTGCCTTTGACCATGTCCCTGATGCTTTTGGGCCTTTGGTTCGCCGGCCATAGCAAAGCCCACAGGGAGCATAACCAGCTTGGCGCAATGACGGCCATACTATCGGTGGCCATGGCTAATTTCATCGTCGAACTGTTTAATAAATTCTGGTACCGTCCTCGCCCTTTCGAGGTTTTGGACGTGGACCTCTTGTTCTATATGCCAACCGACTCGTCATTCCCGGCAAACCCCGCCGCTTTCGGCTTCGCCTTGGCTTTGGGTGTGTGGATTTGGAACAGAAAGGCGGGGTGGATGCTGTTGGCGCCGGCTGTACTGTTCAGTCTATCCAGAATGTACGCCGGTGTTTTCTATCCGCTGGACGTGATTGGCGGAGCATCCGTTGGGGTCGCCGCCGCTCTATTATGTGGCTGCCTTATGCTTATCTTCAAGCGCATACCGCTGCAGGTGCTGCGATTAGCCAGGGCAGTGTACCTTGCCTAACTGCGGAAGGTGAGCTTGTGGAACGCTTCGGCGTACTCCAGACCCGCCTCTTTCCCCAGCCTCCTGGCCCCCTCCACAACAAACCAAGCGGGCTCTCTATTGGGCTCACGGCTGGGCCTATCTACAAACTGGCTGCGGTGCTGCATCATTGCCCGTCTTTTCTGCTCCACGGTCCGGCTTATGTCCACGTATTCGTCGGGAGTGGATGAGCTCCAAAGAAGCACCGTGCCGACTTTATGCGGTTGAAATCCCTGCTGGGTAAGTTCGGCAAAATGGAGGGGGTCACGGGCGTATGGAAAGACCGCATCCAGCGTGGCAGTACCGCACATGCGGTGATCGCGGTGGGTGTGCCTCCTGCTGTTCAACGGCGAATGCGTGAACACCACTTCCGGCCGGAAACGGCGGATCTCCCGCACAATCTCCATGCGCAGCTGCCTGGTATCCTCCAGTTCACCGTCCGGGTACCCCAGGAAAACAACGTCATTTACGCCTAGCTCACGGCAAGCGTCCCTCTGCTCTTCCTCTCGAATCTTGGCAAGCCGGTCAGCTGTCATTTCCAGGTCTTCAGTGCCTTTGTTGCCGTTGGTGCAGACTACAAACGCAACCTCGGTGCCCTCCCCTGTCCAGAGGGCAACGGTGCCTGCGCAGCCTACTTCATCGTCAGGGTGGGCAGTCACCACCATGGCTCTAGCCGGTCGCTCTATCATAAGGACGTGCTCTCAAGAAAGAATGAACAGGAAGGTTACCATATGGTTGTCCGGTTGAGAACGGCATTAGCTAGGCTGCTGGCGCCACGCCCAACTCAGCGTACACATCCACTATGGATGATGCGGTGGCTTTCCAGCTGAGCCTCTTCGCCAGTTCCCTAGCCTGTTTGCCCAGGCTCTTGCGCAGAGAGTCGCTGGTAAGCAGTATCTCCAGTCTACCGGCGAATGCATCCGGACAGTGCCATGGCACAAGGTAACCGGATTGGTTGTCCTTCACTACCGTTTGCAAGCCGCCAACCCGCGACGCCACCACCGGCGTGCCGCAGGCCATCGATTCAAGCGCCACCAGGCCAAAGCTCTCATAGTAAGACGGGACCACGCACACGTCCGCGGCCTGGTAGTAAAGAGGCAGCGACTCATGCTCCAGCGTGCCCAAGAGGTCTATTTTGTCCGCAACTTCCAGAGAGTTCACCAGCTTCTGAGCGTTGTTGAACTCTCTGTCCTGCTTGCTGCCGCCTATTACCAGGACCTTGAGATTGCAAGGCGTTTCCATGGAAGCCACGGAGTGTATGAGGACATCCAGACCCTTTATCGCGTCCATGCGTCCCACGTAAAGGACTATCCTCTCGCCGTTCAAGCCCAGCTTCTCTCTTGCCCGCCTCTGGTTCCCCGGCTGGAACATATCCAGGTCAACGCCTGCCGGGACCACCCTGATCCTATCCTGGTCCGCCTCATATAGAGATACCAGGGATCCGTATTCATGCCGCGTCGACGCGATTATCCTATCCGATGAGCCTACTATCTCGCGCTCGGTGCGGCTCCGCATGCTGGGTTCGGTGTTTCCGCCCGGTGTCCTGCCCTTTAGCTCGGCCGTGGTGTGGAAGGTAGTAACGTGAGGTACGCCCCATTCCCGCGATAGCTTGTTGCCTATCCAGCCGGAAAGCCAGTAATGGCTGTGTACCAGGTGGTAGCTGAAGCCGTTAGACTCCCTGAACTTCTCCAGCTGATACGCAAATGAAGGAAGGTATCTGAACAACTCCTCTTTGGGAGCGCCTATCGGGCCTGCCTGGAGATGGACCACTCTAGCGTACTTGTTGAGGCTCACCACTCCATGATGATCGGTGCAGTGCTCCCTGGTGAAGATGTCAACCTGACAGCCCAGCTCCGCCAAGGCGGAGGATACCTGCCGTATGTAAACGTTCATTCCCCCGGCGTTCTTGGCGCCTGGCTGCGACAGGGGACAGCCGTGAACACTGAGAAAAGCTAACCGTTTTGGCAACTGCGCACCAGTCAATCCACTTAGGCAGCGAGTCAGCGCTGCACCACCATCCTGTACAGCGTAACGTCCTTTGCGCCCAGATCGTATTTGTAACGTTCATTGCCACGCAAAAAGTCGAAGTAGTCCATGCCGCCCTCTATGGCGTCTCTAAGGCACATTGCTTTGAGAAGGAGCCCCACGCTCAAGGAGCCGAACTCAGGGTTGAACCCGCTGTTGTACAGATAGCGGACGTTTCCTATGTCAAAGCACAAAGCGGCCGCCACTCGCTCGCCGCCTATTTCCATGAAGAACAGCTTAAGGAAGCCCGCCTTGTCCATTTCACTGGCCATGCGGCGGAAAAACCGTTCCCGCTCAGAAGTAAGAAACATAGCCTTGTCCTGGCGGCTGCCCCTCATCAGTGTAAAGAAGTCGTCCAGGCTGCCGTTCGTGGAAGCTGCTCCGCTGACTGAGTAGTAGTCGAACGAAGCCTGCGTCTCCAGCCGCCTCATTTTGCGTCGCAACTCGTGTCTGTCCTTCTTGCTCAGGGCCGCCAGATGTTCATCCCAACCGCCGGGAAGAGCTATGCCCGGAGAGACGTCCTCTTCAATCAGCTCCACCGTATACGCGGAGGCGCTGGCCATCTCCATGAACTTCTGATACGTGGAAGAGGTCTCCAGAAGCGAACGCAAGTCCATGGTAGACCATTCTGCTTCCGTCAAATAGCTGAAGAGCGCATGATAGAACTCTTCCGACTTGGAGTCGTCCACTACGATCTTGTGATAGTCCCAGAGGTCTTCGTCGCCCACAAACATGAGTCTGCCATCGTCACAAAACATGAACGGGGCCACTCCCACCAGCTTGCCGTCCTCTCTGGCCGCCAGCAGATGGAGCTTGGCGTCTCCGGAGAATTCATCCCACCATAGCTGGTGCCAGATTGGAGTCTGGAAGACGGTGGGCTGAACGCAAGAGTCAAGGAGAGACCCCCATTCTTCCCAAAGCTCAGACAGGTTCTCTTCAGATATGTGAAGTGTCATGGACGCTCCATTCGGATTGATCTTACAGGGTCAGCGGACTGCAATGAGGCCCAGGGCTTCCTCAACGGTACGCATCTCGGCAGAGGTCTCTTTGGGTAAGGAAGCGGCCTCTTTTGAAGCTAGCTCCGGTTCTTTGAGACCGGTGCCAGTGATGACGCAGACCACGCGCTGGCCCTTGAGGTCTAAGCCTGAGCCGGTCATCTTGAGCAGACCCGCCACTGAAGCCGCCGAGGCGGGTTCGCAGAAGATCCCTTCTCGGTTAGCCATCAGCTTGTACGCAACCAGTATCTCATCATCGCTGACCATGTCAATAGTTCCGCCCGACTCATCGCGGGCCGTAGTGGCCAGGTTCCAACTGGCCGGGTTTCCAATGCGGATTGCAGAAGCCACCGTCTCCGGGTTTGCCACCGGAGCGCCCCTCACTATGGGGGCCGCCCCCTCTGCCTGGAAACCCATCAGTTTGGGCAAGACCATGGACTTTTCCAGGTGATAGTACTCAGTAAACCCCATCCAGTAAGCACTGATGTTGCCTGCGTTGCCTACCGGGATGAACAGGTAGTCCGGGGCCTCTCCCAGAATGTCCATCACTTCAAACGCCGCCGTCTTCTGCCCCTGAAGACGATGGGGATTGAGCGAGTTGACCAGTGTGATGGGATGATCGGTAGCCAGCTGCTTGACCAGCTCCAACGTTCTATCAAAGTTGCCGTCCACCACCAGGACCTGCGCCCCGTAAGCTATAGCTTGAGCCAGCTTGCCCGAGGCAACGCTTCCCTTTGGCACCAACACCACCGTCCTCAAGCCGCAGTGAGCGCCGTAAGCCGCGGCAGAGGCGCTGGTGTTACCCGTGGAGGCGCAAACTATCGCGGTGCTTCCCGCTTCCAGTGCCTTGGCAACTGCAACCACCATACCCCTGTCCTTGAAAGAGCCTGTGGGATTGCAACCCTCCAGCTTGAAGTACAGCTCTTCACATCCTGCTTCAAGGGCCACGTAGCGCGAGCGCACCAGAGGCGTATTGCCCTCGCCAAGGCTTATCAGGGGTGTCTTGCTTGTAACGGGCAGATGGTCTCTATATCTTTGCAGCACTCCGTGGTAGGGCCACATGCCGCTATTGCTATCCATCATCTCCTTGTCGCTCTAATATCATTGACCGTCAAGTCCACCGCTCAACCCTGATCAGACTGCTCACCTCTCTGACCGCCTCCAGGCTCTCCATCTGCCGGATTGCCTCCCTCACGTGTGATTCACGCGAGAGGTGGGTCATCACCACAAATTCCGCTGTTTTGCCCTCCTGGTCGGCGCTTTTCTGAATAACCGAGGCAATGCTGATTTCCAGGTCCCCCAAGATGGCGGTTATCCGGGCCAGCACACCGGCGCGATCAGCCAGCGTCATCCTAACGTAATACTCGGTAGCCAGTTCGTCCAATGGGGCAACTCTCAATCCCTGGTTCAAAGCGCCCCGCTGAGGAGGTTTTCTGCCTATGACAATACCTCTGGCCGCTTCCAGGATATCACCAAGTACGGCGCTGCTGGTAGGTTCAGGGCCTGCGCCCTGGCCGTGAAAGACCACGCGCCCTACTAGATCGCCCTCGAATTCGACAGCATTGAAAGCGCCATCGACCTTGGCCAGGAGATGCTCCTGGGGCACCAGCGCGGGATGGACGCGCAGGGACAGCTCATTGTCCTTGCGACGTGCTATTCCGAGCAACTTGATTTCAAAGCCAAACTCTCTGGCATATTGAAAATCCCTGGGAGCCAGACTGGAAATCCCTTCCCTGTATATGTCCTGATCAGAGACTTGAGTGTGAAAGGCAAGCGAGGCTAGAACGGCCAGCTTGTAAGCAGCATCTATGCCTTCAACGTCGTTGGTCGGGTCAGGTTCGGCGTAGCCCAGCGCTTGGGCGTTGTGCAACGCCGGTTCAAAGTCCAGCCCCTCTTGGGACATCCGGGTCAATATGTAGTTGGTCGTGCCGTTTATGATGGCATGGAGAGAGGTGAATTCGTTGGCCAGAAGATCTTTGCGCAAGGGTCCTATGATGGGTATCCCCCCCGCTACGCTCGCTTCGTATAGAAGATTGAGCCCGGCTTTCTCCGCAAGCTGCACAAGCTCCTGTCCACAGGTGGCCATGACCTCTTTGTTTGCGGTAACAACGTGCTTTCCCTTTTCCAGGGCAGCCCGCAGGTGTCTGACAGCCGGGTCCACACCGCCCATAAGCTCAACTATTATATCCACATCAGGATTATCAATCAGCGAAGTGGGGTCCGTAGTCAACAGTCCGGATTCTATGGACAAACGCCTCTCTCTGGCAGGATCACGCACCAGGACACCATGAAGCTCCAGGGGCCGGCCCACGTGCTGCGCCCAGCGCTCAGGTTTGCTCAGGAGTGTTTGGGCAACTTGGGAACCGACCACGCCCAAGCCAAGCAGACCTACTCCAATTTTGCTTTTACCGTTCATGAGGATGTCAAAGAGACTTCATTGCCTCTTGAGCTAGGATGCCTGCAAGCTAGTATGACAGCGCCTAACTGCTCAGGGATCGAGAGATGTTGGTCAACTCTATTATCTTGCTGATGACCCAATCGTAGTCGTCCGAATCGAAGTCTACCGCTACGTTGTTGCTCTCGCGCTGTTCATCCAGCCAGTTTTCCAGTGCCCGAGTCTTCAAGACTTCTTTCATATTATCGTTGACTTCAACAATCTCGGGCCCATCGGTGACTTTGAGCATGTGGACCCCGGCACGCGTCCTCAGCGGGTCGGTAACCACTCCGTGTTCAATGCTGAACAGGGTCTCTTCCATCTCGAAGAAAGCGCCTCTGGGCACCCAGCCCACTTCTCCATTGTGGTCCGCCCATACGGTGTCCTGATTGTATTCACGAGCCAAGGCATCGAACTCCTCACCGGCTGCTAAGCGGTCGAAGACCTCAGATGCCACCGATTCATCGCTGACCCTAATCCAGTGAACGTATACGGACTCCTCCAATGAAGGGACGGCCTGACCTACTATTTCGCGTATCTGTGTGCGCAGGATATTAGACCTGGCTATTTGTCTGTATGTCTCATCGGAAAGCTGCGAGATGGTGAGGAAATCAGCGTATCTTTCCTGGAACTCCCTCTCCAGGGCATCGGAGTCCTGCTCTTCCCCGGGAGTGGACCTTGGATAAAAGGTAGACCTTATTTCCTCGTCGACGTCATCCCTGGTAACCGTCACGCCAACTTCAGGCGCGCCTTGGGTGAGAAGCTCCTCATCCACAAGGCTGGTGAGAACTTCAAACGGCACGTTGGCTATCTGAGGTTGGACGCCGGCTTCAACCTGGGACGCCACCCTTGCCCTGGCGTGGTCCACCATTTCACCCAGAGTCCGTTCCACGTCATTCACGTTGACCACCACTTGCCTGGGCGGCACGACGAACGTGTCGTAATAGCCAACAGCCGGGATAGCAAGCACCAGCAGCATTACGGCTGCCGCAAACAGCAGTACCCGCCGCTGACGTCGCCTCTCTTGCACTCTGCGAGTTGCTTGCCTTCTACGCGTTGGTACTCTGGCCTCTTGATTGCGGCCGCTTGTAGTCATCCAATAACCAACCTGATTTTTCCTATCAGCAATATGTATCCGGAGACGGTGTGGATACGCGCTGCGACAGAACGCTGCTGGTCACCTAGCCTTGCTCTCCAGTGAAAGGAAGCATAGCCAAGTGCCGGGCACGTTTCAAAGCCAGCGCCAGCCCCCGCTGGTGCTTGGCGCAGGTGCCCGTTTTACGACGAGGCTCTATTCTAGCTCTGTCCGAAAGATAGCGCCGTATCCTGTTGACGTTCTTGTAGTCTATATACTCCATCTTATCGACGCAAAAAGAGCACACTCTGCGACGCTGGTAATATCGTGGGCCGTCTCTGCGGCGGCCCCTTGCCCTCTGGGTCATGCGTTCATTACTCCTGTTCCCTTGCTGCTAGAAAGGCAGGTCCTCCGGGTCCACCTGGCCCCCCGGCTCATCCTGTGAGCCCGACTCTTGGGATTGTGTCCCTGGAGCCCTGTCCAAGAACAAAACCGTGTTAGCAATTATTTCGTTTCGGAACCGTGTCTGACCGTCCTGCCCATCCCAACTACTGCTGCGCAGCCGTCCCTCCACGTATGCCCGGCGGCCCTTGGATAGGTACTGGTTGACCTGCTCCGCCAGCTGGTTCCAGGCCACTATTCTAAACCACTCCGTTTCCTCTCGCCGCTCACCATCGGAAGTGGTGTACGACCTGTTTGTAGCCATAGAAAAGTTGGTCACCGCACTTCCACTGGGTGTGTAGCGCATTTCAGGGTCAGTGCCCAGATTGCCAATTACCATAATCTTGTTGAGCATTCCCTATATCTCCACTTTGCTCCTGCGCTAGTCTTCTCTTTTTGTCACCAGATGCCTGATGATTTCCTGGTACGCTCTCAGGGCGTCGTCCAGTTCTTTGGCCGTGGCGGGCTCCGAGTTGAACTGCGCCAGAACGTAGTTCCCTTCCCGGTAGTTTTGAATGGGATAAGCCAACCTTTGAGTTCCCCAGTTGTCCTGGTTTGTTATCTCTCCGCCCCGGTCTGTGATGAATTTGCTCACACGCTCCACCACGCCGGTGGCATTCTCTTCTTCAACTTCCGGACTAATCACCATTATCAGTTCGTATTCACGCACTCTGCAACTCAACTCCTCTTAGTTTAAGACGTGCCTCAGACGCAGCGCATCGTGCGAGATTATAACACGATTCGCCAGGTGCCGCACATTTCGCAAGGCCACCATCAGGCCGCCAAATCCGAAGGTACGGAGAAGCCGGAGGAAAGGTCTTCCACCTCCCTGCGCACCTCCTCTTCTATCCCTTCATTCCCCATATTTGTCAGCGTTTTTACTATGAGGCGCGCCACCTCCACCATCTCTTCAGCCCCAAACCCCCTTGTGGTCAGTGCGGCCGTGCCCAGCCTGAGCCCGCTGGTCACTCGTGGAGGCCTGCTATCGAAGGGAATAGCGTTCTTGTTGACCGTGATGTAGACCCTTCCCAGCCCATCCTCAGCTTCCTTGCCTGTGATGCCTACTGACGTCAGGTCCACCAGCATCAGGTGATTGTCCGTGCCGCCCGATACTATGCGCAGCCCGCCGTCTTCCAGTGACCTGGCCAGTATCTGCGCATTTTCCACCACTCTATGCCCATAATCAGAGAACTCCGGCTTGAGAGCTTCACCAAAGGCCACCGCTTTGGCTGCTATGGTGTGCATCATAGGCCCCCCTTGCATCAGGGGGAAAACGGCGCTGTCTATGGAGCGCGCTATATCTTCATTGCACAGGATCAAAGCTCCCCTGGGCCCTCTGAGCGTCTTGTGTGTCGTAGACGTGACCACCTGGGCTTGGGGGACACAGGAAGGATGAGCGCCCGCGGCTATCAAACCGGCTATGTGGGCAATATCCACCATGAGGATTGCACCCACTTCATCCGCAATGGCCCGGAAGCGGTCAAAGTCTATAGTCCGGGAGTACGCGGTGGCTCCCGTAACTATGACCTTGGGCCTGTGCTCCTTGGCCAGTCGTTCCACCTCTTCGTAATCTATAAGCTCGGTTTCGCGGGTGACGCCATAGGAGGCAAAGTTGTACAGCTTACCGGAGAAATTCACCCCGCTCCCGTGGGTAAGGTGGCCGCCTTGGTCCAGCCGCATGCCAAGGACTGTATCGCCGGGCTGCAGCAGAGCAAAATAAGCGGCCATATTCGCCTGAGCGCCGCTGTGAGGTTGAACATTGGCGTGCTGAGCGCCAAACAGCTTTTTCAGACGGTCTTTGGCAAGGTTTTCCGCCACGTCCACATATTCACAACCCCCGTAATAGCGCCGGCCTGGGTAGCCTTCAGCGTACTTGTTTGTCATGACCGATCCCTGAGCTTCCTTGACCGCCTGGCTTACGTAGTTTTCGGAGGCGATGAGGACCAGGTTGCGCCTCTGTCGCATCTCCTCATTTTCTATGGCCTGGGCGATTTCAGGATCGGCCTGTGCGAGAACTCCCATCAATATCCCTCCTCAATCGAACAGAATGAAGGGAGAGCCTGAAGACTCTCCCTGACTGTTCCTGTAACTAGCTGCATTGATTACGGCTTATACAAAAAGTGTATTGCGCAGGCAATGAGCGTGTCAATTGGAGCGTGCTAGAACCAGGAAAGGCCCTGAGAGCGCTTCCCGTCCGTCATACCAGTGACGACGGGTACCCAGGGGCGGCGAGGCCTCCCCCGCCACTTGAGAGCAACATATACCCTCCGTCATTGCGAGGAACCGAAGCAATCCGGGCGGTGGCGTAGCGCCGTTACGAGCGCACCTGCCCCTCGTCCGGCTAGGTTACTCAGCCTACTCGTAATCAAGCATCCAGCCTATGCCGAACTTGTCGGTGCAGGAGGCAAAGTAGGAGCCCCAGAACATGTCCTGCGCCTCCATGGTCACGTTCCCTCCATCGGACAGTTTGGCTAAGAGAGCGTCCACCTCCTCCCTGCTCTGTGGCGTGTAGGTTATGGAGAAGTTGCTGCCCATGACCGGGGGCGGCCCAAACATGGATGGTACGTCGCTGCCCATGAGCACACTGTCGCCTATCGGCAGCGAGACGTGCATTATCATGTGCTTCTCCGATTCAGGGACGGCCATGTCAGCAGGGCCGCCCTCCATGGTCTCCATGACAGTGAATTCACCGCCAAACACAGAGCGATAGAACTCGAACGCCTCGCGGCAGTTGCCGTTGAAGTGGAGATAGGTGCTGAGAGTCATGGATGGCCCCCTTTTCTTGTCGGTGCGTACGGTTACAGGATAAGACCGCCGCTGCGCAGGCGTCAATCCAGGTTACTCTCGCAGGACTTGACGACCAACCTCTACAAGACCTTTGCCCGTGCCCTACACCTCCCTGGCCAAAGTCAGGCCTTGCGTGGAGACAGCCCCCGCCGTTTTCAGGGCCAGCGAGCATGCCTCCAGGGTAGCACCCGTGGTGCAGACGTCGTCCAGTATTATGACGCGTTTCCCGCCTACCAGGTCCGGGGCCGCCTGAAACGCATTCACTACGTTGGCCCAGCGCTCGTCCTCGCTGGGTACGGATGCCTGGGAAGGGGTGTTCTGCACGCGGCGCAAGGCGTCACTACTTGCCTCCATGTTGAGTAGCGCGCCGGTTTCCCTGGCCAGAAGCAGCGACTGGTTGTATCCCCTGCTGCGCTCCCTCTTGGGATGCAACGGCGCCGGGACCAGAAGATCGGCCTCTATGGACTGCGACACTACAAAATCCGCAAGGAGACCGGCCAGCACGGGAGCCATCGCCCGCAGGTTCCTATACTTCAGGGAGTGCACGGCATTACGAATCGCACCCTCAAAGCGGTATGGCGAACGGATGCCATCTATCTGAAGAGGCCTCTCCCAGCATCTAAAGCAGAGGCGCATCATCAGATCACCCGGCTGAGAGCAGATGAAGCAGTAGGGAGGTTCCAGGGGCGGCAAGCCGTCGCTGCACTCGCTGCACAAGAACGCACCTTCAACGTCGCATCCCACACACCTCTTGGGGAACAAGAGATCGACGGATGTAGAGAGGGCGCTGACGGCAGCGTGCATCAAAACCCGGATGATTCGACTTCCTTGTTGCAGAGCCATGGACGCTGCCATGTTAAAATGAACCCCAGATGGGCGCAATGACGATCAAAGCAGTCTTCTTCGATTTTTACGGTACCCTTGCCGGATTTCACCCACCCAAAGAAGAGGTGCAGGCTCAGGCCATGGCGAGCATGGGCTTTCACGCCAGTCGTGAAGGGATCATCCGGGGTTATCTTGAAGCTGACAGGCTGATGTCCGAGGTGAACTCGACCGCTTCCCCCGTTAGGGAGATGTCGCGCGAGGAGCGGCTGGAGTTCTTTGCAAGATACCAGCAGCTCATACTGAAAGGCGCCGGCATGGAGACAGACCTTGAAACAGCGGGAAAGGTCTGGGCGAAGGTGCAAGCGGT
Source organism: Dehalococcoidia bacterium (assembly GCA_965248955.1). Taxonomy (GTDB): domain Bacteria; phylum Chloroflexota; class Dehalococcoidia; order Lucifugimonadales; family QGNO01; genus DAOUJH01. The sequence goes on from OZ252212.1 coordinate 845,898, forward strand.
ACCCCACGACTTCGCCCTGTTCTACGATACGCTGCCCACGCTTCAACTGCTCCATGCCAAGGGGTTAACCGTAGGGCTGGTCAGCAATATAGGCGCCAACGCACCCAATCTAACGGCGCAAATGGGACTGGCCGAGCACCTGGACTTCGTAGTCACGTCCCAGGACGCGGGCATGGAGAAGCCGCATCCGCCCATCTTCCGCCTGGCGCTGGCAAGGGCGAGCGCTAGGCCGGAAGAGGCGCTGCACGTGGGCGACTCACCCGTATCGGACGTGGAGGGTGCACGCAACGCCGGCATAAAGCCCCTGCTCATAGACCGCGACGGCGTGATGGCCGGCTACGACGGCTGCCCGCGTATAACCAGCCTCGCCGAGGTCATGGGGTATCTTTAGCCGCCCGCCAGTCGATTACCCGGAGTGACCAAGTCAAGAACCTCTGAGATCCCAAACACCGTAGGGCCCCGCCACTCCTTGGCTTCGGGGCGGTGGGGGTCGTCCAAGTCATCGCCGGGCACCCGGATCAGCACCGGGTGCAGCCCCACCCGCCTCGCGCCCTCCAACTCGCCGCTGCCCCCATCTCCAACGAAGAGACATGTGTCCGCTGCGAGCTCAAGACCTTCACACGCTAGGTGGTAGATGCGTGGGTCGGGTTTGGACATCCCTGCCTTGCAGGAGAAGACGGGCGCATCTACCAGTGGGGCCATTGACGTCTCTTGCCACAGCTCATTGGTCTGTGCGCTCGCGTTGCTTACCAGCCCCACCCGTAATCCCGCTGACCGGAGAGCAGCCAGCGTATCCACGCTCCCAGGCCTGGGAACAAGAGAACGCCTGTCTAGGTCCAGCCATAGCCTTGCTGCGGCCGTCACCTGAGAGGCGTCATGCTGAATCCCTAGGCGTTGGCAGACATGCCGGATGTTTTCCTCGATGCTTCGGAAAACTCCCGTCTCTCGAGCCGAGAAGGTCTCTCTCCACAGGCGCCCGAACTCGTCTTTAGGTAACCCCAAGATGGCAGCCATATCCGAGATGCTTGTTAGGCTTTCTCGGGAACGGAAGGGCTCCACAAGGGTTCCGTAAAGATCAAAGATCACTCCTTTGTATTCACGTGTATTCACGGTGTGTTTCTCTAGTCACCCGCCTAGCCGGTCTGCTTGGTCACCGGCCCAAGCTCCTCTGCCACGGCCAGCGTACTGCTCGGCTCTTCCTTGCCGGGCTGCTCAAGCGCCTCCATTACCTTGTCGGCGAAGACAGCCTCAGGCACGGCGCCGACGAACTGTATCCTGTTGTTGATGACGGTCTTGGGCACCCCGCTTACCATGTACATCCTGGCAACGGCGGGGAACTCCTGCACTTCCACAACGTCGGCGGTGACGTTCTTGTTCTCCATGGCCATTGCATGCGCAATACGCGCCATCTGGGGGCAGTACCCGCAGCTTGGGGTAACAAACACCTGGATGTGCACGGGCTCCTTAACCCGCTTCAGCTTCTTCCGCGTATCCAGGGAAAGCGGGCTGACCCCGCGCGATACGGTTATCAGGTCTTCGATAATCGTGGCCAACTCGTATCCCAGGGGAATGCCGTAGAACCTCACGTTGGACTCCCCGTTTTTGGATATGACCATTGCGGGTATTCTTTCTACGCCTGCCTTCCTAGCTTCCTCAGCCTCGGAATAGAAGTCCTTGATCTCAAGGTGCAGCTTGTTGGAAAGTCCCGTCACCTCCTCCAACAGCTTCTGCGTCTGCTCACAGTAGGCACATTCACGGCCTGGAATGGTCAGGCCAAAGGTGCGCTGGGTGAACAGGCGGATGGTAACGTCCTGCTTGAGCTCACGCCTGAACCTGTCCTTGAGCGACTGCGTGTCCTTGTCCGAGAGAAGCGTAGTCATAGGTCATCCTCCAAATAGCCATGGACAGTCTAGCAAAACAACCATGAGCCGTTCCACGTCATCCCTCTTCCCCCCTGGTATTGCTCCATAGCGCGTGCACTCTCTGCGCCGAGGACACTACGGACAGAGCGATCATAATAGACAACGCCGGAATCAGCCAGCCGGTGAGCAGCCCTATGGTCAGCACCAGCACCCGCTCCGTCCTGGTGAACAGGCCGCTCTCCTTCATAACCACCCCCAGCCCTTCACCGCGGGCGCGGAGATAGCTCACGGAGAAAGAGGAAACCAGGGCCAGGAAGGCCAGTATCACTCCGGCGTCACTATCGCGGCGGAGGAACAAGGCAGCTGCTCCAAGCAATACAACAGCCTCGCCAAGACGGTCCGCCAGCGAGTCCAAGGCGGCGCCGAAGGCGCTTTCTTCACCCTTGAGTCGCGCCACCGCCCCATCAAGCATATCCATAACGCTGGCAAAGAGGAACACCAAACCGCCGATGAGAAGGTTGTCCTGGGATACCAGGTAAGCCGCCAGTGCCGTGACCAGCAGCCCGGCCACGGTTATGGCGTTGGGAGGAATCTTGAGTCTAACCAGGAGCCGAGCCGCCGGGGTTTCCAGGTAGCGGCTCAGCGACTCACGGGCCTTTTCTCTAATGGCCCACCGCCGCCACGGATGAGGCCGAGCCGGCGCGGCGGGCTAGGGCGTCCTGGTAGATGTCCGTCACCTGCTCCGCCACCTTCTCCCAGCGAAAGGTCTGCACCCTTTTCAGGCCGCGCTTCCCCATGTCAAAGCGCAACTCCGGGCTGTCTATGAGCCGTTTCAGACCAACGTAGAGCATTTCATCGTTCTTGGGTGGCACCAGAAATCCTTCTTTGTCGTTGGTCATCACGCTGGCGAAGCCCGATATGTCTGAAGCGACAATGGGCCTCCCAGAAGCCATGGCTTCTCCCAGCACAATTCCGAAGCTTTCCTTACCCGTATTGGGAGCGCAGAAGATGTGGGCGGTCTTGAAGTAACGCCGTTTCTGTTCATCTGTCACTCTGCCTACAAAGACCACATCCTGCAGGTTGCGCTCCGCCATTATGCGGTAGTTCTCTTTGCCGGGATTCCCCGGACCCACCACTATGAGGCGTGTGTTCGGGTACTCCCACTTCAACCTGCTGAAGGCCTGAAGCAGGTACTTGAGACCTTTGCGTTTCTCCATACGGCCCACGAATAGTATGTTCAGCTTCCCGTCGTTGAAAGCGTCGAAGGGAGCCGTCTCCTCGGCGAAGAAATCGACGTCTATGCCGTTGGGGACAATGTGATAGTCACCGGGAAACGACCCGCTCACGAACTGCCGGGCCGGCTCTGAAACGGCGATTCGCGCATCCAGCTTGTTGAACCACCGCCTCACTATTCTCTTGCCGAACCAGTACATGTAGCCCCTTCCGTGAAAGGCATGGAAGGTGCCCACGTTCGCCGTGTTGGAGAAACGAAGCACGGTCAAGGGAAGCACCGGCGCAAGAGGTTCGTGGAGATGAATTACGTCAAAGGCCTCTTCCTTCAAGATGGCCTTCACTCTACGCTCTCGCCACACGGAAAGGGAGATGCGGGCAATGGAACCGCCGCTGGGCACCGGGATAGGGCGACCCACGGGAATGAGGTTGTCCTGGTCTATCGTGTAAGGAGACTTGACCGGGGCCAGCACCTTGACCACGTGCCCCATACGTTCCAACTGACGGCTTAGCTGTGAGATGTGGGCGACCACTCCCCCGTGGTAAGCGAAATCGTATGGCGACACCAGCCCTATTTTCATGGGAAGCAGGCTCTTATGATGCTAGCTGATCGTTGGCCGAGCCATCTCCCTCTATATACGCCTCAACCAGATCATGAGCATCGTCGTCAGTGAATTGGATAGGCGGCGACTTCATGAAGTACGAAGACGGTGCCACCATGGGACCACCCCACCCCCTATCCAAGGCCAGCTTTGCGCAACGGATGGCGTCAATGACCACGCCTGCCGAATTGGGACTGTCCCATACCTCCAATTTCAGCTCGGCGTTCAGTGGCACGTCGCCAAATGTCCTGCCTTCCAGGCGTATGTAGGCCCACTTGCGGTCCGTAAGCCATGGCACGTAATCGCTGGGGCCTACGTGGACATTGTCTTCTCCCAGGTCATAGGGAAGCTGCGAGGTAACCGAATTTGTCTTGGATATCTTCTTGGAAACCAGACGCTCGCGCTCGAGCATGTTTTCAAAGTCGGTGTTCCCACCGAAGTTGAGCTGGTACGTTCGCTCCACTTTCACGCCGCGATCATGAAATAGACGGGTCAGCATACGGTGTGTGATGGTAGCTCCAACCTGCGACTTGATGTCGTCCCCTATGATGGGTACGTTCTTGTCTTTGAATCTCTTCTGCCAGTAGCCCCCGGTGGCTATGAACACCGGAATGCAGTTGATGAAAGCGGTGCCCGCCTCCAGCACCTGGTCGGCGTACCATCTGGTGGCCTCTTCACTTCCCACCGGCAGGTAGTTGATTACAACGTCGGCGCCGGTATCCTTGAGCACTTGGGCCACGTCCACCGTATCACCGGGCGCTTTCTTCACCTTATCAGAGATGTACTTGCCTATGCCGTCATGCGTCATGCCACGCATTACCTTTACGCCTGTACGGGGCACGTCGTGGAATGTGACGGTGTTGTTCGGCGGAGCGTATATCGCTTTGCCAAGGTCTTTGCCAACTTTGTTCTTATCAATGTCAAAGGCGGCGACAAACTCTATGTCTCCAACGTGGTATCCGCCAAGCACTGTGTGCATGAGGCCGGGAATGAACCCATTCTCAGATGCCTCCCCATACTTGTATACGCCCTGCACCAGAGACGAAGCGCAGTTTCCTACGCCTATGATTGCAACTTTTATCTTTTCCAATTCTGCCTACTCCTTTATAGAGAATATAGAGAAAAGTGCCATCTACTCAATTCTCAGGTAATTTGCTATGAATCAGCGGCGTGGAATTCGTCGATTCTTAGACGGGTTGTGACTGTAATCTGCACCATGTCATAGAAAATGTCAAGTGGCATGGGCGCAGGGGACTTTTGCCATCCTGTTAGGTAAGCAATTGCAAGTACCACCTATTGTCAGCGGGGAAAAGCTTCCGCCAGGCCGCCGTCCACCGTGATCATACAACCGGTTGTCTTGGCGGAACGGTCGCTGGCCAAGTATAGCGCCGCTTCCGCAACGTCACGGGGGGTAATGTAGTCTTGGAGAATATTACGACGCACGTAGAACTCCTCCAACTCAGAGACCGCTGCGCCGTGCGCGGCGGCGCGCTGCTCACGGAGCTCCTTCGACCACAGCCTAGAGTCCTGGAAAACGGAGTCAGGATTTATGATGTTGCTCCTGATGCCGTACCTGCCGTTTTCAATGGCTAGCACCCGGGCAAGCTGTGCTTCGGCGGCCTTGGCGGCGCTGTAAGCGCCAAAACCAGCGCCGGGCGCCGTAACGTTCTTGGTCACCACAAAGATCAGGCTACCTCCCATGCCCTGAGCGCGCATAATTCGCACCGCTTCCTGCGAAACAAGCAGATGAGCCGTGGCGTTAACGTCAAGACTCCTTTGCCAATTGGACAAAGTCAGCTCATCCAGGGTCCCCGTGGGAGCGACTCCAGCGTTGGAGACCAGAACATCCAGTCCTCCAAACGCCAGTACCGTGCGCCGGAATGCCCCGGCGACCTGCTCTTGATCGGTAACGTCCGCGGGCACGCCGATACACCTATCTTCGCCCAGTTCGGCGTTGATCTCTTGCACCGCTTCGCCCACTCCGTCGGCGTCTATGTCCACCAGCGACACGTGCGCTGCGTCCTGGGCAAGCCGAAAGGCAATGGCCTTGCCTATGCCGCTAGCGGCGCCCGTCACCAGGGCTATGCGTCTTGTCAGCTCCTGCTCAGGCGGCAGCAGGCTCAGCTTGTATAGCTCCAGGGGCCAGTACTCAACGTCGTAAGCCTCCTTAGGCGGCAGGGAGACGTATTCATCAACCAGGTGGGCCCCGGCCATAATTGAGATGGTGTGGTGATAAATGTCGGAGACGGTGTTCAGACCTCTGGTATCTTTGCCCACCACCCACATACCCAGGCCAGGCGCCAGGATAACCCTGGGGTATGGGTCACGCATCTCCACAAGCCCGTGCTTGTGCCTGTTGAACCAGTCGGTGTACGCCCTGCGGTACTGATCCACTCCTGCTTCCAGGCTGCGGCGCACGTCGCCGGCGTAGGAGGGGTCGGATACCTCCACCAGCAACGGATTTCTCTTCGTGCTCAGCAGATGGTCGGGAGTGGCCGCGCCCGCTTCGGCGAATCCCCTGGCTCTCTTCGAGCAAGCGAATTCGAGCACGTCTGTGCTGTCCTCGAATCGCACTAGGACGCGATTCTCCGACGAAGTGCTGAGCAGCGACCTGAGCACAGGCGTCACCACACCGGCCACCCGCCGGCGCTCCGCCTCCTCCAAGGCAGGCGTTTTGACGCCTCCGAACGGGACCTTGGCAGACGCTCTTGCCTTCACGAACTGCTCCGCTTCGCTAACCAGCTCCACGTGGGCCTGATAGCTGGCCTGGGGAGTGGAACCCCAGGTGAGCAGGCCGTGGTTGAGCAGCACCAAGCCCCTGGCTCCGGGTCGCTTCAACACTGCGGTAGCCACCTCTTTGGAAAGGAGAAAGCCCGGCCGCTGGTACTCCACTACTACGTTCCCACAGCCACGCCGCATGGCGACACCGGCTGCCATCAAATCAAGACTAATCGCAGCGCAGCACGTGCTCCGCTACACGGACTGCCTATGTCAAACGGCGGACTACCTCTCCACCGGCACGCCTACGGCGGATCCCCACTCCGTCCAGGAACCGTCGTAGTTGCGTACATTGGGATAGCCCAGCAGCTCGCTCAAGACAAACCAGGTGTGGGAAGACCGCTCCCCTATGCGGCAGTAAGCTACTATCTCCTTATCGCCGCTTATGCCCTTACCGCCGTATATCTGGCTAAGCTCATCGGCGGACTTGAACGTGCCGTCCTCAGCTACGGCGGTTGCCCAGGGTACGTTGGCCGCGCCTGGGATGTGGCCTCCGCGCTGAGCACCTTCCTGCGGCAGGTGCTCCGGCGCAAGGAGCTCCCCGCTGTACTCGGCAGGAGACCTCACGTCGACAAGCTCCAGGCTGGATAGATTGCTTGTAATGTAGTCTCGGAAAGCGCGGATAGAACCGTCCGGTTCCTGTGCGGCGTAGCTGGCAGCGGGATGGCTGGCTGGCTCTGTTGTGGTGGGCCTGCCCTCGGCAAGCCACTTGGCGCGTCCCCCGTTCATCACGCGGGCGTCCTTGTGACCATTGTATTTGAGCTGCCAGTACGCCCAGGTGGCGAACCAGTTGTTGTTGTCTCCGTAGACCACCACGGTGGTGTCGTTGCCTACGCCAGACTCCGACATTAGCTTCTCGAAATCTCCTTTGCTCGTCAGGTCGCGGCGGACGCCGTCCTGTAGCTGCGACTTCCAGTTGACGCCCACAGCTCCCGCAATGTGGCCCTGGTCGTACGCCGTGGTGTCCACGTCGACCTCCAGTAGCCGCACGTTCTGGTCCTGACCGTGCTGGGCCACCCAATCGGTATCTACCAGGACATCCGGATTTGCATAATCGGCCATCGTTCTTTTCCTCCTGTATTCTCTGCAAAATAAAAAGCCCCTCGATTCCTAGTTTGCGAGGGGCTTTGTTGCCTATTGAACAGCCACGTACTACAAGCGTCTTTGCCCCACATGGTGAGTACACGTACAAGAACATGTCTGCACAAACGCTTCCGTCATGGCGGTTAACTATGCTAGCCGTTTACGGGCGGAGCGTCAATAGAGGGGGGTGCTTCATGATTAGGACGCTATGAGCCTACCTACCAACGGCCTTATATCACTGCGTTTCTACCACGCCGCAGCGAAGTTCTTGACCCAAACCCGGCGTCTCATGTACACTACCCATGCCCCCTGGGAGGGGGTTATGAGTAACAGGGGATAGATTAAAAATGCTGCCTGAAGTAAAGCAAGACTCGCTGAAACGGCTAAGCTATATAGAAGGACACCTGGCCGGCATCCGACGCATGATTGAGGATGAGAAATACTGCGTCGACATCCTGAAGCAGACCTTCGCCGTGCGCCGAGCCATCCAGAAGGTGGAGTCCAAGCTGCTGGATGGCCACCTGCACACCCACGTCCTAGAGGGCGTGCGCAACGGCCATGACCAAGAGGTCCTTGACGAGCTCATACAGATCTACAACCTTTCGGAGAAGTGACGCTTGGCCCTTCAAGACATAGAGAACCTGCCCAGGCAAAAGATAGGCCTCAACATAGGGGGCATGACCTGCGCCGCCTGCGTGTTCCACGTGGAAAAGGCGCTCAGGGAGGTTGAGGGAGTGGTTTCCGCAGACGTCAACCTGGCCACGGAGCGCGCTACCCTCCAGTACCTGGGAGACGTCGCTACCCTGGAGGATTTCGACCGTGCCGTGGCCGGCGCCGGCTACTCCGTGGAGGGTATAGCCGGCGAAGAGGAAGAGCAGCGGGACAGGGAACGCCTGGCCCGCACCCGGCTCATCAAGGACCAACGCAACCGGTTTCTCGTAGCTGGCGGGCTTGGCGTCGTCATCTTCCTTGGCAGCTTCAAAGAGTGGTTCCCCTGGATGCCTTCCTTCCTGCAAAACTGGTACGTGCTGTGGGCGCTGGCAACTCCTGTGCAGTTCTGGGCCGGAGCCCAGTTCTACAAGGGAGCTTGGAGTGCCGCCAGGCATGGCACCACCAACATGAACACCTTGATCGCGCTGGGCACCGGTGTAGCCTACGCCTTCAGCGCCTTGATAACCGTGTTCCCCGACCTCTTCGCCGCTGAAGGCGTGGAGCACGCCGTCTACTTCGATACCGCCGCCATCATCATTGCGCTCATCCTACTCGGCCGGTTCCTGGAAGCCAGGGCCAGGGGCCAGACCTCCGAGGCTATACGCAAGCTGATGGGCCTGCGGCCCAAGACGGCGCGCGTCATGCGCGGCGACGCAGAGATCGACGTACCCATTGAGCAGGTGGTCGCCGGCGACCTTGTCATTGTGCGCCCCGGCGAGAGTGTGCCCGTGGACGGCGAGGTGACCCGGGGCGCATCCGCCATAGACGAGTCCATGCTCAGCGGCGAGAGCATTCCCGTGGAGAAGGAGACGGGATCGCCGGTTTACGCCGCCACTATCAACAAGACAGGCAGCTTCCAGTTCCGCGCCACCAAAGTAGGCAAGGACACCGCCTTGTCCCGCATCATCCGGCTTGTGGAAGAGGCGCAAGGTTCCAGAGCGCCCATCCAGCGCCTGGCCGATGTTGTATCCAGCTACTTTGTGCCAGCCGTAATGGTCGTAGCAGCTGCCACCTTTGTCACCTGGCTGTTGCTGGGGCCGGACCCGGCCTTCACCTTCGCCCTCCTCAACATGGTTGCCGTGCTCGTCATCGCCTGCCCTTGCGCCCTCGGCCTTGCCACGCCCACCGCCATCATGGTCGCCACCGGCAAGGGCGCGGAGGGCGGCATCCTGATTCGCAACGCCCAAGCCCTTGAACGCGCCCACAAGGTGGACACCGTGGTATTGGACAAGACCGGCACCCTCACCCTGGGCAAACCCGTTGTAACCGACATCCTGGCCGACGGCATAGCGGAAGACGACCTGCTCAGGCTGGCCGCATCTGCCGAGCGCGGCTCGGAGCACCCCCTCGCCAGGGCCATCGTCACCGCTTCAGAGGAACGAGGCCTCACCCTTGACCAGGCCGCAGAGTTTCAGGCCCTGCCCGGCCATGGCATAGAGGCCAGGGTCAACGGCTCAGTGGTCACCCTGGGCAACCTGGCGCTGATGCGGCTAAAGGAATACGCCCTCAACGGATTGGAAGTGAAGGCGCGTGAGCTTTCAGACCAGGGTAGGACCCCCATGTTCGTCGCTTTGGACAGGGAGGTCAAAGGCATCATCGCCGTGGCCGATGCCATCCGCCCCGAGTCGAAACAGGCCGTACAGACCATGTTTGGCATGGGCCTTGAAGTCGTCATGCTCACCGGCGACAACCCCCGCGCCGCCCGCGCTATTGCGGCGGAGGCCGGCATCCAACACGTCCTCTCGGAGATGACGCCCGACCGGAAGACGGCGCAGGTGCAAGCCCTCCAACAGGAAGGCCGCACCGTGGCCATGGTCGGCGATGGCATCAACGACGCGCCTGCGCTTGCCCAAGCCGACGTGGGCATAGCTATAGGCGCCGGGATCGACGTCGCCATGGAAGCCGCCGACATCACCCTCATGCATGACGACGTACGCGGCATACCAAGGGCCGTCAACCTGTCGCATGCCGCCGTACGCACCATCAAGCAGAACCTGTTCTGGGCCTTCTTCTACAACACGGCGCTCATCCCCGTGGCGGCGGGCGTCCTCTACCTGTTCTTTGCCGGTGGCGGCGTGCCCTCCGCGCTGAGCTACTTCCTGGGAGAGTACGGCTTCCTCAATCCCGTGCTCGCCGCCGGAGCCATGGCCGTCAGCTCGGTCAGCGTGGTCAGCAACTCGCTGCGCCTGCGCCGGTTCAGGATGGGGTAGGGCAACGCCCGCTCACATGGTTCTACACGTCATGCCCGTGACGACGGGCATCCAGGAGTGGGGACGGGGCACCGTAGGGGCAACCCTCGTGGTTGCCTTGGCCTCTACCCAGCCATTCCCACACCCCCCTTTCGTCATTGCGAGCGCAGCGAAGCAATCTGGCGGTGGGGTGGCAATGACGGCGAGGATCGGTTCTTCAGCTTCTCGCGCAGGTCAGCCGGGGTGTCATAGTTTATGTCCTCTACAATCCAATAAACCGTCTCTCGGACAAGTTGTCCAGCTTCGTCCCTCCTGGCAGCTGCCCGGATCGTGCAATTTCCAATGCAGCCCAACGGACGCAGTGAACCCATCTGGCGTATTCAGTTTCCGTTCTTGCAAGCCGCTGCCACTTTGACACTATATCTTCTATTCGTAAGGTTGCCATTTGCAGTCTAGCCCCTAACCTTGGGTCGCTTAGTTCAACAAGGACTCCCGGGCAATGGATTCAGCGTCCCTCCACATTTGACTTTCAGTTATCATAACCATCCTCCACCATCTACTCAGTGCTTGCCGGTATGTACTATCCAATACCGCCAACACTCATTTTACAATCTCTTGGTGCTCCGACGATATTTTCTTGGCACTCGCATCTCAGTTCGCCGCCATGTTTCTTTGCGTTCTCCGGAGGTCATATTCAGCAAAATCTCTACTGAAACGCTCTCTTCCTTGTCGTCAATCCATGTAGAGAGAATGGCATATGTGGATAGCCTGTAAACAAGGCTAAAGCATTCCATCGTGTGCTTGACATCTCTATCGTTCTCAGGGTCATCAGAGGTTCCGTACAACATCTCGTACATGCCCGCAGTTGAGTGCTCAAACTCTTGAATGAACTCTCTCAATGCCGTTGCTAAATCTTGATGTTGCAGGTCACGGCGCTGTCTCAAGGTACTGAGAAATGTCAACAAAGCTGTGCAATATTCATGCCAACGACACAGTTGTTGCGAACCATCTTTCCAGAACATGGCTCCATCGTCTCTCAAACGCTCTATTAACCCGATACTGTGGCGAACATGTGTAGAAGAGGGATAGGCCTCAAAACGACCTACAAGATCCACTAGTTGAACATGCCGTTTATTGAAGCGTGGCAATCTCATCGTCCCACGCTATAGCCTATGGGGCGCGATGTGTACTTTCTGGAAGTGGCCGGCTCGTCCCAAGCCTTGAAAACCCCTTTCCCCGCCACGTCCGATAGGTCCACCTCTCCGGAGGCACCATCCGAGTATCGCAGCCATATCCGGTAACCCGGCCGCGCTTTCAACTTCAATTGGACGAACCATTGCGCCCTCCTGGATAATTCTAGTGTGTTCCATTATACCCCTCACCCCGTTTGCGCCCGCACATGCGCGTGTGCTTTAATTGCCCCACCATGACCAACGCCCTCTACTACGGCGACAACCTGACCGTCCTCCGCGACCACGTCCCCGACGAGTCCGTGGACCTGGTCTACCTGGACCCGCCCTTCAACTCCAACGCCTCCTACAACGTGCTGTTCAGGGAGAAGACGGGTGAGAAGTCCCCGGCGCAGATCAAGGCCTTCACTGACACCTGGGAGTGGACGCAGGAGTCCCAGCACACCTACGAGCACGAGAGCATTCTGAACCCGGCTACGCCCGCCAACGTGAAAGAGATGGTCAAAGCCTTCCACCAGTTCATAGGCCCCAACGCCATGATGGCCTACCTGGTGATGATGACGCCCCGGCTAGTGGAGCTGCGGCGCGTTCTCAAGCCCACCGGCTCCATCTACCTCCACTGCGACCCCACCGCCAGCCACTACCTCAAGGTGCTCATGGACTCAATTTTTGGAAAGGAACAGTTTAGGAACGAGATTGTCTGGAAGAGGACAGGCTCACATGGAGGTTCCAGACGCTGGGGTCCTATACATGACACGATCCTTTTCTACTCGAAAGCTGACGGCTACGAATGGAACAGGACTTATCAGGAATATGATAGCTCATACATAGAAGAATACTATCGCTTTGAGGATGAAAAGGGACAGTATCAGCTAGTTTCTCTAACTGGTGCAGGTGTAAGGTACGGCGACTCTGGTAGTCCTTGGCTTGGTGTGAATCCTACGGACATAGGTAGACATTGGGCCGTTCCAATAAGCTCTCTACAGAGAGTATTCCCTGATATTGACCTAACTAATCTTTCTACACAAGAAAAACTGGATCTGCTTAATCAGGCCGGGCTTATCTACTGGCCTGGGAGAGGATCAATCCCTCGGCAAAAGCGGTATTTGGATGAGGGCTTAGGTGTGCCAGTCCAAGACATAGTTAATGATATACCGCCAATCGGGGCTCGTGCCAAAGAACGCCTAGGCTATCCCACGCAGAAGCCTCTGTCCCTGTTGGAGCGCATCATCCAAGCCTCCTCCAAAGAGGGTGACGTGGTGATGGACCCATTCTGCGGCTGTGGCACGGCCATCGCCGCCGCGGAGAAGCTGAAGCGTCAGTGGATAGGCATCGACATCACCCACCTAGCTGTGGCCCTGATGAAGAACCGCCTCAAGACCGCCTTTAACATCCTCCCCGGACAGGACTACCAGGTCGTCGGCGAGCCGGTAGACGTCGGCAGCGCTCGCGCTCTGGCGGAGCAAGACCGCTTCCAGTTCGAGTTCTGGGCCATGTCCCTGCTCGAGGCCTTCCCCCGCGAGCAGAAGAAGCGCGGCGCGGACCAGGGCGTCGACGGCGTGGTCTACTTCATCGACGGCCCGAAGCGCGCCATGCACAAGGCCGTTGTCCAGGTCAAGAGCGGCAAGGTCTCGTCGCCCCACATACGCGATCTGAAGGGCACTGTGGAGCGGGAGAATGCGGCGATGGGGCTGTTCATCACGCTTGAAGAGCCCACCCGCGCCATGACTAAGGAGGCGGTCAGCGCCGGCCTCTACCACTCCGACCTCTGGCAGACCGACTTCCCCAAGATCCAGATACGCACCATAGAGGAGCTGCTGGAAGGCACGTTGTTCGAGATGCCGGCGCACCAGCCAATGTACCAGCCGGCGCAACGGGTCACACGCCCGGAGGGTGAGCAGGGGCGGCTGGCATAGGGTAGCGGGGCAGGCAACTCCCCGCTTATCCTGAGCTTGTCGAAGGAAATGAGCGGACAGAAATTCGCCCGCAGTATTCCCGCCCACCTGCCCCGTCTTGCCCGTTTGTCCGCTCAACCCTGACATTCCCCGCTTCCCCACACCCCCCTGCACCATATACCTTTATCCACATGGACTTGCAAAAAAGCACTAAGCAGCACACACGGCGGCGGCGTGGCGCGCCGATCGGCAACCAGAACGCCCGTACACACGGCCTCTACTCATCCCACGTCGCGGAGAAAGATCGGGATCTCCTTCAGAACGCCGTCCATCTCAAAGGCCTCCAGGGTGAAATAGCCCTGCTCCGTCTCAAGATCCGGCGCCTCGCCTCCCATCCCGACTCTCCCCCGGACCTGCTGTTCCGGGCCATCAAAGTTCTGCTCCGCACTATGGAGATCAATGAGCAAATCAACAACATCCGCCGTCGCTAGAAACGTTGCGAAATCACGCCGTCATCCGTCGAATTCCCGTCCTGAGTTTTGTCGAAGGGCCTGTCCTGAGCTTGCCGAAGGAATCGGATTTGTTTTCCCATATTTGCAAAAAAATGATTCGCATTTAGCCTTGGGAGTTGACATAACGTTTGAAACAATTCCCACCCGCTCCCCTCATTCGACATCCCACCACCAGCAAGCTACAATACGCATCCAACTCTCAAATCCCCAGCCAGAAAGGAGCCGCGCTATGACAACCGAAACGCTCCGCATAGGTTCAGACGTTCCCGACTTCACCCTGCCCGCCCTCGACGGTAGCCCCGTAAGCCTCTCCGGCTTGAGGGGAAAGCGAGTCGCCCTCTTCATGTGGGCCTCCTGGTGAGCCTGCCGCAGCCAACTGCCTGTATGGCAGGAATTCTACACCAGGTACAAAGATCAGGGCGTAGAGGTAATAACCGTGGCCATGGACGCCCAGGGCGCAGAGAAGGCCCGGCCCTATGTCGAAGAGGCCGGCGCCGCCTACACCACCCTAGTCGATGAAGACAACCTGTTGAGCCGGCTGCTCGGCTTCAAGGCCGTGCCCAACGCCCTCCTTATAGATGAGGCAGGTCTGCTCAACTACCAGAAGTACGGCGGCTTCGATATCCGCAAGCAGGAGTACGCCGAGCTTGCCGAAGGCTGGGCCCAGGGCGCATCCCCGCAGTGGCTGGCCGAGCGTATGCAGGAAGACACCATGGGCGGTCCCAACCACATGGAGGCCACAGAGCACTTCCAGCGCGGCGTCGATCTCTACAAGGAAGGCGATACCGCGGGCGCTTTGTCGGCATGGAAGATAGGACGAGACCTTGAGCCGGACAACTGGGTCATTCGCAAGCAGATCTGGGCCGTGGAGCACCCGGAGAGGTTCTACGACGGCGAAGTGGACTACGGCTGGCAGCGGGAACAGATCGAGCAGGGCGTCTAGTGCCCCTTTCCTAATTGGATACCGTTGCGTATAATTGGCTTTTGCGGCCCGGTGGTGTAGTCTGGCTTAACACACCGCCCTGTCAAGGCGGAGATCGTGGGTTCGAATCCCATCCGGGTCGCCAGCCCTACCCATCCCCCAGAAGCGCCTCCAACCCCACCTTAGCAATCTTCTCGTCGTCTTCGGCGGAGGGCAGGCCACCCACGCCTATCGCGCCCAGCACCACGCCATCTTTCCGCGCCACCACTCCCCCGCGTGTCGTGATCAGCTGAGCGTCTCCTATCTCGGCCAGAGTCCTCCCCTGCGCCGCCAGCCGCTCCGCGAACGCGCCGGTGTCCGTTCCCCGTATCGCCGACGTATACGCCTTTCTCATGGCGAACGTGGGACGGAAGCAGCGGTCCATCCGAGCGTACGCCAACAGGTTCCCCATATCGTCCACTATCGCCATGTCCACCGGCGAGCGTCCCGGCTCCCTGTTGAACTCCGCTGTCATCGCCTCAATTGCCCTCATGCAACTATCCAGGCTCAGCATACTCTTTTCGTACATCACAGACCTCTTCTCATAATCTACGGCGCAGGGATTGTATCCACAGATGCGGCTAGCGGCAACCGCACTGCCGTAACGTACATGAAGGGCACGTCCTCACGTGTCTAACATCCCCTGAAAACGCTTCTCAAAATAATTCACAACCCTATCGATGTACTCCGATGGTTGCCGCAGGTAACTTTCCCCGTGACCAGCATCGGGGACAATCCAAAGTTCCGACTCTCGGTGAACTGAGGCACTATAAAGTTGCTTTGCATGCGCAGTTGGCACTCGCTGATCATCTCCGCCGTGGACAATTAGGAGAGGAAAAGGCAGCTTGCTAACTGCCTCGATCGGGCGGGCGGTTCCTAGATCAATATCGTAGACCAGTTGGCCGATAAGCCTCATACCTGGATAGAACGCCTTCACCAAAGCCGGGGAGAGACCATCCGTCAGTTCAGGGTTATCGTGCATAAGCTCGGACATGTCATAGAATGCACTATCCGTCACGACTCCTGCGATCTCGGGTTGTTCGGCAGCTGCTAACAACGATGCTACGGCGCCCAAAGAGAACCCAAGCAGGCCAATTCGCTTCAAAGGTGTCCCATATTCTGAGTGCACGAACTCGACAGCACCAAGGACATCCTCACGCTCTACCAAGCCTCCAGATATCCTACCGTCGTCCGAGCTTCCGTGCCCACGTAGGTCAAAGAGCAGGAGATTGAAATCCTTGGCAACAAGTCTTCTGGCGATCCCTAGGATACCGACCTTGGCTTCGGCTCTGTTACAGGCGAAACAATGGACAGCAACGATCGTTCCCTTAGGGTCGCTCGCCGGAATATACCAACCGTTGAGCTTGAGACTTGGCACTCCTCTTGGGTGGAATGTCACATTCTCGTATGCTAGGCCCCTCAGAGCGGGGTTATCAGTAAGTGGGCGACGCGGTGGCTTCGTTACACGGTCTACGACATACCATGAAATGCCAATGTAGACCAATGCGAGGAGCACAACCGCCAAGATCAACCACGGCACAAACGCCATCCTAGGATTGGCAAGGGGTGCGACGCCCCACATCGTGCTGAATCCCGGCGCGAATTGTGCGGGCTGGCTATCTCTAATGGCGCTCCATTTAGCTAGTATCCGCTCCCTGGCTTCCAGGGTATTCGACCAATGATCTAGCAAGTGTTGTTAGACTACTTGGAGGGAAGGCACTAGCCGGCCTGCCAGCAATTCGTACTGCGTGACCATTGCTAACAAAGACTAGACTATTCTCCCACTCCGGCTCCCATCCACAGCTATCGATGATTTCTACACCGTCCACCATCCTGGAGCGGACAAGGAAACCACCGCGAATGATGTATGCGGGAGCTCCGTTTACAGTCTCCATTTCATAGTACCCGTCCTTCGCCTCGAGTTGCCAGGTCCTTCCATTTGTTGGACCCTGCTCAATACTAAGGACTTCTGTTCTCTGTCCCTCCACCAGGGGTGCTTCGTACTGCACATAGGCGACTTGGTTTTCTATACTTACACTTCTAGCTGCGATTTCCAAACCTGGCGGGACCGACTGCAGAAGTAGGAGCTTGCCAATTGCCCCTTTAATCTGCTCTACAGTAGCGGTAGCAGGGAAGGCGTGCTGCACATTCATCACAGCACCTGCCCCGTAGAATTCCTCACACTCCGCAATCGTTAGATCCTCAACGTCGACAATCGTGATAGCCTCAGAATTAGACGGCGTCACGGGTTCTCTATCCGGGGAGTTCTCTCCACCATTGAGGAGGCCGCAACCCAGCAGCATCACTGTCACTCCAAACAACAGGATGACGGTGAACGTTCTCATCGCTACGGTCCTCCTTGGCCGCCTGTCATGCTGAGGAGTCGGTCAGTCCCGCGTTGCATTCAAAACCACTCCCACCGACGAAGCATCTGCCGGGGCTAATGGACACCACCCCACCCTGGATGCCCGCCTGCGCGGGCTCCCACTGTCACTCCCGAAAAGCCTGCCCCGCACTTGATGCGGGGTCGGGAGTCCAGGTGGTGGAGTGCGCTCCTCAGCCCGCGACCAGCGAACGGCCGTTGTTCTCCGGCGGCTGCGGCGTCGCAGAGGCGCTTCCTCCCTTCATCTCCACAATGATCTGGTGATGCCGTATATCTGATACGTTGGTGATGCTGTGCTGGATGCCACCGCCCACCTCCGTGTACTGAACGTACCCTTCTTCGAACTCCCTCACCTCCCCCTGCCCACCGCTGATCCGGCTCGGCGTTGTGTAGACAAATACGTAGTCGTTCTCATGCTGGTGGTACGGCGACGTTTCACCAGGCTCCAGCGCCATGCCCCATACCTTGACCCTGTCGTTCTCGAACAGCAGCTCCGTCCCCACCTCTTTGGAAATCTCCTCGCTCTTGCTCATAGTTTCTCCCCCTGTGCTTTTGCACCCGATTATACCCTCACCAAGAACATCTCTGCGACCAAATCCCAGACAAGGGCGTTGCCTAGCTCTACTATCGTGATAGTATTGCGCCATCAACAAGTGGAGGCAATCATGGCAGACCTTTCCAGAGACGTCATTCGCTCCATTCTTAACATCCAGGGCTTCGATCCCCCAGAGCCTGAATTCACCGAGGTCCACTACCGCATCAACGCCCTCATAGAAGGACTCGTCCAGCTTGACCAACTCGATGTCTACCATACCGAGCCCTGGCCCATCCTGCCCTTCCGCGGCGTGCCCCAGCGTTCCCCGGAGGCCGCTGCTCCGGCGCCGGGAAACGGGACGCCGCCTCACACTGACGAAGTCGCCTTCATGACCATCCGCGAGCAGGCCAACCTCATAAAGTCAAAGGACATCTCACCGGTAGAGCTGACTCGCACCTACCTGGAGCGCATCGAAAAATACGACCCTCACCTCCACGCCTTCAACCTGTTGCTGGCCGACGAAGCGCTGGCCGAGGCAAAGCAGGCGGAACAGGAGATCGCCTCTGGAAACTACAGAGGCCTCATGCATGGCATCCCGGTTGGCGTTAAGGACCAGTTCGATATCAAAGGCCACCTGAACACGGGCGGCTGCGACGCCTACGACGACAATATCGCCGGGGAAGACTGCACCATCATCGCCCGGTTCCGTCAGGCCGGAGCGGTCATCATGGGTACGCTTGCCACTCACGAATTCCACATGGGAGGGACGCTGGAGTTCTTCAACAAAGAGGCTCCGCGCAACCCCTGGCGGCTCGACCTTAGCCCTGCCGGTTCGTCGGCTGGATCGGGGTCTTCCGTCGCCGCCGGGCTTCTCAGCGGCTCAATGGGAGGCGACACCGGCGGCTCCATCCGCGGGCCGGGATCCGTGAACGGCATCGCCGGACTGCGACCCAGCTGGAGCCGTCTGAGCCGCCAGGGCATCTTTACCCTGTCCTGGGAGCTGGATACCGCCGGCCCCCTGGCGCGGAGCGCCGAGGACACCGCGATCATGCTCCAAGCCATCGCCGGGTACGACCCGAATGACCCCACCACAAGTCGCGATCCCGTGCCCGACTATTCCGCGTCGCTCACCGGCGACGTCAAGGGGCTGCGGGTCGGCATAGTTCAGCAGATGATGGGCGACCAGGTGGGGCCGGAGACCAGGGACATAGTGTCCCAGGCCATAGACGTCCTCAAACAGCTCGGCGCTGTGGTGGAACCGGTGAGCATCCCGCTCATGGAGAAGATGCACGGCGTACACACCGCCATCTGCGACGGTCAGGCGGCCAGCTACCACCGCGGCCACCTTAGGGAACGGTACATGGACTACGATTACAACACACGAGTCCGCTTGCTGGTCGGCTGCCTCATCCCCGCCGGCCTGCAGACGCTGGCTCCCAGGGCGCGGGCACTGATGGGCCAGACTATGCTCGACGTCTTCGACAAATACGACGTCCTCGTCGGGTCCACCGGCCAGGGCCCTGCGGGTCCAATCGTTACGGAGTCGCCCGTCAAGAGCCGTGAGGACGCCCGTACCGCGGTCATGGCCCGCGGCGGCGGGACGGGATCGTTCAGCATGGCCGGCGCTGCCGCCATCTCCATCCCGGCAGGCTTCACCGAGTCCGGCCTGCCGGTGGGCTGGCACCTGGGCGTCCGCCCCCTGGACGAGCATACCCTGTTCCGCGTTTGCCATGCCTACCAGCAGGCAACGGACCATCATCAGAAGCACCCGCCCATGGACTGGGCTGGTCCCTAGCCAGCCTGGCACCCGTAGCCTTTGGTATCACTTTATGTAGGCAACCGACGCCACAACCATAACCGGTGTCCACAGGGTATTCAGGTCCAACACAGTCCCTTATGACACGGACGGCAGCGTCAACGACTCTCGTCGTCTCGATTCCCACCCTGCCTAGCGCCGGCTGCCCAGCGCAGAAATCACTGCGCCTGAATCGTGCTAAATAGCGGCAAGGAGACCCGTCCCCATGAAAGTCTATAGTGCCCTGGTAGCTGTTCTCTTCCTGCTGCTGGTAGGCTGCGCTCAGCCGACCCCTACTCCTACGCCGACCGCTACCCTGCCACCAACACCAACGCCCACCCCGACGGTGACCCCCACGCCGACGGCAACAACCTCAGAGCAGAACAAGCAATCCCTACTGACCGGCATAGCTGCCGGCCAGCCGCTCTACTACAAAGTGTTGAAATACCAGCGAGACCCCATAGGACCCGCCGGTCATGGCGCATACCCCAGCACGACCATAAGTGAGAACTGGTTTGTCGCAGGCGACGACGGCCAAATCAGTGATGCCGTCGCAACGCTGCGGACACAGGCGGGTGTACTGCTCGGTTACTCAAAGCTGATCAACGGGGCTCTTGTATACACCGACATTCAGACAGGGGAAGAGTTCGTCCTGAACCACGATTTCTCTGGTACGCTGTCGAGTATTGTGGACTCCTTTTGGGCACTCCCACAATCGCTTCAGAACAGAGGAGTTGCGGTCAAGGAGCAGGGGACACTTAGCGAAAGGGCAAGCCTGATATACGAAAAACAACAGTCTAACGGAAGGCTCAGAAGGACCGAACTGGTGGAGAATGCTCCGATGCTCTATAAGGAATCCATCTACGATGGCGCCAGCGCGGTACAGAGTGCTCTCCGGTGGGAAAACGCCCTAGTGGAGTACAAGCTGCTCCCAGCGGGAACTGCCCTCCCTACCGTACCGTGACGTAGAACTTGGGACGGAGCTGGCTAAAAACAAAGCAATTTGACAACGTGTCCTAGTTCCTCCTCTCCTCTCTTCTAATGGCGGTCCAGGCCGAGGCTGGAGTGTGGCCGGCTATAGTAGCTCTACGGAAACATTGCGCCATATTGACAAACCAAAACAAATCAGTACCATTGCCAATACTGGGAACACATTTTCGGTTGAGGGGTGCACATTATGAAACTCAGACTCGATATCAGGTATTTCCTTGGAGTAGGTCTGGCCATGGCCTTGCTGTTTGTTCTTGCCTGCGGGCCTTCAGAAGAAGACACACCTACTCCGGTGCCGCCAACTCCAACTATCCAGCCGCCACCACCGCTGGTCACGGCGACGCCCACACCTTCCATGCAGGCCACACCAACACCTCCGCCTGGTGACCAGCCGCAATATGGCGGCAGCATAAGCATTTCCGTGACATCGCAGGGTTCCTTCGACCCCTACCACCTGGACTCCCAGTTCCGCTGGACCACTCTGGGTTCCGTGGGCAATGTCTGGGGGCAGTTGTTGCGCGTCAACCCCACAGACCGGGTCACAGTAGAAGGTGACCTGGTAGAGTCCTGGACAACAAACGCTGACGGCAGTGAGTGGGTTCTGCAGCTCCGTGACGGCGTTACCGACCACGGTGGTGAGCCGTTTACGGCGGAAGACGCCTTCTGGCAGATTGTACGCATAGTGGAGCGGCCCAACGGAGTCCATGGCAACTATCAGGGCTGCATGCGAACCTTCATCAAGCCAGTCTGGGATGATATGGGTAGTCCTGTAGCTGACGGCGGTGCAGAGATCACCGGCCCCATGGAGCTGACCATCAGGTTGAAAACCCCCAGAGGCGCATTCGTTGCCTGTTTCACTTCTGGATTCCAGTCAGCTCAGCCCAGCAGAATCGTCAAGCCGATCGATACTGCTCCGGGCGGTGAGTACCGAGACCTTCGCTCAGATGAGGTGGTTGGATACGGCCCGTTCATGTTCAAAGATTTCCAGCAGGACAGCTTTGTAACCTGGGAGCGCAATCCCGACTACTTCAGGGATGGCCGGCCCTACCTGGACGAAGTAACCATGCTGGTGATTCCTGACGCGGCGACACGCACCGCCAGCTTCCGCGCCGAACGCATTGATATGTTCAGGATTTTCGAAACGATGAGCAAGCGTGACGCCGACGCCTTGGTAGCTGAAGGGGACGCCGTATTCCCCATCGTTCTGGCTATGGGATGGCGCGGCGCAGAGCTCAACGCTAAGAAGCCCCCGTTCGGGCCCATAAATGATCCAGACGCCAAGAGGATACGCCAGGCGGTACAGATGACGGTCGACCGTGGAGCAGTCAATGATCTGTCGAAAGACGGGATTGGACACATTGCTCTCCCCTACTTCATTGGCTGGACCTGGATCCGGACCCCTGAGCAGTGGTTCGAGGCCCTGCCCGGTTTCGACCCGGACCCCATGGTCAAGGCTGACCTCATTGAACAGGCCAAGGGCATAATGGAGGAGCTGGGCTATGGTCCCAACAACCGCATTAGCGTCGACTACATAGGGACCTCTTCGTCAAGGGCTGAAATAGAAGTCGTTGCTCAGCAGCTAGAGGAGATTTACATAGATGTCGAGGTCATCATACATGACTTTGCGACTCAGCAGGAACGGCTTCAAAGGGGCGCGTTCCATATGGAGAACGAGAGCAAAGGCGCCAGCTTCCCCGATCCCGATGCCTTCAACGACATCATATTCCACGACTTTGAAGACGGCGGCTTCAACTATACCGGATGGTCCAACCCTGAATGGGATGCCCTGCACGCCCAACAGGTACTGGCCGTCACTGAGGAAACCCGCGCTCCGTTCTTGCAGCAAATGGCGGATATCCTCTACGAAGATGCTGCATACATCGGTCTGGTCCGCCCCGGCCTGCTCCAGGGACACAGGGCAAACTGGAACGGATGGGTCAAGCCGGAACACCATGCATCTAACTTCACGCTTGAAAACGTATGGTTGACAGACGCCTAATCTAAAGAACCGTCGCTAGGCAGTACGGGCGCTCTCACGGGCGCCCGTACTCAATATAAAAACACTAAGATTATGCGCAAATACATTGCAAGAAGATTAGTGCTCTTTGTCCCCACTTTGCTTGGAGTATCTATTGCCATCTTCACCCTTCTCCGTGTCATCCCGGGAGACGTAGCTGCTTTGATGTTAGGCGGGGCAGAGGGCGAAGGGACTTACACGCGCGAAGATTTGGAACGCCTGCGCGAGCAGCTAGGCCTCAACGATCCCATATACGTGCAGTACGGCACTTGGATCTGGCAGCTGGTCAGATTTGACCTGGGAGATTCCATTGCGCTTGGCCGGCCCATTGCGGGAGAGTTGCGGCGGCAGTTCCCCATCACGATACAGCTTGCGGCATTTACGGCGGTGGTAGTTTCACTAATCGCAATACCTGTCGGCGTCCTGGCCGCGGTAAAGCAGGACACTTGGATTGACTACATTCTAAGGAGCATAGCTGTCGTGGGCATGGCTGCGCCCAGCTTCTTTGTTGGTATGTTGATAATCCTTGGCCTATCGCTCTACTTCAGGTGGATCCCTCCCATTGCCTTTGTCAACCTCTGGGATAATCCTACTGTCGCCTTCCAGCAACTGGTCTTCCCCGCAGTGGCGCTTGGCTTTGCCAGCCAGGGTCTATTGCTGCGTATGACCCGCACCCAGCTCCTTGAGGTCCTGCGAGAAGACTTCGTCCGTACCGCCCGCGCCAAAGGACTAGCAGAGCGCGCCGTTATTATGCGACACGGCGTAAGAAACGCACTGCTACCCGTGGTGACCATCGCAGGGGTGCAGATAGGCTTTCTGTTCTCTGGGACAGTCGTGATAGAAACCGTTTTTAACGTACCGGGAATTGGAAGAGGGCTGATTCAGGCTATGTTCATCAGAGACCTGCCCATGATCCAAGCCTATATCATGTACTTTGCACTGGTAGCGCTAACGGCAAACTTCCTCGTGGACTTGACCTATGCCTGGCTTGATCCAAGAATAAGATACGGATAGAAATGAGAGAACAGATGGATGACATCAGTAACGCGGCCCTGGCTCCGCCTCGTCTGAGCCAAAGCACGCTCGAAAAGCAGATCAGAGCTCTACAACGTTTCATCACCACTAAACGGCTCGGATCTTTCGGCCTCTTCATAGTGCTAGCTACCGCCATCATGGCTATAGGAGCCCCCATATTCGCTACTACTGACCCCTGGGACGTAAGCCGCAGGGCAATCCTCCTCGCACCGGATGCTTCGCACTGGTTCGGTACTGACAGGCTGGGCAGGGACCTCTTCAGCCGCGTAGTCTATGGCTCGCGAATATCCATTTACGTTGGCGTAGTATCAATGTTGTCCGCCGGCGCGCTAGGATCGTTGATCGGCCTTACCAGCGCCTATTTTGGCGGCTACTTCGACCTGATAGTACAGCGGTTCATAGACGCTACCGCCGCTTTCCCCACGCTGCTTCTTGCCCTGGCACTGATGGCTGCCTTCGGCTCATCTTTGAACAATATCCTTCTTTCGCTGACCATAGTGTTTACGCCGAGGGTGGCGCGCGTCGTCCGTTCTGTATCACTGAGCATCAAGGAAATGCCCTACGTGGAATCGGCCAGGGCAATAGGTGCTTCCGACTTGAGAATTATGTTCCGTCATCTGCTGCCCAACACATTCGCGTCTTTGATCGTGGTGGCTACGTCTCTCATAGGCAGCGCCGTGCTCATAGAAGCATCTCTCAGCTTCCTCGGAGTAGGGCTCCCCGCCGATGTTATCTCCTGGGGAGCCATGCTGGCAGGCGACATCCTCATTGACTTCGCCAGCGCGCCGTGGGTAGGAATCTTCCCCGCCTTGGCGCTAACCATTGCCGTATTCGGCGTAAACGTCTTTGGAGACGCACTGAGAGACGTGCTTGACCCCAGGCTGCGCGGCACCCAGTAACGCCGCAAACCAAGTAGACCCTGCTCATGGGCCAGAGCATATTCCAAGTAGACGCCTTTACCGACAAGCCGTTTGCGGGAAACCCGGCGGCCGTTTGCATTCTGCAAAGACCAGCCACCGACGAGTGGATGCAGCACGTGGCCAGGGAGATGAATCTATCCGAGACTGCCTTCCTCTACACTCACGGAGACGGCTTCAATTTGAGATGGTTCACTCCCACGGTTGAGGTAGACCTGTGCGGACACGCCACGCTGGCCAGCGCTCACGTCCTCTGGGAAACAGGCCGGCTGAACCACGACCAACCCGCATTGTTCGATACAAGAAGCGGTAGGCTGATCGCAACCCGCCACGGAGACCGCATAGAGATGGCGTTCCCCGCTGAACCGGAGCGGCAGACGCCGGAGCCTCCCGACTTGACTCAGGCCCTTGGATATAAGCCGCTTTACACAGGCAGGAACAGGATGGACTACCTGGTAGAGGTCGAATCGGAAGAGGTGCTGCGCAGCATCAGGCCGGACTTCACGCGCCTGGCACAGATAGATAGCCGCGGCTTCATAGTGACCAGCCGCTCGGATTCCAACGCCTACGACTTCGTATCCCGCTTCTTCGCTCCCAGGGTTGGAGTCAACGAAGACCCGGTAACAGGGTCGTCGCACTGCTGCCTCGGCCCGTTCTGGGCAAGCCGTCTGAACAAGGCGGAGATGACCGCTTACCAGGCATCGGCCAGGGGCGGTGTTGTCGGTGTTAGAATGGGTGACGACAAGGTGTACATCAGCGGACAGGCGGTCACCGTCTTCCAGGCTGAGCTTCGAGTCAACGTCCATGAACCGCGATAGAGTGGGCCTATCGGTGGGTAAGCCCCGTGAGCTCCGCCAGGTGCTCCAGGTGCTCATCCAGGTCGAATACCGGGTTTAGCAGAATGTGGCGCGCCCCTGCCTCCGCAATCGCTTCAATGCGCTCCGCCACCAGACCGGCGCTGCCCCAGACCGCAACCCTATTGGCCAGGTCCGCGCTGCCATAGTACTGGCCAAACCACTCTCTGAGCCTGCATTCAGCCCGCGACTCGTCATCGTCCAGAGCCAGGTACAGCCTCTTGGAAACGGTGAACTCGCCGGGGTCGCGTCCCGCCTCTTCAAGGTAACGCTTGACAAGGCCGGCATGCTCTTTGAACTCCTCGAAGGATGAGGAGCCCGCCCCCATCCAGGCATCGCCGTGCTTCACGGCCCGGCGCAGTGAGTTGGGATGGCGTGCGCCGAACCAGATGGGCACTCGCGGCCGCTGAAAAGGCTTTGGTTCCATGGAGACGTCGTTGAGTCTATAGAAGGTCCCCTCGTAGCCAGCAGCGCCGCCAGCCCACAGAGCCTTCATCACCTTTATTATCTCCAGGAACCTTCGCACCCTGGCCTCCTCGGCAATTCCGAATGCGGGATAGTTGCCCGTTGCGCCGCCCAATCCTACGCCAAGAACCAGCCTGCCCCCGCTCATCTGGTCCATGCTGCTTATCTGCTTGGCAAGCTGCACCGGGTTGTGAAGTGGAAGCACAAGCACGGAAACGCCAAGCTGTACCCGGCTGGTCAGCGCAGTTGCGTAGGCCAGCAAGCTCAACGGCTCCAGTACGGCTGTGGAGCCCAGCACCTGCTCCTGGGTCCACAAACCATGGTATCCCAGGCTCTCCGCCCTGGCGCAGTAACGACGTATCAAATCCACGTCCACCTTTCCATCGGGAAAGGCCTGCGGTAAAGCAATGCATATTTGCAGCGTTTCCAAGGACATCCTCCCCCATCCTTTAGTAGGGAACTATTGGATCAAATTTGGAATGCGCATACGCGCTACCAGAACCGGCGGAATCAGGTGAAACCTATTCCAAGAGAGTGGCGACTCTCCACTCAGGTCAAGGGCGGCGGGAAAAGCCGGCTCTTCCATCCGGTCCAGAACAAAGCCATACTTGAAGCAGGTGTTGAACAAAAGACTCATCGGCCTGTGGAAATAGTGCTGTGGCTGAGGCTGGCCCGGTACGCCGACTCCCATGTGCACGTACGGCTCCAGATAGCGGGTTACCCGCACTCCGAACTCGGTGACCAGTGTGCCGTCTCTATCATACCGCTCTGCCGTCTGATGGGCTGTGCCCGAGTTGAACACGGGGTGCACCACCGAAAAAACGAACCTCCCGCCAGGCTTGAGCAGCCGTGGCAGAGTTGAGAGAAGCGGCTCTATCATCGCCATGTCCATGAGAGCCATGATGCAGACCGCGGCGTCGAAGCGCCCTAGTCCCAGGGTCAGCAGAGCTTCCCGGTCCGACGCGTCCATCACCCTGTACTCGACTTTCCTCGGACCCTCCCCAGTGCGACGCCGCGCCCTGTTTATGAAACGCTCGGAGTGGTCGATAGCAACGACGTCTGCGCCGAGGCCGGCCATGCGCCGGGCGAATCTTCCCGCTCCACAGGCAACGTCTAGCACGGTCTCTCCCGGCTGCAAGTCCAGCATTCGTTCCGTCACCGGCTCTATGAGGACTGTCTGGAAGTCGTTGCCGTCGCCTATTGCATCGTCCCACCACTCGGCGATGCTGTTCCATACCAGGACGATTTCGTCCTTGAACTCCGGGAAATCGGGAGAAGGGGCGTCCTCTACCATGACTGCTCCCCCGCTCTAGCTGAACGCCTGGCTCAGCAGATTCATATGCTCTTCCGACAAGCGCCATCCCGACGCGGCGCAGTTCTCTTCAACGTGCGCTTCCGAGTTGGCCTTGGGGATGGCCACAACTCCAGGCTGGGAGATGAGCCAGTTCAACGCCAGGTTGACCTGCGATCTTCCCGTTTCGGCGGCTACTCTGCTCAGTGCCCCGCGACGGTCTCTGCTGGTTATATTGCGCAAGCCCACTGCCAGGGGACTGTAGGCAACGACAGTGATGCCGTTCTGCTGGCAATAGGCCAGCAACTCCCTCTCCACCTCCCTCTTAACCAGGCTGTACTCCACCTGATTGGATACTATCTTCGCCTTGGAAAGAGCATCCTGCGCCGCTTTCACCTGGTCCACTGAAAAGTTGCTCACTCCTATGTAACGCACCTTCCCCGTCTTGACTAGCGATTCCATGGCTTCCATGGTCTCTTCTATGGGGATGCTCTGGTTGGGCCAGTGCAGCTGGTATAGGTCTATGTAGTCCACGCCCAATCGCGTCAAGCTTCCATCCGCCGCTTTCAAAATACCGTCGCGGCGGAAGTGCTCCGGCGATACCTTGGTAGCCAGCAGCACCCTATCTCGCACCCCCTTTATGGCGTGGCCTACCGCCTCCTCCGTGCCGTAGGATTCCGCCGTATCCACCAGATTGGCGCCCAGCTCAATGCCCCTGAGAAGAGGGCCGGGCCCCCCGGTGTAGGCCCAGGTGCCCAGGCCTATATCCGGTACCAGAGCTTTAGTGTTTCCCAGTTGCTTGTATTCCATAGCTTTCCTGAATCGTGGTGTGTTGGATGATCTGCCGCACAGCTAATCATAGCATCTTCTTCATGGCGCCGTGCCAGTCTTATTTGGCAAACTGATCCGGATTGGGGATTCGCAAAAGGGGGATTTGGATGCATACTTGCCATGTCCAGTTCTGCTGCAAAATCCCTGATAAGGAGCGAACATGATTGAGAAGATTAGAGTCGGTGTCCTGGGCGCCAGCGCAGCTTACGGTTGGGGCGGACGCGCCCATGCACCCGCAATCGAAGCCTTGCCTGAATACGAGCTGGTTGCGGTGGGCACTTCCCATCCGGAGACCGCCGCCCGCGCCGCCGAGCAGCTTGGCGCAAGGCATCACCACCACGATTACCGTGAGCTTATAGCCAACCCGGAAGTGGACCTGGTCTGCGTCAGCGTTAAGGCGCCGCTGCACTATGAAATGACCATGGCGGCCCTGCGCGCCAGCAAACCGGTGTTCACCGAATGGCCCTTGGCCGCCAACGTGCAGCAGGCAGAGGAAATGACGGCATTGGCTGTCGAAAAAGGCCTGCCCAACATCGTGGGACTCCAAGCCAGGGTATCGCCGGGGGTTATGCACCTGAAAGAGCTCATCGACGAGGGATACGTGGGCACCCCGCTCAGCTGCTCCATGACCATGTTCCTCACCAGCCGTGAGCGCGACAGTGTGAATGCCTGGGAAGGCGACCGCAAGCAGGGCGGTAACGTGCTGAGCATCCATAGCGGCCACTCCATAGACGCCCTCTGCTTCTGCCTTGGCGATTTTGTCGAGCTGTCCAGCTACGTTCTGACCCGGGTCCCAACTTGGCACGTCAGCGATACGGGAGAGGATGTCTCCGTGGATGCGCCGGACAATATTCTGGTCAATGGCGTGTTGAAAAGCGGCTGCGTTGCCTCCGTGCACGTCGCTTCCGCGCCGGGTCCCGCTCCCGGCTGGCGCATGCAGGTCTACGGCACGCAAGGCAGCTTGATTGCCACCTCCACGCTCATGCTCCAGTACGGAGACGTCGTTCTTCGCGGCGCACGCCGGCAGGAGGTCGGCGACTCATATAGATACGTGGGTGAAGCGGCTTTCAAAGAGATCCCCGTACCCGACAGGCATAGCTTCGTCCCCGACTCCGTGCCCGGCGGGCCGCCGTTCAACATCGCTCAGCTCTACCGTCGCCTCTCCGACGGCATACTTCACGGCAGACCAGTGGAGCCTGACTTCGAACATGCCTTGAAGCATCACCGACTGCTTCACGCCATTGAGGTTGCCGCAGAGACGGGCACGTTGCAGAAATTGGAGTGACGAAGGGAAGAGTTTGTGATCTGCATGGTTATTGACATAACCATGCAGATATTAGAACATATGTGCATTAGGAGGGACCAACATGCCTTCGGCTATTGAGTGGACAGACGAGACTTGGAACCCGGTGACCGGCTGCACTCGCGTATCCCCAGGCTGTGACAACTGCTATATGTTCGCACTCTACCCTCGTCTCAAAGCGATGGATGTACCAGGGTACGAGGCGGGTCCAGACCAGATCCAACTCATGCCGGAGCGCCTGCAGGCACCTTTATCGTGGAAGAGTCCCAGGCACGTCTTCGTTAACAGCATGTCTGACGTGTTTCACCCTCGAGTCCCGTTCGAATTCGTGTACGAGATTTTCTCTGTTATGGAGGAGGCCTCTCGCGAGCGCGGTCACGTGTTTCAGGTTCTGACTAAGAGGCCAGGGCGAGCCGTTGCTTGGTGGAAAAAGTATGAGCAACGCTTCCCGGCGGGCTGGCCTCCTAACGTATGGATGGGCACGTCGGTAGAAAACCAGAAGTATGCGGCTAGGCTGACCGTGTTGTCCCGCCTCCCGGCGCCGATACGTTTCGTGTCGGCCGAGCCGTTGCTTGAAGCGGTCGACCTAACGCCTTGGCTGGACTCCGGCGCCCTTCAGTGGGTAATCGTTGGAGGTGAAAGTGGCCGAAACGCACGGCCCATGGACCCAGACTGGGTGAGAACAATACGTAATGACTGTGATCAGTTGGAAGTACCATTCTTCTTCAAGCAATGGGGCGGAAGGACACCCAAGGCTGGCGGACGTCTCTTAGACGAGCGTATCCACAATGATGTTCCAACAACTTTGATGCGTCCAACTACCCTGACTAATGCAGAGTCAGAGGAACACAGTATCCTACAATCTCGATTCGAGACTCAGACCACCCTCACCGCCAACATAGGAGTCTAAAGACTTGCCCGCACCCATAAATACTATATGGGACCTGGAACCACATTCTCGTGCAAAGCATGAGATCCTTAAGCGTTACATGCAGGCGTGGGTACCAATACTTGGACAGAGTAGTTTCCCCGAACTAATATACATTGACGGATTCGCCG
Organism: Dehalococcoidia bacterium; assembly: GCA_965248955.1. GTDB lineage: Bacteria > Chloroflexota > Dehalococcoidia > Lucifugimonadales > QGNO01 > DAOUJH01. Next base: position 876,386 of record OZ252212.1, read on the forward strand.
GTCCGGGAAGATATTCAAAGGGTGAATACGGTTCCCCTATTATTGCCTTGAGAGCCGCTCTGGAGCAACAGAAAAGAATTAAGCCCAAGATGTCATTCCTGTTTGTCGAACGCGACAACCGCAGGGCGGATATGCTCAGCTCGATTTTGGGTGAGATACAGATTCCACCCCAATTTTCGGTACGAGTGGAAGGTGGGAAGACATTTGAAGAGGTAGTAGCCGAATACCTCGACGCTCGTACAAATAATGGACAACGCCTGCCGCCAACCTTTGCCTTTATTGACCCGTTTGGCTGGAGCGGGGTCCCGTTTAATCTTGTGCTCCGTATCCTATCCTACCCTAGTTGCGAGGTACTGGTGACCTTCATGTACGAAGAAATTAACCGCTTCATAGGTCACCCGGACCAGGAGAAGAACTTTGACTCCTTCTTCGGCACAAGAGCATGGCGGCAAATTACGTCAATATCCGATCCGCATGAACGCAACAGGAGACTCCATGATCTGTACCTAAGCCAACTTCGCGACTCCGCTGGTATGAAGTACGTACGCTCATTTGAGATGCGGAATGACAAGGACGTTACCGACTATTACCTCTTTTATGCTACTAATAGCTTGTTGGGTCTCAAGAAGATGAAGGAAGCAATGTGGAAGGTTGACAGATCAGGCGAATTCAGATTCTCCGATGCCACGAATCCTCTACAGTTGGTACTGATCGGCCATGAGCCTCAATATGACGTCCTCACGAGTCAGATAATCGACCGATTCCAAGGTAGGGAAACAACTGTTGAGGAAATCGAGGAGTTTATTTTATCAGAGACAGCATTTCGTGAGACACACTATAAGAGACAAGTCCTCAAGCCTCTCGAAACAAGCGAGCCTCCAAGACTGGTAGCGATTGATCCCCCTGCAAGAAGAAGGCCAGGAACGTATAGTGACCCGTCTCTGAAACTTCGCTTTAACTAGAATCTAACTTTTCCAGCGATACCTTGCCGAAACCTTGACCGAATCATTGACGTCGATAACGTTGAGGTACCGCGCCCTCACAGCTCCAGCAGGCGGGACGTGTCCATGAAACTGGTCACCAACTCAGGGCCGTTCTCCGTGATGAGCACCGCATCCTCTATGTGGTAGCCGGCCTGCCCCGGCCAGCGCACCCTTGTCTCCAGGGAAAAGAACATGCCAGGCTGCAGCGGCGTATCGTCGTCCGCGGCGAGCATGGGCGTTTCGTGAATGGCGTAACCCACGCCGTGGCCGGCGAAGGACAGCGAGAACGATATGTCCGCACGCTTGTACGCTGCCACGGCTGTCGTGAAAACGTCGCTAGCGAGCGCGCCGGGCCTCATGGAACCCAGGGTCTCCTTGTGCACCTCGTATATGCGCTCGTAGATGGATCTCTGCTCCGCCATGGCCTTGCCCAGTACGGCGGTGCGCGCCACGTCGGAATAGTAGCCTGAGAAATAGCCGCCGCAGTCCGTCTTCACCAGATCCCCGGGCTGGATGCGATAGTTTGTCGGATCGGGATGGGCGTGGCCGGTGTTGGGCCCGGTGGTCAGATAGAGGAAGGCGGGAAGCTCCGCGCCGCCGCGCAATATCTCGCTGCCCAGCCGCGCCACCAGGTCCGACTCCACGTCTCCCGGCTTGATCGTCGAGTAAGTAGCCATCAGGGCGCGTTCCGTGGCTACGGCTGCTCGCTTCAGCACCTCTATCTCGGAGTCGCTCTTTACCATGCGCACCCGCTCCAGAAGCTTCTCGCATGCCTGGAACTGCGCCTCGGGCAGGGCGGCGACCAGCTCCTTGTGGAAGTCGACGCTGAGGTAGCTCGGCTCGAAGCCTATGCGTCCCGCCGACAGACCCTTTTCCTGCAGCACCTCCGCCAGCACATCTATCGGCGACTTGACGTGCTGCACGTAGCCCCGGATATCCTCTATCCAGCCCTTCTCCCTGCAGTAGCCCTCTTCCTGGGTCGCCACTATCAGAGTGGGAGAGCCCTCCTTGGGCCAGACCACCAGGGCCAGCCTGTCGCGGATGGAGCGCTGCGTCCAAAGCAGAACGCCGGATGTATAGGGAACGTTCTCCGGCGACATGGCTACGACTGCGTCAAAATCGCTGGCCTCTACCTCGCGCCTGAGTGAATCCAGGTTGCCTTGTACAGCCATGTCTAAGCTCAGAGCGGCACTGAAGCCTTGGCCACAGCAACCGTTTGACCCATCTGGTTGACGCCCCTGACCTCAACGTCCACCAAGCGTTTTTCTTCTTCCTCGCGCTTGTCTATCACTTCACCCGTATAGGTAATCACGTCGTTGGCCTGGATGGGTTCCATGGCTCGCATGCTGATACTCCCCTGGGTGACGTTTCTTGTGGGGAACGCCGTCTGCAGGAGTTCTACCATGAACCCGCACGTGCTGACGCCGTAGTTCACCATCGACCCGAAGATGCCCTGCTCGGCGAACTCGCTGTCGATGTGAAGGTTCATGCCCTCAATCTCGCGCTCGGGACGCTGGTTCAAAATCAGGTAGTTATCGATGTCTTGCTGCGTCTCCGACTTCTGCATGGTAGGAAGCTGGTCGCCTACATTGATCGAATCGAAACTGACTGTCGCTGCCTCAACTAACATTTACTCCTCCTCAACTCTGGCGCACCTTTCGGCCTCTGGCGTACTCCCAGATGATATTGTAAAGGTAATCGCACACCTTCTCCCCACGCTGGTTGTGCCCTACCACGCGGAACGATACGAACTTGTTGCCTGAGCGGCTTTCCCATGTTCGGTGAATAGAGGTAACGCTTGTCACCTCGTCTCCGGCATAGACCGGAACGTCCTGGAAGGAAATCTCCGCGCCCACAAAGGGAGTGCTTCTAGGATCGCTAGTTTGCTCAGGTGAAAGATGGCCCCGAGAGTTGAACAGCTCCCAGCGCTGCATGGGCGCGTAGGAGAACACCATGGTCGGTGCGGCGAAGACGCCGTCATATCCCTCCGCCTTGGCGGCCTCGTCGTCAAAATAGATGGGGTTGCTGTTCAGCACGGACTTGGCGTAGTTGGCGATGGACTCGCGGGTCACCGGCATAGTCATGGGCGGCGATTCTATACCAGGCTGGAACATCTCCCAGATCCAGACCGGCATTTCGTCTTTGGTCTTTGCCTCTGCCATGGCCACCTCCTAGCTTGAACTCAGGTCAAGAGGAGCATATCTTCCCCGCAAAACCGTGTCAATGAACGTGCTACCGGGGCGTCTAGCTAGGGGGTGGTCCTTTGCGCCATAAGTGTGGCTCCTCAGAAAGGCAACCTATATTGGCGATTATAAGGCGTTCTGCTTCGGTATAGAAAATGATCCAGTGAGAATCATCTCTGAAAATCTTACCTACACCAGGAGCCATATGGAAGGGTACAATCCGATAATCATCTGGAGCCAGATAAGGATTGCTGGCTAACCAGACTGCATCACTAATAAGCTTGCTCCGAATATGATTAGGCTTGGCGTCCAAGAACCGCCGGGATGACGGAGCAAAGGCAATGTCCATCTATTCAAGTCCATACTCATATTTAACCTGTTCCAGAGTTAGGACTCCATGTTCTTCCAAATCACGGTTGTAGGCCTCAACGTCCTCTGCTGTAGTGCTTAAAGCGGGTGCCAATTGTTCCATAGTCAGCATGTCATACTGGGAGGCGTTCTTGAACGGGCTAGTTTTCTTGGTGACTTCCGTAATCTTCTTAACCGAAAGTTTGCCATAACGGTTGACCACATCATCCATCACCATCTCGACTGTAGCATCGAGGGTTGGTATTTCCGCACCTGGAATGGCATTAAAGTATTTCGTAACATCGCCATACGCATTGTCAACTTTTCTGTAGATGATCTGATTCTTTCCTGCTAGATCTTCAGCCACGCTGACGATTCGGTGTTGTACCGCATTGGGACCATAGTGATCCCATTGGTATTCCAATTCGGTAACAGTTTTCCCAAAATGCTGATAGTACACGTAGTCAACGAGATAAACCAACTTGACCAGTTTGGTCGCTGGAACACCACCTCCGACCTTAGCCAAGACAATCTGTATTACACGGTCAACTGTCATCACTATCCCCCAACCTCGTAACGACCAAAGCTGATCAGTTGAATCTGGCCTGTATGAGTGTCTAATCTCATCGGATACCCCAATCTCTATTGGAATAGAAGGTTAAGGCGCTTTATCTACCGGTTTGACAACAGCCTTGACGATATTCTCGAAGGTGTCGTGGGTAAGTGCTTCCTTGGGAGCCAGTCCATGTTTCTTGGATCTGGCATTAGCCTCATCTGCCATCTTGCACCCTACCCTAGTTTGACATTATACAAGCAAACTCAGAGTTACTTTGCATAATGTGTTGGATATGTTGAGTGTTGCGGAATTGTACTACCTTGTCAACCTCTAGGTGGCATAGACTATGGGTAGAACGGTACGACCGCCTGTACCACTCCCCCCATCTCCCACCCCCAAACCCCAACCCTTCCTCAGCGCTGCGGAATCCTATAAAGTATTAGAAAGCGATACTGGAGGAACCCCCAAGCTTTCACAAGGAGGGCCCAATGAGTAATCCCGTCCAGGACGTCCAGCGGCTGGGCCAGTCCGTCTGGTACGACAACATTCGGCGCGGCTTGCTCGATTCGGGGGAACTGAAACGCCTCATCGAAATGGGCGTTACCGGCCTCACCTCCAACCCCACCATCTTCGAGAAAGCGATAGCGGGAAGCACGGACTACGACGAAGCCCTCACAGAGCTGGCCCGCTCCGACAAGTCCGTGGACGATAGCTACGAAGCGTTGGTTATTGAAGACATCCGCAACACCGCCGACCTGCTCCGCCCCATCTACGACCGCACCGGCGGAGTCGACGGCTACGCGTCGCTGGAGGTGAGCCCCAAGCTAGCCCACGATACGGCGGGCACTACGGCGGAGGCGCGCCGTCTCTTCGGCGCACTCGACAAGCCCAACGTAATGATAAAGGTCCCAGCCACCGCGGAGGGCATTCCCGCCGTTCGCCAGCTGATAAGCGAAGGCATAAACATCAACGTCACCCTCATCTTCTCGCTGGCAGCCTACCGGCAGGTGATGGAGGCCTATATTGCAGGCCTGGAGGAGTACGTTGACAGGGGCGGCGACCCCTCCCGCATAGCCTCCGTGGCCTCGTTCTTCGTGAGCAGGGTCGATACGGCCGTGGATACTCTTCTGGAAGAGCGTATGCGTCAGGGAGAGCCGGACGTGAAGGCGCTCATGGGCAAGGCGGCCATCGCCAACGCCAAACTGGCCTACCGGGAGTTTCAACAGGTCTTCGGTGAAGAGCGTTTTTCCGACTTGAAAGGCAAACAGGCGCGGCCACAGAGGCCGCTCTGGGCCAGCACCAGCACCAAGAACCCGGCCTACAGCGACCTCATGTACGTGGAGTCGCTGATAGGCCCGGACACTGTGGACACCATGCCGCCCGCTACGTTGACCGCGCTTCTGGAGTACGGCAAGCCCGGACTTACCCTGGAGAAAGGAACGGACGAGGCGGAAGAGCACCTGGAGGCGCTGGAAAAGGCAGGCATCAGCATGGCCCAGGTTACGAACAAGCTTCTGGCCGATGGGGTTAAATCGTTCGCCGACTCCTTCGACAAGCTGCTGGACAACATCAGCGAGAAGATGGCCAAGCTCACCGCCCAGCTGCCCCCGCGTTCAAGCTCCTCTCTTGGCGACCACCTGCCAGACGTAGAGGCCGCGCTGCGCGATCTGCAGGACAGAGAGGTGATCAAGCGCATCTGGTCCAAAGATCACACCGTATGGAAGCCGGAGCCGGCTGAGATCAGCAACCGCTTGGGATGGCTCAACGTCACCGAATCGATGGACGATCAGGTACCGGCTTTGAAGAGCTTTGCCGACGAGGTCAAGGAGGCCGGATATCGCCACGTTGTCCTGCTCGGCATGGGCGGAAGCAGCCTGGGAGCGGAGGTGCTGTGGCAGACTTTCGGCAGCGCCCCCGGTTATCCTCAGCCGCTCATTCTGGACACCACCGTCCCCGACTGGATTCAGGCCGTCAACCAAACCATAGACGTATCCAGAACCCTGTTCCTCGTCTCGTCGAAGTCGGGCGGAACCCTGGAAACGGTTTCGGGCTACCGCTACTACCGGAGCCTGGTGGAAGAATCGATGGGCAAGGAGAAGGCGGGGGCGAACTTCGTCGCCATCACCGACCCGGATACCCCCCTGGAACGGCTGGGGCAAGAGGAAGGATTCCGCCGCATCTTCATCAATCCATCGGATATAGGCGGGCGGTATGCCGTCCTATCCTACTTCGGGCTGGCGCCCGCGGCGCTCGCCGGCATTGCTATAGAAGACATCCTGGAATCTGCCGACGGTATGCGCGAAGGGTGCGCCTCCTTCGTCTCTACAAGGGAGGACCCCGCCGCCTGGCTGGGAGCCGCCATAGCCACGCTGGCCTCCAAGGGGCGCGACAAGCTGACCATAGTAACGTCCCCGTCCATAAGCAGCTTCGGGCTGTGGGCGGAGCAGCTCCTTGCCGAAAGTACCGGCAAGGAGGGCAAGGGCATCGTGCCGGTGGCCGGGGAACCCCTAGTCGGCCCGGAATCATACGGCGACGACAGGCTCTTCGTCTACCTGCGCATAGAGGACGACGACAACGCAAAAGCCGACGCGGAGGTCGAGCGCCTGGAATCTTCAGGCCAGCCGGTTATCCGCTTGGAGCTCAGGGACAGGTACGGCCTGGGCGCTGAGTTCTTCCGCTGGGAGCTCGCCACCGCCGTCGCCGGAGCCGTGCTGGGAATCAACCCGTTTGACCAGCCCAACGTCCAATCGGCCAAGGACAGGACGGCGGACGTGCTTCAGGCGTACGGTTCCTCGGGCGACCTGCCGGAGATCGAAGCGCCCGGCTCGCTTAAAGACCTGCTGGCCGAAGCGAGGGACGGCGTCTACTTGGCAATCATGGCCTACTTACGTCCCACGACGGAGGTGGAAGAGGCCATAGCGGATTTGAGGCGCAAGGTGGTGGAGAAGCACAAGATAGCCACCACTTTCGGCTATGGGCCGCGCTTTCTCCACTCCAGCGGCCAGCTGCACAAAGGCGGCCCAGCATCGGGCCTGTTCCTGCAACTGGTCATTGACCCCGAGGATGACATCACCATTCCAGGCCGGATCTACTCCTTTGCTACCCTGGCCGGCGCACAGGCCATTGGCGACCTGCAGGTGCTCCAAGAGCTGGGGCGTCGCGTCGCCATGGTGAAGCTGGGCAAAGACAGGGCGGGCGGCATACGCCGCATTATAGAGGAGATGGGCTGAAAGCTCAGATGAGGAGGGTGGCATGAGCGCCAGACCCCATACCGACCTGCGGCTGTCGCGGATTGGGCAGATCGCTGTTCCGGTATGCGACTTGGAGAGATCAATAGAGTTCTACCGCGACAAGCTGGGAGTGCGGTTTCTCTTCCAAGCACCGCCGGGCCTGGCCTTCTTCGATTGTGACGGCACAAGGCTAATGCTCAGCGTCCCGGAGCCGGGAAACAGCGAGCCGGGCCGTCCCGCTTCCGTCATCTACTTCAAGGTCGATGACGTACATGGCGCCTATGAATCGCTTACCCAGCGTGGCGTTGAATTCATTAGCGAGCCGCACCTGGTAGCCAGAATGCCCGGCCATGAGCTATGGATGGCCTTCTTCCGTGACCCGGACGATACCACTCTGGCGCTGATGAGCGAAGTGGAAACGCAATGATGCGCGCCGCGGCGTCCGGCGCGGAAGGCAGGTTGGTACAATCGGAAGGCTCCGGCGCTTTTCGTATGAAACAGCGGGGGAGGAGTTCGCCGCCCTTAGGCGCCGTACCGGCCGGCAGAACCCAACGGCGCCCTTTCTACAAGGAGGCATGAAATGGAACTGGGCATGGTAGGACTTGGCCGCATGGGCGGGAACATGGCCCTACGGATCAGCAAAGGGGGCCACAACGTGGTGGGCTACGACCCGAACCAGCAGGTGGTGCGGGACTACGTGAAGCAGGGCATCTCAGGCGCATCTTCCCTGGAAGACCTGGTCGGCCAGCTGTCCGCGCCCCGCGCCGTATGGAGCATGGTCCCTTCCGGAGAGGTTACGGAGGCCACCGTCAGCCGGCTCGGCGAGCTGCTGTCGCCAGGCGACACCGTAATAGACGGCGGAAACTCCTACTACAAGGATAGCGTTCGCCGCGCCTCCGTCCTGGAGGAAAAGGACATTTACTTCCTGGACTCCGGGACTAGCGGCGGGATTTGGGGGGTAACGGAGGGCTATAGCCTAATGGTGGGCGGTGAACGTGCCGCATTTGATAGGTTGGAGCCTATGCTGCAGACCCTGGCGCCAGCCGGCGATAGGGGCTACGGCCACGTTGGCCCCGCCGGGGCGGGCCACTTCGTCAAGATGGTGCACAACGGCATTGAGTACGGCATGATGCAAGCCTACGCTGAAGGCTTCGAAATCATGGAGGCCAAGAAGGAGTTCGATCTGGACCTGGCCCAGGTAGCCGAGATCTGGCGCTACGGCAGCGTAGTCCGCTCCTGGCTCCTAGACCTAACCGCGGCCGCCCTGCAGGAGGAGCCCGGCCTGGCAAGCCTGCAGGCCTACGTGGACGACTCCGGAGAGGGCCGTTGGACTGTCCAGGAATCGGTGGACCTGGCGGTGCCCGCGCCGGTCATTTCGGCATCATTGCAGGCGCGTTTCCGCTCGCGGCAGGAGAACTCGTTCGGGGCGCGCCTCCTGGCGGCCATGCGCAACCAGTTCGGCGGTCATGCCGTGCGTAGGGCCGGGTGAAATGTCTCGCCGTTTCCAGAAAACATGACTTGCTGCAGGCAGATAGGAGGAAGGATTGGGGGCTAACCATGTCTGAAGGTACAACCACTATCGTGATTTTCGGAGCATCGGGAGACCTTGCGAAACGCAAGCTGGTGCCGGCGCTTTTCACGCTCGCCGCCAAGAACCGGCTCGACGAGAACGTCCGAATTGTAGGAGCGTCGCGTTCCCCCATGTCCGACGACCAGTTCCGTGAATCAATGTGGGACGCCTTGCAGGAGTTCAGGGATCTTAAAAACCGCCGCCATGACTGGGATCGCTTTGCCCGCCGTCTCCACTATATTCCCTCGGACATCTCTAACCCGGAGCACTTCGCAATGCTGAAGGAGCAGTTGGAAGAGTTGGAAGGAGACGCCAAGCCTGCCAACCGTCTCTTCTACCTCTCCATAGCGCCCTCTCTGTATTTGCCCGCGGTTCTCAACCTGGGCGCTTCCGACCTGGCCTTGGAGGATACGGGCTGGAGGCGCGTGGTAATAGAGAAACCCTTCGGTTGGAACCTTGAATCCGCCCAGGCCCTCAACCGTGAGGTGCATCAGGTATTCCAAGAGGAGCAGGTGTACCGCATAGATCACTACCTTGGCAAGGAGTCCGTGCAGAACCTGCTGGTGCTTCGCTTCGCCAACGCCATATTTGAGCCTGTATGGAACCGCAACTACGTGGACAACATCCAGATCACCGTGGCGGAATCGGTGGACGTTGCCGACCGCGCCGCCTACTACGACGAATCGGGCGTGGTGAGGGACATGGTGCAGAACCACCTCCTACAGCTTCTCGCCATGGTGGCCATGGAACCCCCCAGCGCCGCGGATGCTGAGTCGTTGCGCAGCAAGAAGGTGGACGTGCTCAAAGCCATCAGGCGCTGGGAGACCGATAACGTGTCCAATCACGCGATCAGGGGCCAGTACAAGGGTTATCTGGACGAAAAGGGGGTCGGTTCTGGGTCCCTCACCGGGACATACGTGGCCATGCGTCTCTACGTGGACAACTGGCGCTGGCGCGACGTGCCTTTCTACCTGCGCACGGGGAAAGCCATGGCCAACAAGACTTCGGAGATAATCATCCAGTTCCAGTCGCCGCCCCATCTGATGTTCGACGACGATAAACCGCAAGATCTGTCGCCCAACATTCTATCGGTGTGTCTCCAGCCTAATGAAGGCACCCATCTCAGGTTTCAATCCAAAGTGCCCGACCAGGGAATGGCGATGCGGCCGGTGGACATGGAGTTCCACTACGAAACGGCTTTCAGAGACCAGTCCATCCCCGAGGCCTACGAGCTTCTCTTGGAAGACGCTCTGCAGGGAGACGCATCCCTGTTCATCAGAAGCGACCATATAGAAGAGGCTTGGCGCATCGTGGAGCCGCTTCTCAACTGGAACGAGATTAGACCTCCTTACCAGTACGACCGAGGCTCCTGGGGGCCTCAGGCCGCCGATGACCTCCTGGCCCACGACGGGCGCTCCTGGGTGCTGGTCTGCGGTGACAACTGAACCCGTGCCCAAGGTGCATGTCTTGGCAACGGCAGACGAATCGGCGCGGCAAGCGGCTGAGCTTGTCGCCGCCTTGTCGGAGCGCGCCGTGCGAGACCGTGGCCGGTTTGCCGTTGCCCTCTCCGGGGGGTCTACTCCTCGCCGCCTTCATAGCCTACTCGCCTCGGAGGAGTATCGTCCGCGTATCTCATGGCCGCACTGGCACGTCTTCTGGGGAGACGAGCGCGCCGTCCCCCCAGAGCACGACGACAGCAACTACCGCATGGCAAGGGAGACCCTGCTCGACCACGTGGCTTTGAGCGAGTCGCAAGTCCACCGCATCCGTGGAGAGTCTGACCCCATCCGGGCCGCCGATGAATACGAACAGGCCATTCGCCAAGCGCTGGACGGGGAGACCCCCGTCTTCGACCTGATCCTGCTGGGTATGGGTGACGACGGACACACGGCGTCTCTCTTTCCAGGCAGCGAAGCGCTGCAAGAGGATAGACGCCTCGTGGCCACCAGCTGGGTGGCTCACCTCGGCGCGCATCGCATCACCTTTACCCTCCCCCTGATAAACCGGGCCGCCGCTGTAGGGTTCCTTGTGGAAGGCGCGCGCAAGGCCAATATGGTGCGGCGCGTACTTCGGGCCGGCCCCGCAGAAGACCCGCTCCCGGCATCCCTTGTGCAACCCGCAAACGGTGAGCTCCACTGGTTCCTGGACAGCAGTGCCGCAACCCAACTAACCACCCCCCACACCTAGCACCCACCGTCCGCCTGCCCGTCATGCCCTCCAGAACCGTCGTTCCTGCGGAGGCAGGAAGGTGGATTCACATTTCAAGTGCAACACTCTATCCAAAAATATCTCTGCCGGAGTCCTATAATCGAGACACTTGCGGGGGGTATTATTGTAGGCCTGAATCATTTGCGTAAACCGTTTTTGAGGCAACGCTGCCAAGTCCGTTTTGCGGGGCAGGGTCCGCCGCAGCCGACCGATGGCGTTCTCTACCCCACCCTTCTGCCAGGGAGAGTAAGTATCGCAGAAAAAGGTCTCTATACCCAGATCGTGGAGTTGGTAATGGAGTGCGAACTCGGTCCCGTTGTCGAAGGTGACCGTCCGTCGCCATTCGGGGGGAAACTGACCCAACACTTGGGACATGGCGGAGGCGATGGGGACGGATGCCTTGCCAGGGGGTCTCAGGGCTATGAGGATGCGGGAGTGGCGTTCGTGCATGGTAAGCACGGCATGGCCATAGGCCCTGAACAGCATTAGGTCGGCCTCCCAGTGACCAGGAGTGCGGCGGTCAGCAGCGCTCTGCGGGCGCTCGGTGATGGGACGACGCTTAGCCATGAAGGAAGCAGCGCTGCCGCCTTTGTGGCCTCTCCAACCACGCTTGGACTTAGCTCGGGGCAGGTAGTGGCGCCAGCTGTAGTCCTTCTTACGAGCAATCTGGCCGTAGATGAACCTATATATGCTCTCGTGGGAGATGACTGTATCCCCTGACTCCATGGCCATCCGTCCCGCCACCTGCTCCGGTGACCAGCCCTGCTTGAGTCCAGAGAGCACCTTATCCCGCAGCGCCTCATCTCGCTCCAGTCGAGAACCACGCCAACGCCGGGCATGGGCTTGCTGGTCCGCATACCTGGGCTGGTACCCCTGGGTCTTTGAACCATTGCGCTTCAGCTCCCGAGCAACTGTCGATGGCGAGCGATCCAGACTTGCCGCGATTTGGCTGACCGAGTATCCCGAGGCTTGTAGTCGGGCAATTTCACACCTCTCTTCAATGGTGACATGTCCATATCTTTTTCCCATGACAACACCTTAACCAAGTGTTGCACTTCGTTTGTGAGTTTAGGGAACCCAGGGGTGGCGGGGTATGCCTTTGATCATGGCGTACCACTCCACCCGTCTGCCCTGTTTGCCCGTCCCCCTACACCTTACGCATCTCCTTCGAGAAGTAAGACCAGACGGCGGTCAGCACCACGCCTAAAGCCGCGATTGCCGCCACCGCCGTGCCTGGGCCCAGCCGCTCCGCCAGAACTCCCAGAACCAGCGTACCCAGCGGCATCACCCCAATGAACATGCTCATGATCCCCATCACTCGGCCCCGCATCTTCTCGTCCGTGGAGAGCAGTACCATCGTTGCTTGCATGGACCCAAACCCGGACATGCCTACCCCGGCCATAACCAGGGCAGCGAAGGAGAACGTATACATGGTGGACAACCCGAACAGAGTCAGGAACCCCATGCCGATCATTGCGCCCGTATAGTAGTAGCGCGACTTCCGTTGGATGTTCCTCCGTGAAGCTATGAAAGAAGACCCTATTATGGAGCCTATGCCCTGCGCCGCTCCCAGCGCACCCATGGCGGTTGGGCCCACCAGCAACACCTTCTCCGCAAACACCGGAATAAGCGATCGGTGAGAAGGAAAGGCCAGGTTGAGCAGTACCGTTACCCCCACCACGCCAATCAGAGCGCGGTTCCCCATGATGGCCCGGAAACCTTCCGCGGTTACCCTGAAGAATGAATCCACGCCGACCGACACCAGAGTCTGCTTCCGGGATGGACGTATTAACGAGACCAGGGCCAGGGCGGCCAGGTAGAACAGCGCCACCACCAGATACGACCAGCCCACGTTCTGGAATCCGTCTTCCGGAGCAACGTCCAGTATTACGCCGCCCAGCAAAGGCCCTATCATGACGCCCACGGTGTGGCCCATCTGGTCGAGTGCAAACGCCGAGTGGAACGACTCCCTGCTTACCAGGTCTCCTACAAAGGTGCGGCGCGCCACCTGATCAAGCGTATGAGATGTGCCTATGAGCAGGCTGAACCCCAGTATGTGCCATTCCACCAGCAGCCCAGAAAAGACCAGCAGCGCGGCCACGGTTGCCAGCAGGGTGTTGGCCGCCAGTACCGCCATGATGACGTAACGCCTGTTGAACGCATCGGCCACAATACCGCTGAGCACGCCGCCGAACAGCATTGGAGCGGTGAACGCCACACCGACCAGCGCCGTGCGGAACACCGAATCGGTGATCTGGAGCATCATGTAGCCGGAGACCAGCATCCACATCCACCGTCCCACCTGCAGGCCGGTGCCGGCAGGCCAGAACAGGCGGTAGTTCCTATCGCTGAGCACCTGGAAGATAGGGCGGCTTCTGCCCCTCCTCACCTCGGCTGCTCCGGCTATTGCGTCCTCTAGCGGCAAAGCGGGGGGTCCAGTACAAGTCTCACAATCACCAATGATATGCTCAACCCAGGGAATGTCCAGACCTCCGCAGTAACAGCCAACTTTTGTAGGTCACGGGTTTTGTGATAAGCTCTCAGAGAAACGACAGCGTTAGCAATCCAACCTGACTTTGGAGGTCAAAACGTGGGTGATTACCAACCAAACACGGTGCTTTCCACCAAGGAATACAACGTTGTAGGCAGCAGGCCGGAGCGTCACGACGCCCTGGAAAAGGTGACCGGGTCCGCCAAATACGGCGCGGACGTACACCTGCCGAGCATGCTCTACGGGCGCGTCCTGCGCAGCCCCCACGCTCACGCCAGGATCAAGTCCATAGACGTGAGCAAGGCGCTTGCCCTCCCCGGCGTCAAGGCCGTGGTGACCGGTGCCGACTTTCCCCGCCTCTCCACAAAGCTCATCGACGTGGGAGAGGGTGCACTCAGCAACCGCGCCTTCATGAGCGAGAACTGCATCGCCAGGGACAAGGTGTTGTACAAAGGCCACGCCCTGGCGGCGCTGGCCGCCACCAGCCAGGACATCGCCGACCAAGCTCTTGACCTGATCCAAGTGGACTACGAGGTGCTCCCCCACGTCATGGATGGACGGGAGGCTATGAAGCCCGGCTCTCCCATTCTCCACAACCGCCTGACCACCAAGGGAGGCCCAGGTGCGGCGGGCACCCTCAGCGACCACGAAGAGGGCAAACCAACCAACGTGGCGGCCCACTACGAATACGCCACCGGAGATTTGGACAAAGGGTTCGCGGAAGCCGACCTTGTAGTAGAAGAGGAGACTCACACCGCAGCGGTGCACCAGGGATACATAGAGCCTCATTCCGCCACCGCGGAGTGGCTGCCCAACGGCGAAATCAACATCTGGTGCAGCAGCCAGGGCCAGTTCCAGATCAGGGAGCAAAGCGCCCTCGTGCTGGACGTCCCCGTCTCCAAGATAAAGGTCATCCACATGGAGATCGGCGGCGGTTTCGGCGGCAAGCTGGGCGTCTACCTGGAGCCCCTGGCCGCTCTGCTCTCCAAGAGGTCTGGCCTTCCCGTAAAGATGACCATGTCCCGCACAGAGGTCTTCGAGGCCACCGGGCCGACTTCTGGCACGCACGTCAAAGTGAAGATGGGCGTCACCAAGGACGGCCGCATCACCGCCGCCGACGCCACCCTTATCTACGAGGCCGGAGCCTACCCCGGCTCCCCGCTGAGCCCGGGATGCCAGTGCATATTGGCGCCCTACATTATCCCCAACGCTCGCATTGAAGGGTTCGACGTAGTGATCAACGCGCCCAAGGTGCAGGCCTATCGCGCGCCTGGCGCTCCCTCCGCGGAACTGGCCGCGGAAACGGTAGTGGATGAGATATGCAGGAAGCTGGACATGGACCCCATAGAGTTCCGCCGCATCAACGGCGCCAAAGAGGGAACAAGGCGCGTTACCGGCCCTCTCTTCCCCAGGATAGGCTTCATGGAGGTGCTCCAAGCCGCCAGTGACCACGACCACTACAACACTCCCTTGGAGGGCCCCAACCGTGGCCGCGGCGTGGCCGTGGGCTTCTGGACCAACGGCACCGGCCCAGCCAGCGCCATGGCCAGCGTCAACCCGGACGGCACCATCAGCCTGATGGAGGGTTCTCCCGACATTGGAGGCACCCGCACCGTAGCCGCCATGCACGTCGCCGAGGTGCTGGGCATCTCCTCCGCGGACGTCAAGCCGCAGGTGGGTGACACCGACTCCGTGGGATACACCTCCTCCACCGGCGGCAGCAGTGTGGCATTCAAAACGGGCTGGGCCTGCTACGAGGCCGCCCAGGATGTGAAACGCCAGCTAATCCGGCGCGTCGCCACACTCTGGGAGGTGGAAGAGGAAGATGTAGAGTACAGGGATGCCGTTCTCTACCACAGATCGGACCCAGCGCTCAGAATCAGCCTCAAGGAGCTGGCTTCTCAGCTCAACTCCACCGGCGGTCCCGTGGTGGGCAGCGCCAGCCTCAACCCCAGGGGTGCCGGCGGCGCTTTCGCCGCTCACATTGTAGACGTAGAGGTGGACCCGGATACGGGCAAGGTGACCATTCTCCGGTACACAGCCGTCCAGGACGCCGGCAAGGCCATCCATCCCACTTACGTGGAGGGCCAGATTCAAGGCGGCGTCGCCCAGGGCATCGGCTGGGCGTTGAACGAAGCCTACTACTTCACCGGCGACGGCCACATGATGAACCCCACCTACCTGGACTATCGCATGCCCACGTCGCTTGACCTCCCCATGATCGATACGGTGATTGTAGAGGTGCCCAATGAAGGCCACCCCTACGGCGCGCGCGGTGTCGGCGAAGTGCCCATTGTGCCGCCCTTGGCCGCAATGGCCAACGCCATATGCGCCGCTACGGGACACCGCCTCAACGAGTTGCCAATGTCCCCGGACAAGGTGCTGGCCGCCGTGAAAAACGGCGGAAACGGCCATCGATAGAGGCCATGCCGGAAGTCTGGATCCCTACGCTGATGCGCAACCTCTCCGCGGGCCGGGACAGGGTTGAGATAGAGGGCGCCACGGTGCGGCAGGTCATCGAAAACCTGGACAAACGGTTCCCCGGCATGAAGGAGAGGCTGATGGAGAACGGAAGCCTCATACCCGGCATATCCATCATCGTGGACGGTCAGCAGAGCCAGCTTGGTCTGTTGGAGCGGCTGGAACAGGCCAGCGAAGTACACTTTCTACCCGCCATTGGAGGCGGCCTCCGCTGACACGGCAAGCAGAGCAATTCGACAAGCAAGAGGAGGCGCTTCGCAGGGAGTGCCTCTTTCTTTGCAGAGCTTTCTCTAGAGGAGGTTGCCTTGATACGCAGCTTTAACGGAAAGACACCCAGGGTCCACCCCACCGCCTTCGTCAGCGAGTTCGCCTATGTCGTCGGCGACGTGGAGATCGGCGAAAACTCCAGCATCTGGCCGGGCACAGTGGTACGCGGCGACGGCGGCACAATCACCATCGGCAAGAACACCAACGTCCAGGACAACAGCGTGATCCACTCCGGCTCCATAGGCGACGGCGTGACCATCGGCCACAACGTCACCTGGCACGGCGCCAGCCTTGGCGACAACTGCTTGGTGGGCAACGGCGCCACGGTTAACAGCCGCGTCGAAGTCGGAGAGCTTTCCATCATCGCCGCCGGTGCCGTGGTGCTGCCCAATGAAAAGGTGCCGTCGCGCAGCTTCATGGCGGGTGTCCCCGCCACGCTGCAGATGCAGATCCTGGAACGGCACGAGCAGATGATAAGAGGCAACGCGCTTGGACTGGTCAGGCAAGCGCGAATGTACAAGGCGGAAGGGCTGGAATAAATACGGGAATCGTTTCATAATTACCCAACCCTTATGAGGTATCGGCCATGTCTAGAAGAAGACGCCAAGAGAAATTCCACGAAAAGCACGCCTGGGTTCTCCTCTTTGCCCTAAGCCTGTTCATTTCGGCCACCGCCGTTATAGGCATAATCTCAGGTATTGACCGGGCGGATTTCGAGCAAAGCACCAACCTGACCTGGGATGAAATGCGGGCATTGAACCCAACGGTGACCGACTACGTCCAGCGAGTGATCAGGCTCAACGGCGCCGCTTACCTGGGCCTTGGCCTGATTGCGGCCTTACTCTCCTGGACCGCCTATCGCAGGGGTGAACAGTATGCCTGGTTCGCCATGTCGGTGCTGCCGCTGGCGCTGGCATTGAGTGCGGCGGTTTTCGCCGTGGAGCGCTCCGAACTGGCGTACTATTACGGAGGCTACATCCTGATAGCGGTGGCGGGCTTGCTGCTGCCCTACCGCAAGTTCTTCCCTTCGGCAGGCTCAGGGTAAACTCTAGACTCACAATGAGCGAGCGCCCTCTCTGTCATTCTGAGGAGCGCAGCGACGAAGAATCTAAGATCTCCCATAACCCTCCCGCATGGCCTCCCTGCTACGGCATCCGCGGTCGTTCCGCTGCATTGGATGTGGTGATACAATCCACGACCAGACCAGTTTCAGAGGCTTGCGGTATGGCAACTGCATGGATTCGCCTACAGACTACCCTGCCCATTAGGAGAAGAGAATGTCACAAACCAACATGGAAGACTTGATTACTCAATTGGAGCAAGCCGTCGAGGAAGGCCTGGCCTACCTGGAGGGAGCCGCTGCTGGCACAAGCCCGCAAGTAGACCGCTGGAGCGCCAAAGAGGTGCTGGCCCACATGGTCTACTGGCACCGCGCCTCCCTGCAGGGCATCGAATCGGTGACCAGCGGTGGGCCGCCGTTCCAGGTGCCAGCCTCATCCGATGAGATTAACGGCGAAATAGTCGCTGAGCTCTCCGAGACTCCCGTTCCTGTAATTACAGTGGAGATCAGGGATATCCAGAGACGGTTGGTTGATGCTATTAGGCTTGTGCCCAACCCTGACGCCATCGTCTTCATCCGCGCCGGCGGCCAAGCCTTCTCCACCCGGATCCGCCTCGAGACCATTGGAAATCACTGGAGAGAGCACGTCAGTGAACTGCAAGCCGCTGCTTGTCCTTCATCTTGACCAGCATCACCCCATGCGATAATCTCCCCTTTTAATCTACAGAGGAGGCTTAGATGGCAACTCAGCAAACCTTTGAAGAAGCAGTAGCCGAATTCATTTCCCGCTCCAAGGACCTCATCGACACCGAGTCGGACGAGAATCTCCCCCCCTGGCCGCCGGCGCCCTACGACCAGGGCGGCCCTCCCTACGAGTTCTCCCAGCGGTTCACTCCGGATTTCATCAAGAAGTACGCCCTTACCATAGCCGACGACAACCCCCTCTACGTCGATCCCGACTACGGCAAGCACACCAAGTACGGCTCTCAGCTTGCCCCGGGCCCCATCCTCGCGCTCGTACGGTACCCCTCGGTGCACGGCGCCACCAGGCCGGGAGGCTACCCGCTTGCCAACTTCATCTCCGGCGCCGCCTGGGAGTTCTACAACGTCATCCATGCCGGCGCCAAGTTCCGCTCATCCAAGGAGACCAAGGAGATCTTCGAAAAGCCCGGCTCCAGGGGCAACCTCGTCTTCATGATTTCCAACAACCACTACTGGGACTTCCATGGAGACCTCATCGCCAAGTGCTACGGCACGCAGATATACGTCCCCATGCCCAGCATGGGCACCGGGCGCGTAATGTCCGCCGACCGCGTCGGTGAGCACATGCTCTACGAGCGCAAAGCCACCAGCTACTCCAACGAAGACATTGAGAAAACACTTCACGACGTGGCCAGCATGAAGCGTCGCGGCGCAGATACCCTCTACTGGGAAGACGTCAATGAGGGCGAGAGCATTGGCCCCATGGTGCTGCCCCCCTGGACCCTCCTCGACCAGGTGGTTTATCACTCGGTGGCTTGGGCCACCATCTCCGGCCAGGACAACTCCGGCGACGTCCTCGCCTTTGAGCCTATGTACCACCGTCTGCGCCAGGGCTCCATCTTCGGCTCCATCACCCATCCCCTGATGCGGTGGCCATGGACAATGAACACCGAGCACGAGGATGCCTTGCTCGCCGTGTTCCGCGGCCAGCCAGGCCCTTTCGACTTCGGTGTACAGCGTTCCCAGATACCGCAGAGGATGTTCACCGACTGGATGGGCGACGATGGGTTCATCCGCCGGCTCCAGATGGCGTTCCGCAAGCCCGTCTACTACTCCGACACTACCATCTACACCGGCGAAGTGGTCACGAAGTTCAAGGAGGTGCAGGAGGGCAACGATGCCCCCGGTACCGTGCCAGGCAAGAAGCAGTACTACGCCGTCGGTATCAAGTACCAGGGCCTCAACCAGGTCGGCGAGGCCCAGGTCATCGGCACCGGCACTGTGTATCTGCCCTCTCGCGAAGCGGGCCCCGTGGATCTGCCCATCCCCCATCCGGAGCGGCCTCCCTTCGTGCCCTACGAGACCTTCTACCGCGACTGGTACTAGGGACGCTTAGAAACACCAAGTAGAGAGGAGCGCCCTGGGCTGGGCGCTCCTCTCTTTACTCGAACCAGGCCGCCCTAGCCTTTCCCATCAATCGTCCCTCTCACTTCGCCCACCACAGCCTTCTCAGCCAGACCGCTATCAACAGCGTCGCCGCCACCCCCACTATCACATTGAACGCCATAGCAATGGGAGCGCCCAGCGTCCCTGAGATCGCCCCCGCCACCAGCAGACCCATGGGCAGACCGTATACCGCCAGCGACCTTGCCCCCATCACCCGTCCCCGCATCTCCTCGGAGGTCACCCTGATCAGCAGAGTGGCCATGGTCACCATGGTGAACGATTGAAATACGCCGACCACGAACAGCACCGCCATGGACGGGCCAACCCACGTAGAGTAGGCAAAGAGAAGAAACACGCAGTGCCAGGCAATGGAAGCCACCACAATGAACCGCCCGCCGCGCTGCAGCCAGGTCACGCCCGCCACTCCTATCGAACCGACGAACGCCCCCGCAAACAGCGAAGACATCAGCCTGCCCAGGCCGTCCGGCCCGATCTCCAGCACCTCATGCGCGAACACGGGGAGCAGCACGTCCTTCACGGAAAGCGCCGTGTAGTTGACCAGGAACGCCATGAGCAGAATGGCCAGCACCACCTCGCTGCGGCGTATGTAGCCTCCCGCCTCCATGAGATTGCGCCACACGGATGTCTTGACCGCCGAGCGGTCCCGCTGCGGCAGCCTCAACATGTACCCCGCCGCCGCCGAGCCTAGATACGCAACCACCACCGGCACGTATGCTGGGGCTATGCCGTACCACTTCAATATAATCCCCCCGGCAAACGGCCCTATCATGTGCATGATGTCCGTCGCCGACCTGGTCAAGCCAATGGCGTTGGCATACAGACGTGGTTCCACAACGTCCGCCGTCAACACCTCCCGCATCACGTTGCTGAACGTACGCGCCAGCCCGGAGATGGTCGACAGCACGAAGAGGTGCCAGACCTGCACCGGCCCTGCAGCGGCTAGAAAGAGGATGGCCGCCGCCATCCCCGCCGACATCAGGCGGCCTCCCACCAGCAACAGCCGTCTGTCGTACCTGTCCATCATCACGCCGTAGAGCGGCGCTATCAGGGTGCCCAGGAACCTCAGTGCGGCGAATACGCCCAGCAGAAACGGCTGTCCCGTCTCCACCAGGATGACCCACGCCAGCACAACCACCTCTATCTGGTCTCCCACGCGCGTCAATGACTCCGCCGTAAGGAAGAAACGGAAGTTGCGCTGCTTGAAAGAGCTTAGTAGTAGAGAGCCTGCCATTGTGGGTTTCCGCATCATATCAGAGGCGGCAACGCGTTACCCTCTCACCCACAACCGTCATACCCGCGTGCCCACAACTGTCTTACCCGCGAAGCCTGCCCCGCACTTGATGCGGGGGCGGGTATCCACATATTCCCCCGTCTGCCCACCTGCCCGCTTGCCCGCAGCTACAGCCTGCGCAGCCTGGCCGAAAGCAGCGTCACCCCGGCCGCCAGCACCAAAAGCCCCAGTCCGCTGAACGACAGGGCAAACCCCACGCTGACCAGGGACGCCACTATCGCTCTCGGTATTTCCCTATGCGGCGAGCCGGAACGGCGGGTATCTATCAGTGGTAAGCATGAAGGCATAGCAATAGACTCTATAGAACCAACGAATCGTCCCTTCGACGAATGTGAACAGTCCCCTTGGATACCGGCCGGCAATCAGGATTGCAAACCAGGCGATGATAGTCACAATCACTACTGCATTCCCGAGTATGATCAGGACGATCAGGTGCGGAATCACCAGAAGCCACTTGAAGATGGGCAGGTACCTGTTCAGGTCGCGTTTCACGTCCGGGTAGTCAATCTGGAGGCTGACGGCCTGCTCTTCGTCCAGGGACGGATACTCATCTCGCAGCAGCAGCAGGTAAGCGTAGACCCTGGCGGTGAAGCGATTCAATTCCAGGTAAGTTTCAAACAACCAGAGGGGATACTTCTGACGGAACACGAGCATTAGGAGCGGGGCAAACCAGAACGCTGCCGCGAGAGCAAGAAGCGGTCCCCACGAAATTTCCGACTGGCCTAAGTCATAAATGGATGGGTCAAAAATGCTGACGTCCCCGCTGATCAACTCCACGAGCAGGAAGATTGGAACCGCCAGAAAGAGCCGCACCAGTACCGTGAATCTGTTGCTGGACTCGGGGTAGTTGATAGAAAACCGGACAGGATAGCTGCCCTCTCTCAACGCGGCATTTGGACCGGCTTTGTCTCCCTGCACCTCGGTCTTGTCCATGCACGTAGTCTAATCCGCAGGTTGGGATTTGACCACTACCCAGCCAGTCCGAGCAGAACAATTGCGTACTACTCAGAATCAGCTTTGACGTAACCTTCCCCTGCCATGTGGGGTTTCAGCTGGACGCCTCCGCTGCACCCCTAACCGCTCACCCTAAGTCTTGCCCCCTGTTCGCCCTGAGCTTGCCCGCAGTGAGCTTGTCGAACTGTCGAAGGGCCATCGCATCATATCAGAGGCGGCAACGGGGCGGGCCGCACATCCCCGCATCGAGTGTGGGGCAGACTCTGAGCTTGTCGAAGGACGGATAGCTACAGCCTGCGCAGCCTGCCCGAAAGTAGCGTTAACCCTGCCGCCAGCGCCACAAGCGCCAGTCCGCTGAACGACAGGGCAAACCCCACACTGACCAGGGACGCCAGAGCGCCAATCTGCATGTGACCAATGGGGGAGGTGCCTATGGCCAGCACCCAGGAGCCCATGGCGCGTCCTCTCAGTTCGTTGGGAACGTTCAACTGCATCAGCGTCTGTGAGAGCACGTCCGTAAGCGC
The DNA here is from genome assembly GCA_965248955.1 of Dehalococcoidia bacterium. GTDB lineage: Bacteria > Chloroflexota > Dehalococcoidia > Lucifugimonadales > QGNO01 > DAOUJH01. The sequence goes on from OZ252212.1 coordinate 898,701, forward strand.
CGTCATGGCGCTGACCACGGTCAGCAATACCATCGCCAGCACCAGCGTATTGGACATGCCAAGCAGCACCAGCGCCACCCCGAATACGTGGACGACGACCAGGAACAGCAGCCCTTTCCTCCGCACGTCGCCCATGGAGGCGAGCACTATCACTCCCAGTATGCCCCCCGCCGACTGTATCCCGTTCATAATTCCCAGGCCCTCCGCTCCCACGTTCAGCACGTCCCGTGCCAGGCTGGGCAGTATTGTCATGTGGGAGAATCCCAGCATCTCCACCGCGCCGGTGAAGAGCACAAGCTGAAGCAGTACCCGGTTGTGGCGCACCTCTATGAGGAACCCCTTCAGATTCGCCGGCACCGACTCTCGCACCAGCGGCGCAGCCTGCCCCGCCGACCCGACTAGAAGCATCACCAGGCCGCTCAACACCTGTCCAACGCCTATTGCAAAGAAGGCCGGTTCCAACCCAACACGCCCAATGATCACGCCGGTCAGCACGCCGCCCACCAGCCCACCCGCCCTGGAGACCAGCACAACCGCGGCCAGACCGTGCATCGCTAGTGACGGCCCCACAATGTCGTAGGTAAAGCTCTGCCTTGCCGTATGAGCAAAGGGAATCATGATCCCGGATAGCAGCACCAGAACCAGCACGTGCCATATCTCCAACCAGCCCGCCACAAGCAGCAATGCAATTGCTAGGTTAGGCAAGGCCACTACGGCATTGATGAATGGCATGAACAGGCGCCGGTCCACCATGTCCACCACCGCGCCGGCAAAGATGCCCAGCACAAACTGAGGCGCCCTTCTCAGACCCATCGCCACGCCTACCATGAACGGCGAATCGGTCACCTCCAGAACTATCCAGCCCACGGCCACGTTCTCTCCCAGCATGCTGAATGAGCTGAACAGCGAACTCAGCCCCAGGATGCGGAAGTCCCTATATTGAAAGACGCGCAGAACCGCCAGACGGCGTCTTCCTTTGCTTGGTTCAATCACGATGAGTTCAGGGTAGCAGTAGTACGGACATACCAACAAGCTGGCATACACCGTCATACCCGCGAAGGGGTACCGGTGGATTCACATTTCAAGTGCAACACTCTATCCAAAAATATCTCTGCCGGAGTCCTATAATCGAGACACTTGCGGGGGGTATTATTGTAGGCCTGAATCATTTGCGTAAACCGTTTTTGAGGCAACGCTGCCAAGTCCGTTTTGCGGGGCAGGGTCCGCCGCAGCCGACCGATGGCGTTCTCTACCCCACCCTTCTGCCAGGGAGAGTAAGTATCGCAGAAAAAGGTCTCTATACCCAGATCGTGGAGTTGGTAATGGAGTGCGAACTCGGTCCCGTTGTCGAAGGTGACCGTCCGTCGCCATTCGGGGGGAAACTGACCCAACACTTGGGACATGGCGGAGGCGATGGGGACGGATGCCTTGCCAGGGGGTCTCAGGGCTATGAGGATGCGGGAGTGGCGTTCGTGCATGGTAAGCACGGCATGGCCATAGGCCCTGAACAGCATTAGGTCGGCCTCCCAGTGACCAGGAGTGCGGCGGTCAGCAGCGCTCTGCGGGCGCTCGGTGATGGGACGACGCTTAGCCATGAAGGAAGCAGCGCTGCCGCCTTTGTGGCCTCTCCAACCACGCTTGGACTTAGCTCGGGGCAGGTAGTGGCGCCAGCTGTAGTCCTTCTTACGAGCAATCTGGCCGTAGATGAACCTATATATGCTCTCGTGGGAGATGACTGTATCCCCTGACTCCATGGCCATCCGTCCCGCCACCTGCTCCGGTGACCAGCCCTGCTTGAGTCCAGAGAGCACCTTATCCCGCAGCGCCTCATCTCGCTCCAGTCGAGAACCACGCCAACGCCGGGCATGGGCTTGCTGGTCCGCATACCTGGGCTGGTACCCCTGGGTCTTTGAACCATTGCGCTTCAGCTCCCGAGCAACTGTCGATGGCGAGCGATCCAGACTTGCCGCGATTTGGCTGACCGAGTATCCCGAGGCTTGTAGTCGGGCAATTTCACACCTCTCTTCAATGGTGACATGTCCATATCTTTTTCCCATGACAACACCTTAACCAAGTGTTGCACTTCGTTTGTGAGTTTAGGACCTTTGCATAACTCCGGTATCGTCCGCAGAAAGGCACGCCAACTGTCATTCTGAACGGAGCGGAGCGAAGTGAAGAATCCAAAGCCCCTACCCACAAAGCTACGCTGCATTTAATAAGCCGCCTTGGATTCTTCGCTTAGTTTACCCTGAGCGCAGCCGAAGGGCTCAGAATGACACAGGTATGGACGTGATCACAAGTTATGCAAATGTCTCCGAAGGCGGGTATCCAGGGGCGGCGCGGAATGGGGCATACAGGCATGACAGAAAGCCAATTTGTTCCACTTTGCACAAATTCGGAGTATAGTAGCTTGAACTACACCTCCCTCTCCATGAGTGGAGGTGCATTCTTGTGGATACCCTCACTCCATGAACGTTTCTATACTTCTTGCCCTGGGCGCAATGATGGCCGGCACCCTCTCCGACCTTATCTACCGTGTCGTCCAGCGCAAGGGCATCGATCCACCCACCTTCGTCTTCTACCAATCGGCCACCTTCACCTTCACCATCTGGGCCATCGCCATAGCCACCGGCCAGGTCTCCGACATCCTGCCCTCTACCTGGCTGTTCGGGTTGCCCATTGGACTGCTGAGCTACATAGGCATCCTTCTGTTCGTCACCAGCATGAGAGAGGGCCGCGCCAGCGTGAACGCCCCCATATTCCGCCTCAGCTTTGTCATCACCTCCGTGGCGGCCATCTTCATTCTGCACGAACCCCTCAATCTGCCCAAGCTCCTTGGCATACTTCTGGCCGTGGCGGGCGTCCTCTCCCTTGCAGACCTTGCCGCCCTCAGGTCTGGCCGTGGCGCCAGCCCACGCTCCATGCTCTTCCTCCTCGCCGCCACCCTCGCTTTCGGCATCGCCGGCGTACTGAACAAAGAGGCCACCAACCAGGGCAGCACAACCATACCGCTGGTCATCGTCTCCACCATCACCTTCAACGGCTCCTCCCTCCTACGCATGCTGCTCAGCCGGAAACTCCGGCCCAACACGGTCACTATACGCATCGCCCCCTTTGTCGGCCTTCTCCAGCTTGCCTGGACGGTTCTGCTCATCGAGTCGCTTCAAACCGGCGATGCCTCCATCAGTTTCCCCATCGTCCAGCTCAGCTTTGTGCTTACCGCCATCCTGGCTGTGGTCTTCCTCAGAGAACGGGTGAGCAAGGGCTTGGTAACCGGCCTCTCAGCGTCTACACTGGCTGTACTCTCCTTCGCTTTTGCCTGATATGAACGGAGCCATGACAACCGCACCCGCCAAGCCGCCTGGGCCGTTCAGCGTCCTGTTCAACAGGAACTTTCGCCTTCTCTGGATAGCTGGACTGTTTCGCTTCCATGCGCGCTGGATGGAACTGATGGTCCTTGGCTGGATCATCCTAGAAGTCACCAACTCCCCCTTCCTTGTCGGCACCATTGGCTTCTTCCGTATGGCGGCCATGCCCATCCTGGGACTGCCCGCCGGCATCATGGCCGACCGTCTCAACCGCAAACTCATCATTGTACTGACGGAAGGCATCAACGCCGTCTTCTCCGTACTCCTCTTCATCCTTGTGTCCAGCGGTTCCATCCAGTTCTGGCAGATCGCCGTGCTCACCCTGGCCATGGGCACCTCCTTTGTCGGCTCCTTCCCATCGCGCACCTCCATAGTGCAGGACCTTGTCGGCTCCAATAGGCTGACCAACGCTATGTCGCTGGACATGTCGGCCATGACCGCCAGCAAAATGCTTGGCCCCATTCTTGCCGGTCTGCTGCTCACCTTTGTCGGCACTGCGGGGGCCACGTTTACGCTTGCCGCCCTATATACCATAGGATTTCTTCTCCTCATTCCGGTACGTGTGCCGCAGCGCGCCGTCACCATGCAGAGAGAGCCCGTTAAGCAACTCCTCTCCGAGGGTGTGCGGTTCGTGGTCAAAAGCCCGGTGCTCCTCGCCGCCATACTCGTTACCATCACCGCCAACATGTTCATCTTCCCCTTCATGGTGATGATCCCGGTCTTTGCCCGCGACGTTCTCCAGGTCAACGAGACCCTGATGGGTGTGCTCGCCGCCGCCGACGGCCTCGGCGCACTGATCGGGGCTCTGTTTTTGGCCTCTCGGCGCAGCATCAGGGGCCCGGGGATGATCTACGCCTTCGGCACCGCCGTGGCCGCCGTGGCCGTCCTCTCATTTGCCCAGTCGACCAGCTATGCCTTGTCGCTCGGTCTGCTGCTGGCCTCCGGGCTCTCCTTCGCCGGATTCACCGTCATGCAGCCGGTGCTCATGATGCTCGGCGCTCCACCGGAGATGAGGGGACGCTCCATGGGAGTGAACATGGTCGCCGTCGGCGCTGCCCCCGTCGGCTTTCTCCTCACCGGCGCAATGTCGCAAGCCTGGGGCGCTCCCACCGCTGTCACCATCAACTGCATCGCCGGGCTGATATGCATGCTTGGCATCATCGCTTTCTTCCCCTCCGTGCGACGCAGGACCACCTTCCCCGAGCAGGAGGAGATCACGCTCGCCCCCACCGGTGTAAGGACACCGCCCGCGCCGGGCGCCGGGAAGCAGGCCAATCCTTCCTCATAGCCGCCGGTGACACGGCCACCCACTTACCGCATTCTCATGCCCACCGCTCCTCCTTCTCGAAGAGTCAGGCAGCCCCTAATTGGCCCCCAAGCCTCCTGGCCATCGGGTTGGAGGCTCTTCCATTCTGTGCAGGGCGGCCCGCGTCTCCAACATCGGACGGTCAAGACAGCCCAACCTTCACTATCGGCTCTGCCCGACTGCAAGGACAAGTAGCCAGGCGAAACCCTGAGGCAAACTCTTTGCCTGTGCCCACACTTCCGACGCTGAGCTTACTTCCGCGATGTTCCTCTGCTCCCTGCTGACGCCGGATTCGGGGCACGACCAGGCAGCAGGCCGATGTTCGCTCCTAAGGGGACAAAGCGATTAAGGTCAGCCCCAACACAATAAGGGTGGACCCTAGTAGTCGGCCCTGCCCGAATCGCTCTTTGAGCACTAAGGCTCCCAAGAGGACACCAAATACTATGCCTACTTCTCGTGCTGGGGCTACATAGCTGACCTGAGAAAGGGAGAAGGCAGTCAATACCAAGCCATAGGCAAGGAAGACCAGCAAGCTTGCAGTCAAGATAGGCCAAGCGTTGGATTGCCATTCCCGTCGTACCGGGGTCATCCCGTACTTGAATGCAATGTAAGGAGCAAGACCGACGGCAGTGCCTACGTTGATCATGTACATATACAGGAAGGGCTGAATGTGACCCACACCGACCTTGTCTACCAGGGTATACATGGTTATTGCCAGCCCAGTGAGTATGGCATAGCGGACACCTCCATCCCGGAGTATGACTGAAGGCTGAGCAAGGATCTTCCGGAAACGTCCCCACCACGACACGATGAAAATGCCGACAATGATAAGGATGATTCCGATTACGGCAGGTAAGGCCACACTCTCTCCCAGCGTCAGTACCCCCAACACAGGGACCAGCATAGGGCTAACACCTCGGGCTATGGGATAAACCAAGGACAGGTCGCCTTGAGAATATGCCCGACCCAGCAGGCCGAAATAGGCGACGTGCGTTGCCGCAGATGCCAGAGCCAACCAGTATCCAGAGGCTGCAACTGGGTTGAGCCAGAATAGAATGCCACCCATTGGGGCTAACAGTACGCTCCCACTCACCAGAAAGGCCCAAGCGAACACTTCCTGGTTACCTGAACGTTTTAGCAGCAGGTTCCACGCTGAATGGCAAAGGGCAGAAAGCAAGACCAGTGCTAGGGATAGTGCGCCCATGGACAAAGTATAGACCAGCAGATAACTGTGATACGAGTCGACCACAGGACGGGAGCCGAATCGTGGGCTTAATCCATTCGTGCCACCTATTGAAAGGTCGGACCGACGGCTCATGGTGAGCTTGTCGAACCACATGAGCGCCCCCTGTCCTGCCGAGTCTCGCAACCCCCCGCTTGCCCCTTTCCCCGCTTAGCGGTATCATCCAGCCAGAAGCCATTCGCACAGAGGGAGGTTGACCATGACCACCACGCAGACCTTTGAAGAGGCAGTACAGGAGTTCCTCGACCGCACGCGGGACCAGATCGACGAAGAGTCCCAGGAAAACCTCCCTCCGCTGCTTCCCTCCCCTTACGAACAGGACGGCCCCCACTACGAATCCGCCTTCAAGTTCGATTCCAAGACCATCGGCAGCTACGCCCTCAGCATAGGCGACGACAATCCCCTATACACCGACCCTGATTACGGCAAGAACACCCGCTACGGCACACAGATAGCGCCGGGCAACGCCCTTGCCCTGGTGCGCTACCCCGCTGTGCACGGCGCGCACCGTGAAGGCGGCTACCCAGTGGCCAACTTCTTCTCCGGCACCGCCTGGGAGTTCTTCGACATCGTCAGGCTCGGTGCACGGTTCCGTTCCTCCAAGAAGACCAAGGAGATCGTGGAGAAGATAGGCTCTAGGGGCACGCTCTACTTCCTGGTCACAGAGCTCATGTACTGGGACTACCACGGAGACCTTCCCGCCAAGTGCTACGGCACACTGACCATGGTGCCGCAGGAGGCCATGGGCGCCACCCGCACCATGGACGTGGAGCGGCTTGGCGAGCAGATGCTCTACGAACGGGGCACACATGAATACAGCAGCGACGAACTGAAGAAGGTCCTGGTGGAGCTTGCAGAGCAGCCCCGCCGCGGCGTCGATACCCTGTTCTGGGAAGACGTCGAAGTCGGAGAGAAGCTCGGCCCCATGGTGATGCCGCCCTGGAGCCACCAGGATCACATGGCGCCCGGCATCGTCAGCTCATGCACCACGCGCGGCGAGGACGGCTCCGGCGACGCCATCGCCTTCGAGCCCGCCTACCGCAACGCCAGAAAATGGAACGAGATGCGCTACAACCCGGTGACCCGCTGGCCCTGGAACTCTAAGGGTATCGAGCACGACGACGCCCTCCTCGCTCCTTACCGCGGCCTGCCCGGCCCATTCGACAGCGGCGTGCAGCGCGTCCAGATACCGCAGAAGCTGCTGCGCGACTGGATGGGCGACGACGGCTTCATACGGCGCATGTATACGGGCATGCGACGCCCCGTGTTCTACGCCGACGCCTGTTTCTACCATGGCGAAGTGGTCAAGAAGTTCACCGAGACCCAGACCGGCGACGACGCCCCCGGCGGCGCGCCCGGCCAGGCCGGCTATCACGCCGTGGGCATCAGGATCAGCGGCACCAACCAGGTCGGCGAGGCCCAGCTGGTCGGCACCGCCACCGTCTACCTCCCCTCGCGGGAGGGCGGGCCGGTGCAGCTGCCTGTGCCGCACCAGGGAAGGCCGCCTTTCGTCCCCTACAACACCTTCTACAAAGATTGGTACTAATTAAGAAGCCCCCAGAATTCTGGGGGCTTCTACACGGTAGTTTGGGACGAGAATATCAAGCTAAGTTCCCTGCTTTTTCGCGGTTGCATTTTTCACAAAGCAACTGAATGTTGCGTGTAGTGTTACCCCCTCCTTTGGACAAGGGGATAATATGATCGAATTCAAGGGATTTTTGGCTGCTGCATTTGACACATCGACCTCTATCGCGCTGCCAAACATTCACCTTGACAGGGTCTGGTATGGGCTGTCGGCGTCTAGTCAACCTTGAATTGCCCTGGTTTATGCGGGCAGCAGCTCTTTCTACTCTCGTTTTCCTTTGTTTTAAGTTGTCAAGAATAAGAATGGTGACTTCTTTAACTGAGAATTGTTCGTCTTCCCAATAAAACTCGCCTTTGAACATCCACCATGTCTTATTACTGAGTGGATCGGTCATCACCTCCACCGGCTTCTGCAGCTGGTGTTCCATTAAGCTGCTGTATGTTTTGTTATCCATTTCTTCTGTAGAGGATCTGCCGCTATGGAAGCGCCAATGTAGTTTCTTCCAGAAGAAAAAGCTTTGTTCTCGAGACGAGAATCTACCCTTTGGGTCTCGCTTGAACATCCCTCGCTGCTCCAAACTGCCTAGCTGGTTATTGCTACTGGCTCAGTATATCCAAAGCGCCTTGATGTTAAACACCCCTAACACTTGACCCCAGACACGCCCGTTCGTAGAATTGCGTCATCATCCAAGCCATTACCGTCATACGCCAAGGAGGTTGATGCTATGACTACTCAGACCTTTGAAGAAGCCATCCAAGAGTTCCTGGAACGTTCTCGTGAGATGCTGGAGCAGGAGACCATGGAAAGTCTGCCGCCCGGTCCTCCCTCCCCCTATCGACAGGACGGCCCGCCTTACGAATGCGCCATCCGGCTGGATGATCGCACCATTCGCAACTACGTGCGCACCATCGGAGAGGACAACCCTCTCTATACAAACCCCGCCTACGCCAGGAGCAGCAAGTACGGCTGCCTCACCATACCCGGACCCTTCCTTTCCATGGTGCGCGGCATCACCGCGCACGGCGCACAGTCCGGAGAAGCAGGCCGGCAGCGGCCCGGCGGCTATCCAGTGGCCAACTTCTTCTCCGGCACCGCCTGGGAGTTTTTCGACGTACTCCGCATCGGCTCCAAGTTCAGCTCCTCCATGGTCACCAAGGAGCTCATCGAAAAGCCCGGCTCTCGGGGCAACCTCATGTTCTTCATCTCAGAGCTGTTCTTCTGGGACGATCACGGCGACCTTCCCGCCAAGTGCTCCGGCACCCTCATCATGGTCCCCATCGAGACCATGGGCACCTCGCGCACCATGCCCGTCGAGCGCCTCGGCGAAAAGCTGCTCTACGACCGCAACGTCTCCAGCTATTCCCAGGAAGACATCGAGCGCCTGCTGAAAGAAGTGGAGAGCGTGAAGCGGCGCGGCTCCGATACTCTCTACTGGGAAGACGTGGAGATCGGCGAGAAGCTGGGGCCAATGGTCATCCCGCCCTGGACGCTGCAGGACTACGGCGCGCCCCGCATAGTCGGCGAGGCCGTCCACGGCTCCTCAGAAGGCCCCGGCGATGAGATGGCCTTCGAGCAGAAGTTCCGCCAGTTCAGAGAGAACCGCGGCGGCGCAGGCGGCGAACAGGCCGTCATCCACCCCGCCACTCGCTGGCCATGGTCCCCCGCCGACGAGCACGAAGACGCCCTCATGGCCGCCTACCGCGCCCAACCCGCCCCCTTCGACGGCGGCGTGCAGCGCGTTCAGATACCCAACCGGCTCCTCAGCGACTGGATGGGAGACGAGGGGTTCGTCCGCCGGCAGTACACCGCCATCCGCAAGCCGGTCTACTACGGCGACACCACCTACTACACCGGCGAAGTGGTCAAGAAGTTCAAAGAGGTCCAGGAAGGCGCCGACGAGCCGGGCGGCGCGCCCGGCAAGCGTGAGTACTACGCCGTGGGCATCAACATCGAAGGGCGCAACCAGGTCGGCGAGGTCAGCACCCCCGGCACCGCCACCGTCTACCTGCCCTCACGGGAGGCCGGCCCCGTCGTGCTGCCCGTACCGCACATCTCCCGTCCCCCCTTCGTCGACTACCAGACCTACTACAAAGGGTGGTACTAGAGCGAGTATACGTAGACCAGCGCCCCCTGAAATATACGCCCCCATATAAAGGGAGGCCCCGGAGACCTCCGGGGCTTCCCCTTTATAGCAGGGCACTAACCTTCAAGCCTGCCAAAGAATCTCACCCTTCGTCATTGCGAACCAGTCATCTGGCGAATCAATCCGGCTGTGGGTGGCCGTCATCCTGAGGAGCAAACGGGCCGAAGAAAATCTCCCGCTCCCCGTTCACCCTGAGCTTGTCGAAGGGTGCCCACCTTCTGAAGGGGCCATGGTTCGACAGGCCCACCATGAGCACCCAAAACGCCTGTGCTACAATTTGCCTATACTTACAGTAATGGACATGGACACCAACGTACTCTACTGGGGTGATAACCTCCACATTCTCCGCAACAAGGACTACTTCCCTGACCAGTCCGTTGACCTTGTCTACCTAGACCCGCCCTTCAACTCCAACGCCTCCTATAACGTCCTCTTCAAAGAAGCCACCGGCGAGCAGTCCACCGCCCAGCTTCAGGCCTTCACCGACACCTGGCATTGGAACCAGGCCGCCGCCGTTACAACCGAGGCAGTCCTCGACTTATGGACGAAATGGCTGGGCGCCTGTAGGTGCGCGGTAGGTTCCACAGTTGTGAGTCATTGATGCGCTTCCGTCTCGCGGGTCTATGGCGGCATCCAGATTTTGTGAAGCTCTGGCTTGGAGGGACCGTTTCGAGGTTCGGGTCGCAGATCACCTTCCTCGCCCTTCCTCTCACTGCGGTGATATCGCTGGACGCGACTCCTGTCCAGATGGGCATACTGGCGGCGGCTGGGTCGGCGCCGTCGCTGGTATTCGGCCTGGCGCGGGAGTCTGGATAGACCGGAGGAAGAAGCGTCCGATAATGATCGCTACCGACTATGGCCGCGCGATCTTGCTCTTGGTGGTCCCAGTCGGGGCCGCCTTCAGTATCCTGCGCATCGAACACCTCTACGCGACCGCCCTGGCGATGGGTGTGTTGAATATGCTCTTCAATATCGCGAACAGATCGATGCTACCGTCCTTGGTCGCCCGGGATGAGCTGGTGGAGGCCAACAGCAAGCTTGCCGTCGGCAGATCGGCGTCGGAAGTAGCAGGACCAGGGATCGGGGGAATCCTGGTGCAGTTGCTCACGGCGCCGCTCGCGCTTGTAGTAGACGCGCTGACCTTTGTAGCATCCGCCTTGGCCATCCGGTCCATCCGAGTCCCGGAGCCTGAACCCGATCACTCGTCAAGTGGCCAGGACTTCGTCCGGGAAGCCCTCCAGGGACTCGCCCTGATCTGGCGGAGCCGTGTGCTGTTGTCGATCGCCGGTGTGGTCGGCGGAATCGCCATCTTCAACGCGATGTTCGAAGCAGTATGGCTCCTGTACGTCAACAAGAGCCTAGGGCTGGGGCCGGTCACTTTCGGCATCATTTTCTCGATGGGCGGCGTCGGCCTGCTGCTGGCAGCCCTTGCCGCAGACCGAGTCATAGTTCGCGTTGGCGTCGGTCGTGCCATAGTCATTGGCGTTATAATGGTGGGACTGAGTGATCTGGCAACACCCATGGCCGGAGGCCCGACTGCCGCCATAATTATCATCCTCACGGCTGCGAGCTTCCTTTTCAGCATAGGAGCCACTGTCTCTGGCGTCGCTCTCGTCAGCCTCAGACAGGCAGTAACACCTATCCCATTGCAAGGACGCATGAACGGCGCCATGAACTCACTGGAGATCGGTCTCGTTCCCATCGGTGCCGTTATAGGCGGCGTGCTAGGCCAGACTGTCGGCATGCGCGAGACCCTGTTTCTGGCTGCCGCAGGGGAAATGGCCGTGGTCCTCTGGATACTGCTCTCCCCTGTATGGTCACAACGAGACTTACCAGAGCCCAGCGACGCCTGAGCGCGATTTGCCGCTCTGTACCACAACCCGCTAATGAACCGCATGTATCCCCATGCCCAGATACTCACCGTTGCAGACCTCTTCAACGGCAAGCAGTCGAATCTTCCGCCCCGCGTTCAGGGAGCAGCCGGTCCTCGAATTGGCCAGCAGGTACGCCAAGGCGCCCTGTCATTCTGAGGAGCGCAGCGACGAAGAATCCCAAGCCATTGCGCGCTACATCCGTCATCCTCAGGAGCGCAGCAACGAAGGTCCTCACCCCAACAAGAACACTGACACTCCCTCCTTCCCCACACCCGCCCCCTCTCTATACCCTTGTCCCATGGACTTGCGGAAAAGCACTGAGCAGTACGTACAACGTCGGCGTGGCGCGCCGCTTGGCAACCAGAACGCCCGTACCCACGGCTTCTACTCATCCACCCTCAGGGAGAAGGAGCGAGAGCCATTTCAGAACGCCGTCCATCTCAACGGCCTACAGGGTGAGATAGCCTTGCTCCGGCTCAAGATCCGACGCATCGTCGCCTACCCCGACGCTCCCCCGGACCTGCTGTTCCAGGCCATCAACACCCTCATCCGCACCATGGAATCCAATGAGATTATCAATAACATCCGTCGCTAGGACGTTGCGAAATCACGCCACCATCCGTCGACTTTCGGATTTGTTTCCCATATTTGCAAAAAAGTGGTTCGCGTTTAGCTTTGGAGTAGACATAACGTTGGAAACAATTCCTCCCCTCAACCGCTCCATGGCTCCATCATCGAACGCAGACCGCTCAGGCCTTCACGGCTTTCAGCACCTCATCCGCATGGCCCTCCGGTCTCACCTTGGGCCAGACCTTCCGGATCATCCCCTCCTCATCTATGAGGAACGTCATACGCTTCATCCCCACTGTCGTCTTGCCCCAGGCCGTCTTCTCGCCCCAGGCGCCGTAGGCCGTGGACACCGTCTTCTCTTCGTCGGACAGAAGAGCAAAGTTCAGCTTGTACTTCTCAACGAACCGCCGGTGCGATTTCAGGCTGTCGGTGCTGACGCCCAGCACCTCTACGCCCGCCGCCCTCAGCTCGGCATTGGCGTCGCGGAAGCTGCAGGCCTCCTTCACACAGCCGGGGGTATCGTCTTTGGGATAGAAGTAAAGCACCACCTTCCTGCCCGCCGCATCCGACAGCGAGATGGTCTCACCGGTGGAAGCCGGCAATGAGAAATGCGGTGCTTTGTCTCCGGGGCTCAGAGTCATCTATTGCCTCCTACGGGGTTGCGCATAGTGAACGTTTTTTCAACCTATCAAGCATCTGTGAGTCGTGCAAATCAGTCTCCCGCTAGGGCCATCCGCTTGTACCGTGATGGCGCCGTAATGCCGCCGGACAACACCAGGCTCATCGCCGTATCTATGGATAAGTCGGTATCGTAGACCTCTTCTACGGGAAGGATGGCTACCCAGCCCGAGTTGGGCATAGGGGCGGTAGGTATGTAAATTATGGCCATGCGTTTGCTGGGGGCCTCCTCTATAAAGCTGGTGAGGAAGCCCAGTGTCCACGCCCCTTTTCTTGGATGCTCTATGGCTACAACGCGCTTGAAACCCATATCGCTGCTGCCAGAGAATGAGTCTATGAGCTTGCCCGTCGTGGAGTAGACACTGCCAACAACAGGAATTCTAAGCAGTCCTCTCTTCAACAGCTCAACCATTTGGCGGCCCAGAACATTGGCAAGCAGAAGACCCATCAAATAGACCAGTACCACAAGAAAGAGGATGCCAAGTCCGGGGATCCTGTTGCCAAATCCTCTTTCCACCAGAGGCTGCAATACTCCGTCTACTATGTCAAAGAGCAACTTCAGTACCATATAAGTAAGCACAACAGGTATCAGGACAAAAAGGCCCCTGACAAAGGATCTCCTCAAATGCCCGCCAATTCCTCTGCTCATATAAACACCCCCTTACCTAATCTGGAACACATCAGTATTTAGCTTACTCCAGTACCTGTCAACGCACCGGGTTTATTGGAGGAAATTGCTCTAAAATTGGTGCCATCAGATACTTAACAAGCCCACGTGTAACCCGTGATAAACTACTCTAGTCCTGAGCAAACTGAGGACGAAGGCAGGCAGAGGCCGAAAGCCAGCATCAGGCAACTGTGAGGGCAAAAAGTCAAAGCCTGCTGAGGCCTAAGTTGCTCAGGACACCTTCTTTTGGTTTCCGCATTCTTGCCAGTTGTTCCGTTCCTCTGTTACCGTTTTCAAGAACTATTTTTGACGTAGGGGGTCTTACTTGAAGGCTTCTCTATTTGTCACGTGCCTGGTAGATCAGTTCTTCCCTGAAGTGGGGGAGAGTGTCGTCAACGTTCTGCGGCGGCAGGGCGTGGAAGTGGACTTCCCCTCCGGCCAGACGTGTTGCGGCCAGCCTGCCTACAACTCAGGATTCACCAGCCGGGCGTTGCCCCTAGCGGAACGCTTCATCAAGCTGTTCGCGGACAGCGAATACGTCGTCGTACCCTCGGGCTCCTGTGCCTCTATGCTCAAGATATTCATCCCTGAAATGCTGAGCGGCCACCCCACCTTGGCCGAGCCCGCTCAAGCCCTATCCGAGCGTACCCATGAGTTCTCTCAGTTCCTTGTCAACGTTTTGGGCGTATCCAGGGTGGGCGCAAGCTACAACGGAAGGATCACTTACCATGCTTCTTGCCACCTGCTCCGCGAGCTGGGGGCTTCCACGGAAAGCCAGCAGCTCATGCGGACCGTGAAGGGAGCCCGCCTTGTTCCGCTTCAAGGCGACGGCGAATGCTGCGGGTTTGGGGGGACGTTTGCCGTGAAGTACCCGGAGATTTCCGGGGCCATCCTCAATAGCAAGCTGGACCAGATAGAAAAAACGGGCGCCGATGCAGTCGTTGCCTGCGATCCCGGCTGCCTAATGCACATAGCCGGGGGTCTATCGCGAAGAAAGATTAAGACTCAACCCATGCACCTTGCGCAACTTCTCGACCACGAGGCCTCCTGAGTGCAAGTCAGATCTGAACAGTTCAAGAAGCTATCCCTTCAGGCGCTGGCCAGTGAGCAGGTACAGAACTCTCTGTCCCGGGTCTCTGAAGGGTTCGACTTGGCGCGTCGCAGAGCAGTGGCGGAACTGACACCGGAGGTTTGGGAGGAGTACCGGGAGCAGGGCCGACGCATCAAAGAGCACACCATTGCAAACCTGGACTACTACCTGGAGCTTCTAACCGACCGCGTGCAGCAAAACGGGGGAACCGTCCATTTTGCCCGCGACGCTAAAGAAGCAACGGGCGTCGTTCTGGAAGTGGCGCGCAGTCGAGGTGTAAAGCTGGCCACCAAGAGCAAGAGCATGGTCTCAGAAGAGATGGGGCTGAATCATGCCCTGGAGAGCAACGGTATCGAACCCGTGGAAACAGACCTTGGCGAGTTCATACTGCAGCTATCCAACGAGACGCCGTTTCATCTCATTGCGCCCGCGCTTCACAAGTCCAAGGAGGAAGTTGGCGTCCTGTTCAACGAAAAGCTGGGTACGCGAAAGAAGGCCGGCATTCCCGCGCTGACCATCGCGGCAAGAAAAGCGCTTCGCAATAAGTTCCTGGAAGCGGATATGGGCATAACAGGCGTGAATTTCGCCGTTGCAGAAACGGGGACAATTGCCATATTCACCAATGAAGGCAATGGACGGTTGAGCACCTCCCTGCCCCGCATCCACGTCGCGCTGATGGGCATGGAAAAGGTGGTCCCTACCCTGGAGGACCTAGCCGTCATGCTTCGCCTGCTACCCAGGGCCGCCACCGGGCAGCGTCTCACCTCTTACGTAACTTTCGTTTCCGGGCCGCGCCGCCCCGGCGATGAGGACGGGCCTGAGGAGCTTCACCTGGTGATCATGGACAACGGACGGAGCAAGCTTCTGGCCGACCCGGAGCTCCGGGAAGCTCTCAACTGCATCCGCTGCGGCGCCTGTCTCAACACCTGTCCCGTCTACCAGAAGATAGGAGGACACGCCTACGGCTGGGTCTATCCCGGTCCCATAGGCTCCGTCCTGACCCCTGCCATGAACGGGCCGGGGCATGCCAAAGACCTGCCCTTCGCCTCCACGCTTTGCGGGGCGTGCCGCGATGCCTGTCCGGTCAAAATTAACATCCCAAGGATGCTGCTGAAGCTGCGACAAGACCTGAAGGAAGGCGACAAAGGGGAGCGCAAGGCCACCTTCCTGGAACGGTTCAGCTTTGGGATATGGAGCCGCATCGTTGCTTCAGAAGGGGCACTGTCAAAGTACAGGGCCATCGCCGCCCTGGCGCAGCGGCCGTTTGTCAAAGGCAGCCGCCTGCGAAGAATACCGCTGGCTCCATTCTCCAAGTGGACGCGCAACAGGGACTTCCCCCGGCTGGCTCCCAAGTCGTTCCACAAGGTATGGGAACAGAAGCTGAAGCAGGGAGACAAAGAGACCCATTGAGCAGGCTATGACGGGCACATCCAGGCATAAGTTCATCGCTGGCGTGCAAGAAGCTCTGGGACGCAGGGGAACTCCGGGGCGGCCGGACTACCACCGCCTTAAGACCAGGCGAGAGATACAACGGCAGAAGGTTGTGACCATAGAGGCGCGCGCCCAGGCACGTCGCACCGAACTGCTGGAACGGCTGGCCCAGTCCGCGTTCAATGCCGGATGGAACGTGCTCAGAGCCGCAACCACGGAAGAAGCCACCGAATACGTTCTATCCATAGCCAGAGAACAGAGAGCCGGGCTGGTCGTGCGCTCCACGCACGAGGTGTTCCACCGTCTGTCCATAGACGATGCCCTGGCTAAACATGGCGTCCGCCTCACCGTGGCCACAGCAAAGGAAGACTCGCTGCGGGAGCAGCTGCGGAACGACATGGCGCAGGCCGACATAGGCATTACCGGCGTGGACTATGCCATAGCCGAGACAGGCACATGCGTACTGGTACCCCGCCAGGGGGTGAGCCGCCTGGTATCTATACTTCCCCCCATACATGTCGCGGTTATCGAGGCGCACCAGGTCTACGAGACCCTGGACGACCTGTTCGCTTTGCGGCGCCTGGCCTTTATGGAAGGACAAGGCGACATGGGAAGCTACCTCAGTTTGATCACCGGGCCCAGTCGTACCGCAGACATAGAACAAACCCTGGTTACGGGAGTTCACGGTCCAATGGTAGTCTACATGGTCATCTTGGAAACCTCCGAGGCCGCCGGTATCTAGTCGAGCCTCTCTTATATCTCCTTACCACTCGCTCTGCGGCCTCTGCCACCAGCTCACCGGCGCGCTGCAACGCTTCATCCAAGGGGAGGTCATGCGGCGCAGCGCTTTCAACGTCGCTAATTCCATGTTGAAACACCGCCTGATGCTCCTCTCCCAGCGAACCCGCGACCGCGATAACGGGCAAGCCCAGCTTCCTGGCGCGCTGGGCCGCGACGATGGGCGCTTTGTTGTAGACCGTTTGAGCATCCATTCTGCCCTCACCGACAATTACCAGGTCCGCGCCCTGCAGATGTTCCTCCAGGTGGAGCGCGTCGCAGACCAGGGCCGCCCCTGACTCCAATCGTGCGCCCAATAGAGCCACGAGTCCTCCGCCGGCGCCGCCTGCGGCACCCGCCCCGGGCAGGTGTATCAGGTCCACTCCCAAGTCACGCTCTACTATTTCGGCAAAGCGCCTCAGGGCAGAGTCCAGCAGGTCAACCATTTCAGCGGTGGCCCCCTTTTGCGGCCCGTAAACCGCTGCTGCGCCCAGGGGCCCGCAGAGCGGGTTGTTGACATCGGCGGCTACTCTTATGCGACATTCCATGAGCCGCGTATCCATAGCGCCCAGCTCTATGCGCCTCAAATTCGACAAAGCAGCGCCCCCAAAACTCACCTGATTCCCGCCGTCATCGGTAAGCCTGGCGCCCAGAGCCTGCGCCATTCCTGCGCCGGCGTCGTTGGTGGCGCTGCCTCCAACTCCTATTATTATTTCACGGCAGCCTTTGTCCAAGGCCTCCCTTATCAGCTCGCCGGCACCGTAACTTGTAGTCAGCCGGGGGTCGCGCCGTTCCGGAGGAACTAGCGTCAAGCCGGAAGCCAGCGCCATCTCGATAACCGCGGTTTTGCCGTCGGGCATCACGCCCCACTGAGCCCTGACTGGTTCACCCAGCGGGCCTGTGATCTGCGCTTCAAAGTAACTGCCTGAAGGGCCCACCAAGGCTTCCAGGGTGCCGTCGCCACCATCGGCAACCGGCAACAGCACATTCTCCGCATCCGGGTACACTCTGAGGACGCCCCGACGGATGGCGCGGGCCGCTTCCATGCCGCTGAGGCCGCCCTTGAAAACCTGGGGTGCTATGACAACTTTCATAGGTGTATTATTGCAAATGTGTCTCTTGGTTGCTTGCAGAGCAACGTCTTCTGATACACTACTGCCCGCCTGTACTCGTTGGTGGAGGTCGACCATAGATATCGATATGGTGTTCTGGCGCCTGCTGCACATAGTTTCCGGTGTAATCTGGGCCGGCGTCTCTCTGTTCCTGGCTTTTGTAATGGAACCGCGCCTACGAGCACTGGGCCACGCCGTGCAGCAGACGGTGATGCGCTCCATGGCAGGAGCCATTGGAGTTACCTTTGCTTCCGCGGGAACCGTCAACATTGTATCCGGCATCGTTTTGATCTTCGTCCTGAGAGGCAATAGCCTGGACACGCTGCACGAAACGGGCTGGGGTTGGGCCATGGCGCTGGGGCTGGTTACCACCGTGGCCGCCTACGTGCTCAACCTGGCGACCATACGCACCAATCTCAGGATGCGGGAGATAGGCAAGACCACCCAGGGGCGCCAGCCAACAGTGGAGGAGATGGGCGAAATCCAGGGTCTATCCTCCCGGCTGAGGATATCGGGACAGGCCACGGCTATCCTACTGCTCATAGCAGTAGGAGCGATGGCTTCCGCCAGGTTTGTTTGAGGAGGCGACTTGTCCACCAAAGAGGAGATGAAGGCAAGGGTCAACGAGGTTATCGACCAGCACGCCGCTGACCTGATAGACGTAGCAAAGCGGATCCTCGCCGGCCCGGAGCCGGGGTTTAGAGAGCGGAAAACGGCGCGCCTAGTGCAGGAGGAGTTCGACAAGCTGGGGCTGCCTCACCGGGACAACCTTGCCATTACCGGCGTCAAATCCTGGGCGGAGGCAGGCTCGCCGGGGCCATCCGTAGCAGTGATTGGCGAGCTCGACTCCATGATAGTACCCGATCACCACGAGGCTGACCCGGACACCGGGGCCGCCCATGCTTGCGGCCATCACTGCCAGATCGCAATGATGCTCGGTGTGGCCACGGGCTTACGGCTCTCCGGCGTGCTCGACCGGCTCTCCGGCAGACTGGTGTTCTTTGCAGTCCCCGCCGAGGAACTGATCGAGGTGGAGTTCCGCAACGGCCTGCGGCGTGAAGGCACGGTTGAGTTCATAGGCGGCAAGCCTGAGCTGGTGCGGCTGGGGGAGTTCGATGACGCTGACATGGCAATGATGACGCATACCACCAGCACGCCGGAGGACGGGCTGCTGGCCGCTTCCGGCACAAATAACGGGCTTGTGGTGAAGCACGTCCAATACCTGGGAAGAGGCGCCCACGCCGGCGGATCGCCGCACATGGGTATCAATGCCCTCAACGCCGCGATGCTGGGGCTTCAATCCGTTCATGCTTTGCGGGAAACGTTCCACGGCGTTGATACGGTGCGAGTACACCCCATTGTAACCCGTGGCGGCGATGCGGTGAGCGCGGTGCCTTCCGATGTCCGGCTGGAGACATTTGTGCGCGCCAGCAATGCAAACGCCATCTTGGACTGGGATAGGAGGGTCGACCGCGCCCTGCGCGCGGGAGCCATGGCGGTGGGAGCCAGGGTGAAAATCGATACCATTCCCGGCTACTTGCCGCTCAACATGAACCGGGAGATGATGGGCTTGTGGCGGGAAAACGCCGTTCGTCTCGTGGGCAAAGAGAACGTGAGCTTCACCGGGCACCGCACAGGGTCCACGGATATGGGCGATATCAGCCAGATCATTCCCGCAATACATCCCTATGCAGGCGGCGTTACGGGGATTGGCCATGGCTCCGATTACCTTGTCCAGGACTACGCCAAAGCGGTGATCAATCCCGCAAAAGCGATGGCCATGACCGTCGTGGACTTGCTTGCGGACGGGGCCTCCGTTGCAAAGGACGTTCTGAACAAAGCCAAGCTGCCGTATGGAAAGGAATCTTACCTCAAGCTAATGCGCTCCTTCTCAAGGAGCGAGGAGTTCGCCGATTAGGAGGCGCTTATGCACGGCCCATTGGAAGGTTACCGCATAATAGACCTGTGCCGCGCCGGGCCCGGCCGCCAGGCCACCGGTATCCTCGCGG
Organism: Dehalococcoidia bacterium; assembly: GCA_965248955.1. Taxonomy (GTDB): domain Bacteria; phylum Chloroflexota; class Dehalococcoidia; order Lucifugimonadales; family QGNO01; genus DAOUJH01. Next base: position 918,554 of record OZ252212.1, read on the forward strand.
ACTACGGAGCGGAGGTCGTCTCCGTGGTCCAGCCGGGATACGCGCAACGCGCCGCGCCCGGCGAAGGCGGCATGCGCCGCGGCGACGCCGTCAATCAGCGCAACAAACGCAGCCTGTTTCTAAACATGCGTTCCGAGGGTGCTCTCGGCGTATTCATGCGGCTGGCCAAGCAATCGGATGCCGTGCTGGAAAGCAACCGGCCCGGTGCGGTGAAGCGCCTGGGTGTTGATTACGACTCCGTGAAAATGGTCAAGCCGGACATCGTGTACTGCTCGCTGACCGGCTTCGGTCAAACCGGACCGTATTCAGGCCTCGCCGCCCACGATCTCGCATTCCAAAGCGTATCGGGCATGCTGCCATTGGACGACGACGGCAAGCCCCAGGTCCCCATGGTGAGCCAGGGTCAAGCTGACCTCAATGCCGCTTACTTCGCCGCCATGGCGCTGTTGATGGGCCTACTGCGACGCTCCAGCAGCGGCGAGGGCCAGTACATCGACGTGTCGTTTACCGACGTATCCCTGAAGCTGCCCAACGAGCACAAGGACGAGATGCTGGTGGGCGCCTATCCCGGTCTGAACATCTACGAGACCAGTGATAGCCGTCACGTGGCATTGAGCACACGGGAGCCCTGGTTCTGGGAACGCCTCTGCCGTCTCTTGGAACGGGAGGATTGGATACCGCACATACGCCCGACTGGGGAATTACGCGATGAGATGTTCCGCTTCTTCAGGGAGCGGTTCAAGAGCAAGCCCCTTGCTGAATGGATGGATATCCTTGAAGAGCACGACATCGAGTTCGGGCCGGTCAACTCGTCGATGGAGCACTTTCTGAACGACGCTCACTTCAAAGCCCGCGAGATGATATTGGAAACAACCGCTCCCGACACCGGGGAGAAGCAGTACGAACCGGGTTTCGGCATGAAGTTCGCTGGCACGCCCGCCGGATTGCTTCACGAGCCATCGTTCATGGGAGCGGATACAGAAGCCATCCTCACCGAGCTGGGCTATACGTCGGGGGAGCAGGCAAAGCTGAAGGAATCCGGGGCAACGGGTTGAAATGCCGCAGACAGGTCTACAGCGGCGGTTGTGGATTTGATTGATGCGCTCTGGCTTGCCTGCCCATAGCAGACAGGCTAGAATCAGGAGGTTGTCTCCGCACTCCCCGGTAGCTCAGTGGTAGAGCGGTCGGCTGTTAACCGATTGGTCGTAGGTTCGAGTCCTACCCGGGGAGCCACAGGCACAAAAATGGGCTCTGGGGCTATCAAAATGGCATGCATGACCCAGCGGTTATTTTGGGGTCCAGGCGTGACTCACGCCTGGGGGTGACTCAGCGGTTACACCGTCAACTCGGAGCAATTTAACGACTTTGAGACACCCAAGCGATCCGGCTGATAGGTCCAGGCGGCATGAAGAGTACGCTCACGGTGTTGCAGCACACTGGGGCTCGGCCGATGGGTTCATCACGCTGCCGGGAAGGCGCGGCATGCTGGAGGAGACCATGGAGACGCTCACCTCACTTCAACCCGGGTATCACGACAAGCTCACTGGGCTGCTCAACATCCGTGGCTATTGTGATCCCTTGTCGAGACTCTTAGGCTATGCTGCGAGGGGGGCTTCGTATTGGAGAAAAGTTTGCACTCGTTCTCGGTCGATGAGACGGCGGAAGGTTTGATGCAGCGGATGCTCACGCCGAGGTGAGTGCAGTCCCAGGTAGCCCACGTCGGTTTTGTCGTACTTGGAGAATCAAGGAGGAACCATGGTCGATTGGGGAAGAGCCGAGTGCGATCAGGTGGAAGCGGTAGTCCGCAAGCTTTGGTGCTACCTGTCGATGGAAGTGCCGGCAATCCATGTCGAGCCTCCGGAGCAAGTACCCGGCAGCTACCACAAGCTCTTGGTCCACAACGCCGGCATGACGGCCACCCTTGAGGCGCACTGGGGCCAACGGCTGGCCGTAGACCTCATAGCGGATGACCTGATCGTTGACGAACGCTCGCTCTACCGCTTCGTCGGGCTGTACACCGGGGAGGAAGGAGAGCGCCAGGTAGTGGAATTGGCCGCCATTCGCATCGTGTTGGACGCCTTCCCGGCGCTGTTGCGTCCAGAGTTTATCGAAGGCGTCCGCCCCTTCGGGGACATCTTGGCTCGCGCGGGCATCACGTTCCGCGCCAAGCCATCAGGATTTTTCCGGCTCGAAGCCGACGAATTTATCGCACGGAAAGCGAGCATAGCTTTCGGCGCAACGCTCTACGGCCGAGTGAACGAACTGCGCGGTGAAGACGATGTGTTGCTATGCGAGACCGTGGAGATGTTGCCGCGCGCCTGAACGCCCGAGAACACTTGTCAAGCCGAGAAAAACAGTTCCTGACACCGTTTTTGGCTCGCCCTATCGGGCGACCACCGCTCGGCAAGTGTCCTAAGCGCCGACCGTCGCCGATAGGGCGGAAACTCCTTCATGGGCTGCCGCGGTGGGCGGTAGGCATATTAAAACCGAACTAGAATGGGATCATCCCCAGTATGCTTCTTTAAGTGAAGTTCTTCTCGCAAATTCTTCCGCAATTTCTTAAGGAGTTCAGTAAAGTCAGCACCATTAGGACGGTCACGTCCCGTCAAGTGGTGTAAGAGTGCGTCATCCTGTTAATGTTGTTTAGGCGGCTCTCGCCTCCGCGAGATCGGCCTCTGGAAGAGCTTCGTTGAAGGTCAGAATGGGGGGTGAGAGGTATCGACGGCCGACGGCCCATTCATCGTGCTGCTCGGCCAGGACGGCCCCAACCAGGCGGCGCACGGCCGGTCGGTTGGGGAAGATGCCTACTGACCTGCCCCCGATGTTTGTACCACTTGCTATGTTAGTGCCGCGAGGACAGGACGAGAGTCATAGACTGGCTGAGCCTCCAACCCTTGTGGATCGGAAGCTCGGAGGCGCTTTCCGGAGTCGCCTGAGCCGCCTCCTCAGATACGAACCTCCCACCGAAAAGTTCGCAAATCAGTACGCCTTGGCCCACCTATGGAGAATCGAACTAGAGAATCGAACGTCCTCTGTAGAGACCGTTCTAGAAGAAGACTAGCTAGAAGTCCCGGTGTGGCCACCGTCTGCTGCAGCCAAACCGACGGTCCAAGAGTACCAAATGGTTTCGTCGCTATTGCCCGACGGCCATAAACGTTCGTTCAATGAAGGCGATGGTGCGCATGAAGGAAAACACTCGTCCAGGGAGAATGGCCGAAGTCCTATCCAGCGGACGCGGCGGCATACAATCGTGTGGTACCAAATGGGACGGTTCCTTATCAAGGCCAGTATCGAGGCAAAACATCAGGTGTCGAGACTCTTTTGAGTTTTCAAGCTCGCTAGGTTTCTTAACGTGCGGATGCCCGTCCCTTTACCCGTCAGAGGGTCACCCAAGGCCAGGATAGCCTCTTGCTCTTGGAGCGGTAAGCTGAGGAGACCCAAGACCTGCGTAACGTGTGCCCTGCTAATACCCAGCTCCCTTGACAGGTCTGCCCTGGAGGGTACGTCGTCGTTGTCTAAGAGTCGTTGCCAGTCCCGAGCAACAGCTACGGGGTTTCTTCTCGGCTTCCTCGGATCCGCTTCCTGGAACAGGCCGATGAGCATGTCGGGTAAGGTCCCAATGTTCAAGAAGCGATAGCTGGTGCCAGGTCCGCGCTTGGTGTAGAATCGGACCCGGGCGACGACGGCGAAACGGAGGACGGTTCGGATCTTCCCCCCATGCACGGAGCCAGATATAGCTATGACTTAGGATATATTTATCCAACGTTCCCACATAAGTTACCACACATTCAACGGGCGAGGATCCCATGAACATACCCATATGGCTATTGTACCTTCTGTCCTGTACTACGTCGAACTTATGCGATTACACCAGAATCTCGATCCAGACCGGCGTAAAAGACTCCTGTATTCCGGGTGACGAGCCGAATTCAACAGGGGCAGCCAAATGGGGTATTTGACCGGTTGTGCCTCATTAGACCCTCATGAAAGTTCGAATCCATCACAGTGGGCCTAACTTGACGGTAGACAGCAACTGTCTTGAAAGTCAAGAAGAATTACTGACGACTTGGGGACTCAAGTCGCGCCAGCATGTGGATGCTGGAGATCCCCCTGGTCCTCATACTGACCGGCACGACCCATACCTTTGGCCTGCCGGTGCTGGCCCATCTCAACGAGTTCGGCATAGCGTGGGCGATTGTAATCGCCATGGTTGCTCGGTTTGGCTTGTACATGCCGTATTTCATGGCGGGCCACTGGTTGCGGGTCAGCGTAACGTAGCGTCCTAGCCAACCGTGGGGCAATGCTATAAACTAGAGTATACCCCAGTGGGGGTAGCTCAGTGGTAGAGCCCCTGCCTTCCAAGCAGGCTGTCGCGGGTTCGAGTCCCGTCCCCCGCTCCACCTGTTAAAGCTGCTAGCAGTCGCCTGTAGTAGGAACTATGGCCGGTATTTTCATCTCGTGGACCATGTCCATGAACTGAGAAACGTCCTGGCCTATGACCTCCTGCAGGCGCTCTAGCTGCGAGTCTATCCTGACAGTGAAGTCATCCAACACGTCATAGGCCTGTTTTGGTGGGGCGAAATCGGCGCTGGACACCACGCCGGCCAGATCGGCCAGCTTGCGGTTAAGTTTGGCGGGAAGGTGAAAACGATCCCGCTCTCCTTTGAAGTCCACCTGCACCAGGTCGTTCTCTATGACTGAAAGCTTTGCTCGCAGAACGCTGGCCGCCTCTGATACGGCGTCGGCTGAGGAATGACCAGCAGCACGGCGTGTCCACTCATCCACCTGCCGCTTGACGCTACGGAGCTTGACCACAGAGTCGTTGGTCTCCGACATCTTGTCACGTATCTTGATCAGCAGGTCGAACTGCGCCTGAAAGTCCTCCTGAGTAGTGGCCACTCGGGGGTCTTTGACGATGTCGAAGGTCTCAGTCTGAGACTGACCTACTACCTTCAAGACCACCTGATAGGTGCCGGGTGGCGCCAAAGGCGCGATCACTATCTGCTCCGTCGATTTGTCATCAGGGACCTTGCATGCATCGGAATACTGCGTGTCCCAGATGAACCGGTTCATACCGGCCTCAGCCGATACTCTTGATACCTCCGATGGACCAGTCGATCCCTGACCATCCTCTTTCTTGCTGGAGAAGGTCTTGATCATTTGGCCGTCGGAGTCCAGGAAGCTGAGCAGTACCTCTTCATCCTCGGACGGTTTGTCCTTCAGGTAGTAGGTGACGATTACGCCGTCAGGCGGGTTCTTTCCAGCGTCCAGGAACTTGCGGAGCGTCTGACCCTGAATGTCCTTGGTCTCGCTGTAAGCGACTGCCCCCAGGGCGAGCTGGTAGTTCTTGCCCGGCCCAGCTACCCGGTACGTGTCACGCGGTTTCATGAGATGGAAGGATTTTGAGGCCAGGTCGTCCGTGACCTGGTGTATTTGGGTCACGTCATCCAGGATCCAGAAAGACCGCCCGTGGGTAGCGGCGAGGAGGTCATTATCTTTGATAACCAGGTCGTACACGGGCACAGCGGGCAGGTTGGCTTGCAAGGACTGCCAGGACGCGCCATCGTCAAAGGAAAGGTAAACACTGGTCTCGGTGCCGACGTACAGCAGGCCGCGTCGGGTTGGGTCTTCCCGAATGACTCGCGTGTAGTCTCCACCTGGGATCCCTTGAGAGATGTCCGTCCAGGTCTTGCCGTAATCGTTGGTTTTGTAGAGTATTGGCCTGGGATCGTCCAGCTTGTAGCGTGTCGCCGCTATGTAAGCCGCGGCAGGGTCATGAGAAGAAGGCTCAATCATGCTGATGAGCGTCCATTCCGGCAGGCCTTTGGGCGTCACCTTGTCCCACGTCTTGCCGTCGTCCCTGGATATATGGATGAGTCCGTCGTCCGATCCAGCCCAGAAGACGCCCCTTTCGTGAAGGGACTCGGTGAAAGCAAAAATGGTGCCGTAGGTCTCCGCACCCGTCGCGTCTATTGTGATGGGGCCTCCCGACAGCTCCAGAGTAGTGGGGTCGTTCCTGGTGAGGTCAGGACTGATGGCTTCCCAACTGCTCCCCTGGTCTCTTGACCGGAACACCAGGTTGCCCGTTACGTACAGGATGTTGGGGTCGTGAGGTGAAAACTGGATGGGGTAGGTCCACTGGAACCTGTACTTCATGTCCTTGGCGCCCCACCCTGCATAGAACTCTGGCCACACCGTAACGTTCCTGACCTGACCTGTCCGATGGTCATAGCGAAGGAGGTTTCCTTCATCCGGGGAGATGCCAATGGCTCCCGAGAAGACGATGTTGGGGTCTTCAGGATGGACAGCTATGTAGCCGCTCTCCGCGTTGCCAACGGGATAGCAGTCGCTCCAGTGTATGGCGTCCTTGTGGGTGCGTGACGGGACGCTGATTGCGGAGTTGTCCTGTTGCGTACCGTAAAGCCGGTAAGGGAACTGGTTATCAGCCCTGACGTGATAGAACTGGGCGGTGGGCTGATTGTAAATGGTGGACCAGGTCTGGCCACCATTAAGGGTGACGCATGCGCCACCGTCGTTGCCTTCGATCATACGCTGCGGATTGTTGGGATCTATCCACAGGTCATGGTTGTCGTCGTGAGGCGTGGTGACCCGGGTAAATACCCGGCCACCGTCCAACGATTTCCAGCATTGGGAGCTGAGTATCCAGACGGTATTTGCGTCTTGGGGATCGGCGAAGATGTGCTGATAGTACCAGGGGCGCGCCTGCACATCCCGGCTATCGTTGACCATTTCCCAGGTATCGCCGCCATCGTCTGACCTGTAAACGCCACAGTCTTCGGCCTCTATAGTGGCCCAGACGCGGCCCGGTTGGGCGGGTGAGGCCGCTATGCCCATACGGCCCTTGAGACCCTTGGGCAGACCCGGGTTGTTGGTGATCTCCGTCCAGATGTCGCCACCGTCCACAGATTTGAATATTCCGCTGTCGGGGCCACCACTTACCAAGCTCCAGGGCGTCCTCAACGCCTGCCAGATGGTAGCGTAAAGGATGCGGGGGTTGGTGAGGTCAAAGGTCAGGTCGGCGGCACCTGCCTTGTCGCTCTTAAACAATACCTTCTCCCAGGTCTTGCCGCCGTCCTTGGACCTGAAGATGCCGCGCTCTTCATTTGGTCCAAAAGCATGGCCAAAGGCCGCCACATACACCAGGCTGGGATCCTTGGGATGGATACGGATACGGGAGATGTGACGCGTATCCGACAGGCCCATGTTGGCCCAGGTCTTGCCGCCGTCCGTGGACTTGTAAACGCCGTCGCCATAAGAGACGTTTCCTCGAATGCAGGCTTCTCCGGTGCCTGCATAGATGACATTAGGGTCGGAGTCGGCAACGGCTATAGCGCCAACCGCCGCCGTGTTGAAGAAGCCGTCGGAAACGTTTTCCCAATAGATGCCAGCGTCAGAAGTCTTCCACACTCCCCCAGCACAGGCACCGAAATAGAAAGTGGTCACATTCCAGGGGTCTCCAGCCACTGCAACCACGCGTCCCCCTCTAGGCGGGCCTATAGAGCGCCACCTCAAGGCTCCAAGAACGTCCTGCTTCTGTTTGACTTGTCCGATGGTCACAGCGACTTATCTCCCTATGTCTCATGTTTGATTGGCGGCGCCCAATTGTCGCATTGTTCTCCTGAAGCAGACGGAAGAAGGCCATCGCTAGGAGAACAATGAGTCCTGTGCTACCAAGGTAAAAGAGGATGGACCCTACCCGATGGCGGATTATTGATGCAAGATAGAGTTCTTATAGTGCAGCATAGTCTCTAGACTTGAATAAGCCCCACGTTGCTTTCTATCTTGATTTCTGTACCAAACGGCTGGGACCGCCTCTGGAACCGCTCTAGCACTCTTTCTGCTACCTCTCCCTCGGCAAGAAGGGGACGACCCTGCTGGTAAAGGGGACGCTGAAAGCCTAGGTCAACGGGATGAAGCCGTATCTCCTTCAGCTGTCTGCCATCGAACCTGGTCATAGCAACGGCGCTCTCCCAACGAATGGCCTGTACTACTTGACCTCGTGTGCCATTGGCTGAGCGCGCGTCGAAGAAGTCGGCGGGGGTCGCTTCCCAGCCCAGGCCCTGCCGTAAATAGTTGTCGTGGGGTTGGAGAAGGACACTATCGTTCTGACAGATGAAGTCGCCCAGGCTATAGAAGATGGGCCTGCCTTTGTAGATCTCTATGCCTCGGTCTTCATGGGGCCCATGGCCTATGAACATATCGGCCCCGGCGTCTATGACGGCATGGGCAAGGACTCTGATATGGTCGGCGGGATCTGAGAGGGTCTTTCCGCCTTCGTGGGTGTGAATGGTGAACATAACCCAGTCCGCCATTCGTCTGGCATCGCTGACCCACTGAATATTACGTTCTAAGTCGGCTTCATCTATATAGGTGTGTCGCTCAAAGGAATCACCCAGCACGAATCTCGCCGGTGACGCCTCTCCTACCACATTGGTCAGCAAATGCACCATGGAGTCCGTGTCCTGAATGGGGCTCTGGTATCCACTCTCACCTGAACGCCGCACCTGCTCCGCCCAGCCCAGACCGTTACTAATGCGACGGAGTTCATCAAATGCCTGACGATCCACAGTCCACTCTGTGGTGAAGCCAATGACGTTGGCGCCAGGGCGACCTATAAAGTCGCGGCGCTGTTCACCAGCCTGGGCCATGACTGAGACTCCTCCAGTAGGGCTTGTGGCTGAAACAAGAGCTACGCGCCCGTTGGGGGTGTTGAGATAGGCGGGTGCTGAAGCCTCTGCTAGGTGTCTCCCAGTGCCTGAGTGGACCAGCCCTGCCTCATCTAGATAGCGTATATTGGTGAGTACACCGTTTTCGCCAAAGTCAAAAGCATGGTTGTTGGCACAGGCGATCAAGTTGAGTCCTAGCCATTGGAGATCTTTGGCGAAACGAGGATCGCAGCGCATATATGTACCGCCCGAGAGATACGCAGGTGGGTCTTCATAGTTGTTTAACAACACCTCGAGATTGGTGAACCTTACATCTGCACTTAGTAACAAATCTCTCAGTTTGAGGAAGCGCTCCTCCCGGAACACACTTAATCCCTGAGTGATAAGACTCTCACCTGTGATGGCCATAAGGATGTTTCCTTGCTCAGATTCATAAAGCATGTTGGATTCCCCCCATGAACTGGTCTGTCTCTTCCACCCAGAACCAGGTCTGATGCAGCTCCGGGTTATGAACTTTGAGGCCTCATCTGATATAGCAGGGTGACTGCCGTATCATACCACCGCTTGCTCTCCGCCGACACGGGTCAGTACAGGTTAGCTAACCTCAGGCCCTTAACGGTTGATATGCCGATAGATCGCGGCTAGGCTTGGAACGGCTATGAGGATTAAATGCAGGAGGTGCTCCAATGGTTAAACCGCGGGTGATTTATATGGCGAAAGAAGACTCTTTTCTGGAAGTAGACAAAGATTACTACAACCGTTTAGCCATAGAAACAGAGAAACGAGGCTTAGTGGAACAGTTTGTGATTCCCCCAAGGTCGGGAAAAGCCTGGATGGTATACGCCGGCCAGGTGTGCCGCATCGTTGTAGTAGAGGGTCCCCAGGTGGCCGACTTCAATGTTTGGAACCTTCACAACCCTCACGAGCGATTCTGGGCAGCTCGAACCAAACAACTCCACAGGGCCCATGTGGCGAGGCATGATAGACTCTGGTCTTGCATGCCGTATCTTCGGCCTATGTTGACTATTACGAATGAGACTATACGGTACGGGTTGGATGAGGACGGGGCTGGCTGCCATGACCTCTTGGGAACGCGTTGTGATCCCTACGTTCACAAACTGCTGAACCATGAGGAGTTCGACTTCACCTGTCATTCCAATCTGGTGCGAGCTGTCCTGCCCTATCACCTGACCGAGAACGACGTGCACGACGTTCTGAACATTTTCCAGGTGACTGGCCTCACAAAAGACGACAAGTACTTCGTTAAACCCAGTCCAGCCCAAAAAGGGGACTTCTTTGAGTTCTTTGCCGAAATTGACCTGCTTTGCGCACTCTCTACATGTCCCGGGGGAGACCTTTCCATCCCAACATGGGGCCCTGACGCTGGGGACCCGGCTCCGACATGCAGACCCCTCGGTGTAGAAGTGTACCAACCAGCGCCTGAGTTACTGGAAGGGTGGGAATCACCTTCGCCTTCCGACTATCGTGGCGCCCACGGAGTTACCATACCCCAGAGTGGTATGGTATAGGCAATTTCCAGTGAAGAGGCAAGAATTGAGCTTATACTCGGCGCAACCGTGGCGATGCTGCAGCGATAGCCAGAACAATCAAAGCTAGAGAGCCACCATTGATAACTAAGGCTGTTGGCGCGTTAATAACCTGAGCGAGAGCGCCTACCTGTATGTGTCCCAGAGGACCAATACCCAAACCCAACACCCAGATACCTACGGCTCTACCCCTCTCCTCTTCACTTACGTTGAGCTGAAGAGTGGTCTGCTGAAGTGTGTCGAAGGCACCCATGACGACGCCGGTCAGCGTAATCGCAGCGAGTCCCAGCAAGAACGACGGAGAGATAGCAAACCCCACCAAGCTTATCCCAAAGATGGCACTAGCCGTTAGAAGAAGCTTCCCCTTGTAGGAGACATCGCCTAAGGCAACCAAGCCTAGCAACCCCACCAGTGAGCCAAAGGCCTGTAATCCCATCATTAATCCTAGTCCCTCTGCACCTACGCCAAACACATCCACGGCAAACACGGGCAGAACGGCGAAATGAGAAAAGGCGAGAATTTCAGTTATAAAGACCAAGCCAAAAAGCATTGCTACAGTACGGTTTTGCTTGATGAGACGGAACCCTCCAAGGAAGTTGGACAACATGGAAGGGTTACCGCCAATAGCATACGTCGAGCCGGTCCGGAGCGACAAGAACAAGACAAGAGCCAAGAAATACCCAACCCCCATAGCGTAGAAGGCGCCGTCTGCACCCAACCAAGCAATGAGACCTCCGCCAAACACGGAACCTGGGATACCCATGCCCCAAAAGGCGAGATTGTTCAAGGCTATTCCGTTCATGGCCCTGGCTGGTCCAACAATGTCGTAAATATAAGGGTGGCGGACAGTGAAGTGAAAAGCCTGGACGGTGCCGAAACTCATTCCCAAGGCAATAGTCAGGGGAACGTTGATGGTACCCGTGCTCACCAAGAGTGCGGATAAGAGGCTTAGAATAACTTGCGTGGTGACCAGAATCTGCAAGACCCTTCGGCGGTCTATTCGATCAGCGATAGCACCTGCCACGGGGCCGAGACTAAAGGGTATGAATCTCAGGGCAGTGGCGATGCCTACGATGAACGGGGAGTCGGAGAGTTGAAGCACCAACCAACCGAAGAGCACGTTCTGTATCCAAAAACCGTGGGCTGTCCCCATAGTGCCGAACCAGAGGATACGATAGTCGCTGGACTGGAACGAAACGAAAGCAATACTGGGACGCCAGCTTTGGGTTTTCTCAGGCATACTTGCAACGTCTTCCTGCTCCCCCGAACCATATCATTCCATGGATACTCTTCTTTGGCTTTGCAGAGTCTATGACACCACTGTCCCAATGTCTACGTGGATACATTCTGATTTTGGGGCACGGGCTGCTTGGCCAAAAGGGCCAACACGCCTGCCAGCAGATAGCAAGCCACGAATACCTGCAAAGCAATGGTGTAATCACCCTTCAAGTCGAAGAGAAATCCGGCTAGGAGGGGACCCCCCGCATTGGAGACAAGATTGAAAGGCAAGACAATGCCATTGATGCTGCCCAGGAACTTCCGTCCATAGTAGTTAGCCCAGACAAGCGTGGTCATCATCACGTAAGCGCCCCGGAACAGGCCGTAGACCACGGCGAAGGCGTACAACAACGTTGCGTTGGTACTCCATAGCAGAAGCAACACTCCTGCAGCGCTACCAAACATGATTACAGTGACCACGTACCGTATCGGGACCAGGTCGGAGAGAATTCCAAACCCAATCCGTGAAACTCCAGATAAAATCGCCCAGATGCTCAAGGCCGTTGCCGCCTGCGCTGCCGTAAAGCCCATGTCGGTAATATGTGGTACCTGATGAGCCAGAACCCCTGAAAGGGCAAGCCCCCCCGCGTTGAACATGAGAAGCAACAACCAGAAGGTTGGTGTTCGTACTGCTTGAGATCTGGTCCACTCCGGCTCGGATGGCCCAAGTTCCTGGGCCGCCGCTTGGCCTGGTGCCCGGTCATCATCTTTAGAGAACCCGTCAGGCTTCAACCCATAGTCCTCAGGTTGCCTGCGCATCAGCAAAGAAACAGGGGCAACCACAGCTGTGGTTACGATGCCTAATACCACCCAGGTGGCACGCCAGTCAATTGAATCGATCATGACTTCCACTAAGGGTACCAACAAGGCCACGCTTAACCCCACACCCAAATCCGCGATACCCAACGCTCTTCCACGTCTTCGGACAAACCATTTGGAAACCGCGGTGCCGGTGACCAAGTTGCCAATACAAACGAAGCAGACGGAGCCAATGAGGCCATACAAAAGGTAGAATTGCCAGAGTTCCGTAATCAGTGCTAACCCCGCCGTGGCTAGACCTGCAGTGACAGCCCCCCAAAAAACGAATGGACGGGCGCCCCAGGCATCTACCTTTGGGCCAATGAAAGGGGCGGGAAGAACAATGGCAACGGAGCGTAGCGACAACGCACCCGACATAGCGCCTCGGGACCATCCCAAGCTCTCACTCATGGGCTTGAAGAAGAAGCCAATGACAACCAGGCCCACGGCGCCGAACATTCCATTGCCCAGAAAAGCCCCGGCTACTACGCCCCAGCCAGGGTATATGGTCGACCTTCGACGCGCTCCGGTGTTCGGATCGCGGTTACCCAACAACTTGCATCTCTGTGTAACCTTAGAATTGGTTCGCTAGCTCAGAAATCAGCCCCATGTACAATTTAGGCAGACTCCGTAAACTGCCAATCCGCCTCACCTTTTGTCTCCTTATCTGGCTTCGAAAGGCCCCCAGACCACAGGAGAGCCTTCCTTCACCATCAACTGACCCTTAGCGTAAACTCTGTCGACATTCAAATCGGGATTCAGGACAACCAAGTCAGCATCGGCTCCAGAAGCGATGCGACCTTTTCGACGTAGATTCAGGACATGAGCTGGACTGGAAGTAACCGTTTCCAGGGCTGTAGACACGGGAACGTTCTCCTCTTCAACCAGGGCCTGCACCGTTTCCAGAAGACTGCTTATGGGAGCCACGGACACGTCCACAATGTTGCCCGCGTCGTCGCGGCGCACGGAGTTGCCGTTGCCATCAGAGCTGATAGTGATCTGGTCGGCCGATACACCTGCATCAAGCAGTGACTTGACGGCGCTGCTAGCAGGTGGACGCTCGGCAGGCCGGGCGGCAGAAGTAGCGGTGACATCCACGCACCCCCCGGCTTTGGCGTAGGCCTTGGCTTGGTCCAGATTACGCGTAGAAGAACCCACGTGAGTGGGAACCATTTGTGTTATGGGTACATCGGAATGTTCAACGGCGTCGAACAGGGGCTGTAGGCCTGACTTGCCACGACCCACGTGAACATGGAGCACCCCTGCCTTGTTACCTATGACACCACCCATTCGCGCCAGCGCTGCAAGATGATAGATGTCCTCTACAGAAGGTTGGGAACAAAGGGGATCGGATATCGCCAGCTTGACGCCAACCACTTTGTCTATAAAAGCGATGTCGTTGGTCACGGAACCCGTTATAGTGGGCGAAGGCAAGACAAAGCCTCCCACATACATATAGGCGCTGATGCCCTCCTCCTCCAAGGCTAGGGCCCTGGCCAGTACGCTGGGGGCGTGTTTAGTGGTGCAGTCGTAACCGAGTACGCCCACTACCGTCGTTACGCCGGAAGGTGTGATCTGCGATAGCTGGATATCCGCGTTTCGGGAAATGGGACCTCCTGCTCCACCACCGCCAGCAATGTGTACGTGGTTATCTATGAATCCAGGAGCTACGATTTTGCCCGCGATATTGACAACCTCTAAATCACTCCAGTGAGATGGCATGGAAATGTGCGGTTCAATCCTCACTATCCTGTCGTTAGCAAAGAGCAAGTCTTGAACGCCCATGTCCTCTGGGGTGTAGATATGGCCACCTTGTAACAGCAACATGTGATCCTCCCGGTAGAGCCGTGAAGCAAGCCACCATGAATGGCTCGCATAGACTAGTTTCCCTAAATGTGGCGAATTCTTATTCCCAGATACCAAGTCGCTCTTGGTATTCTGGGTCAATCCTTGAAACAATCTTCAGCTTGAGTAACTCCTCATCAGGCACGGGAGTTCCGTAGGAGTCTGGCACGGGTGCGTAACTGATCAATCCTTCCTTTTCTAGTTCTTCAAGTTCGGTAAGTTCCATACCCAACAAGCCTACAAGGTACTTGTAATTGTCTTCGCCCATTTTAGGAGCAGGTTTTCGGACTTTCACATCATGCTTACTGAGCTTCCAGGGACGCCCAATTATCGCCCGAGAGCCCATCTTTCGATCCTGGGGATATACCACGCGTTCCAAGAAATCCCTATCACGGTAGTGAGGGTCAACGTGCATGTCCAACGCGTCTACCACAGGCCCCGCTGGGATTCCAACTTGTTGCAGTTCCTCCATTAATTGGTAGCGGTCACGGCCTGCCGTCCATTCTGAGATAATCTTGTCGAGTTCATCGTGAGTTTTCATGCGTTCGGCGTTATTGGCAAACCTGGGTTCCTTGGCAAGTTCTGGCTTGCCTATAAGAGAGCACAGCGCCTGCCATTCAGCATCTGTACCTACCGAAATAGCTATCCAGCGATCTTCACCCTGGGCAGGATAGACTCCTTGTGGCGCCCTGAATCGGTGTCGGTTGCCTATACGCTCACCCGGGTTGCCGTTGGCAATGTAGTCAAGCAGATACTCAGAAATGTTCATGACTCCTGCTTGGTACATAGCCACGTCAATCCACTGTCCCTTGCCAGTGCGCGCTCGACGACGTAAGGCAGCAGAAACTGCGAACAAGGCCGTCCAGCACGCTACGAAATCTACATAAGAGATTCCAGCCCTAGCAGGATTCCCACCAATGTAACCTGTAAGGTTGCTCAGGCCATGAGTGGGTTCCATAGCTGAGGCTACCCCGGGATAGGTAGAGTAAGTCCCTTCACCGTGGCCGTAGCCCGTATTGGACACCATGATGATGTCAGGGCGTATCTTGCGTAGGTTGGGGTAGTCTAGCTCCCACCGCCGCATCACGCGTGGCGTAAAATTCTCGAAGACGACGTCTGAGATTTTCACTAGCTCTCGGAATATATCACGACACTTTTCGTTGCTCATATCCAGGGTAAGGGAGTCTTTGCTTCTGTTGAGCAGATTGTAAATGCCTCCACGGTTCCACCAGTCATCACCAGGGTCGCCTTCAGCGTACAGACCGCCCTGCCCACCGCGGCGAACTCCTTCAATGTGCGCTGGCCCCTCTATTTTCACCACCTCGGCGCCGTGGTCTGCCATGATGCCAGCGGCGTACGGAAGTGCAAAAATATACGTGGAGTCCAGGATTCTAATGCCTTCAAAAGGAAGTGCTACCTGATGTGGTTGCATGATGGCGCTCCTCTGCTAGACAACGCCCTGCTGCCTCAGGGCCTGAATGTCCTCATTGCTGAGACCTAGTTCCTCTCCATAAACCGCTTGGTTGTGCTGGCCCAGGAGAGGTGCGGGGTGTGTGGACTCATAAGGCGTCTCACTGTAATTGAATAACACCGCAGGCACTTTAATCCGACCCATAACTGGATGCTCTACTTCACGGTAGAATTCTCTACTTTCCAGGTGGGGACACTCGACCAGTTCTGGCACAGTCTGAACAAAACCAGCCAAGAGTCGCCTTTTGGCGGCTTCGTGAAAGTAGTCCCATCGGCTCCAATTCTCAAGCGCGTCCGCCGCGACGGTGTCCAGCTCCTCTCCATTTTCCATGCGGCTGCTCGGTGAGGCGAATCTAGCGTCACGCAACTCCGGTTTTTCAAAGAAGTCGGCTACATCATCCATTGTGGCCCTACCACCGCCAGCTGTCAGTGAAACCCACCCGTCCTTACAGGGCATAAGGTCCGTGAACATGCGGCCCTTTGGCAAGCGACGGCCGGGTACGCCACCTCTGAAGGCATACGGTGGCTGAGTCTCAACTAGTGTTGAAGAAACAACTTCGGTAATGGAAACGTCCACGTGCTGTCCTTCTCCAGTCATAGATTGCGTGAACAGCGCAAAAGATGTCGTGACAGCCCCCACCAAGCCGGCTTCATACTGTGCCTGGTTACCCCCGTGCTTCAGAGGCTCCCTGTCTGTGTAGCCGCTAATGGACATAATTCCGGACATGGCGTACTGAATCAACTCTTCACCTTGGAAATGGCTATAAGGACCCGTCTGGCCGAAGGGTGTTATGGACGTCAGGATGACTCCGGGATTTATCTGAGCAAGTTCATCGTAGCCAAGGCTAAGAGTGGAAAGATACCCTGGCTTGAAACTCTCTACTACAACGTCGGCATGCTTCACTAGGTCGCGGTAAAGTTGCCTCCCTTGCTCGTGCTCTAGCTCTAGAGTAATCCCCCGTTTGTTCAAGTTTGCTGCAAGGAACTGAAGACTCTTTTCTGGATGGGGATTGTTTTGAAAGAAGGGGCCCGTTCTACGCAAAGGGTCGCCATCTGGAGGTTCTACCTTGATCACATCTGCCCCGTAATCAGCCAAATATCTACCGCACATTCCTCCCGCAATTCCATAACTGATATCCAAGACTCTGACACCTTCTAAGACGCCAGACATGGTCTTCTCCTTCCTGTGAGCGCTTGCAAAACCAGGGATGGAAAGGCAGGCGCCAATTGAGATCACTTCACGTTTGTATTAATACCAGTCTCGATAGAATGTCTCGTACGGTACATACGAGGGGTGGACAGGATGAGGGACAGGTAGATGCACGGGTCCGTCTTCCTTGGAGGGCAAATAGACGGTAGATGTACCCACTACTTGGGCCTCACCTAGCTGGTTCACACCCTGAAACTTGATACCTACAGCGTGATATTGGCGCTTGCCTGGCACGGCTCCCGGCATTGACTCGCCTTCCTGGACTTCTTTGAATTTCTTGACAACCTCACCGGTATAGATGCCAACATCACCGTAGAACACAGGTTTCCTTAGTGGAATGACCATGCGCCGGATGAAGCCATCATCGCCCATCCAGTTGCTCATGAGTTGCTGGCACATTTCAGTCCGCTGAACTCCATAGTCAAAGGGCGCGGGCTGGCCTATGTAGGCGGCCAGCAACGCGTCTTCATGCTCTGCATTGGGAGTCCACGGCCAATTGGTCGCGGGATTGGTGTAACTCCCGTAGGAAGGTCTATACCGCACCCAATCGTAGGCAGGTTCAAAGGCCAAGTCGTCCCCGCCTCCACCGTCCGTCGAAGCTGCGGCCCAGGACAAGGCATGGTAGCTTATCTGATCCTGTAGAGTCCACGGAACCATGACTACAGGACCAACTTTTTCCCCCACTTCCACTTCTTCCCAGTGCAGAACTCTTGCCCCTCTACGTTGTTGGCTACTCAACTGACTCAAGACTTCTTCAATTTGTTCCTTGTCATACTGATGACTCTTCCGTTCGTAGAGCATACGCTCTCCCAAGCGGTCCACAGACATGGCCCTAGCACTGCCCATGGATTTTATTGGCACCATAATCTGGGTGGCATAGCATTTCCCGATCAGGTCTCCATGAAAGTCCCAGTAGCGGTTTTCCGAGATCATAAAGACCAGTTGGCCACGAGAGCCGGTCTTTTCGAATATCTCCTTGGTTACTTTGGAGGACATGAATCTGGACCCTACCCTTACGACATCGAAGAACTCCCAGGCCGCGCCAGAGTAGTAGTTGGCAAGTGGATACCCGCCAGGACGCTTAGCCCCGTGAACCGAAGGATAACGCACCAGTGCCAGGATGGGGCCCGGCGCTATTTGGCAACCGTACTTGGTATTCTTCCCGTACCCAGGGTCAGTGAACAGGGGATTATTGTCCCCTATGGACTGGCTAAAGGCAGCGAGCAGCCTTGCATCAAATCGCTGGGAGTATTCGTAGGGTGGTCCTGATTGCTGGTATGGAGAGGGAGACCAGGGGGGTAGATGCTCTTCTGACTCCTGATCGATTTGTTCCCTGGATCTGACCATAAACTCTGTTACGGCTTCTTCAAAGGTCTGAGGTTTCGTAGAGCTCATCCTGTCCTCCTTGTTTTATGCTTCCCCATGATTACACACCTCCAGTGCAGTAGCAGCCAGCACCTTTGAGCAGTCAACCATCTCGCTAATAACGCTATAGCCGTCGTCCACGTTGTCTTCAAACTTGCCGGCACGTGGCCCGTATATGAGGCAGGGAATTCCGGCATTCCATAAATGGCACGTATCGTTGGCAGAGTAGGAGTTGGGTAGTACTGCGCCTATGAGATTCGGAGGACGCCCCGTGATCTTCTCATGGTTTCTGGCTACCGCCTGAACAATATACTCGTCCGTGGGAACGTCCAACGGATCCATAACCAAACGGCGCCGACCTTTAAAAAAGTCTGGAGTATCCGGCGGCGGTATCTCGATTTCGTATCGTAAGCTTGGATCTTCTTTGGTCAGCGGGTCTAATACGTGGCGAATGTCGGCGACTATGCTATCTATGGTCTGTCCAGGAACAAAGTGCACGTCCACGATAATGGTACAGAGGTCAGGAATGTAAGGGGGCTCTATGAGAACATAGCTCTTTCCCCGCCCGCCGACGATACTTCCCAAGTTTAATTGGGGCATAGCAGGCAAGTCCTCTCGAGGTGTACAGGTGAACTTGACCTTTTGGAGAGCTTCGGTAATTTTAGCCATTTTGTGGATGGCGTTGACGGTTTTATTTAATTCTCTAATGTGCCCGGTGACTCCGTAGGTGTGAATGGCCATATGGACAATCCCTGCATGCACGGTGACTACATTGCCCACACCGAATGGCTCTGCAACAATAGCTACGTCCGACCGCGGTCCATGTTGGGCAACATAGTAGGTCCCTTCCCCCCCTTGCGTCTCTCCAGCAACGCAAGCGACGATCAGATCCCCTTGGAGCCTTGTTCCAGACCTGCGAATGGCCTCGGCCGCTTCGATAACACTAGCCAGACCGCCCTTCATATTCTCCACGCCGTGCCCGTAGAGACGGTCCCCCTCCACTGTAGGTGTCCACGGGTCACGCTTCCACCCCAAGGTCAGCGAGTTGATGTCAATGTGTCCATTTAGCATCAGGCTCATACCACCGCCTGTGCCTTTGATAGTCGCAATGGTCTGGAAGCGCCCAGGCTCTATTTCCTGCAATTCCACTAGGTAGTCCCTGCTGCGAAACCAGTCTGCCAGGAACATAGCCACAGGGGTTTCTTCCATCTTGAAACTGGGAATTCTGATCAATTCGCTGGCAAGCTCTACCAGCTCTTGTCTGTCGACTTGATCGAGTACGGTCTGGAGGTCTTTATTAGTAACCATAGCGACCCCCATTCACGGTGAGCTACCTCTAAAGATGCCCTGATTCTAGGCAAAATGATAGTCCCTGTCTATACCCCTGCTCTATAGCATGGGCGAAACCATTTAAACGATATGTACTTCCCAAGATACGATGACGGTTCAATGGAAGGAAAGTTGCATTGACGGAGGTGAGCCAAGATGCAACCATTGGGCTGAAGGTCGATCGAAACCAAGGAGGGAAATATGGCAGATGAAGTACTGTTTGAGACGGATGGGCATGTGGCCGTCATAACGTTGAACCGGCCCCAGGTGCACAATGCAGTGAATCCGGAAATGGCTTCCGCTCTGAGGGCAGCCTACCAACAGTTCCGGGATGACCGGAATTTGCGGGTTGCAGTGCTTACAGGCGCGGGGGAGAAAGCATTCACCGCCGGCGCGGACCTCAAGGTAATGGCTTCAAATGCGAATATAGACCCTGCGGAGAACTACTGGTGGCCCCCTGTTGACAGTGGATATGTCGAAGTGTGGAAGCCGGTTGTCGCTGCCGTTAACGGTTATTGCTACGCTGAGGGATTGAACATACTATCCCACATCACTGACATTCGCATTGCGTCTGATACCGCTACCTTCTGCTATGCAGAGATCTTACGAGGATTCAGCGGCACGGGTTACGCTATAGAGAATCTGGTTCGTCAAGTCCCGTATGCTATAGCTATGGACTGGCTACTCTCAGGCAAGGTATTCAACGCCGAAGAGGCGCATCGCTATGGGCTTGTCAACGAAGTAGTGCCCCTGTCCCAGGTGAAGGACAGAGCTATTGAGAAAGCTCAGGAGATATCAAAGCTGGCTCCCATTGCAGTGCGTGCGATAAAGGAGGTTGTGGTAAGAGGGCTCTCTATGGATCTTCCCAATGCAATCCGGTTCGCCAATACCGTTGGCATTATGACCCGGTTTACAGAGGATGCGAAGGAAGGTCCGCGGGCATTTGTTGAGAAGAGAGATCCGGTGTACAAAGGACGTTAGTCTATAAACCAAGCCATGAGTAACCGAGGGTTGACTCGGCAATATAAGGGGAATATGTTTTAGCTGCTGGTGCGAGAGGCTGGGTTCTGGGCGATGGCCTCATCTTATCTTAAGTGTAGCGTGAGGATACCATTGGAAAAGGAGCGGCCTTTGCAAATGAAACGGCAAATAGGTGTGGAGACTAACACCTACTCTATCGTCGGCAGATGTCAACGCACCGGTATGCTGGGCATAGCGGGAACTACTTCGGACATCGCCATAGGGTCTCGTTGCCCACATGTCAAACCCTTGGTTGGCGCCGTTACTACCCAGGCTTCCACCGATCCGCGTTTGGGGAGCTTTGCGTTGCGTCTGATGGCAATGGGTTACTCAGCGCCCGCCGCTCTAGACGAGCTCTCACGGTCGGATCCTCATATTGAGAGGCGCCAGTTAGGTCTGGTGGATGCCGATGGAAACGTGGCGGCTCGCACAGGAGATCTTAATCAGCCATGGGCCGGACACCACATAGGTGATGAATACGTGGCTCTGGGGAATGGCCTCGTAGGAGAACAGGTGGTAGAAGCCATGGCCGTAGCTTTTGAAAAGCACGAGGCAAGTGACCTGGAAGACCGGCTTTTGCTATCTTTAGAGTCAGGGCTAGCCGTAGGAGGCGAGAAGGCGGACATGACACCCTGGCACTCGGCCACGGTTCTGGTCTACGGCAACGATCCATTCCCACGGGTAGATCTACGAGTGGACGAGCACCTATCCGCAGTGATGGAGCTACGTAGAATTTTGGACATTTACCGGCAACGATTGGACTTCTTCATTCTCCGGGCCAGGGATCCCGACGCTGCCCGACGCGCCGCAGAGAGCTCCCAACCGAGTTAGCAATGCCAAACTGAATTACACGGCGAATCTCGCCGTGCATTGCGGAGTAGCGGGAGGTTGATATGGACGTTCTTCTTACCAATGCTACTGTCATCCCCGGAGAGCCAATAGGCCAGGTTATTCGTGACGGCGCCGTAGCCATTCAGGGCGATAAGATTGCTGCCGTGAGCAACACGTCCAACCTGGAAGCTCGCTTTCCTGACCTGAAGCGTGTTTCCATCCCCAGCCGCGTTGTTATGCCGGGGCTAATAAACGCCCATACACACACAGTGCTTAATGTCCTACGAGGCACGATAGAGAACGGAGAGGGCGACAGGGTGTATGGCTATATGGTGCCTATCACCTTTGCAATGTCGAACGAGGACCGGCAGGCGTTAGCAGCTTTGGGGTGCCTTGAAGCCATTCGGTCAGGCACAACGACTATAGTGGACCCTCTGCGCTTTGTTCCCTCCTACGCTCAGGCTATGGTGGAAACCGGCCTTCGAGTGTATCTTGCCGAGTCTGCAGCGGATGCCGTAACGACGGAAATCCGCACCAAAGGCTATCGGTACGAGCGCTCTTGGGGCGAAGCTTTCCTTCAACGCACCATGGAGTTGATTGACACTTATCACAACACACACAATGGGCGCGTTCAGTGCATGGTGGCTGCTCATGCCACGGATAACTGCTCGTCATGGATTCTAGACAAACTGCGAGACATTGCCGAAGACCGTAGGTTGCTGCGCACGATCCATCTGGCCCAATCCCGCCAAGAGGTGGAGCAAGTACAAAGTATGACTCAGGGTAGGACCCCGGCAGAGTATCTCCTTGACCATGGCTGGCTAGGGCGTGACGTCCTTGTCGCTCACTGCACTCACTGTACGCCTTCGGACATTGGGCTTCTGGCAGAAACAGACACTTCTATGGCCCATTGTCCGGCTTCCAGCTCCCGTAGAGGGTTCCATGGCCTCGCGGACATGCCCGGTCTGGTAGATGCGGGGGTCAACGTTACTCTAGGCACGGACAATATGTCCGAGGATATGTTCGATGCGATGCGTATAGGTATCATTGTTAACCGTGGGCTGCGCAGGGACAGTACGCGTCCAACATCTGCTGAAATGCTGACTTGGGCTACCCGGAACGCGGCCCATGCCCTGCAAAGAGAGGACCTGGGAACTCTGGAGCCAGGTAAGAAGGCCGACCTTACCGTAGTCCGGACGGACAGGCCACATCTTACTCCTCTACTGGATGTTATTTCCAACCTCGTCCACTACGGCCAGGCGTCGGATGTGGAGTCGGTCATGGTTGACGGGGAATGGATCATGAAGGACGGGAAGGTGTTGACCATGGATGAGGCAGCGGTGTCTAAAGCCGCCCAAGAAGCTGCCTTGCACGGATGGCGCAACCTGCACCAAGAGTGGCCCGATATTGAAATGGTGCCAGAGTTTCGAGATTTGCTGATTTGACAGCCAAATACAGGTGTGGGAGCCCTATCCTACTGGTTGCTTTTAACTCTCACCACTGAGACTCGAACCTGTTAGCTAACAAGCCCCAGCAATCTCTCAGGGTTGGACTTGACCAGCTTTCGGATATCGTCCGCCGGGATCCCTAGGTCAAGAAGAGATGCGATGAACTCGCGTAGTCCCTCGACTGGGTCAGGCAACGTATATACACCAAGATCGGTAGCTATGATGCAATGATCAACTCCAATATCTTGGATTTCTTCGGCAGCCCCCCTGATGCCGCCGCCAACCTCTTCTGCTAATCCCTCATCCATAGCTGCATATTCAAGCTCAGCGTAGTAGTGGGTCTTAGGAATAGGTGTGGTATGGGTATATGCCGCCAGAGTGTATTCGATAAACGCCCCCTTTCCAGCCATGTATTTGAGCTGGTCCAGTGAAGCGGCTTTGGTGGCGCCGGTAGCAACAAGCACGTCCTTGATCCCATATTCCCCGGCAAGGTCAACCAGCCTTACAGCCTCTTCTCCGGAGACGTGGCCGGTGTTCAGAAAGATATGCGGATTGGCCGCAATGAGTCTCAGAATCTCGTCTAGCTCAGGTCCTATAGGTCCCTCGGTCGGTATGCTAATGGCGCGATCCACCTCTTCTCTCTTGAAGTCGGGATAGAGTTCGCTTAGCGGCGAAAATTTGCCGTTTACTACCCTACCTTCCCGGGAGGCCTGAAAATAAGTAGAGTGGGTTCCAAAGCTAATAAACTTGGCGCCATCGCCATATCTTATGGCGGTCTTGACGGTACGAGGGTTTAGACCACCGTAAGCGGTATTGAGGATCAGGCCGCCGTAGACCTTAAAATCAGGAACGGCTCTATTTACGATCCAAGAGACTCCGTTGGTCATCTGGAAAACGTCCATAAGCACTATCGTCTGCATGCCGGCATCCCGCGCCTGAATGGCAGCCTGAATCGGGTCTATTCTTCTTGGACTGCTAGGTAGGTGTGGCGTAGCGTGGACATGAACGTCTATGGAGCCTTGGAGAAGTTCTTCAGACAATTCAAAGGATCGACCTTCAGGTAGTATCATGGGACCTCTCCTTAAACAATACTTTATGATATGTAGAATCCATGCCTTAGTGGGTCGCCAGGGTCAGTAATAATATAGTTGACCCCGGTGATATGTGCACTGCCCGTGATTTCGGGTACCACGGCTTCGATTGATCCAACCGGTACCTTCTCAACAAGTCGCCCACGAAACAAGCTCCCCGTTGCAGCGCTTTCGTGGACGTATTCCCTGTTAAGGTCTAGTACGCCATTTGCATATAGAACAGCCATCTTAGCACTGCTGCCAGTACCGCATGGAGAGCGATCGAAGCCCAACTCCGTGGACAAGTTAAAGTTCTTGCCGTCCGCTTCTGAGTTCGTCGGCGGACCTGTAAACAACAGTTGTGGTAAATCTCCGGCGGGCCCTAAGATGGGATGTTCCGCCACGATAGCCGAGTTCACTGCTTTGAGTATGGACCTGCTGGCGTGACTCAGGTGGTCTAAGTTACCTAGGTCTAGGGAGATGCTGACTTGGTCAGCATCCACAATAACGTACCACAGCCCTCCATACGCTATATCCACTTTGAGATTTCCAAAGGGCTCAACACACACTTCCAGATCTCTTCTATACACAAAAGCGGGCTGGTTGCGGAACGTTACGCTCAGCACCTTGCCATTGACTACATGGGCGCGAGTCCGCATGATGCCGGCGGGGGTCTCGACGGTCACCACGGTCTCGGGTTCATTGGCCTTGATAATTCCTGCTTCGAGAACACTGGTAACAGCCCCGATTAGTGCGTGGCCGCACATGTCCAGGTAACCCATGGCGCACATGATGATGACACCAAAATCAGCTTCGGCTGAGGTGGCGGGGCATAATACCAGAGCGTGCATGGCCTGATGAGCCCTTGGTTCGCCCGTGAGCGTGGTCCTCAGGTGGTTCAGGCTATCAGCAAAAAATCTGGTCTTCTCCCTTGCGTTGTCTCCAGAGATCTCTGGAATTCCGTCTACAACCAGCCTTGTCGGCTCACCGCCAGTATGGGAGTCAATGCACACAATGGCATCTCGAAGCCATTCCTGGGGAAGTGTTGGTGCGCTTATTTGAAACCCTTTCCGCGCAACCGCCATGACAATAGCTCCTTCGTCCCTCCTAGACACCACTTTGAGTCTAGAGTTCGGGCTTGAATTGGAATCCCTGCTCGCCCATAACATTATCGAACTCTGGAGGCTCGATATAAGTCTCGTAAATCTCTATTCCAAGGGGTTTTACGTCCTGCTCCTTAGCGGACCAATGTGCCGAGCCGGAGCCGCTAGGGCATAGGGACACCGCCATAAGAACATCCATCTCCGCATAGAATTCCACGTAGTCTCCTTTTTTGGCGTCGCTAGGGTCTACTGGTCGCAGTCCCGTGTCCAGTTCAAAATGAGTCTTCTGGAATAGGTTGATGTTGCTGTGAAGATCGTATTGCCCAAGGCCGAAAGGTTCTACTGCGCGAAGGAGGTTTGACCAACAGTTGAACTTGGTGACATTTGGATGATTCTTGTCCTTGACGGCCCAGTACCAGAAAGAGGGGTTGCAGTGTGAACCTATGCAATAGTGATGATCGGCGCCGGGATGTGTAGGCTTGGTCTCCACGGTATCTTCAATTATGGTCATGAGAGGTCGGAACATTGGCATGTTACTCCAGAGACGGCTAAAGGTAGTCAAGAATATGCCCTCTCTATTTAATGTGTAGTCTGCCCAGAACCTTTCTTTGTAGTTGTTGGCGTTCCAAATACATAAATCTACAATTTGAGGCCCCTCCACACATACAATACGAGCTGTTTCTCCCCTTTTCACCACAAATCCTCTTCCTCTCACTTCAAGCGGGACAATGAACTCATCTTTCTTGCGGAAGTTGGGGCGGGATTTGTATAGATTTTGGTAAAGTTCGTAAGGGAACGGGGGTTGTGGATGAAAATTCGGCCTCTTTGAGGGTGTCTTCATCAGTTTGTCTCTTTTAAGAAATCACCACAATGAACCAAGAAGCCAACTAACCAAATCCTACGAGGTTCCATGGGCAATCATAGAACGAAATTGATGTCGGTGCAAATTGCAGAAGATACTGACATCCAGCATCCGGGTGAGGCACGGGACTATCGAAGCTAACAGGTCTGATCCGGCGTGCAACTGACGGGGATAAGTGTACAATCAGCAAACAGTCTACGAAGTCCCAATACAAACCTTGCTCAGGGGAACATCAGAGGAGTGTCAAGTATTAGTGGGGGGATATATGGATACTAGGTCTTCGAAGCCTCCGGCACCAAACCTGGCCGGTAAAGCGCTCACCGTGAATGGCCCGGTGCCTCCCAAACAGCTGGGCATTTCACTGATGCACGAACACCTCTTCTGCGACCTGTGGAAAGAAGTTAGGCTTGATAACGCCACCCCGACCGACTTAGTTCTTGTGGATCAGAGGCTTAGTCTGGAAAACCTACAGTTCGCCAGAGATGGCAGGCCCATACGTGACAATTACATCCTAGACGACGAAGCATTGATCACCGAAGAGGTGATGGAGTTCCAGAAGATGGGAGGCCGCACTATCGTTGAGGTGAGCAACATCGGCCTAGGGCGGGATCCGCTTGCATTGCAACGGGTTGCCAATGCGACCGGCCTAAACATAGTGATGGGAGCGGGGTGGTATCAAAAGGCATTCCACCCTTCTGACATGGTCAAACGTACCGTAGAAGATCTTACGGAAGAAATCATTCGGGACATCACTGTAGGGGTAGGCGATACGGGAATTCGAGCCGGTATCATTGGAGAGATTGGCGTAAACGGGAACCCTCTCACAAGTAACGAGGAGAAGAGCATACGGGCCACAGCGCGGGCCAGTAGAATCACCGGAGCGGCCATCTCCTTTCATCACGGCGGGACAGGTAGGGAACGGTTCAGAGTAGCTGACATGGTGGCAGAGGAAGGAGCAGACCTTAAGCGAACCATCTTTGGCCACAGCAACTCCTACTGCGGAGACCTCGGATTCTTGCTAGAGCTGTTGCATTTGGGTGTTTATATCCAATTTGACACCCTCGGAATAGTAGGATCTCCAGTCGCTCGGTTCCCGGCCTTTCCAGGACCCGAACATAACAGTAGCTACCAGGCAGCCGAAGACGTACTAGTTGGCGAAGCCATCCCTAAGCTTATTGGTGCAGGGTTCGAAGATCAGATTCTGATTTCCCAAGACGTCTGCTTGAAAGTCCAGCTTAAGCGCTATGGGGGCACGGGGTACACATTCATTCTGGATAAGTTCATTCCATTCTTGCGTACCCAGGGCTTGACCAAAGAGCACATAGACAAGCTGATCATCAAGAACCCTCAGCGCGTGCTAACCTTTGCTGATCCCAGGCAGTAAGTTGACCGCTAAATCACGGATATGTGCGTCTACCTGGAAACTCCGTCCCTAGCATGCCATTTGGACACGAAAAGCATAATCACCGCCACCAACTGTACCAAGTCGTCGATGTCCACCCACTCGTCGGCGGCGTAAAAATTACCACCCTTGGAACCTATCCCTACCGCCGCAATATCGTGCATACGATTTGGGAACCTGGTGTCGCTCGCCAGTGAATTAGTGTACGGGCCCGGTTGCACACCTGTAATTTCACAGACAGCCTCTCGCAGGATCACGCACTCGGGGTCTTCCCAAGATGTGACAGCGGGATTAGCACTAACCGTTGGGCCCAGGATCTGACACTCAAATCTCGGGGCAGACCTCTCTAGCTCGGTAGCAATAGCTGCTAGAATACGTGGGACTGTCAGCGGATCACTGAACAACACCCTGATTTCGGCATGGCACCGGTCCGGCACCAGACCAGCACTATCCCCTGCAACCACTTTACCCAAGTTGATCTCACATTGAGAAAGCTCACCCCGGTGAAGACCGCGCACGATTGCCAAGCAGGCTTTCAGAGCGTCGCCACCCTCACTAAAGGGGGCACTCTCCATCACACCTTCTCTCGGACTCCCCCGCCAGCCCTTGATCTCCAGTATGACATCCACTACACCTCGGCTAGCATTCTCAAGCACCCGCATTCCATAACCAGTCTCAGGGGGATGAACATATAGGCAAGCACTCAAGCCTTTTAATCTCGCCATGACCGGCAGGGTCCCCCGAGCTCCTCCGCCTTTTCCGGCCATGCTGATTACCAGCGGCGCTTCACCAATTGTCTGATAGAGAGCCGTTGCTGCCACCAACATGGCCGCTAAACCTCCCTTATCGTCCGCAGCGCCTAGTCCATACATTCGCCCGTCATGCACAAGGGGCTCGGTAGGATTAGAGTGCCAGCCCTGGCCTGGATCTTCTGTGTCCACATGGGCATACAATGCCAGGGGTGCCGCCATCAAATGATGAGGACGTGCCACCAGATTCACTGGTGCCTCCTTACCGAGTGGCAATGGCGGCGTAAACTCAGGGTGCTCCCTGT
The DNA here is from genome assembly GCA_965248955.1 of Dehalococcoidia bacterium. Classification (GTDB taxonomy): domain Bacteria; phylum Chloroflexota; class Dehalococcoidia; order Lucifugimonadales; family QGNO01; genus DAOUJH01. The sequence continues at coordinate 946,873 of OZ252212.1, forward strand.
ACAATTCGGGATCATCCGTTGATAACTCTACAGAGAAACCGTGGCGCTGGAGATATCCTGCAACTACTTGCTGGGCTTTGGCTGAAGAGCTGCCATACTGGCTAGGCGTCGAAATCAGCTTGGAGAGAAGGTCCAACAGCTCTGAACGCCGACTTTCTGCCAATTTCAAAGCTGTATCTCTGTCCATGACGGTGCCTCCTCTGCCATTCGCCGGTAGCCAGAGCTGCTGAGTGCATAGAGCATTCGAACCCTGGTCAGACGCCGATCTTCATCTTCATCCAGTGGGAAGTGTTGTGAAAATCGACAACAGCGCTGCCCGGAGGAACCAGCTCGTCACAGGCAGCTCGCAGATCGTCGCTCAAGCTCATCTCTAGCACGGGAATTAGCGGCTCAAGGTGCTGCAGCGTCCGTGGGCCAATCAGCGGGGCGGTTATTCCCGGTTGATCTTTGCACCAAAGAACGGCCAACTGGGCCGCGCTCAACCCGGCATCCGCCGCCAGCGCCGAGAATGCACGTCCTACCTCTATGCCGCGCTGGGTAACACGATCAGCGTAAAAGCCGCCGCGCAAGTCTGCCCTAGACCCCTCCGGGTAATCGGTGCCTGAGCTATAGCGGCCGGCCAGCACCCCCATACCCATTGGCGCCCAATTGATCAGGCCAAGCCCCCACTTCTGAGACATTGGAATGAGCTCGTTCTCGATACGACGATCGAGCAGGTTGTACGGCGGCTGCTCCGTGACGTACCGCGCCCACCCCTTCGATTCGCTCAGCATGATCGCTTCCATGACCATCCACGCTGGATGGGTGGAACAACCGATATAACGCACCTTGCCCTGCCGAACCAAGTCATTGAGCGCACCCAACGTCTCGTCGACCGGGATGTCAGGAGATGGGCGGTGGATCTGATAGAGGTCAATGTAATCGGTCTGTAGGCGCTTCAACGACGCCTCACACGCACGGATGACGTTGAGACGCGATTGACCGTACTCGTTGGGTCCGAGGACTTCTCTGTAATCCTCAAGCCTAAAGCCGACTTGCCGGCGACCGGAGTCCACTTTGGTCGCTATCAGGACTTCGTGCCGCCTTCCATTCTCTTTCAAAATGCGACCGATGACCCGCTCGCCATCACCGTCTGCGTAGACGTCGCCGGTGTCCAGTAGATTGATGCCGGCATCCATTGCAGCGTTGAGGATATTTTCGCACTCATCCTCCGGCGTCGGATCCATGAAATTGTCGGTACCAAGGCAAAGCGGCGATACCTTGGCGCCGGTCCGGCCAAGCGAGCGATATTCCATAGTTTGCGCCTCTCTTTATTCGGTCATCACGTAGCTATGGGGGGAATTCGGTATACTAGGCAGAGTTCTCCAGAATCACTGCCGCTTGCTGGATGTAGGCCTCAACAGATCGGTCGTACACGTCCATGCTGGTTACCGTTGCTAGCTTATAAGGGCGTCGATTGCGCTTTCTAGCTTGCAGGCTGCCGCTTGCAACTGCTCATCAGCGGATTCTATCCATTCCTTGTCTGCTTCTAGCTGTGTGTAGTACTGGGGAAGCCGACGTCGTGATTCCTCGGGCGCTGGGCCACCGTACAGCACACGCCTATCAACAAACTTGGAGGGATCCAGTGCTTCCTCAAGGGACTCCTGACTCAAGCCTACGGTCTCTCCATAGTAAGCCACTGCCGCCTCGTCCAGCAGCTCTGAGGTGACATCTTTGGGATGGATGCCCCTTTCATAGCTGAACCGCACAAGTACACCCACAATTTGATGTGCGGTGCGCCACGGGAGCCCTTTTTCTGTCACCAATATTGCGGCAACGTCAGTACCCTGTGCCCAGTGGGCTCCTGCCATTTCCTTCATTCGCTCTCTTTTTACTTCCATCGCAGGTATCAGTTCAGTAAACCAGTCCAGCGCCTGAGCGACCCTATCAAAGGCACGGTGAAGCGACGCTCCACCATCGGTGGTGAACTCTCCGCTGGGATAGTTCTGTCCGCCATATGTAGTCACTACTCCGCCTATGGTCTCCTCTGATGAAGCTCGCACGGTACTCAAGACTGACGGGTTCCTTTTCTGCATCATTATGCTGCTAGTGCTGCAGAAGCGGTCGGGTATGTCCACATACCCCGCCTCTGAAGTGAACCAGAAATTGATGTCATTTGCCCATTTGGACAGGCTCAGGTGCACACCGGCCGCCACCATGATAGTCTCCACCGCGTCGTCCTCAAAAAGGATGGCGTCAAAAGTGTTTCTGAGCACGCCTTCAAAGCCAAGGAGTTCCCCAACGCGATGCCTGTTTAACAGAAAACTGGAGCCGGTCATTATGGCCGCGCCGGCTGGGCTCTGGTTCACCCTCTGGTAGGCAGCGGCGGCTCGCTGGAAGTGCCGTTCCAGTACGGACCCCCACGCCATGAGCTGATGACCCAAGGTAACTGGCTGGGCGTGCTGGCTTCCCGTGTAGCCGGGCATCACTACATCCAGGTTCTGTTCCGCCGTTGATAGGATCGCTCTTCTCAACCGGTTGATACCCTTCAAGAGTTCTCCTAACCGGTCACGCTCCCGAATCCGACGCCACACCGCTCCTAGGTCTCCTGAGCTTCTTCCCAGGTGGATGCGTCCACCTACTTCGTAGCCCAAGCGACGGATCAGGTATTTCTCCCCCGAGTGCATGCCTCCCTCAATCTCCTGGCGGACCTCAGCCATACCCTCTTGCTCCATTTCTCTAAGCGACTTCAGCATTGCAACGGCGTCTTGGCGAGGTATCAAATCTTCCTCAGCCAACATCACCAGGTGCGCCTTATCAAACATGTGATAGGCGTCCAGCGACGCCGTATCTGCGGAGCCACCCACGCCTAGAGCAAAGGGTCCTCCAAGGCCCGGCAGCATGGGCTCCTTCAACCGAATGCCTAGAGAGCGAGGGCCATCGTAATCTGTGTGGGGCTTCCTCAACATGGTGCACCTCAGTCGTTTTTAGGGATTTTATAGGGGATTTATAGGGGATATTGAAGTCGCACTATTCTACTTGAACATTAAAGATTCTGCCATCGAACCTGTAATCATGGTCTTGAGCTTTCTTCATTCGTCACCCTGCGTCATAGAACCAGTATTGACACAAAGGTTTTACCTACTTAGGAAAGGAGAAGTCTGTTGTTGACTTCCTGGTTTCACTCCGCCTTGCCGGCAGTCAAGTGGTCATAGTGGCATGGACCTGATATGAAGTTAGGGAATGATAACGCATGCTTGACAATCTACAAACAGTGTGAGTAGTATTCGTGTCGCAGTCACTTCAAATATCAAACACAACATGTCCAGGCTCCCATGTTCACATGTAAAATGGTGGGATGGGGGCTGGTTTTTGACATCTAGTATAGGCTTCAGGATCGTAGGAGGTAGGTACATGGGGTATACAACAGTGGTTAGAAGATTGACTGGCGCGCTAGTAGCATTCACTTTGCTAGGCGTCCTGGCATGCAGCGGTGCGGAGGAGGCGACACCAACTCCTTCGGCTCCTACGGCGCCCAACCCGACTCCTACGGTGCCCAGCATCGTTGTTCCGACAGTTGCACCTCCAACGGCGACTCCTACAGCTTCTGCTCCCGGCGAGGTAGTGGCAAGACCCACTGCTACGAACACTCCTACGGCAGTTCCTGCAGGAGACCAGCCGAAGTATGGCGGAGTAATTAATATATCTGGTGAGCGAGCCGGCTACGTTGACCCGTTCAGTAATCTATCTAACTGGAACTGGTTCAACTTCGGGAACACCTGGGGCCAGTTGGTCCGGCTTGATCCTCGCGACCGAGTTACTCTTCAAGGGGATCTGGCCGATAGCTGGGAACTCAGCGGAGACGGCTTAACCTGGACGTTCCATATCCGCGAAGGGATCGTAGATCACGAAGGTGACCCTTTCACCGCCGAAGACGCTCGCTGGAACATAATCCGGCTAAAGCACAAGCCCAACGGAGTCCCCGGACGCCGCCAGGGATGCATGCGAGAGTTTGTAGGGGATATCTTGGATGACAGCGGCAACGTGGTGTCCAACCCCGGCGCTGAGGTCACAGGTCCCAACGAGTTGACTGTCCGGCTGGTGGCGCCGCGTGGCGCGTTCATGGGGTGCGTGACTTCCGCATTCATGCAGTTCCAGCCCTCCAAGTACACCATGCCCATTGACACTGCACCTGGTGGAGAATACAGAGACTTGGACTTCGATAAAGGGGAGGCTATTGGCACCGGTCCCTTCAAAATAGTAGACCTAGCGTTGAGCAACTTTGTGAAGACTGAGCGGCATGACGCTTACTATCATGAGGGTTTGCCGTATCTGGATGGTTATAACGAGTTTGAAATCCAAGATCCAGCTACCAGGACCGCTAGCTTCGTCGCTGGACGCGTTGACGCCTTTCCGCTATTTGCAGCCCCCAAGAGACCGGACGTGGAACGGATGGTCCAGGAACTTGGAGCCGACGAGGTGAAGTTCAGCCGTGTTCCTGCCGTTGGGATGAGAGTGCTCGAACTCAATACGCGGAAGGCTCCCTTCGGCCCCGTGGGTGACCCCATGGCGGACGACATTCGCTGGGCCATTCAGTTGACCTTAAACCGTGATAACATTAACAAGCTGGCCTTTGACGGTATCGGTTTCCTGGCGCCACCGTACTATATTGGATGGGAGTGGATTTACACGGAACAGGAGTGGTTCGACCAGTTCCCTGGCCTGGATTCTACTCCGTCGGTAAAGGCCCAGCATATCGCCGAGGCCAAGCAGTTGATGGAGAAGCATGGATTTGGTCCTGATAACTTACTGACCATCCCGGTCCATTTGACCACCGCCAGTGGCAAGAACGAAAACGAGGTCATTGCAGATCAGCTAAGAGAGATTTACATTGACACCAAGGTAGCCGTGCAGCAGTCCGCCCTGATAAGCGATAACATCAAACGTGGTGATTTCGATATAGCTCAGCAGAGCCGGGGAGCTCCCTTCCCTGACCCCGACGCATTCAACATATCTCTCTACTTCTCTTGGGAAGACGGTGGCTTCAACTACACCGGATACGAGAATCCCAAGTGGAGAGAGCTGTACGAGCAGGAAGTTATACAGGATTCAGAAGAAGCGCGGGGTCCGCTACTGAGAGAGATGGCCAAAATCATGTATTTCGACGCCACGCTAATCAACTATATCCGCCCAGGCCTAATGTACACACATCGAGGCAACTGGCGTGGCTACACCTTCCCTATTCACCACGTCATGAATGCCTCTCTAGAGTACACCTGGCTAGCTGATCAGTAATCTAGTCTCGGCAGAACATCATCGGAATAAAGACAGGGCGCTTCTTAAAGCGCCCTGTCTTTATCTTGGGGAATTACCCCTTTGTGTGCCAACGCAACTGAGCGAGTTTTTAAATCATAGGTTCGATTTGGAAGGCGCTCAGACTGGAGTAAGTCACCCCCCCCCCCCGACGGGACTCCAAACCCGTGCGGGTGCGTTGCACACCCTGGTTTTTCCAGACCAGTGTTTTCCGACCACTCAGCCATACTATCACCGGGGGTCAGACTTCCAATCTGACCCCCCCCCCCCCCCCCACTTTTATTTCTACAGTAGCCACAAGGGATAAGAAAGGAGCTAGAAAGATGCGACGATTGCTACCGACTGGAGTAGCGGTTCTAGCACTATCAAGCGCGTGGGAAAAGCACCTTGGTGCCATAGGAACAACCTAGCTGTCACTGGAGAGCGTCGAGTACTTCGTGGTCAGTTTTGCTGATTTATCTGCCGCGCAGCTTTGGATCCAAGATGTCGCGTAGGGAGTCGCCCAGGACGTTCATCCCAAACACCACCAGCGTTAGCGCGGCGCCGGGAAAGATGCCAATCCAAGGGGCAACTATAAAATAAGACTGGGACTGCTGGCTGAGCATAGCCCCCCAGGAAATCACATCGACAGGAGTGCCAATGCCAAGGAAACTGAGAGACGCCTCTATGATGATCATGAAACCTACCAGCGCAGTGGACACCACAATTAGCGGAGCAAAGGAGTTAGGCAATACGTGTCTGAAAACTATACGCAAATCGTTGGCGCCTATCGCCGTGACTGCCTCCATATATGGTGTCTCCTTAATGCTCAAAGCTGCAGATCGGACAACACGGGCAATCCTGGGGGTATAAACAATGGCCACGGCGGCAATTATATTGTTCAGCGATGGACCGAAAGCCGCCATCAGAGCTAAAGCAAGGAGCAGTGACGGGAAGGCTGTTGTACCATCAACGAAACGCTGTATTATAAGGTCCACCTTGCCACCCAAATGGGCGCTGGTCACTCCTATCAGTGCCCCTGCCACGCCAGCAATAATCACGCCTAGCAAGCCCACCTTCATTGACACTCCTGTTCCATACATAGTGCGGCTCAGGATGTCGCGCCCCAACTCGTCCGTGCCAAACCAGTAGGTCGCGTTAGGGGACTGCAAGATAGCGTCGACATTGGTCTTCAGAGGGTCGTGTGGGGCGATTATTGGCGCGGCCACGGACACAAAACCGGCACTGACCAATATGATTACACCGGTAGCGCCCAGTGGCTTACTCAGCATGAAGTGCCGGAATGCCCTGAGCCGCCGAATCCAGGAGCTCCTCCGCAGAGCAGCGTCGCCAAGGATTGTCTCTTTTTGAACCACTATGACTGTCCTTCAGATTAGATTTCCACTGCCTAACTAGGTCTAAGTCTAACTGTAGCGTATACGGGGGTCTAGCAAACCATATGTCAAATCCACGACCAGGTTTGCCACTAGAGCCACGATGGCGAAATACATTATGTAAATCTCTATCATCTGAAGGTCCCGACTGAACATGGCTAAGACCAATCCACGACCGATCCCAGGAAGATTAAAGATGATCTCTATGATCACCGTTCCTGAGAAGAGGGAGCCGATGTTGAGTCCGAATACGGTCACCACAGGTATCATAGCGTTACGGATTGCATGTCTGCTGAGCACTACTCTTTCTCTGAGCCCTTTAGCGCGGGCGGTGCGTATGTAGTCCTCCCGCAATACTTCAAGCATCTGAGCCCGGGTTATGCGCAACATCAGTCCCTGAGAGGTGAAGCTCAGGGCTATGGCCGGGAAAATGAGTTGCTGGAACCCGTTGATCGGATCATCCAAAATGCCAGTGAACCCAAGAGGAGGCAGCCACTTGAACACGCTCGAAAGAAGCAAAACTACCATCAGACCCACAAAGAAACTGGGCATGGCTAGGCCCAGAATCGCCATCCCTCGCACCACGTAGTCAACAAGACTATCCTGTTTTATAGCTGCCAGAATGCCTATGGGAACCCCTACTATAGGAACAATAATCAATGCCAGCAGGGCCAACTGCAACGTTATAGGGAATCTTCTTCCGATTTCGCTGGCCACCGATCGGCCAAGAAGTACGGAATCCCCCAGATTCCAAGTCAGTATGTTTGTGATCCAACGCGCGTATTGAACATGAATAGGTTCGTTAAGCCCTAATCGCTCACGCAGTTCCTCCACTTCTTGCTGAGAATAGACGCCGTCCCCTGTTGGCCCCGACAGCATCGCCTCCGCAGGGTCCCCCGGAATGATGCGCAGGACTACAAAGACGACCATGGATACGCCCAACAAAGTAGGAATAAAGAGAAGGAGCCTGCGAATGATGTATGTTTTCATTCCTTAAACCAACGCTGAGCCGTATGCGAAAAGGGGTGCGTTCGTTTCAGACATTTAACAATAGGCCGAACACCAACTCAGAAGGCTCCCCTGCCTGGAAAAACCGGGTATGACATTGCTACCATTAACACACCTCAGGTGGGATGTCAATCAGAACCACCTTTGATGGGCTTTGATGATATGCTGAGAAAGTGCATTCGAATATCAAGGAGTCAATAATCCTGGATACCAAAAACTATCTCAAATAATTTCTTCAAGGCGCAGCGTATGCCGAACCAAGGATATCATCCGAATTTCTGCCAGGAAGTCCCGCAACGCGTATCTTGCCACTCCGCAAAGAATAAGTGCCTCTATAACCAGTCGAGACTACACCGCAACGCTTACGTGTGAGAATGGGGAATGTTTGCTCTTTGGCATAGCCTAGTCGCGCAGTAGATAGTTTTTCCAAGTAGAGGGACAGGCTGTGTCACAATTCAACTGAGTGATAAGATTGTGGATGTGGTTGCGAGATGACTATTGCGTTTATTGAACGAACAGGAATACGTCATCTAACATCCGAACTGGGACATTTCATTCCACATTGCCACTGTTGCGAGCAGGAAGGCGGACCGCATGACAAACATCATAGAGCAGACATTCGAGGAAGCCGTTGCTGAGTACATCCAGCGTTCAAGGGAGCTGATAGACAAGGAGGCTAAAGAGCACCTGCCTCCGCGGCTACCGTCACCATTTGATCAGTCGGGACCTCCCTACGAGGCTGTGTTGCGGTTGAACCCCACTACTGTGCGCAATTACGCCCGGAGCATAGGAGACGATAATCCGCTGTACACAGACCAGGAGTATGGCAGGTATACTCGCTACGGTTGCCAGATAGCACCAGGTACGATCCTCTCACTGATGCGGTACCCCTCTGTCCACGGCGCCATGCGGCCCATCGGCTATCCACTGGCCCAATTCATCTCGGGGAACGCCTGGGAGTTCTTCGACGTTGTCCGGGTGGGCTCCCAGTTCCGCTCATCTAAGGTGACCAAAGAGGTAATTGAGAAGAAAGGCACCCGGGGACGATTGGTGTTGCTTATCTCCGAGGTCACTTTCTGGGATCATCATGGCGACACCCCAGGCAAATGCTACAGCACCCAGATAGCGGTCCCCATGGAGAACATGGGTACCTCCCGCGCCATGAAGGCCGACAACATGGGTCAGAAGCTGCTTTATGAGAGGAAAATCCAGGAATACACGCTCGAAGATATAGAGCAACTTCTCCAAGGGCTGCGTGACCAACCACGTCGGGGAACGGAACCTCTCTACTGGGAGGATGTGAAAGTAGGTGATGAGCTAAATCCCATCGTTCTTTCGCCCTGGACCTTGCGTGATCAGATATGCTCCAACTACATGAGCTACTGCCTGGTAAGCGCTGGAGGGACATCTGTAGGCACCGACGATCCTTCAAAAGAACCGCAAGGGGACGAATTGGCTTTTGAGCCGTCTTTCCGCATGCTAAAGAACTTGCCAGGAGACGCCCGTACCAACCCGCTAACGCGTTGGCCTTGGAATGCGGACGTCGCACATGACGATGCTATCTTGGCTGGCTATGATGGTCAGCCGGCGCCCTTTGACCACGGTGTGCAGAGGTTCCAGATACCCCAACAGCTGTTCACGAACTGGATGGGGGATCACGGTTTCATCCGTCGCATGCAGATAGCTCTCCGCAAGCCTGTATACGTTGATGACATTACCAGGTATGTGGGCCAAGTGGTGAATAAGTTCGTACTGGTCCAAGAAGGAGAGGCGGCTACCGGCGAAAAACCGAACAGGGCAGAATATTACGCGGTAGGCATTCGTTATCAAGGTCTCAACCAGTTAGGCGAGGCTCACTCGCAAGGTACTGCTACAGTGTACCTCCCCTCTCGCCAGGGTGGGCCTGTGCAGCTTCCTATTCCCCACCCCCCGCGCCTACCTTACGTGCCCTACGAGACCTTTTACCGAGACTGGTTCTAACCTGTCAACCCACAGCCAGGCCAACAGTGATGTGTTGATCAGGTAGGACTCATGGGTGCAACATTGGGTCCGATCTACTGGGGCTGGGCCTTAGATAAATGGAACACAGAGGCGTTCTTCTGGATTGTTGTTGCCGAGATGGCGGTCTTGGCGACGGTGGTCGCATTGCGACCCGGCAATCCCAAGACTGAAAGTTAACCCATCACAGGGATATCGGCCATTCCCTATTCGTCAGCAGGTGGACGAGCTGCACCATGTCAACGTTGCGGTCGCACAGCGCCGGTGCGTTCTCAATCACGAAGTCCCGCAGGTCTGCTTGGCTTATGTGCCGGGTGTGTTTGCCGTGCCGCCGTGCCTGTGAGGGAGGGAACTAATGCACTTCGCAAAGGGCAATTGAGGTACGGCATGGGAAGGTGGACGGGTGCGGCAGACCCTAGGGCAGCCAGGACGGGTATGGCATGGCCCGACTCCTCTGGAAGCGGATGGGGGAAAGGTCTATTTTCAGTTTCCTTGTATAGACGTAGTTCCTCGTTGGCCAATTCAACCAACTCTCTTAGATTCTCCTCGGTAGGTATGTTCTCTTTGATTCGGTCCAGCACGAATGATTCCAACGTTAGCGTTAATCGCGGGGCCGTCGCAAACTGCTGCTCCTTTCGTCAGCCTGCCATTGCACCTGTAATAGAGGTATTTCCTAAACTTGCCGTTCCCACCTATGGCAGGAGAGCCACACTGCGCACAGTGAGATAGACCACTTAGGAGATACTGGCTAGAAACCCTCATTGGATGCTTTATCGATGGACGTCTGGATGTCAGCAACGCTTGTACATCCCCCGAATACGTCCTTGTCAATTAGTGGGGTGTGACAGTCAGGGACGCGGATGACCTCAGTATCATCCTTTCTCTGCCTGTTGCCCCGAAAACTGTGGGTTCTGGTACTCCAGGTGATTGCAGGTGTCTTTGTTTTTCTTGGAATAGCTGTTCTAGTCGCTTCTCAATTGCTTTAACCACGAGAACCGCTAGAAGAGCATTCAGACCCGTGGCCGCCGTAATCATCACAGTTCCTTTCCGGTTTGGTTGGGGACGCCCCCAGGCTGGGTCCATGAGGGGACATCCCTCTTTAATGCCCCCAAATAGCGGGGAAGATCAGACTTCCACGGCATGGCTGCTGTCCATCCATTCTGCGTAGGAGCCGTCGTAGAGACGGACGTTGTACTCGGCCTGTTGCATGGACAGGTAAGCCAGCGAGGCCCGGATTCCACTGCGGCAGTAGGCCACCACCGGATCACTAGGAGTGATGCCTGCTGCTGCCAGCCGTCGGCGCAGAAGGTCCGGCTCAATGAGCAGTTTTCCATTAGTGCCAGCCATTTCGGAGTGGGGAACGTTGACGGCACCGGGAATGTGCCCAGGACGATGGTCAATTTCCGTTTTGCCGCGAAACTCCTCCGTGGAGCGTGTATCCAGAAGTTTGGTCTCGCCGGGGGTGACGAGGTCGCTGATGGTTGCCCTCACCGAATGGTTCAGGCGTGGCGACAAGGACTTTGGCTCCGTGGAAACAGGCCGGTAGAGGACATCTCTCCCCTGCTCCTTCCAGGCATCGTAGAGTAGGTCCATGATGTAAACATCGCTACGGCCCAGGTATTCCAAGACCCAAGCCGCCATGGAGGCGTTGCGGCCATCCTGATGGTCGTAAAGCACCGGAGTTACGCCGTCGCCGAGCCCTGCTTCACCAAAAGCTGCAGCAAGCTGAACCGGCTGGCCGAGACGTCCGTCCGGACCTTGCAGTTTCTTGAAAGGGACGTTGACCGCGCCTCTCAAGTGGCCCATCAAGTAGCGCATGGCGGAACGAGGGTCAATTAAAAGGTATCCTGGCTGCCCGATATGGTCAGAGACCCAATCCGCCGAAACGAAGTTGATCATCAACCGACCATTTCAAAGTCGGTCTCGACCGCGGTTGGCTTAGCCACCGACTGGGTGACCGGAGAGCCCTCCACTGCCAAGCGCCAGATTTCCCGCAGAGTTTCCTCATTGGCGTCGGCGCGCACGAAGCACTTGGCCGAAATCCTGCCGTAACCCGGGTTTCCCTCGTCCTCAACTCCGGCCCACTTGCGGATGTTGTCAAAATACCCTTCGACCGCCACCTCCAGGTCATGGATGCGGACTCCCTGCTTGGTAGCGTTGACCACGAAGCCCACGGTCATGCAACTGCCAATGGCCGACAATAGCTGCTCGTGAGCGCTGGCGGCCACATCAGTGGCGGTCAGGTCGCCTGGCTCATCCATGTCAACTTCGTGGTTCCGCATATAGGCCCGGGCCCGCATCCCGTCCTGCCAGACCACACGCGACTTCCAAGGCCCAGTTACTGCATTGAAAACCTCAGGGTTCCGAAAGGAATCCAGAACTTCGGTCAGTTTCTCCCGAGGCAGCCCGTTAAGGTCTCTCTCTTCAGCCATTACCTACTCCTTAATGTCAGTTTAATGTCAATCAATCCTACTTGGCGTAAACCCTGAACCCTGGTGCTATCGATATTCGGCTCTGAGTTGTTCGGCAGCTTGGACAATTGCCAGCATCTTCCTGGAGGCAATCTCATGGGTGTTGACGTTTCTTTCGGCGAAGGTGCCAAATCCACAGTCGGGATTGAGGTAGATTTTGTCCGGATCGAAGTATGGCAGGAGCTCCTTTACCCTGGCGACAATCTGCTCCGGAGGTTCTATGTCGTCGGTCCGGGGATTCACCACTCCAAAGCCGATTTCTTTCTCATTGCCGTATTCCTTGAAGACTTCCATCTCGCCAGCCCTAGGCGTAGCGCATTCCAGCACTAGCTGGTCAATGTTCATCTGGATAAGGTAGGGAAGCATCGGCCCGTAGTTGCCCGTGAGCAGCACCTCTTCCCGCCGGCTCCAGTTGCCGCGGCAGATGTGGACCCCGGTCCTGATTCCAGTGATTCCCTCCGTGGTCTGGTTCATCAGCCGAACCGCAAACTCAAGTTCGTCGGTGGGGTCTCGGCGGTTGGGCAGGGCAGCGCACATGAAGGTCTCTGTGCTTTCCTCTCCAAATACCACCTGGCTGAGGATGGGTTCGTCCAACTGAACAAAGTCGCAGCCCTGGTCCCGTAGGGCGATTATCTCTTCCCGGAGGATGGCCACAACGTCGGCGGCCAAGTCTTCGGGATCAGGGTACACCCGGTCGGAGAGGCCTTCGAACCAGCTGGAGCGGGTCAGCATATAGGGGCCGGGAAGAGGGACCTTGATTTGCCGGTCAGTGTGTTCTCGCATGAAGGCCAATTCATCAAGGGCCAAGCCATGGCGTCTCCCGAGGCGGTCAACCACGATGGCGCTCTTGATGGCAAAGGATGGCACGTCAAGGGCCCGCAACATCTCCTCCATCCTGGCCCGGTCCCGAGAGTGGTCCAGCAACTCTGAGACCTTCATCAGTTGCATCCCGGTCAGCTTGTCCACGGTGAAGGAGTAAAAGTTGTCTCGGCGCTGCTCTCCGTCGCTTATGATATCCACTCCTACCTCTTCCTGCGCACGGATGCAGGCCAACACTTCGCCGTTGGCCACGGAGTTGAAATCATCCAGTGTGATTTCGCCAGCTTGCCTTCGGCGGAGGGCTCGGACTAACTCAGTGGAACGGGGCCAACTTCCAACGACCGTTACTGGGAACAATGGAGCGTATGCCATTCGGGTTCCTCCCGGATTCGGGCGCTAAGAAAGTTTTAGGCCTACCGTAGTGTATCCCAATTTGGAATCCAGGACAAATTGGTAAATCTGCGGGTTCGAGAAGGCAGTGATTGAGAGCGGATGCAGTTCTGGTTCCGGCCCATCTTTGTAACAGTCCTAATGAAAGTCCCCCAATAAAATGGTGGTCCTCACGCTACAAACTCAGTCCAACTTGGATGTCAGTTTTCGGGGTGTGACACTGAGCGATGACCGCTCTGCCTCAGCTTAGTCCCACCTAAAAAATCGTGCGCTGGCGGCGACGCAGACCGCCGCTAGTCCTCCCAGATAGGCAAACGAGACCCAGATAGGCGTGCCGGTAGTCGTCTCCACCTCCCAGGTCCCACCCAGCCAGAGGTAAGTGAGCAGGTCATAGGAGTGCGTCAGCGGCAGCCAGTCACCTACGGCGCGGAGGCCAGCGGGGAACGTCTCCCTTGGACCGAATGCCCCGCTCAGCACGAACATGGGGGCGAACAGCGCAAGCCCCAGCCCCAGGGCCGTTCGAATGTTGCGGATGCGGGCTGTAATGGCCGTACCCAGGGCGGCAAACGCCATGTACGAGACCGCTATCGCCAGCGCCACCATCGACGGGTTGCCGGCGAAGCGTATCTCGAACACCTGCCATCCCACGACTAGCATGAGAGCCAGAGACGCCACTATTACCGCCGCGCCCACTGCCAGTGGCGCAGCTATGAGCATGTAGGACGGCATGGGCGTAACCCTATAGCGCCGGAACACCCCGTGTTGGCGGAACTCCACCAGCGTCTGCGGCAACGAGACGATGCCGAAGATCGCCGTCACCCAGGCGATGTTCCCCGCGAGCAGAACGTCCCGCACATGGAATAGCTCAGCGACGCCAATGTCCCTGTCCACCTCGATCTCCACGGTGCCAACCGAGAATCCCAAGGCCAGAAAGACCGCCAGAGGCAGTACCACCGACAAGAACATTGCGGCAGGCTCGCGCACCGCCAGGAGCAGCTCTGTGTAGATCAGCCAGCGCATGGCAGTAGAGTTCATTCCTGTCCTCCTAGCGGGCCTTCGCTTCCAACGGAGAGAAAGTAGATGTCGTCCAGATTCACGGGCCGCGTCTCGACTACGCCAGGCGAAACCCCGATCTCGCTCAGGAAGTCAGCGACGGTACCCACAACATTGTCATCCCCATATACGTAGAAGCTCGTCTCAGCTGCGCGGACATGGGCGACACCTGTCAATGTCGCAAGTTCGTCCGTTCCTGCGGTCCCGAGTGCCGCTCTCGGCAGGGCGACCCTTGCCGCCAGACCCGACTCAGCTATGAGGCGCTCCGGGGAGCCGGCCGCCGCGACCCTGCCGTCGTTCATCAGCAGCACCTCGTCACAGTATTCACGCGCTTCCTCCATGTAGTGCGTGGTTGCAACAACCGTCATGCCGCGGGAGTTCCGCCGCCTGAGGTACTCCCAGAACCGGAATCGGTACTCCGGGTCGAGACCGGTGGTGGGTTCGTCCAGGAACACGATCTCGGGGTCGCCCACAAGAGCGAGCGCTATGTTGACGCGCCGCTTCTGGCCACCCGATAGCGAGCCGTAGGACTTGGAGACACAGTTATCGAGCCCCAGCTCGTCGCTGAGCTCCGACAGGGAGATGGATGTCCAGTAGAGTGCGGCGAATAGGCGCAGCGCCTCCCGCACCCTCATACGCGGGGGGACTCCTATCTCCTGCAGTTGCACTCCAATCCTGTGGACGAACTTGGCGCGGTCGGCTATGGGATCCAGTCCGCCGACGAGGACCGAGCCGTCATCTGGCTGGCGCAACCCTTCAAGACACTCGATCGTGGTGGTCTTGCCAGCGCCATTTGGACCGATCATGCAGAAGATACTCCCGCGCTCTACCGTGAAGCTCACGTCGTCCACAGCCACCACGTGTCCATACGTCTTTCGCAGTGACGCCACCTGGACCGCGAGGTCATGCGAAGTCCCCATGTTGATGTACCTCCTTACAAGTTCCAAGAGATGTTGCTGTACAAACTACTTTGCGATACAATCATATCCTCGGGACACGGGGAGAGTCAACACGGATGACGTCGGGGCTTCAAGTCATTCAAATTGATTAGTAGAGCAAATTAAACCGCTAGATCCCGAACCGAGCACTGGAAGGCAGGAGGTGCTGCATGCAAAGATCGGACAGCGAGAATACCGCGCTCACACCACAGGAGAGCTGGCGAACGATCCACGAGTCGATGGACAGATCCCGGAGCTCCATGTATGTCGCCGGGTCAGCGACGATATTGCTTTTATGGGCCTCTATTGTAGCGGTGGGATCCGGATCTCAGTACGCCATCATAACGCTGGCATCCGAGTTCGCCGATCGCAACCCATGGATCTTCGGGGCACTATGGGGGGTCCTGATGGTGCCGGGCATGGTCGGGAGCGCGATCATAGGACGCCGCGCCGGCAGGAAGATCGCAGCCGGCGACGCCGCTCGCAGCGCTGGCATTCGGGTGTTCCTCTACTGGCTCGCAGTGGTTGTGGCGGTGTTCCTCATCCCGGCGGCAGCGGGAATGTGGAATGCCGAAGCCGGGGACAACATACCGGGCGTCGCCGTGGGCATAGTGTCCCTGGCATACATCCTGTTCGGCATCATGCATCGCCCGGTGTTGGCGGCGGTGGGCGCGGGGTTCGCGGCAGCGTTCTACATTCCCAACTACCTCGTGGACGGCAACGAGGCTATGTTGGTGTCGGGGGCATTGATGCTGGTAGTGGTGGTCCTAGGTGCGTGGTGGATACGCACGAGCGGGGTCCATTGACCGACGAACCCATCGTCCTCGACGAGACCATTCATCAGTCCACTCGGCTGCGAATAATGACTATGCTGGTCTCCCAGCCGGAAACGGGCCGGCTCGCCTACGGGTTCGTTCAGAAGACTCTCGACCTGACCGGGGGAAACCTGACCACCCACCTGCGCAAGCTTGAAGACGCCGGCTATCTGGTCATCACGAAAGAGTTCCAGGACTTGAAGCCGCGCACGTGGCTTAAGGCGACACCGATGGGACGCCGCGCATTCGCCGAATACCTCTCCAACCTGGAGAAGGCCCTGAGCTGGCAGCCTTGGGCATAGACCACCCAGAATGTACTGTGCCCATGACTCCACCTGAGAAGGTTCGAACCGCTGATCAAAGCCCAGACTGCATACTAGTTGTCGATCCGCGTATACTTGGCTGCCGCATCCAAATCGACCGCCCACGAGTACCGCAGTTTTTCGTTGCGATCAATTCGTTAATCGTACAACAGGCGCGGCTACACCTTGACCGTGTCAAACAGCCAGGGATGCAGGATCTTGAGCAGACCTGAGGCAGCAATCTTAACTGTCTGTGCAGAAGAGTCCCACTCGGGAGATACCTCGCAGAGATCAATCGCTCCCATAGCCTTGTAAAGGCTCAACATATCCATGGCCTCGAAGAACTCCGGCACGGTGATACCGCCAAACTCAGGGGCGCCGGTTCCCGGCGATTCATGGGCGTCTATCACGTCGATATCAATGCTCACGTACACCGCGTCTACCCCGTCTGCCGCCACGTCCATGGCTTCCTTCATAACTTCGGCTATTCCTCTTTCACGGACACTCTTCGCCGTGAGCATCTTCAAGGAATGTTCCCTCTTTAGGCGGTGTTGGTCTATGGTTAACCCAGAATTGAGGCCGACCCAACTCAGGTTCTTATACGAGACTATAGGATTCTCGCTTACGCGTCGCACCATTGTCCCGTGGTGGTATCGGCCTCCCAAAGAGTTGCCATCCTGAAAATCGGAATGCGCATCGATGTGGATGTAGCCGAGGCGTGCTCCTTCCGTTCTCTCGGCGATGCCTTTGGCGAATCCCTCAAAGGAGGGATAAGCAACGTAGTGGTCTCCTCCCATTACCACCGAAAAGCCGCCTCGTCTTACGACCTCGTACACTCCCTCCTTAACCGACTCCGTTGTCTTCATCAGGTCTGTGGGGTAGATGTTGAAATCACCAATATCCGCTATCATGGGCAGGTTCTTGAGGTGGGTTCCAACCCCAGTATCCACATCCACTCGCGTGTTTTCCGGTGAAACGTCATAGCCTGCTCTGTTGTGCAGGGATGCCTCTCGAATGGACCTGGGGCCAAACCGGGCTCCAGGTCTTCCTGAGTATATCCCGTTGTCGATAGGCACCCCCGACACCACGGCAGTACCCTCAACGATTTCGTCGAACTCGACTTGGGGCGCTCGAAAGAAGGAGACGGGGCCCCCGTAATATGGCATGGCATCTCTCTCGTACATAAGGTCATCTCCCTTCCCTGTCCACTATAGCGTCGAGTCCTGACATTAGCACCGGTAATTGGGCAGGGTCAACGTGGCTTGGGTCTGAAACTGCTGACATCTTGCGAGAAATAGTTCAGGTGGTGTCGTAGTTGGGCTGGCAGGACGTGAGGAAGCATCTCCCTGCATTGTGGTTAGACGCGGGGGATTGGCGCAGTTTCTGCGATGGACAGAACCATCTTCGAGATGTGGATGGGGCTTTCAAGCCACCGACCCCCTGATTTCAATCATATTCGCATAGTTCGTACCCTAGACAGACGCAGGAAGCCGGAGGATCATCTCTCCACTCAGTGGGAGAGGTGATCGGCTTCCTGCTCGCAGAAGAGCCGCCGCTCGCTTGGGTAAACGCCGTCAATCAGCACTCTGTGAACGTGGCTGTTAACGCAGTTATTCTGAGGGTAGACACCGTGCGAAAAGTGAGAGGTCTCCAGCAGATAGCCATTGCTGAGCGTGTCGGATACGAGCTCTTCGGATTCGCTGAAGGGAGTAAATGGATCGGAGTGGTTGCCGATCACCAGTATCGGCACTCCTCCACCGTCAAGAGGCACCTCCAGAGGGTCGGGGGCGAACTGGTCGTAGAACGGGCAGGGGCTGGGGAACTGGGGGTCTACTAACGCCAGTAAGGGGAACATTTCCTCTATAGTGGCGTTAATGACTACAGAGTCATCCAGCAGGGTGGTGCGGTCCAATTCCGGGTACAAGACCCAGTGATCCAGGCAATTGACGTGGGAAGTAAACCTTGCAGCCGTGGGTTCCGAGCCCAGTTGTATCCTGGCAAAATCTAGAAGAGTAGATGGGTCATCTCTCTCTTTGAGTTCAAACAGACCCCGCCACAGATCAGGCCATGTCTCTTCACTGTACAGGGTCGAGATCACCCCATAAAAGCCTGCCAGTGGATGATTATCCGCCACAGCATTGACAAGGCCCAGTTTCGCAACGGCCTGCCTGAAGTAGCCAACCGGGTCTCCGTCGTTGTATATGGGGCACAGCGGATCAGTGCAAGCGATGAGCGCTTGTTCGAGAGAGTCTTCAATGGGTACGACCTCCTCGATTACCTCGTCAATCCGTTCCTGCTGAGTAGTGGCGGGGTCGACCGAGTTGTCGGCGCCGTCAACAACCATTGCCCTAACTGACTCGGGGAAGAGGGTTGCGTACCAGACCCCCAACGCCGATCCATAGGAGAATCCCAGGTAGGAGATCTGATCAGCACCCAGAGCCTTGCGTATTTCATCCATGTCTTTGGCGACGTATTGGCTGTGTAGCAGGCCGCCGATCGGCCCCATTGATTGAATGCACAGGTTGGCCGCCGCTTCGCCGGCCGCTATCTCGTGGGGAGTATCTATGTTCCCGTCAATCGCGGCAAGCAGCCCTATCTGCTGACCGGGGTCGCCGCAGGCGAATGCAGGCTCGGACTCCCCTACCCCGCGTGGGTCGAAGCCGACGATGTCGAAGTGGGTGACGATTTCATCCGTGAACAGTCCGAATGGGAGATGGTGGACCAACTCTACACCGCTCGTGCCCGGACCGCCGGGATTAACGAACAGATAGCCTATCCGTTCGCGCGGCGACGTGGCTCGGTGCACGTTGACCGCTATTCTGATGCTGCCTGCCTCTGGGTCCCTGTAGTCTGTGGGGACTTTTACAAATCCGCACTCGAGCTCGAATAATCCGCACCGGATCCAGTTTATCCGCTCTCCTGCTGGGGTAGACTCAGGTTCGACTGCCGAGGTAGGAGCAGCTGGGAGAAGGGGTAGCCGAGTTGGCATTGGAGTAGCAGTTGGGTTGGACGTGGGCATTGGAGTCGAAGCAGGTGTCGCCGTCGGCACCGCCGTAACCTCAGGCACTGGCGTGGGTGGCTGAGTTGGTGTTGGAGCAATGGACGGGACAGGCGAGGGCGTTTGGGTCAAAGCAAGTGTCGCCGTCTGCTCCGTGGTTAACTCCGGTATTGGTGTTTGAGATGGCTTGGGCATAGAGTCGCGACAGGCTAGATTAGCCGTTATAACCAGAGCCAAGATGCCGACGACGAAATACTTCTTCAATTCCTTACCCACAGCCTTCAGTGTCTCCTCTTCTTTGCAGCCCCGCAACCCTGCCTGATGTACGGTACACTCTGGCCCACCAGTTTATGCCTAAAGCCATAAAGCACTCGAACTCGTCCGCTGCGTTCACTCCAGCTTTCGCATTTCGCAGCTGGCATACTATTCGCGGAAGCCGCCGTCATTCGAGTTCTTCTCTGTATTCACACGGCGTAAACCGACTATCCGGCTGGCCTACTACGAGGAGTAGGGCGGCCCCGTCTACTGACTGTCGATCAGCGCCTCAATCCGCTCCAGTATGTCGGTCATTCGGGCAACTCCGTGTCGGATGTACCTATACGGACCACTCTTCCATCCTGTACGCGGCGTCCCAGAACATGTACTCGTACTTGCTGTTCGAGACAAAAATCTGTGCCAGATGCTCCCGCTGCTCCTCGCCGAGGCCCTGCGCAGTGCGATCCATGAACGAACGAAGCCACTCGGCCAGTTCGCCGAATTCGGGCGAGCTGTACATCTCGATCCACCGGCAGTAGAGGGGATGATCCGCAGGCTTGCCCCGCGCCTCCAGGGCCTGCCCTATCTCCGCGTATCCCCAGGAGCATGGCAAGAGAGTAGCCGCAATCTCACCGATCGTGCCCGAGTGCGCATTGGAGAGCATGTGATTAGTGTACGCGAGGGTCGTGGGCGATAGTTGGGTTGCCAGGAGCTCAGATTCTGATATGCCAAAGTCCTGACAGAAGCTAACGTGTAGGGCCATCTCTGTGTTCAGCGTCTCGTGGAGCAGTCTCGCGAACCAGCCCATGTCGTCGAGAGAGTCTGCCTTGGCGGCGGCCATGGCAATAACGCGGCAGAAGTCGATCAGGAACAGGTAGTCCTGTCTCATATACCATTGGAATTTCTCCAGAGGAAGCGTACCATCTCCGAGCTCAACTACGAACGGGTGCCGATGCTCCATCTTCCAGATGCCCGAAGCGCGGTCTCTCAGAATGTCGCTGAACTTGGTCACTCGCAGATTGTTCCTCATCGGGGATTGCGGGGACGTCTAATTATTCACCGATTCTGCTCGCATTGCAACGGGCCCGCAGGTCATCAATGGCGAAACGTACATCGATCCCTAGACCCCTACTCCATGCCGCCTCAGCTGCCCCCAGCGACATGGCACTACATCCACAGAACAAATATACTACTCCCAACTGAGGCCGAAGTTTCTCGAAAGGAGGACGTTCGGAGCGAAGCCAGGGATCTCTGTCTTGGGTTGTGCCTACATCTTTAGAGCTGGGCGGTAGGGCAGCGCTTCTAGTCATCTCGGGCTCTTCCTGTCTATGCTACTTCGGTCGAGCAAGCATATATGTTCGCGGAACGTGGGTGGACGCGATCCAGAGCATGTGACAGACTTACAGAGCCAAGCCCCGCCGAGCTGTGCGACGCCTTCTGTGCGGGACGGCGAGACTTCGAATTCTACCTGCCGATGGTGATGTCGGCCAACAGCGTACTCGACGTCGGCTGCGGGACCTCAGAAAAGAGGATATGGCCAAGCCTAATCCAGAATATCAGCGGGGAGTCGTATGGACATCCGATCAGCAGATGAAGCTGATTGATTCAGTGATGCGAGGATATCAGCTGCCGATCATATACATGCACTGGGCCTTCAGCGAGCAGGACATGGCTGCGATGAAGCGGCTGCGGGCGGCCTTCTGCCCCGATGCAGGCTTCAACCCCGGCAATATTTTCCCTGACGAGGCTCAGCCGCACCGGGAGTCGGAATTACATAAGCCCGTGCCCCAGGCCTCTGGGATGTATGTCTAGCGCCCGGATGGAACGGCAATTTCGGATTTCACCAGGAGAGAAACATGAGCAACTTTGAGAAATTGCAGGACCGCCTGGCAGCGGGGGAGACGATCTTGATGGACGGGGGTATGGGCTCGGAGTTCGAGAGGCGGGGGCTGGCAAGCCCCACCACGTGGTCGGGCGGTCCGATGCTCACCTATCCCGAGTTGGTGAGGGATATTCATCAGGAATACATAGAAGCGGGCGCCGAGATTATCATCACAAACACCTTTGGCACAGGGCGTGACATGCTGGAAGAGGGCGGCCTCGAGCACAAGGTAGCCGAGGCCAACAAGCTGGGAATCGAAGCGGCGGTACAGGCAAGGAGAAACGCCGGGACAGAGGACTCGGTGGTCATTGCGGCCTCCGTATCTACGATGGCTCCCAAGGAACACGCGGAAGTTCCGGTGCCCTATGAGAGAGCTCTAGAGACCTACCGGGAGCAGCTGGGAGAGCTGGCCAAAGGCGGCCCAGACGTGGCGGTGGGCGAGATGTTGGTCCGGATATCAGACGCGCTTGCGGTGATAGAAGCGGCAGCGGAGTTGGGTCTCCCGGTGTGGGTCGGGCTCTCCCTGATCCGGGATGGAGACGGGCTTTACCTGGGCATCCAAGACAGGCATGGAAGCGAGACCCTTCAAGACGCCATGGACGCCATCAAGGACAAGGACATCGCATCGGTATTCATAATGCACACGCCGGTGGACGACACGGGGCCCGGGCTGGAGATAGTCAAGAAGAATTGGGCGGGAACCTTCGGCGCCTACGCCCATTTCCCCGGCCACGGCGGCCCAACCCCCAAGGCAAATGCCCTGGACCCACAGCAGTACCTGGAATACGCCAAGGGGTGGAGTGAGCAGGGGGCGCGAATAATTGGAGGGTGCTGCGGCACGAGACCCGACCACATCCGGGCACTCAGGGAGTGGTTGTCCGGCTCTTAGCCCGGAGTCCGCCAACCTTCCGTATAACATCATGGCCATCCCTCACTCCCTGCAATGGGAGATCGGTCGGGTCCCTCGCAACCGTAAGATTACTCACGGGCCGGGCCTCAGTGGGTTTGCCGTCGACGGCATCGAACCCGGGGCCGCGGTCTTCCCAAACACCATCGAGGAAGTGAGCCTGCGATTATCCCACCCGGGCTTCCCAAGCTCGGGCCTGACCTCAAATGGGACCGGCGCAATGCCCTCAACGGGTATTGGTTCACGTGGATTCCTGCTGCGACCTGGCCACTCCTCGTTGCTACAATGGCATTGCAAGCTATAAAGTGGTTCTGTCTACCGTCAAAATAGGCCCACCCAACTGGACAAAATCAAGAACCTTCATCCGTCAGGCACAATCGACACAAAAAACTGCGGTACTCGTGGGCGGTCGATTTGGATGCAATCAGGTAATGTTAGGGGATCGACGAATGGTTGTGACACCTCGGCCCTAATCACCCGTTCGAGCCTTCTCCAGTGGGTTGGCCTGGGACGGCCTTCTCCGAGCAGGTGAGCCCCTGCTCAGAGAAGAGATCGAAAGCTGATCAGAGCGTCCTCATCCCCCATCAGTGAGTAACCGTCATCGCGCCTCCAAGGGTCTCGCCACGATGCTCCGGACGATAGTACGAATAGACCTGGGAGACGACCTCTTTGGCCCGGACCGGGTACTTGGCCCGCGCCTGGAACCCGAATGAGACCGTCTCGCCCGGCATCATGTCCTCGATGTAGAGGATCACCTTCCGACCCGCGATTTCGAATCGCTTGAGGCTCGCGGCCGTCATCGACAGAGCGCGCACTATCGCCCCAGACGCCCGCAGCTTCGCAGTTCGAGTGACAAGGGTTCGGTGACGGCACGGCTGGCAATTGCAATGTCGTATGCCAGACGAATCCCGCCAAGCCGGAAAGACCGATATGTGTGCTCCGGTCAGCAGGAAGGTTGTCAGGTAAGTCCGGTCACGATCTGTCCCGACACCACCCTCGCACACCTGTGAGGGAACGTTTTCTTGGCTCGAAACGTATTATCAAGTATGGGCTCGTTCGAAGGTGTCAAGAAGTCGCCGCAGTGGGTGCAGAGGAACATCGCGATGGGCTTCGTTGCTATCGGGGAACTTTTCCCTGTTCCGGTGCGTCTTACTCGTTGCAGGCTCACATTTTGGGCGGGACAATAAATGACGCACCAGGACGAGGCCATCCAGAGGCATTGCGATTCCAGATAGAGGAAGACGGTTTACACGATGAGGCTTCACAGCAGAGCTTTAGGATTGAGAGGGCGCTTGGGGGTTCTAAAGCTTGGCATCGCTGGAGGACTACTGGTCCTCTTGATGGTAGTCACAGTCGGGTGCGACGACTCCCAGCCTGAGACGGCGAATCAACCCACCATTTCGTCACCTGGATCAACAGGTGATCCTGTGGGCAAGCCACCCCTCCCTGACCTCGACAAGCTCGTCATGTCCTCCGACATCTCCATCATCGGCCGGGTCAAGGTCGTATCCGAACTCCAGACAGTCTCCCGTCGCGACCGTCCCGTGGACCGGGTGACCTACTACGATGCCACCGTAGGGGTTGACCACATGCTGTTCGGTCGAGGACCCAACGAAGTCGATATCCGGGTTCCCGTCCGATATCTGACGGACGACGATCGGCATACTCCGGTACAGGCCCCGTCGCTGGAGGTGGGTGAGACGGTCCTGCTGTTCCTGACCCAGGACGATTCCTCTTTCGACCTAAGGGGCAACAGCTTCGTGATCGCCGGGGGCGGCGAAGCATGGGGGAAGCTCTTCGTTAGGGACGGACGCGTGACGACGCTGGATCCAGCAGTGGAGTCGAAGCCACTGGATGAGGTGACAGAGTGGGTCGACGCGTCCCGCCTCTCACTGGCCAAGCCCGGCCTACTGGCCGGAGAGACGTCCGGCCTCGATGGTGGAGACCGCGCAACCGTCCGTCTGCTCTACCTTGGCAGCAGCCTCCGGGAGGAGGACGGCGTCCCGGTGGACGAGTGGACGGTGGGAAACGGACCATGGGAGCGACGTGGTCTGCGACTCTCGGAAGGGACCTACCACCTGGTCGCCGAGGCCGAGGGCTACCTTCCTGCCGGCAGTCTGATGTTCCAGGTGCCCGCCGAGGGGATGGACTGGAGAGAGAGGAACCTGGGTATTGGCCTCTTCCGACCCAGAGATGCGGACGACAAGCCCCGCGCCACCGGTATAGGCTGACGTCCTGAGCGGAGCGTCCGGGGACGGATCGTCGGCATACCGGATGGGGTTGATGCCCGAGTCCGGATCCAACGCCTGCCGCCGGCGCCAAACGAGGTTTATGCCATGGGTCCAACTCTGCCGAAGGATACTCAGTTCTATTTCCCTCCCGAGCTCACCTGCCTGGAGGGGATAGGCCATCTGGAGCCTGAAGAAACGGTGGCAGCGGTGGAGGTACATAACGGACGGTGGGGGTTGTCCGGCCACTCTCTGCAGGGTAACCGTTACCTCATCACCATTGAGGCGCCCGGTCTCCGTCTCGAGCCTGCGGGCTACGTGGCCGTGGTCTTCTCGAGCAAGACCCGCCATCGAGTGCGGGGCGTCGACTTCTATATTGGCGACGCGGAGGCGCCAGACTGCGATACTAGCCCAGGGGTTGTGGAACCTGCCGCCCGCGAGGCGCTGAGGAACATGGCCAAGGACCCCATGGCCCGTATTGCGGAGCAAGTCCCCGGATTTGGCGGGGCCTTTCGGGATTCGGACCAGAAGGTCGTGTACATCTACCTTCAGGATGCCTCCCTGAAAGAGGAGGCGGAGCGCGCTCTAGAGGAGGAGTTTGGCTCCGATTTCCTCGCGGGCCGCGAGGTCCAGGTCCTGAAGGGCGACTACAGCATGGACCACCTGAATGCTTGGTATAGGGCTCTGAGTGGTGCCATATCTCAGGTCCCAGGCATCGTGTACACCGACCTGGACGAGGGGAAGAACCGCATCGAGATCGTCATGTACCCACGGCGCGGGGGGCGCGAGGAGATGGAGGCTGCCATAGCGACGGTGGACGTCCCAAGGGGAGCCATCCTCATCGAGGTCGGATGTGAGGGCAAATGGCCCCGTGACCTTGGGGAGCCTCCGGAGGAGGCGTTCCTCCAGGCCATCGAATACTCGCTGGAGGTGGTGTCCCAGGCCCCTTACGGAGAGACGGTGGAGATGAAGCTAACCTTGCGGAACGTCAGTGATGGGCCGGTGAGCTTTTATCTCGGGGGGTCGCCCGCCTATGACTTCGTGGTCTCGACGGCTGACGAAGAGTTGGTATGGCACTGGAAGTGCGCCAAGTTGACCCTCTTGATGCTGGGTATCAAGACCCTGGAACCTGGTGAAGAGTTGGGATTCGTTGGTGAGTGGGAACAGATAGACAACCGGGGGGAGCCCGTTCCCCCTGGCACATACCTGTTGCGTGCTGTGTTGAATTTGGAATCGCCGGAGAAGCTCGTAACCGAGGTCCAGAAGGTGGAGGTGGTCCAGTGAGATGCATCGTCCTCATTGGGCCGCTGGCCATTCTCCTGTTCCTCGTGGCTGCCTGCTCCAATGGGACGCCATCGGCTCCTGATGCACCGCCGCCTTCGGAAGAGGCCACGCCAACGGTCGCGCCGACCTCGACGGTCATCTCAGGTCCACCAGACTGGATTCGAACCGTGGCTTCGACTGGTTAGGCGCGCCTGCCTTACCGCGGCCGGAGGCTGGCTCCCGTGGACTCTTAGTCAATGGTGCCGTCCGCCGGGGGGGTGCTTCCTACTACGTACTGGCGTCAGTCCCACCAACTATGAGTAGCGCAGTTTTACGTGTCTTTTGTGTATTGTGAATGTTTTAAATGTGGTGCTGGCTTTACTGCAGAGTTTTCGTTGCGATTACTTCTTCGCTATGCAGACTCCCCCTTACATCACAAACCGACTGGCTGGGAGATTCAGCTTCATTTCTACCCGAAATCTTCAGATCGACCGTCCAAGAGTAGCTCAGTTTATTGTGTCGATTGAGAAATGGGGATGGTGTATCTTGGCCTCTTCATCCACTGGTGAAAGTAGGCTTTTTCAGCCACCTGCTGATGGCCGTGTGATTGGCCAGCCTCTTATTCACATCATACGTGCTTGGCCCCGATTCTGGCGAGTGAGATAGGAACGCCAAACCGATAGGGAAGGGACCGACGTGTCGGCGACTCGATGGTCCCCTATGAGGGGGTGCTTCTATAGTCTGCAATACGGTACGTGTAGGCACAAACCCCCGCCAGTATCTTGCACTCTCATCCTGCAGATAAGATGATAGTTCCGGCAGAACGTATGATATTTGCATCCGACATCAGCAAAGGCTACTCAACCAGGACACTGTTCAGTGGGCTCACATTGAGCTTATCCACTGGGGACCGTATTGCGCTGGTAGGCCCAAACGGCTCCGGGAAGACCACCCTCCTGGACGTTCTGGCAGGCGATATCGCCCCCGACACAGGGAAGGTATCCAAACAGCGAAACGTAACTATTGGCTATCTTAAGCAGGAACCCGGTCTTTTTGCCGGTAAGTCTCTGCTCCAGGAAGTATTGGACGCCGCCTCCGAAGTGAATGCACTGGTGGACGAGATTATCGCTGCACAGGAGGCTCTGTCAGCGGAATCCGACCCTGCCCAACAGGGCCATCTGATGGGTCGACTCAGCAGGCTTGACATGGCGTTGGAGGCCGCTGGCGGAGCGGATCGCGAGCACGAGGCCAAGGCGATCCTCTCAGGCCTCGGTTTCAAGCAGAGGGACTTTCTCCGGCCCATGAGCGAGTTCAGCGGTGGCTGGGTCATGCGGGCAAGCCTTGCCAGGATTCTGTTCAGGAAGCCCAACCTGTTGCTCCTTGACGAGCCAACTAACCACCTTGACCTTGATGCAAACCTGTGGTTTGAGAAGTACCTGGCCTCCTTTCAGGGCGGTGTGCTAGTCACATCTCACGACCGCACTTTTCTGAACCAGACCGCAACCAGGGTTCTTGCCATTGAACCGGACGAGGTGGTGCTTCACAGGGGCAACTATGACGATTACCTGGTTGCACGCGAGCGCGCACTTCAGGTCAAGCAGGCTGCCTCCGCCAGGCAGGAGCGCGAGATCCAAAAGCAAATGCAATTCATAGATCGTTTTCGCTCTAAGGCTAGAAAAGCCAGCCAGGTGCAAAGCCGTTTGAAGCAACTTAAGAAGATGGAGATCATCAGGTTGCCAAGGGCCACCAAGAAGGTTCGCTACTCGTTCCCGAAACCCCCGCGCAGCGGTTCCGATGTCATATCGCTGATCAACGTAAGCAAGTCCTACGGAGATAACGTGGTGTACCGTGGAATGAATCTCACGCTTTCACGCGGAGACCGTGTTGCGTTGGTAGGGCCGAACGGCGCCGGCAAGTCCACGCTACTGAAGATACTCGCAGGCGTCATTCCAATTGATAAGGGCGAAAGAAAGACCGGTCACAACGTGATCACGACCTATTACGCGCAGCACGTGCTTGAACTCCTCAACCCGAACAATACAATCATTGAGGAGTTGCAACAGTCGGCGCCAATGGAATCGGAGCAGAATCTGCGCACTACTCTCGGTGGCTTCCTGTTCAGCGACGATGATGTAAATAAGCCTATTGCCGTGCTGTCCGGCGGTGAAAAGGCCCGGGTGGCCTTGGCCAAACTGCTACTCCAGCCTAGCAACCTGCTCCTCATGGATGAACCTACCAACCACCTTGATATCGCTTCCAGGGAGATCCTCTCGGACGCCCTCGGCGATTATCAGGGGACTATATGTTTCATAACCCACGATCGGACTTTAATAAGCCAGGTTGCAAACAAGATTGTAGAGATAGATGGCGGTCGACCGACTGTTTTCCCTGGGAGCTACGACAGTTATCTCTACCAAAAGCAAACTGAGACCAATAAGAGAGACACCAATTCAACGGCCAACGGCGGCCCCGCCGACGTTTTGGAACAAGCTCCGGCTACGAGCCGTAACGGCAATTCAGTCAGCCCCAAGGAACAGCAGCGCCGGTCGCTTAGCAAAGAGGCCCGCAAACTCGCGGTCCGGATAGAGAATATATACGTTTCCCTCACTGACTATGAGAACCGGATAGCAAAGTTGGAGACCATGTTCTCCAACCCAGGCCAGTTTAATGAGCCGGCTCAGATTGCTGCCTCAGGAGAGCAATATCGTGTGCTCAAAGAGGAGGCGGAATCGCTCTGGGAAGAGTGGGAGAGATTGTCGTTGGAAGCAGAAACCATCGGCGTCAAGCTGACAGAATTGAAAGCCGGCTAGCCCCGTGCCGACGGTGTCGCTTAGCAGCCCTCAACAATCAAGTCAAGAGCGAGGCCAACATCGCCGCTGAACATGGCCTCTCGCCGGTCTTCTTTGCTATCTATGAGCTAATCGAAGGCCGCCTAGAGGAGGTGCCGCCATGTCCGTAAGTGAAGAGAGAGTGACCTACAGAACCACGTTCGACGAGGATACCAAGTGCGTTGTGCGGCAGGTGGAGTCGGTGGTCGTCCGCCACAGCGGGGTCGTCGACTGGCAGTCCAATGAAGAAGTCAAGCGGCTGATGCGTCTAGACATCAAGCGCGAGCTCAGACAGACCGACGATTACACGGAAGACCAACTGAAGGAGCTAGCGAGTCGGGTCGTAGAGCTGGCGCAGCGGAGGAACGGGCGGTGACCCTGGTGGACAGCGTCCGCTACGGCGACACGACTATCGACTACGAGGTGCGCCGCAGCGCACGGCGCAGGAAGACGGTGCAGATAACCGTGGACGGCGGGGCCGTGCGGGTTGCGGCGCCCATGGCAACGCCCGCCAGTGAGTTGCAGGCCATCGTGCGGAAGCGGGCTCCCTGGATACTGAGCCACGCTTCCCAATCGACGTTGGAGGCCGCACCTAAGCGTTTCGTGAGCGGCGAGACGTTGCCCTACCTGGGCCGCAACGTCCACATACTCGTCGAAACCGCTAACGTGGGCCGCCCAATCGTCCGTTTCGACCACTGGCGCTTCAGGGTTGCTGTACCGGAGACCCTGAGTGGTGAGGACCGCTACCAATCGATTCGCAGGGCCGTTGTCCGGTGGTATCGGGACCGCGCCGCAGAGCGGCTGGTGGAGACTGTGGAACGCTGGTGGCCTCGGTTAGGCCGTGGAGAGATGTCACGTGTGCTCATTCGTGACCAGCACCAGAGCTGGGGGAGCTGCGCACCCGATGGCACTCTGCGTTTCAACTGGCGTGCCGTCATGCTGAAGCCGGCCCTCATTGAGTACGTGGTCATACACGAGTTGGCGCATCTGACTCACCGCAACCACTCGACGGACTTCTGGGACTTGGTGTCCAAGGCGATGCCGGACGCTAAGCAGCGACGCCTGTGCTTGCGGGAGGAAGGCCGTAGGCTTCCCTTGTAATCCCCTGGCCGTGTACGTTCTTACGCTCCCTCATTTGATCCGAGGTAATGGGGCGGTGTACTGCCCGATGCACCGTTGACTTCCTTCCCTGCGGGCGTGCCTCATCCGCACCTCGTCGGGCGCGAGGATGAGGACGGCGCTGGGGCGGGGCACATCCTCCCTGAGCCTCCAGAGCCGCTTGGAGAAGCTCGTCCTGTCGGAGGTGAGTCCCTGCCTGACGACGGCGACGGTTCGCCCGTCGGCCAGGACGATAGCGGCGTCCATAGGCATGGCCCGGTACCAGCGGAACCGGATGGGGTGGGCGATGTTGGAGATAGTGGCAGCGAGCCGGTAGATGACTGCGGCGGCATCCAGCCGCTCCAGCAGGACGCGCTGCCACCGGGCCGAGACGGGATAAAGTCTTAGGAGCTCGTCCACGGTCATGCCCTCGTCCCCGGCCAGCCGGTGCAGCCCAGATGGGGTGAGATAGAAGCGGCGCGTTGGCGGCGTGACGTCCGTGGCGTGGGGGACGGAGGCGGCGAGGCCCTCGACCTCAAATTTCTCGACGCTCTCGTAGACCGAGCCCCGAGACCAGCCGGAGACGGCGACCAGCTCCAGCCGGTCGAGAAAGGGCATGGCTGCCAGATGTCCCAGTAGCTCTTCCTGGCACTCGGTGAGGGTCATGCGCCCTGCTCCTCTTCAGGAGCGTCTTGCTCCTTCTTCGTCTCGGTTGCGCCAGCCGCCTTGTCCCGCTTGGTTCGCTGATTGCGCCGCTTGGAGGGCTTGTCCCGTTTCTTGGGAGCCGCGCCATTGCTGGGCGGGGTCTTATTGCCCCTCTCCAGGGCCGCAATCGCCGCCCGGTACTGCTCCAACAGCCGCTCCGTGCCCCAGGCGGCGTCCATTCTCAATGTGAGTGAGGAGACCGTTCGCCGGAACATCAGGTCGAAGCGCCTGGTGGCTTTGCGACGGGGAACCCAATGGTTTGTCCAGCACGCAGTCCTTGTGCGCTTCGCCAAAAACTATGATCCCAAGACGGGCAATATAAAGGAGGAGTGATAGGGACCTGGGTGACGATGTGCTTACGATTCTCTCTAGGACTCCGAGCCTCACAGTTTGTCGGGCTCGTCGAAATGAGGCCGCTCAAGCTCGATGCGGACTTGTGGAGGCTGCTGAAAGAGGTTCTGGAGCAGACGCTCCAGAACTGTGTTCGGCTTAGGTCCCTCGCGCCATGAGCAGCCACCGGACTGTGCCGATGCGCGATGATGCCTGGCGGGCCGGTGGTGACAACCTTGCGCCGACCCCCGTGACTGACTGGCCCCAACCCTGGTTGGGACGCCTGCTGCTCGTCTCCCTGCTGGTGATGCTGAACCTGCCGATGACCTTCACCTTGATTACCCGAACAGACCCATACGGGTTCTTCGCACTGAAGTCCGTATCGGCCTATCCTCTGCCGCTGGTTCTGTCTACCGGACTGAGTTCGGCTCTTGCCTTGGTGGGGTACGTTTGCTATCGCTGGCTCCGGGGGCGACAGTGGTGGTTCACGGGAGGTCATTGGAGTCCGCTGACCAGGGGCGTGGTTTTGTGTGTTCCGCCTGTGCTTCTCGCATACCTACCGATCATCGTCCTATCGAGCCACGGGTGGAAGGGAACGCATCTGGCGTTGGGAGCGGTGATTGCCGGAGCGCTGTGCGTCATCCACGCCCTCAGAGACCCGGAGATGAGCCTTGATCCGGCTCAGGCTCGGTACTGGTTCATCTGTGCCCTGGGCTCGATCCTTGTGTTCCTCGTCCTCTGCATCGGCGCGATGGTCGTGCTGTACAAGGTCGAGCAGTTCCCCGCGTCCGGCAATATGCTGTGGACATGGGAATACCGCTGGCCGGAACTGGGATATCCCCCCGAAGAGTATGACACCTGGCACCGCGACGGCCTCCTGGCCTTTACGGCGATAGGAGTGGCTTTCATGATCGCGGCGCTGGGTGGAAGCATGTTGGGGTCGATTCTAAGGTGGACGCGGTCGGCGGAGGGCGGCGGCATTGCCCGTCGTACACCGGCCACCAGGCAGCAGAATCCGGACGCACCTCCTTGGGTCGCCCGAATCGCTCGGCAGATTGAGTCCCTGAGCCCATCCACTGGGAATGAAGCGGAGTATGTCGCCGTGTTCAATGGGTACGAGATTGAAATCACGGGCGGCCAATATCAGGGTTTGGTCGGTGCCAAGTTCGATTTGCTCCATGACGTTGACCTGCTTGTAGACAAGGCTGCTGGCAACGTGTTCCTTCATACTGATGGGACGTGGGCCAAGCTCGACTTTCGCGTTCGCGACAAAGCCTCGGCCATCCGCAGCGGTCCCTTCTCCCTGTTGTGCATCTACGCCCGCAGTCCCGGTAGGCGTTTCGCCAACGGCGAGTTGAGGACCCTTCTGGATAGGGAGTTAGGCAATCACGTGGAGCTCAATGTACGAGACTTCGTATTTCAGCTTCAGAGGAGAACTCCCCGGCTGCCCGTAGGACGTGATGCAACGGGGTCTTTCTTGGACGCAGGGGCGAACGTGTGCTTCCTGGACCTGCAGCGATCGCCAACGGACAACGGCGGCGCTCAGGCCAACGGGCCGCAGCTCCTCTGAATGCTGCTGTGCCATCGCTGGCAGCCGGGGCTAGTCGACGGGGTAGACCCTCCGATGGAGATTTACCCCTCTGAACGCCTGCAGTTCTACGTTTTGCGACGTACACGCTCACTATCCGACGCCTACTCCACTAGGCAACTAGAGGATCGCGCGAGAGAATGTAGTGTCGGGCGAGCGCAATTCGGAGAACCGGTCTGAAGGCCCGGCATGCGGGGTTAGGTCGCGGCCTCGCCCGCACCCATGTGCGGCCGCGGTAGACTTCGCCGGAGACGGCGGTCAGTTCCGGCCGGTACAGGAAGGGCACTAACGCAGGGTGCAGTAGAAGCTGGATGGAGGTAGGCGCTTGGCAAGTTGGCGAAGCTCTCTTGTGATGGCGGGGTTGACTGCGGCGGGCTGTAGCCTATTTGAACAGGACCGGGAGCCTTCTCCGGCTCCGACGGATGTACCTACGCCACAGCTCACAGCTGATGTGCAGGGAGAGACCACACCCGAATCTGCGGAGGGGCTGGCTCTTCCTCGTGCAGCTCAGTATCAGTTCGTGGCCTTAGTGCCCGTCAGCGTTGGAGGAGCGCGCAAAACGTACCGAGACTTAGGGTGCACGCGATGCTCCAATGTGCTAGCAGATAGCCCATACCAAGAGTTTGTGCTAATTGGCGACCGCCTCTATGACGAGAGAAAGCCGCATGCCGAACGTGAGTTGGGAATATGGAGGGCAATTTGTATAAGGCGGCGCACATGACACGATGGTTGGCTTACGGGATATTGACCGTTGCGCTCGCATGTCTTCTTGGGGGCTGCAACGGGGACTCAGGCGCACCTGAGCCAACCCCTACCGGAGCTGAGTCGAGGGGGCTCACGGCCACGACGGAACCGAGCTCCACACTGACGCCAGAACCAACCCCCACGGTGGAACCAACTCCCACACCGACGCCAGAACCAACCCCCACGGTGGAACCAACTCCCACACCGACGCCAGAACCAACCCCCACGCCTACTCCAGAGCCTACGCTCAAACCCATCGATCCGAATCTATCCATCCTGGACCAGTTCCCAGCGATAGAGCGTAGCTGTCTGTTACTCGATATGGAAGAGAACCGCTTGTACCGGATCTTCAACCAGGAATCCAGTGCGACGGCCGAAGAATTCGAGGCCATAGCAGGTTGCATAAGCAGGGACACCGTGACCGCCATGTATATCGGTGCGCTTGCGGAGGGGTTGAGTGTGAGCGGCGAGACGTCGGCCTGTGCGGTGGGCCGACTGGAGAAGATGGACAAGGACCTCCTAATGCTAGCGTCGATAAACTCCGAGCATGAAACCGCGGTTTACCTTGGCCTTGGTTATGACGATGAGGCGCTGCAAGACTTGGGGGCGTCTATTTCGTTGTCTGTGCTCCTCTGCATGGACAAGGAAGAGTGGACGGCCCTCAGCCCATGGGGTCTCAATGTCGATGATGTGAGCATAGATGCACTCAGATGCTTCCTGAACGAATTGGGGCCGCGGGGCCTCTACGAGTTGGATGCTGCTACCGAGGGCGCAACGCCATCGCTTGAGCTGTTCTCAGCGGCGGGGAGTTGCGGGATAGACCTGGAGTCGTTGCTGTCAAAACAAACGAGGCCAGAACCCGCACCGACGGTGAGGCCAGCAGTTCCCGTGCCAACCGCAACCCCCGTGCCGACGGCTGCACCACAGAGGGAACCCGAGGCGACTCCCACCGCAGCGCCAGCGGCTACGGCAGTACCAGAGCCCACAGCTGCTCCGACCGCCACTCCAACGGACACGCCCGAGCCGACTCCTACGGACACGCCTACGCCCGCCGCAGTTGATAGGGCCGCGCTGGTGGCGCTCTACGAAGCGACGGACGGAGCTAACTGGACGAGCAACCACAACTGGCTGAGCGACAGGCCAATCGGAGAATGGCGCGGCGTAATCGCTGACCTCAGCGGGCGCGTCACCGAGCTGCTCCTCTCTGAGAACCAGTTGAGCGGCGAGATACCGGCCGAGTTGGGCAACCTCGCCAACCTTCAATACCTGTTCCTCTCTAAGAACCAGTTGAGCGGCGAGATACCGGCCGAGCTGGGCAACCTCGCCAACCTTCAATACCTGTTCCTCTCTAAGAACCAGTTGAGCGGCGAGATACCGGCCGAGCTGGGCAACCTCGCCAACCTTCAATACCTGTTCCTCTCTAAGAACCAGTTGAGCGGCGAGATACCGGCCGAGCTGGGCAACCTCGCCAACCTTCATTCCCTGCTCCTCTCTGAGAACCAGTTGACCAGGTGCCTACCCGAAGGGTTGCGAGAGATACAGGAAAGTGATTTCAACATCATGTCCATTCGTCCGCCCTTGTGCGGAACAACCCCGGCGAGCATGATCGCGGCGGGCGGCACAATCGCAGTCCTCCAGTCTCTTGAGTCACTGTCGGGCGCTCATCGGAGAGATGGCACAGAGTTTGAGTGGTCGCAGGTGTCGGGTCCGCCCGTTGAACTCCTCAAT
Source organism: Dehalococcoidia bacterium (assembly GCA_965248955.1). Taxonomy (GTDB): domain Bacteria; phylum Chloroflexota; class Dehalococcoidia; order Lucifugimonadales; family QGNO01; genus DAOUJH01. Next base: position 981,886 of record OZ252212.1, read on the forward strand.
GCGAATGCTGAGTATGCTCGGTTCACGGCCCCGGTGGTCGTTGAAGACACCATCTTGGTGTTTGTGCTGAAAGCCGAATATCAGAACGACGTCACGGTGATCGATACTGTGCCGATACGCGTCGTTCCCATGAGAACGGAGAGGGTGTTGGCTGCTTTGGTGGACTTTCTTGACGTGGACCCCAGAGAAAGACCCTTCACCAGAGAAGATATCGTCAAGCTCCTTGAGGCTAATGACGATTCATTGAGCAATTTCATTGCTCAGACCTCGCGCAATTTGGTGAGCGTTGACTTTGACGTCCTGGACTGGATCACTGTCGACAAGAACAGGACGGACTACCCGTTAGGTGGTGGCACCGTGGTGAAGGACGTCGTCAGCAGGATGTCCGACTTTGCCGACTTGAGTCAGTATGACAAGGTGATGCCGTTAATCTTTCCTCTCGAAAAAGGATATCCCGGATGCCAGGCTTACCTGTATAAGGACCACTGGAACACGCCAAACGGCCGCTTCCGATTGGGTGCCTTGTGGCTGAGCGGCTATGACATGGGTTGTGTACGAAAAGGTAGGATTGCACACGAGTTTGGACACACATTCGCGTTCGTACACTCATATGTGATTCTCTGCCACAGAGAGCCGCCCTTGCCGGCGAGCATGACTGACCCCACTGACAAGAACAGCTCCTGCTATACCGTATATGCCGGGGAGAAAGAGGAAGCTAGCATTATCGCCAACCAAGACTTTGACATGCTGGGCGGCGACCATCGATACGAGAGCTTCTTTCCGGTTCACTTCCACGCAACATGGCAGGATCGAGCCGGATGGTTGGCCGAGGCCCAGGTCGTTGCTGCGAACAGCGCCGGCGAGTACTGGCTCACCGCTTTGGAATCCCTTACTCCCACACCGAAGGCTGTGAGGATATTCTTGGGAACCGATCACGAGGGAAACTCCCTATACTATCTGATCCAACATCGTGAGTTCAGCCCGTGGTCCATGGGTAGCCAGGCGGGGTCTTCGTGCCAAGCCGATGTGAGGCTTGAAGCCTCCAACATATTTAAGCGTGGGCAATTCAATACTTACTTTTTCAATGGGTATATCGATGGCGTGAGAGTGGATTCCATATCACGCCCGGGTAAGCCGTTATGGGACCCTTACCGTGGCATTCGTATCGAAATACTTGACTGCATAGATACTCCAATAGGTGAGGTTGTCAGGATGCAAGTCAACTTTTCCAAACTGGATATTGACCCGCGGGTAGTCGCCATTTTCGATACTGCCGGAAAAGCGACGATAAAGATGACAAACAACGGCAGCGTACCGATTGACGTTGGCTCTGCCTCGATCGGGGGCAGACATCCGACCGCATTTGTCGTTGATTCTGACGAATGCAGTGATTCCACACTGAAATCGAAAGCATCGTGCGAGATCATCCTGTCGCATGTCCCAACCGACACTGAGGACGATGAACCCAGCAATCACGGTGTGTTGAAGATCCCGAACAATGACGCATTGGCACCCGAGATGACGGTGAGTCTATTTGCGGCGAATGCAAACCGATCACAGCTTCCGCCGACCCGGAAGTGAAGCCGATGCTCTCGGCCCATCGGGAGTCGAAGTTCCGGTGAGGATATTATCATTTATGTCATGGGAAATACCTTTAGATATAACGAGAGAGTGACTCCTAATGAATTGGGTGATGGTCGAATAGTTTTTGATCCTGAGGCTTGGGGTGTAATGTATGTAACTTCCGATGGTAGAGATCCTGGAGGAGATTTTGCTGCGTCTGCTGACTACACTGTAGATAAAAACGGGAGGAGATTTACTTTTGGAGAGCCAAAACTCGTTTCCCTTGACGAAATAAAGTTTCCATTTAGGGTCAGGCCGAGCGTCGAGCTCGCCTATGGACCGGCCACGACACCGCCAACGGCCAGCGACGAGACCCCGGAGCCGCAGCAGACGCTGTTCTCCTAGGCCGAGTTCATGGCCGAGGAGCCGGTGAAGCCCAAGGGCCGGAGCCGCAATGGAGGCGTCTTTGCTCGAACTCCATGTCGCTGTGGCCACTACGAGCCCTCCAACCCTGGCGGGCTGGAGGCTCGTGGGCCAAGCCGGGTACTGTGTGACTCGCGCCTGTTTTGTTACAGCGAGACCTCCCATCGAAAAGTTCGCAGTACAGTACACGTAGGCCCGCCAAGGAAGGCTCGAACCATCATGCGGTCCGACGTTGAGGTGGATTACCGGACATCGTGAAGAATGAGATGTTCTAGGGGCTCGACTGGAATCGGGTGTTACAGAGGCATGGAGCGTAGCGAGCACTAAGACCGACGGTATTGCCCTCACAGCGGTTGTATCGCTAGCCGTGACCTTCACTTGCCCAAGGCTCTAGCGCTACCCATCGCTAGCTACGCTCACCGCCCACGAGTACCGCATTTTCTGTTTCTATTGCCTCTCACCCATGAGCAGTGGAGAGTAACATACGTGCGCATTGCGGGAGGAAGGCTGTGCTGGGGCAGCAAGCTGGATGGTCATGAAGCCTCGCCCGGAGAGGATTATAAGTTCACGTCCGTCAGCAGCAGCCGCTCTCACGGGTGCGTTTTGCGGGACGATGGCGCGGTCCAGTGTTGGCGATGGCCATAAACGAGGGAGCTGGAGTCGCTCTGGTTGGACCATGACATCGACAACGGTATTCAAGTTCACCGCCCACGAGCACCGCAATCTTCTGTGTCGTTGCCCTCAACACCGGATACCGGGTGGGCGGCGACACCGAGCGGACACGATTACCAGCGCTACCCACGCCGTAGACGAACTGGTGCGCAACACGTCTTATGAGTTCCGCGTGAGCGCATACGCGGACGGCGACACCTACAAAGACGAGTAGGGTGGCGCAGAGGTATCCGCAACGACCGGAGTCTGAAGCTAAGCCCTAGAGAAGCGACTCTGCCCATTCAGGGAATTAGCCGCCAACTCCAGTTCCACCACTCCCAGCGGCATCCAAGTCCACCGCCCAAGAGTACCTCAGTTTTTGTAGTCGATTGAGAAATGGGGATGGTGTATGTCAGAACGGCCTCTTCTCCCACCACTTCGATGCCCTCCACGAAGTTGCGGATGAGCGCCTTGTGCTCAGGGAATGTCCCTTCCTTTAGAAACTCACGGAAGTCCGCCACGTACCTATTCACTAGTGGTGGAGCGTCCTGAGTGTGTTGGTGAAAGGATCCAGCACCTGTGTTTGGACAAGGGGTACGACAATCCACCGGGCCATGGTGGCTCACGGGTACCTGGGACACGTCCGGCGCATAGGGGAGGAGAAACTGGACTCTCAGAGTGTGAAGCGCCATCCGGCGCGGCGGTGGGTTGTGGAGTGCACCTTGGCCTGGTTATCCAAATGCCGGGCCATATTGGTGCGCTACGACAAGAGGGTATCCAACTACATCGGCCTGATTCAATTGGCGTGTGCCCTTTTCTGGTACCGCCGCCAGTGGCAACTGAAGTGTTGAGATAGTATTTTAGTTCGTAGCAGGACGCCCAGAGACGTCCACCTGGCCGTAGATATCCTCTAGGGCCGCAAATATCTCGGCTTGAATGCCATCTGCGCCTTCACTGTACAGGTCTTTGGGCCCGCCTATCTCGTTGTTCACCCCCAGGTAAGACTGCGACATCTCAGCAAAGAACTCCCGTCCGCCTTCCACCCTCATTCCAAATGCGTTCGGCCATAACCCGGCTTCCCGGGCCCTGCCATACAGCCCCAGCCACACTTGGCGAGTCTCATCATCGAATCCAAGGTTCTCAATGGCGTGGGCCCATTCGTGCACGGTAATATCCTCCGCCCAGAAACGGGTCTGGTCTTCAACCAAATCAAGCAGATTTTCCTCTGAGGTCACGGTGGTGGTTTGCTCCGGAACGCCGCCTGCTCCCCGCACCCTGAACGAGTCGTACGGATTGCCGTTGAGGTCCAGCCTCCCTCGAAGGAACGCCAATTCCGGGATTTCGGTGATATAGCCGTCCTTGGGGATTATTGCCAGTGAGGCTCCCGCTTCCGCCATCCGCTGGGCGATGTCCGGCCGGTGGGACAGCATTGTGCGGACGATGTCGGCAGCGACCTCCAAGGCCTCTGGCGCCACCGCCCCGGAGGCCTTGACCCGAATGCCATCCACATCTACAACCTGTGTGTAGTACTGCCCAGGAGTAGCCGTAGGCGCGGAAGCAGGCGTGGGAGTTGGAGTGACAGTCGGAGTCGGTGTTGCCGTAGCTGTAGGGTCAGGAGTGTTGGTTGGTGTAGGTGTTGCAGTAGGCGTAGGAGTAGGAGTAACAGTTGGCGTCGGTGTTGCCGTAGCTGTAGGGTCAGGAGTGTTGGTTGGTGTAGGTGTTGCAGTAGGCGTAAGAGAAGAAGGAAGAGATGCAGGTATAGTTAGAGTTACGTCAGGTGTCGGTACAGGGACTTCAGACTCCCTACTTTGGTAACAGGCAGCCGATGCTGCTAACGCGAGCAGTGCTAGCGCAGTGTTCCTTATCCCAGCTCCGCTCAACCAGCGGGGGTTCATTTTTACCTCGTATAAAACTAAGGTCACGTCCCATAGAGTGGTGTAAGAGTACGTCATCCTGTTGATATCGTCTAGGCCGCTGCCTCTGCGAGTTCAGCTCTGGGTAGAGGAGCGTAGCGAGCACTAAGACCGACGGTATTGCCCTCACAGCGGTTGTATCGCTGGCCGTGACCTTCATGCCCAAGGCCCTAGCGCTACCCATCGCTAGCTACGCTCACCACCCACGAGTACCGCATTTTCTGTTTCTATTGCCTCTCACCCATGAGCAGTGGAGAGTACCATACGTGCGCATTGCGGGAGGAAGGCACTGTGCTGTGCTAGGGCAGCAAGCTGGATGGTCATCAAGCCTCGCCCGGAGAGGATTATAAGTTCACGTCCGTCAGCAGCGGCCGCTCTCACGGGTGCGTTTTGCGGGACGATGACGCGGTCCAGTGTTGGCGATGGCCATAAACGAGGGAGCAGGAGTCGCTCTGGTTGGACCATGACATCGACAACGGTATTCAAGTTCACCGCCCACGAGCACCGCAATCTTCTGTGTCGTTGCCCTCAACACCGGATACCGGGTGGGCGGCGACACCGAGCGGACACGATTACCAGCGCTACCCACGCCGTAGACGAACTGGTGTGCAACACGTCTTATGAGTTCCGCGTGAGCGCATACGCGGACGGCAACACCTACAAAGACGAGTAGGGTGGCGCAGAGGTATCCGCAACGACCGGAGTCTGAAGCTAAGCCCTAGAGAAGCGACTCTGCCCATTCAGGGGATTAGCCGCCAACTTCAGTTCCACCACTCCCAGCGGCATCCAAGTCCACCGCCCAAGAGTACCTCAGTTTTTGTAGTCGATTGAGAAATGGGTATGGTGTATGTCAGAACGGCCTCTTCTCCCACCACTTCGATGCCCTCCACGAAGTTGCGGATGAGCGCCTTGTGCTCAGGGAACGTCCCTTCCTGTAGAAACTCACGGAAGTCCGCCACTTACCTATGCACTAGTAGGTGTCGGTAGTATCGCAGGCGCTGAGATAGCGGCTTTCACGCAAAGAACGAGAATCTCGCGGCCATGAATGCAACCTGCAGCTGCAGGCCGCCTAACACTGTGGCGATACCGCCGAAAGGAAGAAGCGGGGGGTCGGCGCGCACGCTCTTTCCCATGCCCAATGCCGAGCATGCCGCAATGACGATGGTCAGCAACGTTCGGGTCGGCTGCTATATTCAAGTACCACGCTGGATGGTAGTCCTAGCCGTAGTTCGAAGCAACGATAATTGGTCGCCTGACTCTTCAAACTGGAAGTACATCAAGGGCGACGACCGCGGCTTGCCGCTCCTGCGTCCCTTAGTCACCAGGATAAGGATTCTGTGCCCTTCCAAGCGGCTCAGAAGGCGTCCGTTGGAGAGGCGAAACAAGAGCCGATGCACCGGGACGAAGAACCATGTGATGATGAGGCGTCTATAGGTCAGTACGGCGGGCTCATTCACGGGATTACAACTATGTCAGCATTGTTGCAGGACACTGTCAAGGTGACCGGTCGCCGCATGATTACCGTTTGAGGTGGTGTCGCTGTGAGGATCGTCCCGGTCAGCCCTCTACAATAGCTACGGTGTGGTGCATGACGATGCCCACACCGTGGGATACGATAGTCGAGGCGTTGGGCAGGGCGACGCTGAGGCCATCTCTATTCTAGACCAGGGGGTAGGCGACCTCAGCGGTGAACACTGCTAGACGGAAGGCAGGGGTACCTACTTGCACAGGCAGGAGGCAGCGTCTAGGTCGAAACGGCTAAGGCGGAGGAACGAGATGTCATGGCCCGTCTCGCCCCGTGTGGCCAAATCGGCCATGATCTCGCCCACAACGCTACAGAACTTGAAACCGTGGCCAGAGAACCCTGCTGCAAAGAAGACATTCGGAGATCCAGGTAAAGCATCAATTATAAAGTGCCCGTCGGGTGTATTCGTGAACATGCAGGGCTTCAGGGATACCGTCGGCCCGTTTGCATCAGGAAAGTAGCGGACCAAAGCCTTCCGCAACACTGCCTCGTCCTCATCCCGGCAGTCTCTCTCCAGGCCATCGGCGGTCGTCACCTCATTCAAGTGGTGGAACCTGCCGATCTTGAACCCCGGGATGCCGAATACAGGGAAGGAATAGTATTGCCCTTCCTCGAACTCGCCGATCACCACCGGGCAGTTTCCAAGCGCAAAGAGATGCGGGCGTAGCGGCTGGAACCAGCCGAGGACCTGACGTTCAGGTACCAGCAGGTGGCTCAACGACGGCAATAGCGGCCCCGCCCAGGCGCCGGCCGTAATGACCAGCGCCCCTGCCTCGTATAGTCCGCGGTTAGTCTCTACTCTCACGGCGCCCCCAGCGCTGCTCCATTCCCGCACCGCCTCATGGGCCCTCACTTCGCCGCCGCGCTCTAGTGCAGCGAAGACGTGGTTGACTATGCACCGCTCCGACAGCACGAACCCGCCGTCAGGCTGGTATATCCCCATCCAGTTCTCCGGGAACCGGAATCCCGGGAAGCGCCGAGTCAGCTCGGCACTGGTGAGCGCCTCGTGCGGCAGGTCATGCTCGCGGCAGGACCGCAGGGATCCGGTAAAGACCCTGCCTTCCTCATGACTGGTGTCCACCGAGCCGGTGATGTACAACAGCTTCTCGCCGCTCGCCTCCTCCAGCTCGCGCCACCGCTCGTACGAGCGCCGCAGGAGCGGCACGTAGGACGAGTCCTCGTAGTAGGCCAGCCGGATAATGCGGTTTATGCCGTGCGACGATCCGGAGTCGTTCGGTATACTGAAACGTTCAAGGCCTAGCACGCGCATGCCGCGACTTGCGAGCTCGTACACGGTGGCGGAGCCCATTCCCCCGACACCAATGACTATTACATCGTATGTACCGCTTGTCCTCATCCAGTTCCCGGCCTCGGTTCAGCAGGGCTTGCTTGCCCATCTTCTGTGACCACTACAGACGGCGTGGTCCCCTGCAATGAAGGAATTATATACAATGCCGCCACGTTTCCCACAGCGAGCCGATTCGGTGGTACTATTGCCGCGTATGTCGTGGGAAACGTTCAGTAACGCCGGGTACGTAGGCGCGGCTATTGGTGGAGCCGTCTTCGCTATGTCGCTCGCCATAGCCGCGGCAACTGCTTTTGTGGTTCGATTTGTCGCTGCCCGCCTGGACTCGAGCACCCCTTACGGCGTCGGAGGCATCGCCCTCAGATCGATTCGAAACTCTCTCTCGGCCTTCGTGGTCGTTGTCGGCGCATATGTCGGACTGGGCTTCGTCGAACAGTTGGACCAGTGGCACGCCGAAGTGCAACAAGGCTTCACCGTTCTCGTCATCCTGATCGGTGCCCACGCTCTCTCGGCTGTTAGCGGCGCGACGCTCAATTGGTACATGGTCAACATCGCGGCACGGACGGAGACATCTTTCGACGACCGGAGCCTACCGCTGCTGCGTCGCTTCCTGCGGGTGGCCATCTACGGCCTAGCGCTCGTCCTCATCCTCGACACCCTTGGCTACTCCGTCGGGCTGCTACTCGGTGGCCTCGGTATCACTGGGCTCGCAGTCGCACTGGCATTGCAGCCTACGCTGACAAACTACTTCGCCGGCACCTACGTTATGTCGGATCAGGCCATCAAGTCTGGAGACTACATTGAACTCCAAGGCGGGCCGGCCGGGTACGTGGTTGAAGTGGGCTGGCGCACCACGAAAATCAGAACCTGGTTGAACACCCTGGTTATCATCCCGAACTCGGTCATGGCCGATACGATCATTACCAACTACCAGGGGCCCGACCCAGCACTCAACATCCTCGTCTCGGGCGGCGTCAGCTATGCGAGCGACCTCCAGCAGGTCGAGGAAGTGTCGCTAGATGTGACCCGGAGCGTCATTGCCGACAACGCCGAAGCCGTGAAGAGCATGGACCCGTGGTTCGGCTTCGACTCTTTTGGCGACTCGAACGTGAATTTCTGGATATTCCTGCAGGCCACAGACCGCGTTGGTTCGTTTGTGGTGAGCAACGACCTCATCAAGCGGCTCCACGCCAGGTTCGCCGCGGAGGGCATCGAGATCAACTACCCGGTTCGCAAGATCGTCTTCAGTGAGGAAGCCCCCAGCACATCCCCCTGAGGGCACTAACCGAGATGACCTGCCTCCTGATCACCACATAAGCTGGTCCCTTGGACGCTTCACTTCCCTGTTTCACTGGTCGCCCGTAACGTCTGCTCAAGGCTTTCCAGTTTTTCGCGCAGTTCTGAAACGCTTTCCTCGACATGCTGTCCCGCCGTGTCTATGACGATACCGGCTTCCCAAGGTTCATACTCCCGTTCGCAGACCTCCTGCCACGTAGGTAATCGGTGTCCCGCGATGTCGGCTATCCGTGTTTCCACTCTGCGCTGGTGCTCCGCCTGGTCGGAACAGACGATCCCGATCTCGATGCACCGCTCGCCTGCTCGTTTGGCGACATCCCGCCAAGCGGCTCGGGTTGACCCCACTGGGTTCACGGAATCGGCTATCACGGTGCGGCCCAGTCTCAGATTGTCTTCGGCAATCGCATAGGCTACCACGTACCCCTCGGGCCCGGATACTGTTATGTTGGAGTTGCGCAGCGTCTGCTCGATGGAATCGATGCGCAGATGAACAGCCTCTATGTCGCGTGCCAGTCCGGTGGCAATCGCTGTTTTCCCCACCGCCGGAAGGCCTCCGAAGATCAATAACATCAGATCGTGGTTTCCAAGACTTCGTTAGACAATCGACTGGCTCTCCAAGTGGCCACGCCTTCTACTACATCCATTCCAACTGCCCGCGGGTCGACTGTCCATAAACTCCTGAGTTTTTCGTGTCTATTGTGTATTGCGAACGTTCTACCAGAACATCGTACATGAGAGTGTCACCCATGTTTCTTTAACATAAGACCTCTTATATTCACTTTGACACAACATGGCAGGTGGTTTAGCATCAGTGGATGCGTTGGCTTCGCACCCAATTGTCCCCAACATTGGCTGGCTTCGTTATTCTTGTTACGTCCTTGGGTTTTCTCGCTGATTTTCCTGTTGGGCGTTCCCGTCTGGAGGATAGTGTGAGTTCTATCTTCCCAATAGGTGCAGCATTGTTGCCATACATTGCTCTGGCCGGTGTTATCTTTGGTGGTGGGCAAGTGAGTCAATGGATAATCCGGAAAAGCATAGACTTATTGCATAATGGCCCAAGTGTTCGTAAATTTCGAGCTTTGGAAGGTCCTCTACGGCAGTGCAAGCATCACCTGATCGAGTACGTTGAAACGCCCTCCTCCTCCTCCTCCTCCTCCTCCTCCTCCTCCTCCTCCTCCTCCTCCTCCTCCTCCTCCTCCTCCTCCTCCTCCTTAGGTAGAGTATCCGACCGCTCTGCGCTGATAGTCGAGTTAAACTTGGTAATAAGACAACTTATAGAACTCGACATACAAGTGCCTGACTTTGGTTACCTTATCAATCAGGAGCGGTCGCAGTCTTGGGTGGCCTACTTAGCAGCAACGGAAGAGTTAGCAAAAAGTGGCAGATTGCAAGATGCCCGAGAAGGCAATATTTACAAAGAACGTTAGACAATCCGCCTTTCGTAAGAAAGGTGCTTGGTCTTGACGATACGGCAAAGGTGTAAACAAAGATATGGACGTTGTCCCGATTGCTGACAGGCGGGACGATTAGCTGTCTTGCCGTTCAAGTCCTCCAGCTCTGTACTTCTTCTGAGTAACCGACATCCTCAGCCACCCCCTCACCCCCTATACCCGCTTTCAGCGCGCCACTTGAAGTAATCCTTCAGGCCGCTCAGCAGATCAGTGGTCGCCTCAAAGCCGAAGTCCTCTCTCATCCGGGAGACGTCCATGTGCGGGGTGTCATCGCTGACCGGGTCCGGAGGTATGGGCTCGACAAACTCAGCGTCGGGGTAAGCCTTGCGGAACGCATCGATAACCCGGCTGGTTGGGGTGGCGGCGCCTCTAGCCAGATTGTACAGCCGGTGCGGCAAACGGGGCGCATCCAGAACGGTGGCAAGGCCGCTCGCAATATCCAGAACGTAGGTGTAATCGCCAGGCGCTTGAGGCATAATCTCTATCGGTTCGCCCCGCACCGCCTTCCCTGTCCAGTCGTGCAGGAGGGACATGTTGGCACGGTAGCCAGTAGTGCGCTCCATAGGGCCGTACGGGCCGCCGAGTCGTACGCTCACCGTGTCAAGACCATGCAGCTCCATGTATCGCTCCGCAATGCGCTCACAGGCGTATTTGGAGATGCGATAGAGGGCTTTGGGGTGGACAAATGTCTCCTCGTTCAGAGGCCTGGGCGCAGTCACTCCCTCATAGACTGCGCCGGAACTGACGAAGAGAAAGCGCCGCACGGATATCCGCCTGGCAAGGTCAAGCAGGTTGACGGTACCCATGACGTTCACCTCCACTATGCTCCGGCTGTGGTCGTTCTCCACGGGACCGCGAGACCCGGGAGTGTACGCAACGGCGTGAACGATTTTATCGATGGAGTGATCCCTGGCAAGCTCACCCAGGGCGTCGACGTCAAGAGCGTCCGCCGTGTAGAAGGTTGTGCGGTCGCGCCAGGGACTCAAGTAAGCCTTTAGCATGCCGTCAGGCTCCGATATATCGAGCGATACCACCTGGTGGCCGCGTTCAGCGAGGACTCTCACTATGTTGGAAGCAACGAAACCGTTGCCGCCTGTGACCAAGGTGACCATGCCCTAACCTCTCTACACCTTCCACCTTGGCGCCGCGGTAAACGTGCGGACCAGAATGTATCCCACCAAGCCGGAGATGATGGATGCAGTGAGTATGCCTATCTTAGAGGTACTGACCAGGTCGCTACCGCCGAATGCCAGTGTGGATATGAAGAGGGACATGGTGAAGCCTATACCCGCCAGCCAGCCTACGGCATAGATCTGGGGCCAGGTGACACCGGCAGGGAGGGCGCCCCAATCAAATCTAACGGCCAGCCAGGCGGCGAAGGTGATGCCCACCTGTTTACCTATGACGAGACCGACGATGATCCCCAGGCTTATGGGATCGAAGAGGTGAGAGGTAAAGTCAGCGCCAAGGTTAACGCCGGCGTTTGACAAGGCGAAGAGGGGTACAATCCCGAAGGCTATCCAGGGATGAAGTGTATGCTCCAACCGATACAGGGGCATCCAAACGTGGGCGATAGCCCTTTCCATCTGCTGCAGAGCCACCTGCCGCGCTTGTCGGACAGGCACGGCGCCACCTAAATCGCCTGCTTCTTCGTATTCAGCCAGGATTACACGGCCAGTTCCAAGAAATTCGCCAACATTTATGCGCGAGCGCGCCGGGATAGTGGCAGCAAGAAGGATCCCTGCGATGGTGGCGTGAACGCCGGACTGCAGGAAAGCAAGCCAGAGAAAGACTCCCATGATTACATATGGCAATGGGTTACGTATTCCCACGCGATTGAAGACAAAGAGCAAACCGAAAATACCGAGACCAATGAGTAAGCTAACAATGGATATCTCTTCTGTGTAGAAGATGGCTATGACAAGCACTGCGCCAATGTCATCAACGATGGCGACGGCAACGAGGAATGACTTGAGTGCGAGGGGAACACGAGAACCAAGTAGAGCAAGGATACCCAGGGCAAATGCAATATCGGTGGCCATGGGTATGCCCCAACCAATGGAGCCCTCTGAGCTAAAGTTGAAGGCAGTATAGATAAGTGCGGGGACTGCCATGCCGCCGACGGCGGCAATCATGGGCAAGGCAGCTTGTCTGGAAGATGACAACTCACCCACTATCAATTCCCGCTTTATTTCCAGACCAACGACAAAGAAGAAAACCACCATGACACCATCGTTGATCCAGTGCACCAGGGCATCAGAGAGATGAAAAGCGCCCACTTGAATAGAGATTTCAGTGTGCCAGAAGTCGTTATAGGTCTCTGACCAGGGGGAATTGGCCCAAACCAGAGCAACGACAGCGGAAGCAAGCAGGACAATACCACTGGAGGCCTGTTCGTGAATAAAATCCCGCAACGGGCGCAAGAACTGCTCAAAAGGCCCTTGGCGAACTTTGGAGTAACCGTGCCGCATCGGATGAATTATATCTTAAATCTCGTGGCAAAAGCGCCAGTGGCTCAGTCCACAATACTCCACGGCAAGAAGAAAACGGTCCAACACGCCTTCATCACCTACGCATTTTTTGGGGATTATTTTTGCAGCTGAGTGGACGGGTAATGGGGTTCAATCCAGCCCGGACCGTTTCAGCAGTTCAGGCAGAGAAAACTCTTTGCTCTGAAGGAAGGAGATCTGGCCGGCTTCACGCTGATGAAGCTCTTCCACCTTGGATGGGAGGTCCTCAACCACTTCGTGCGGAATGGTTATTACGCCTATTTTGTCGGCGAACACCAGATCCCCGGGGCGGATGAGCTGATCGCTGATGGTGACGGGGTTGCCGGTGTCCACCATGTTGACGAATGCGCCGGTGCCGTGGGCAGAGACCGTGCCCGGCGCAAACATGTGAAACCCAATCTCGTAGACGTCATCCGGGTCGCGGACGCCGCCGTCGGTGACGAGCCCGATTGCACCCAGAGACCGGGCGGTGTTGGCCATAATGCCGCCAAAGACCAGGCTGCGGACTCTGTTGTGGCCCCCCGCCTTTATCACGATCACGGCGGGTTTGGGCGAGGCCTCTATGGATTCAAGGTAGCGGCGCTGCACGTCAGGGCGCGCGGGCCGGTCCGGGGTGAGGTTGTCCAGAATAGCTGTGACCGCAAAGCCGACCATGGGCCCCAGGTCGGGGAAGAGGCAACGGATGTCATAGCCCAGGTAGCCCTCAGTAGCGGGACGGACGCCCATCATGCGAATGGTATCCGATATTTCAGGGGAGGTGTACTTCTTGAGGGCGTCTAGTTGAGCTTGGCTGACCTGCTCAGGCATGTTGTGCTCCTTTCAAGGTGGCTACAGATGGTCCCGTTCCTTGTTTTACATGGTAGCGGTTGCCGGTGTCTAGGCCAACCGGGGATACCAAACGTCTTTGAGTAAGCACTTTTGAATCCCTCCTGTAAACGCTGTAATCCACGTTCGTTAGCCTTTATGATACCCCAAAGCCATAAACCAGCAGGGGGAAAGTGCCTATTCAGCCTGAAATAGAGACGGAGAGACTGGTCCTTCGACCGTTTACCCAGGCAGACGCGCCGGCAGTTCAGCGGATGGCAAGCTCGGTGGAGATTGCGAGTACTACACGCTTGATACCACATCCTTACAAAGATGGGATGGCGGGAGATTGGATCAGCAGCCATTCGAGTGATTTTGCCAGCCAAAAAGCCGTCCATTACGCCATAGTGGTTAAAGAACGTGATGTGCTGTGCTGCGCAATCTCCGTGACGCTACATATGGAGCATAAGCGCGGTGATCTGGGGTACTGGATAGGCGAGGAACACTGGAACCGTGGTTACGCCACTGAGGCTACTGAAAGTATAATCGAATTCTGTTTTGCTCACCTGAATCTGAACAAGATATTTGCTCAATACATGAAGCATAACCTAGCCTCAGAACGAGTGCTGGAGAAGTGTGGCATGAAGTACGAAGGCATACTGCGGCAGCACTACGTCAAGTGGGGTCAGTACGTCGATATGGGCGCGTTCGGGTTGCTTGCTGAGGAATGGCGTCAATCCAAAGCACGTGAGCAGCCATGACGACTGACACACCAAAAGGCTGGCTCCCGCGCATGTGGGAAGTGCTTTTCGTAACGACGCGGCTGGGGCTGACCTCGTTCGGCGGGCCCGTGGCTCACCTGGGTTACTTTCGAGAAGAGTACGTGCAGCGTCGGAAGTGGCTGGACGAACATGCCTACGCCGACATAGTCGCCCTCTGCCAGTTCCTGCCGGGTCCCGCAAGCAGCCAGGTGGGCATCGCGGTGGGCATGATGCGCGCCGGGCTGCTGGGCGGTTTCGTTGCCTGGCTTGGTTTTACACTGCCCTCCGCCGCTGCGCTCATCCTATTCGCCTACGGGGTCACCTCGTTTGATATAGCCGATGCGGGTTGGCTGCACGGCCTGAAGGTTGTGGCGGTTGCGGTGGTTGCCCTGGCGGTTTGGGGAATGGCGAGAAATCTCTGCCCGGACAGGCCCCGTGTTACCCTTGCCGTTCTGGCGGCCATAGCTATACTGGCTGCACCCAATGCCTTGCTCCAGGTGGCGGTTATCGCGGCGGGCGGGATGCTGGGATGGCTGTTTCTCCGCGGCGAACAATCCGAGACGGCGACGGGAAGCAGACCCCCCATTGCTCGCGGCCTGGCCATCGCCTCGCTGGCGGTTTTCACCGTCTTGCTGATCGGCCTTCCCCTGCTTCGACAGGTGATATCGTACGAAGCTCTGGAGATTTTCGACAGCTTCTTCCGCGCCGGGTCGCTGGTGTTCGGCGGCGGGCACGTGGTCCTGCCGCTGCTCCAGGCAGAGGTGGTGCCGCCGGGCTGGATCAGCAACGACGCATTCATTGCGGGATACGGCGCGGCGCAGGCGGTGCCGGGGCCTCTGTTCACCTTTGCCGCCTACCTGGGAACGGTCATGGAGGATACGCCTGCCCGCTGGATGGGGGGCGTCTTTACCCTGGCCGCCATCTTCCTGCCATCGTTCTTTCTAGTCACGGCGGTTTTGCCCTTCTGGGACAGGCTGCGGAGCATGGGCAATTTCCGGAGGGCGCTGATGGGCATCAACGCCGCCGTGGTGGGTCTGTTGCTAGCTGCGCTGTACGACCCTGTGTGGACGAGCGCCATCCTTGGACCCGCCGACTTTGCACTGGGCCTGGCCTCCTTCTTGCTGCTTGCCTTCTGGAAGTTCCCGCCGTGGCTGGTGGTGATACTCGCCGCCCTGGGGGGTCAGCTGATCAGCCTTCTGTAGCAGTGCCCGCCCGCAGAATGAATAGGAGCCTAATAACCCATTGACCTGCCACTCACACCTCTAGCCTTGAAAGAAACATAACGTTGGAAACAAATCCCTTATCACCAAAAATTTCCTTCTCTATAACATCCAAGCAAGGGGGCTGGTCTGGCCATATACATCAGGACAAGAGAAGACGTATACTCACTGGCTGAAATGACTTCTAGCAACTAGGAGAACCTATATGCAGAGCGGTACCAGGCACATGACTCTAGTAGATGCACTAATTCCACGGAGCACGCCCTGGCTAGACTACTCAATCGACGTTTTACTGGTTGTAGGGTACGCGGCCTTGACAGGGCTTTCCGCCCAAGTAGCGTACTATATCAATCCGGCGGTACCAATCACGGGACAAACGTTCGCTGTGCTGCTTTCCGGGGCGGCGCTGGGCAGTAGGCGTGGCATGGCCAGTATGTTGGTCTACTTAGGAGCGGGCATAGCTGGCCTGCCGGTATTCGCTCCAAGCGGGGCGATTCCAGATGCCAGTCGGGGGTACTTGATTGGCTTCGTACTGGCGGCGGCAATAGTAGGTTACCTCGTGGAACGTGGCTGGGGGCGCAACCCGCTAAAATTGCTGGGCGCCATGTTTCTAGGCGAAGTGGCCATATACGCAGCGGGGCTGCCCTGGCTTGCGTTTTACGTGCCGGGTGACAAGGTCCTTGAGTGGGGACTGACCCCGTTTATTCCAGGGGACGCCATAAAAATGGTGATGGCGGCGTTGGCAGTACCAACGGCGTGGATAGCGATACGCAAGATCAAGGGAGGGGGTTGACACAATGGTCTACACCAGCAGGGGGCCAATAGAGACATAGTCCTTGTCCCTACAGCCAGGGGAAAGTCCTTAACAGGCGTTCGCAATAAATTAAGAACAACAGCTCTGCAGCAATGAGAGCTTGTGCAGGGCTGTCCTCGTCTAGCCCAGATAACTTCAGGAAGACCCCTGTTGCTGCGGTCTGAAAGCGCCGCGCCAGTCTCGCGATGAGTCCAACTGAGGAATCTCCGGTTTGGGAACGGAACTCTCCACAGTACCCGCCCACTCCTTGGCGGAGGCAATCAGTTGGTCCTCTATATCGTAGGCAAGGGGGTCCGCCATGAGAACCTGCATCTGTTCATGGTCAAGGCTGGACCAGCTGTCCACCATCCACCTGGCCGAGCGCCGCATACCTTCATCTGGCGGGACAAGGTCCGTGTAGCCCAGCAGCTTCTTCATGCTGTAGACGCTGAGCTGACCGGTGCGCCGCGTAGAATAGCCGCCGGCTAGATCATACGCCATGGGATGACTTATCTCTATCATCTCGAACTCATGATCAAGCGCCTCAGCAACAATGCGAACCGTGTCCCTGACGGTATATCCCACTTCGTCGACGGAGTTGAAGATATGGCCGTCGCCTTCCGATTTGTCGCAGCCAAGGAGAACCATGTGGGCGGCGTTCTCGGCATAGCAGGTGAGGCGGAGCTGGCTTCCATCGCCGGGGATTATGATACGCTTGCGCCCGTCCAGTACGCGCTTGACAATTGACCACATCCACTGTCGGGGTGCCCTTGGCCCGTACACCGAAGTATAACGGAACATAACGGCGGCAAAATCGCCGTTGCGGTGGTGATCCATTACCTGCCGCTCGGTGTGCGCAATAGCGAAACCATATGGGTTGAGGTCGCGCTCCGTGTAGGTGGGGAACTCCTCAGGAAGGGGTAGCTCCAACCCCTGGGGGAAGGTCAAATGCTCCGGGCGGATGAAGCTGGGACCGCCTGCGCCAACCAGTTTGTGAGTACGGCCCGCAACCACGTCGGCGATATGGCGAAGGCGGCCATACATCGATACGACTATGTCCCAGGCCTGGCCTTCTACGTCTCTTTCAAAGGTCTCCTTGGTGAAGGGGTCGCCGTGCACGTGGCTATGGACTTGGGGAAGGTCGTCAGGCTCATGGAAGCCGCGATGATACATGGTGACCTCATAGCCACGATCCAGGAGCCCCTGAACGATCAATGGCCCGGTGGGGCCCGTGCCGCCCACAACTAAAGCCTTCATCTTGCCACCTCCTTCAATACTCTGGGACATCGAGAGTGACATAGGCATAACACCGCCACGGAACACTGTCAAGGAGCGAGTTGAGAGGTGGCTCATGGTCATTCTTGCAAATTCCGGAACGGAGCGGGACCCCGTTTCCGTTCATGGCGTGGGTGAGGAGAGGAATTGTTTCTAACGTTATGCCTACTCCAAAGCTAGGAAATGAGTTTTTTTGAGAAATATGGGAAACAAATCCGACATTCGACGTTTGATGGCATGATTTCGCAACGTTTCTAGCGGCGGATGTTATTGATAATCTCATTGATCTCCATTGTGCGGACGAGAGTGTTGATGGCCCGGAACAGCAGGTCCGGGGGAGCATCGGGATTGGAGACAAGGCGGCGGATCTTGAGCCGGAGCAAGGCTATCTCACCCTGGAGGTCTTTGAGATAGACGGCGTTCTGAAGGGGCTCCCGCTCTTTCTCCCTGAGGGAGGATGAGTAGAAGCCGTGGGTGCGGGCGTTCTGGTTGCCGAGCGGCGCGCCACGCCGACGTTGTACGGGCTGCTCAGTGCTTTTCTGCAAGTCCATAAGCTAACGGTATAGGGTGCAGAGGGGTGTGGGGAAGGAGGAGGTGTCAGGGGTCTCCGGAGGCTCCGTCACCGGGGGCTCAAATGGGGCTGAAGAGGCCAGAGGTTAAGGAACTAGACGAGCTACCTGCGCTGAATTAGCTTTACAAGCCCATCTCTGCCAAGAGCGGTTTGTTTGGGGCCTAGAATGGATTGGAGTGTACCCATAGGGAGGCTAGCGCTGGTGTCCTTAACTACAGTCGTTCTAGCCTCCTTTTGTAGAAAGACACCGTGATTGCTACGTCGGACTATCTCCCAGCCATCTGCTAACAATAGCTTGATAAGCTCTCTGCCAGAGATAGCCGAGAGAGATGGCATTTTTCAAACGCCTAGGAGAGCTTGTTCCCCTTCGGCCCGGTCGATTGGAAAGCCACGTGGCTGGAGTAGCAAGTCATGGTCAGGCTCGATGATTCCTCTAATCAAGTCATCCCAAGTAGGATCGCCGTCACTGCGAAGCACAATCTCCTTTGGAGAGGTATTAGCGGGATGGAGCTTGATGCCCCACTCATTGAAAAAGCGCTCTCGTTGTCCAGTCTCATCCAGCACATTGAGATGCTCTGTCACCAACTCGGTTAATTCCTGCTGGCATTGCTCCAGTGTGTCAGCAAATGTACTGGTGCTTAACTCCAGACAGACGCCGACCCAGTTGGCGCCCTCACGAGAGTATTGCAAAGTGAGGATAACGTGACCCGCTACTGTGCCTGGCTCCATAGCACCCTCCTAGTCTCAACTAATGCGTTCTATAGGCATTTTGTGCTCTTTTGGCCTATTGTACAAGGCCTAGACCCCCGCTGCTGGTTTGCGTCGGTTCCTCGCAATGACGTAGGGGGTGTGCTCCTCAGAATGATGACGCCCACAGCCAGATTGCTTCGCCATGTGATTGGCTCGCAATGACGAAGGGGGTGCTTCTCAGAATGACGGAGGGGCGATGGATTCCCGTGTCGAGCACGGGAATGACGGTGTGGGGAACGTACGGGGTGAGCGGGGCATCCCCCGCCTGCGGGGGATGCCCCGCGTCTGTCCTCAACTATGGCATTGTGTTACCTTAACTCCTGCCCTAAACGACTTAGCGAGACGAGGTAGAACCCCATGGCAAATACGCAAGACCGTGTGATACTGCCCCAGCATTCACATCCCTTGAAATATGACATCACACTGTCTCCCGACCTGGAGAAATTCACTTTCACCGGCAATGAGGCCATAGACGTTGAAATTACAGAGCCCACCGCCACTTTGTCCCTAAACGCAGCCGATTTAGAGGTGCAATCGGCGTCCGTTACGCCGGCCGACGGCGGAATGAAGCAGGCAAGCGGCATAAGCTACAACGAAGAAGCTCAGACGGTTACCTTCAATTTTAGAGAGGAACTGCCCACCGGCCGCGCCAAACTCGAACTGAGCTTCAGCGGAGAGCTGAACGATAGGCTGCACGGCTTCTACCGCAGCACATACCAGCCGGCAAATGGCGAAACGCGGGTCCTGGCGGCCACACAGTTTGAGCCGACAGACGCAAGGCGGGCCTTCCCCTGCTGGGATGAGCCCAACAAGAAAGCCACCTTCAACATAACGCTGGTCATTCCGTCGCACCTCACCGCCGTGTGCAATACGTCGATATCCAGCGAGTCGGCGGAAGGCAACGACAAGAAGCGAGTTCAGTTTGCCGAAACGCCGCCGATGTCCACATACCTGCTGGCCTTTGTGGTTGGCGAATTGGAATCTATAGAGGACACGGCGGACAGCGGGACGCTGTTGAGGATATGGACGACACCGGGGAAATCGGAACAGGGGCGTTTTGCACTGGAGGCGGCTAAACGGTTGCTGGCCTACTATAACGACTACTTCGGGATCCCGTATCCACTGGAGAAGCTGGATCAACTGGCGATACCGGACTTCGCGGCAGGGGCAATGGAGAACTGGGGCGCCATCACATACCGGGAGGTGGCCCTGCTGTTCGACGCAGAGAACTCCTCCCCAAGGGCGCGCCAGCTCATTGCGGAGGTGGTTGCTCACGAAATGGCGCACATGTGGTTCGGCGACCTGGTAACCATGGACTGGTGGAACGATCTATGGCTCAACGAAAGCTTTGCTTCATGGATGGCAACCAAGGCGGTAGACCATCTCTACCCGGAATGGGACCTGTGGACGCAATTTGTATCGTCGGACGTGAATGCGGGGTTGGGACTAGACGGCCTGGAGAGTTCACACCCCATAGAGCAAGAGGTAAAGGACCCCGCCGAAATCAACCAGCTCTTTGACGCCATCAGCTACCAGAAAGGAGCCTCCATCCTACGGATGCTGGAACAGTTCCTTGGCCCGGAGCAGTTCAGAAAAGGGCTGCGCCGGTACATCTCAGAGCATATCTACAAAAACGCCACGGGTACGGACCTCTGGTCGGCAATGCAAGAAGAAACGGGACAGCCGGTGGTGGCAATGATGGAAAGCTGGATCAACCAGGTGGGATACCCCGTCCTCAACGTGGACGTAAACCGCGCAGATACGGCGTCCATAGGGCTGACCCAGCAACGCTTCCTCTACTCCGGGCCAAACCAGGACCCCACACTATGGCAGATCCCGGTAAGAGCAACCGTTCAAGGCATGACGGAGCCGGTGTCCATGGTGATGAGCAACAGGGAAGCTGCCTTGGAAGCCCAGCCGCCACACGGAATCAGCGATTTTTGGGTGAAGGTCAATTCCGAACAGACCGGCTTCTACAGAGTCCAGTACAAGCAGGAAGACCTGGACATGCTGATACCGGCGGTGGAGTCTCTGGAGCTGCCCAGCGCCGACCGGCTGGGGTTGCAGGCGGACGCCTACGCACTGGCAAGGGCGGGGCTGATCCCGGCGACACGGTTCTTGGACCTAGTCAGTGCCTATGGACAGGAGACCGAGTACCCAGTATGGGCCGATCTCACGGCCAATCTACGCGGCCTGGCATCGCTCATTGCCCAAGAGCCCTACTACCAGCGATACCAGGAGTTCGGCAGAGGCCTGCTCAGCGACATAGCTCACAAAGTGGGCTGGGAGAAAGAAGTGGAAGAAGGGCATCTGCGAACCCTGCTGCGCAGCACCGTCCTAGGGCAGATGGGAGCATTCGGTGACATGGAGGCACTGGAAGAGGCACAACAACGGTTCCACCGCTACCTGGAGGACCCATCTTCGCTGTCACCGGACATGCGCGGTGCAGTGTACAACCTGGCGGCATACGGGGGAGACGGCAATACGTACACGTCCCTGGAGCGCCTCCACGACGAGGCGGACTTACAGGAAGAGAAGGTGCGCCTGCTGATGGCCCTGTCCAGCTTCCAAGACCAGGAACTGCTGCAAAAAACCATCGAGATGTCGCTGTCGGAAAAGGTGCGATCGCAGGACAGCGTAGCCCTGGTCAATTTCGTGGCCAGCAACCCCAAAAACGGCAGAGAGACCGCCTGGGACTATGCCAAAAGGAACTGGCAAGAGCTCGACAGACGGTACGGGGCGGGTGGCTTCGCCATGATGCGACTCGTGCAGATCACGGGCGGTTTCACCACGCCTGAGGCGCGCCAAGACGTGGAGGATTTCTTCCAACAGCACCCCACGCCCTCGGCAAGCCGCACGATTCAGCAGTCTCTGGAGCGGATAGGGCTGAATATACGCTGGCTGGAGCAGAACAAGGCGGGCCTGGCGGAGTGGTCTGGGATGTGACGGGCTGCACAGGTCATGTCACATCGACCAGCACGGTTCAAGCGGACGTTAGCCCGGCCTCACACAGAAGCAATAATACTCTGGTACTCGTCTTCCGTGAATGCCTTCAAGGTGGTGGTTCGGATATTGCCCTGGGCGCCCAGCTTGAGCAATATTGCTGCCGCGGCTTCATCGCTGGGGAGTTCCACCAAGCACGCGAAGTCGTATTGCCCCATGGTTAGGTAGAAGAAGATCACACTGCCCCCCGCATCCTTCACAGCTTGATCAGCTGCCTGAAGACGGTTGGGAGAATCCTTGATGTTCCGTATCCCCTGGTCCGTATAGTTGCCCAACACCAGATAGCTTGCCATAGCCCACCCCTATTCTAATTTCGAGACAGACTGAGAATATCTCCGGCCCATTGATGTGTCAATTTCCCGCGTTGCTTCAGACGCTCCAGCGCAGATCGCAAGAGCTGCACCGGTAACCGCGAACGCTCCTGTAGATGAGAACGGCAGCAATCACGGTTATGACTACATAAACAGCAATGGCGCCCAGCCAGAGAATGCCCCCATGCAACAGTCCTACTATGAGCCACAATATAGAGGTCAGCCAGAGCAAAGTCAGCCACAGCCCTGCCCGCCTGCGCCAAGCCACCGCCTGGGGACGCCAGGGTACATACACAGCAGGACTATGGCAACGTGGACATTCGGCAAACCGCTTTGGACTGGATGGCTGCATGCCTTGATTGTACAGCTACAGGCCCTGAACGGGACGTCCGCGGAACGCGCCAGCAACGTGAGTTGCCAGATCTCTAATACCGTCTCTGCGCCGTCCGTCGACAATCAACAGGAGCAAAGCCAGAGATAGGAGTAGCGCTGATACGGCTAACCGTTGCTCGGTACCGGAGAAGACAAGCTGGGTAATGAATAAAGCCAGCAGTAGGCCCATACCCCTCCAGGAAGCATACAAGCGAAGCACCAGAACAACAGCAAAAACGGTTTGAGCCATGGTCAGAATAAGCTCCACCTGCTGCCTGTGGCCTGAGACTCCAAGAAGAGTGATCGATTCGCCGGTCGTCAAGGGGAGTGCGGCAACGCCTCCAAAACCAAGGCTGTAGGCAATGGGCAAACTGCCTAGCAAGAGGGTCCACTGGTTAACCGTGGCCGACACCAGCATGATCAACGCCGCACCGGGCGCCCCTCTCAGCGCAAAGTAGCTGGCAATAAGCATTTCAGGCGCCTCGGAAGCAAGCGGGGCCAGCCACTGGATGAGGACGAATTCATCTATTCCAAACTGGGTGCCGGTATCTATCAGTCCTTCGGCGAATAGCTCCGTGGAAAAGATGATCACTCCTATGGCATATAGGAATATGAGAACAATGGCTACCCTGCGTCCGGTCACCCCGAAAGAGGCTATGGCGCGTGAAGGGCCAATGAGGTCCGGCTCGGAGTGATCGCCTCGGCCACTGAGCCAGATGTATACGCCGAAAAGGGGAAGGAGAACGGCAGTGTCCCACAAAGAGATCTCGCCCTTCATCACAATGAACATTGCATACAGGGCGCCGACGACAAGGAAGGCAATCTCTGGCGATACGCCAGTGGTCAGGGACACGTTTTGCTTGCGCTTGAACCAGAAGAGCAAAACAACCAGGGGCCAGCCCAATCCCACGATGAGCCTGTTTCCTCCCGTCATGTTGGCGGTGGCGTACGAAGAGTAGAGGGATGACGGATCATTACCGGCCTGCCAGGCAAGGAATAAGTCCACCGCTAATTCGGGGAGCACGGCCACCAGGGCAACAATGGCCAGGGCCAGCCCTTGGGATATGTCGATCTCGGCGACTTCCGAAGCCCAGGCAAGCAAAGCGGCGGCTCCTACTATGCCGACCCCGAAAACGATGCTACCTATCCATGGAAGGAGGTCCGGCTTCCCTGTAAGAATGACCAGCCAGCTGATGACAACCGCGGGGATACCCATACCAATGGCAACAGCAAGCAATGCCCAGTTGTGCATGCCGGTCCCGGTCGAGGAGCTTTCTTCCACTGACCCTACCTCACAAGAAAAAGCCCGCTCTACGGGCTTCTTATTTATAAACGTAGGGTCTGAGTAATCAGCCCACCCGTGTCACTTTATAGGTCACCGCGCCCTTGGGGGTGACCACCTCTACCTGGTCTCCTTCAGAGCGGTACAACACAGCCTGACCTACAGGAGAGGCGGTAGAAAGCTTGCCGGAAGAGGGGTCAGCCTCACTGGGCTCAACTAGAAGATAGCTAATCTCTTTCCCGGTCTGAAGGTGTTGCAAAACTACGCGTGAGCCAACGCCAATGGAAGCGCCTCCGATTCCATTGGAAGCGCCATCCATAATCACCACATTCTTCAGAATGCTTTCCAACTCTCTGATCCGCGCTTCCGTCTGGCCTTGATGCTCTCTAGCCGCATCCAGGGGCGAGTTCTCGCTGAAGTCCCCGGTTGAAGCAGCCTGGCGGATCTCATCTGCTATCTTGCCCCTTTCCGCCTTCAAGGAATCGAGTTCCTCCAGAAGTTTCTTGTGACCCTCCGGTGTTATCTTCTTGGGTGCCTCCAATGCAACCCTGTTAGCCTGCGCCACACCCCTTCTCTTGCCGTTGCGTCTAATCCTAGCGAACGACGCAAGCTTGGTCTCGGTCATGCCATGGTTGCGGAGGAAATTAAGGAACCGCTTGGTTATAGCCAGTCTGACATTGCCGCTGTCCCCGGAGTACTCCAAGGTGGCGCTGTACTCCTCAACCTGAATGGGTAGAATTGCATTGACCTGGCGGTCCCGTCCGCACCATTGGACAAAGCGAGAGAGTTCCCTTTGAGCCGCATGCGCATCCTTCTCTTTCTGCGTTTCCAGGTACTGCGCAACAGCGTCTGAAAGGGTGGTTGGTTGCACCAATCCTTCCTTAGCTATCATCTGACACTGATTTTAGGTGTGAAGTACGGGAGTGTCAACATTCAATCCACCATGCACATCAAGACCGTACTTCCTTTGAAATGGCACTTCAGGTACAATGAAAGTACAGCTTCAATATTCAGTGGCAGATAAACCATTGGAGAAGTTTATGGGATCCCACTGGCTGCGCAATACAATAATTTATGCTGTGGTGGCTATTGCCATCATCTTGGTCTTCTACAACTTCACTTCCGGCGCTCGCGGGGAGCAGAAAGATATAGCGAGTGTTGTCCAAATGGCCCGGGAGAACCGTCTGAGGTCCATTGTGGTAGACGGAGACAACCTCACCGTTAGCCCGCGTGAAGGAGCGGATTTCAATTCTCGCAAGGAGCCCGGCACCAGCATCCTTGAGGTGCTCACCCAGGCTGGAGTGGAGACGGGTGAAGGCGGCGTCCAACTCACCGTCAAGGGCTCCAGCGGTCTGTCCAACATATTCGGGTTGCTGTTCAATTTCCTACCGCTGCTGTTCTTTGGCGCTATTCTGCTGTTCATGATGCGCCAGGCTCAGGGCAGCAACAATCAAACCCTGAGCTTTGGCCGCAGTAGGGCCAGAATGCTGGTTGGCAACAAACCCAGCGTTACTTTTTCCGACGTGGCCGGTGTGGAAGAGTCCAAAGCCGAGTTGCAGGAAATCGTGGAGTTCCTCACGTACCCGGAGCGGTTTGTGTCGCTGGGGGCGCGCATACCCAAGGGAGTGCTTCTGGTAGGGCCTCCCGGCACAGGCAAGACCCTGCTGGCAAAAGCAGTGGCAGGCGAAGCGGGTGTGCCATTCTTCTCGATAAGCGGCAGCGAGTTCGTTGAGATGTTCGTGGGCGTAGGAGCAGCAAGAGTGCGCGACCTGTTTGACCAGGCAAAGCGCAACGCACCCTGCATTATCTTTGTCGATGAGATAGACGCCGTTGGCAGACACCGCGGCGCCGGCCTTGGCGGCGGTCATGACGAGCGCGAACAAACGCTAAACCAGATTCTTGTGGAGATAGACGGGTTTGATTCCAGTACCAACGTAATTGTGGTGGCGGCTACCAACCGCCCGGACATACTGGACCCGGCCCTGCTCCGTCCCGGCCGGTTCGATAGGCGGGTGGTACTCGATTTGCCGGACATCGCAGGGCGAGAGGCCATCCTAAGCGTTCACACCAAAGGGAAGCCCATAGACGCGGACGTAAATCTGGAAGTGGTAGCAAAAGAGACCCCGGGGTTCAGCGGGGCGGATCTGGCGAATCTGGTTAACGAAGCGGCTATTCTGGCGGCGCGGCGCAGCAAGAAGACCGTCATGTTCGATGAGTTCGGTGAGGCAATAGACAGGGTGATCGCAGGGCCGGAGCGGAAAAGCCGAGTGATCAGCCACAAGGAGAAGGAGATCACCGCCTACCACGAAGGTGGCCACGCCCTGGTGGGCCATAAGCTTACTCATGCCGACCCTGTACAGAAGGTGTCCATAGTGGCGCGCGGAGGTATGGGCGGGTATACCCGGTTCTTGCCTGAAGAAGACAGGCACCTGTTCAGCAAAGCACAGTTCAAAGATATGCTGGCCGCGGCGCTGGGAGGACGTGTTGCGGAGGAGCAGATATTCGGAGAGGTCACTACGGGAGCCAGCAACGACCTAGAGAGCGCAACACAGATAGCCCGCAACATGGTGACCCGCTACGGCATGAGCGAGAAGCTGGGACCGCGCACCTTTGGAAAGCGTGAGGAGCTTGTCTTCCTGGGCAGAGAGATATCTGAGCAGAGTGACTACAGCGACAGTACGGCACAGCAAATCGACGAAGAGGTGCACCGCCTTATCCAGGAGGCCCACGACAGGGCCGAAGAGATACTGGAAACAAATAAGGCAAAGCTGGTGCAACTGGCGCGCCACCTGATAACAAACGAAACTATTGAAGGCGACGCGCTTAACAAGCTCCTGGAATCGGAGGCGCCTCCACTGGTGGTCGAGCCCCTAGCGGCACCAACCACGGACTAGTCCACGTGGATTGACGATATAAGAGAAGGCGGCCCCATCATTAATGGGGCCGCCTTCTCTTATGGGGACTCGCCATCCTCACTGTCAAGGGGCCGTTCCCTGAAATAGAGGCCCCACTTCTGCATAAGCCCCTTAATGCGGGGCTCTCCCAAGCCCGTCAACTCCTTGAAGAACCCTGCTAGGGCGTGGGCGTGTATGTGCTCTTCAGAGCATACCCAGCTTGCCTCGCTGGGCACCACGTAGACCACGCCGTTCTGGTGTGCGCACTGCACTTCCAGGCGCTTGCCGGAACGGTCGTGCTTTATAGTCAGGCCGTACGGCATATTGAACGTCCTCAACCGCCGGCAGCTATTTTTGCTGTCGGTTCAGTCATAGCTTCGGCATCCAAAAGCTCGTCAAGCTGGGCTTCGCTTAGATCGGTGCTCTCGCGGGCTACCTCACGTACTGTTTTACCAGTACGCTGGGCTTCCTGAGCTATCTTGGCCGCCGCATCGTAGCCTATGGCAGGAACTAGGCCGGTACAGATAGCGAGGCCCTGTTCGACCATTGCAGGACCCTTGCTGGTGGCGTTGATGCCGTCAATGCACTGCTCCACGAAGTTCTTGGTCACGGAGGCCAGAAGCTCAATGGATTGAACCAAATTATAAGCGGCGACAGGCATCATGACGTTGATCTCGAAGTTGCCCGACTGGCCGGACACCGTAACTGCGACGTGGTTGCCCATCACCTGGGCACAGACCTGGCAGACCGACTCCGGAATAACTGGGTTGACCTTGCCAGGCATGATGGAGCTGCCAGGTTGCACCTCCGGCAGTTCTATCTCACCTATGCCGGCGCGTGGGCCGGAGCCCAGCCATCGAAGATCGTTGGCAATCTTCATCAGGCTGACGGCGATGGTATTCGTGGCGCCGCTGGCCGCTACGATGTTGTCCAGGGTGCTCTGCGCCTGGAAATGGTTGCTGGTCTCGCGGAGCTTGAGGCCGGTAAGCTGGCTAAGCTTCTCTATGACCTTGGGAGCGAACTGCTGGTTGGTGCCGACGCCGGTGCCCACAGCCGTACCGCCCAAGGCGACTTCAGCGAGCTCGTCAAGGGCTTCTCGGGCGCGCTCTATGGAACGCTCGGCCTGTCCCACAAAGCCAAGGAACTGCTGTCCAAGCCGGATGGGCGTGGCGTCCTGCAGGTGGGTACGTCCCGTCTTGATGATGCCCCAATACTCGTCGGTCTTCTTCTGCATGGAGTCGCGCAGCATCTCCAGGGCGGGGATGAGCTCGTTCTGGATGGCCTGCGCAGCGGTGACGTGGATGGCGGTGGGTATAACGTCGTTGGAGGACTGGCCCTTGTTTACGTGGTCGTTGGGGTGAACGGGACCACGGGTTCCTTTGGGATTGCCAAGAAGCTCCGCGGCGCGGTTGGCAATGACCTCGTTGGCGTTCATGTTGGTGGAGGTGCCAGAGCCGGTCTGGAAGATGTCGACAACGAAGTGGTCTTCCAGCTTGCCGTCGATGACGTCCTGTGCGGCCTTGACGATTATGTCGCCGGTGTCTTTGTCGAGCAGGCCAAGCTCCATGTTGACCTGTGCCGCCGCCTGCTTGATCTGGGCCAGGCCCCTGTTGAAGTTGCGGGAGAATCGCAGGTTGGAGATGGGGAAGTTGAGGACGGCGCGCTGCGTGGAAGCGCCGTAGTAAGCGTCTTCAGGGACCTCCATCTCTCCCATGGAGTCCCGTTCAATGCGAGTCTTGCCTGTCATGTGTACCTCCTGAGCACTGAGTATACAGGGGACTTATCCGGGGCACAGTTTATCACGGTTGCGCCAAGATGGGGATGGTGGGGTCAAGTAGACCGCAAATCCATTTGGGCCGTATTTGAAGGCTTCAGGCTTCCACACCACCCTCAATCAGCAGGCGCTCTGGCCTGTGCCAGCGAAGCCGCGCCGCCGGGCTGGCGACGGTCGCGGCGGAGGAAACTGTAGACCACGGGAATTACCAAGAGGGTGAGGAACGTAGAGCTGAGTAGACCGCCAATGACCACCGTGGCCAGTTCAGCGCCGATGATGGTAGCCTCCTCGGTGGCGAAAGTAAGGGGAATCAGGGCAAAGATGGTAGTCAAAGCCGTCATTAGGATGGGCCGCACCCGGATGCGCCCGCCTTGGACCAGTGCCTCGTAGACGCGGTAGCCCCTGCTGCGCAGTTGTTCTACAAAGGAGATGAGCACAATAGCGTTGGTGACAACCAGTCCAATGAGCATGAGTGTGCCTATAAGGGCGGGTAGTCCAAGGGTGCGCTGGGTGATGAAAAGCGCGACCAAAGCACCGATGGAGGCAAGTGGCAGGCTGAAGATGATGACCAACGGGTTGATGAATGAGCGCATGGTTAGAACCATTACCACGCCAACCAGCACTATGCCGGCAATCATGGCGATGCCCATACGGACGAACGCCTCTTGGATATCGGCGAAGACACCGCTCGTCTTTAACTCCACACCTTCAGGTAAGCCCAGCTCCTGTACTTTCTGGTCCACGGCAAGATTCACGCTCTGTGTGTTCTGGTCGATGATGGCGCCGGTGATACGCACCGACTGCCGGCGGTCAAAGCGGTATATCCTCTCGAGGCCTGCGCCGGTGCTGTCGGCGATGCCACTCCTGACGTTGACCAATCCGTCGATATCCTGCAAGGCCGTTGCGATGGCGTCGGCAGACTCGGCGACCTTGGCGTAGTCCTCTCCGCTGAGGATCAGTTCCATATCGTTGGCGGACGGGCCGTTGGTCTGCACCGTTTCGACGAAAACGGTGCGCCCTTCACCGGCAAAATCACGTCGGAGCATATCGGCGATTTCCTGGGCATCCGTATCTTCGGTAAGACTGAGGAACACGCTTATGATGTCGCCCCCGCCGGTGTTGAACCCGCTCAAAGCATCGTCGCCGCCGCCAGCGGTGACACGGAACAAATCAACCTTCCCATCTTCACTCAAGCCGCCAAGCACGTCTTCTATCTGCTCTACGTAACCATTTGGGGCAAGCATCTGGTCCAGGGTGGTGGGCTGGTCCAGAGACACCTCGGCGGAAAGGAGGTTCTCAGAACCTCCGGGAAGGAAGGTCTGGGGAATACGCGTGAGCAGGCCAAGGCTGGCTACAAAGAGAAAAGAGGCCAGAGCTATGGCGATTATCCTATGCGCAAGGGCCCACCTCAGAGCCGGCCAGTACAGGCGTTGGATCCACCTCTCCAGCACCTCAGAGGGTGCGCCGGACGTGACGAGAAAGCTGCCGAGGACGGGCACTATGGTCAGCGAGACGACTAGGGAGGCAAGCAAGGCGAAGGTGACGGTGAGTGCAAAGGGGAGGAAAAAAGCGCCGATGACGCCCCCAATGAAGGCCAGCGGCACAAAGACGGCAACCGTAGTCAGGGTGGAAGATATGATAGCACGCGAGACCTCTTTGGTTGCGGTCAACGCTGCGACAATCCTGTTTCCATTGAAGTCCCCCATCTTGACGTGCCGGTAGATGTTTTCCAAGACAACTATGCTATCGTCAACCACGCGTCCTACGGCAATTGCCAGGCCGCCAAGGGTCATTACGTTGAGGCTCATGTCCTGCCAGTTCATCAGGATGAACCCAACCAGGATGCTCAGGGGAATGGATACGGCGGCCACCAGTGTAGACCGGATGCTTATCAGAAAGAGGAAGATCATGCCCATGGCAAACAGGCCGCCGAGTGCAGCTTCCCTCTGCAGGCTCCGGATGGATGTCTCTATTTCAGGCGCCTGGTTGGATACGATGACCCTTTCCATATCGCTTGGCAGGTCAGGACTAATGGTCTCCAGCCGTTCCAACACGGCATTCACCACTTCCACGGTGTTCGCGTCGGGATCTTTG
Source organism: Dehalococcoidia bacterium (assembly GCA_965248955.1). Taxonomy (GTDB): domain Bacteria; phylum Chloroflexota; class Dehalococcoidia; order Lucifugimonadales; family QGNO01; genus DAOUJH01. Next base: position 1,012,428 of record OZ252212.1, read on the forward strand.
AGCACATTGATTGGTAGACTAGGTTCACCATTGGTACGGGTAATAGATGTTCCTGCCAAAGCAGTGATGGGGAGTTCAGCGCTGTCTACGCCTTCAACTCCGTTCAAGGCGGGAACTATCTGCTCCTGCACTATTGGTATGAGGGTTTGTAATTCGCCGGGCCTGAGGATGCTGAGTTGCAAGACAGGGATTTCGTCCGGGCTGATACGGCTGACCCTCGGAGGCGGGACGGCTCCGGGAAAGTCAAGGTTAGCAATTCTGCCGGAAAGCTGGCTTTCCACCTCCTCCATATCGGCGCCAAACTCGAACTCAGCTATGATCAAAGAGATGCTCTGGGAAGAGGTGGACTGCATGGTGCGCAGCCCACCGAAGTCAGCGATGGTCTTCTCTATGGGATCGGTAACGTCCTGCAGTACTTGTTCGGAGGGAGCGCCCGGATAGATGGTAGCAACCGTGACCAGTGGAAAATCTATGTCGGGCAGAAGCTCAATCTGGAGACGTGTCAAGGAGTATACGCCACCCGCAACAACGAGCAACGCAATGGCAATGGTGGCCCATCGCCAGCGAAGGGAAAGGCTAGTCAACAATGTCAAAGATCATCACCTTACTCGCTATTGTAACGTTAAGAAACAGCATCTTTGTCATGCAACGCTAGCTCGGCAGTATTCAAACACCCATAATATGGTAGCCGGCATCCACCGGAAGAACAGCGCCGGTAACGCCACTGGCAAGGTCGCTGCAAAGAAAAAGCGCCGCCTTGCCAACCTCGTCCCGTGTGACGTTGCGCCGCAGGGGGGCCCGTTGCTCATGGACGTGCTTCATGTCCATGAAACCACGGATACCCCTGGCGGCCAAGGTATCGATCGGGCCGGGCGACACGGCATTGACGCGAATTTTGCTTGGACCAAGCTCAGAGGCAAGCTGGCGCACCTCATTTTCCAGGGCGGCTTTGGCGGTGCCCATGACGTTGTAGCCCGGGTAGACCTTTTCCGAGGCGTGGAACGTGACGGTGATAATGCTGCCCCCATCCCTCATCAGAGGGGCCGCATACCGGGCGATGGGCAGCAACGAGTAGGCGCTGACATCAAGGGCGATCTTGAACCCGTCACGGGAGGTCTTGGAAAAATCGCCTTCCAGGTCTTCGCGGTGAGCAAAGGCCACGCTGTGCACCACAAATGAGAGCGAGTCGTAGCGGTTGCTTAGCTCGGTGAAGACAGCCTCTATCTGGTCGTCGTTGGTCACGTCGCATTCCCAAAGTGCAGCATCGTCCCAGCTCTCCACTAAACCGGCGACACGGCTCTTCAGTCGCTCGTTTTGGTAGGTCAACGCCAGCGTGGCTCCTGCATTGTGCAGTGTTTCCGCTATGGACCAGGCGATGCTTCGATCATTCGCCACACCGAAGACAACTCCATGCTTGCCCCTAAGATCTATTGGATACACTTGTCACACCTCATATTTCAATACTTCTACGGGGTTCAGCGTCGTTCTCCTCTTGTTCAGGGCTTCCATAGACAACTCCGCTCTGTGACGCATAGTAGTCGTAAATGCGACGCATGGTCTGATAAGCCTCGCGCTCCACTTGACGATGGTGAACATGCACTCGTCTTGAAAACAGCCTGGAAACAAGATGGCGCCAGACGTAGGGAAGAAATCCCCACTGAAGCCTCTGATGGGCGTGGCAATACTGGTGTGCCAAAGGAGCCAGCCCTCTGTTATCCGCCAACTCCCCATCCAACTGTCTGTCCAAATACTTCTTGCCAATAAGGATAACTGGCCGCACAAGAGGCAACGTTATGGTGAACCCCCCTAGATCAGGCCATGATAGAGCAAAAATGCTAGTCTTGGCCAAAGCCGTTGCGGGGACGCCATGCTTGCGCAGCCGCCTTCCGGTGACACTATCAGGAGCAAACCGCATGGTTGAATATTAGTCGGATAGTTGAGGAAATCAGGAAAACACGTTGGTAGTATAGCACCTTGCATACGGTATTAGGCACATATGAGTGTTCCAAGATACGCTGACCGGAGAAAGCTGTTAAACTAGACCCGCTATTGACCGGGAGATACGCGGACAAATTCCGGAGAGTCATGCAAGCAGAAGATGTAGCCCGCATAGCTGAAACGGCGGCCAGGCTCCAGGAAAACATAGAAAAGGTGCTGGTTGGCAAGGGAGACGTGGTAGCGCTGGTGCTGGAAGCCGTACTTTGTGAAGGGCACCTGCTCATCCAGGATGTTCCCGGCACCGGTAAAACCGTGCTGGCCAAGTCTATAGCACGCTCTCTGGGATGTACTTTCCGCCGCGTTCAGGGTACGCCCGACCTGCTGCCGACCGATATCACGGGCACCTATGTCTTCAACCAGCAGACCTCTACCTTCGAGTTTCGCTCAGGGCCGATAATAGCCCAGGTTCTGCTGGTAGACGAGATAAACCGCGCCACCCCGCGTACGCAGTCCGCACTCCTGGAGGCAATGCAGGAGCGTCAAATCACAGTGGAAGGCGAAACAATGGCGCTGGCCAAGCCGTTTCTCACCATTGCCACCCAGAATCCAATAGAGTTGGAGGGCACCTTCCCCCTACCTGAGGCACAGCTGGACAGATTCCTCCTCCAGGTTAGTCTGGGTTACCCATCTCAAGAAGAGGACCTGCTTATACTCAGTCGATTCAAGGAAGACGACCCTCTTGAAAAGCTGGAGTCCGTGGTGGACAGCACTGAGCTTGTGGAACTCCAGCGGTTGGTGCGCAAAGTACACGTGGCCCTGCCGGTTGAAGAGTACCTAGTCTCTATCGTTCACGCCACCCGTTCGCATCCATGGGTAGACTTGGGGGCCAGTCCACGCGCCATGCTGGCCTTGTACAGAACATCGCAGGGGCTGGCTGCAATAAGGGGCCGCTCCTTTGTCATACCGGACGACGTTAAAGCACTGGCGCCTTACGTACTGACACATCGCATCATTCCCAAGGTACAGGGCCACGTCCGCGGCCATACGCCAGGCGACATCATACGGGAGGTGGTCAACTCGGTGCCTGTGCCCGTAGAAGATGAGATGGGCGTTGCGGGTTTCCGGCACGTTTAGGAAAGATGGGTGGGTTCTGGGTTTTTTCCGCCATAGTAATTGTGATTCTCAGCATTCTGATCAGCTCGCTCTCTTTGCTGCTGGTGGGAACGCTCCTGCTGCTCTTTGTTCTGATTTCCAGGTGGTGGGCCGACTATAGCCTTCAAGGGGTGGAGTACAAGCACCAACTGAACTCCAACCGCGTGTTCGCCGGTGAAGACGTTCAGCTAACCACGCAGACCACGAACAAGAAGTTTCTGCCCCTGCCCTGGATTCAGATCAACGACGAGCTACCAAAAGAGGTCTCACCCAGGCAGGGCCGAGTCATAGCGTCCACTGATCCCACACGGGTTGCACTGGCTAGCGTTCTCTCCATGAGCTGGTACCATCGTATTACGCGTACTTACGATATACGGTGCCCAAACAGAGGCCACTTCTTCATTGGGCCGACGCGAATTCGTTCCGGCGATCTGTTCGGCATGCATACCCGCGAGATGCGCTTGGGAAAAGACCAGACGCTTACCGTCTATCCACGAATCTTGCCCCTCAGGGTATCATCCCTGCCATCCCTGGAACCGTATGGTGACGTGCGGGTCAAGCGCAGGTTTCTAGACGACGTAACACGGCCAATGGGCAGCAGGCGATACCTCAGCGGCGATGCACTGCGTCACATACACTGGAAAGCCACGGCACATACCGGTCTGCTCCAGACTCGCATCTTCGAGGCGTCCACAACTCCCAACTTCGCCGTGTTCTTGGGAGCGCGAACCATAGAGCCACCTCTGCAAGGCAGCCGTCCGCACCTTCTGGAACTGAGCGTGCTTACGGTAACAGCCCTGGTCAACTATGCTTTGAGCAGGCGCATCCCGGCAGGGGTGTACGTAAACCAGACCTCTCGCGATTCCAGGCAAACCATGCAGGTGCCCCCGGCACGCCATCCGGACCAGCTGGCGCAGGTATTGGAGGTGATGGCGCACGTCCATCCCGAAGAATCCACGCCCCTAGCCAAACTGGTAGAGGAAAAGAGCCGCGGCTTGCCCTGGAGTACTACTATCCTTGTGGCCACCGCTGTGCCGGACCAAGCGACGATCAATACGCTGATGAGGCTGCGCAAAGCCGGCTGGACCACAGCCCTAATACACGTAGGCGGTGATGCCGTGGATTACGCCAGGGAGGGAATTGCTAGGTACACGGTGGCCAATACTATTGAATGGCAAAGTCTAGAGGAGATAGTGATTCAGTGACCAACTTGTCACTGCCAAAGCAAGGAATGCTGACCGGAGTTCTAACCTGGGTGAGCTCGTCGAGCGCGCTGCTCTGGGCCACGTTTCTCATGGAAGCCATGTGGTTTTACCTTTGGATGATATGGCTGGGTCAGTGGAACAGCTTTGGCATTGGCGAGATGCCTTTCACACTCTTTTCCATCCTTTTAATCCTCTGGGCAAGCTATTACGGGGTGCAGGTCATAGGGCAACAGAAATGGCACGCGGGCAGGACTCGTCTAACGGCCAGTCTCCTGGTAGTGGCGCTTCTGGGAGCGGTGGCAAGACTGGAAAACGGCGGCGGCTATGGCCTGCTGGATCCGGGCTGGTTGGGTTTCGCACGCGAGGGCCTGGCGGGGGGGTTCCCCACAGGCCTCCAGGTAACCCTTCTAGGCGGAGCTTATCTGTGGTGGAGAGGTTTCAAAATTGCCCAAGAAGGATTGGACAGAGAGCAGGTACTCTCCTCCTTCAAGGTAGGCCTGACGGCAATTGTCCTTGGTCTGCTGGTCTGGGAAACGGCGTTGCGCTCCGGTGTAGAATTCGGAGCGACGAGAACCCAGGCGATTGCCATTGCGTCTGTCTTCTTCTTGTCAGGCGTTTCCGCCCTAGCGTTAAGCCACATCATGCGAGCCAGGGCAGACCTGGCAAGGCATGAAGGCTTACAACAGAACTTCATAACTCAGTGGTCCGTGGTGCTTCTGTGTGTTGCAGGGGGAATGTTGCTGTTGGGATGGATCCTGGCAGGATTGCTGTCCCTGGACGTTTGGCAGCCCCTGTTAAACGTCTTGGCATTCGCCGCCAACCTGATGGGGCTGCTGGTCTATGTAATACTGCTTCCAATTGCCTTTCTAGCCGCTGGCCTGGTCTTCGCCGTGCAATGGCTAGTCAGCCAGTTCGGGGGGGGAACCGTACCAAGGCTGGAGCTGCCCGACTTCAGCGCCCTTAGAAGGATACCGGAGGAGGGAGACCCAGTCACCGGTGCACCAGTATGGGTTGTGATAGTGAAGTGGGCAGTGCTTGTATTGGTGCTGGGCGCCCTGGTCTACTTGCTGGCAAGGCTGGTGCTTAGACGGCGCTCCGGTTTCACTGTTGGCGAGAGTGTACCTGAAGTCAATGAATCTATAGGGACATGGTCAAACGCGATTCGTGACCTTCTTACAGGACTTATCATGTTCGCCCTGTGGTTCAGACGCAAGGGAAGGGCTTTGCGCCGCAAGTTGCCCTTGCCCCGGACTTCTCCCGCACCCAGCTACCAAGGCGACATGGAAATTAGAAAGCTGTACAGCAGCCTTCTCTACGAAACAAGGCAAGCCGGGTTCCCCAAGGAGGAAAGCGAGACCCCTTACGACTACCTACCTGAGTTGGAGCAGCGACTGGTTGAGGACAGAGAGGCTTTGCAGGCCATAACAAAGGACTACGTAGAGAGCCGCTACGGTGAGCGTCCTATTGCGGGCGCGGAACTGAGCATGCTGAACCGTTTATGGCGAACGCTGGTGCTGCACATACGCAATCCGGGCAGCAAAAAAAAGAGCTAGCCGCTGCGCTTCCGTTGTGCTGGAAAGCTGCGTGGCAGGCTTTAACTCTATGTGAAAGGGAGAGCCCATCCTCACGGGTGGGCTCTCCCTTCAGGCGCCGACACCTATTTCCTAGCTGCCTAGCAATACCTCGGGGCGCAGGCCTTCGACGTTCATTTCATCGCCGTCTCCGTTTTGGGAATCATCTCCAACAACGTGCAGCATGGGACGTTCCTCAGCAACCGGAGGAAGCCCAAGCCGTTTGCGGCCCTCTTCCGACGAGTCCATCCTTGCCGGAATGAGGCGTCCGATGATCACGTTCTCTTTGAGGCCGAGCAACGGGTCCGTGGTGCCATGGACCGCGGCTTCCGTCAACACGCGGGCTGTCTCCTGGAACGAAGCTGCCGCCAAGAAGCTCTCCGTGTTCAAAGAGGCGCGAGTCACCCCAAGCAGAACGGTGCTGGCCGTAGCCGGCTCTCCGCCTTCTGCCAGCACCTTTGCATTTATGTCTTCAAAGACAAACCGGTCTACCATCTCACCGGGCAAAAGCTCCGTGTCCCCGGGGGCGTCTACTCTCACTTTGCGAAGCATCTGCCGGACGATGATCTCGATATGCCTATCGTCAATGGTGATGCCCTGAGTTCTGTAAACAGCCTGCACTTCTGAGACCAGGTGCCGCTGGGTGGCGTCCTTGCCCAGGATGCGGAGGATGTCCTGGGGGTTGAACGGGCCGGAGGTCAACGGTTCGCCGGCATGCACTTCTTGGCCATCCTGCGCAATGAGATGCGCCGAGTGCGCCACAAGGTACTCCCGTTGCTCCTGTTCTTCCCAAGCAATGGTGATTTTGCCCCTCTTGCCAAGGGAGACACGACCGGAAATACTGGCCAACATCACCTCTGCCGTGGCATCTTTCTCTGAGGTCTCTTCTTCTTTCTTCTTGGAACGCGCTAGAGGCGAGCCGGCCTGTATCCAGTCGCCGTTCTCTACGGCCAGGCTGTATCCCTTGGGTAGAGAGAACTCTTCCTGAAACTCCTCTGAGTTCACCACGCGAATACGCCTGCCTTCAAGGTCTTCATCCACTTCCGCTTTGCCATCGATTTCGGAAAGGAGCGCCATCCCCCTGGGCGTGCGAGCTTCAAAGAGCTCCTCCACCTTGGGCAGACCGCTGGTGATGTCAATGCCGGCAACGCCACCGGTGTGGAAGGTGCGCATGGTGAGCTGGGTACCCGGCTCGCCGATACTCTGCGCTGCCACTATACCTACGGCCTCACCAAGGAGCACATCTTGGCCAGTGGCAAGGCCGCGTCCGTAGCACAACCGGCAGAGGCCGCGCCTAGCGTTACAGGTCAGCGGCGAGCGTACGTAAACACGCCCCATGGCCGCGTCTACCGCAGCTTGGACGTTTTCCTCGCCCAATTGAACGTTGAAGTCCATTATTACTTCACCCGTATTGGCGTCGGCAATAGGAGCAGCGGTGTACCTGCCAACCAATCGATTTTTCAAAGGTGGAGCCATAGTGTTGTCGGGTTCCTCTTCAAGCCATATGCCTTCGGTGGCACCGCAATCCTCTTCCAGGACAATCACTTCCTGGGCAATGTCTATTAGCCTGCGCGTCAGGTAGCCGCTTTCCGCTGTCCGCAGTGCCGTATCAGTTAGGCCTTTACGGGCGCCGTGGGTGGATATGAAGTACTCCAGTACGCTGAGCCCCTCCCTGAAGCTTGATCTGATGGGCAAGTCTATGATCCTGCCTCTGGGATTGCTCATAAGGCCGCGCATACCGGCCATTTGCTTGATCTGAGCCAGGTTGCCCTTTGCCCCTGAGTCGGCCATCATGTAAATGCCGCCGTAGGTGGGTAGGACCTCTCTAATCAGACCGGTCATCTGATCGCTTGCTTCCGTCCAGATGGATACCGCCTTGTTGTACCGTTCGTCCTCTGTGATGAGCCCGGCAAGGTATTGATCTTCCAACTCCTCTACCTGCTGGTTGGCAGCGTCCATGAGCTCTTGCTTCTTGGCGGGAACCTCTATGTCGCTGATGGCTATGGTAGCGCCGGATTGAGTGGCATAATGGAAGCCCAATCGCTTGATTGAATCCAGAATAGGCGCCGTTCTATCACTACCTAAGTTTTGATAGCACTCAGTAACAAGGTTGCTCAACCCCTTGGAATCCATCACCTGATTCTTAAAGCCTATCTCCGCTGGCAGGATCTCATTGAAAATGATACGGCCGCTAGAAGTCTTGACCCAGCCGCCTTCAATCTCCTGGTCTTGCACGCTGATCTCTTCTCTGAGACCAACCAGGCCATGGTCGTAAGCTAGCCTTGCCTCTTCCCTGGAGTGGTACCTCTTTTCTTCTCCTCTAGCCTCTGACTCTATCTGCGTCAAATAGTAGCAACCCAGCACTATGTCCAGAGTGGGGGAGACTATGGGTTCGCCGGAGCGGGGCGAGAGCATGTTCTTACTGCTCATCATGATGTGATGAGCTTCACGCACCGCTTCCTTGGAAAGGGGAACGTGAACCGCCATCTGGTCGCCGTCAAAGTCCGCGTTGAATGCAGTACAGACCAAAGGATGTATCTCAATTGCGCTCCCTTCAATGAGTACGGGCTGGAAAGCTTGAATACCTAAGCGGTGCAGCGTGGGAGCACGATTCAACAATACGGGCCTGTCCTTGATGACGTCTTCCAGAATATCCCAGACCTCAGGTCTGACGCGTTCCACCATGCGCTTGGCGCTCTTGATATTGTGAGCATGGCCCTCTAGTACAAGGCGGTTCATTACAAACGGCTTGAACAACTCCAACGCCATCTTCTTTGGCAGGCCGCACTGATGCATCTGCAGCTCGGGGCCAACCACAATGACGGAGCGTCCGCTGTAATCTACGCGTTTGCCCAAGAGGTTCTGCCTGAACCTGCCCTGCTTGCCTCGCAATAGGTCTGAGAGCGACTTGAGCTTGTGGTTGTGGCTGCCGGATATGGCGCGGCCGCGTCTGCCGTTGTCTATCAGAGCGTCCACGGCCTCCTGGAGCATGCGCTTCTCATTTCTTACTATTATCTCCGGCGCACCCAGATCCAATAATCTTCGCAGACGGTTGTTCCGGTTGATAACACGCCGGTAGAGGTCGTTCAGATCGCTGGTGGCGAACCGTCCACCGTCCAACTGGACCATTGGTCGCAGGTCAGGGGGAAGCACCGGCAGGACGGTAAGGATCATCCAATCCACCTTGTTTTCACTCTTGCGGAACGCCTCTACAACGCGCAGGCGTTTGATAGCCTTCTTTCGGCGCTGGCCGGCGGTGGTGCGCACCTCGTTTTGCAAGGACTCATTGAGCTTGTCTAAATCAAGAGCCTGCAGGACCTTGAGGATAGCCTCTGCACCCATACCCGCATCAAAAACGTCCCCAAACCGTTCTCGCATCTCTCTATATCTGTTCTCAGTGAGAAGCTGCAATTGCCTGAGGTCTTCCAGGTCGTCCATCCTCGATTGAAACTCATCCAGGATACGCTCCTTGGCGCTCTCGAACCTCTGCACAGCTTTGTCTGCTGGGGGTTCGGTCTCTGTAGCTTCGGATGTAGCTACTTCTTTCGCCTGATCCTCTTTCTGCTCTCCCACAGACGTCTGGGTCGCCGCAACCTCCTCGTCTATCGCCTTTTGAATCTTCTCCAGCTCGGCGTCTTTGTCCGCTTTGAGCTGTTCCAGTAATCGCTCACGCGCCTCTTCGTCCACGGAGACAACAACGTACTGCGCAAAGTAAAGGACTCGCTCCAGATTTCTGGGTGAGAGATCCAGGAGCAACCCAAGACGGCTGGACGTACTCTTCGAGAACCAGATGTGCGCCACGGGTGCAGCGAGCTTGATGTGTCCCATACGCTCACGGCGAACCTTGGCGCGGGTAACCTCCACTCCGCATCTGTCGCAAATCACGCCCTTGTATCGGATCTTCTTGTACTTGCCGCAGAAGCACTCCCAATCCTTGGTTGGTCCAAATATCCTTTCGTCAAAGAGGCCATCTTTCTCAGGCCGGAGGGTCCTGTAGTTGATTGTCTCCGGCTTGGTCACTTCTCCGTACGACCAACTCATCACCTGGTCAGGTGATGCCAGCGAGATTCTAATAGAATTGAAACCGGCACTTTGCACCATGCTTTCCAGTTCTCCTTGATGTAATGGGCTCTAAGGCTTTCTAACCCCCTAAATCCTCCAGACCCTGTCCTTGGGCATATCCCAGGGTCTTCTTCAGCTACCGCCATCTTCCTGGGATTCGCCCTCTTCCGAGGGTCTCTCTTGTTCAGATTCTTCCGAGGGTGCGTTGAGTTCTCCCAACGCCTGACCATCTTGGGGAGGTATATTGTCTATCAAAGGTGCCTGGTCAGTTGAAAGGGAGTCTTCAACTTCCAGGGCCATGTGACCTACGGAAGTAGGCTTAAATTGAAAACCGGCACCCTCATCCATGCCGGAAGGCCAGCCGATCCCTTCTTCAGCACCGCTGAGAAGCTCCACGGATAGACCCAAGCTCTGCAACTCTTTGAGCAGTACGTGGAAAGATTCAGGCACGCCGGGCTGTACTACGTCTTCCCCTTTGACTATGGACTCGTAGGTCTTGACACGGCCAACCACGTCATCCGACTTGACGGTAAGTATTTCCTGAAGGTTGTGGGCAGCGCTATAGGCTTCCAGGGCCCACACCTCCATTTCGCCGAATCGCTGGCCGCCGAACTGGGCCTTGCCACCCAAAGGCTGCTGCGTGATCAGAGAATACGGGCCGGTGGACCTGGCATGAATCTTGTCTTCCACAAGATGAATGAGCTTCATCATGTAGATGTAGCCAACCGTCACCGGATGATCGAAAGGCTCACCGCTGCGCCCGTCGTGGAGCACTGACTTGCCGTAGATAGGTGGCACCTTTCTGCCCTCTATGCTGAGAGAGCGCACGCGAGCCACAAGCTCCTCCTGCCCCATTTGGGAAGCATCCACACCCATCTCTTCTTTGAGCCAAAGCCTCAGGCATGCTTCAGCAGCTATTCCCGCCTTTTCTTCATTGAACAGGTCATTGGCGTCATAGCCGCGTCTGCCAAGCCAGTCTTGCAGCTTGGCGTCTGCCGTCGCCCCGTTTGAACTTCCGTTTCCACTGTACCCATGGCTAGAGACGGCGCCGGAGCGCTGGAGGAACCAAGCCCGGGCCAGGGCGTCTTGAATCCTGGCGTCTTGAGCACCGTCGAAAACCGGGGTTACCGCCGAGAAATTGAGGGTCTTCGCCGCCCAGCCCAGATGCGTCTCCAGCACCTGGCCAAGGTTCATTCTGGAAGGAACGCCAATGGGGTTGAGAATAATGTCTACAGGCGTACCATCTGGGAGAAACGGCAAATCTTCAACGGGCAGAATCCGTGAGATGACTCCCTTGTTGCCATGGCGGCCCGCCATCTTGTCACCCGCAGCGACCTTGCGGGTCTGAGCCACCCAAACCCTGACCAGCTTGTTGACGCTGGGCGGCAACTCATCCTTGTTCTCTCTTGTAAGCACCTTGACATCTATGACTTTGCCCCGCTCGCCGTGGGGAACGCGCAGGGAGTTGTCCTTGACATCGCGTGCTTTCTCTCCAAAGATGGCGCGTAGCAGCTTTTCTTCGGCGGTGAGCTCCGTCTCGCCCTTGGGAGTTATCTTACCCACCAGGATATCCCCTGGTTCGACTTCTGCTCCTACGAGCACGACGCCATCCTCATCCAGGTTGCGCAGGCTATCTTCACCCACGTTCGGAATATCGCGGGTTATCTCCTCCGGACCCAGCTTAGTGTCCCTGGCCTCAGCCTCATACTTTTCGATATGAATGGAAGTGAACTTGTCCTCTTCAAGAAGCCGTTCGCTGATGATGATGGCATCCTCGTAGTTGTAGCCTTCCCAGCTCATAAACGCGACTAGCACGTTTTGCCCCAGTGCCAGGTCGCCGTGCTCAGTGGAGGAGCTGTCCGCCAGTGGGTCGCCTACACGGACAAAGTCGCCCTTATTGACGATGGGACGCTGAGACATGCAGGTGCCCTGATTGCTGCGTACGAACTTATAAAGCGGGTGAGCGTGCTCTTTGCCTTCTACATCCGTTACGACAATGCGGTCGCCGGAGACGGAGGTCACTATGCCGTTGCAGCTAGCGAGCACAACTTGGCCTGAGTCGGCGGCGACGCGCCTCTCCATGCCGGTGCCTACAATGGGGGCCTCTGGCTTTATCAGGGGCACGGCTTGCCTCTGCATGTTAGAGCCCATCAAGGCGCGGTTTGCGTCGTCGTGTTCCAAGAAGGGAATGAGGGCGGTGGAAACACTGACTATCTGCATCGGCGATACGTCCATGTAATCCACCTGTTCCGGAGGTTCCATGGCAAACCTCTCACCCTGCCTGATTTCAATTCTGCCCTCAACAAACTGACCCTTTGTGTCCAGGGCAGTGTTGGCTTGAGCAATAACGTATTTCTCCTCCTCATCGGCGGCCAAATAGCTGACCTCTCCTTCTTGCAAAGAGACAAAGGCGCGCACAGGTATCATCCGTTTCCGTATGGATTTTAGTTTAGCCGCCGCGGTTTTGGTAATGGCGCGACCGGCTTTAACCATGACCTTGCCGCCCTCACCCCTGATGTCTTCCCTGGCAATATGTCTTGCCAGGTCGTCCGAGTTGCTGGGTATTTGATGGAACACCCTTCGGTATGGCGTCTCGATGAAACCAAATTCGTTGGTCTTGGCATAAGTAGCTAGAGAGCCCAGCAATCCTATGTTGGGACCTTCGGGAGTCTCTATGGGGCAGATGCGGCCGTAATGGGAATGGTGCACGTCACGCACGTCGAATCCGGCCCGCTCCCGCGAGAGGCCGCCGGGCCCCAGTGCGGAAAGACGTCTTTTGTGCGTCAGCTCAGCCAGAGGGTTGGTCTGGTCCATGAACTGCGAAAGCTGTGAACCGCCAAAGAACTCTCTAATAGCGGCAACAATAGGCCGTACGTTCACCAGCGCACTTGGTGTGGCCTGCTCAGGATCGTTGATAGTCATCCTTTCTTTGACCACGCGTTCCATGCGCACCAGTCCAACGCGAAGCTGGTTCTGAATGAGCTCACCGACGGCGCGCACCCGTCTGTTCCCCAAGTGGTCTATGTCATCTACGTGCTGACGGCCGTTGTTGATCTGCACGATAGTGCGCGCAACGGAGATGATGTCCTCCCTAGTCAGAGTTCTCTTGTCTAGGGGAATGTCCAACTCTAAACGACGGTTCAGCTTGTACCGCCCCACTTTCCCCAGATCATAGCGACGGGGATTAAAGAAAAGGTTGTCCAGCAGAGTTTGGGCATTCTCCAAACTGGGAGGCTCGCCGGGCCTAAGGTGCTTGTAGAACTCCAGAAGCGCTTCTTGCTTGCTTTTGACACCGCTGTCTCGATCCAACGTGGTCTGGATGAAGTGGTGATCCGGATGGTCGTCCACATCTTTGAAAGTGCCAAGCAGCTCCTTGTCAGTGGAAAGGCCAATAGCTCTTAGCAATGTGGTCACTGGTATCTTCCGCTTGCGGTCCACTTTGACCGAGACAACGTCTTTGGAGCTGGTCTCGAACTCAAGCCAGGCGCCACGGTAAGGGACAAACTTTGCCATGCCCAGGATGCGTCCGGTGGCGGCATCCTCCTCCGTGGTAAAGTAGACGCCCGGAGAACGCACCAATTGGCTCACTACAACGCGCTCTGCACCATTGATGACAAAAGTGCCATTGGAAGTCATGATTGGAATGTCACCTAGGAAGAGCTTCTGCTCCTTTACTTCGCTTGTGTCCTTCACCGTCAGCCTGGCAGTGACGTACATGGGAGCGGAGTAGGTAATCTCTCGCTGGCGGCATTCCTGCTCGGAATACTTTGGATCTTGGAACTCGTGGTCGACAAAATCTAGTTCGAAGCGTCCCCCGGTAAAGTCCTGGATGGGAGAAACCTCCTTGAACAGCTCCCTTAGGCCCTCTCCTCTGAACCAGTTGAATGATTCAATTTGAACCTGGATGAGGTTGGGTACTTCCAAGACCTGAGGGGTGTGGGCATAAGACTTCTGCGCTGGCGCCAGGGAAACGGTGGGAACAGAGGCCAAATCAACCATGTGACTTCACTCTCCTTAATAAAGACAAAAAGACCCCAATTGCTCTCAAAAAGAGAGAAAGAGGTCTATAAACCGATGGATTCTGTGGATTTCAGGAAGGGATTTATGGATCATGCGCAGACCCAATAAAACACTATAACACTATCCTGCCGAGCTTGTCAATAGCTGGCAACGCGGTGAGAGAAGTGCAAAACGAAGCCACGCTACTTTCGGGGTAATTTCCGGCGGGTTCTCAGGAAGGACACATCCTACAGGTACGCTTACGCTTTAGGTAGGGCGAGCCAGGAATACGACGGCGGAAGCTATGCCCATTCCAGCCCAAGTACATGAGGCCGGCGACCGCAAGATCCTCTACAGCGGTCTATGGGGTGTGGCCCGCCACTTCAACTACATGGGAGAGGGGGTCCTTTCCTTCTCAATTGGCCCAGTATTCGGCCACTTCACAACCCCTGGGCGTGGTTCTACTTTGTCTTCGTCGTCACTTTTGTCTTCGTCGTCACTTTCTTCACCTTCCGTCAACGTGGTGACGACAAGCTCTGCGCCGAGAAATACGGCGCCGAAAAGTGGGCGGAGTATCAGGCACGAGTGAAGCACCGGATTTTCCCCGGGGTCTATTGAGTGGACCCACGGCCCAAAGTCCCGCGTCCTGCGCGTTTCCATTCCACCCCCTGCGGTCTGCACCAGCGACGCGCCCTATATAAACAGTGACGGGCAACGTTTCTCGTTCCGCAACGGTTACTTTTGAAACATTCCGCCCGCATCCGTTTTTGCCAGGTCGCCGAGAGAGGCGGCGGCGTGCCGCTCCATGTGCTTGACCAGGCTCCGGTTGATGGTCCCAGCCACGCCGGGGCCCCGGTAGATGAGACCGGTCAGTAGTTGCACGGTGTCGGCACCGGCTTTGAGAGCGCGGAGGGCATCGTCCGCGGTAGAGATTCCGCCACAGGCGTGGACAGCGACGTCGCTCCCCACCTCCGAACGGACGTCGGCCACTATGCGCAGGGTGTCTTCCAACAAGGCGCGTCCGCTGAGGCCGCCCTGTCCCATGGCCAGGCCGGGCGCTTCCACCGGCCTGGTGTTGGCGGCGGTGATGCCGCTGACGCCCTGCTCCACCGCAATTCGCACCAGGGCAAGAACTCGCTCCCTGCCCTCGCCGTCCGCATAAGGCGGTATCTTCACAAACAAAGGCCTAGAGCGCTGGCTGTTCACGGCGCTCAACAGGTCCCTGAAGCTTTGCGGTTCCTGGAAGACACGTATGCCCTGGGTGTTCGGAGAGCTTATGTTTAACTCTATGGCGTCGCACAGGGGCTGCAGTGCGGCGTGACAGGCAAGGAATTCGTCGATGGTAAGGCCAGCGACGCTGACGACTACGGGTTCAAGGCGGCCGTCTCGCCTGACTTGCAGGCGTTCAAGCTGTGCCTTGGCGGCTGCCAGTCCCTTGCCCGGGAAACCCAGCGCGTTGATAAGCGATTGCCTATCGGGGAGGCGCATGAGCCGGGGACGGGGGTTGCCGGGACGCGCCTCACGGGTGACGGTGCCCCCTACAACATAGCCGAACCCCAGCGAAAGCAGGCCGTCCAGGAAGCGGCAATCCTTGTCGTAGCCCGCCGCCATGCCCACCGGCGAAGGAAAGGTCAAACCGCCGGCGCTTACTCGAAGCCTGGGGTCCCGGCAATCGAAGTGGCTGGACAGCGCCTGCATTAATAGGCGCCGTCCAAGGAACCAATCGGCCAGAGCCTGGGCGCGCTCAGGAGGAAGCCTGAACAAGAGAGGTCTAAACAGCGCCGTGTAGATGGCCATGCCAAAGCACATTGTTCCACGCCGTTCAGGGGGTTGTCCAGCCGAATTAACCTGATTCGAGAGCATCGGCCGCCGTTCTACAGAGGCCCAGACTCGCCCCCGCGGCTCCCGGCGCGCGTCAGCCGTCCCTGGGCGTGCTCTTGCGTTTTCACTTGTAGTAGGGCACAGCCTACCGAGAAGCAGCTTCTCCCCCTATGACTGTCGGCCATTGCAACGCTAGAATACTCACCGAACCATCCAGCGACGGAGCTTTACGGAATGATAGCTGAATCTCTGCTTTTCATTGGCTTGCTGATTGTCGTGGCTAAGCTGGCTGAGGGTGTCCTGGCCCGCATCGGCATCAGTTCCCTGGTGGCCTACACTGCAGCCGGAATCCTGCTGGGGCCAGTAACCGGGCTAGTCTCAGTTCATGGTCACATCCTCATCTTCCTGGAAATCGGCATCTTTGTTTTCTTCTTCCTCGTAGGCATTGACGAGATCGACATTCCGGGCTTCGTAGCCACCATCCGCAGACGCCATTTCGTGGCTGCCGCGTTGTCCGTGATCATATCCATTCTGGTGTCCCTGATAGTAACGTCGGACATGCTGGGTCAGGATTTCTCGCTGGGGCTGGAATTCGACAAGGCGTTGTCTCTTGCCGGCATCCTGTCTCTGTCCAGCCTGGGCCTGGTGGCCAAGGTGCTGACTGACAAGGGATTGCTCAAGGAACTGATTGGCCTGCGTATCTTCACCGTGGTAATAATTGCAGAGGTGCTTGCCCTGCTGGTGGTGGGCCTCACCATCAGTGAAGACGCCGGACACACGCTGAGCATCCTCAGCGTGCTGCAGCTGCTGGGCCAGATAGCAGGCTTCACGATCATGACCTGGATCATATCGTCCAGGGTGCTCCCCAGGGTTATGGCCTTATTGCAGCGCTTCCTGAACGTGCCGCAGCTTTTCTTTGGGCTGTTGATGGGCGCCCTTTTCTTGGTGGTTGTGGGAGCCGAAAGTATCGGGCTGCATGGCTCCCTGGCGGCGCTTCTGTTCGGAGCCGCCTTGTCGGGGCTGCCCAACCGGCTACGCCAAGAGTTCATACCAGGTATGCGTAGCATCGCAGATGGGCTGTTCATTCCGCTTTTCTTTGCCTCGGCCGGCTTGCACATGGACACATCTTTCCTGGAACTGCCGGCCACCATCATTATCGCCCTCTTGTTTATCCCCATGGTGGGGAAGATTATAGCCTCCCTCATCGGCACCTACATGGCGCGGCTGGAAACGCCTGTTGTATTGTCCGTAGGTCTGATGGGAAAGGGCGTAGCAGAGGTTGCCCTGCTTATAGTCCTGCTGGAGGCCCACGTGATTGGGCATGACATATTCTCGCTGCTGGTGGTTATCATGCTCGGTTACATACTGCTGATGCCGCCAATCATCAGCCTAACGGTAAACAAGGTCAAGCTGCGGGAGGAGGTGCCTCAGCCCCAGCCCATGCTACCCTCTTTTGCTCGCCATGCCCTGGCCGGCGTGGCCGTACTCTCCGTTATGGACCGGACACGCTCCTACCCAGGTCCGGATATAGTGGTCAGAGACTTTCTCAACCATTGGACTGTTCCGAATCAAGAAGACTATCTGATACTGGATGGAGGCGTTCCATTAGGCACTGTTTCACTGTCTAGACTGAATTTCCGGCGCAGACTGCTCTTCTGGAACAGAAGCTCCTTTTACAACACTCCTCTCCGGGCGGTAATGCGCCGCAACCCACCTCAAGCCAATCCCGACGAGACCATTGACGACGTGATGGAGCGGATGACGGCCAACTCTCTGACAGTCATCCCGGTACACGACCGGAATTCAGGGCAGTTCTTGGGGATGGTCTGCGGCAACGAAATTCTTGAACTGTTGGCGTTGCGGGATAGAGTTATGAAAGAGGCGCAGCCGATGGACGCGGAGCCGACAGACTAGCCAGTACCGGGCTGAAATGACGCAGCGGTCTAGTGTTCCAATTAACTTACCCGGTGACATACCGTATAGCCCCTCTCATCCAATCATGCCGGACAAGCTGTATTAAACTATGACGATGGGCAGTATGGAAATATGATGTACGCCGTGAGAGAAGGAATTCAAGATGTGTCGCAGCGAGAAGAGCTTCCGTCTGAAGTCTAGGAGAAGAGTATGTCCATTCTAATACGTGCCGGAGCGGCCTATCTAATACTGCTTGCAGCCGTGGTTGCAGTGAACTTCGTCGTCACTCCCCTGTACCACCCCGGCGGAGACGAGCCGTTCACCGTGTGGGAGATACTGAACTGGTTCATGGCGGTGGGCATTGCGATCACCGTGGCCGCCACCTACATGGAGAAGCGCCGCGTCGACGGCTCGGTGGATATGAAGAGCTACGTGGAAGCGAACGTGCTCTTCTACGCTGCCGTGGCGCTGTTCCTCGTCTTCTTCTGGAACTGGTTCAGCGATCTATCTCCCAACAACGAACCAGACGGTCAATACTGGGTCGTCGTCGACACCCTGATGCCAATCGTAATGGGCGTGACAGGTTGCCGGATGCTCAGACACGGTTAGGATGGAGACGGCGTAGAGGGAAAGCCATCCACCAGAAGCGAAATACCGTATATTGTTATAGTTACGTCATATTTTTGGTGATGCTATCCAGAGACAAATGAAGAAACCGGGACTTGGCGTTCTCCTGGTGCTCCTCACGCTGCTACTAGTGGCGGCGGGATGTAGCGCCGGTGGGCCTGCCCCCCTTCCGACAACTGCTGTTGGGGAATCGGAGCTACCAGTGCCTGCCGCCCCCACTCCGAGTCCACTCCCTGCAACACAGCCTCCGGGCGACGAGGGCGCAGCCGACCAGGAATCGGAGGCCAGCGCTGAAAGCGAAGTACTGCTGGCGGCGCTTGCCCAGAACCGCATCATCGTCCACACGGCGCGCATGTCGCTGGAGGTGGGTGACGTGGCTCGCTCTATCGACGGCATCACCGCCCTTGCTGCTGACTTGCGCGGTTGGGTCGTGAGTTCAGACCGCTCTTCCAGGCACAGCGGGTCTGTAGCCATCCGCGTGCCGGCTGTGTCGCTGGAAGAAGCTCTTCGGAGGCTGGATGCAATGGCCCTCAAGACCGTGTCCCGCGCCGTCACGAGCGAGGACGTTACCGACGAGTACGTAGACAACCAGTCCAGGCTGGCCAGCCTGCGGGCCACGGAGCAGAGGTTGCTCTCATTCCTGGACAGAGCCCAGAACGTGGAAGAGGCGCTCCTCGTCCAGAAGGAACTCGCCGACCTGCAGCTGCGCATTGAGGAAGCCCAGGGCAGACTGAACTTCCTGGGACAGATTGCAGCTTTCTCTCTGGTTGAGGTCAGTCTGAGACTTACCCCCATGACAATTGAGGTGGATGCGGGGCCAGACAGTTCCGTCCGTGTGGGACAGGTGGAGCGATTCCGCGCCTCCTTTGTGGCGCCGCCGGACATCAATGATTTCTCGTTTGTCTGGGATTTCGGCGATGGGACGTCGATAATGGGAAGCGGAAGTGCACCAACGGCAGGTGGTGGACAAGTAACCGCAACCGTCAACCACATCTACAATGATGATCTTGACAGCCCCTACATTGCGACCATCAACCTAACCGGTACTGGCGAGGGCGGTATAGCAGAGGGCTCCGACTCCCTGCTGGTCTCCGTCAGGCAGATACCCACCATAGAGGTGTTCGCCGGCGATGACCGAACGGTGGAAGAGGGTGACAAGGTGATTTATAGTGCTTCGTTCACCCGGCCGGAGGATCTCTGGGACTATGAGTACTCTTGGAACTTCGGCGACGGGTCGCCTACACAGCAGGGAGTGCCCGAGGAAGGCGCCACCCGCATTGAGGCCACCCACTCTTTCGCCGATTACCGGCCAACTGCGTACCCGGTGGCCCTGACCGTCAGCGCTATGAGCGAGGTGGGCCGGGTATCGGCCAGCGACCAGTTCTCCGTACAAGTGACCGAGGTACAGAGCCTCATCGTTGGTGAATGGGATATTGACGGAACCGTGAGGGCAGCGGTGCGTGCCCTGTCAATGGTCTCCAGGGCGGCGACAACGGCACTTATCTGGCTTGCGATTCTAGGCGGCCCTGTGCTCTTGGTAGTGGCAGGCATCTCCTATCTCGGCAATCGGAACAGTGCTTTTCGCCGCCTCTGGGGCGGTGTGAAGAAGGTTCTCAGCGACGACAGACCCCTGCAGGAATAACGGCTGAGGAAGGTCGCATCCACCCAGCGTGATTGGGGGCCTGCCGGAATCCATACACTACGGGAGACAGAGCATTGAAGAACCAGAGGCGTCCGGCGCGCTTGCTCGCGGGGTTGCCTTCCAGGCTGATCGCTGAGGCCTTGGATCGCTTGCCCGTATGGCTTTTTCTAGCCGCATACGAAATCGACATCCGGAGTCTGGATACCCTACCATTGCTTTGGGGGGCTTGGCTGCTCTTCTCGTTCGCTTGGGTAATCGCTGCCTTGTGGCTGTTCAGTAAAGGACAGACGCCGGGCAAGCGTCTTATGGGTATCAGAGTCGTCAAGCGCAATGGAGATCCGGTAGGCTGGTGGCGTATGTTTGCGCGCGAGGTACTCATCAAGTGGTTCCTCATCGCCTTCCTGGCAGGCATAGGTCTAGGTATGGCGTGGTTCCTCTTTGCCGCCTTCCTGGGAGGCATCACCTTCGGTCTTGCCATAGCAGTCGACTACCTGTGGCCCCTGTGGGACAGGAGGCGTCAGGCACTCCACGACAAGATAATGGGCACTGCGGTCGTAAGGGCTCGGCGCTGAGTTCTCGATTTTTTCTACAGCCCCGGCACACTCGCTAAGTTTTAGACCGTTATCTATAGACTTTGCTCTGCCCCCTTGTTATCATACCAACTATAAATTTCTCTCACTTCTTGAAAAACCGCCTCTAGGAGCCAATGTACCAGCCGCCGCGGCCTCAACCTGAACTTGACATCGACCAGATTCTGGAGAGGATCAAGGATTTCTTCCGGCGCTTCACCGGTAAGTTCGGCGTCGGCGGCTCCGGCGTCCTCATCTTCGCCGTGCTCGGCATTCTGGTCCTCCTCTGGCTGGGCACCGGCTTCTACCAGGTGCGCCCCGCCCAGCTGGCCGCAGTGCGCCTCTTCGGCGCCTACACCGGCGACCTGAAGGGGCCAGGACTTCACTGGTTCTGGCCTTCACCCATCGGCACCCGCAACGTTGAAACCGTTACGGAGACAAGGCGCATGGAGTTGGGCTTCCGCAGCCTGGAAGGCGGCCAGGTCACCGATATTCCGTTCGAAGCTCTGATGATCACAGGTGACCTCAACATCGCCGACGTTCAGTTAGTCGTCCAATATAGGACCAAAGACCTTGCCGCCTACCTCTTTCAGGTGGACGACCCCGGTGACCCTGAACGTGACGTCCGTGTCGGCGCCCCCGACGGCTTCACCTTAAAGGACGCTACTGAAGCTGCTTTGCGACAAATCGTCGGTCAGCGCAGCATTGATGACATCCTCACCATTAACAAGGAAGCTGCCCAGGCTGATGCACGTCTCCTCCTTCAGACAATTCTAGATAACTACAATACAGGCATTGAAGTTTTAGAAGTAAGGCTGCAGAACGTACGGCCTCCTGACCCTGTTCGTGACGCCTTCGATGACGTGGTCCGCGCTCGCGTCGACAAAGAGGCCCGCATCAATGAGGCGCTAGCCTACCAACAGGACCGGCTTCCCAGGGCCCGTGGTGACGCCCAGCGAATTCTTAACACAGCCGAGGCTTTCAAGCAGGAGAGTATCCTAAGGGCTACCGGTGAGGCCGATCGCTTCCTCTCCGTGCTCCAGGAGTATCGCGAGTCGCGGGAAGTGACCCGGCAAAGGCTCTACCTGGAAGCGATGGAAGAGATCCTGCCCGGCGTCACCAAAGTAATCATCGATCCCGATACCGGCGGCAACCTTCTGGAGTTCCTGCCTCTGCCCATTGACAACGACGACAGTCCAGTGACTATACCGGTCATACCCACGCCTTCCGCGGGACCACCGGGACCATGACGGATCAAAATGGCTAGAGCATTCGGCACAATATTCATCTTAGTGATTGTAGTCGTCGTTATCGTCGGCTCACAGGCGCTCTTTGTCGTCGACCAGACCCAGTTCGGCGTCGTCACCCGGTTCGGTGAGATCCAGCGCACGATCAGGGAACCCGGTCTCAAGGTAAAAACGCCCTTCATCGAGTCGGTTAACCGTTTCGATAAGCGGCTGCTCAGGATAGACGTGCCCGCTGAGTCCATGCCGGATAAGGACCAGCAGTTCCTGGAGATAGACGCTTACGTACGGTACAGGATCAACGATCCCAGGAAGTTCCTGGAAAGGTTGCGAGACGAGTTCACCGCCGCCGACCGTATTGGACGGATCGTGATATCGGAGTTGCGCCGCGTGGTGGCCGGCAGCGACCGTACTGAAATTATCGGTGGTATCGCCCAGTCGCAGGATGACGGTACGCTCATCGTTATTCCCAACAGGACATCGGAAGGAGTCGAGACCAGGGAAGACCTCACCAGGCAGGTGCTAGAAGGCTCTAACGCAGTTGTAGGCTCTATCGAAAACGACTTTGGTATCGATATAATAGACGTTAGAATAAAGGCTGCCGACTTCCCCGGCACCGTGGAGCAGACCGTGTTCAACAGGATGCGCACGGAACGCGATGTCCAGGCTCAGCGTCTCCGTGCCGAGGGTGCAGAGCTGAACCTCACCATCACCACGGATGTGGACCGGCAGGTCACCATCGTCCTCGCTGAGGCCGACCGTACGGCCAACAGGCTGCGAGGTGAAGGTGAAGCCGAGGCTATCAGGATTCTGGCTGAAGCCTTGGAGGAAGACCTAGAGTTCTTCGCTTTCCGGCGCAGCCTGGAAGCCTATACCAACTTCCTTACTGAAAAGTCCACCATTGTGCTCTCATCCCAAAACGACCTTTTCCAGTACCTGGAGAGCCCGAATCCGCCGGGCAACTAGACCGGCAAAACGTGCTCAGATTTGACTGCTCGGCGCATGCACTACTATAGATAGCACTGTTTACCGATCTTTCTCATGCCTTTGCTGGATATATCAACCGCGGTTTTTGCTCTATCCTTCGGTTACTTAGTTGGGGCCGTTCCCACCGCCTATATAATAGCGCGCTGGGTCAGGGGCATTGATATCCGCACCCATGGCAGCGGGAATGTGGGCGCCTCCAACATTGGCCATCACTTGGGAAAGCGCTACGGCATCCTTGTCGGTATCTTCGATGCTCTGGTGAAGGGCGTGGCGCCTGTACTGGTAGTCAGGGCCCTGGGGCAAGATCTGACCTATCAGGCTCTTGCCGGCGCCGGAAGCATTGTGGGCCATAACTGGTCTATCTACCTTAAGTTCAGTGGCGGACGCGGGCTGGCAATCATTATGGGCTCCCTTCTTGTCCTGGCCTGGAAGGAGTTCATTGCTCTAATCCTCGTGAGTCTGCTGGGCTGGGCAATCTTTCGCAGTATAGCTTTGTGGACGGGTATTGGCCTGGTCCTGCTTCCACTGTGGGCGCTGATATTCCGGGAGCCCGCCGAAATTGCAGTCTATACCGTCATTGCGCTTATTCTAGCCATCCTGAAACGGATACTCTCCAACCCGGGCAGCGAACTGCCCGATCAGCGCTGGCGAGACAAGGTCTTGCCGCGCCTGCTTTACGATAGAGATACTATGAAGGCAGGCGGCTGGGTTAAGCGCAGCCCCAATCAGGGAGAAAACGGCGAATAGGTGATGACTGGCTACTGTTACAAGCACCCCGATACGGAAACCGCCCTCCGCTGCGGTCACTGTAACAGGCCAATATGCGTCAAGTGCGTGGTGCAGCATCCCGTGGGCCTCCGCTGCCCCGAGTGCGGACGGCCTACCAAGATACCTCAGTGGGACATTAGTCCAGCCTATTACGCCCGCGCCATAGGAACGGCAGCAGCCATTTCCATCGCAGGCGTTCTGGGTCTGGTGCTCCTACGCGCCCTGCTGCCCGGCATCCTTGGATATTACGCAACGCTGGCAGCGCTCGTCGGTATGGGTTACCTCATTGGTCAGGGCATAAGCCGGGCAGTCAGCGGCAAGCGAGGTCGCCAACTGCAGTGGGTTGCCGGCGTCGCAATGGGAATTACCGCGTTCATTGCCTGGCCCTTTATAGGCTTCAACTTCTTCGCTTTGATCTCTATCGCCGCCGCCGTCTATCTCGCCGTCAATCAGCTCCGCATCTGAGCTGAGGTCTGCCCACCTTTGCCTTTCCTCTCCTCAGCTTCTATACTCCATGGGTTTTGCATGGAGTATCACGGCTAAAGAGATCCAGACATTGAGCGGGACAACAGCGCGGCACAAAGGCGAAGATAGCAGGAGCACTTTGCTTACCGTGGCCATTGTCCTCGGTCATGCCATCAAGCACGTCTACATCTCAGGGTTCCAGACCATTGTCTTTCCGGAGATGAAGATTGCCCTTGGGCTGAGCAACACCTCCTTCGGAGCGCTTGCCACTGCCCGCCAGGCCACCAGCGGCGTCACCACACTGGGCGCCGGTTATCTGGGCGACCGTTTCAGCAAGCAGGCCGGACTACTCCTTGCCATATCGTTGAGCCTCATGGGCATATCATACTTCCTTGTCGGCGCCGCACCTAGCTACCCTCTACTCTTTCTCGCCATGTTGCTGGTCGGCTTGGGGCCTTCTCTGTATCACCCGCCCGCTCTTGGCACTCTGGCCCGGCGGTTCCCTGACCGCCGGGGCCTGATGATATCCCTTCATGGCATGGGAGGCAGCATCGGTGAAGCATCAGGCCCTCTCATCGCCGCCGTCGCCGTCACCGCGCTTGTCTGGGACGGAGCGTTGCAATGGAGTATCATCCCCGCTTTGATCGCCGCTGCCGTGGTCTGGTTCATGATGAGCAACGTGCCCACCGTGCAAGGAGGGGCGGCTTCGCTCAAGGAGTACTTTGGCGCCCTTGGAGAGCTGTTCAAAGACCGCCTCCTTGTTTCCGTACTGGCTGTCTCGGGAATACGCAGCCTGGGCCAGAGCGCCGCCGTCATATTCCTCCCCGTCTACCTGCGAGAGGACCTGGGTTACTCGCTGGGTGAAATGGCCGTCTATCTAGCCCTTTCCCAGGTCGTAGGTATTGGAGTGCAGCCCGTCATGGGCGCTCTTTCCGATAGGTTGGGACGAAAGGTCATCATAGTGCCGGCGCTGCTAGCATTCTCCGCTATGCTCGCTGCACTCTATTTCGTGGAACCCGGTTTCTTCATGGTACTGGTGATCGTTGTTATGGGCGCGTTCCTCTACTCCATGCAGGCGCTGTTCCTTGCTGCGGCTTCAGATTTGGGTGGATGGGAATTACAGGCCACCATCTCGTCGATGACCTACGGTATGACCTTCCTAGCTGCCACCATCTCGCCCTTCATAGCCGGCCTTTTCGCTGACGCCTTCCAGGTAAAGGTGGTGTTCCTCTACAGCGCCTCGCTGCTTATGGTCTCGGCCCTGGCCTTTTTAGTCATACGGATGCCCGCCAGGACATTGGGGAACGTTGCATAATGGCTAGAGCCGCCTCATCTCCCTGGATCGGTACGACCACAGTACGCTCAGCACCAGCCCCATCAAGGCGCTGAGCGACACCGCCTGCCCAGGGCCTATAGCCTCGGCAAGCCAGCCCAACGCCAGCATGGACAGCGGCGATATCCCTATCGCCGTGTTGGCGAATCCCATTGCCCTACCCCGCATCTCCTCTCCCACGGACAGCAACACCAGTGTGAAGGCCATACTGACAAAGCCGGACATGCCCAAACCCGCCAGTATTAGGCCGGCCACGGACAACGGATAGAACCTGGACAGTGAAAACACCAGAAGCCCGCCGAACGCCACACCTGTGCCTACTACAAAGTACGTGGAGTTGCGGTTTATTCTTGGCCTTGTGGTTATGAAAATGGCGGTGAGGAATGCTCCGAAGCCCTGCGACGACGCCAGTACCCCAAGCAGGGTTGGCCCCACACCAAGCACTTTGTCGGCGAAGACGGGCACCAGCGGAATATAGGAAAAGTACAGCAGATTCATAATCACAATAACGCCCAGCGTGCCTATCACGGCACGGTTAGACGCTATGGCGCGCGCACCTTCCCCTATCGGAGTGAATATGGCGGTGAGCCTTATGGGTATCTTGTTCTGCGGCTTTGGAGAGCGCACGCGCAGCAACGCTAGCAGAGCAGTGGTGTAGATGACCATTATGAACAAGTACGGTGTGGTGGCCTCGACGCTCTTCCCCAGAGGGATCAGGTCTATGAGAGCGCCGGCCAAGAACGGCCCCAGCATGCCCGCCGCCATCATGCTCATTCCCTCCAGTGCGTTGGCATAGCTGATGCCGCGCCTGCCCACAATGTCCAGGGCAAACGTCCTCCGCGCCGCCATGTCCAGGGTGTGCGGCACCCCGTAGACGGCGCTTAGCGCCACTATGTGCCAGCCTTCCGCCAGACCGGTAAACACCAGGAAAACCGTAACGCCAAGCACGGCCAGGTCTATGAGATGCGCCGCTATCAGCACACGCTTTCTATCGAAAGCATCCGCGACAACGCCGCTGAGGATGCCGCCCAACAGCATTGAGGAGAAGAAGGCCACGCCGACAAGCTGCGTTTGGAAGGTTGAATCCGACAGCTTCAGCACCAGGTAGCCGGAAGTCACCATCCATGTCCAGCGACCTGTATGCCATGCCCAGCTGCTTCCCCAGAGCATGCGGAAGTCCTTGTTGCTCAGTAGGCCAAGTACGGGGAGCCGGGCCGGCTTGTCGTGGGCTTCAGGAGCGGCTGTCGCCATGGGATGTTTCGGCTTCTGTGGACATCGCCAACCAGTATACATGACCAAACTAGCGGCCTGGATAAAGGTGATAGGCCGTTTCAGCCGCGGGCTGCCGATACGCAAAGACCACGTCTGCTGATATACTGGCCTTCTTCAGGCCATAGGAGGGCATAGATGACGGTTATCGTTACCGGGGGTACCGGGTTCGTCGCCTCTAACATAGTTAAGACGCTCGCCGAGCAGGGACGGGACGTCATCTCGGTGGACATAGCTCCGCCGGACGACCTTCTACTGCGCTATACGGATTCCGTGAAGGACCGCATCACCTGGGCACAGGCGGACATCCTGGACGCAGCCTCGCTGGAGAAGGCGGCTGCAGGCAAACGGGTGGAGGGCATCATCCACGCCGCCGTGTACACGGTGGTCCTCGACGACCTCGAAAAGTCGGACAGCAAGCGCATCTTCGATATCAACCTGACGGGTACAGTCAACATGCTGGAGTTGGCGCGGCTCACCGGAGCAAAGCGGTTCGTATACGTCAGCTCGGGCGGCGTCTACGGCGGAAGCCCCCCTGATATGCCGTTGAAAGAGGACATCCCGCTTGATCCGGAGAGCTTGTACAGCGTCACCAAATACGCCAGCGAGCTTCTCACGCGCCGCTACGGACGGCTCCACGGTTTTGAGGCGGCCAGCGGACGGCTGAGCGGGCCGTACGGGCCCATGGAGCGCCCCACCGGCCACCGCGCCGTCATGTCAATGATGTACGATTGGACGGGCAAGGCGGTGCGCGGCGAGCCCATCAAGATAGAGCCCAGGCATTCCAGCGGCGACCTCACCTACGTGCTGGACCTGGCCGCGGGCATCATAGGGCTGCTGGACGCCCCCAAGCTGAACCACAGCTTCTACAACGTGTCCCGCGGCATCATGGTTACCATGGGCCAGATTGTGGAGGCGTTCCGACAAGCCGTACCGGATGTCCAATTCATGGACCCGCTTCCCGGAGAAAGCGGCGGCATTGGTACGGGACGAGGACCCACCGACAACACGCGTCTGCGCCAGGATACAGGCTTCGAGCCGCAGTACGACCCTGTGGCGGGCATACGCCACTATATAGAGTGGCGCCGCCGGTACGGTTTCACCAGCTAAGGAGGACGCCTTGGAATACGTCAACTTGGGACGCAGCGGCCTCAAAGTATCCAGGGTATGCCTGGGCACCAACATGTTCGGCGCCGGCTATGTGGATGACAGCAGAGCCATCTCAGTCGTTGATGCCGCCATAGACAACGGCATCAACTTCATCGATACGGCTGACCTTTACAACGAAGGCAGGTCGGAGGTGGTGCTGGGAAAGGCGCTTGCTGGTAAGCGGCATGATGTGGTAATTGGCACAAAAGGTTTCTCCCAAATGGGCCCCGGCGTCAACGACAGAGGGCTATCGCGCAAGCACTTGATCGATGCGGTCGAAGGCAGCTTGCAGCGTTTGGACACCGACTACATAGACCTCTACCAGGTACACTGGTGGGACCCGGACACGCCGGTCGAAGAGACGATGACCACCCTGAACGATCTGGTACGACAGGGCAAAATTCGCTACATTGGCTGTTCAAACTTCCAGGCGTGGCAACTGGCTAGATCGCTGTGGGTCAGCAGCAAACTGGGAATCGAGCGGTTTGAATCGGTGCAGCCCCTGTATAACATGGCTCAACGGGACATTGAAGCCGAGCTTTTCCCGCTCTGCGAAGACCAGGGTATCAGTGTTATACCCTACCAGGTGCTCATGGGAGGACTGCTCACCGGCGCCTACGACCCGACCAAGGAACCGCCCAAAGGCAGCCACATGGCTTCCCGGCACGCCGGCGGCGCCAAGGTCCGTTTCTGGAATGAAGATGCTTTCAGGTTAGTGGACCGGGTGAAGAAAACGGCCGCTGAGCTTGGCTATGAGCCGACACAAGTGGCCCTGGCCTGGTGCCTCTCGAAATCCGTTGTCGCATCGGCAATCGTTGGCTCAAGTAGACCTGAGCAGATAGCACAGAACGCCAGGACATCTGAAATCAAGCTGCCTGACGAGGTGCTGGAATGCCTGAACAGCCTCTGAGCAGGCGGTACTCCTTCCTTTTCTTGACGCTGGCTACCGTCATCACGCTGCCCCTGGCAGCCTGCCGCCATGGGCAGCTAACGCCGCCAGTTGTCCCTCCGCCGACGGCAACCGTACCGCCTGCCGTCACCATCGACGGAGTAGCGGTTCAGACCTTCCCCGGAATCCACAGCCCGCGGGCAATAACCTATGATGGAGAGCATATTTGGGTGGCCAACATAGGGAACAGCACGGTAACCAAGATGACGGCTGACGGCCAGGTGGCAGGGACTTACCCGGTAGGCAGCGGGCCCAAAGCGTTGGAGTTCGACGGCGAACATATCTGGGTGGCCAACAACGGTGAGAGTTCTGTGACCAAGCTAAACCTGGACGGCCATACGGTGGGCACCTACCCCATTGGAGGTGGATACACGGCGCCGACGGCGTTGCTCTACGACGGCGAAAACATGTGGGTCGCCACTTCCTGGGGCAACTCGGTGAGCAAGCTGGACCTGGAAGGCAATACCCTTAAAACCGTACGTATTCCCGGGTCTCACCCGGCTCCCTGGGCTCTCAGCTACGATGGCGAGTCTGTTTGGGTGGCCAGCCTGGATGAATCCCTGGTGCAAAAGCTGAACGACGATCTGGAGATAGTGGCCACTTACGAGATAGGATTGACACTGGACACGCCCTGGGATCTGGGGGGGCAAGGGCCTGTGGACCTGGTGCACGAGGGAGATAACATCTGGGTAGCAACAAATTGGAGGCATACGGTGAGCAAGATAAGCGCCGGCGGAGAGGTGACGAGCGATTATCCGGTAGACGGCTGGCCCATGGCACTGGCCTACGACGGTGGGAGCATATGGGTGACCAGCTACAGGGACGGTAACGTGCAGAGGCTAAACCTGCAAGGAGAGAAAATTGGTACATACCCTACGGGGAAGAACTCCATCGCGGTGGAGGTGGCGGGGGGAGACGTCTGGGTAGCCAACTTTGGTGACAACTCTGTGACAAAGGTGTCGCCATGAGACCCCGCCCACCGCTCTGGTTGGTCGCCGTCGTTATAGCAGGCATAGCCGTCGTGGCAGGTGTATTCGCCGTCCTGGCGTTGCTGAGTGATGGAGAAGACGTGCTTACCGTGGCGATACCGTCTTTCGGGCCTGAGATACTCGACCCCTCGCTCGAATCAGAGCAGGGACTGCTTTACCACGGGCACGTGTACGACCACTTGATAGGCGTCACTGAAGAAGGAAGGCTTTCTCCTCAAGCCGGCCTGCTCGACTTCGTGAGGACGGGGAGCGATGGAAAGAGCTTCACTCTAAGGCTGCGTCAAGGGATGAAGTGGCACGACGGCAGGGAAATAACGACCGAGGACTTACAGTTCAGCATGGGATACTACACCCGGGAGGAGGCGACCTGTGGGGTCTGCGAAACGTTGAGAGCCGCCCTGGATAGAGTGGTGGTGACCGACCGGTACACAGCTGACATACATCTCAAGGAAGCGGACGTAGAGTTTCTGCACCTGCTGGGGCCCGTTGAAGGGGATGCTCCGCTCCTGCCCAAGCACCACTGGGAGTCTGAAGGAGAACCGGGCCTGGCGGAGAATCCAATCGGCAGCGGGCCCTGGAAGTTCAGCGAGCGTAAGCTGGGAGAGCACATAGAATTCGAAGCAAACCGTGACTACTGGGATGGACAACGTACTCCCGCCTTCGACAAGTTGCGGTTGGTTCAAGTGGAAAACGCCACGGAACGCCTGGCAATGCTGAGAGCGGGCGGGGTTGACATGACAATTGTAGGTATTGATGATGTTGAGCCCCTCAAAGAAGAGGGATTCTCCATAGACGGACCCAAACACTTCATAGCGACGACCTTGCGATATTTCATGAGCTACGACCCATCTTACCTGACCTCTGATCCCAATTTCCGCAAGGCGCTGGCCCTGGGCACGGATCTTGAAGCCATAATAAACGCCGTTTATCCAGCAGAGGCGGCAACGCTGGCCAGTGGCTCACCTCTCTTTAACCCCCTCACTGAAGGGTACGACGCGACACTCCCTCCCTACTCATATGACCCTGTCGAGGCACAGCGTCTGCTCCAGCAAGCCGGCTATGGCGGAGAAACGGTCTATCTCATTTCCGTAGTGGCTTACGGCCTAACCGAAATGCTTGATATGAACCAGATGCTGGCTGAAGACTGGCGTGAAATTGGACTGAACGTGGAGGTGATGAATACAGAGTGGCCCCCAATACGGGCACGGGCCTTGGCCAGGCCTCAAGAGTTCCAGGACCTAGCGCCGGCGCCTCTGTTGCACGGAGCGTTTCCCTATAACTCCAGGTTCAATACTATTGTACGGAGGTATATGTCGTCCGTGGAAGGCGGGTTGCTGACTTATCACAATACCGCACGGGGGGACGCCGTTTACCAGAGGCTGAGCACAATAGTAGACCCCACGGAAAGGGAAGAGCAAATGCTCCTGTTGAACCGCGAGACCTATGAGGAGTACTGGGCATTACCTATTGTCTGGCGGCATCAGCCATACGCACTCAGCCCAGCACTGACCGGATGGCAGCCTACAAACGGAACGGCCAACAGTCTGCGCTTGGAGACGGTGCGTCCCACTGAGTAAGCGGCGACTGAGATCAGCCTACCTCCAGCATCTGATCTGTACTGAACAGCGGCGATAAGTGCTCCCGTCCATCCTCAGTGATGAGGAACATGTCCTGGAGATGGTAGTAGTCTACGTGCGGCTCGAAGGCAAGCACCATCCCCGCCTCGATAACTATGTCGCTGGATGGTACCAGATACGGGGGTTGCTGGTGCCACCAGGAACCGACACCATGTCCAGCCAGAGCTACCCTGCCCTTGAAGCCTTCTCTCTTGAATGCGTCCGAAGCATACTGGTAGACGTCGCTGGCTTTGATCCCGGGACGGGCCTGCTCTATGGTGCCCCTGTATATGCCCAGGATTTTTCGATACGTCCTCTTCTGCTCATCGGAAGGTGTGCCCAGCACAACGCTGCGCGACTGATGGCCGGGGTAACCCTGGAGCCAGAACACATAATCATTGCGGATGATGTCGCCTTTCTTGAACTGGAAATCGCTTTCGCCGCCGTAGACCACCGTGTTGCGGCTGGAGTTTAGTATACCGTGCGCCCAGTTGGCTCCCCTGCGCAGGCAAGCGGCAATAAGCCTGCTGTGTATCTCCCGCTCCGTATCTCCATCTCTTATTGATGGAAAGACCTCCAGGTAGGCCTCGTCCAGCAGCCTGGCGCCTTCCCTGATCAGGTCCACCTCACCGGCGGTCTTGATCCAGCGCACCTCGTCCATCATAGCGGTACAATCTACGGCCTCAGCCTTCGGCAGAAGAGCGGCTATCTCCTCCCACCTGGTCGCGCTGACATACGTCTTCTCGAAACCGATTCGCGACTCGTGCAATCCCATGTCCTCGAGCACCTTGGCCGCTCTGGCGTAAGGCGACTCTCCATAGTCGTCGTACATCTCGATTCTTTCCAGCCAGGAGTCGCGCTGGGCCAAAGGGGCGGCGAAACTGTTGAGCACCATGACCGGGTCTCCCCGTCTGGGCCAGACCACAAGGACACCTCTCGGTGAATCCGGGAAGTCCAGGTGGCGGGCCAACGTGCCAGGATAGGCAAACCCCGTCAGATAGGTGAAGTTCTTGCCGGAGCGGGCAACTACGGCGGAAAGGCCGTCCCTGTCCATGAGCTGGTTCAAGCGCTCTACGTTGGCGATGATGGATCGTTTGCCCTGAGTCATTGGTCCTCCCAAGCCGGATAGTAAATGAGCAGGCGTATTGTAGCATGCAAGGGGATTCTTCCAGCCTAGTGTATATTAGCGAATGTAACTCCAAGGGCGGCCACCGGCCATGAAGCACAGGTTTGCAGCTACGATTCTCTTACTGGCTATAGGAACAGCTTGTGGCGACCTGCCCTTGGAACAGACCGCGAAAAGGCCTGCCGAACGGACGGAGGCGCTGGTTACCAACGTTCACACCGTTGACTCTATAACCGTGTTGTTGCCGGGCGGCGAGGCAAAAGAGGTGCGCTACGCCTGGGTAGAGCCGCCACGTATTTACCCTATCTCCCAGAATGAAAATCTCCTTGAAGAGGCCGCAACGCGCAACCGGCAGTTGGTACTGGGCAAAACCGTGGTTCTTGAAAGCGACTCCAATATGACTGATGAGGGCGATTCTCTCTTGCGCTATGCGCTACTGGACAACGGCCTCGTGGTGAACCTCTCTTTGATTGAAGAGGGATATGCCCAGGCCTCAGGCGATGCCCCGGAGCAATTCCTGAGATTGCAGAGAGAAGCACAAACTGAACGCCGCGGTATATGGGGCCTCTGTGACCCCGCTTATCCGGAGGTCTGCATTGTTTCGCCTCCGCCGGACGTGGAATGCCAAGATCTTCCCTTCAATACGTTCCGCGTCCTTCCCCCGGATCCCCATCAACTGGGCGAGGGTGACGGTTTTGGCTGCAGAATGCTGCCCGTAAACTAGGTCTGACAAATAGCCGTCGCCTGTAGGACACCGGCGCGGCCGGCTGCCATGGCCTGCCGTTCCCACAGGCCGCCAGGCTGGTGATTGCACCTGTCACGGCCTAGTAGATACGGTTGACTGACCAGCGGCGCGGCCGTATTATACTCAATAGGGTTTAGTATATGGGGTTTAGTATGGCTGTTATGGAGAGCGAGAAGTACTGGGAAAACCTGGTCAAGAGGAGCATCTGCCGATTCTTGTTGCTCTCCGAACTGGCCAAGGGTCCGGTGCACGGATACGGTATCAACCAGGCGATCAAGGACGCCTGCCAAGGGTGTTGCGAACCCACCGAGGCTATGGTGTACTCGACGATGAAGGAACTCCAAGACGGCGGCTATTTGGAGTGCCGGATGGAGGAACACCAGGGCCGCAACCGGCGCACCTGCTGGCTGACCCCGTCCGGAACCGAGGCATTCCAAGCGGCCGCCAGCGTGTGGCGAAAGATGCTTCCAACGGTGCAGGACTGCGTGGAGCAAGCCCACCAAATGACAAGGAGGAGTCTCAATGGCTACCAATCAGGATAAAATAAAGGAACTGGTCCGCGAGCGTTACGGCGCTTGGGCGCAGCACGTGATCAAGCCGATGCCCGGTCCAGAGTTGGGCCACGAGCACGGCGGCTGCGACTGTGCCGCGGAATCGGCCTGCTGCAGGAAGACCAACCTGGACCGCGCCATGCGGCTCTACGAGAGTGGCCAGTTGGCCGGGCTGCCCACCGAGTCTATCGCGTCCTCCGCCGGGTGCGGCAACCCGACCGCCCTGGCCGAGCTGAAGCCGGGCGAGCGAGTGCTTGACCTGGGCTCTGGCGGAGGCTGGACATGACTCCGGCCATGCTGGAATTGGCCCGCAACAACCAGACCAACCTCGGCCTCACCAACATTGAGTTCGTGCTGGGCGAGATGAAGGCAATGCCCCTGCCTGACAACTCCTACGACGTCATCATCTCCAACTGCGTGGTCTGCCTGTCACCTGACAAAGACGCCGTGTTCAACGAGTGCTTCCGGGTACTGGCCCCCGGCGGGCGTATCCACGTGTCCGACGTGGTAGCCCTCACCCCCAAAGGCCCGGCGGTGACCGACGCCCAGGCGTGGGTCTCCTGTACTGCTGGAGCGGAGCACCACGAGGTATACCGAGGACGTCTGGAAAGGGCGGGCTTCCAGGACATCCGCATCGAGAGCGAGAATTACAACTTCCACGATGACGACGAGGAAGGCACACTCACCAACACTGCCAGCTTCAAGGTAGTAGCTCGCAAGCCCTTTAGCGGGCGGGCCAATCGCTAAGCTCCGCAACTTCCCGGAAGTGGTCAAATACTCTGATGGCAGTGCCTTGATTATAGCCGCCAACTTTCAAAGAGAAAGGGCACGCTTTCAAGCGTGCCCTTTCTCCGGCGCCAAAGCTAAGTGTGGGGTGCAGTCCACTTAGCCTTGTCAACGGGTATTACATCAGACTCAGGTCAAGCAAGCCGCGAGAGTCGATTGTCCAGTCGTAGTCCCTCTTCGCCTGCTCCCTGGTGAGGGTACCGACAAAATTGTCGTCCTGAACCGCGGAAGCATAGGCCTCGAACCCTGTCTTGACGTCTATCCGGTTTACGAAATTGAAAAATCCACGCATCACTTTCTTCTACCTCCTTAAATCTGCAACGCCTATTTGTTCATCTACAATTACTATTGTCCAACCTTGCTAACATCACGTCAAGTAATATTATGTGATATACTATATTTGTTTTAATGATGCAAGGAGGTACCAGTGGAACTCAAAGAGCTGCGGACGTTCACCACTGCTGCAAGGCTTCGCAGCATATCCAAGGCCGCCGAACAACTCGAAATCGGGCAGCCGACCGCCACCACCCATATAAAGAAACTGGAGGACGAGATAGGCGCCCTTCTGTTTGACCGAGTGAAACGCCCCATCCAGCTGACCCTGGCCGGGGCTACCCTTGCACGGCTGGCAACACCGCTGTTGGACGGCATCCAGGCCCTGGTAGCCCAGACCGCGGCAGAAGAGGAGGACGGGCCGGTGAGCATAGCCTGCGTCCACGTGGTGATTTCACACCTGCTCCTTCCCGTGGTGGCTTCCTTCCATGCTCAGTTCCCCCGGTCGCACCTGCAAATACGGCCGGGGCACACCAGGGAGATCCTCCGGATGATCAAGGACGGTGAGGTAGACCTGGGCATAGCCGTACATCATTCAATCAGCGATGAGTTTGACTTTGTGCCCATGTTCCCCTACGAACGCGTACTCATGGCACCGCTGGGGCATCCCATCCTGGAGGAAGAGATAACTTCTCTGGAACAGATCACCAGGTGGCCCCTAGTGCTCATGGGGCCCCAGACATTGACCCGTACCGTCCTTGAAGAGGAGCTGCGACGCAAAGGACTCGTCTACGACTTGGCGCTTGAACTGGACGACCTAGACATGATCAAGAGATACGTTGCAACGGGTATTGGCATCTCCATAGGGCCCCGCTTTGCTATCGATGCAGACGACCACAAAAGACTGGGGGTCTACAGCCTGATGAACCTGCTTCCTGTGGAGCAAGCGGGGATTCTGACCCTGCGCGGCAAATCCCTCTCCAAGCCGGCGCGGAATTTCATAGAAGTGACCAGGGAAACACTGAGAAGATAGCTTATTTGACCAGAACAGGCATGTCAGCCAGGAGCTTGCCGAGTCCACGTACCGGCGTTGCAACTCCTATCATCTGCAGAGCCATCCAGATGGTGGCCTGGTTCACTGTAACAACGTTTTTCCCCAGGCGGCGCTCCAGCTCATCCACCACTTCCAGGGAACGCCAGGCCGTACCCGGCAGGTAAACGGTATCAGCCTCTTGAGACGCCGTCCGGGAAACAAAATCAACGATCACTTCGGGATCCTGGTTGCCTATGACCCCGTGATGTGTGCGTTGCTGCATCTCAGGCTCTCCCTCGGCGCACGCTACCTGAAAGCCCGCCGTCTCTAGGATCGGCCTCAGCCCCTGGTTCAGAAGAGTTGCCCCATACGGGCCTGCCACGCTGACTACTCTGGCGTCTAATCGCCTCAGAGCCTCCACCGATGCCTCGGTCGCGGTAACCGCCGGAACCCCACCCGATGCCCCCTGAATCCGCGCGGAGATCTCACGGCTGTACTCTATGCTGCCCGTTCGGTACGTACCGCTGGTGCAAGCATACGCTATAACCTCCACCCCCGCGCTGGCGACGTATCTGGCGGCGCGGTCCACGTCGGCGTTCATATCCATGAGCTCTATGCCATCGCCGCCGCCCGGTGCGGAAGGTCCTTCCAACCACATGCGTTCGGCGTGGATCGTGACGCCTCCGGGCACGGCCATGTTGAAGTCCGGCTCCACCACCTGGTTGGTAGAGGGGACAATAACCCCTATTCGTCTTGGCACAGGCATAGCTTCACCTCAATAGTTATCGAACATGTTCTGGATGCGCCCTATGTCGTTCGTCGTTGACAGAGCCAGCATGAGGAGAATGCGGGCCTTCTGAGCGCTGAGATTATCTCCCGATATGATGCCGTTCTCTTTGTTGCGCGTCGTGGGAATAACACGGCCTGCCCCCGCACGAGTGGTCATTACCACAACCGCGCCTGCATTGCGAGCCTCCACCAGGGCATCGTTCCAGTCGGGGCTGCCCGCACCCCCACCCGTACCCGCTGCAACTATACCCGGGACCTTCGCTTCTATGAGGGCCCTGGCCAGGAGGCCGTCGCCGCCGGCCACTGCGTACACAACGTCCACGCGTGGCAATTCGGCGATGCCGGATACGTCGAACTCCGCCTGATGGGTGTGCTTGCGAGTCGACTCGCGGTAGAACACCGGCTTGAGGTCGGAGTCCATGTAGCCCAGCATGCCCAGCTCTCGTGATCCAAAGGTCTCCACCCGGTATGAGTTCTGCTTTGTGACCTCGCGAGCCGCTTGAATCTCGTCGTTGAGCATTATCATAACGCCCTTGCCCCGCGCTTCCTGCGACCCCGCCAGTATGATAGAGCCCAGCAGGTTGTTGTCCGCATCGGTACCTAGGGCTGAAGGCGGCCTCATCGAGCCGGTGACCACCACCGGTTTCTCGCTTTTCACCGTTAGATTGAGGAAGAACGCCGTCTCTTCCATGGTGGAGGTGCCGTGAGTGAGCACAATGCCGTCCACCTCCGGCTCATTATGGCAGATGCCGTTGATGCGGCCGGCTAGCTCCAGCCACTCGGAGGCGCCGACTGCCATGCTCGGCGTCTGCAAGACCTGTTCCGCCTCCACCCTGGCGTAGGTCGCCGCCTCCGGTATGCGCTCCAGGTTCTGCTGAACGTCCAGATTCCGGCCGCCCAGCCAGTACTGGACAAGCTCCAGACGCGGCGAGCCCCAGGATGCAATGGTCCCTCCCGTGCCAAGGACCTTGACGAATGGAAGGCGGTCAGAGGCCAAGGTTACCTCCTCCTAGAGACAATGGGGTGGTGCGGGCAGATGTTATCTGCCGCGCAGCTTGGGGTCAAGGACGTCCCGCAAAGCATCGCCGAAGACGTTGATGCCAAAGACAACAAGGGTCAGCGCCATGCCGGGGAAGATGCCTATCCACGGTGCGCCGGAGAAGTAAGCCTGCGTGTCGCCGCTAAGCATGGCTCCCCAAGAGACGATGTGCGACGGCGTTCCCACGCCGAGGAAGCTGAGGGAGGCCTCGATAATGATCATCGTCCCCACAGAAGCGGTGGAAATCACCATGAGCGAGGCAAAGGTATTGGGCAGGACGTGAAGCAGCATGATGCGAAAATTGGACGCGCCAATGGCGCGGGCCGCTTCCACGTACGGATACTCCTTGATGCTGAGGGTTACGGAACGCACCACCCTGGTGAAGCGGGGCGTGAATATGATGGCCAGGGCAAGAATGATGTTGTTGAGCGACTGTCCGAAAGCCGCCATCAAAGCAATGGCCAACAGCAGTGACGGAAACGCTGAGAGGGCGTCTATGAAGCGCTGCACCAGCAGGTCGTAGAGGCCGCCAAAAAAGCCGCTGGTTACCCCTATTGCCGAACCGAATATGGCGGCGCCAGCCACGGCAAGCAAGCCAACGTACAGAGAGACCCTGGCGCCCAGTATGATGCGGGTCAGGATATCCCGCCCCAGCACGTCTGTGCCAAACCAGTACGTTGAGTTGGGAGACTCCAGGATAGCGAAAGCGTTTGCCTTCAGGGGTTCATGGGGCGTGAAGCTTGGCCCAACTAGCCCAATGACGGCCGCAACGAACAGTATGCCCAGCCCGGTGGCGCCGAGAGGCTTCTGCCTAATGAATCTCTTGGTGCTGGCGAACCAGCGCGACAACAACGGCCTGCCGACGGCAGTCCATATTCCTATTGCTTGTTCTCTAGCCATTGCTATATATCATGCGTATCTTATCCTGGGATCCAACCAGGCGTACATGAGGTCTACTATAAGATTGGCTACCAGTGCAATCCCGGCAAAGTACATGATGTATACCTGGATAGCGGGAAGGTCCCTGGAGTTGAGAGCGCTGATCAAGCCGCGCCCCACGCCGGGAAGATTGAATATGGTCTCTATGATTACCGTGCCGGAGAAGAGGAAGCCTATTTGAGTTCCGCCAATAGTGATTACGGGCAGTAGTGCATTGCGCACGGCGTGGCGCAGAACAACTGCTTTCTCCCCCAGACCCTTGGCCCTTGCCGTTCTCACGTAGTCCTCACGCAGCACTTCCAGCAGCTGAGCTCGCGTCATCCTCACCAGCAGCCCGCTGGAAGCAAAGCCGAGTGCTATGGCGGGGAAGATGAGCTGCTGGAAGCTCTTGGTAGGCTCCTCCCAGAGGTGGACGAAGCCAAGAGGGGTCGACCAGTCGAACACAACGGAAAGGAGCAGCACAACAAGGAGCGCCACGAAGAAGCTGGGCATTGCCAGCCCCAAGATAGCGAATCCGCGCAAGATATAGTCCACAAAGCTATCCTGACGTACCGCGGCAAGGACGCCTATTGGTATGGAGATGATGGATATCACTACCATGCTGAACCCGGCAAGCTGTACCGTGATTGGCATCTGGCGCTTGATCTGGTCCGCGATTTCAAATTTGGTGACGAATGATCTACCCAGGTCGCCGCGGATGAAGTCCCACATCCAATTGGCGTACTGCACGTAGATGGGATTGTTGAGGCCCATTTCCTCTCTAAGCTGCTCTACGTCCTCCTGGGTATAGGTCAATTCGCCGGATGGGCCGGAGAGGATCAAAGCGGCAATGTCCCCAGGAATGATGCGCAGTAGGACGAACACTGCAATGGATACGCCAAATAGCGTGGGTACGAATAGGAAAAGCCTTCTTAGTACGTATTTTCTCATGTCAAAGGCTAAAGAGGCGAGCCTACAGGCGCTTTGAGCACCTGTAGGCTCTAAACTCTAGATCTTCACTCAGGCTACTGATCCAGCCACAGCATTTCGTAGCTGAAGTTGGAGCCGTCAAGTACTGGCGCGGTGTAGTTCCTCCAGTTGCCCCTATGTGGCTGCTGCAAGGCAGGCCTTATCGTACCCAGCATGAAGTTGTCTGCTTCAACCAATTCAGCCATTTGCCTCAAGATAGGCGCGCGCTCTTCCGGGCTCTGCAGGGCGGTCTGCTGATCATGCAACGCCTTCCAGCCGTCGGGTAGATGACCTGTCCGGTTCCGGCTGCCGTCCTCGAAGAGGAAGAAGATGTTTGTGTGGTAGGCGTCAGGGTCAACGAAGGGCGCCCCCACGCTGTCGGAGAAAAGGTCGAAGTCGAAATTCTCAAGCCGGGCGGACCTTGTCGCCCAGTCCATCTTGATGACCTCAACGTCTATGTAAATCTCGCCCAGGAGCGTCTGCAAGGCTTCGTTTTCTCGCAGCCCTTGCCCTGCAGTGGCGCTTAGCGTGGTGGTCTTCAGCCTGTTGTTCGGCCCGTAGCCAAGCTCTTCCATGAGCTGCTTGGCCAGTGCTATCTCCGGGCCCTTGTCTGCGTTATTGGCCCAACCTTCAAACTCACGCCACTGGTCTGGGGTGTAGATCCATTCCCAGCCTACGTAATAAGGCGGTGAAAGGAAGCCAATGCCGTCGAAGGCCAGCCTGTTGACTATGTCGCGGTCAACGGCCAGGTTGACGGCGCGGCGCAGCTTGTCCGCGTCGGGGTCACCAGCAGGGCCGAACGGCGTACGCCGTGTGTTGATCTGGTAGCTTCTGTAGCCTATGGTGACCAGGTGCGGGACCTCTGTGCCTGGCACGTCCGCAACGATCGAATCGACGTTGGACTTGCCGAAGCACACCCACGTGCAACTGGTATCGATGCGTCCCGTCTTGAAAGCGGCAACTTTGGCCGACTCGTCCGGTATCTCATAGATGTCGATACCGTCCAGGTAGGGAAGGCCGTCGCGGAAGTAGTTCTCGTTGCGCTCGACCGTGAAGAAGTTGTTGATCTCGAAGTCCGTGAACTTGAACGGCCCGAACTCTCCGCCCAGCTCGCCTTTCGCTGGGTCTAGGTCCCTGTTCTCACCTGAAGCATCCGTGTCAATGGGCGTGATGTACGTGTCGGCGTGGAATGCCACGAAACCACCGGTCATACAGGGGATGAAGGCCGCTCTTGGGCCCACCAGCCTGATCAGGATGGTGTTGCCGTCTATAACCTCGGCCCCGGGGCTGGCCATTACGTTGCCGTTGTCGTCCCATATGGGAGCAACGTAGTTGCGGACACAGCCTTGGCGGCGTACGGAGACGCCGTTTATCCTCTCAACGTAGCGGAGCATGTTGGCATAGATGTCGTCCGCCGTGAGAGGATTGCCATCGTGGTCCACAGCCATGTCACGCAGCTTGAACGTGTACTCTGACCCGTCTCCGCCGACCGTCCAGGACTCGGCAAGGTCACCTTCAACACCCGTCCTGGTGTCCAGGGGCACCCTTACCAACTGGCTGTAGAGGTTGCCCACCATACCAAGTTGCAGCCCGTATCCGGCCCGGCTGTTGTGCGGATCGAAAATGGTAAGCACATTTTCCGGCTTTCCAATTCGCCCTCCGTAAACAGGTTGATCACCGTCCGGCATAGGAGTGGCAACTGCTGTCGCCGCGGGCGACGCCACCACAGTGGGAAGAGACGGTATCGCCGTCGCCGTCGGCGTTGCCGTGGGCGTAGCTTCCTCAGCGGAGCCGCAGGCCAGTACGGTCAATAGGCCAACGGCAATACCCACCGCGAGGAGTCGTCTCGCTAGATTTCCTGATAACATAAGCACCCCCCTCTATTTTTCTAGGGACTTGGAGTCTCCCCGACTAAGGGACAATCCAAGCCATACCGGCACATCTGTGTCGGCAAGTGAAAGGAATCTACATATCATGCCCGCAATTGTCAAGCATTAACTGTAGCAATCCCGAATATCGCGCAGCACAATATTCCCCATCACTATCCAAGCATACGAACCGAAGCCCGCGTTGGATTCACGGAAACGACCCGTGTATTATTTGACACAGGAACGGGACGCATATTAGCTTAGCTCATTACCGTATACGGCTTTGACAGTAGGAAACGACGACTATGCTGGATACTGCGCTGGCAAAGAAACGGCTTGTGGGACTGCTACTGGCGGCGGTCATTCTGGCCCTGTTCCTCGTATTCAATCGTTTCCCCAAGCTGGACACCGTACAGGGCGATCTTGAGGCTGTTACCTCGTCGACGCTGGAATGCTTCCAGAGCTTCTGCATAGACCGTGATCCTGATTCAACCTTCTTCTCCCGGTGGTGGGAATTCTCCCTGACCTATCTGCGCCTCGTCTCCGTCGGTATGGTCTTTGCCTTTGTGGTCGCCGGCCTAACCGAAGCTTTTCTCTTCCCCACCGGCGGCATGGGAACGCCCACGGGGAAAAGTTCGTTCAAACGCACCCTGAAGGGGCTTGCCATAGGCCCGGTGATGAACCTGTGCTCCGCCTGCATAGTCCCTATATCCTCCACGTTCCGCAAAACGGGCGTAGGAATAGAAGGCGCCATCAGCATGGTGCAGGGTTCCGCCACCCTGAACCTTCCTTCGTTGATAATGGTTGCCATGGTGTTCACGCCGTTGCTCGGCGTGAGCCGGTTGGTCATGGGTGTTGCCGCGGCTCTCCTCATTGGCCCGCTCGTGGTCATGGTCCTCACCAGAAGCCGGGGCAAGGCTCTTCCTGATCAGGGGGAGCACGGTTCCCGGGAGATTGAGGAGTCCGCTCGCTGGGGGCCGGCAATGCGGGAGGCCTTCGCTGACTGGGCCAGATCAACCGCGCGTTTCCTGGTTCGACTCGGCCCCATCATGGTCCTGGCCGGGTTCGCCAGCGGCCTCGTCATGCAATGGACAAGCCCGGATGTTGTGGAAACGTACCTGGGCAACAACGTGATGGGCGTCGCTATAGCCGCCACTTTCGGCCTGCTGATCAACGTCCCTCTGCTGTTCGAGATCCCCCTTGTAGCACTCCTCTTACTACTGGGCATGGGTACCGCTCCTGCCGCCACCCTCCTGTTCGCCGCCGCGGCCGGGGGGCCCATAACATTCTGGGGGCTGGCCAAGTCCATGCCCAAGAAGGCAGTGGTCACCTTCGCCGCCGCCACCTGGACTGTAGGGATACTTGGCGGCGTCGCCATTCTGGGTTTCAGCCTGGCGCTTCCCGGTAATGACTCCGGTCTGAGAATCGAAGCCGCCTCTCACGGAGAAAGCCCTACTGTGCCCATAAGCACCAGATCAGATAGCCCAATGCGATTCACCAACGTCACTATCCAGTCCGGCATCGACTACAAACACGTACCTCTGAATGAGAGATATGGCAATACCGATAACGCCTGGATGGCGGGCGGAGCAGTGGCTGAAGACTTCAACGGCGACGGCTGGGTTGATCTCTTCGTGCTTCCCGGCAACGCTCCTCCCGCCTTGCTTTACATTAACCAGAAGGACGGTACATTCAAGGATGAGGCAGTTACTAGAGCCGCAGCCATATCCACGGAAAGCGGTATGGCCGCGGCGGCGGCTGATTACGATAACGACGGTGATATAGACATATTCGTGGCCAACGATTTCCCTCCACACGTCCTTCTAACAAATGAAGGCGACGGCCATTTCAGCCGCAACGACACGCCCCTGATGCAGCCGGCCGCATTCGCTACCAGCCCAAGCTGGGGTGATATTAACAACGACGGTCTGCTTGAACTGGTCCTTGGCGAATGGAATCCCATACAAGGGCCCATACAAGATGCCATTGAAGAGGGGTTCATAGATGCTGATCCCCAGTATCCCTACTGGTCTCTATGGATGTACCTCAACCATGGCGACGGCTACCTGGAAGGATACCAGTTCCGCAGCAACTCACTGGTGTCCCGCGAGAACTTCGTATTTGCTCCCCGGTTCGCAGACCTCAACGGCGACTTCTACACTGACCTGGCCGTCGTTTCCGACTACGGCAGGTCCAAGCTCTACTTGAACAATGGCCGGGGCAAATTTGACGATGTCACTGAGATCGGCGGCGTGGGAACCGACGAGAACGGTATGGGCTCGGCCATTGGCGATTTTGATAACGATGGCGACCTGGATTGGTTCATTTCCAGTATCTACGACCAAAGCACGGTCAAGGAAGGCCCCTGGGGCGGCTCAGGCAACCGCCTATTCCGCAATAGAGGCGACGCCTCTTTTGAAGACGTAACAGAGCTATCCGGTGTCCGCGATGGCAACTGGGGGTGGGGCTCCAGCTTCGGCGACCTGGACAACGACGGCGACCTGGACATATATCACGTTACAGGCTGGGTGAACGCTGAAAAGCTCACCACTATCAGCATGTGGAACAACAAGCCTGCCCGCTTATTCGAAAACCTGGGCAACTCCACCTTCTTCGACGTCGCTTCACAGGTTGGCGCAGACGACCTCAGACAGGGGCGTGGCGTCATTCTCTTTGACTTTGACAACGACGGCGATTTGGACATCTTCATCACCAACAACCAGGAGTTTGCCATCCAAGACGGCGACGCCCTCCGCACTCCTGGCAGCCCCATCCTCCTCCGCAACGACACTCCTCTACCCAACCACTGGCTTAAAGTCACCATAGAGGCTGAGCCACCTTTGCATCGCGACGGTCTTGGCTGCAAGGTGTTCGTCACGGCAGGCCAGGTTACCCAAATGCGGGAACT
Source organism: Dehalococcoidia bacterium (assembly GCA_965248955.1). Classification (GTDB taxonomy): domain Bacteria; phylum Chloroflexota; class Dehalococcoidia; order Lucifugimonadales; family QGNO01; genus DAOUJH01. The sequence continues at coordinate 1,056,702 of OZ252212.1, forward strand.
GCACGCCTCCACCAACTTCGTGGCGCAGGAACCGGGAAGAATTGCGCACTTTGGCTTGGGCGCATCCGGCACGGTTGATGAACTCCGGGTCGAATGTGCCGGGGGAGTGGTCCAGACGCTGGAGGACATCCCCGCTGACCGGCACGTCAACGTCAATATTGAGAAAGCGGATACGTAATGCATCCCCAAATTGGAACACTCCGTGTTCAGGCCCTGTTCACAGCCAGAACGGCGCCATGATGGATGACCTACATGAGCTATCGTCTATGACCCTTGTCACATATCTGGCGCGTACTAGGGATGCTGACTTCCGGCATCATTCCGCCTCGTTGTAGAGATAGTGGGGCCGCCCGCCTGGCAGACCCCACCCTTTGTAGAACCCGTTGACGTGCGGCAGCAGGTCCCTGCCCAGGTTCGCCCGGTCTATTTCATGCTGTGCCAGGGGACGGGACATGTGCTGCTTGAGCTCGGCCCAGACGGCTTCCTTGTCCACTTTCGTAATCCTCCCGTCTCGCATGAGCACTTCACCGTCCACAATCACCGTATTCACGTCTGAGGCGCGTCCCCTGTACACCAGCGCATCCACCATATCGGTATCCGGGTGCAGATACGGCTCGGTTATGCCGGTCAGGTCTACCAGGACGGCGTCGGCGCGTTTGCCGGGCTCCAAAGTGCCCACCTGACTGTCGAACAGCGTGGCCTTGGCCCCGTTGACCGTAGCCATGTGCAGTATCTGGTGCGCGGTGGGACTGGGCGAGTCGACCCCGGGCAGGCGGTGTATCTTCTGCACCAGCCTCATCTCCTGGAGCATGTCGTTGTCGTCATTGATGCCCGCTTCATCGATGCCTACGGCCACGGTGACGCCTCCATTCCAAAGCCGGTTCAGGGGCGCCACGCCGCTTTTGAGGCGCAGATTGGAGCTGGCATTGTGGCAGATGATGGTGCCGGACTCCGAAAGCAGGTCTATGTCAGGCTCTGTCAGCCATACCCCGTGAGCACAGGAAAGCTCCGGGCCAAGGAAGCCAAGGTCTTTCAGATGAGCAAGAGGCGTCTTGTTCCAGGTGCGCAAGCCGTACATCTTCTGGTATACGCTCTCCTGGAGGTGTACGTGCATTCCTGTCCCGTAGCGTGTCGCATACTCCTTTGCCGTCTGAAAGAAGGCGTCGCTGCACCACTGCACGTTGCCAGGAGCAAGAAAGACGTTGATTCTCCCGTTCTCCGAGAAAGAGTCGTGCAGCTCGGCAAAGGTGGCAAAGTACTCCTCGGACGATATCGCTCTGCCCTGCATATGGCTCCTCACTCTGGAGCCTAGCTCCGCGGGCAGAGAGGCGATGAACTCTGCGTCATCCTGGTAGACCACGCTGTTTTGGTCGCGGAACATGAAGGAGAATGCGGCGCGCATGCCGGACTCTTCGTAGGCCCTCAGCACTTGCCGTCCCAGGTCCACTGGGCCGGATATTCCCGACGTGGGGCTGGCATTAATGCTGTGATTGTGCATCACGGTGGTGATGCCCGACTCTATCATCTGAATAGCGCAATAGAGCGTGTCCAGGTAGGGGTCTATGTCCCTTATGGCGTAGCGAGCCGTGATCCACGGCTCAAGGGCCAGGTCGGGCACGCCAAGCTGAAAGGGCGTGAGGCCAATGTGATGATGCGCGTTGACCAACCCCGGAATGACCATGTGCCTATCCGAGCCTATCTCTTCGTCGGGCTGGCGGCGGGACTTGACTTCAGAGTAAGGGCCCACGTCTTTGATCTCACCGTTCTCTTGGTAAAGGGCGCCGTCACGGATGATTTCGCTGGCGCCATCGTCGCGGACGCTGGCGACCAGGTATTTGCCTCTTATGATGGACGATGACATAGCTCCTCCTTGGCGGGTAGTGACATGGGCAGCGTAATGCTTACCTGCAACATTGGCAACAGATGATATTAGCCGGGCGTGCTACGCGCCAAGCTTGTCGGCTAGATCGTGGAAATCGTCCGCGTAGAGGTCAATCCACTCTTCCCGGCCGGTGTCCGCTTGACCCCGCGGCCCGAACTCATCAGGCCGGCTCACCAGCGCGGTCTGCATGCCCTGGCTCTTGGCCGCCTTCAGATCGTATTTGTGTGCGGCCACCATCATCACGTTTCCCATGGGAAGCCCCAGAAGGGAGGCCGCTCCCCTGTACACCTCAGGAGCAGGTTTGTAGCGCCTGAAGATCTCCACCGATAGCACGCAGTCCCAAACCAGGCCGCCGTGCTTGGACAGGTTGGCAAGCATCGCCATGCTGCCGTTTGACAGAGCGGCGATCAAGAACTGCTCCCTGATGCGGGCCAGCCCCGATACGGAGTCCGGCCAGGGGTCCAGACGATGCCAGACCCCGTTCAGATCATCCTTCTCCGCCTTGCTCAAGCCTGGCATGCCGGACGCGGCAACGACCTCATCCAGCAACTCGCGGTTCAGCACGTCGAGCGTCGTCCAGGGACGCCCGCCGCTATTGACGCGTTCCATGGCTGGGCGGTAGCCGTTTCTCCATTCATCGGCAAATCTGCCCCAGTCCACGCCGTCTAGCCCATTGGCCTCGCCCAAGGCCTGCGCCTCGCGGTTCACGGGAGTACGCCAGTCCACAACCGTCCCGAATACGTCGAACGCCAGCGCCTTTATCTCCTCTATACCCACGGCATTCCTTTCTTACTGAATGGTGAGCACCCTCTTGGGATTGTCCACCAGCATTGCCCCTATATCCTCCTCTTTGAAGCCGCGACGCCGCATCCAGGGGACAACAACGCGCAAGATGTGTCCGTAGCCATGACCTCCGTATTTGACCAGGTACGCCTTGCCTCCTACATCGTGCGAGACGAGCACTTTGTCGGCGTGTCCCTGCTCTATGAGCCAGGCAATCTGATCTAGCCGCTGAGCATCCGTAGGCCTGGCTATGTGCGGCGCCATAGAGTAGTAAGAAAGGTCCTGCCCAAAGAGGTCCCATTCGATGAGACTGCCTGTGTCAGCTATCTCCTTCAACGTCTCCAGGTTGAACACGGTGCGCTCAATATGGCCCATGATGATCTTCTCCGGCGTAGCGCCTGCCTCGGTGAGGATGCCTATTATCTCCATGGGCGCTGCTTCATCCCGGCCGGGGTGGATGGATATGGCCGCGCCGGTCTCCCGCTGGGTCATACCGGCGGCAACAAGCACCTTCCGTTCATCGTCATGTAGAGGCCAGGAGCAACCCAGCTCACCCATGATGCCCGCTCTTACCCCGGTATCGTCTATGCCCCTGGTTATGTCGTCGATCATCTTCGCCGCGATATCATCTTCACTCATGGCCCCCACTTCCGGCGGATGTGACGAGGCCACGTAGTATCCGGTAGCGGCTACGACGTGAAGACCGGTGACCCTGGAGATGCGGGCCAGCCCCAGGGGGTCCGGAGCCTCGCCGATGGTTGTGGCGTCTACTATCGTACGGCCGCCTTCCAGTTTGTAGAGCAGCGCCTCTTCTATTGCGGTCTGCTCGTCGTCAAGATGAAGGTTGTCCAGGTGGTTGTTGTTGTGGTACCTCAGCCACCAAAGGTTCTCAATGGTGATAGGCTGCCTGGACATGAACTTGTCGCTTGCCGTAGCCGGTTCAACGTACAAGCAGCTTACGTCGGCCAGCAGGTGCTCATGCGGCATGGTCACGCCCATCTCATCAGGATCGATAGCGCCAAGAACGGTCTGTATATAACCGGATGTAGTCATTGATGCCTCCTTACTGGCCCTGCGTTATGCCAAGAGCCCTCTGGGGATTATGTACCAGAATCGCCTCTATTTGCCGCTCCTCCATCCCTCGCCGCCGCATCCAGGGCACGACAATCCTCAATATGTGTCCGTAGCCATGTCCGCCCCATCTCGTCAGGTTGGCTTTTGCGCCGGCGTCGTGGGCAATGACTACCTGGTCAACGTGCCCTTCTGAGATGAGCCACTCTATGGTCTCAATTCGCTGAGCGTCGCTGGGCCGGACTATGTGAGGCGCTATGGGGTAGTAGGAGAGGTCCTGGCCAAAGAGGTCGTATTCCAGGTAGCAACCTGTCTCGGCCAGCTCCTTCAACCTGGCGCGGTCGAAGATGGTGCGCTCCAAATGCCCCATGATGACGCGGTCCACACCGACACCGGCTCTCTTCAAGATATCCATTATCTCCATAGGCGCCGCTTCGTCGCGGCCTGGATGAATGGAGATGGCCGTCCCCGTCTGCCTGCTGGCTCTTGCGGATGCGCCAACCACCTTGCGCTCATCGGGATGCAGCGGCCAAGAGCAGCCTATTTCGCCAATGATCCCCGCCTTAACGGACGTGCCGCCCACTCCCTGGGTTATCTCTTTGACCATCAGCGTTGCCAACTCTTGCTCCGACATGGTAGAGACCACGGTTGGATGAGAAGGCTGGATGTAAAAGCCAGTGGCCGCGACGACATGAAGCCCCGTGGCCATGGATATCCTCGCTAGTCCATCGGGATCGGGAGACATGCCGGTGACACTACAGTCCACAATGGCGCCTCCGCCTTCCTTCTTGAACATCATCGCCTCGTCTATGGCCACATCAACGTCGCCCTGCTGCAGGTTGTCCATGTGGTTGGTGTAGTGGTACCTCAGCCAGTTCACCGTCTCTATTGTGACCGGCTGACGCGACATGAACTTGTCGCTAGCTGTGGCTGGCTCTTCGTAGAGCACGGTGGCGTCGGCCAGCAGGTGCTCGTGCATCATGGTAACACCTAGCTGGTCGGGGACAACCGGGCCAAGGACTGTTTGAACGTAGCTGGACATGCTGACTCCCTTATTGGATCTGCGGCGTTGCTAAAGCTCCACGCCGTGAGCTTTGGCCCAGTCGTCCATCCCGCCTATGTCGGGGTTGTCAGGCCTCTGTTTGTAGTAGTCCCGCAGCGGATAGAACTTGCCGAATATGTCCAGCAAGTCGTCCATGGGATCGGCCGAATTATCGACGCGCAGGTTGATGATAGAGAACCCCTCCGGCTCATAGAGCAGGATACCCGCGGAGCGCTGCCCGTTGGGCTGGCCGCCCGCCCTGGTCCCCGCATCCAGCGAGTTCATCAGCCGCACTTCCAGGTCTTCCTCCTCCGAACCTTCCATGGCCCCGGCCATCGCCTCGACCACGCCCTGGCCCACCAGCCCGTTGCCCATCACTATCCACTGTTCCCCCGTTGCGTGCCCCTTCCAGTCTCCGTTGTCGACGCCCGTGCGCACCGCCGCATGGCCGTAGCGGTCGACTATCCCCAGCTGCCGGTACTCTATGTACGGATCGCTCTCTTCAAGCTGGGCCAGCACGCGCCCCGCCGGGTAGCCCAGCTCCAACAGCTCTATGGCAAGCAGGCCCAGCCGCGGGTCGGTGCGGGACTGCGTAGCCACTGCGCCTATGTTAGCCTTGATGTAGACGCAGCGGCCCGTGACCGCCATTTCACTGGTGGATATGGATATGCCCAACCGCCCCGTGCGCGGGCAACGGCCTATGGCGGTAAAGGTGTGCATTTCCGGGCCCAATGTAAACATGTTCTGCTCCTCTTATCCTGTTTCAGCCCAACTCCAGCAGACAGGCCGAGATCACGTCCGAATCCCTCGTTCCGCGGCCCAGTCCGACACCCGACCAATAGCGGGATTGTCCGGGCGCTCGCGATAGTACGGCACCAGCGGGTGCATCTTGTTGAACAGCCGCCATAGCTCCTTCATCGGCTCGTCATCGTCGTCCACGCGCAGGTTGACTATGGAGAAGCCCTCATTCTCGTGTACGATGACGGCGGCGGCTCGCTGCCCGTTGGGCTGGCCGCCCGCCTGGGTGCCGGCGTCTATCGCCCTCATTAGCCGCATCTCTATGTCCTCGTCTACGGAATCCTCCATCGCCTTGGCCATGGAATCGACCACCTGCGCCCCCACTAGGTAGTTGCCCATCGTGATCCAGCCGTCGCCCGTCTTGTGCCCGGCCCACTCGCTGTTGTTGGCTCCCGTGCGCACCGCCGTGTGCCCCCAGCGGTCCACGATGCCCAGCTGCCGCCATTCGATATGCGGGTCGCTGGCTTCCAACTCGGAGAGGACGCGGCCCGCCGGGTAGCCCAGCTCCAGCAGTTGCAGCGCCAGGATGCCCAGCCGCGGATCCGTATAGGCCTGCGTGCCCACAGCCCCGACGTTGGCCTTGACGTGCGGAGCGCGGCCCCCCGTGCCTATCTCACTGGTGGTCACCGCCACACCCAGGCGGCCGGTGCGCGGGCACCTGCCGATTGCGGTGAAGGTATGGGTCTCTGCACCCAGCCTGAACTCGACTCCCTTGAGCAGTTTCATGTCTTCCCTCCTATTGCTCACTCCAGACGTGCGTTGCGCCCTAACTCAGATCGGCGGCGTGCTCATCCAGGAAAGCCACCGTGGCGTTTACCGTGCGGCGTATATCCTCATCAGTGTGGGCGGCGCTTATGTAGGCGCGGTTCAACAGCTGCTGCCTCACGAATATGCCGCTCCTCATCATATGCTCACGGTACTCCTGGTCCATGTCCGCGCCGCCCGCCTGCCGGTAGCGCACCACGTCCTCCTGGCTCTGAGGCTGCACGTCACTGAAGTACATGCACCACACGGACCCAAAGCCGTCGCAGCGCGCCTTCAGGCCGCGCTTCTTTACGGCGTCGTTGACCCCGCTGCGCAGGGTGTCGCCCATTCTGTACAGGCGGTCATAGAAGCCGGGGCGCGCCAGGATCTCCAATGTCTTCAGCGCCGCCGCCGTGCCCAGCGCATTCCCTCCGAACGTCCCCGCTATGCGCACCGTGCCCTCCGGCGCCGCCAGCGACATCACCTCGTTCTTTCCGCAGATGGCCGCTATGACGTAGCCGCTTGCCATGGCCTTGCCAAAGACCCCCAGGTCCGGCGTTACCCCGTAGATGGCCTGTCCGCCGCCCAGACCGTGGCGGAACCCCGTCACTATCTCGTCGAAGATGAGCACTATGCCCAGCTCGTCGCAGATGCGGCGCAGTCCCTCCAGAAAGTCCGGCCTGGCTATCAGGTTGCTGCTGTGGATCATAGTCTCCACCAGCACCGCCGCTATCTGGTCATGCTCGTGGTGAAGGCGAGTCGACACCGTCTCCAGGTCGTTGTACGGTAGGATCACGGTGTTCGAGTAGTTGTCGGGCGGTACTCCCGCCGAGTCAGTGGCGTACTTCGTCTCACCCGTGTCGTAAGAGTCGGGGGCGCTGTTCACCGCCAGAGGGTCGGCCCAGCCCTGATAGCCGCCGTCGAACTTCACAATCTTGGTCTTACCCGTATAGGCGCGGGCCAGCCTGATAGCGTAGAGCAGGCCGTCGGTGCCGCTGACGCAGAGCGCCACCTTTTCCGCGCAGGGGATGAACTCGGTGAGCTTACGCGCCACCTCAACGTCGCGGAAGTTTGGCATGGCAAACTGGATGTTACCCTCGTTTATCGCCTCGGTTACCGCCTCTATCACCTCCGAGGGTGCGTGGCCCAGGATGTGCGGACCCGCGCCGCACCAGTAGTCCAGGTACTCGTTGCCGTCCACGTCATAGATGCGGGACCCCTTGGCGCTCCTCACGTAGAAGGTGTTGGGCGCCCACCACTTGCAATTGGGCACGCCGCGCGGACTGAACGACGACGCTTCCTCCATCATGGCCTGGGAACGCTGCAAGTTGAGTTCACCCTGCTTGGTAGTCACGAGCACACCTCCTGAATCGGCACAATCCTACAGAGGAAAACCTTGGTAGACAAGGACGACCGTTTGTGGAGGCAGGGCATTTACCATTGGTGGGGAATTGTTTCAAACGTTATGCCTACTTCAAGGCTAGAACGAACCACTTTTTTTGGAAATATGGGAAACAAATCCGACTTCCGTAAATGGATGGCGTGTTTTCGTAATGAGTTTGGGTCTGTCTCCAATTTGGGGTCATGCGGATAGGATAGGGGACGGAGGTGGGTGTGGGGAAGCGGGGGATGGCGGTATGCGGGGCACCCGCCCCTTTCCTTCCCATCGACAAAGCTTGGTTTAATCTCGCGATGTTCCTGCTGTCCCCAGGCATGCCGAGCCTGAACGGCAGCCCGCCTGACGGCGCGCCATCGTGCTCCCGAGGTCTGTGACTCTCAACGTTTCCCCTATACAGGCTCTACCCCCACCACCGCAGGCTCCGCTTTGCGGGGCCGTTTGAGGAAGAGCAGCATGGTGATGCCGAACACGGCGATGCCGGCGTACGTATACAGTGCCAGCGTATAGTCATTGGTGCGGTCGAAGACCCAGCCGGCGTAGACCGGGCTGAAAATAGCCACGGTGGTGAACGTGGTGAGGAACCCCCTCAAAGTAGCGAACACCCGCCGCCCGAAATATTCGCCGATTATCGAGTAGTTGGTCGGCGACACCCCTTCTCCGTAAGAGAACAGCACGGAGAACAGGTACAACGACCACAGGCTCTGCGAGTTCACGAGGACGAACATCGCTATCAGCAGTGAAGTGTGCCCCGACATCAAGACAAGCCTCTTGCTGAAGCGGTCACCCAGTACGCCGTTGAGCAGAATCAGCGGCCAGGCCACCAGGTTGGCGAATCCGATGAACGCCGCTCCCGTCACCTCGCTGTATCCCTTCCACACGAATATGGGCACCCAGTGCAGATGAACCCCGCCGATGATGATGTAGCGTACCGAGGTGCTGAGGATGATGAGCCAGTACGACGTGGTCCTCAGCGACTCCTTGAGGGTAAAATCGACGGTGGTCTGCTGGACCGCGGCAGGCCTTGCCGGAGCCTCCTCCTTGTGCTCGTCGCCGGTCTCCCCGGGCTTGGCGCCGTCGGGCAATAGACCCATTGATTCAGGGGAGCGGCGTATAAGCATAGCCAGCGGCAGCGCGATGGCCAGCACGACCACGGCAGAGAACACGGAGCCGTACCGCCAGCTGTACCCCGCCACTATGATGCCCATCACCGGCGCGAAAAGCGCGTTGCCCAGCCGCAGCGACGACGAAAAGAAGCTCATGGCGCGGGTGCGGTAGCGGATGAACCAGAGGTTGGCCACGGCATGCATGGAACTGATGAACCCCATCTGGAACCCTATGGATATCATGCCCATGTAGATGATGAAGAAGGGCCAGAAGGTGCTGGCTACGGGCAAAATGAGAAAGCCGACTCCGCCCAATACAGCGCCAGTGACGATGGGCAGGCGCGGGCCGAACCTGTCTATCATCCAGCCAACCACCGGCGACTCGATGCTTCCTTCCAGGCGCGTCAGCGAGAAAACGAGCGATAGCTGGGCGCGGTTCAGCCCCAACTCGCGCTGCAAGGGGAGAAAGAACACGCTCTGCGAAGCCGACTGTACGGAGCCTATGCCGCTGATGACGGCGCCTATGGCCACCATCCGCCAGCCGTAGTACATGCCTGATACGCGACTCTTTAGCCTAGCCGTGGCCTGCAATCATGCACCTCTTGTCGTGGGCGGGGAGTGGGCGTCGCCTGCTTCGGCGGGAAGGCTGGATACCCGCCTTCGCGGGTATGACGCAACGCGGGTATGGCGCAACGTTGTGCACGGCTGCTCCGTTGAATGTCATTCTGAGCGGAGCGAAGAATCTCAAGGGTTTCATTGACGACATCGCAGGTTTGTGTGCAGAGGCTTGAGATTCTTCACTTCGCTGCGCTGCGTTCAGAATGACATTCGGGGTGTCCTTCACAGCCTGACACCCAGGTTGCGCAATGGTCTCCCTTCGCGGGTATGACGTAAGTGAGTACGAGTATGGCGAGGTTTGGGCAAAGGTCTCCATCTTTCGGGATAATACGCCTTTCCAGGGGAGCGCTCAACACTGGCGGAAGCTTTCCGTCTGACCGTTACCCGTTCCGCCTCGCCTGGTCTGTAATGTCCACGCCCACCATCTCACTCCACGCCGCTATCAGTTGCCTAACCACCGGCCCCGGAACGTCGCCGTCCAGGGGCCGGCTGTCCATCATGGAGATGGGCAGCACGGAAAAGCTCGTTGCCGTAATGAAAGCCTCGTCAGCAGTATAGGCGTCATACAGCTGCACGTCCTCCTCCACCACGGGTATCCCCAGCTTTCCGGCCAGGTCAATGACCGTTTTGCGTGTCACGCCCTCTAGGATGTTCCTGTCGCGGGGCGTCTTGATTACTCCGTCGCTTACCATCCAGAAGTTGAACGTGACCCCTTCCGATATATTGCCGTCCTGGTCCAGCAGCACCGGCCACGACTCCGGGTCGACGTCCGCCGCCTCAAGCTCGGCTAGGGCAAAGTTCATCCGGCTGAGGTGCTTGATCTTGGGGTCCAGCGAGTTGGGGCTGTACGAGCGGGAGCGGGTAAAGACCACGTGTCCGCCCGTATCATACATGCCGGCGAACCTGCGGAAAGCCACGTAGTCGACGCCGGAGTAGAGCACCGGCGGCGCATCTTCGCTCACCGAAGCTCCCGACCCCCGGGTCACGTATTGCCTGAGAGCAAAGTCGTTGCCCTCACGCCACATGTGACGGTTATGCTCCACCGATTCCAGGCATATGCGCCTCATCTGCTCGCGGCTCACCCCAGGATCGATGCGCACGTACCTGAGGGAGCGGTAGAGCCGGTCCACGTGGCCTTCCAGGTCGAAGACGCGGCCATTGAACGTACGCTCCGCCTCGTAGACCGCATCCCCCAGAGCGAACCCCCTGTCCGAGACGTGCACTTTACACTCGCTTCTCGGTATCCATTCTCCGTTGAAATAGGCAACGAACTCATTCATAGACTGACCTCGCTAGTGCAGCAAATCCGACAGGGGCGCAAACGCTTTGCTTTGTGAAATCTCGTCCACCAGCAGGCCGCCCCTGCTCCTCTCGATTCGATAGGCGGCTGCGCCGCTGCGGGACGTGATGAACCTGTAGGAACCGTCGACCACCTCCAGGGCACAGCAGTCCTCCATACCTATGCCGCCGCCGGGATGACGGCGCACCATTGCCTGAAAGTCCTGCTCCCGTGTCTTTCCCGCCGTCTCGCCGTTGTAGTGCGGGCAGCCGAAGGCGTCTATGAAGCCCATTCCCCTGACCCTTATGTAGCTCCAGTCGTCGTCGTCGGCGTAGAACGACATCGAATCGCTGTGCCCGTAGCTGAACCAGCAGATGCAGCCCGCGCTCAGCCCCGCCAGCACCGCTCCCCCGGCGTATGCCGCTTCCAGCAGCTTGTCCACGCCCAGCAAGCGCCAGCGACGCATCATCTTCAGCGTGTTGCCGCCGCCCACGTAGATGACGTCGGCGCCCAGGACCGCCTCCTGGAGCCGCGCCTGCGGCGGGCGCTTGCCCAGCATATACAGCACGTCCGTATCGCAGCCCAGCACGCCGCCGTACACCCTATCGAACGCCACCCAGTACTCCACCGAGTCGCTGCTTGCCGTGGGGATGAACAGCGCCTTGGGCCGCTCCTTGCCGCTCAGCTCGACGATCTCCCTGTCGATATCAAGCGTTTGCAGGGTGTTCAGGTCTCCCCCGCCTATAGCCACTATCTTGCCCATGATGCGCCGTAGTATAGCCTGTTTCCGGCGGCCGGGGGATTGGTTTGGCGGGCTTGGGCAGTCAATTCAGCTTGACGTCTGCCGGGAAGACGGCGCCGGTGCGTTGAGGGCGGTGAACTGAGTCATCACGTCCAGGTTCGCACTCAACGCATCCCCTTGAACGTTGATAAGACCCTGTTCTTGCAAGGAATGAATGTCCCTCATCAAAGTCTTGGTTGTGACGCCTCGGTAGAACCTGCTTAGCGGATGTACTCCGTTCCGAATATCCCGCATGGAAACAGGTTCCGCGGTCAATTCAAGGAGAAATAACAACTGCCGCTCACCTACTCTAGTACCAAGCTTGCCCGATATGGAAAGTGTTTCGCGGGCTAAATCCCGAAAAGAGATGACCTTCATTGATTCCAATACTTCATTGTGCACGTCCCGCAGTTCCTCCAGCAGGCCATTGACAGAGAAACTGACGAACGGTGTCAAATCGGGATTGGTTTCAAACCTGACAAGGTCCAACATCCGTGTGTACTCTGGCCGCTTTCTGTAGTAGAAGTTAGCTAGGGAATAGAACCCGCGTGCAGTAAGCCCAGCTTGGTATAGCAAGTAGCTCTCAATGCCTCGTGATGTCCGTCCATTTCCATCGCCAAATGGGTGGATACTAATGATGTAGAAATGAGCAACTATGGCTCTGATTATTGGGTCCCATTCCAAGGCCGACCCATGATTGAACCACTCCACGAACTCACGCATTAGACGTTCAACGTCCTCACCAGTTGGAGGAGGGCGATAATCACCCGCTTGGACTGCATGCCGTCGATACTTTCCGGGGATGTTGTTTTCGTAATCGATGTCTTTTGTAAGCCTATAATGAAACCCACAGATCATTTCTTCAGTGATTGCGCCTAGTGGATTATCTTTCGAAATCTGGGTTATATAGTCCATCAGTTCACGCGCATTCCGTACTTCCTGTTCATCCCTTGCCCTGGAGCTTGGCAAAACCTTCTTGCCAGGTGGCGACTGGATTATCATCTCCACCTCTTCCTCGGATGCCTCCGTGCCTTCGATTCCAGTGGTTCCTCGAACGGCGCGCATTATGTTGAGGCTGTCTATCCTTGCCTGTACATATGGCGGTAATGGAATTCCACGAATGACAGCTGCCAGCGCCTTTATTTCGGCCAGGCAACCGAGTATGTCCACGCTCGCGTGGTCGATGTACGTGTTGAAGTGAACGTCCCACTGTGGCACTCAGGCTGTTCCTTAGAATGTGGACGGTGTCCGGGACATTGTCCACATAGATTCATGCGTACATCATAGCTAGAATAGCAGGACATATCAACGGACAATGTCCATACATCTGTCTACTGCCAGGTAGAGTTGAGCATTGAGAGCCGGTGACATGTGCTAGAATAGGCGAGCGGTGAGCGGGCGTAGCTCAGTTGGCAGAGCATTTGCTTCCCAAGCAAAGGGTCACGGGTTCGAATCCCGTCGCCCGCTCCAATTTTTGTATACTAGACAGGCGTAGCGGGCCGCCTACTCAGGCAAGAACGCCAGCAGCACCATGTGGTACCATGTAGCGGACGAGAGTCGGCCATTTCAAGAACCTCGCATACTTGCAGGAGGAGATTCAAATGATAGGTAGGATGTTGGGAGCCGCCCGGTTGAGTGCAGCGACCTACGAAGACGTGGAGAAGGACGGAGGCGCGACCATACAGGCGCTCCTGGTGGTGATCTTAGTCACCATTGCCGGCGTCATTGGGAGTGTGCTAAGCGGCGGCGAAGATGTTGAATTGATCAGGGCGCTGATTGTCGGCTTAGTGCTAGGCGTAGCAGGCTGGGCTATATGGGCGCTGGTAACCTGGATAGTTGGGGCAACGATCCTGAAGACAGAGAAGACCGAAGCGGACTGGGGACAGCTGGCCCGAGGCACGGGATTCGCGCAGACCCCTAAGATCCTGAACGTGTTCCTCTTTGTGCCGGTAGTCGGACCGGTCATAGCTCTGGTGGCATTCATCTGGTCGTTCGCATGCATGGTGGTTGCCGTACGGCAGTGCCTGGACTACACGTCTACGTTGCGGGCGTTCTTCGTTATCCTGATCTCCTTCATTCCTGTGGCTTTTCTTTATCTTATCGTCGCAATAATAGTCTTCATAATAACGGGCAATGGCGGTGAAGCATAGTAGCCTTAGGGCTGGCAACATCGGGGTTAGATTAGCAGGAGGGAAACACATGGCCCTAACACTCGCCGAAGCCAACCGTATTCTAGAAGGCGCTGTTGCCAAGGCAGAAGCGCTTGGCATCAGGGTCAACGTAGCCGTCTGCGACGGCGGAGGAAGGCTCAAGGCCTTTGCCAGAATGGACGGGGCCGGCTGGGCCGGCATGTACGGCTCTCAGGGTAAAGCCGTGGCCTCTGCCGCCACGGGCAGGGCCAGCGGCGATCTCCAGGAACGGGCCGACACGCCCATCTACAGGGGCATTACCGCCGCCGAGGGGGGACACATGATACTCAGCAAGGGCGCAGTGCCCATCATCCGCGACGGCGATATCATCGGCGCTTGCGGCGTGGGCGGCGGCACCGCCGACGAAGACGAAGAGTGCGCACGCGCCGGCGTATCCCTGGTCACAGGCTAGACTCACCCAGCTTAGGAGAAGCAGATGGCAGGCCGTTTACAAGACAAAGTGGCAATCATTACAGGCTCCGCCACCGGGATAGGCCGCGCCGGAGCCAGGCTCTTCGCCTCCCAAGGCGCTAAGGTTGTAGTCGCCGACCGCAACGATACCGAGGCCGAGAAAACCGTCGCCGGCATCAGAGAAAACGGAGGCGACGCCATCTTTATCCATACCGACGTTTCCAAGTCCGAGCAGGTGCAGGACCTGGTCAGCGCCACTCTGGAAAGCTACGGCAAACTGGACGTTATGGTCAATGGCGCAGGCATCCTCATCCGGACTCAGTCCCGTCTCGCCGACATCTCTGACATGGAGTGGGACCTCTCCCTGAACACCAACCTCAGGGGCGTGTTCTACGGCTGCAAGTACGCCATCCCCCACATGATGGAGCGCGGCGGCTCTATAGTCAACATCTCTTCCAGCGCGGGAATAGGTCCCACTCCTCGCGCCGCCTCTTACGGTGTAAGCAAGGCGGGTGTAATCAACCTCACTCTGACCGCCGCCCGTGAATACGCTGAAAACGGGATCAGGGCCAACGCCATAGTCCCAGGCCTCATCGACACACCCCAGGCCAGGGGCAGCACCGGCAGCAGGGAACGGTTCGAGCAGAGAGCCAACGAGATGGCTTTAGGACGTGCCGGGCAGCCTGACGACGTCGCCAACCTTATGCTATTCCTCGCCTCCGACGAATCGTCGTTCATCACCGGCGGCGCCTACGTCATAGACGGCGGCGGCTCGGTAGGAAGCTGGTCGGACCTGCGCCGGGAAGGGTAAGGCGCCATGCCGTCCACCGTAATCAGCAACGCCACCATCGTCACCGGCGATGCCCGGCGCAGCATCCACTACGACTCCGCCATAGCCGTCCAAGACGGCGCTATCGCCGCTATTGGGCCCACTCATGAGGTGCTAAGCCGGTACCCGTCAGCCGAGGTCGTCAACGGCAGCGGCAGGGCCGTATTCCCCGGCTTCATCAACTGCCACGCACACGTCACCGCCACCATCGACCGCGGCATCACCGACGACTTCGGCTTTCCATTTCCCTTCCGGTTTCCGGAGAACGTTCGGTCCTTCCTCACCGATGAAGAGTTAACGGTCATGGCCATGCTTGGAGCCATCGAATGCATCCGCACCGGCAGCACCGGCACGGCAGAGGTCGCCGAAGGCATTGAGCGCTACGCCGAGTCCATAGTAGCCAGCGGACTGCGCTGGTTTCTTGCCGAGTGCAGCGGCGACGGCGTTACCGGCACGGGATACAAGCCCGGCGAGCCGGTCAACGAGTTCTCCGACGCACGTCGTGAGCAGGCTATGGAGCGAGGCTCCCGCCTCTTCGAAAAGTGGCACGGCCACGATAACGGGCGCGTCCGGTGCATGACCGGCGCCACCCTGGTGGAGACCAGCTCGCCCGCCTTGCTACGCCAGGTGCTTGAGCTGGCCGAACGGTACAACTGCGGCTACACCATCCACCTTGACCAGAGCCGCCTGGAGATTGAGACGGTGCTGCGCATGCATGGCATGCGTCCCGCGGGTTACCTTGCCGCCAATGATTTCCTGGGCCCCGGGCTGATAGCGGCGCACTTGCGCTACCCTGATGAATCTGAAATAGCCCTCCTGGGCCAGTCCGGCGCCGCGGTATCCCACCAGCCCGCAATGGCGGCGCGGCGCGGCGTAATACCTCCCATACCGGCCCTGCGCGACGCTGGCTGCACCATTGGCATGGGCACCGACAACAATACCCAGGACATGGTCGAAGTCATGCGTGTCGGCATGCTTACGGAGCGCATCCTCCGCGATGACCCGGCCAACCCCCAGCCGGAGGAGGCCCTGGAAATGGCGACGATGGGCAGCGCCAAAGCGCTGGGCATGGAGAGCTCCATCGGTTCCTTGGAAGTGGGTAAGAGGGCGGACCTGGTGATAGTCAACACCATGCGCTCCAACCTAGCGCCGAACATGCGGGTGGTGTCCTCTTTTGTCAACAACGGCCAGCCTTCAGACATCGAGTCGGTGATGGTGGACGGCAAGTTCGTAATGCGCCAGGGCAAGGTCCTCACCGCCGACGAAGAGACCATCGTCCGCGAAGCCGACCGCATAGGGCGGCGTGCCTGGCGACGCCTGACAGAAAAGTACCCCAACGTGGGATTCCCCGTAGGCCTGGCCCCGGAGTAACCTGAGGCCATCGCCCAAGCGATGGGACGGCTCAAAGACTTACCTGTACATGATGAAGGAGTCGAAGGAGTTGTCGGCGTCCGCCCATTCCACTTCAACCGCGGCCACCTCCGCGCGGGGAGGGCCTAGATGCAACTCTTCCAACAAGCGCTCCAGGTTTTCCCTGGGTCCTTCCACGCATACTTCAACCGTTGCTCTCCCAGGTAGATTGCGCGTCCAACCTACAAGCGCTAGGCGCTGGGCATGGTAGTGAACGAAGCGCCTGAATCTCACCTTCTGGACGCGGCCGTGGATGGTAGCCCTCAGCTTCACCTTGGTCTTCACGGTACTGTCCTGTTCCATTGGCAACTTCCTCTCAGCCGTCGGCTAGCCCGCCGAACCACGTCACCCTCAATTGCGCTCCTGCTAGGGGTCGCAGATGTAGATTCAATGCTATCCGGTCAGCGAAGCCCTGAACTCGGTCCTCTCCGGATTGTAGCTGGGCAGAGCAGTGTAGCCCACCTGGGAAGCGAGCTCGCCTGTGTTCTCCAGATAGTAGTCTACAAACGCCTGCAACTCGGGACTGCTCTTCAGCTTCTCCGTGTTCACGTAGATGAAGATCGGCCGCGCCAGAGGTGAATACGCACCATTGGCCACCGTCTCGTCGCTGGGAATCACACACCCTTTCCCACCGTCTACTCCTATCACCTTCAGCTTGTCCTCATTCTGCGCATAGTACGCATACCCAAAGTACCCCAGCGCATTGGTGTCCCCTGATATCCCCTGCACCAGCACGTTGTCGTCCGCACTGGCCGTGTAGTCATCGCGCGACAACCCTTCATCTCCGTTGATCTCATCCGTGAAGTAGTCGAACGTCCCAGAGTCCGTGTCAGGACCGTACAGCCTGATCCGCTCATCAGGGAAACTGCTCCGCACATCGTTCCAGCTGTTCACTGCGGACCCAGGCTCCCAGATCTTGTTCAACTCCTCCACCGTCAGACAGTCCACAAACGTGTTCTCTCTGCTCACCATCACCGCCAGTCCGTCCAATGCCACCGTCAACTCTATATACTCTATGTTGTTGGCTCGCGCCTGCTCCGCTTCCGAGTCCTTGATCGGCCTCGAGGCGTTCGATATGTCCGTCTCGCCTACCGTGAACCGCTTGAACCCTCCGCCCGTACCGGAGACGGAGACGTTGGCATGCACTTTGGGGTGTATCTTGCTGAACTCCTCCGCCACCGCTTCAGAGATCGGTCCAACCGTGCTTGATCCGTCTATCTCTATCACTCCGCTCAAGCCATTGAGGGTTGCATTGACCCTGGCTTTTTCCGGGATATAGTTGGGCAGAGCGGTGTAGCCCACCTGGGAAGCGAGCTCGCCTGTGTTCTCCAGATAGTAGTCTACAAACGCCTGCAACTCGGGACTGCTCTTCAGCTTCTCCGTGTTCACGTAGATGAAGATCGGCCGCGCCAGAGGCGAATACGCACCGTTGGCCACCGTCTCGTCGCTGGGAACCACACACCCGTTCCCTCCGTCTACTCCGATCACCTTCAGCTTATCCTCATTCTGCGCATAGTACGCATACCCAAAGTACCCCAGTGCATTGGTGTCTCCTGATATCCCCTGCACCAGCACGTTGTCGTCCGCACTGGCCGTGTAGTCATCGCGCGACAACCCTTCATCTCCGTTGATCTCATCCGTGAAGTAGTCGAACGTCCCAGAGTCCGTGTCAGGGCCGTACAGCCTGATCCGCTCATCAGGGAAACTGCTCCGCACATCGTTCCAGCTGTTCACTGCGGACCCAGGCTCCCAGATCTTGTTCAACTCCTCCACCGTCAGACAGTCCACAAACGTGTTCTCTCTGCTCACCATCACCGCCAGCCCGTCCAACGCCACCGTGAGCTCTATGTACTCTATGTTGTTGGCTCGCGCCTGCTCCGCTTCCGAGTCCTTGATCGGCCGGGAGGCGTTCGATATGTCCGTCTCGCCTACCGTGAACCGCTTGAACCCTCCGCCCGTACCGGAGACGGAGACGTTGGCATGCACTTTGGGGTGTATCTTGCTGAACTCCTCCGCCACCGCTTCAGAGATCGGCCCAACCGTGCTCGATCCGTCTATCTCTATCACTCCGCTCAAGGTGTTTTGCTCCTGGGTGGGTATCGGATCATCACTGGTACAAGCAACGGCCAAGCCGAGGAGCAGTGCCCAGGCGACAAGGACAAAAAGTCCGCGAATGTTAGATATACCGTTTCTCAATCGATCCCTCCTGTTAGATCTTTTTGAATTTGTTTCCTAGCCAAAATCCTGGCTGTGAAAGTGGAAGTTTCCTTGCGACTCATCCCAGCAGCGCTCACACGCCCAGAGCCAGTCCTCCTTGGCCAGATAAACCTCATCACGTAGGAACGAACTCACTGGGATTTCTATGGGCCTGCTGCACCTTGAACACCGCGAAGAGAGGGTCTGTTGCATTAAGAGCAACCCAACAACACTCCCTATCAAGCCTTCAATGCGGTCTCTGATAGCCCTCCGTTTTCGACGCCCGTCCTGCCCCAGCCTATGTTTAGAACCGGCGCCGTTTCTGCCGTTCTGCAGGCTTTCAACAGTTTTGGGACCGGCTGGCTTCAAGACTATAGCGACCCCCCAAAGCTTGTCCTTCTCACTCAATCTTGGTTCCAACTCAGTTCGAGACAAAAGTGGTGCTCCGTTTCTGGTGCTATTCAACCTAGCACGGTTTGTTGAACATGCTTTTAACAAGGTATTAAAGGATTGTTAGCAGGTCTTAAAATGTGGGTCCGCGGACATATGAGAATACGGACAGGGGCGCGTACGTGACTGATAGGAGCATGAGACGCGGCGATGGGCCGCATATTTACAACCATACTTTCTTGCGATAAATTGCTGTTGCAAACGTTTGCAGCTAGCTTCACATGACCACCTACAAAGATGCGCTTCAGATGGTACGACGCGACGGAGTACGGCTCACTCCGCAGCGGCTTCTTCTCCTTTCAATTGTGGCGAACGGCAACGGCCACATGGGCGTCGACGAATTGCTCGGCAAAGCCAGGGAGTCGTACCCCTTCATAGACGTCTCCACCGTCTACCGTACGCTGCATCTGTTCAAGAAGCTGGGCGTGGTTACCGAGGTGGCCATCGGCGACCGGCTGCATTATGAGCTAACCGACGCCAACAGCCGGCATCACCACATGGTGTGCCGCTTCTGCGGCAACGCCTTTGACCTCAGCCCCCGTTACCTGGAGGAGTTCAGCCAGGCCCTGGTTGCGCAGTACGGCTTCAGCCCGGACCTGGACCACTTCACGGTGAGCGGTGTGTGCTCAAGCTGTGCAAAGCCCTGCGGAAATCAGGAGGAGGGTTGAGGTGGAATCGCCCGCTCTAATCGCCTTAGGACTTGGCTTTCTGCTTGGACTGAAGCATGCCACGGACGCCGATCACGTAGTGGCCGTATCCACCATCGTAAGCGAGTATCGCAGCGCCTGGCGCGGCATCTGGGTAGGCGCATCCTGGGGACTGGGACACACCACGCCGCTTCTCATCGTGGGAACGGCGATTCTCCTCGTTAAAGGGTCGCTAATCGACGTATACGACGAGTATTCGCACTACCTGGAATTCGGCGTGGGCATCATGCTGGTCCTTCTTGGCCTGCAGGTGTTCTGGCGGCTGAAAGGGCAGAACCTCCATCTGCACGAACACACTCACCAGGAGACCCTCCACGTCCATATCCATTCCCACGCCAGGGATGTTGAGACCGTCGACAAAGCCGTACATCCTTTCGTCGCACTGGCGGGCAGACCCTTCTTCCGGGTGAAATCTTACGTAATCGGAGTGGTGCACGGCCTTGCCGGAAGCGCCGCCGTCATGCTGGCCGTCCTGGCTACGGATGCCGTTCCCTCCTTCTTCGCCGGCATAGGTTACCTTATGCTTTTTGGCGTGGGCACCATCCTTTCCATGTCCACCTTGACCGTTCTCATGGGCATCCCCTTTTCGCTGTCCGGTCAGTCTCGCAGGATCAATGCCGTCATTGCCGGGTTGGCCGCCACCTTGAGCATAGGGTTCGGTTTCCTGCTCATGTACGAGCTGGCCATAGTGGAAGGCCTGTAGACCTAGGCGGTTGTATGATTGATCAACGTCCCCTTGCTTGATACGTTGATTTTGAAATTGCCTTTACAGGTGGTACCATCATTGTCAGACCTCGTCCGTATATAATCTGATGAGGGACCATCTCATGGTGAACAGCAATACCAACCAGAAGATAGAGCAGGCCCTACACGGCGCCTCCGACCGCTACAAAGAGACGTTCAGCCGCTTGGATGAAGTGATCGAAGCCGTTTTCCCCACTGCCCAGGCCGCTTTTGAATACAACCTCCCGGGATGGAAAATCGAACGGGAGAATATTCAGGAAGAGGCCAAGGGCACAATTGATCCACGCTTCGTACACGTGCTGATTGCGGAGAGGAAGGCCGGCCTGACGGTACACCTGTGGAATCCAGCCGACTACTACTGGCTGGACAAGCAGAAGGAAGTGCTCCAAGCCGCCGGATTCAAAGTGATGCGAGGCTGCGTTCAGTTCAACAGGAAGCAACCCTTTCCTTTCGATACTATTGAAAGCGTACTCACAACGATAGCTCTATGACTACACTGGAAAAAGCCGCAGACCCGGCCAGCTACTACATATGGACCATCGGCTGCCAGATGAACAAGGCGGACTCCGACCGGTTGGAGAGCGCCTTGATCCAGCTCGGACTGACGCCGGTGTCCAAGCACCGAGAGGCGGACGTCATAGTCCTCAATAGCTGCGTTGTGCGCCAAGCCGCCGAGGACAAGGTGACCGGCATGCTCGGCTCGCTGAAGTCGCTCAAGCAGGGGGGCAGCGACAGGATCATTGCTCTGATGGGCTGCATGGTAGGGCCCAAGACGGGCGAGCTTGAGGCCAGGTTCCCTCACGTAGACGCCTTCATGCGCCCCCAGGACTACCGGCCGCTTCTGGAACTGCTGGGCAACCGCATGGGAATAGACGCCGAGGGCTGCCTGACCACGCTCACACCTCCCAATGTCGCGGTCACGGCGTACGTTCCCATCATCCACGGCTGCGACAAGTTCTGTACGTTCTGCATCATCCCCTACCGACGCGGCCGTGAAGTAAGCCGGACCGTTGACGACGTTGTGCACGAGGTTGAGCTTCTGGCGGCGCGCAACGTCAAAGAGGTGACCCTTCTGGGGCAAAACGTAGACTCCTACGGACACGATCTGCCCGGCTCCCCCGACTTGGCCGATCTATTGACCGCCGTCAACGAAGTGGACGGCCTGGAGCGCATTCGCTTCCTCACTTCGCATCCCAACGATATGAGCCGTCGCATCATCGAGGCCGTGGGTTCCTTACACAAGGTGTGCGAGCACTTCAACCTCCCGTTCCAGGCCGGCGACGACCAAGTCCTGGAGCTCATGCGCCGCGGCTACACAAACGTTGATTATCGAGGACTGGTGCAGCGCGTAAGGGAAACCGTACCCGGCGTATCCTTGAGCACGGACCTGATCGTGGGCTTCCCCGGGGAAAGCGAGGCGGCTTTCCAAGAGTCGCTGAAGATGCTGGAAGACGTCCAGTTCGACAAGGTGCACGCCGCAGCCTACTCGGAGAGGCCGGGGACCATAGCCTCACGCAAGCTGCCCGACGACGTACCTTACGATGAGAAGAAGCGGCGGCTCTCAGCCATCGAACAGGCCCAGGAAACGATTGCGGGGGAGATCAACGGCAGACTGTTGAATACCACTACAGAGGTGCTGGTGGAAAGCCACGAAAAGGGCAAGTGGAGGGGACGCAACCGCAATGACAAGCTGGTCTTCTTCGAGGACAAACGACAGCTTCAGGGCAAGACGGTGAGCGTTCGCATAGAAAAGACCTCTCCATGGTCGCTACAGGGCGTTGCGGTTGGGTAGGGCGTAACCGCCGAAACGGACATCTCGACATGGGGGCTGTCGCAGGGGGCACGCCTCCGCCCCGCCTGGACGTCTGCGCTGGCATGACGGACGGGGGGTACGGGGTTGAGGCTTTTCCAGCAAAATAGTACACTTACTAGATAACTAACTCGCCGTTGGGGTCGGGGTTGATATGATTTCAGTCCAGCGCCAGGCTACTGTTCCCGTAACTGACATAGAGCAGTCCGCTTTCTGCCGCACCGATTCGTCGCTGACGGCCAAGCCTCTTGTCGAGGAGCTGAAGGCGCACGTTCAATGGCAACGGCTCCCCAAGGAGTACATCGGGCTCAACCCCGACGACCTCCATGCCCGTATTGCCGCGGCCCGTGACAAGCTGGGCGAGCGACTGGTCATACTGGGACACCACTACCAGCGCGATGAAATCATCCAGTTTGCCGACTTCCGCGGCGATTCATTCCTCCTATCGCAGAACGCCGCCCGGCAGAAGGACGCCGAATACGTGATCTTCTGCGGCGTGCACTTCATGGCTGAAACGGCGGACATCCTCACCGACCCCAACCAGAAGGTCATCCTGCCCAACATGAACGCCGGATGCTCTATGGCCGACATGGCGGCCACCGACGACGTTATGGACGCCTGGGACGATCTGAACGACGTTCTTTCCGGCGGGCTGGTCCCCATTACCTACATGAACTCCACCGCGGCAATAAAGGCGCTGTGCGGCCAGAACGGCGGCATTGTCTGCACCTCTTCCAACGCCGCTGCCTCCTTTGAATGGGCCTTCCAGCGCGGCGAGAAGATTCTCTTCCTGCCAGACCAGCATCTAGGCCGCAACACGGGCGCCAAGCTGGACGTACCGCTGGATGAGATGGTGATTTGGAACCCGTTCAAACCTCTCGGCGGCCTCAGCGAAAGTCAGATCCAGGACGCCAGAATAATCCTGTGGAAGGGCCATTGCTCCGTGCACACCAGGTTCTCCGTGGCGCAGATAGCGGATGCCAGGGCCAAGTTCCCCAGCGTCCAGGTTGTCGTGCATCCCGAGTGCGTGCGCGAAGTCGTGGACGCCGCCGACATGGACGGTTCGACGGAGTTCATCATAAGGGTGGTGAGCCAGGCTCCCGCCGGCTCCGTGTTCGCCATAGGCACCGAGATCAACCTGGTGAACCGTCTGGCCAACGAAAACCCGGACAAGACGGTGTTCTGCCTCGATCCCGTGGTGTGCCCCTGCTCCACCATGTATCGCATTCACCCCGCCTATCTGGCCTGGGTCACCGAAGGGCTGGTTGCGGATACCGTGGTAAACCAGGTCAAGGTTGACGAAGAGACCGCCCACTATGCGCGCATCGCCCTGGAGCGCATGCTGTCGCTGCAGGGGTAGCCCCTTCCGTAATGCCCGTCTCCACGGGCATCCAGAGATGGCAGCGGGGGCTTTGCGCTTGCAGACGCACCTGTAGTCATGGCAACACAGGGTAAAGAAAGACTTCTCTATTGTTTGTATGAAGCTAGTTCTTCACGCAGCGTTGCTTTATCATATGTGACACCCGCGCCAGTTTGTCTTGCCGTAACTTCGTCCACGATCCCACCTTCCTCTTGACATCCCTTGGATTAAGTAATGACTTTCTCGCTCGACTAGGAACAACAGATAAGTCTGTCGTCTCAAAGGCTGGCCTTCACATGATCTACGCCCTAAGAATCGTTACTATGTTCTTCGGCCATCCGCGGTCTCGGCAGAAGGACAGCAATGATGGAGAGCGCAAGAGCCTCAACCCCAACCAACAATAAGACCATAGATTCAGCCTCCGCGGACACTGTCAGCAGGAGCCCACCGAGAATTGCCCCTGGCGCGATTCCAACATACTGGATGAGAACCGCCAGCTTCGCGAAGTGTCGAGTGGGAAGGAACTCCGCCATCAAGATCAAAGGTAGGCAGATAAGGCCGCCTTGGGCTAGCCCGACTGCTACAAGGCCGACCATATGCACGGGCAGGCCGTCGAACACCCATGTCGCACCCGCCCCAAGCAGGTACAGCAGCGCCACAAGAAGCAAACATCGCCGAACGCCTAAGAGATCGCTAGCCGCGCCCCACAGCAGAATGCCCACAGCGCTGACACCTTGCAAAACGGGCACAGTCAGAAGCTGCAACTCTGAGGCATTGAGTTCTGATGTTGACTGCGTAGTGAGACTGAGCAGGCGAACATCAATGGTCAGTCTAACCACTGAAGCAACGGAGTACACTATTGTTAGCCATATCAGGGCCCTCCAGACTGCCGGGGCCCCGGGATTAGCCTTTAGCGCCTGCCCGGGTTCATAGCCACCCGTGAAGACGCGTGGCAGCACAAAAAATAGTGACGCTGCGCCAGCCAGGGAAAATGCCACGATAACCGGGATAGACAATGTGTACTCACCCACTTGCCAATCCGGGATGAGATTCAAGTCGGAACTGACCAAGAAGACCGTGCCCAAAGCCCCGATCATCGTGCCTCTGTACCGAGAGGCTCCCCTTACTGCAATTGCGTAGAATATCAGTGGATTCACTGCGGAACGACCCACACCAGCTACGAACATGCCTACGGCAAATGCCCCTATGCTGGCGGGCATGCTGAGGACTAAGAGGCCGAAGAGAGCAACGAGTGTACCGGCTGCCATAATGGAATGCGGAGGCCTGCGGTCCACCCAGATGGCTGCACCGATAACTGCTAACCCACCTATGCCGCCGCCTACAGTCAGCAACAAGCTATGAGCTGTCCTGGAGAGATCGAGCTGCATTAAAGCCTGTGTTGCCAAGAACCTGCCTGGGTTCCCAAGTCCCAAGAGCACTGCGGCAGTTGCCAGTACTAGACCCAGCCTCAAGTCAGGGTGCATGTTTCGCAATGACACAACGCCATTGTAGGTTCTCTGGAGGGGGAAGCAAGCCAATTGCATCTATGACTCTCTGTACGTCATCGGGACTTGCACAAAACCCGGAAAAAACGGAATATCTAGGTAAGTTGCTGCAGATTACCCCTGACATACTGGAGATAGTGGACAGAGCGCTGGATGAGGACCTGGCTTCCCGGGACCATACCACCCGCCTCATCCCACACGACCGGATGGGTCGAGCGGCGCTCGTTGCCAAGGAGCAAGGCGTTCTGGCCGGGCTCAGTGTGGCCGGCGCCGTCTTTTCCAGGCTGAACCATGCCGTGGAAATGTTGCCGCTTCTTCACGACGGCTCTCACCTGAACTCGGGCGACCTCATCGCCACCGTTCAGGGGCCAGTAGGCGGTATCTTGAGTGCGGAGCGTATCGCGCTCAATTTCCTGCAACGGATGAGCGGCATAGCCACTGAAACCGCCAAATACGTGAAGGCCGTGGAAGGCCTACACGCTCGTATCATCGATACCCGAAAGACGGTACCCGGCCTCCGCTATTTGGACAAATACGCGGTGCGCACGGGAGGAGGGCACAATCACCGTCTCAATCTGGCGGATGGCGTTCTGATCAAGGACAACCATATAGTCGCGGCCCGCCTCGGCGAACTCTCCCTGGGCGACCTAGTCAAGCTCGCCGGCGAAACGGCTCCCCACACCCTGAAGATAGAGGTGGAAGTGGAGACAGTGGAGCAGGCTGAAGAAGCCTTGAACGCAGGCGCCGACATCATTCTGCTGGACAACATGCCGCTGGAGGAGATGCGCCGCGCGGCGGCCCTGGCGAAAGGTCGCGCCCTTACCGAGGCCTCCGGCGGCGTAACCCTGGACAACGTACGCGAAATAGCTGAAACCGGCATAGACCTGATCTCCGTGGGAGCGCTTACCCACTCTTCTAAAGCCTTGGATATCAGCCTGGACCTGCAGGTCTGAGGGGATGGCTTAGAAGGTGAAGACCGCCTGTCGGTGTACTCTCCACACAAAAACGTGACTTCTTGTGCAAGACTCATTAAGCTTCACCTATGAGCATCTGCAGAAATCCCGCTCTGCTTCTGCTGGTACTGGCCCTCCTTCTTGTCGCGTGCCGGAGCCCGGCTCAGGAAACATCCCCAACGGCGTCACCTACCGAAGAGCAACCGTCTCCCACCCCCACGGCGGAGCCAACCATCAGCAACCGGATTGCCTACGTGAACGATGATTTCCAGATTTTCACCATCAACCCAGACGGCACCGATGAAAAGCAGGTAACCTCGCAGGACGGCATGTACTCCTGGCCCGGCTGGTCGCCCAACGGGAGCGGACTGTCCTTCTCCTCCTTCTCAGAAGACCTCTTGGGCCCGGGCAAAGCGCTCTACACCGTCGATGCAGGGGGCGCTGACGAGGTGCAGATATTCGAGAACCCTCCCGGAGTCCCACCCGCCATTGGAGCCAGGGCTCCTCACTATTCGCTCTGGTCGCCCAACGGTGAGCACATAGCTTTCCTATCCATGGAGGATGGCGAACTGGCTCTTTACCTTGTCGACACATCTGGAACGGATGAGGGCGTCAAGATTGCAGGCGGAGCGCCCCTGTACATGAGCTGGTCGCCGGATTCCCACAGCCTGTTAATACACCAGCAGGGTGATCTGTTCAGATCCGACATAGATGCCCCGGAACGCCTGCTCGATCTGAGAGCCACCTCCGGCAGCTACAGGGCGGCCTCCTGGTCTCCCAGGTCCAACATCGCGGCATTCCTGGATTCGCAGGTTCTCTACATAGCTAGGGCAGACGGCTCACGGAGAAGGGAGCTGAGCCGCACCCTGGGGAGCACGGCGTTCCTCTGGTCGCCCCGTGGCGACCAGCTGGCCCTGGGACAATCGTCCACCACGGATGATCCGTTCCTGGAGGAGTTGCGGTTGATAGACGCCGTTTCAGAGGAGGAGACCGTTCTGGTGCAGAGGCCCATAGTCGCCTTCTTCTGGTCACCAGATGCAACCAAGATAGCCTACGTCTCGTTGAACGATTCCGAGGAGAACCTGCAATGGCGCGTGATCGATTTGACCACCGGCGCCGATAGGGATCTGATAGATTTCATCCCATCATCAGACCAACTGACCTGGTACGCCTTCTTCGACCAGTACGTACAGTCGCACCGGGTATGGTCGCCAGATAGCCGGAGCCTGCTCTTTGCCGGTGCGCTGGTCAGTGAAGGCGGACAGACGGAAAGCCAGATATACGTCCTGCACCTGGAAGAAACGGAGCCTGTCCAGACAATCGCCAGAGGGTCCCTGGCTACCTGGTCCAACGGCTAGCCGGCAATGCTCCCGCCTGCTATGGCGGGAACGAAATGCACCTCGCTATCCTCTCCAACCTTCTCCAGCAGGCCTATGGGAGTGACCTCCCCGTCCACCACCACCGATATGCTGGACCTGAGCCTGTTGTTCTCCATGAGCCTGTCCTTCAGGCCAGGATAGGCTTGCTCCAGGTTGTCTATGATCTGGCGCACCGTCGCCCCTGGAACCTGCACCTTGGCCTGCGAAGTGATGTCCCGCATCAGGGACGGTATATAAACTGTGGCCATAGAACGGACAAAAGGACTTGGCGTTGAACAAGGCGGCCTGTAATCATTGGTCACCTCCCAGCAGTATTGAAACAGCAGCGGCTATTCTTGGGTCTGTCTGCATCTGATCAGCAGCCTTTCTGGCATCTGGATGGTGACCTACGTATTCTACGAAGGGATCCTCACCCGGGGTCATGTAGTTCTTCACTGCACCCGTGGGAAGGTGATGGGCGACGGCAACCATTTCACCAGAAAAATCGTGGGGATCACGCGGCAGCAAATACACAACGGTATCTCCATCGATCCAGATTTTACTATCACTTGGAATATTGTCGATAGCGGTCCGCAGACTCTCCTGTATTAGCGAATGCATTCGCGAATGCTTGCCGGAGTTCGGCACGGCATTAACTGAAGTATCCGGAGCGAAATTGGGCTCTGGAGGTAACCTACGTTCACTAGACTCTGCGCTCGTGGTGCGATTCGCCAACTGCCACCCCAACACACCCAACCCGCCAAACAGCAACGAAACCAATATGATGATTAAGGCACCTTGCTCCGCCGGGGTTCTTAAGAATCTATTCATTGGTCCCCCCTTCAACACCAAATGGGTATACACTTTGTCGCCATGGACGGGCTATCTCCCTGTGGACTCCTTTATCCGGGCCAAGACCGCGCCTGGGTTCATGGGAAGGGTATTCATGCGGACGCCCGCCGCATGATAGACGGCGTTTGCAATGGCCGGTATGGGAGGGATGATATTGGCCTCGCCTACGCCTCTCACTCCAAACGGATGTCCCGGGTTTGGCACCTCTACAATAACCGTATCGATCATTGGCACGTCCAGCGAGATGGGCATGCGATAGTCAAGGAAGCTGCCGTTCTTCATGACTCCGTTCTCATCGTAATCGTACTCTTCATTGAGGGCCCAGCCCAAGCCCTGCACGCTGCCTCCCTGCATCTGCCCCTCAACGTAGGTCGGATGAATCGCCTTCCCCGCATCCTGGAACGCCGTGTACCTGAGGATATCCACCTTCCCTGTTTCCGGGTCGACCTGCACATCCACAATATTGCCAGAGCTGGAAGGCCCTATGCCGCGCGGATGCACCACTGCGCTGCCCATTATGGGACCGCCTGTATCGGCCATCTGAGCCGCCACCTCCCCGAACGTCATTTGGAGCGATGCGTCCGTCTTGGAGCGGACTGCGCCCTGAACCAGCTCCACGCTATCCGGTTCTACCCCCCAGACCGCGGCGGCCCTCTCTTCCATCTGCCGCTTCACAGATTGAGCCGCCTCGTATGCTGCCCAGCCCGTGGCGAACGTGGTCCTGCTGCCATCGGTCGTTGCCGTGTAACCAATCGAATCCGTATCCACCACCGTCGGCAAGACCTCTTCCGCCCGCAGCCCCAACACCTCGGCCGCTTGCATAGCCACAGACGCCCTGGTCCCTCCGATGTCCGCGGATCCTTCTATCAGGTTAACCGTGCCGTCATTGTTGACTTTGATAGTGCAGCTGGACGCCATCCCAATGTTGTACCACAGCCCCACGGCCACGCCTCTGCCCTGATTGGGCCCACTCAACGGCGTCTTGTAGTGCGGGTGCTGCTTCATGGCCTCTATAAGCTCCACCACGCCAATCCTGGGGTATGGCTGGCCAGTAACCCGCCGCGACCCCTCTTTCGCCGCGTTCTTCAGCCTGAACTCTAGCGGATCCACTCCCAGCTTGACGGCCAGGTCGTCAAGAAGCTGCTCTGATGCAAAGACGGCCTGGGGCGCACCCGGCGCCCGGTATGAGGCCACCTTTGGCTTGTTCACCACAACGTCGTATCCGTCTATCAGTACGTTGGAAATATCGTATGGGGAGAATATGGTAGTCGCGCCCAGGGCTACCGGAGACCCGGGAAACGCGCCGGCCTCGAAGGCCAGGTAGGCTTGGGCAGCCGTGATCCTGCCTTCTTTATTCGCGCCTATCTTCGCCCAGACATAGCAACCAGAAGTCGGGCCGGTCCCTTCGAACACCTCTTGCCGGGACATGACCATTTTCACGGGATGCCCTGTTTTCTTGGAGAGCAGGGCGGCAACGGGTTCCAGGTATATCTCCGTCTTCCCTCCAAATCCGCCCCCTATCTCCAACGGGATGACTTTTACCTGTGATACCGGTACGCCCAGCCTGTCCGCCGTGTAGTCCCTGACCATGAACGGCCCCTGAGAGCTGCACCAGATAATGATCCTGCCATCTTCATTCCACAACACCGTGCAGGTATGCGGCTCTATGTAACCCTGGTGAACGGTCTTGGTATAGAACTCGCCTTCCGCAATTTCATCCGCTTCTGAAAACCCCTTGTCTACGTCCCCAAGCTCGTACCTGGCGTAGCTTGCTATGTTGCTCGCGCCTTCTACGGGCGAACCGAGGGATTCTGTCCTGAGGTCGTCGTGAAGCAGGGGGGCTTCCTTCTTCATGGCTTCGGGAGCCGTTAGCACAGGCGGCAAGACCTCGTACTCGACCTCGATAGCTTTCAGCGCCTCTTCCGCGATTTGCAAATCGACTGCGGCCACGGCAGCCACGGCCTGTCCGGCGTAGAGAACTTTGTCTGCGGCCAGTATGTTGGCCCTGCGGTATTTAAGCGCCACGTCATCGGCTTTGGGCAGATCGTGGCCGGTGACAACGGCCTTCACCCCGGGCATCGCCTCCGCCTTTCCGGTGCTTATCGACCTGATCCTGGCGTGGGCAAAGGGACTGCGCAATATCCTGCCGTGGAGGAGGCCGGCGAAATGGATGTCCGCGCCGAACTGGTCCCGACCCGTTACCTTGTTGCTTGCGTCGTGACGGACCGGCCTAGTGCCCACCACGTTGTAGCTTCCGGTCTCCAGAACCATGTTGGGTTCATAGTCGGTAGACGTCATTCTTCGGCCCTCCCCCGTTTGATCCAATCGAATGCGGTCTTTCAGATTTAACGCCGTCCCATGCTCGCATAGGCTGAACGCCGTGTCCACTTGGAAGATTAACCCGCCCTTGGCCAGCCTAAAGCGATTCCAGGTCCGAGAGAACCTTGGCAAGTCTGTCTGTCAGCAGGTCAATGTGCTGTGCTGCGTTGCCATAATCAATTTCCCAAAAATTACCCCAATCTTTAGGGAGGCGCTTAGCAAACTCATCGCCGGAGAACTGATCTATCCACCGAACCAGCGTGTCGCTCAACTTCTCTCCAGGGGGCGGATCGTAGCCGGTAAATATGGCTGAGCCGAATGTGACATTCCTAAAGCCCATCCACCCTGACACTCCCGGAGGGAATAACCAAGCGACACTTACGGGGTATGGCCAGAGCTTGCAACTAATACGTATGCTGACACCACTAGAACCCCACTCTGGGGACCCTCCATGTTCCTGTGTTACATCTAAGAGTCGATTGACTACCTTTCGCCCCTCCTCGCTGGTGAACTCTTCTAAGAACGTCTCAAGCGTCAGCCTTCGGCGGGGCGCGGCTGCGCCGGGCGCTGATGAGGCTGCGATCCTTCCGAGGACGCGTGGCACAAGAGTCTGAGAGGAACCGCCCCGGAACTGCTTGATCTCCACCGCAAGCACCTCTATGTTGGGCATCTGAGCGTTGAGGAACTCCACAACCCGCTCAAGTGGATCCGGTATCTCGTCCGCCACGAACAGGAGACGCAGACGCCTCGCTGCTAGGTTGGTAGCCACGCTGTCCCAGAAGACGTCCGCGTTCCTTTCCCCATCTGCCTGAAGCAGTCGCCTTATCTCCTCATCGGGGTCAAGGCCATGGTTCTTTGCTGACTCCTCAAAGGTTTGGCGCAGCTCGTCTACAGTCCAGGTTTCGGAGGCGTGGGCCGCGTAGTCCAGCATCTGACCGACAATGGTACGGCGTAACTCAGAGTTGGAACCACGCTTCACCTCAACCAGCGTTGGCACAGCATCCTGATCGACTACCAGATGGTCAAGCGCCCACCTAGCGCCGGAATCGGGAGTCTCGGCGATTCCCTTCTCGCGAGTTATCAGAATCCATCGCCTGGGGTCGCCCGGCCGTATCTGCTCTCCATCAAGCAGTTCGGGATACTGGGCTATCAGCGCCTGCAGATCATCCTCGCTTGAAAAGCGCTCCTCCTCAAGACGTTCAGACATACGCCACCCCCTACCTGGGCCTGGAACCAGCCGCTATCCCGCCCGGGGCCGCTTCCTTTCCGCGCTGTCGATGATGATAGTCACCGGCCCCTCGTTGACTAG
Source organism: Dehalococcoidia bacterium (assembly GCA_965248955.1). Lineage (GTDB taxonomy): Bacteria > Chloroflexota > Dehalococcoidia > Lucifugimonadales > QGNO01 > DAOUJH01. The sequence continues at coordinate 1,088,604 of OZ252212.1, forward strand.
GCTGACCTTCATCATGGCCTGGAAGACCCCGGCGGCCACCTGAAGGCCGCGTTCTCTCAGCATATCTTCGAACTTCTCCGTCAAAGGTCTCGCCTGCTCCGGCGGCGCAGCTCCCGTAAAGGACGGCCGCCGGCCCTTGCGTGTTTCGGCGTAGAGGGTGAACTGGCTGATCAGCAGGACTTCCCCTGCGGTCTCCAGTGCCGATAGATTGAACCTGCCTTCAGAGTCAGCGAATATCCGTAAGTTCGCTATCTTTTCGACCAGATAGGCGGCATCCGCCTCGCTATCGCCCTGTCCGATTCCCAAGAACACGACGAGTCCGGGGCCGATGGAGCCTACGGTATGGTTGTCTACTGCAACGGACGCTTGGGAAACGCGCTGTATCAGAGCACGCAAGGTTACTCTGGTGAGTCTGAAGAGCTTGTTGAGTCTGACGAGCCTGGTGAGTCTGACGAGCTTGCTGAGTCTGATGAATCCGACGAGGAATCGCTGGAAGGGTTGCTGGCAGGGGAACCCCGGCGGGCGTAGTCCGTTGTATAGAAACCGCTGCCTTTGTATATAACGGGCACGGAATGTAGCTTGCGGTGCGCTTCTCCCTGACAGACGGGACATTCCTGTACCGTCGAGCCGTTGAACCCGTGTCTCAGCTCAAACGGGTGTCTGCAGACGGAGCACTGATAATCATAAGTAGGCACGCGATAGGAACCCTCTGACAACATTTAGCAGTCTTGTAAAAGACTGCTAACACCTACCTAATTTAGCATTGCCGGACTGGAGTGTCAATCTGAGTGCGGACTTGGAGCGAAGTGCAAAACTCAACTGATCTCTAGGCCATGCCGACAGCACTGCAATGATTAGCAGAGCTGCTAGGCCATCCCAAGCAATCCGTCGAATGGGTGCTGGCACTACGTCCGGCCCTCAACGGCGGCCAAGGCTGCAGAAACATCCGCATGGACCTCGAACACGTCTGTGTCGAGAAAGTCAAGGCGCCGAGGCAGCCCGTTTCTGCCGGACTCCTAATTTCTCGAGCATTGTCCAAGTCATGACGTTCTAGCTTTACCAAGGACGGCACACGTTCCCCGCCAACTGGGCGACTCGCTCTCCTAAAGCCTCCATTTGTGGGATCGTCACCCTACGCCGAGAGAGCAGCGCCCCCACTCTGTCATCGTTGAGAAGCCCAGCGACAAAGAATCTCACGCCCTCGCAAGCCAGCGGCTGCCTCTCTCGCTGTCCGTATGCCCGTCCTTCTCCTAGCTTTGCGGCGCCTTTCATGATAGACTTAGCATTGCCTTCATCAATATGATATAAAGGTTTCAGCTGTCCATTTTCACGGTGGAACTAATGAAGACTGTTTCTTTGCCCAAGACATTGCGAGGGGGGTGAAGGAAGAGGATTGAGCATGACCAGCATGGAACCCTTCACAGGGCCGAATTCTGCTTATCTAATAGAGCTCTACGAAGCCTACCTCAAGGACAGCGGATCAGTTGACCCGCAGGCCCGCAGTTTTTTTGATAGCTGGGCGCCCTACCTAACCGGCGGCTCTCCCACACAGGCCCCGGCAGTGGACCCTCCATCTGTTGACTATCAACAACTCCTAAGATTCGTCAATCTCGTGGAGCGTATCCGGGATAAAGGCCATCTTGTGGCAAACCTGGACCCCCTCGGGCTCCGTCCGCATCGCAAGCTTTCCTCCGAGGCCACGCTCCAGGATATATCTGAACAAGAGCTCAGCGGCCTTCCGCCCCAGCTAGTCCAAAGCCCGCTCGCAAAAGGGGCGTCCACAGCACAAGAGGTGGTTTCCAAGCTCAGAGAGCTGTATTTTGGCACCATGGGCTATGAATTTGGACACATCCGAAACACTATGGAAAAGGACTGGCTGCAAAATTCCGTGGAATCCGGCGAGTTCAAACCCCGGCTTGACAGCAACCGAAGGCTTTCCCTACTCAAACGCCTCAGTCAAGCCGAAGCCTTCGAGCATTTTCTCCATCGCAGCTTCCCAGGACAGAAGTGGTTCTCGGTGGAAGGGAACGACACTCTGGTGCCGGTACTAGACGAAATAGTCCAGCAAGCCTCCCGGTCGGATCTAGAGTCCATTATGATCGCCATGGCCCATAGGGGCAGACTCAACGTCCTTACCCACATCTTCGAGAAGCCGTACGACTCTCTGCTGGCTGAGTTCATGTACGGCTACAGCCTTGACGACGAAGAAACCGACCACGGTTCCTCCGGAGACGTCAAATACCATCAAGGCGCCGAGACCAAGGTTGCCACGGGATTCAAAGAGATCAACATCTCCATGTTTCCCAATCCCAGTCATCTGGAGCTTGTCAATCCTGCGGTCGTAGGAGCTGTGCGCGCAATTCAAGACTCAGACGGCCGCGATGGCAAGACCCCCGAGCCAAACACATACAAAGCCCTTGGCATCTTGATCCACGGTGATGCCGCCTTTGCCGGCGAGGGTATAGTGCCTGAGACCCTCAACATGGGGCAGCTTGAAGGGTACACCACGGGAGGGGTTATCCACATCATAGTCAACAACCAGATCGGTTTCACTACTGAGGCCCACGAATCCTACTCCACCCCCTACTCCACAGATGTAGCCCGGGGGTTTGATATTCCTATTATCCACGTTAACGCCGACGACGTGGAAGGCTGCATCAACGCTACGGGCCTTGCGTTTGCCTACAGAGAGCGCTTTCACAAAGATTTCCTCATTGACCTCATTGGATATCGCCGTTACGGGCACAATGAAGGAGATGAGCCCTCCTTCACACAGCCCATTATGTACAATGCCATCCATGACCACCCTACGGTGCGTGCCCTTTGGGCAGAACAACTGATCAAAGAAGGCATAATATCCGCCGAAGAAGCCACAGAGATGGTGCAAGATGTACGGAACCAGCTTCAGGAGGCTCTGACCACTGTCCAGGAGATGGCGAAGGACGAGTCCAAAGTGCTGCCTGAGCCTGCTCCCGACGGCGACCCCCCGCAAATAGCTACGTCCGTACCGGCAGAAACGCTCGTACGCCTCAACGAGGAACTTCACGCGGTGCCAGATGGGTTTTCGCTGAACTCCAAGCTGGAGCGTCCATTACTGCGACGGCGGGAAGCCTTCAACGAAGGGGGTCGCATCGACTGGGCACACGCTGAAGCTCTATCCTTCGCCTCCATAATCGCAGAGGGCACTCCCATCCGCATCAGCGGACAGGACACGGAGCGTGGCACGTTTACCCAGCGACACGCGGTGTTTCATGACGTTAAAAGCGGCGACCGGTTTACGCCCCTCGCCTCTTTGCCCAGCGCCCGAGCACCGTTTGCCATATACAACAGCCCTCTCTCTGAAGTAGGAGTGCTTGGCTTCGAATACGGTTACAGCGTGCAATCCACCGATACCCTGGTTCTGTGGGAAGCCCAGTTTGGCGATTTTCTCAATAACGCCCAGTCCATAGTGGACGAAATCATAGTTAGCGCCAAAGCCAAATGGGGCCAGCGTTCCGGCCTTGTTCTGCTTCTTCCTCACGGGTACGAGGGTCAGGGTCCAAACCACTCCAGCGGCTTCCTAGAGAGGTTTCTCCAGCTAGCCAATGAAGGCTCTTTCCGCGTCGCCTACTGCTCTACGGCAGCTCAATACTTTCACCTGCTCAGGGAACAGGCGGCTCTCATACGTACAGACCCCAAGCCGCTGGTCCTCATGACGGCCAAAAGCCTGCTGCGCCATCCCGATGCCGCCTCATCCTTGGAAGACCTCTCTCAGGGTTCGTTCCAACCGGTTATCGACGATGCACGGGCGCAAGGGACCCCGGACAGTATCAAGCGTGTCATCCTGTGCACGGGCAAGGTCTACGTAGACCTCATCGGCAGCAATGAATATAGTGACGCTGAGCCCGTGGCCGTCGTTCGCGTGGAGGAGCTTTATCCCTTCCCCGGCAAGATACTAGCCCAGCTTCTGAGCTCATACAGCAACGTGGAAGAGGTGGTCTGGCTGCAGGAGGAACCCCAAAACAGAGGGGCGTGGACCTTTGCAGCTCCCAGGTTGCGCGACATTCTCAAGCCAGGCCTACCCCTGGTTTACGTCGGCCGCCCGGCGCGTTCCAGCCCCGCCGAAGGCTCGGCCACTCTCCACAAAGTTGAACAGCAACGGCTCATCCGTGAAGGGTTCGCTCCCATCAAGTGGATGACCGCAGCTCCTTTTTGAGGTGATCAATGTCTCTTGAAGTTAAAGTTCCAGAAATGGGCGAATCAATAATCGAAGCCACTGTGGGTAAGTGGCTCAAACAGGTTGGAGAGCCTGTCTCCGCCGATGAACCCCTGGTTGAGCTCGAGACCGACAAAGTGAACGTTGAAGTGGTCTCATCCCAAGCCGGTGTTCTGGAAAAGATAATCAAGCAGGAGGGCTCCACTGTAACCGTCAGCGATGTTCTGGCAACGGTGGTTGAGGGGACGGCCCCCGGGGCGGCACAGGCCGCGACTCCCCCCGCGGAGGCCATAGTAGGCAATGGAGCGGCCATACAGGAAGCAGGCCCCGCCGCCGCCTCAACCTCAACTCCAGCGGAGGCTGAGCGCGTAACGCCCGTGGCGCGGCGTATTGCCGCTGAACACGGCATTGACCTCTCACAAGTGGCTGCCAGCGGCGCCGGCGGCAGAGTAACCAAAGAAGACGTGATGAGCTACCTGGAAAGACGGCAACCCCGGGCGGTTGCGCCGGCGGAGGCCCCCGTGCCGGCCCCTGCTCCTGCTGTCGCAACAGGCCAGCGCGAAGACCGTATACCTCTGAGTCGTCGCCAGCAGACCATGGCCATCCGCATGGCCCAAGCCGTGCAGACCACAGCCATGACCACCACCTTCAACGAAGCCGATATGAGCGGCATAATGCAGATACGCCAGCGCAGGCGCGACTCCTTCAAAGAGCGTCACGGTGTGTCTTTGGGGTTCATGTCCTTCTTCACCAAAGCCGTTGTGGAAGCGTTGAAGGAGTTCCCCATAGTCAATTCTGAGTTGCAAGGCAACGAGTTAGTACGCAAGCATTACTACGACATCGGCATAGCTATCAGCACGGAAGACAGCCTAGTTGTGCCTGTGGTTAGAGACGCCGACAAGAAGAGTTTTGCCGAAGTTGAATCGGCCATTCTGGACCTCTCGACGCGCGCCAGAGAGCGCAAGCTGACCATAGAAGAGCTGCAAGGCGGCACGTTCACCATAACCAACGGGGGCGTTTTCGGCTCACTTATGTCCACGCCGCTGCTGAACCCACCGCAGGTGGGCATCCTTGGCATGCATGGCATCAAAGAGCGCCCCGTGGTGGTCGACGGACAGATAGCAGTGAGGCCCATGATGTACATAGCCCTCACCTACGACCATCGCGTAGTCGACGGTAAGTCGGCGGTATCCTGCCTGGTTAGGATCAAAGAGGTAGTGGAAGACCCGGCGCGGCTACTGGTGGGGGACTAGCCCTCCAAGTGCTTCTGAAGAACGCTCTCCATCAACTTCTTAGAGATATCTTCTTCAGAAGCAACGACAATGAAGATGTTACTGCCCACCGGCTTGACCAGCAAGTGAACGCCTTCCAAGTCCCGGGATAGGACGTCTTCCCCGGCAATCCGGGTATCACTCTGCAAATCCACCCTATCGGCGAATGTGTTGAGGAAGAAGCCCAGTATGAAGCCGGGATAGGTGGACCGGGCCACGAATACGGCCGCTATCCCGGAATCCTTCACGAACTCTCTATCCACCTCCTCAGGCAACCGCAGCTCATCCTCCGCGTAGGCAACGTAGGCTATGTCCTTGACATTTATCGTGCCCAGGGCCTGGCCCAATCCCCCCAAATCAAGACCGGCTTTGGAGGTCAACGAGTCCAGCAAATCACCGTCGGCGCGGATGAAGCCCGCAGCTGCCGGTTCAAGGGGAGGCTCTTCAGGTAGGAGACGCAACAGCTCCCAAATATCTTCGTACTTGTGCTTAAAAGTCACGCCGTCACCTGCTCGCATTGCAGTCTCTATACCGTCCGCCCAGGCGCCTTCACCACGCACCAGCCACAATACGCCTCCCTCCCGCCATTTCTCCACGTCGTCAGCCAGCACCATTTCAGCGGCCTGGGTCTGTATTTGTTGTTTGAACTCCACCCTGGCCCCAAAGCTATCCAGATTGGGGCCTACCCATGCTCCCAGCGATGAAAGCTCTAGGTCAGGTTGTTCCGAAGCGCTGGCGGACTCGCCGAAGGCCTCCAGCGGCATGGCGATAGGCGCGCTATGGCTAACGTACAGATATGCATTGAAGTCGCCGTCCGGCAGGTGCGCCTCTTCAAAACCGGGCGGGAGCATTGGATCGGTCTCCAGCAGGGTGGGTGAGCAGGCCGCCAGGAACAGCGCGATAAGCAAGCCCAGGATGAGAAGTCTCTTTGGCAAACGATTCATTCTAGCTGCTAATGGCTTCTGTTATCCGCGCATCCTGTTCACCAGCGAGCACTTTTCTAAGCTCTACTATCTCATCCCTGAGAAGGGCCGCCTTCTCAAACTCCAGGTTCTTTGCCGCCTGCTTCATCTGCGACTCCAGATCCTTGACGGCTCGCAAGAGGTCGTCCTTGGGCATGTCCCGATAGGTTGTATAGGTAGCCTTGGTTTCCGCGATAGCCTTAACACGGTCGGTTATGTCCCTGATAGCCTTTCGGATACCTTCCGGAGTGATGTTATGCTCTATATTGTGGGCTTCCTGTATCTCGCGGCGGCGCTCCGTCTCCTCTATGGACGCTTTCATGGAAGCCGTCATCACATCGGCATACATGATGACGTGGCCATCCACGTGCCTGGCGGTGCGGCCCATAGTCTGAATCAGCGCCGACTGCGACCGCAGATAGCCCTCTTTATCGGCGTCAAGAATCGCCACCAAGCTCACCTCTGGAAGGTCCAGCCCTTCCCTCAACAGGTTGATTCCTACAACCACGTCATAGACCCCCAAGCGCAGGTCGCGGAGCCGCTCGCTGCGGTCCAGCGTGTCTATCTCCGAGTGGAGGTACTGGGTCTTCACATTCATCTCTCTTAGGTAATCGGTCAGCTCCTCTGCCATGCGCTTGGTCAGCGTAGTAACCAGACAGCGTTCCCCTTTTTTTACTCTTTCGTTTATCTGGAGCAGCAGGTCGTCTATTTGGCCGGACGTGGGTTTGACTTCTATGGTGGGATCAAGAAGCCCGGTGGGCCGTATCACCTGCTCTACCACCCGCTCAGCCTTTCGCATCTCATACGGGCCCGGCGTAGCCGATACGTAGATTGCCTGGTTGACGTGAGCCTCGAATTCTTCAAAATTGAGTGGGCGGTTGTCCAACGCCGAAGGCAGGCGGAATCCGTAATCTACCAGGGTGTTCTTGCGTGAGATGTCTCCGTGATACATGCCGTGCAACTGGGGAACGGTCATGTGTGACTCGTCGATGAACAACAGGAAGTCATCAGGGAAGTAGTCCATCAACGTCCAGGGGGTGCTCCCCGCAGCCCTCTGCGCCAGGGGCCGCGAGTAGTTTTCTACTCCGGAACAGTACCCCGTTTCTCGCAGCATCTCTATATCGTAGTTGGTTCGCGATTCGAGGCGCTGGGCCTCCAGCAGCTTGCCCTGCGATTTCAGCCATTCGACGCGCTCCACCATCTCGTCCCGTATGTCGCCGATGGCCATTTCCAGCTTTTCGGCGGAAGTCACAAAGTGCTTAGCCGGATATATCTCGATAGCGTCACGCTCCGCCATAACCTCTCCGGTAAGGGGATCAAGCTCTATGATGCGCTCCACCTGGTCGCCAAAGAATTCGACCCGTACAGCCAGCTCTTCATAGGCGGGGAGTATCTCCAAGGTGTCTCCGCGTATGCGGAACTTCCCCCTCGACAGGTCCATGTCGTTCCTTTCATACTGCATGTCCACCAGGTGGCGCAGAAGCCGCTGCCGGTTTCTCTGCTCGCCTTTCTGTATGTAGGCGACAAAGCTCTGGTACTCCTCCGGCGACCCCAGACCGTATATGCATGAAACAGAGGCCACAATCAGCGTATCACGCCTAGTGAGCAACGCCCTGGTGGCGGCGTGCCTCAGCTTGTCTATCTCATCATTGACGTCAGCGTCCTTCTCAATGTACGTATCCGTGCGTGGGACGTACGCCTCAGGTTGATAGTAGTCGTAGTAGCTGACAAAGTACTCCACGGCACTGGTGGGGAAGAACTCCTTGAACTCGGTGGCCAGCTGTGCCGCCAGTGTCTTGTTGTGGGCAATGACCAGCGTGGGACGCTGTACAGCCTCCGCCACCTTGGCCATGGTATAGGTCTTTCCCGAACCGGTGACGCCCAGAAGCACCTGGTGCTTCCGGCCGGACACAATGCCCTCCACAAGCCTATCTATGGCTCCCGGCTGGTCTCCCGTAGGCTGAAAGTCGGAGACTACCTCAAATTTTCCTTCTTGCACTGCGCGCATGGTTCAAGTCCTCTAAACATGCATCCTACTCCGGCACCAGCTTCTGTTCTTAAGGGATAAAGCACGCACCCATTGAAACCGCGCTCTTCTAGGATAACAGATGCCGGTCCTATCTACACCGGCGCAGCCACCCATATCATCTCGCTGCTGGCCTCGTCGAAAGGACTTCGATTGAAATCGCCGTATAGCTCCAGCAGGCGGTATCCCGCAGCCTCCAGCAGATGCATAGCTTCAAATCTGTACAAATAACGCAGTTGATAGGCCACCTCCCACCCATTCGTCCTCCTTCCCTCAGCATCAAACTCTTCCAGAATGGTGCGGGCATTTATTATCTGACCCAGCGGATCGTGCTGGTTCTGCTCGCTGAGCCTGAGCCGCCGCCCGGTTGCTCCATCCACGATCTCCCGCCTGAACACCGGCGATGACGATTCTCTGATCAACCGCTCCTGGTCCGGCACGAAGAGGTTGAATATAAGGCGGCCCTCCGGGGTTAGATGCCTCCTGACGTTCTCCAGAGCCTGCCGCTGGTCCGCCACTGACAAAAGCAACTGAAAGGACCTAAAGGGGACAATGACCAGAGGGAACTTTCGCCCCAGTCTGAAGTCGCGCATGTCACCAAGCTGAAACTTCAGCATTTCCTTAGCCAGTCCCAGCTTACGAGCTCTCGCCCGTGCCCTGCTGAGCATGGCGGGAGAGTTGTCCAAACCGGTTATCTGAACTCCTGCTTGGGCCACGGGAATGGTCACGCGGCCTGTGCCGCATCCCAGTTCTAGAACAGGCCCACCTGACGATTTTGCTTCCCGCACCCAGAAAGGGATGTCTTCCTTCAGCGTGTGCACGCGGTCGTACAGGTCAGCCCAGACATCCCCGTAAAAAGACAACTTTACTCCCTGGCCAGTCGCTGTAGCGCCTGGCGTACTTGCTCTTCCAGGGGAGCTTCCGTATCACCAAGGTCGGATACCGCCTGCTGCACCTCGGCGGGAGAATAGCCCAGCGCCTGCAGCGCGGCCACCACCTCTGCGTTTGGACCCATTGTGCCCACAGCAGCGGCCTCCCACTCCTTTTGCAGCTTGCTCTGCAAATCGACGACTATGCGGCCGGCCGTACGCTTTCCTATACCCTTAACGCTGGAAAGCAGGTCTGCGTTACCGGACACTATTGCCACTGCTGCGTCGTCAGGAGTCATGGCGTTAAGGATGTCCAAAGCCAGCCTTGGACCCACGCCGCTCACTTCCAGGAGCAGATCAAACAGCCGCTTCCCACCCTGTGCAGGGAAGCCGTAAAGGATGGGAACCTCATTCCTGATGAGAAGCGTAGTATGAAGCACCACGGATTCGCCTTCCGATCCTATGGTTTCAGTAACGGAACCCGGTACATAGACCTGGACGCCTATCCCGGCTACCTGAATGACTACGTAATTGTCGCCAATGGACTGGATGACCCCTTTGACTGAACTGATCATGGGGAACTACGTGCTCTCCCTGGCCACCAGAGTTGCCTCTCGACGGTTCTGCAGATGACACAACGCCACAGCCAAGGCGTCACTGGCGTCTTCAGGCATTGCTGTAACGTCAATGTCAACCTGCAGCCTTATGGCCTGCTGCACCTGTTCCTTGGTGGCGCCGCCGTGCCCGCTGACCGCCAGCTTCACCTGGAGCGGGGAATACTTGGAAACAGGGACGCTTCTGGCGGCAGCAGCCATCAATGCCAGTCCCTGGGCCTGGCCGACAGCCATGGCAGTCCGCACATTGACCGAGACAAACGGAGCTTCCACCGCCACCTCGTCAGGCGGGAAGGTCTCCATAAGTCCCAGCAGTCCGGTGTACAGGTGATGAAGCCGCTCTCCCAGAGACAGGCCACGCCTGGCAGTCAAGACTCCGTACTTCACGACCCAAGGACTGTCCCCGTCCTCTTTTACAAGGCCGTAGCCCAAATAAAGCGTTCCAGGGTCTATACCAAGGACTAGTGAGATGGCTTCATCCTTAGCTTCAGTTCAGGAGACGCCGTATACTTCCAGCACTTCTTCAGGGAAATCAGCATTGGTGTATACACGCTGGATATCATCAAGCTCCTCCAACCTGTCCATGAGTCTGAGGGTCTGTTCCGCCTGCTTACTCTCCAGGAGTAGAGTAGCCTTGGGCACCATGGCCAGCTCGGCGCGGACTATAGCCGCTCCGGCATCTTCCAAGGCCTTCCGCACCTTCTCGAATGAGGCAGGGTCGGCGCGCACCTCTAGAACTCCCTCGTCTTCCTCAAAATCGTCGGCCCCGGCGTCTATGGCCAGCAACGTTAGGTCTTCAGCCCTGTCCTCTGAAGCTTCCACCACCACAACTCCCCTGGTATCAAAGTTCCAGGCCACGCAACCCGGTTCGCCCAGATTTCCTCCACCTTTGGTAAAGGCATTGCGCACCTCCGACACGGTGCGCTTGGCGTTGTCGGTGAGCGCCTCCAGCATGATGGCCGCGCCCCCGGGACCGTATCCCTCGTAGACCACCTCGTGCAAGGAGTCCTGCCCACTTTCGCCGGAACCACGGCCAATGGCGCGCTCTATATTGTCGTGGGGCATATTGTTTTCTTTGGCCTTCTGCATTGCCAGGCGGAGCCGCACGTTCATTTCAGGATCTGAGCCCCCCTCGCGGGCGACCACGGTAAGCTCCCGAGCCAGCTTGGTGAATAGCTGGCCGCGCTTGGCATCATTTGCCGCTTTGGCGCGTTTTATTGTGGACCATTTTGAGTGACCAGACATAAGCCGTACCCCTGCTCACTTGTAGGGATTGATATTTCGATTCTACCATCTGCCCAAAATAGGGGTCAAAGAAGCCGTCCATATGCCGGATTCGGATATTGTGCTGCTGGCCTAACGCATCATTTCTCAAAGCGACCTCTCCTGCCACAGCTTATCCACCGTGCGAATTACCAAACCCGTGTTAAAACCACGCCTTCTCAGGTAATTGCCCATGCGGCGCCTGAATGTTCCCTTATCTACGCCTAGCAAGGTGTTCAGATGCCGTCTGCCTGCTTCGTATGCGCTTGTCTCATCGTCCATACCCGCGGTAACGGACTCAGCCAGCTCCTTGGATACACCCCTATGGCGCAGTTCATGGCGGATGAGGGTTGCGCTGCGTGGTTTGCGTGCTTCACGGCCCTCCTTCCAAGACCTGGCAAAGGAAGCATCGTCCAAGTAACCCATCTCTTCCAGGCGGGACACCGCTTCTTCAACGGCTTCCGCCGAGAACCGCTTACTGAGGCGCTGACGCATCTCTAGCCGGGTTCTCGACCGGTAGGATAGAAGACGCAGGCCGGACAGGTACGCCCTTTCAGATTCAGACATGCCGCTTTGCTCACGCCGGCTGTGCCAGGCCATTGAATGCTCCGACGTACCGCTAAGACTCCTGCGCCCCGCCGTTTTGGGCAACCGCTCCCACCGGAGCGGGCATCCTGGCCGCCGACGCTATCTCGGCGGCAGTCCGGATATCGGCTTCAAGCTTCCGCATCAGATCGGTATCTTTGGTCAGGAACCCTTTGGCGTTCTCCCTTCCCTGGCCAAGCCGGGTATCACCGTAGGAGTAAAACGCGCCGCTCTTGGTCAATATGCCGTATTCAACTCCCAGGTCCACCAGATCTCCCTCCAAGCTGATCCCCCGGTTGAACATGATATCGAACTCAGCGGAGCGGAAGGGCGGCGCCACCTTGTTCTTGACAACCCTGGCGCGTACCCGGCTGCCTGTCACGTCACTACCCTGTTTGATGGACTCGATGCGGCGCAGGTCGATGCGTACCGAGCTGTAGAACTTCAGGGCACGGCCACCTGGCGTGACTTCCGGGTTCCCGAACACCACGCCCACCTTTTCCCGGAGCTGATTGATGAAGATCACCGTCGTATTGGAGCGTCCTATAGCCGCGGTGAGCTTGCGCAAAGCCTGCGAGAGAAGGCGAGCCTGGAGGCCGACGTGGGTATCACCCATGTCCCCTTCCAACTCGCTGCGAGGCACCAGGGCCGCCACGCTGTCTACGACTACCACGTCCACAGCGCCACTGCGCACCAGGTACTCTACGATTTCGAGCGCCTGCTCGGCATCGTCCGGCTGAGATAGATAGAGCGCATCTACGTTGACGCCGCACCGCGCCGCATAGCTCTTTTCCAGAGCGTGCTCAGCATCTATATAAGCGGCGGTGCCGCCCTGACACTGGGCCTGCGCCGCGATATGATAGGCGAGCGTCGTCTTGCCCGACGACTCAGCTCCGAATATCTCGATGACACGGCTCCTTGGCACGCCTCCCACTCCCAGTGCAATGTCCAGCGATAGGGAACCGGTAGGTATGGCCCTCACCGATGTATCAATCTCAGCTTCACCAAGGCGCATGATGGCGCCCTTGCCGAAGCTGCGCTGGATTTGACTTATCGCAAGTTCTAACGCCTTTTCTCGTTCAGCGGTCATAGCTCCTCCAATCTTGCGGCATGGTAGCACGCGCTCCTTAGGCCAACAATACGCTGCTGTTATTCTCCTGCCTTTAGAACGCCCGTGCTATTAAACGCTAAAAGCGCGTCGCTGTCAAGTTGATACCTTTGACACCACCTACGAAGGCAGATTCAAATGGTATTGGCCTACTGGTGCCGGTCCAAAGCGACGCTTCCTGGGCTTCCTAGGCCGTTCTAATGCCCTTATGGGGTCGACAACCAACCTCTGGATCTCTCTATACAACTTATCTGGTGGGTAAGTCTTTACACTGTGAGTGGAGAGCCTTACGATGCCATCCTCATACTCATGAAAGAATCCTAGCCAATTCTCTCTATTGACTAGGATTTTGCCCAAAGAAGTAGTCGGATCTTGCTGGGGCCCGCCGTTGATCTGGATGACCTGTCCCCCGTTCTCAAAGACCTCGAAGTAGAGCTTCAGTCTCGTCTGCTTATCCTTGAACTTGTCATGGCAAACTAAATATCGGCGGTGCCGTCTGGCCCACTTGACGATGTCTGTATCGTCATGAATATTTACTTCTGTTATCTCAGGGGCAAAAACGACGTCAAACCCCACGGCTTTAAGATAGGGCACCAATAGTGCATTTACATCAGCATCAAGTATCAGGCGTTCTAATCTAGGCGGAAATCCCCGCCGCCGCCCTGTCGAGGCTACGCTCAAAGTCAATGGCCTTTCTTAGATGGAGTCGTGGAATGGTTGAATATAGGCTTACTAACCAGTTGAGGCTTATCCCTTGCCCAAACATCATCGCAATGATCGCTGTAGGCACCCGTGTATTTCTAATTACTGGTTGCCCTTCCATGACGTGAAGGTCAATTTCCACGTAGCCTGCAAAACTCCTGGGCACCAAGAAAACGGCTTCTTCCTCGAACAGCTTTGGAGCCAGCAGTTCCATCATCTTTTGCCCATGAAGTGTAGCGACGGTCGTGTCCCATTCATCAGGCTTAAGGGCATATACTGAATTGTTCATCACAAAGACGTGTGCATCTTGCCAGCCAGAACTTGTTGGTGGCCCGAATCGGTTATAGAGATGTCGCAATGCCGTTGCGACTGACCGGAGATTCAAGCTCTTATCCCGTAGTCCACGTAACAACTTGGCGATAGCGAGATCTGCGTATGAGTAGCCTTCTTGCTCTTTTCCGCTCTCTCCAATGACCTGGACAGACGGAGCAATTATGCCCTTAGTCTTCCAATAGTAGAGAGTACGCGAAGGAACTCCGGCCAGCCGAGAAACCTGAGATGTAGAGTAAAATCCCTGCCATTCAACCATGACAATCTAACCCCACTCTGATAAAATCAAAATGCGGTTGTTTGCATCCCAGTAGAATTGTAACTGTGGGGACATCTGCCAATGCTCCTCACAGTATGGGGAACCTAGTGGGCAAGTAACATCAAGATACTACTATATCCCTCCAGCCGTTGTCCTTTGAGCAAGCCATAGAGGTTTTAGCCAATTCTTCTAAGCAAACGATTTCTCAGGCTGAGGAGTCCGACCGTACCAAAGAAGTCGTCCCTGAGTCTGAGACATCAAAGAAGCGAACCGCTCAGCATCAGAAACCTTACGCCGATTGAATCGGAAGTCAAACTCGCTTAGATCCATCGGTAAGTGACCTTCACTGACGTGATGGAAGACTCCGTACACCCCCCTCTTTAGAGTATTCCAATAGCTATCGATTGTCTGCGTGTGGATGTCTCCCCGCACATACTCGACTTCAGGTCAACTGTTTTCCTTTCATAAGGCCCCTTGCGCGGTGTCAAGTATCCAATTGCCAGTTGAGTTCCCCCAGCTAGAATTGCCTGTACCGGTTTACAATCGGCATACGGCGGTCGCGCCCGAAGTTGCGAGGTGTTATCTTTATTCCCGGCGGCGACTGGCGGCGTTTGTACTCACTTCCATCGACAAGGCGGACCGCTCTTTGCACAGTGGCCTCGTCGTAGCCGGTGGCAAGGATTTCGCTATATGTTTTGTCGTCCTCCACGTATGCCTTCAATATGGAGTCCAGTACGTCATACGGTGGTAGAGAGTCTTGATCACGCTGGTCAGGCCTTAGCTCCGCGCTGGGCGGCTTCTCAATCACCGAGTCCGGCACCACCTCTCTCCCCTTCGCCTCGTTTACATGACGGGCCAGTTCGTAGACAAGCGTCTTGGGTACGTCCTTGATCACCGCGAACCCCCCGGCCATGTCGCCGTACATGGTGCTATAGCCAGTGGCCAGCTCGCTCTTGTTGCCAGTGGTCAGCACCAGCCAGCCGAACTTGTTGGACAGCGCCATCAGGATATTGCCGCGCACCCTGGCCTGAAGGTTCTCCTCAGCAACGCCGGATTTCGTGTCGCGGAACGGTTCCTCCAGCATGCCCAGGTAGGCGCCAAAGGCGGGCTCTATGGGCACGGTCATCATTCGGATACCGAGATTCTCCGATAACAGTCTGCTGTCGACCACGCTCCCTTCCGAAGAGTAGCGAGAAGGCATGGAAACGCCGATCACGTTCTCCTTACCCAAGGCGTCCACGGCGATCACCGCCGTAATCGACGAATCAATGCCACCGGAGAGGCCCACAACCACCTTCTGAAAGCCGCTCTTTGTCACATAGTCATGGGTTCCCATGACCAGCGCCTGATAAACTTCGGCAACCGGTCCTAGCTTTGCCGTTTCCTGCCGGGGTAGAGGTGGCTTGGCGGCGGCGGTGTAGCCGGATATGTGGAACCTGACCGGCTCACCTATCTCCTTCAGAGCCTCGCATTCCTCCTGGTGAGACTTGCCACGGTTCTGACGCGCCTGTGACAGAGGATCCATATCCAGGTCGACGAAAAGCAGTTCCTCCCTGAACTGATTCCCCCGCAGCAGCAACTTCCCGTCGTGGTCGAACACCACGCTGTCACCATCGAAGACCAGCTCATCCTGGCCGCCAACCATGTTGGTGTATGAGACGATGGCCTGATTATCCACGGCGCGCTTGGCCAGCATCTCATGCCTGTACCCGCTCTTGCCTGCGTGATACGGCGATCCGTTGATGTTGACGATGAGCTCAGCGCCGGCGCTGCACTGAGCATTGGTGGGGCCTACCTCGTACCAGATGTCTTCGCACACATTCACGCCTACCTCGACGCCTCTGATGGTGTAGACGGGGCACTCGCGGCCCGACTCGAAGTATCGCTTTTCGTCAAAGACGCCGTAGTTGGGCAGGAACATCTTGTGGTAGACGTCCACAAGCTCGCCGTCAGAGGCCAGCGCCGCCGCGTTGTAGACCTTCCCCTCTTTTTCATCGGCAAAGCCAACCACCACCGCTATGCCACGGCTGGCTTTCACCACTTTGTCCAGGTAACGAAGGTTGTCCTGGATGAACTGCGGTTTGAACAGCAGGTCCTCAGGCGGATAGCCGGGAACGGCCAGCTCCGTGAACGCGACAAGGTCAGCCTTCAAAGAACGCGCCTGCTCAATGTACCCGGTGATTTTGGCCGTGTTGCCCTCCAGGTCTCCCACCGTGGGGTTGATCTGGGCCATGGCCAATCTGAAAGTCCGCATGCCTGAATTGTAAGCAGGGGGAACGGGGAAGTCTAGTTAGGATGGGTTATCCGATGTACTCCAAAAACTCTCCCACCAATATGTTAAGCTTACCTGGATCATCATTATGACTGAAGAACATCAAATAGACAGGCGTATGGCTCTCCTCATAGACGGAGACAACGCTCAAGCGTCTCTGGTGGCGAACATCCTTGCCGAGGCCAGTAAGTACGGTCTGGTCACCATTCGCCGCATCTACGGCGACTGGACTACTCCCAACATGAATAGCTGGCGAGAGTCGCTCCAGCTTCACGCCTTCCAGCCAATCCAGCAGTTCCGCTATACAAAAGGCAAGAACGCCACGGACAGCGCCATGATCATCGACGCCATGGACATCCTCTACGAGACCGTGGTCAACGCCTTCTGTCTTGTTTCCAGCGACAGCGATTACACCCGGCTCGCCACGCGCATTAGGGAGAAGGGCCTGTTCGTCATGGGAATTGGGCGGAGAGATACCCCTCGTTCCTTTGTCAACGCTTGCGAAGTCTTTGTCTACACCGAAAACATATCTCCAGAGAAGGCTGAGGTATCGCCTCAATCCCCTAACTCCGCCAGCCAGGCGCCGGACCCTGTGCCACTTCTCAAAGCGGCTCATGACCTGGCGGCATCGCACGACGGCTGGGCGTCCCTGGGCGCTATCGGTGAGAGGCTCCGGCAGCTCGATCCGGGCTTTGATCCCCGCACTTACGGCCAGAAGCAACTATCCGGCCTTGTAAAGGCGCATACCAAAGATTTTGAAGTTAGGGCATCTGAAACGCGCGGCCCTTTCCATGTCCGGATCAAGCAGCAAAGGCGCCAAACGGCTAGGAAGAAATAGACCGCGATAGGGTGCCGGGCAGGCTGCGAGGCAGCTTGGTCGAGCCCATGAGGTACTTGTCCATGTGGTGCGCCGCCTCCCGACCCTCCGCAATTGCCCACACCACCAGCGACTGGCCTCTCCGCATGTCTCCGGCGGCAAAAACGCCGGGTACGCTGGTCATGTGGCTCTCATCCGTGGAGACGTTACCACGTACGTCATAGGCCACTGCAAGCTGCTCCAGCAGACCCTCTTGCTCCGGGGAAACAAACCCCAGGGCCAACAATACCAGGTCTACTTCGATTTCAAATTCGCTGCCAGGTACCTCGTTCATCACGGGCCGGCCCGTCTCGTCCGGTGTCCCCCATTCCAGGCGTACGGCACGCATCCCCTCCACTCGCCCGTTGTTGCCGTAGAAGCCCTTGGTCAGGATGCTGTAATCGCGAACGCCGCCCTCATCGTGAGCCGCGGAAGACCTTAAAATCAGCGGCCAGTAGGGCCACGGCTCATCGTTGGAACGTTGCAATGGCGGCTCCGGCAGCAACTCGTACTGGTACACAACCTCGGCTCCCTGACGGTGCGCCGTTCCCAGGCAGTCGGCTCCCGTGTCGCCGCCGCCCAGGATCACCACGCGTTTGCCCTCCGCACTAATCCTCTCCTCAGGGGCGACAGTCTGACCCGCTATTATCCTGTTTTGCTGCGATAGATAGTCCATGGCCAGATGAATACCTTCAAGGTCGCGCCCCGGTATCGGTAGTTCCCTGGCCTTGGTGGCTCCGCCTGTCAAACAAACGGCGTCGAAATCCTGCAGCAGGTCTTTCGCAGTGACGTCAACACCCACGTTCGTGCTCGTCCTGAAGATGACTCCTTCCTCGGCCATGATGTCGACGCGGCGCTGCACCACGCTCTTCTCTAGTTTGAAATCGGGAATGCCCAAGGTGAGGAGCCCGCCAACGTATTCGTCCCGCTCAAACACCGTGACGGAGTGACCGGCGCGGTTCAACTGCTGGGCAACAGCCAGTCCAGCGGGCCCTGAACCCACTACCGCCACTTTCTTGCCCGTTCTAACCTGCGGCGGCTCCGGTTTTATCCAGCCTTCCTGGAAGCCTCTCTCTGCTATGGCGTTCTCTATATACTCAATAGTCACGGGATCCTGGTTTATGTTCAGCACACAAGCCTCTTCACAGGGAGCGGGACAGATGCGGCCGGTGAATTCAGGGAAATTATTGGTTGCGTGGAGCATATCCAGCGCCTGCTTCCAGCTGTCCGTATAGACCAGATGGTTCCAGTCCGGGATGATGTTTCCCAGTGGGCAGCCCGTATGGCAGAACGGCACAGCGCAGTCCATGCAACGGCCTGCCTGATCACGTATGCTTTGCACAGGCCATTCCTGGTAGAACTCCTTCCAGTGCTTGACCCGTTCCGTTATTGGCTCCCGGTTGGGGCTTCTTCGGCCCAGATGAACAAACCCCAGCAGCTTACCCATGAATTACCAGTTCTACCTCTTTAGGCTGCTTCACCTTTTGCGTCTCCAGCACTTTGCGATAAGCTACGGGCATAACCTTGACGAACTTGGCGATCATGCCCTTCCAGTTATCCAGCACCATCCGCCCCTTGGTGCTCCCTGTGTACTCCTGGTGCCATTCAATCATCTGTCGCAATGCTAGCTGATCCGCCGGATCATCCACCTGCTCCAGCACAACCATTTCCGTATTGCATTTATCGGTGAACTCGCCGTCTTCGTCCAGAACAAAGGCTATGCCGCCGCTCATTCCCGCGGCGAAGTTTCGACCCGTCCGACCAAGCACCACCACCATGCCGCCGGTCATATATTCACAGCCATGGTCGCCGATACCCTCTACCACGGAATAAGCGGCGCTGTTGCGCACGGCGAACCGCTCACCAGCCATGCCGCGTATAAAGGCGCGTCCTCCCGTGGCACCGTAGAGTGCCACGTTACCGATGATGACGTTGTCTTCAGCCACAAAGGTGGAACCCTCCGGTGCATACACTACGAGCCGGCCGCCGGACATCCCCTTGCCAAAGTAGTCGTTTGCATCACCCTCCAGCGTCAGGGCAACTCCCTTGGCCAGAAATGCGCCGAAGCTCTGCCCCGCCGAACCCTGCAGGCGGAAATGCATGCTACCCTCAGGCAGACCATCCTCTCCGTAACGTTTGGCCACCTCTCCGCTGAGCATGGTCCCCACCGTACGGTTGTAGTTATGGATTGGCAACGTGGCCTTTACCGGCCCGTTTCCATGAAGAGCACTCTGCGCCAGGCGGAGCAGTTCTTTGTCAAGAGCTTTGTCCAGGCCATGATCCTGCACCTCGCGGCAATAAGTCGCCACCCTGTCCGATGCTTCAGGACGGTGAAGAAGCTGGCTAAAATCCAGGCCTTTTGCCTTCCAGTGGTCTATGGCCTTCTTGCTGTCCAACCTGTCAACGCGGCCCACCATCTCATCGACTGTGCGGAACCCCATCTTCGCCATAATCTCTCGTAGCTGCTCTGCCACCATGAAGAAGTAGTTGATCACAGCCTCCGGCTGGCCGTCGAAATGCTTGCGCAGCTCGGGGTCTTGGGTGGCAATGCCCACCGAGCACGCGTTCAGGTGGCACTTGCGCAGCATAATGCAGCCCAGCGCTATCAAAGGAGCGGTGGAAAAGCCAAACTCCTCCGCACCTAATAGACAGGCGATAGCCACGTCACGCCCGGTCTTCAGTTGTCCGTCCGTTTGCACCACTATGCGGCCTCGCAAGTCGTTTTGCACCAGCACCTGCTGCGTTTCAGCAATGCCAAGCTCCCAGGGCAGCCCGGCATGTTTGACGGACGATTCGGGCGATGCACCCGTGCCGCCACTGTCTCCGCTGATCAGCACAACATCGGCGTGGCCCTTGGAAACTCCGGCGGCGACGGTGCCAACGCCTACCTCGGCCACAAGCTTGACGTGGATCCGTGCCTCAGGATTCACGTTCTTCAGGTCATGAATGAGCTGCGCCAGGTCTTCAATCGAGTAGATATCGTGGTGCGGCGGCGGCGATATCAGCTCCACTCCAGGCGTGGTCCGCCTCACCCACCCTATATAATCATCGACTTTATGGCCGGGGAGTTGACCTCCCTCTCCAGGCTTAGAACCCTGCGCCATTTTGATCTGCAAGTCGGTAGCGTTCACCAAATAGTTGGTGGTAACGCCAAACCGCCCGGAAGCCACCTGCTTGACAGCGCTGCTCCGCGAGTCGCCGTTGGAATCGGGAGTAAAGCGGCGGTAATCTTCTCCGCCCTCACCGGTATTGCTCTTGGCGTCTATACGGTTCATAGCTATGGCCAGGGTCTCGTGGGCCTCCCTACTGATAGCACCCAGAGAGATGGCTCCCGTGGCAAAGCGCTTCACTATCCGACTGGCAGGCTCCACCTCATCCAGGGATAGCGGCTCTTCCGCCATCCTGAACTCCAGGAGCCCCCGCAGCGTGCACAACCGTTTTTCGTATTCGTCGGCCAATTCAGCAAACCGCCTGTACACACTGGCGTCGGCTGTCTTGGCGGCGTGCTGCAACAAGGCAATAGCGTTAGGATTCCACATGTGAAACTCGCCGTCCCGTCGCCACTGATAGACGCCGCCCACCTCCAAGTCCAGCACGGCAGCCAATCTTGATTCGCCGTATGTTCTGCAATGCCGGCTCAGGCTCTCCTCTTCGATGACATCTATACCAATCCCGCTGATACGGGACGGCGTCCAGGTGAAGTATTTGTCTATGGTCTCTTGATTCAAGCCCACCGCCTCAAAGATCTGGGCGCCCCTGTAGCTTTGTATTGTGGAAATGCCCATCTTGGAAGCAACTTTGAGCAGGCCTTTGTGCACCGCTTTGATGAAGTTCTTCTGGACCGTATCGTAATCCAATCCTTCAGGAAGCAGGTCCCCCTGTCCTACCATGTCAGCCAGCGATTCAAAGGCCAAGTAGGGGTTCACGGCTCCCGCCCCGTAGCCGATGAGCAGGGCAAAATGCTGCACTTCCCGTGGCTCACCCGACTCCACAACGAGGCCAACCTTCATACGCAGCCCCTCCCTTATCAGGTGATGATGCACCGCGGAGGTTGCCAGTAAGCTGGGTATGGGAACGTGCTTGGCGTCCACGCCTCTATCCGACAGCACCAGAATGGTATGCCCCGACTTTACCGCCTGGGATGCCTCTCTAAGCAGCTCCTCCAGGGCCCTCTCCATGGCTCCCGGCCCTTCGTCGGCGTTGAACAGGGCCGGCAGGGTCTTCGTTTTGAGATAAGGGATCTGGTTTTGCCTTATTCGCTTTAGCTCTTCATTGGTTATCACCGGGTGGGGCAGCTTCAGTTGACGGGCCTGTTCAGGCGTTTCTTCAAGGAGATTGCCTTCAGAGCCAAGCCATATCTCCAGAGAAGTGACTATCTCTTCGCGTATCGCGTCCAACGGTGGGTTGGTCACTTGGGCAAATAGCTGCTTGAAGTAGTTGAACAGCAGCTGCGGCCTGTCAGAAAGCACAGCCAGCGGCGTATCGTTGCCCATGGAGCCTACAGGCTCCGACCCCGTCTCAGACATAGGCTGGACCAGCATTCTGAGCTCTTCCAGGGTGTAGCCAAACGCCGCCTGTCTTTCCACCATTGATGAGCGTTCCACGGGCGGCTCCATTGTCTCTTCAGGCAGGTCCTCAAGCCGTACCATGTTTTCCCTGGTCCATTCACCATACGGCTGCCTTGTAGCGACCTCCGACTTGATCTCCTCATCGTCTATGATCCGTCCCTGCTCCGTGTCCAAGAGGAACATCCGGCCCGGTCGCAGGCGCCCCTTGTACTGCACGTTTTCCGGCGACACCTCCAGCACGCCTGTTTCGGACGCCATGATCAGCAGATTGTCCTTGGTCACGGTGTAGCGGAAAGGCCGCAGGCCGTTGCGGTCCAGATTGGCGCCTATCCTTGTTCCATCGGTGAAAGCTATGAGCGCAGGGCCGTCCCACGGTTCAATCAGGTTGGCATGGTACTCGTAAAAAGACCGCTTTTCCGCTGAAATGAACTTGTTCCCGTTCCATGCCTCTGGAATCATCATCATCATGGCATGAGACAGAGTTCTGCCGCCCAGCACCAGCATCTCGAAAGCATTATCGAAGCTGGCCGTATCGCTAGCGCGGGGTGTAATAATTGGGAATAGCTTCTTCACGTCATCACCAAACATGGGTGACGACAACAGGGCCTCGCGGGCCGTCATCCAGTTACTGTTGCCCCTCAGCGTGTTGATCTCTCCATTGTGCGATATGTAGCGGTACGGATGCGCCAGCTTCCATGAGCCCAGCGTGTTTGTGCTGAACCTGGAATGCACCATGGCAAAACCGGATTCCATTTGGGGGTTCTTCAGATCCGGGTAGAAGTGCTCTACTTGCGTGCCTGTGAGCAGTCCCTTGTAAACCACCGTGTTGGAGGAGAGACTGGAGATGTAGAAGGCATCCGCTCCCTTCATCCCGGAAGCAGCCACCGCGTTCTCTATCACTTTGCGTATGACGTATAGCTTCCGTTCCAAGGAGGCCTGATCAAGCACGTTGGAGCCCCGCCCCACAAAGAACTGCCGTATGACGGGCCGTACCGCCCTGGCCGTCTTGCCAATACGGCTTTCATCCACAGGGACGTCCCGCCATCCCAGGAACCGCTGGCCTTCCGCCTGAACCACGCCTTCTATGATCTCCTCGCAGCGCGCCCTCTCCGCCTGGTCTTGCGGCAAGAACGCCATTCCCACCCCGTACTCACCCCGCTGCGGAAGGTCTACTCCACTCTCATGGACAAAGAATGCGTGCGGAGTCTGGAGAAGTATTCCCGCCCCATCGCCCGTATCCGGGTCGCTGCCCTGGGCGCCGCGGTGCGCCAAATGTCGCAGCAAGTCAATGCCCCAATCGACAATCTGGTGCGACTTGCGGCCCTTTATATCGGCGACGACACCCACGCCGCAGGCGTCGTGCTCGAACTCGGGGCGGTACAGTCCTCTCGGCATGTCTTCTTTCATCAAAGTGTTCCTCAAAGTACCGGCAGATAGCGCTTGAGCTCGTAGTCTGTGACGTGGGTACGATAGCTGTCCCACTCGATCTTCTTGTTCTTGATGAAGCTATTGAAAACGTGCTCACCGAGGGCGCGTTTCACCAATTGGCTCTGCTCAGCATAGCTGATTGCTTCAAAGAGGCTTTCAGGCAGTGTCTCCACGCCCCTGGCCTTTCTCTCTTCTTCCGACATCTGGTAAACGTTAGCTTCTACAGGGTCAGGAACCGGATATTCCTTCTCAACGCCCTCCAACCCGGCGGATAGGAGTACGCTGAATGCCAGGTATGGGTTACAGGCAGGGTCCGGAGCTCGGTATTCAACGCGCACCGATTCTTCCTTTCCTTCACGGAAGGCGGGAATACGTATCAGGTCTGACCGGTTGATCCTGGCCCAAGAGATGTAGACAGGTGCTTCATAGCCTGGCACCAGCCTTTTGTACGAGTTCACCCACTGATTGGTTACCGCCGTTATCTCTTGGGCATGCTTCATGAGACCAGCGACGAAACAGCGCGCCAGCCGCGACAGTTTGTAGGAGTCATTCTTTTCAAAGAAGACGTTGCTGTCCCCCTGAAACAGTGACATATTTACGTGCATGCCGTTGCCGTTCATGCTGGCCACTGGCTTGGGCATGAAGGTGGCGTAAAACCCGTATCTTATAGCCACCTCCTTTACTGCCAGGCGGTACGTCATCACGGTATCGGCCATGGTCAAGGCGTCCGTGAATCTCAAGTCTATCTCATGCTGGCTGGGCGCCACCTCGTGGTGGCTGTACTCCACTGGTATCCCCATCTCCTCCAGCATGAGGACAGTATCGCGTCTCAGCTCGGTGGATATGTCTTGCGGGGTCTGGTCAAAGTAACCACCGGCATCCAGGGGCTCGGTGCCGTCCGCGCTCTTGAAGTAGAAGTGCTCCAGCTCAGGTCCAACGTAGAATGTGTAGCCGAGGTTGCTTGCCCGCTCCAGATTACGCTTCAGCACCGTCCTGGAATCGCCCTCGAAAGCCATGCCGTCAGGGGTCAGGATGTCGCAAAACATGCGTCCTACCGCGTTCTGTTTGGGCCGCCAGGGGAGGATGCGAAAGGTGGTGGGATCGGGCATTGCCACCATATCGCTCTCATCAATGCGGGCGAAGTCTTCAATGGATGAACCATCAAATCCCATACCTTTGTCAAAAGCGTTCTCCAGTTCCGCCACATTCAGAGCAAACCCTTTGAGATTCCCCAGGATGTCCGTGAACCAGAGACGAACAAACCGCACGTCATTGTCTCTAACCGTGCGGAGTGTGTATTCAATAGCTTCTTCGCGATCTTGTTGCATAAGAAGAGACACGTTTAATCCGATTGTGAATTCTTGGTCAAATACATTGTGATTACTTTTTCAATCAGGTGAGCCCGTTGCACCGACTATACGCCTCTTTTGACTGAAATGATGGACGGGATGTTAACTGTTTGTTACAAAAAGCAGGATGCATGGAGGGAATCAAGGCGGCGTTTGCTTGAAAAACAAGGCAATGCCCAAGGGCTGTGGCTTCTTACCTTGCTACCCTTCACCAAGCAACGCGGCCTCTCTTCTGAAGCGGTAGCCCACGTTGCGCACTGTCTCTATCAGGTCTTGACCAGCATCTTCCAGTTTGCTGCGCAGCCTCCGTATGTGCACGTCCACCGTCCGCGACCCCTCGTAATAGTCGTACTGCCAGACCTCGCTGAGCAGCGTTTCACGAGTGAACACCCGGCCCGGACTGGCCGCAAGCAGTGAGAGGAGCTGGTACTCTTTGAACGTGAGCAGCACCCTGTTTCCACGGTGGAACACCTCATAGCGGGCCAGGTCTATGTACAGGTCTCCCCTTCTGAGCGATTCTTCGCTTCTTGCTGGCCCGGTTTGATTGAGGCGAATCAGCGTTTGCCTGATCCTAGCACTCACTTCACCTGGCGACGGCGGCAAGAGGAAGAAATCACTGGCCTGTGAAGCATCGTACTTACCGACAAGCTCTCTGGGTAGGGCACAGATGAGTGCCACATCCAGCCTGCTGCACTGCTCGGCCAGAGTATCCACCTCACCCAAGCCCGATGCGCTTAGGTCCAGCAGAACTGCATCTACTTGGCCAGTCCTACTATCCAGGCTGGAAACGACGGCGTAACCCACCCCCTCCCTGAAGAGGGTATCCAGCAAGCCTCTGTCGGCGTCACTCCTAGTCGCTAGCACACGGACTTCGTACGTCACCACCACACCTTCCCTTCCACCTCCATCCTCAGATCGGCGTACTCTTTGGTCCAGAGCCCGGTGCTCAGGTACTTCCACCCACCGTCCGCCAGCAGGCAGACGATGTCTGCCTCGTCCAGTCTGCTGGCTACCTTCAGTGCGGCGGCAATGACCGCCCCCGAGGAGATGCCGGCAAACACACCTTCGCCATGGAGAAGCTCTTTGGTCATCTTGAACGCCTCATCGCCGGGCACCAGAATGCGAGCGTCCAGCAGCGATTCATCAAGAATCGGCGGAATGAACCCTTCTTCCAAGCTGCGCAGCCCTTGAATAGCATCGTTCGGTTCAGGGACCGCCGCTACCACCTTGATATCTTCGTTGTGCTCTTTGAGCCGGCGTCCCGTGCCGGTCAGCGTGCCCCCGGTGCCCAGGCCAGCCACGAACATATCCACGTTGGGCAGGGAATCCGTTATCTCCTTGCCCGTACCTTCATAGTGGGCTTGAGTATTGGCCTTGTTTCCGTATTGATACGGCATGAAGTACCGGTCGTCTTCCTCGGCCATCTTGCGGGCTACCGGGATAGACCCGTTGGTGCCCAGGCTTCCGTCCGAGAAGTGGATCTTCACTCCGAACGCCTCCAAAAGCTGTACGCGCTCCTGGCTCACGTTCTCCGGCATCACTACCTCTACACCATACCCCTTCACCGCACCTATCATAGCCAGTGCAATGCCCGTATTGCCGCTGGTGGGCTCCAGTATCACCTTATCTGGCGTGAGCACGCCTTCGGCCTCTGCTTGCTCCACCATGGTCAGGGCAATCCTATCCTTTACGCTGCCCGTGGGGTTGGCGCCTTCCAGCTTGGCAAACAGGCGTATGTCAGGCTTGGGTGAAAGGTGCGGCAACTCCACCAGCGGCGTATTGCCTATGGCGGCTAATATCCCGCTCCGGCTTTCCGCCTTAGAACTGACCTCTTGAAGCTTGTTTTCCCTGGTTATCCTGGTCCGCATAGCAGGCCGCCGTCAGCTACAGGCCTAATTGGCGGGCGCGGCCTCCTGTAGGTGCGGTATGCCGCAGAACTGCTCGTAGTCAATGAGTTCGGTTACCGTCGGTTTGTCGCCGCAGACTGGGCACTCTCTGTTGCGGGGCACCCTCACTGTGCGGAAGTTCATATCCAGCGCGTCGAACAGGAGCAGCCTCCCCGTCAAGGTCTCGCCTAGACCCAAGACCAGCTTTATAGTCTCTACCGCCTGAATGGAGCCGATGATCCCCGGCAACACGCCAAGCACCCCGGCTTCGGCGCAGCTCGGCACCATTCCCGGGGGAGGAGGCGTTGGGTACAAGCAACGGTAGCAACCGTAGCCAGGCACAAACGTCGATGCCTGCCCTTCGAATAGGAAGATGCTGCCGTGTACGCACGGCTTCCCCAGCATCACTGATGCGTCGTTGACCAGGTATCGCGTGGGGAAGTTGTCGCTACCGTCTACAATGATGTCGTAATTCGCAAGCACGTCCAGCGCATTCTCCGAAGAGAGCTGCACGCGGTGCTTTACTACCTTAACGTCCGGATTGAGGCTGTTGATCATCTCCTCGGCAGAATCTACCTTCAGCCTGCCTACATCCTTGGTGCGGTGAAGCAGCTGCCTTTGCAGGTTGGTCAGATCAACCTCGTCGAAGTCTACAATGCCCAGCGTCCCCACGCCTGCCGCCGCCAGGTATAGGGCAGCAGGCGAACCCAGCCCCCCGGCGCCAATCAGCAATACCTTGGCGTCCAGCAACTTGCGCTGGCCCTTGCCGCCTATCTGAGGCATGATGATGTGTCTGCTGTAACGTCTTGCCTGTTCCGGCGTAAACACCCTTGCCTCTGTTGTCTGCATCACTGCCTACCCCCTATAGCAAATTTCGAACTTCAGCTTCTATGCGTCAACCATCTATCCAGATCCATCCCCGTTCAAGACGCAAAAAACCCTGAACTCATACGCTCAGTTGCTAGACCAAACAACGGTTCAGGGCTTCTTTAATACTTGACGAGCCTAGATGTAGTACATGCCGCGACTTGCCATCGATTGCTGGCGGCTTGCCAGGTCGGCAATGGTTGTCGTTCCTAGTACGTTGCGAACCGTCGACTCCACAGTCTGCCAGACTTCACGTTGAGCACAGGCGCCAGAAAGCGTACACTCAGATGGATGCTCAATGCACACGAGCGGAGCTCCTGTCCCTTCTAATGTGTCCACCACCATGGCCAGGTTGATTTCACCGGGGTCTCTGGCCAGAGTATGCCCCCCCTGGGGGCCCCTCCGGCTCCGAATCATACCAAATTTTTGGAGAACCGATAGGACTTGATCGAGATATGACTCTGGTATGTCCTGCCGACCAGCTATTTCAGCTGTTGGCAATGGCCCGTTTTCGCCGTGCTGAGCTAGCTCCACCAGGGCCCGTACCCCGTAGTCCACCTTCATTGGCACCCTCATCTTGTCCGCACCTCCACAGGCTAGCCGTACTGGGGGATTATAGCACGCAATCTTGAAGGGTCGCAAATTGAATGGTATAGTGCCAGCCTTGGGGGATACAACGTGGACATCCCTGAGGCGCCTGGACAGCGTCTCTAAGCTGTTATAAGGAGACCATTCAATTCATGACTATCGAGTCGCTTTCCCTGCAAGCAGATCCGCGCAGCGTAAAAGGGAAGAAGGTCAAAGAGCTGAGGCGGCTCGGCTTGACCCCTATCCACGTATACGGGCGGGGAATAGAGCCCGCCGCTCTCCAGGCCGATACTTCAACCCTCCGCAAGATAGTGGCACGGGCCGGGAGCAACATCCCCGTCACTGTCAAAGGAGAGGGTGGCTCCCGCTTTGCCTTCATCAGGGAGGTGCAGCGGCACCCCCTAACGGAAGACATCCTCCACGTCGATTTCCTGCAGGTGCCTCTAACGGAGACCATTCGCTCGGAAGTTCCCGTATATCTCATAGGAGAAGCCCCTGCCGTGCGGCTGATGAACGGCAGGCTCAACCAGGCCTTAAACTCCCTGCAGGTGGAAAGCTTCCCCCTTGAAGTTCCTCAATTCGTCGAGGTTGACGTATCCTCTCTTGAAGACTTTGAACGCAGCATCTATGTCTCCGACATAAGCCTTGGCGACAAAGTGACCATCCTCAACGATCCTGAGGAACTCGTGGCTCGCGTCAATACTACGCATGCCGCCGTCGAAGAAGCGGAGATGCCCGCCGAAGTGGGGCTTGTCGGAGGTGAGCCTGCGGCTGAGTCCGAAGAAGACAGCGGCTGAGCCGCAGCATTTTCTCCTCGCCGCGGAGTCGCCTTACTTCTTTGCCCGGCTACTGAGCACCGCTCCCAGAAAGTGCGGCTGTCCCTTGAGGAACTCTCCCATGGGCTGAGGCTTTCTTCCTTCCAGCTGGACTTCATCCAGAACCAGCACGCCTTTACCCGTTGCCACTCCCGCCGTGTAGCCTCCGGCTTTGCCGGGTGAAACCACCTGTCCTTTTACAGCGTCAAGAGCATTTTCTTCGAATGCCCGGCCCCTGATCACCTTGAGCAACCGGCCTTCCCAGTGCGTAAAGCAACCCGGCCAGGGATGGAGCGCACGCAACCGCCTTGCCAGGTACTCCGCCGGCAGCGACCAGTCAAGATCCCCGTCCTTTCTGCTGTACAGCCTGGTGACGCTCGCCTCGTCTTCGTTCTGCGGCGCGGGCCTGATCTCCCCGGCCTCCCATGCCGGCAATACCTCTGCAAGCAACTCACCGCCCAATACAAACAGCCTCCGCGTTAGCTGATCCGTCGCCTCTTCAGGGAATACATCTGTCTCCTTCTGCGCCAGAATGGGGCCCGTATCCATTCCTTCGTCCAGCAACATGACCGTCACCCCCACCTTCGACTCGCCATCTAGGATGGCCTCCGTCACCGGCGATGGCCCCCTGTACCTGGGAAGCAACGACGGGTGGACGTTCAACACACCCAAGGGAGGTATTCTCAGCATCTCAGGAGGCAGAATCCTTCCGTAAGCAGCCACCACCATAGCCTGTGGCTCCAGAGATGCCAGGGTTTCTATGGTCGGCTCCCGGCTCAGACTGCCCGGCTGAACGACCGGTATGCTTTGCTGCTCTGCATACACCTTGACCGGGGGAGGGCTAAGCCGGCGGCCTCTACCCGCGGGACGGTCGGGACGGGTGTAGACCGCCGCCACGTCATGCCCGCTGGAGCAAAGCGCGTCCAGAACGGGCACTGCAAAATCCGGAGTTCCCATAAACACTAGTCTCATAATTGGAGGATACTATAGGTTCCTTGCCCTGACCGTTGCTTGGCTTCACGTATCGGAACAGGAAAATATTTTCGGATTTTTGAAGATTCCATACTTGCACTCTCACGTAGTGGGCAATGATATCTTGTCGTCCATCGCGTCCATTTCCATGGACGTTTTTGCCGCCCTTAAATAAAGGCTAAGCTTAATTCTATGACGAATCCTGCTCAAAAACTATGGACCGCCTCTCTGGGACAACTGCAACTTCAGGTCCCCCGTTCCAGCTATGAGACCTGGTTGAAGGGCACCTTGGGGCTTTCCATAGATGGCGACCTTCTGTCGGTTGGCACCGCCACTACCTTCGCCTCCGAGTGGTTAGAGAGACGTATGCACCAGGTAATAGAAGACGTGGTTTCGGACGTGGCGGGCAAGCCCACCCGTGTCGCCATTAAGGTTGTTTCTCCACACTTCGAGAGCGGTCCAGTGGAGGATGGCGCAATGGGCGATCCCATCCTTGTGGAGCCTAGAGTGAACCCACATCCGGCGCCCTCCGGCCCCGTCCGCAACTACGGCGGCAACGGACGTTACACCTTCAACAACTTCATCACGGGGGTTTCCAACCATCTTGCCTACGCCGCGGCCCGCGCCGTAGCAGACAAACCAGGGGTCCAGTACAATCCCCTCTTCATCTACTCAGGAGTCGGACTAGGCAAAACCCACCTTCTGCACGCCATCGCCTCCTCCGTCTCTGAACGTGGCGTCACACCTCTGTACGTCACCACGGAGCAGTTCACCAACGACTTTGTCCAGTCCATTCGGCAGCGGCGAACGGAGGAATTCCGCGCCAAGTATCGTAGCGCGGAGTTCCTCCTCCTCGACGACGTCCAGTTCCTTTCTGGCAAGGAGCAGACCCAGGAGGGGTTGTTCCATACCTTCAACGACTTGCACAACGCCAACCGGCAAATTGTAGTCGCCTGCGATCAACCACCCACTTCGGTCTCACTGCTAGAAGACAGGCTACGCTCCCGGTTCGAGTGGGGCCTCATCGCTGACATTCAAGAGCCTGACCTGGAAACCCGCGTTGCAATACTGATCCACAAAGCCCAGGCCCAGAACGCCCCTATTACAGAATCGGTGGCTTTTGAAATAGCCAGGCGTGCACCCAACGGCATCCGGAGCCTGGAAGGTTGCCTCAACCGGATCATCGCGTTGTCCCAGTTCTTTGATTCTCCCATATCAACAGAGCTCATCGATATGGCTCTCTCGGGCATGCCGGAAACCAATTCCTGGCAGGAGCTAAGTCCCGACGCCATTCTGGAGTCCGTCTCCCAGTACTACAACGTGCCAACCAAGCTGATTTGCACAAGGACGCGAGACCGGAAAACGACGCATCCCCAACGAGTCTCCATGTTCCTCATTGACTCTGCAATCAAGAAGCCCATAAGGGAAATAGCATCTCTTATGGGGAATTGGAACCCGAAGACAGTACGTAACTCGATACGTCAAATCAACGAAGCTTTGTTAAAGAACCCTACGCTTGAAAATGAGGTCACGGCCATCAAGAGTGGGCTTGGATTAGCAACCGATTCCCAGAAGATCCCATAAAGCCCCCTGAGATTCCAATAGGATTCAACTCTCAAGGAACCCCAAACTAGGCTTCGATTCCCTTATTTCCCCTGACGAGACCAATGAAACAGATCAGGGCCATTATTATTATTAGATATCTTAAATACTTTAAATTAACATAGGTCTTATTTATGAACGACAAAACGACAATAACAGTACTTGGAGGACGAGGTGGACATGGGAGCATAAGTCTCTCCCGTGTCCGTTATCTCCCCTACGGGGGGCCTGATGGAGGTGATGGAGGGTTCGGATCTGATGTTTTCTTCTTGGGGTCTGCGTCTCTCCATGAGTATGGCCGGAATCTGCCGAGGTTATTTAGGGGTCGGCCTGGGTCGGATGGTCAAGGCGGGAAGAGGACTGGTGGGTCTGGGGGAGTTTCATATATTGAGGTTCCATTGGGCACGTCCGTCTGGGCGTTGAATGAGAGGCATTTCTTTAGAGGAGAGTTGCTTCAGCCTGGAGAGGAGTTGCTTGCTGCAGACGGAGGTTCAGGTGGGCGAGGGAATGTTCATTTTGCGTCTTCAACAAATAAGACGCCGCTCATAGCTGAGACGGGTGAAGACGGGGAGCAAAGAGAGTACACCCTAGAACTGCAGGTTATTGCGGATGTTGGCTTCATAGGGAAGCCCAATTCTGGGAAATCGGCGCTCTTGAGATCAATGACCGGCGCAGGGCCTGAGGTGGCAGAGTATCCGTTCACCACTAGAGAGCCTGTCATCGGTGTGGCTGAGCACAACTGGGATGCTTTTTCCATCCTTGAGTTGCCCGGTCTCCTTAGCGGGGCCAGCCTGGGCCAAGGCCTAGGCAACAGCTTTCTTCGGCACCTTTGGCGGCCGCGTCTCCATGTGTACCTCTTGGACGGACGAAGTGCGGATGTAACCGGCGATCTCAAAGACCTTCGCGACGAGGTTGGTATCCATGACCCAAGCATGCTGGAGCGGCCATATCTGGTTGTTGTCAGCGGAACAGACCTCCCAGACGTGGCGCAGGAAATGCCAGCCTTGAGAAAGAGGCTCGCCTCATACGGGGTAGCCCGCTACTTTGTTTCCAGCCAGTCGGGAGAGGGCATCGATGACCTCAGGGCGGGACTGCATAACCTCCTGGCACAGGTACCCCTGGTGCCCAGACGTCAGCCGGAAGGCCGTCCTGTGCTGTCCCCTAGGCCAAGAAGAGGGCTGCTCTCTGTCGTAAAGGACGGCGATGCATTTGTGGTATCATCGCCGCCAGCGGAGCGCCTCGTAGTCCTGCCAGACATGCGGCAGTTCAGAGTAAGGCTCCAACTGAGAGAGGAATTAGGAAGGCTTGGCGTGCTCCGCGTCCTGGAGAAAGCGGGAGTCAAGCACGGAGACACGGTGAGAATAGGGAATCGAGAGTTCCAGTGGGAATGAAATGCGAATCGGTATACTGGGGGGTACGTTCGACCCCATCCATATAGCGCACCTGATAATTGCAGAGGAATCCCGTATGCGCGGCCCGTTGCAAAAGGTGGTGTTCATACCAACGGGACAGCCCTGGCTCAAAAGCGGCAGGCGGATTACGGCAGGCTCCCTACGGCTGGAGATGGTGCGGCTGGCCGTGGCCAATAACCCCGCCTTTGATTCCTCGGCGATAGAGATTGACAGGCCGGGCCCCACCTACTCTGTCGATACCCTTGAAGAGCTGGCCGGACAATGGGGATCGGACGTCGATATCAACTTTATCGTCGGCGTTGACTCTCTGTTGAGCCTGCCCCGCTGGAAAGATCCCGAGCGGTTTCTTGACCTATGCACGCTTACCGCCGTTACCAGGCCCGGCTACTCGCCTGATGCTCTTGAAGAGGTCAAGCGGCGGTATCCTGCCCTGGAGCGGAAGCTCGGACTCATTGAAGGGCCGTTGATTGGCATCAGTGGCACGGAGATCAGGCGCAGGGTCGCCTCGGGCCTGTCGGTGAGATATCTCGTACCGCCCGAGGTAGAGAGGTTTATCACGGAACGGGGACTTTACAAAGACGTAGCTTAACAATGATCGATCGCTTGCGTTCCGTGCGTAGTGAATGAATTGACCATCTTCCGTCGCGCATGTATCCTGCCCTCGTCCCACTGTAAGATAACCATTGACCTGTAAAGACAGAACAGCGAATTCAAGGAGGTAGGTTTTATGGCAGGAAGCTTGAGTGATTTCATAGAGGACAGCAAAAAGCTGGTCGGAGGGGAAGCGCCGGACGTGGAGCAAGGGGTTAGCGTGGCTGACTGGTCCGCAATCCAGAAGTTCGGCGCCGCGCTGGGCGACGTGAATCCCCTATACAACAACGCAGCAGGGGGCGTAGGCACCCTGTACAATACGCTGATAGCGCCTCCCAGCTTTGTTCTTGCTGCACGCACACCAGATTCCGGCGCCGCATACGAGCAAAAGGAGTATGGCCTGCGACGGTTTACCGTCCGTGTCTCTGCCGAGTGGAATGACGTAATACGGATGGCGGAACGGCTGGCGAGCGATCTGAAGGTGTCCGACGTGCGCAGCGGGCCCACGTGGGGGGACAGGGAGACGGCGGAAGTCGAATCCGTTGCCACTTACCGGACCATTCACGGAGGCGTAATAGCGACGGCTACGGGCACCGCGGCAATGGTGCCCTACACCCCAGGTGAGCCGCTCATTCAGGACAGGGACATCTACCAGTACACCGACGACGAGATCCAAAACCTGGAAAGGGACCTGGATGCCATCTTGCCGCACCGCGGCCAGGTGCCCCTGTATTGGAGCGAAGTAGAGGAGGGCGGTATGCTTCCCACCCTGGTGAAGGGGCCCGTGGAGTACAACTCCATGGAACTCTGGGAAGTTGCGCTGGCGAAGTCCAATACGGCCTCCTTGGGCCCTGTAGCCCACCGGCAGATACTGGACAGCCCGGGACGCCGAACCGTCAATCCCACCACAGAGTGGCCCTACTGGGACTTGGAGCAGACCTACAAGGATCTGTTGTCGGTTAGCGCGTTGGGATTCAAGATGCCGGTGGCCAGAGGGTTGCATCGCTTTGCCTTGACCAGCCAGGTCATCACCAACTGGATGGGAGACCTGGGCTTTCTGCGCAGCATAAGCTTGGACTTGCCCAACCACTACTGCTATGGTGATACCATGTGGGTCAGCGGCCAGGTGGCCAGGAAGTTTGAAGAGACCGTTGGAAACGAGAATTACTACGCCGTCGAGGTCAAACTCTCCGGCAACAACCAGCTTGGGCAGACTCTTGTTGACGGCACGGCAGTGGTCTACCTCCCTGAGAAGGGATTCCTGGTTGGCCTGCCAGTAGGCAGTCCATGGTGGTAACGTACGCGTGCCGGGGCAATTGAAAAACAGACAAGGAGTGAGGCGATGACGACAACTGGCGAGACTTTTGAAAGTTTGGTGAACGAGTTTCGTGAGGCGTCAAGGGGAATGATTGGCGAAGAGGTCCATGAAGGCTACCCCCTTGATGTTGGCCTGTACCATGGGATGAACCAGCCCTACGACTCTTCTGGACCACCGTTCAAGAGTCCCTGGACTCTTACGGAGAAGGTTGCCAAGGCTTATGCCGTCCACATTGGGGATGACAATCCCCTCTACACCGACCCCGAGTATGCCAAGAACGGCCCCTACGGCTGTCTCACCACCCCGGGAACGGCGATGATCATGGCCCGTACCCCCATGTGGCACGGCCCTGAGGAGCTGTGGAGAGATCGGCCCGGCGGTATACCGTTCGCCAATTTCCATTCCGGTACGGCATGGGAATTCTACGATGTCCTTCGTGTCGGCACAGGCCTCCGCAGTACCTCTAAGGCTACCGAGGTCATCGAGAAGCCGGGAGCGCAGGGCAACCTCTTCTTCCTCATCACGGACGTCTTCTACAGGGACATGCGCGGCGACCTCCTTGGCAAGTGCTACGGCACTCTGATCATGATCCCACGTGAAGAGATGGGCACCGGCCGCGCCATGTCCGTGGAGCGTCTGGGTGAGCGCATGATGTACGAGCGGCAAGCCGGCAAGTACAACCAGGAAAAAGTGGAGGAGCTCATCGACCTCATTGAGAAGGCGCAGCCCAGGGGCAAGGAGATACTCTACTGGGAGGATGTAAAGGAGGGAGACAAGCTGCCCACCTTCGTTGTGCCGCCTTGGAGCGACCAAGACTGGTCGGTAACCGGATTTATCCGCAACGGCGCGGCGCGGTCATACGCTTTTGAGGCCGGCTACAAGGCGCGGAAGTACAAGCTCCTGCCGGGATTCGCCGGGAACCCCTATACCCATCCCGTGACCCGCTGGCCATGGGCTCACGGCGAGGAGCACGGCGACGCCCTAATGGCTGCCTACCGCGGCCAGGCTCTGCCCTTTGACTGGGGCGGCCAGAGGTCGCAGATACCACAGGCCCTGATGAGCAACTGGATGGGCGACCACGGCTTCATCCGCCGCCTCCAGATGGCTCTGCGCCGGCCTATGTACTACGGCGACTTGGGCATCTACAACGGAGAGGTGGTCAAGAAGTTCACGGAGGTACAGAAGGGTGAACCCGGCGAGGGCGCCGTGGACGGCGAGCGCACCTACCACGCCGTCGGCATCAAGTACGAGGGACGCAACCATGAGGACCAGGTCTTCGTACAGGGCACCTCTGCGGTATACCTGCCCTCGCGTGAAGGCGGCATGGTGCAACTACCCGTCCCGCACCTGGCCAAGCCCACAGCCGTCCCCTACGAGACTTTCTACCGCGACTGGTACTAGACCCGTATGAAATGAGGAGATGACGCTGACTACGGAGCGTCATCTCCTCATTTGGAAGCCTTTGTCCCTAGCCAAGCACTCCGGTGGCCCGGTTGGGAGAAACAGTGATTACAGGTAAAGGTAGACCAGCCATGGATGAGCAGGCCAGAGAGGTTTCTGCCATCCTCTTGGACAAAGAGGCCGTTATTATCAACACAGAGAAGCCCTTTGTATTCTCATCCGGAATCCTCAGCCCAATCTACTGCGATCTGCGTCTGCTCTGCGCCCATCCTCTAGAAAGGGAGCGCATTGCAAAGCTTCTAGCAGATAGGATTCTGGAAACGGAACCGGAGGCTGACGTGGTGGCGGGAGTGGCCACCGCCGGTATACCTTGGGCGGCTTGGGTATCATCGCTAACGGGCAAGTCCATGGCCTACGTGCGAGATCAGGCCAAGGGTCATGGCAGAGGCCAGCAGGTGGAAGGGGGCGTGCAACCCGGAAGCCTGGCGGTACTGATAGAAGATCTCACTAGTACCGCAGGCAGCGCCGTCAGAGCTGTCGGGGGGTTGCATGCCGTTGGAGCCAGGATCAGCCACAGCTACAGCATCTTCACCTACGGGTTCCCCCGGTCAGCTGAGGCATACCGCGAGGTTGGGGTTGATCTGGTCGCGCTTTCCACCGTCTCCACCTTGCTTGATCTGGCTACCTCAGAGGGGCGTATAACACGAGAGCAAGAGAGCGCCGTTAGGGACTGGCTCGCTAGTGACCCCATGGCGCACGGGCCTTAGCCTGCTCTATACGTCCAGGTTGCGCACTTCTCTTGCATAGGTCTGTATGAACTCCCGCCGCGGCTGCACAGAGTCGCCCATCAGAACGCTGAATACCTCGTCCGCTATAATAGCGTCCTCCACGCCAACCTTGAGGACGGTGCGCGTCTCCGGGTTCATTGTCGTATCCCATAGCTGGTCGGCGTTCATTTCGCCCAGTCCTTTGTAGCGCTGGATGCTGACTCCGCTTCTGTCCGCATGTTTGCTCACCCTGGCTGCTAGCTCAGACAATGGGATGTCCGTATCCAACACATTTCCTCTGCGGGTCAGCGTGAAGCTGTCATGCTCCATCGCGTCCTTCACTTTGGAGTAGAGGTTAAAGCAGCGTTTCATCACCGGCAAATCAAACAGCGTCTGAGATAGTTTGAACTTGCTGCCGGAGGGGAACTCTACCTTGAGCCATTTCTCTTCGGTCTCCTTGTTGAAGCCCGGGTCAACAGGGATACCCTCCGACACCAGCCAGCTCCTGACCTGCAACATGAACTGGTCTATGTTCAGCATCTCATGCCGGTGCCATTCTGCCACATCCGATTTCAGAAGCTTCAACATGAACTCGACAGGGATGCCGGCGGTCTGCTGGAGATCCTGCAGCACCCTATCCAGGCCCTCCTGCTGCGACAGCAGAGTCTGTATTCCCACACCGGTTGCAGATATCGAGCCATCGGCGGATGTCAGCTTCAGGTTGGAGTATTGCTGCCTGGCCACCCAGCGGTCCTTTTCGTCTTCTGTGAACAGCCACTGGTCCGCCCTGCCCTTGGAACCCTTGTACAGGGGTGGTTGCGCTATGTACAAGTAGCCCCCCTCTACCAGCGGCTTCATGTGCCTGTAGAAAAAGGTCAGCAGCAACGTGCGGATGTGCGACCCGTCCACGTCTGCGTCCGTCATGATGATTACCTTGTGATAGCGCAGCGAATCAAGGTCATAGCCTTCCGGCGCATGCCCGTTTCCGTTGACTTCGTCACCGTTGACACTGATCCTGGAGTGAAACTTGGTTCCCAGGGCCGTAATTATCGTCCGTATCTCCTCGTGGGATATCATCTGGTCCTCACGGGCTTTCTCCACGTTGAGGATCTTGCCTTTCAGAGGCAACACGGCCTGGAACTTCCTGTCCCTACCCATCTTGGCCGAACCCCCGGCCGATTCACCCTCTACGATGAACAGCTCGCTCATGGAGGGGTCGCGCTCCTGGCAGTCGGCAAGCTTGCCCGGCAGCGACCCGCCGTCCATAGCGTTCTTTCGCTGCACCATCTCGCGCGCCTTGCGGGCCGCCTCTCTGGCCTTCTGTGCCGTCAAAGCCTTGTCTATGATCCGCCGCGCTTCTTGAGGGTGCTCTTCAAGGTAGTACTCCAGGCCCTCGGCGACTGCGGTTTCCACGATGCCCTTGATTTCAGGGTTGCCCAGCTTTGCCTTGGTCTGTCCTTCAAACTCGGGGTCGAGCAGCTTGACGCTGATTACTGCCGCCAGCCCTTCCCTAACGTCTTCTCCGGCCAGGTTGGGGTGGTCGTCGCGCAGGAACTTCTGCTTGCGGGCGTGGTCATTCAGGGCGCGGGTTATCGCGGTGCGGAATCCGGTTAGGTGGGTGCCCCCGTCCGGCGTGTTGATGCAGTTGGCGAATGCGTAGACCAGCTCCGAATAGCCCGTGTTGTACTGCAATGCCACCTCTACCATGGTGTCTTCCACCGGCTTCTCTATGTGGATGGGCTTCTTCGACAGTACGTCACGGTTATGGTTGAGGTGCAGCTCAACAAAGTCGGAGATCCCGCCCTCAAAGTAGTAGGACTCCTTTGCTGTTTCCGCTCCGCGCGCCAAGTGCCAGGGGCTGAAGAAGTCTATGTGAAGACCCTTGTTCAGATAGGCCATCTCGCGGAACCGCTGGGACAACTCATCATAGTTGTATTCAATGCTGCCGAAGATCGTGGTGTCCGGCAGGAAGGATATGATTGTTCCATACTTGTCGCTTTCGCCCACCGTCTCCACGTCGCCCAGCGGCTTTCCTCTGCCGAACTCCTGCACGGACACGTGCCCGTCCCGGTGTACCTCCACCCTCATCCGCTCCGACAGCGCGTTCACCACGGAAGCGCCCACGCCGTGAAGTCCGCCCGATACCTTGTAGGCCCCTCCCCCGAATTTGCCGCCGGCGTGAAGAGTTGTCATTATAGTCTCCAGCGCGGGCCGGCCCGTGGTTGCGTGAATATCAGTAGGAATGCCGCGGCCGTTGTCCTCAACTCGTACGGAGCCGCCCTCTTCCAGAACTATGGAGATGCGATCGCAGGTGCCGGCCATCGCCTCGTCTACGCCGTTGTCCACAATCTCGTAGATCAGGTGGTGCAGGCCGCGATGGTCGGTACTGCCAATGTACATGCCTGGACGGCGGCGTACAGCCTCCAGGCCTTCCAAGACCTGAATATCACTGGCTGTGTACTGGGAGACATCTTCCTTCTGCTTGCGTACCATAGGTAATCCTCAATATGGGTCGCCTCCGCTAATCCAAAGGACGCCCGGATTTGGGGCCTTGAGGACCGGCGCAGCAGGGAAAAAAGAGAGGATAATTCCGCTTATGTTGTTGTTCAGCCGCTGCACCACCTCAAGGTGTTTATACGGTGTAATTTTAGCAAAAATTTTAACCGTCGTCAAAAAAATCAGGCGCTAAACCTCAGCGTACTCCGTTCTTTAGATACTTGTCGAAGAAGTCCCCGATGTCGTTGAGCATCTCCCGGATGTTGAACCTATTCACTACGTAGTAGCCGTCGTTGGGATAGGCCTTGTATTGCACCACCTTGCCCTCTTTCTTGAGGGCTTCAGCGAACTCCCTGGAGGCATCTGACTGAGGGTCTCTGCCCTCGCCATGTAGGACGAATGTTGGGGTCATGGCATTACGCACCGAGTAAATGGACGAGCAGCGATACCAAGTCTCCTTATTATCCTTATATGGTCCCAGCTCGTGTTCGAGCAATTTGATGTGCTTCACAGCCATTCTGTTCAACTCCACGGGCCAGTCGGCATATCCCGACATAGGCACCGCGGCCTGGAACACCCCAGGCGCAAAGCAGACGGCGTTCATGCTCATGATGCCTCCGTAACTGGTGCCAGTTACGCCCATTCTATCTGGGTAGACGTAGGGCAGACTCTTCAAGAAATCGGCGCCTGCTACCGCGTCTTTCAAGTCGCCTCCACCCCAGTCACCGTCGTTAGCCTCTTCGAACGTTTTGCCATATCCGGAACTTCCTCGGACGTTGGGTTGCAGTACCACGTACCCTCGCTGTACCAGGTACTGGACATACGGCTGGTAATTATCCAAGAACTGAGAGGTCGGTCCGCCATGAGTAAACACGATGCCTGGGTAGCGCCTTCTTCTGTCTATAGGGGTGTATAGATAGGCGTTGATGGAGAGGCCGTCGAAGCTAGCATAAGCTACCTTTTCTGGAGTGACAAGGCGGTGCTCCAAGCCGCCTTCAGGCAAGGAGAAGGTCAGTTGTCTAGATTCGCCTTCCTTAGCTGATATCATCCAGAGGTCATCGGGAGCAGTCGGGGTGCCGTGGAGGAAACAGATGTGGGAGCCGTCTGGGGACCAACTGGGAGCGGTGCACACACCCATACCTGGATTAAACAGAGACCTCGACTCGCCCCCTTCCGCGCTGGCGAGTCTGATCTCCAGAGTTCCGTTGCGGTTGGAGACATATGCCACCTCACTACCGTTCGGAGACCAGATCGCGTCGCTCTGTTCGGTCTCCTCTGGAACCAGTGGACGAGGCTCCCCTCCCTCAAGAGATACCTTCCAGTAATTGATATAGCCACTTCGCTGGGAGCGGAAGAGAAGCCACCTACCATCGGGCGAGACCTTGGGAACCCCCAGTGCGGGGCCGAACGAATAGTCGAAGAAATCTCTATCCTCAGTGATGACCTTGGGGTCTGTGCCATCGCTGCTCATTTGGACGATCTGGTGGTCTTCCCAGGTTTCGTTCAGTCGTGTGTAGATGATCTGCTTTCCATCGGGAGTGAACACGGGGTTCACTTCATAAAGGGGATCCTGGGTAAGTCGTGTAGCGTCTCCCGAGGGTAAATCGACCCGGTAGATGTCGTAGCCACCGTAGCGGTTGCCAGACAGGACCAGGCTCTTGCCATCTGGCGCCCAGCGCACGGACTGGATGTGGGCCCCTAGGTTGGTGAGCTGGGATTCAGGATCGCCGCTCGCGTGCCACAGCCACACTTCGTTTG
The DNA here is from genome assembly GCA_965248955.1 of Dehalococcoidia bacterium. Classification (GTDB taxonomy): domain Bacteria; phylum Chloroflexota; class Dehalococcoidia; order Lucifugimonadales; family QGNO01; genus DAOUJH01. Next base: position 1,129,734 of record OZ252212.1, read on the forward strand.
TGCCTGTCTTGTTGGATATATATGAGATGTGCCGACCGTGCGGTGACCATAGCGGCATGTGTGACGCGGCGTAGTCTGTAGTTCCCAGGCCTAGGGTAACCCTTGAGGGGAATCCTCCCTGTGGGCTGATGCTCCAGATGTCGGGAGAGCCTCCCAATGATGAAACGAAGACGATGCGAGAGCCATCCGGCGACCATTGAGGTGCATTGCTGGCTTCTCCAGGACCCAGCGTGAAGATAGACATGATCTGATCCAGGGTCAAGTTGCCGTCCAACATGCTACCCTCCCGCTTGCTTCCTGTAAGTCATTATCAGGCCGATTCTACTCCACCGCCTAGCGGCCCATGGCATAAGACTCGCGGCGGGCGTCCGCCCCACCGATGAGGATGCCCTTTTCTCTGTCCATTTGTATGAGGCAGACATTGCCCGTTCGGCCTGTCCAGTCGTCCCACACTGCAACCTTGTGGCCGCGCCCGCGCAAGTCTTCGATGACCGTGGGGTCTATGCGCCCTTCCGCCGCTGCTTGGCCAGGGAAGTAGGCATGCGGCCAGAACGAGCTTGGCATGCTGAACGTGGCCACCCTTGGCGCCTCTACCGCCTCCTGGGGATCCATACCAAACTCGACGACATTGAGGAGCACCTGGACCATGGACTGGCATTGGGTATCGCCGCCCGGTGTGCCGTAGGCCATCCAGAACCTACCGTCCTTGAACGCCATTGCAGGGTTGGGCGTCAGCCGGGGCCGCTTCCCCGGCTGCAGCGAGCTGGGGTGCTCGGGGTCAAGCCAGCTCTGCGATCCCCTAGCCGATGCGATCATGCCCAGCCCCGGCACCACCGGCGCGCCGTATATCCCGTCGCTTGGCGTTACTGAAAAGGCGTTGCCCCAGCGGTCGACGGCGCAGGCATAGCTGGTATCCGGCGGCACGGGACCGCTCACCGGCTCGGGCACCGTGGGAATGGGGAATGAATCGCCTTCCTGGTAGGCCCATGGCTCGCCCGCCGCTGGCATCTCGGCGAAGGCCTGTCTCATCTGTATGGCCTTCCGCCTCAGGGCGGAGTAATCTTTGGAAGTGAGACCGGCCAATGGCACGTTGATGAACTCCGGGTCGCCGTAGAAGGCCTCGCGATCGGCGAAGGCCAGTTTCAGCGCCTCCAGGACAGCATGGAGATAATCGCCGCTGTTGTGCCCCATCGCCCTCAGGTCGAAGCCTTCCAGGATTTGCAGCACTTGTATGTTGACAGGCCCCTGAGACCAGGGTCCGCAAGTGTACAGATCCAAGCCTCTGAAGCTGCCCTTCACCGGAGGCTCAACAGTGACCGCGTAGGATGCCATATCATCTAGGCTAAGCAGACCGCCTTCAGATTGTATGAAGCTGGTAATCTGCTCGGCTAGTTCGCCCTTGTAGAACAGGTCACGCGCCGCCTGAAGCGCGGCCTCTCGGCCCTTCGAGGAACTGGCGCGCTCTGCATCAATCAGCCTGCGGAACGTATTGGCTAGGTCTTTCTGTACTATGACCTGGCCAAGCTCCGGTATCTTCCCGCCCGGCATGAATATTTCCAAAGTGGACGGCCATGAGTGGATGTTGCCTTCAGTACCCTCTCTGCCGCTTCCCGAGCGCAGCTCGAAAGCCGTTGTTTGGGCTGTACCCATCTCCAGCACTTGCATTAGCGAGACGGAAACAGGGAATCCTCCCTCGGCAAGCTCCAAAGCGGGCCTCACCACTTGGTCAAAGGTCATGGTGCCGTAGAGTTTGAGGGCGGTGAAATAGGCATCCGGGGCCCCGGGCGTGATGCATTGCAACACGCCCGCCTCTATTTCTCCCCCAGAGTTTTGCTTGAAGTAGTCTATGCTGGCTTTCTTGGGCCATCGGCCCAGGCCGTCTATGTTCACCGTCTCGTTACGGTCGGCGCGGTGTATGATCATGGGCGCCACTCCGCCAAAGCTGACCCAATGGGGCAGTACGGTTCCCAGGACAATGCCCGCCGCTACGCCGGCATCTATAGCATTGCCGCCTTCTTCCAGAATGCGGTATCCGGCGGCAGTGGCCAGCCAGTGGCCTGACGATACCATGTGGGACGTTCCTGTGATGGCGGGACGGAATGAAGTGAGGCCCATGGTCATGATACGCCTCCTCATAATGACTTGGGTGGATGGTAGGCTCCTTCCCAGAAGGTGTCAAGCGGAGGACTTGCCATCCACCTCAACGGTGAAGGTGTACGTCTCATCATGCAGTGAAGCGTGAAGTGTCCTGGCTTCGGCCGTGGTCTCCATTGCTTCCGATAGCCCCGTTTCCGCGATGTACTCCCGGTCGTTCACGCGGATGCTGAGTTTATGGCGGGAGAATACAACGCTGGGGCCCTTCCTGATGTCTTGTAAGAGGCCCTCCTGTCCCAGTAGAGCTGCGCGTGCCTCTTGAAGAGTTGCTCTTTGAAACGTGACCACGTCTCCCGGCGCCGCCTGTGCCAGGCGCATGATGTCAGCGCTGATCACGATGGCTATCTTGGTGTAGCCTCCCGTGGTACCCCTATCGGCTAGAAGAACAATGGGCATGCCGTCACCGGTCACCTGTACGGCTCCCAACGGGATACCGTCCGAGACGATGTCCGCGCCGGTCTTGTGCTCGATTGGCGACCCTTCCAGCCTGTAACCTATCCGGTCCGACCGAGGCGTAACCGTATAGCTGGACGACAGAAAGGTCTCGATACCCTGTTCGGTAAAGGCATCCTCCTGCTGTCCCGGGGTAACTCTAAGCCGGTGGGTGTGACCGTAGTGGGGGATCGCTATCGGAGGGAAACGTCTTCCTTCCACGCGTTCCATGCCTGCAGAGGCAGCTATCCTGTCGCCGCGGACCAGGGCGCGGCCTTCCAGCCCGCCGATATTGGCCCGTGTATAAGTGGAGCGGCTGCCAAGCATGGGCGGAACGTCCACGCCTCCCGCTATAGCAAGATAGGCTCTTACCCCGTCCCTGATCCCGCGGAACTGAAGGTCGGAGCCTTTCTGCACCGCCACGGGCTGCCACGTGGGAACCGGGCAGCCGTCCAATGTGAGCATAAGGTCGGCGCCAGTCATTGCTACTACGGTTTCGTCCAAGAAACGAAGATTGGGGCCTGCCAGGGTCATTTCCAGGCCAGCGTCACCCTCACGGTTCCCCACCAAGAGGTTGGCGGCCCGCAGGGCAAAGGTATCCATTGCCCCGGACACGGGGACACCGTACCTCTGGTAGCCGTAGCGGCCCAGGTCTTGCACCGTGGTGAACATACCGCCGTCCAACACTTCTATGATATCCATATCTACTCCGTGGGATATGAGGCCACTTGGTAGACCCCGTTCCTAACTTCTTCGAGAATCCTTCGGTACTCTTCCGCGGAGACAGGAACGAACCGTATATAGTCGCCTGGCTCCGCTATGACGGGCGGCTGCTTCGATGGATCGAACAGGCGCACCGGCGTCTGCCCTATGAGCTGCCACCCGCCGGGACTCTCTATGGGATAGACGCCCGTTTGCCGTTCAGCAATGCCCACGGATCCCGCGGGTATCGCCGTGCGCGGCGTCTGTAAACGTGGCGTGGCTATCTTTTCCGGCATACCTCCCAGGTAGGTGAACCCGGGCGTGAATCCCATCATGTACACCAGGTAGTCCGTACCAGAGTGCAGCGCGATGACCTCTTCTTCCGTGAGGCCGTTATACTCAGCTACATATTCCAGGTCAGGGCCGTGGTCGTCGCCGTACGCGGTGGGTAGCTCAACCACTCTGGAGGCCGTTGGAGGAGTCTCATCCAAGTCTTGCGTCAGCTCTCGTACCCGCCCCTCCAACTCATTCGGCGGCAAGATCAACGGGTCGTAGTTGATGAGAACAGAGCGATAGGTCGGCACCAGGTCAAGGACTCCCGATATGCCCTGCTTTTCTATAGCGAGAGACAGGCTATGCACCATGCGATTGATTTCAGGGGATATGCCGTCGCCCAGCTCAATGACGAATGCCTTGTCTCCGGCGGGGACGAACCTCAAATCAGCCATGGACTAGACCATCTCATTCAGACGTAAGATCTCGACGCCAGCATCTCTCAGCCCGTTCCGCACGGCGCGCGCCATCTCCACCGCGCCCGGGGTGTCCCCGTGCAGGCAGAGGGTGTCGGCTTGCACCTCCACCTCCTCTCCGGTGACAGCCGTGGCTCTGCCTTTCGTCACCATCTTCAGGCTTCGTTCAACCACTTCGTCCAGATCGTGAATCACAGAGCCGGGCTTGGACCTTGAGACCAGCGTGCTGTCCGGGTTGAGTGCGCGGTCGGCGAACGCCTCCGTTGCCACGCGAAGGCCCATTTCGCGGGCCAGGCCGGCCCAAGGACTGCCTGCCAGCACTATGAGGATCATTTCCGGGTCTATTTCCAGGACCGCTTCATTGATTGCTCTGGCTAGGTCGCCTCCATCCGCCGCCATGTTGTACATGGCGCCGTGAGGCTTCACGTGCTGCAACCTATGGTCTTTGGTGAAAGCTTTGAGCGCACCTATCTGGTACATCACGTCGTTCTTCGCCTCGGGGGAGGTGAGCAGCATGTTGCGCCGGCCAAACCCCTGAAGGTCGGGGAAGCTGGGATGCGCGCCGACGGCTACGCCGTGCTCTTCAGCGAGATTAACGGTGTGGCGCATCCACTGCGGATCGCCGGCATGGAAGCCACAGGCCACGTTGGCCGACGTGATGTATTTGATAATCTCTTCATCTTGGCCCAGCTTGTAGGAGCCAAAGCTCTCTCCCATGTCACAGTTGAAGTCTATTCTGGCCGTCATAGCGCCTCCTAGATCATGCAGCGTCTATTATTATATAGCTCCCTGGGCCATGCTATACTAGCCCCAAACACGACCCAAAGGCACGAAGGGGCCCAGTGTGCATACGGAGGATGGCAGGGATGCAGTCTAAGCAGACCCACGCGGACTTGATCAGATCTGCCTTCACCGCCCAGGTGGGGTACATCAGCACCAGCCCTGCGTTCGTCAGCGAGGAGCGGCTGAAATGGCTGCTCGACCTGGTGCGCTTGAGCGGCAGCGCCGCGGAGCTGCAGGAATTGGAAATGCTGGACGTGGCCTGCGGCGCCGGGGTGGTTGCGGTGCCTATGGCTGAACATGTTCGCCATGTGACCGGGCTGGACCTAACGCCCGCCGTAATCGAAAGAGCGGAGGAGTTGGCCAGAGAAAGAAATGCCGGCAACTGCAAATTTGTCGTAGGAGACGCCGGAGACCTTCCGTTTCCAGAAGGGTCTTTCGACGTAGTTACCTGTACGTCTGCCTTCCACCACTTTGACGAGCCGGAGCGGATAATGGCGCAAATGGCTCGCGTTTTGAAGCTAGGCGGCGCTCTGTGCGCCCTAGACATCACTACGTCGGAAGTGCCGCCTATAAGGGTGCTCCATCAGGAGATGGAGCGCCTGCGCGACCCTTCCCACATCACGAACCTCACGCCTTCCACCTGGCGTCGGATGGCGCAAAAGGCAGGCCTGAGCGTCAAGCTGCTTGGAGTGCTGCCTTCTTACCGTGATCTGGACGAGTGGATGACCATTTGTCCAACCGAGAGCAGAGATAGGGTTCGCTCATTGTTCGAGCAGGACGTACTTGACGGCAAGAGCGGGCTGGACGTGAGGAGGGATGGTGACGCCATACTGTTCACGCATCCCATGCTGCTTGTGCGCGCTGAAAAGATCGAATCCGAGAGCGGGTGGAAATGAAGTTAGTTTCTACCAAGCGAAGACGGCTGATCATTGGTGGACTGGTGGTGGCGCTCATCCCTGTCCTGGCGCTGGCCTGGTGGCTGGGCTCCCCTCTGTTCATCAATAAAACGGTCGACGAAGAGTTCCCTCTCACCGTGGGAGCAGACATTCCTGAAGGAATGTCCCGCTCTGAAGCGGAAACCATCATGGAAGGCATGGCCATGATGGACAGCCCCATGACGGAATCCATGACGCATGACCAGGCAACAGCTATGGTGGTCAAGGCCGGCTCTTTCCGAGATGCTGACAGCTTTCACAAGGGCAGCGGGCGGGCTATGGTATACAGGCTAGCCGACGGCGAGCACGTTCTCAGGGTGGAGAATCTGAGAGTGACGAACGGCCCTGATTTGAGAGTGCTGCTCAGCGCACATCCTGATCCCATGAGCAGAGGTGACTTCGATAGCGAGGAATACGTAGAGCTGGACAAGCTAAAGGGGAACATGGGCAATCAGAACTATCCGATCCCACAGTTGGACTTGTCTCAATATCGCTCCGTGGTTATATACTGCAAGCCGTTTCACGTGATCTTCAGCGTGGCGCCTCTAAGTTGACCGCGAATCGTGCGGCTAGGACCCTATATGACAACCGCCGAATTTGAGGAAGCTATAGGACTAACCTTATTTGGTGCGGGGACTGCGTTTGCGGCGCTCGTTATACTGATGGCCATAGTTGTGCTTACCGGATGGTCGCTGCGGTGGCAATGGCTGCAGAGGCGGTTGATGGGTTCCGCGGCAGCGGAGGCACGCGATAAAGCGCTGGCGGCTTCCATTGCCGTGGGAGTTGCCCTGGCGCAGACGAATCAAACCGAAGATGACCCTTCTGAGTAGAGCAGCCTGTGCCTGACCTTAGCCAGTACCTGAACGAGACCGGTTTTCTCAACTTGACTCCGGGCAATCTTTTGCTCATTGCGCTGGGGTTGTTCTTCATCTACACGGCAATCGCCAAGAAGGCGGAACCGTACGAATTGCTGCCCATAGGCATAGGAGTCATAATTGCCAACCTGCCTCTCAATGCGTTGACACAGCTTGCCCCTGGCGATCCACTGGCTCCGGAGGCGCTGCAGGGGTCAGGTATCCTTGGGCTCACCTTTCATTTTGCGCTCTCCTTCTGGAACATACTGCCTCCCTTGATATTCCTTGGGCTTGGCGCTCTCACCGACTTCACGCCGATCATCGCGAAGCCCAAAACGTTGCTTCTGGGTGGAGCGGCACAGGTGGGCATCTTCGTGGCTTTCTGGGGAGCCCTGGCCATCAGCCTGGTTCCCGAAATAGGGGTAGACTTCTCCACCAGGGAAGCGGCGGCTATCGGCATCATAGGCGGGGCGGACGGCCCCACAACGATATTCCTTTCCGCCATACTGGCTCCCGACCTGCTGGGCCGCACTGCCGTGGTCGCATACACCTACATGGCCGGCCTGGCGTTCATACAGCCTCCTTTGATGCGGCTCCTCACCACCAAGCGGGAGCGCCGGATCGTGATGCCTCCCGCGCGGGAGGTATCCAGGTTGGAAAGACTGGTATTCCCAATCCTGGCTATGGTCCTCATCATCCTGCTTGTCCCCAATGCGGCGCCATTGATAGGCATGTTTATGCTGGGCAACCTGCTGGCGGTAAGCGGCGTGGTGCCTCGACTTAGTCAAGCGGCTTCCAACGAGGTCATCAACGTGGTCACCATCTTCCTCATGGTTACGGTGGGAGCGCAGCTTTCCGCCGAAAAAGTATTACAGCTGGAAACGCTTGCCATCCTTGCCCTGGGCCTGGTCGCCCTGGCCTTTGGCACCGTGGGAGGGATACTCTTTGCCAAGCTGATGAACCTAGTCTCCAAGGAAAAGGTAAACCCGTTGATAGGCGCTGCAGGAGTTTCCGCAGTGCCTATGGCGGCCCGCATCGCTCACACCCAGGGCCAGGAAGCCAATCCGGATACGTTTCTTCTGCCCCATGCCATGGGCCCCAATGTGGCGGGCGTGATCGGGTCGGCGGTTGTGGCGGGCGTGTTCATCTCATTGCTTGGTTAAACCATGGCAAAGCGCATCAGGGTAAAAATCGGCGATAGGTGGCACGAAGTCGAAGTAGGTGATATCTCGACAAACCCCATCCAAGTGCTGGTCGATGGTGAGACGGTTGAGGTCAACGTAGAAGGGCTGGCCGAGGCGATCCTACCCGCGGACACCCCGTCCCAGCTGCCCGCGGCTAGGACGATGCAAGTGAGGTCGCCCATGCCGGGCGTGATTGTATCGGTTGAGGTCGAGCCGGGGCAGAGGGTGGCGGAGGGCGACGTCCTGTGCATTCTGGAGGCCATCAAGCTTCAACAGGCCATAAGGGCGCCGGCTGCCGGCGCCGTACAGGCGGTGCATATTGCGCCGGGCCAGAGTGTGACCGCGGGCCATGCACTGGTAGACTTGGGCTAGGCTCTGGTTAGAGCCTTGGGATGCCCATATTTCATCGCCACGTAGATTCCGGACAGTATCAAGACGCCCCCTAGAACGCTGGTCAGTGGTGGGGCTTCCCCCAGTATGATCAGGGCTGCGGCGGTGGCTATGACAGGTTCGGCCATGACTGCAATGGCCACAACAGTAGCGGTGACGTGGGCCAGCGACCAGTTGAGCAGGGAATGTCCGATTACCTGTGGCACCAGGGCCACCATCACCAGCCAGAAATAGGTGGAGGGAGTGTAGCCTGTGAAGGGGTCTCCGGCCCAGATGGCAGCTATGAGCAAGATGACTGCGGTCACGCTGTAGACGGCGGAGTTGTAGCTTAGCGCCGGCACGTGCCGGCGCAGTCGCCGGCCGGCCAGCATGTAGCCCACTATGGCGACGGCGCCGGCGAAGGCCAGCAGATCGCCTAGAAGCTCACTTTCGCCCCCGGCATCGCCCAGAGCTATGACGACTCCACCGGCAACGCCTACGGCTATGCCGGTGACCGCATATTTGTGAATCGGCTCCCCGAAGAAGGCGCGTGACGCAATGGCGACGAGGAACGGGCTGGTTGTAACCAGGACGACGGAGCTGGCGACGGAGGTGAGCTCCAGCGACAATATCCAGGCCCAGAAATGCACCGAAAGAGACACGGAGGAGAGGAGGACAAGAGGCAGGTCACGTTTGGTTAGACCTGAGACGGACTGGACGCCGTTTCTGATCCAGGAGCCCGCGGCAAGCCCAATCATAACGGCTGCGCCGATGGTCAATCTGTAGGAGGCTATAACCAGGGACGGCGCTTCGGCGAGGCGGATGAATATGGCGGCGAATGATACGGCTACAACACCAATGGCGAGTCCCAGGTACAGGTTGCGGGTGTTGGCTTGGGTAAGCACTCACGTAGTCTACAGCATTGCGAGAGGGGCGGGTGAGATTCTTCGCTGCGCTCAGGATGACGGGGTGCGAAGAAGAAGAGAGGGGGGTGCAGGCGGTTGAAACCTGCACACCCCTTCTTGAATGCGGTCTAGTACCAGTCGCGGTAGAAGGTCTCGTAGGGGATGGCTGAGGGCTTGGCCACGTGCGGGATGGGGAGTTGCACCATGCCGCTTTCACGTGATGGCAGGTAGACAGTGGAGGTGCCCTGTACAAAGACTTGGTCCTCCTGATTGCGACCCTCGTACTTGATGCCGACGGCGTGGTAGGTGCGCTCGCCGTCCACGGCGCCTTCGCCGGGTTCACCCTTCTGCACCTCGGTGAACTTCTTGGTGATCTCGCCGTTGTAGAGGCCGATGTCGGAGTAGTAGAAGGGTCTGCGCAGAGCCATCTGTAGCCGGCGGATGAAGCCGTGGTCGCCCATCCAGTTGCTCATCAGGGCCTGAGGTATCTGAGACCTCTGGCCGCCCCAGTCAAAGGGGAGAGCCTGGCCGCGGTAGGCTGCCATTAGGGCGTCGCCGTGCTCGTCGGCGGCGCCCCAAGGCCAGCGGGAGACGGGATGGGTGTAGGCAAAGCCTCCGGGTCCCTCGTGCTGGATGTGCCGGCGCATCTTGTAGCCGCCCTCGAACTGGTAGCCCCTGCCTGGGCCGTTGCGTATGAATCCGGTGGCGGTCCAGTCCTGGTCTGTCCAGGGGGGGATGATGAAAGTGGGTAGCTTGTCTCCCTCGTTGACGTCCTCCCAGTAGAGGACCTCCTTGCCCCTGGGTTTGGACTTCTCCATGAGGTCGAGGATCTCCTCCACCTTCTCGGCGTTGAACTTGGGGACGTTGCGCTCGTACATCATGCGCTCGCCCAGACGCTCCACGGACATGGCGCGGCCGGTGCCCATCTCTTCACGGGGGACCATGATGAGGGTGCCGTAGCACTTGCCGAGGAGGTCGCCGCGCATGTCCCAGTAGTTGACGTCAGTGATGAAGAAGAAGAGGTTGCCGTGGGCGCCTGGCTTTTCGATGATCTCCTTGCCCACGGAGGAAGTCTTGAAGCCGGTGCCGACGCGGAGGACGTCGAAGAACTCCCAAGCGGTGCCGGAGTGGAAGTTGGCGATGGGCCAGCCGCCGACACGACGGGCGCCGTGCCACATGGCGTTTCTGGCGATGATGAGAGCGGTGCCTGGTGCGATGAGGCATCCGTAAGGCCCGTTCTTGGCGTATTCGGCGTCGGTGTAGAGCGGGTTATCGTCGCCGATACTGGCGGTGTAGGCCTTGATCACGGGTTCGGTGAGCACCCAAGGGCTCTTGTAGGGTGGGCCTGAGGTGTCATAGGGCTGAGTGGTGCCCGGATAGAGGTACATACCAAGCGGGTATCCTTCCCCGATGACCTCATTTTCGAGGTCTTCATGGGAAAGCCGCCTGAACTCGTCGACTAGGCTTTCAAAGGTCTGTTTTTCTTCTGTGGTCATTTCACGGCTCCTTTCTCCTCACTTTCAGAACAATCGGTCAACGTCCTACGGGCCTACATCCAGGGATTGCCAATAGGAAGACCCACCAGGAAGCCTCTTTCCGGCAGATAGACTACTGCCGTGCCGTCCACCAGCGTTTGCCCCAGCTGATTGTGGCCGGAGAGTTTGACCTCCACCGCAGAATAATTGGCGTCGCCAACTTGCTCGTTGAACTTTCTGGTCACCTCGCCGGTGAGCCACATGGTGTCTTCGTACAGGTAGTGATTGGGAATATCCAGGGACATCCTGCGCAGGAAGCCTAGGTCGCCCATCCAGTTGGTTACGACCTGGCCGGCTAGGGCGAAGCGCATCAGTCCCTTGGAGACGGGCATCTTGAAGCCCAGTGCTTTCACAGCCAGAATGTCGCCGAAGGCCTGCTCTATGTCCATATAGGGCCAGTCGTTGCTGGGATTGACAGCTATCCTGCCGGGCCTATCCAGGATCTGGCGGTGGGCTACGGTGCCAACGGAAAGGGCGGTGGGCTTGGCCTCAGCCACCTTCCAGGAGGATATCTCCGTGTAGTAGAGCGGACCCTTGACTAGGGTGGGCAGCTTGTCACCTACCTGGACCTCGCTCCAGTAGAGGGGGACGTCGCCGCGGTGTGGGGCTATGGCGTCCAGATCGTCTTCCAGCTTGCGGATCTCTTCGTCGGAATACTGGTAGATCTCTCTATCTTCTATGAGGGGCTCGCCCATGGAATAGGGCACTATAGTCGCCGTTCCCCTGGCCTGGGCCAGGACACCGCCAAAGACAGTGCTGTAAGTGGCGGTGGAGTCCACCTCTACGGTCTCCCTGCTCTCCCAATTGGGCCCGTTGCGTACGTCGGTCACCTTCAGGTCGGTCATCAGCCGCTCTCCCAGGCGAATGACGTCGTTCCACTCTGCACAGGCACTGGTGCTGAATCTACGCAGGCCGTACTGCTTCTGCTCGTAGGTTGCACCTGAATCCGGAGTGCGGGCGGAGAAAATGAAGGTGGGAGGCGCGATCATGGTGTCGTAGAGAGTGCCGACGCCGCCCGCGGCGTCGTTGTAGAGTGGATTTACATCACCCAATGCAGAGCAGAACTTCTGAATGGATGACCAATCGGCCACTTTGACACCTTGCGGTACGTCCGTGGCGTTTTGCCCAATCAGGGCTTTGGAATCGTCAATAAACTCTTTCAACTTATCTGCCATCGATATTGCCCCCGTTCTGAATAAGCCAGAATTGCACGATCAAGCTTGAAACGTGCCTCAATTTCGGAATCTATACCCGTTTCAATTGCCTTGTCAATCCCTGGGTTGATGGGGAGTCAGGGCTAGGCGAAGTCGGGTCATCGTTCTACGGTGACCATGCCCTAATCTATGACCCTGTCCGTGACCGAAGGCTCCCGCGCTAGATTCTGCCGTACTGTGGCGACCCACTCTGGGTCAAGGCCCAGGGCCTGCGTCACCGCCTCGTCTATCTGGCGGCGCACGGGGTCTTGGTTCATCTGTGGGAGGGGCAAGAGGACATCGTTCTGCAGCCAGTCAAACCAGCCGTCCAGCAACTCACGATCGGCGCTACCAAGGGCCTCAAAGTTGGGCACCCGCAGCCCGCGCAGCGTGTCCAGGGAGAAGGAAGGGTATGAAGGTTTGCGGTTGTCGCGCCCTCCCAGCAGCAACAGCAGGCCGGGAGTGGAGTTGAGGTAGAGGCATAGCGCCTTGGCAATGTCGGGATCGTTAGGACGGCACGGCGTCCAAATCGAGCCTACGGCAGGTGTCTCCAGCATCACTGCGGCTACCCGCGCCAATGGCAGCCAAAGCCGATGAGGTAGCAGCATATTGCTGCGCTGCTCCCAGTAGCTGTCCGCTAAGCGGCGCTCACGCTTGGAGGGTTTAGGCTCAATGTAAGAATCGGTCTCCGCCCGCATGGAAGTGGTGACGTCCGTCTTGTGATACCACAGAGCCCGGCGGCCCGATGGGGTTGGCATATCCGAGCGAGTATGCGAGTCGCGTATCCGCCTTCCCTCCGGGCCTACTTCAGCCAGTTGGCTCAGGGGCACAGTTGGGACGGACCAGGGATTTGTCTCGCTGAGCTTTCGTTTAGCCTCCACGAGGAAGGGCGACAGGAAATTGACGGCGGACCAGTCGCCTCGTTCAATGCGGGCGGAGTCTACGTGCTGAACGGTGAAGTCGCGGGAGACCCACTCACCTCGCTCAATCCTTGCCGCCGTGTCCAGGGCCTCGACGGGCATTGCGGGGTTTCTCGCCAGGTTGACCACCCGCGTGGCTGGCTTGGGCCCGTCATCTTTCCAACGACGGCAGATAAGCAGAACTTCTCCAATACTGGTGTTCTCCGAGAAGAAGATGCGGTTAGGGTCGTGGGAGGTGACGATGGTGTCCACGTGAAAGTTCCGGGCTAGATATTTGCGTAACGCTAGATTGCCAGGAGCTGTGGGCACTACGGATGGCAAGACTAGCGCCAGTGTTCCGGAATCTGACTTGAGTAGATTGTTTGCCAATACCGTAAAAGGGCCGCCGGATGAGTGCAAACGGGCGGCGGCGCGTTCGGGCCCGGCAGGACTGCCTAACCTGTCAAACCAGGGAACCGTAACGTCGTCGCCCAACACCTTCTTCTCATGTTCCTTAATGGCCAACTCGTCGGCGCGGCTGAACTGGTCGTGGCGCAGACTGTCGCGGGTGAACGGCGGGTTCATGATCACCAAGTCCATCTGTGGGGGTCGTTCTCCCGATTCCTGTCCGCTCTCCACCTGCTGTGTGGCGGAGGGCCAGCCGGCAAGCCTGGGCTGGCCTGAGAGGAATTCCAGTGAGCCGAGGTAGGGTGTGTCGTCGAACACGCCGAGCAGCGTCCGGTGGATGTTCATCCGTCCAAAGCTGATCTTTGGCGCCAGCATTCCCAGCGTGCTAGCGGCCATGTGTGTCGCAGACAGATTCACGTCGTAGCCCCACAACACATCTTCTACCAGGGACAGACCTAGATACTCGTCGTCCCGTGGATCAAGCGGCCCAGCGGCGCTGCGCAGGTCGCGAATGCGCTCCGCGGCGGCCATGAGCAATGTGCCGGTGCCGCAGGCGGGATCGCATATCCTCAGGTTGGCTATGTAGTTGGGGTTGGACCAATCGCCGTCCTCCTTCCGCAGGGCCAGGTTCGCCAGCAGCACGGCGGCGGCGGTGGAAGTGTAGAAGGAACCGTCGTAGCGGGCCGTGTCCAGTACCTTGTGGAAGATGCGGCCAAGCAGGTCGTGACGCAGGCCATGCACCCGCTCCGATACTCGTGCTACCACGGCCGCCAGACTCCTCACCGCTTGGCTGGTGTCGGGGTCTGTCGTTAGCTCGGCCAGTGCCGTGCGGCCTGTCTCAAAAACGGGACGGTAGTCCACAGCGAGGATGCCGCGCCACGCCTCTCTGAAGGCGCTGATAGCGGCATCATACTCCGCGCAATCTGTTGCGCTGGCGGGAGGCCACTCCCCGTCGTAATCCTCCGGGCGCTCGGCCGGCAGGAACTGTTGGACGCGATGGTGGAAGAGCATGGCCGTTGCCACCACCAGCATCCCTCGCTTGGCGGCCACAAAGTAGCCGTCGCTGTGCTCTCCACCCCCGGGCTTGGTGGCGGGTAAGTCTAGTGCCTGCGCCAGCGCACGGCGCACTGGAGTCTTCAGCCGCTGGACGGCTTGGTCCAGTCCGTCCGAGAGCCACTGCGCCGCCACGTCCGCGCCGCTCAGAGATCGAGGCGCTTGCAGAACGGCCTGGGCAAGCTGCGCAAGTCCGCCGGTCGACCACTCGCCAGCGGGTTCGCCCACCTTTGTGCGGACGGTCCAGGTCAGTTCTGCGTCTGCAAGATTGTCCTCTGTGACGCCGTCAGGGTAGCAGACGGCAAAGACCACGGTTGCCAGCCTTTGACGTAGGCGGGCGTCGGCGTCCTTGATAGCCTGCGCCTTGCGGTTGAAACCTGTCTCCGCTTCCAAGACGACGCGCAGGCCGTCCACCTCTGCAACAACGTCCATCCTCTTGCGCCCGCCGCGCTGCTCAAAGTCAGCCTCTACTCCACGCTCTGTAAGTAGCTTCGCCAGAGCCCGGTTCTGGAAGTCTTCCTGCTTGTTCATGCTACCTTGTTTTATATGTGGCCAGTAGAAAAACGCCTACGGCCTAGTTGCTCTGGCAGCCGCAATGGCAATCTATCTCCTCATCATCCTCTGCTGCGCACTCATGGTCGAATATATCCCCTCCAGTCGTGCGAGCCAGCATATACGTGTACAAAAGATCATCGTGCTGCTCACCCACAGACATTGAGGCTTCGTACACCGACTCGAGGCAAGAGTCGCAGACATCCCCTTTCGTCGTTACCGTCCCGAATGACTCCTCCCACGGCAAGATTCCAACCCGGCAACCACAGTTACAATCCACTTCCTCGTCACCATCCTCCTCGCAGAAGTGGTCAGAGATTCTGGCCCCGAACTTAAGCGCGAGAGTATGAATGAAATTGGCATCCTCGTACTCCTCTCCCGCCAACTTTGCGGATGCCACTACAGCGTCGATGCAAGACCCGCAGACAAACTTTTCTTCATTTGCCCATGCTGAACCGTCCTCCTAATTGTTCCTGGGGCACGCTCCGCGCTACGCCCAAGCGGGTGGTGGCCGGGGCATCCGACATTTCTTACTTACCCCTACCCGCCTCCGTCTCCTATACTTATCTACATGAACTGGAGGAAGCTAAATGCCGTGGCGAAACCCGCAACTCTATCTACGGAATTCGGATTTGTTTCCCATATTTGCAAAAAGGTGGTTCGTTTTTAGCCTTGTACTAGACATAACGTCTGAAACAAATACCCCCTGCTCAGTGCCCCGCCTCCATGAGCAGGCCTTCCACGGGAATGAGCCTCTGGGAAACCGGGTCAACGCCAAGTGGTCAAAGAGCCTCCACCTCTTCCATGAGGGCTGTGAGCATCTGCGATTCTTCAACCACGCGCACCTTCTGGCCTTTGCGGAAGATGACGGCGCGTCCCGCCCCGGCGGCTATGCCAACGTCGGCGTCCTTGGCTTCGCCGGGGCCGTTGACCTCGCAGCCCATGACTGCCACCTTCACGTTCTTGTCGATACCCTTGAGAAGCTCGTCCACCGTGTTGGACAGCTTGATGACGTCGACATCGGCGCGGCCACAGGAAGGGCAGGCGATCAGCGTGGTCCCCTTCTGGCGGAGCTCGAGCGACTTCAGTATCTCGTAGCCGGTGGCCACCTCTTCGCGGGAGTCATCGCTCAGGGAGACGCGAATGGTGTCGCCTATTCCCTCGTAAAGGAGTACGCCCAGGCCGATGGCGCTGCGAATGCTGCCCGATTTGGCTGTGCCCGATTCCGTGATTCCGAGATGAAATGGATAGGGCACCATTTCAGCCAGGCGGCGGTAGGCTTCAACGGTAGTGTGGATGTCGAACGCTTTCATGGAGATTTTGATCAGGTCGAAGTCCAGCGCCTCCAGGATGCTAATCTCCCATAAGGCGGTGTCGACCATGTGGTCGACGACTGAGTACTGTCCAAAGGCGGCGACGCCCGTCTTGGGCAGCAGGTTTACGCCGTCGGATAGGCGGTGCTTGGCTCTGGTCTTGCCGATGCTGCCTACGGGGGGCAGACTGCCGAAGTTGACGCCGATGCGTATGGGGATGTCGCGCTCCTTGGCGGCCGACACCACCTGTTTGACGCGCTCCGGGTCGCGGATGTTGCCGGGATTCAGTCGCAGGCAATCTACGCCGCCATTGATTGCTTCCAGTGCCAGCTGGTAGTGGAAATGAATGTCCGCCACCAGGGGCATGGAGATCTGCTTCCTGATCTGAGGCAGAGCGAGCGCCGCGTCCATGTCGGGCACGGCGCAGCGGATTATCTCGCAACCGACTTCCTCCAGACCCTTTATCTGCTCCACGGTTGCCTTGACGTCGCGGGTGTCGGTCTTGGTCATCGACTGCACGGTTATGGGGGCGTCGCCCCCTACCTTTACATCGCCTACGTAAATGGGCTTGGTGATTCTGCGGTTCAATGTTGACTCCTCTGACTCATAATCATGCTATCAGCCGCCGATGAGGCTTTCGCCCCGGAAGATGCGGTCCAGGTCCGCGAAGGTTATCAGTATCGCTACCATTATAAGTACGGCGAATCCGACGAGATGAACAAGCCCCTCCTTTTGGGGAGAGATGCGTTTGCCCCGCCGTATCCACTCTATGGCGACGAACAGAATGCGCCCTCCGTCCAGCGCCGGGATGGGCAGAAGGTTGAAGATGCCCAGGCTCAGGCTGATGACCGCGGCCAGGTTCAACGTGGTTATGACACGGTGAACCGGCGGTACCTCCACCTGTGCCACCTCTCCGAAGACGTGTGCCATCCCCACAGGCCCAGTCACCTGGGGAGCTGCGCCTCCCGATATCCACTTGGTGAACTCGTTCCTGACCAGCACCAGCACTTCACCCGTTCTCTGCAGGCCCAGCATGGGGGCGCGCCACAGAGCTTCAGAACGTTTTTCATACGTGACGTTTCTTGTAGCTACCCTGATGCCAGTAGCTCCGGATCCCTCCGGAGGATTGACCCGTGGCACCAGGGTTACAGCGACCTGCTCCCTGCCGCGCTGAACCAGCCATGTCGTCTCCTGACCGAGGCTGAGAGCTATCTCATAGCGCAGGTGGCCGTCGTTGTCCAGGGTGCGGCCGTTGGCCTCCAGGATGACGTCTCCGGGGAGGACGCCGGCCTGTGCGGCCGGGGAGTCTGGTAGAACATCTTGCACAGAGATGTCGCCCACCGGCACATCCTGGGGAATGACGAATAGCGCACTGAAGAGGACAACCGCCGTCAGCAGGTTCATGAATGGGCCTGCCGCCATTACAAGGAACCTGACGGCGGCGCTTTTACCGGCCAGGCTGCCCGGTTCCGAGGGGTCTTCTTCACCGAGCATCTTGACGAATCCTCCCAGGGGAACGGCGTTAACTGTGTAGACCGTTTCGCCCTTGCGCAGGCCCCAGAGCCTGGGCGGAAAGCCGATGCCGAACTCGAGCACCTTGACCCTGGCCAGCTTGGCGGCAAAGAAGTGTCCTGCCTCATGGATAACGATGAGAACAACGAGCACCGCTACGAAACCCAGTATTGAAAGAAGTACGGCAAACATGTCTAGACCCCGGCCAGCTCTCGTGCTCTTTGCCCAGCCCAGGCAGCGGCGCCCAAGACGTCGTCCAGGGAGGTCTCGTTGCCGGGCCGGTGCTCTTCAAGGACGCCATCCACCAACCGGGGGATGTCCAAGAATCCAATTCTCCTCTCCAGGAAAAGCTCTACGGCCACGTCGTCCGCGGCGCAGAGGGCGGCCGGGTAAGTGCCTCCGGCCATCCCGGCATCCAGCCCGGTCCTGTAGCAGGGATATCTGCTCTCGTCTAGGGGTGAGAACTCCAGCGAACCTATGCGAGCTATATCGAAGCCGTTGGTCCAGTTGCTGCTGAGCCGCTTTGGGTAGAAGATGGCGTATTGCAGCGGAAGACGCATATCGGGAGGCGCCATCTGTGCCTTTATTGATCCGTCGTGGAACTCGACGAAAGAGTGGACGATGCTTTGGGGATGGAGCACGGCCTGTATCCGTTCCCAGGCGACGTCAAAAAGCCAGTGGGCTTCTATGACTTCAAAAGCCTTGTTCATCAGAGTAGCCGAATCTATGGTGATCTTCCTGCCCATCTGCCAGGTTGGGTGCATCAGCGCTTCTTCAGGAGTCACGCTAGCCAGTTCTTCCAGCGGCCTATTACGGAAAGCGCCGCCGGAAGCGGTGATGATCAAACGGGCTACGTCTTGCTCTTCTCCCTGCAGACACTGCCAGATGGCACTGGGTTCGCTGTCCACGGGCAAGAGCCGTGCTCCCGCCCGCATCTCCTGTGCGATTATAGCGCCGGCCATGACAATGGCCTCTTTGCTGGCCAGGGCCACGGCTTTCCCCGCCCTGAGGGCGGCCAGGGTGGGAGTCAATCCGGATAGGCCGCTGGTGGCCATAACCACAATGTCTACGTCCGGGTGGCAGGCTATCTCCTCCATGCTCTGGACAAGAGTACCCCGTGGCGCTGAAGGCAGCGAACCGTTGTGGCTCCATGCTACCTTTGGGTTGAACTCCGCAAGCTGCATCTGCAGCAGGTCCACGTTGCGCCAGCCGGCGAGACCCACGACGCATAGCTGCTCCGGGAAAGACCGCACTACCTCCAGGGTCTGACGGCCTATGGATCCCGTGGAGCCGAGAATAGCTATGCCTTTCACCATGTTGCCACCCATGTAGCTCCATAATAAACCAGCGCCAAATTGAGCACAATGCTATCCAGTCTATCCAGGACGCCTCCATGTCCAGGCACCAGGCGGCCCGATTGTTTGGCGCTGTTGGCGCGTTTCAGTGTCGATTCGAGCAAATCGCCGGCCTGGGCGGCAAGGCCAACCACTATACCCAGCAGGGCAGCCTTCCAAACCGCCAAGGACAGGGAGAGCAACGATGCGAGGACAAGGAATGCAAGGATACCGCCGAGTAGACCTGCAACCGCTCCTTCCCATGTCTTGCCTGGGCTGATTCTAGGCGCCATACGGTGCTTGCCGAATGCTTTGCCGGCGAAATATGCGGACGTGTCCACCACGAAGGCAACGGCAAGGGCCAGTGATAGCCAGAGGCCGCCGTCCTCTATTCCCCTCAGTAGGACTCCGTAGGCCAGTGCTGCGCCAAGGTAAAAGGGGCCGCCTGCGACTAGAGGCCAGAATCTACGTTGTGCGGGCAAGAATCTGTAGGAGACGAATACAAGCACCAGCCCGCTGAATAGGATGGGAGGAGCCCATATCTGGGCTTGGAAGCCTGCCCCCGTCACCAGCGCTACTCCTAGGGCGATGCCCAGCAGGCGCGCCCACAACGACTTGATGCTTACCAGGCTATAGAATTCCGCCAGGCCCAGCGCAACCACTGCAATAGCGAGGGCAAGGGTCCAAAGCTCGCCCAGCCAGACCATGGCAAACAGGATGGGGACGCCGATTATAGCAGTGGCTAGGCGCAGAACCAGCGTCTCCCTGCCCGTGGCGAGGCTATCGCATGATCCAAGTGGATGGTGTGGGCCGGATTGACGGGCGGATGATGTCATGGGTTCAACCGGAGTGCCGGCCGCCCTTTGGAGCAATTGCAGTTTGCGTACCAGCGATGGCTATGCACATAGACTTTCAGGTTGGGACGAGGGGGACTGCTACACTTCCAGCACTTCGGCCTCTTTCTCCGCGGCCGCGGTATCCACCTTGCCAATGTAGGAATCCGTAAGCTTTTGTATCTGATCTTGATTGCGCCGGCTTTCATCCTTGGAGAGCTCTTTGTTGCGCTCCATGGCGCGGACCTTCTCGATTACATCGCGGCGTATGTTTCTCACGGCAACGCGTGATTCTTCGGCGTGGCGCCTAACCACCTTGACCAGATCGCGGCGGCGCTCTTCCGTCGGCTCCGGTATGGGTATTCTCACCACGGTGCCATCGTTCGCAGGGTTGAGTCCCAGGCTTGATTTGAGAATGCTGCGCTCGATCCCAGAGATAACGCCCCTGTCCCACGGTTGTATGACGAGGAGCCTGGCCTCCGGCGCGGTTACGGTGGCGATCTGGTTGAGGGGGGTTTGGACTCCGTGGTAGTCCACCAGGACGTTTTCCAAAAGGCTGGGCGTGGCCCTGCCGGTCCGTACGGTGTTCATCTCCCGGTTCATTGCCTCTAGGGTCTTCTTCATCCGGGATTCCGCATCGCTTAGAAGTGAGGCTGTTGTCATGACAAGACCTCCTGACGTTTGGTTTGCGGCAGCGGTACAGGGAAACCGCGGGCTGGTTCTAGGTATCCCCGGCAGGGACTTTTTTGTCCCCTTTAGGAGGGGTCAAGGCCTGCAGCTGTCCGACAACGGTTCCCAGTATATCTCCCCTGAGCAGCCTGGAAAGGCTGCCAGGAACAAATAGGTCAAAAACCACTATGGGAAGCTGGTTTTCCATACACAAGGATAAGGCGGTGGCGTCCATGACTTCAAGTCTGAGGTTAAGCGCTTCTATGTAGTCCAGATGCTGGAATTTCTTTGCCCCTGGATTACTGTGCGGATCCGAGTCATATACGCCGTCGACGCGGTTTTTGGCCATGAACAGCACTTCAGCGTCTATTTCCAGGGAGCGCAGTGCCGCAGCCGTATCCGTAGTCATATAGGGGTTTCCCGTACCGGAGGCAAAGAGGACAAGCCGGCTTCTTTCCAGGTGAGTGATGGCGCGGCGCCGGATGTACGGCTCTGCCACGGCACGGACGTCTATGGCTGTCATCACTCGGGTGTCCAGCCCCTCTCGCTCTAGCGCATCCTGCAGGGCCAGCGAGTTCAAAAGGGTGGCCAGCATACCCATGTAATCGGCGGTGCCTCTATCCATACCGCGCGCTTCCCACTCGTCGCCCCTCCAGAAGTTTCCTCCGCCGACAACGGCGGAAAGCTGGACGCCCATTTGGAAGGCTTCCTTGATTTCTCCGGCCAGGTAGGCCAATGCCTTGGGGTCTATGCCGGAGTTAAGGTCTCCTTTGAGGGATTCACCGCTGAGCTTCAGCAGGATTCTGTTGTAAGCTGAATCCACCATCTGATGCCCTACTCTCCTAGAGCAAAGCGGGCAAACCTTTTGATGCGCACGTTCTCCCCAACCTTGGCTGCTACTTCAGTAACTATATCCTGGATGGTCTTGCTGTTGTCTCTGATGAAGGGTTGCTGCAAGAGGCATACCTCTTCCGGGTTACTGGTGTCATCCGCGGGAAGTTCGGATTTGTCGGTGTACAGAGGCGACATGGCGGCAACCTGCATGCTGAGGTTGTGAGCCAAGTCCTTGAACTCCGGGGTTCTGGAGACAAAATCGGTTTCGCAGTTAACTTCTATCAGTGCCCCAATACGGCTGCCGCTGTGCACGTACGATTCGATCAGTCCTTCGCTGGTCTCTCTGTGTGACTTGCTTGCCAGCTTTTCTATGCCTTTGGCTTGTAGCAGAGACTCCGCTTTTTCAATATCTCCCTCCGCTTCCTCTAGGGCTTTCTTGGAATCCATGATTCCAGCGCCTGTAAGATCCCGCAGGGCTTTGATCTGGTCGGTGGTGATCTCCAAGGCCGGCTTACCTCCTGATCTCGGTGGTGAACCCGGCAACTTCAGTTTCAGGCAGTTCCATCTCTTCGGGCTTTGACATATCCTCAGCCTGTTCTGAAGGGCCAGCGATATCCGTCTCTATGGCGGCGCGTCTATGCATACCTTCCAGGACGGCGTCCGCGATTTTATGTGTGACGAGGCGAATCGAGCGTATGGCATCATCATTGCCTGGAATTGGATAGTCCACCAGGTTCGGATCAGCGTCGGTGTCAACCAGTGCAACAATGGGCACGCCCATGCGCTGCGCCTCTGCCACGGCTATCTTCTCTTTACCAATATCGATCAAGAAGACACAGCCAGGGAGCTTTGTCATAGCCTTGATGCCGCCAAGGTAGCGGTTCAGCTTGACTATCTTCTCTTCCAGCTTTTGTCCCTCTCTTTTGGAAAGTACGCTGAACTGCCCTTTCAGTTCTTGCTCTTCCAACTGTACTAGGTAATCTATCCGTCTCTGTATGGTGGTGAAGTTGGTGAAGGTGCCTCCCAGCCACCGGGTATCGATATAGAAAGCACCACAGCGCTGTGCCTCGTTGACGATGGTCTCCTGCGCCTGGCGCTTGGTGCCAACGAAAAGGGCGTCTCCTCCGTCGGCGACCACCTCTGAAATAAACTCGCAAGCCCCTTCCAGTAGACCCAAAGTCTGCTGTAGATCGATGATGTGGATGCCGTTGCGGGTGGCGAATATGTAATTCTTCATCCTGGGATTCCAGCGCCGCGTTTGATGGCCAAAATGCACGCCCGCTTCCAGCAGGGCCTTCATAGTGACAGTCCCTTCCTCTTGGATGAGAGCGCCTTCCGGTGGCCTTGCTCGCCCATCGCCATCCGGAATCTTCCGGATTTCTTCAACCATGTAAACTCCTAACTGTTCGAAATGGACACGTGGCACGGAAGTATAGCACAGGGCACGCCTGTGGGCAACGTCAGGCATGAGACATACAGGCAGGAGTGAAAGCAAGCGGCTGACTTGCGAACGGCCGGGGCGGGGTGGGCTCCATGTTCCATAAGATAAAATTTATGAGCAATTGGTTAGCTTGACACCCCGTTGCTCGATTTCTATAATGGGCTCCCTGTAGAGGGTTTGATAACCTATGGAATTTAACGTTGCCCATCTTCTCAAAGAGCCTGTGGGCACAAATAAGGACTACATTGTGTACTCCACCCTGGAGTCTCCCGAGGAGACCAGGGGAAGCGTAGTTCAAGGCAAAGCCCGGCTTGCCCGCGTGAACCAGGGTATTCTAGTGAACGCGTTGCTGAGGGTCTCTGCCACGTGTCCTTGCAGCAGGTGCCTTCAGGACTTTCATACCTTGCTGGAGTTGCAGCTAAGCGAGGTTTATTTTCCCGCTGTCGACATAAAAACAGGAGCGGCTCTTCATGTTTCAGAGGAAGCTGCTCCGGTCTTTCTATCGAACGATCGTCATGAACTTGATATTACTGAAGCCGTACGCCAGTCGATAATAGTGGCCCTGCCTATGAAACCGTTGTGCAAAGAAGTCTGCGCCGGCCTGTGCCCTAGCTGCGGCATGAACCTGAACTCCGGGTGTATCTGCGAAAGCAAGGAGCTTGACCCCCGCTGGGCGCCACTGCTTGAGCTGGCGCCATGATCTCAATCCCATCCAAAAAGAAGTGATATATGGCTGCATTACCAAAGAAGAAAAGAACACAATCCAAGAAGGGTAAGCGGTGGAGCCACTCGGCTCTCAGGCCGGTTAACCTTTCGGTGTGCCCGCAGTGCAGAGTGCCAAAGCGCTCTCACCGGGTATGTCACAATTGCGGATACTATGCCGGCAGAGAAGTAGTTTCGCCGGCGGGTTCGGAAGTTGAAGAGCGAGAGTAGCTGGTTAGCTCTCTCACATCAAACCCGGGCATTAAGGAGCAAATTGTGGCTCTATCAAGGAACAACGGAAAAAATGGCAAGAAGTCTGCGTTTCTATTCCCGGGACAGGGGTCTCAGGAGGTTGGCATGGGGCTCAATCTCTATGAGAATTCGCCGGCGGCCAGGGACGTCTTCCGTCTCGCTGACGAAGCACTGGAAAGACCTCTGTCATGCCTGATGTTCGAAGGTCCTGCTGAGGAGCTCAACAGAACGGACAACTCGCAGCCGGCCATATTGACGGTCAGCTTGGCCAGCCTATCCGCGGCCAGAGAGCAAGCGGGAGACGATCTAGACCACGATGTAATCTTTATGGCAGGGCACAGTTTGGGCGAGTATACGGCGCTGGTTGCCTCCGGCGTCATTGACCTTATAGAGGCCGTGCAGTTGGTGCGCGAGCGGGGCCGGCTGATGCAAGAAGCCTGTAATGATCATACCGGCACCATGGCCGCCGTCCTTGGCCTGGAAGAGCATATTGTTGAAGAGGTCTGCCGCGAAACCCGCGCACAAGTAGCCAACATCAACACTCCCGGCCAGATAGTTATCAGCGGCGAAAAGGAGGCCGTGGATAGGGCTATAGAGCTGGCGGCAGAAAGGGGCGCCAAGCGGAGCATCCCTCTCAAGGTTAGGGGCGCCTTCCATTCTTACCTTATGGGTTCGGCAATGGAAGGCATGCAAAAGGCGCTGGACTCCGTGAACTTCCGCAATCCCGTTACGCCTGTGATCGCCAACTGCACTGCCAGACCCTTGAGCGCTTCCTGGGAAATCAAAGAGGAGCTAGCCCAACAGCTCTGCGGCTGTGTACGCTGGCAAGACTCTATAAACTACATGGTGGAATCAGGAGTGGGCGAATTCATAGAGTTTGGCCCCGGCCAAGTGCTCACCAACATGGTGAAACGCATCGCCAGCGATGCCAGCGTCAAGGCTGTTCACGATATTTCATCAGTACGGGAACTGATTGGCAACGGCCACAACGGCCACAAAGGGTAGCCTTGGGCCTGATAGGTTCTAGCTTGCCAATAGGACGCGCATGAACGGCGGTGGGAAGCGCTCTATGCGCCGCAAGGCGCGCCGAGTGCTGTTACAAGTCCTCTACGAGGTGGATACAGTCGGTCATTCTCTTGAGGAGAGCCTTGGCTGGGTCACTGAGCAGGCTTATTTGGACAAGAACAGCAGTTCCTTCATACGCCACCTTGCCGAAGAGGTAATAGCACAAAGCGACAATCTGGATGACGAGATTCAGCGCTATGCTCAGAGCTGGCCTGTGGAGCAGCTATCGCCTGTGGATCGCAATATATTGAGGATAGCCATCTATGAGGTCAAGCGTGGGAAGGAAGTACCGCTCCAAGTAGCTATAAACGAGGCGGTAGAGCTGGCCAAACGGTTTGGTGGAGAGAGTTCACCTCGCTTTATAAACGGGGTACTGGGTGCAGTTGCGGAATCCGTGTCATAATAGCCAATACTGATTCCCAAACAACTATTGAAGGAGAGCACAATATGGCAGCAGTATTCGAGCGCGTGCAAAAGTTGGTTATCGACAAACTCGGAGTTGACGAAGCCGACGTGAAACCGGAGGCGTCGTTTACCAACGACCTCAACGCTGACTCGCTTGACCTGGTCGAGCTCATCATGGCGTTTGAAGAAGAGTTCTCTCAAGACGGTGAAGCCATTGAGATCCCGGATGAAGATGCGGAGAAGATCAATACTGTTGCGGGTGCGGTTGAGTACCTCAAGGGAAAGGGCATCAAAGACAGCTGATTGGACCGGTGTCTACTCGTATGTTAGCAAGCTTTGTCCAGGGTGGAGGATTGACGCTAGTTTTTGGGTAAATGTTAGTACTATTCCCAGATGATTTATAATAAATGTGTTGGACAAGGATTAGAACTCACCAAGAGATATGTCGGAACTACAACAACTAGCCGGTCAGATAGGCAGCTGTATGGACTGCAACCTGTCACAACATCGCACCAGGGCTGTCCCAGGTGAGGGACCGGAAGATGCCGACTTGATGTTCGTAGGAGAAGGGCCAGGCTACAACGAAGACCAGCAAGGAAGGCCGTTCGTAGGCGAGGCTGGCCGTTATCTAGAAGAGCTGCTGGCTTCCATAGGCTTCAGTAGAGATGAAGTATACATCACAAACATGGTCAAGTGCCGCCCCCCCAGTAACCGAGACCCCTTCCCCGGGGAAATCCAGGCTTGCAGCAAGTACCTTGACGTGCAGATAAAGCTGGTCCAGCCCAGGGTAATAGTCACGTTGGGACGTCATTCACTGGGCAAGTTTCTGCCTGGAGAGACTATCGGCAAGACCCACGGCAAGCCGCGACAAATAGGAAATTTGATTGTATATCCCATCTACCATCCGGCGGCGGCATTGCGCCAGCACACATTGCGCACCGTCCTAGAGCAAGATTTTCAGGCTATACCCTCTCTGCTGCAAGGAGACCTCCCCTTGGAAAAACCGGAGGAACCCAAGGCCAAGCAAATTTCCATGTTCCAGTAGAGTTTCAAGCATGGGTAAACAACCCCTTAGAGTCATACCCCTCGGTGGATTAGGGGAGATAGGCAAAAACATGATGGCCTTGGAGTACGGCAAGGACATCATTGTCATCGATGCCGGCGTTCTCTTCCCTGAAGAGGACATGCTGGGAGTAGACTTGGTAATACCGAATATCTCCTACCTGGTTGAAAACAAGAACCGCATCCGCGGCATCTTCATCACCCACGGGCACGAGGACCACACCGGCGCATTACCCTACGTTCTCCGCGAATTGAACGTCCCTGTCTACGCTCCCCGCCTGGCCTACGGTCTGATCTCGGTGAAGCTTAAGGAACACAAGATCCTGAAAGAGGCCTCTCTCCATGAGATAAGACCAGACCAGCAGATCAAGGCGGGGGCGTTCCAGGTGCGGTTTTTCAGGGTCTGCCACAGCATTCCGGACGCCATGGGACTGGCCATCAAGACGCCCCTGGGGCTGGTTGTCCACACAGGTGATTTCAAGATAGACCATACTCCCGCGGATGGGAAGCCAACTGACTTGGCGAATCTGGCCGAGCACTGCAAGGATGGCGCTTTCCTTCTCCTTTCAGACTCCACGTATGCCGACACGCCGGGTTATACGCCTTCAGAAATGGTGGTGGGAGAAGCCCTTGACCGCGCCATCCAACAGGCTAAGGGCAGGGTAATGATTGCCACCTTTGCCTCTCTCATCACACGGATTCAGCAAGTGATAGATGCCTGTGCTAGGCATGGTAAGAAGATGACCGTAGTGGGCCGCAGCATGGTAAACAACGTCAAGATGGCCATGGACTTGGGCTATTTGAGCGACCCGGCCGGAGTCTTGGTGTCTCTTCAGGCCTTGCGCAAGTTGCCGCCGGAAAAAACGGTCATCATCGCCACTGGCAGCCAGGGTGAGCCTACGTCGGCGCTGGTGCGCGTCGCCAATGGGGACCATCGCGACATCAAAGTGATGCCGGGCGATACGGTAGTGATCTCGGCTACGCCCATCCCTGGCAACGAGCTTGTCGTCAGCCGCACCATAGATAATCTCTACCGGCAGGGAGCACGCGTCCTCTACGACAAGGTGGCCGTGGTACACGTTCACGGACATGCCAGCCGGGAAGAGTTGAAGCTCATGCTGAACATTACCCGTCCCAAGTTCTTTGTTCCTATCCACGGTCAGTTCAGGCACCTGGTGGCCCACCGCGACCTGGCTCTGGAAGTGGGCGTTCAGCCTGAAAATGCCTTTGTGCTGGAAGACGGGAACGTCTTGGAGCTAACCGAGGAGGCAGGGCGCATTGCGGGAGATGTGACCGCCGGCCACATCTACGTGGATGGCTTGCAGCTTTGGGACATGAAGAGCGTTGTTCTCAGAGACCGCCGGGCATTGTCCCGCGACGGCATGGTGGTTGTAACCCTGGCCGTAGACAAGGCGACTGGACGCGTCCTGGGCCAGCCTGAGGCGGTTTCCAGCGGGTTTGTGGACCTGGAGGACTACCCTGACCTGATGTCTCGCACCGCTGAGACCGCGCTTCGAGCGGTGGATAGGACCAACGGCGAACATCACCTTGACTTGGGGGCCATCACAGCCCAGGTGAAGGACTCCGTGGGGAGTTTCCTCTATGACGAGACAAGGCTCCGGCCACTGGTGATCCCCGTTCCGGTGGAGGTGTAGGGGTAAGGCCATGGCAACGCTAAGCTCCAAGAGCAAAGGCAAGGCCAAGCAACAGACGTGGTGGGGCAGGCTTCTTGCCTTCTTCACCAGGAACTGGTATGGAAGGCTGATCATAGTCAGCGTCATATTAGTTGCTCTGGGGCTGGTATTCCGGAGCTACCTTGTCAACGATTTCTATCCCTGGGCTCGTGATGAAGTGCTTGGCGCAGTAGGATTGGGGGTATACTCCCTAACCCTGTGGGCACTGGCATTCCTGGGGGCCCTGCGCCTAAAGCCACGGATGGTATTGGACACCTGGCAATGGTGGATAGCCACAGCCCTTGTGGTAGTGGCGCTTCAAACCGCTCTGGGGTCGCTTCATGGTTCGGATGGTGTTGTCGCCGAGACAACGTTCGGTGGCGGCGCCGGCCGGTGGTTGTGGAACGAACCGTTGCGCGGCATTCCCCTGATTGCCGGTCTGCTGCTGCTATCAGCGATCATAGTTTGGCCCCGGAGTTTCTATAAAGCGGCAAGGGACGCCCTTAGATTTGTGGGCAGGAAGGTTCTTTCGCTAACCAGAGCTGCCTTAAAACAGATATGGAGAATTATCAAAGCGGCGCCACTGAAAATTTGGGGCAGGGTTCTGTTGCTTGTGCGCGGCCGCGACGGGTCTGTTAGGTCAAGAGCAGACGTGGCCGATCCCTTGCAGGATATGGTAGAGACAATAGACCCGGATGAAGAAGAGGATTACTTTGATGACGAGGAAGAGTTCCCGATAGTAGGGTCTCCCGCAATAGATGAAGAGGAGACAGAAGACGTGGAAGAACCTATCTCCAAAGAGGCTGTTACCGTCTCCCAGTGGAGGCCTCCGGGCACCGGTTTGCTTGATTACGGCGCTCCTGCCTCGGTGACCGAAGACGAGACGGAGGAAGTGGCCCGCAGGATAGAAAAGGCCCTCGCCGATCACGGTGTAGAGGTAGTTGTCAATCAGATCAAACCCGGCCCCACAGTCACGCTGTACGGCCTGACTCCCGGATGGAAACGCCGCCACCAGCAAGTCAGGGAAAAGGACGCCCATGGGAACGCCCTCAAGAATGAAAAGGGCAAACCCGTGGTCGGCCGCAAAGAGGAGCAGACCCGCGTAAGAGTGGACGCCATTGTTGCGCGGGAAAAGGACATGGCCTTGGCCCTGGCCGCGCCCAGTTTGCGCATACAGGCTCCCGTTCCCGGCGAGTCTGTGGTCGGAATCGAAGTACCCAACCGTGATCCGGTGCTGGTTGCTCTCCGCAACGTCTTGGAATCCAAAGAATTTCTTGCTGCGCACAGGAAGGGAGGCCTCACCCTGGGCCTTGGACAGGGTTCTGGGGGGAATCCCGTTGTCGCCGACCTGAGAAGATTGCCCCATCTGCTCATTGCAGGCGCTACGGGCAGCGGTAAGAGCGTTTGCATGAATACGCTGATAGTCTCCCTGGCATGCAAGGTATCTCCTGAGAGGGTGCGTATGCTGCTTATAGACCCCAAGCGGGTTGAACTCACCCCGTACAACGGGCTTCCGCACCTCATGGCGCCCGTTGTGGTGGATACGGAAGAGTCGGTTAGGGCACTCAAGGGTGTCATGGGTGAGATGTTCCGCCGTTACAGACGCATGGAGGAGCTGGGTGTGCGCAATATAGAAGGCTACCACAGTCACCCGCAGGCACTGGAACCCATGCCATACCTGGTTATAGCGGTGGATGAGCTGGCCGACCTCATGATGGCGGCTTCCTATGAGGTGGAGCAGACCCTTACGCGCCTGGCGCAGCTGGGCCGGGCCACGGGCATACACCTCATTGTTGCCACGCAGCGGCCTTCAGTAAATGTAGTCACCGGCCTGATAAAGGCCAATTTCCCTAGCCGTGTCAGTTTTGCCGTTGTATCCCAGGTAGACTCCCGCACTATCCTGGATGCCGCCGGGGCCGAGAAGCTCCTTGGCAGGGGAGACATGCTCTTCCTTTCCGGAGATACTCCCAAACCGCAACGAGTACAAGGAGCGTACGTTTCAGACCGGGAAATTGAGCACCTCATGGAATCGTGGCGTGAGCAGAGCGGCCCCCAGCTGCCCGAGTTCAACCTGGAGCCTGAAGTGGTCGAGTCCAGCCCTGGCGACAACGGCTCAGGGAGGGGCGGGCCAAAGGACGACATGCTGGACAAGGCCATAGAGCTGACCAGTCGCTACTCGCATATCTCTACGTCGTTGCTTCAACGGCGCCTGCGTGTAGGCTACCCCAGAGCGGCGAGACTCATGGACCAGCTGGAAGACGAAGGCATTGTAGCTTCTGGCGAGCCGGGCAAATCGCGGGAGGTTGTCCGCCGCTCCGAGTGACCCCACTTACGGAACATCTTGACGCATCCGGGCGCTGGGATGGTCCTCTGCTTTCGAAACGGGTAGACGCCCGGCTTCCTGAAGCGCCCTTCTCAGTAGGAACTCGATTTGCGCGTTGGCGCTGCGCAGATCATCGGCAGCCCACTTCTGGAGGGCGTCAAGCGTGTAGGCATCTAGCCGTAGTAGAAAAGCCTTCTTTTCAGCCATACCCAGACCGGTTAGTGGTAGAGAGTACCCGTGTCAAGACAGGCTGAGGATCGCGGTCTCCACAGAGGACAACCATTAGGTTGCTGACTATGGGTCAAGTAATCTGAAGGCGGGCGCCGCTGACTGAGATCAGCTCGCGGTGGTCGATGGAAGCTTGGGTAGAACGGCCTCCACTAGGCGGTCGTATTCGCCGGCCACCTGCTTGCTTTCCAGCACGGTGGGCTTCTTGCTAGTCATATACTCGGCCAGCAGTTGATGTCTACCCAGGAAGGCTAGGTCCATCTCTGTGGCGAGGTCTTCTCCGGCTCCTGAGCCGAATACACCGCCGGAGAGGTTTTCCAATACACCCAACACGTTCACGTTCATTTTCTTGATCATATTTATAGACCGCTTGGCGTCCAGCTTGGCCAGCGACTGAGGCGTAGTCACCACCACAAAGCCGTCCAACTGTAGCACCTGCATGATGGTGAGCGGAGCGTCTGAGGTGCCGGGAGGCAGGTCGACCACCAGGTAGTCGAGTTCACCCCAGTCGGTGTTCTGCAGGAACTGATTCAGGGCATTGTGGATCATTGGACCACGCCAGATGATGGCCTCCTCTTCGTTCTCCTGGAAAAAGGACATGGACATAACCTTTACGCCGTAAGCGTTGGGAGGTATGAACTGGCCGTTGTCCATGGCGGCGGGCTCTGTAGCGCCGATGACCCTTGCCGCGTTGGGGCAGTCTATGTCGGAATCCAACAATCCAACGGCGAAACCTTTGTTTGCCAGGGCAACCGCCAGGTTCACCGCTACGGTTGTCTTGCCCACGCCGCCCTTGCCGCTGTAAACGCCTAGCTTTACCTTGATGCGGCTCAGGCGGTCACCTATCTGGCGGCGTTGCTGCCAGGTACGTTTGATAGAGTCAAGGCGAGCCCGCTCCTGGGGGCTCATCTCGGGCAATTTGCGTTCTGCCGTCATTGGCTAGATGCCCAGGAGGGCCTTGCCGTCTTCAGTGAGCATATCGGGCGTCCACGGCGGGTCGAAGACCATCTCCACCGTCACGTCCTCTAGGCCTTCCAGCTCAGAGACGGCCCACTCCGCCTGCTGTGCTATGTACGGCCCCATGCCACAGCCGGGGGCGGTCAGCGTCATCCGGACGTGTACTTCGTTGCCGTCGTTGACCGCTACTCCGTATATCAATCCAAGGTCAACCACGTTGACCGGGATCTCGGGGTCGTAGACTTCCTTAAGTTTCTCCAGAATTTCTTCTTTGGTTATGGTCGCCATTTTTTACTCCTGTTCAGGATGAATCCAAGGCTTCAATGCAGGGATTGTATCCAATGTTGATTCACAGGGTCAAGTTTGGAGCTTCAGCCGTGGGTCTCCGGAGACATCCCATTGTTCGAGTTCCAGATAGCTCTGGCCGAGAACGGCGCGTCCTGCGATGCCGCCGAGCGGCCAGTCGAATATCACCAGCCAGAATGGGCCGCCGTCGTGCCCCTCGCCGGCGTTCTCTTTGTCAACGGATGCCGTGATCAGTCCGGTCCTGCCGTAGAGGAGTGATTGCCGGTCCGTGACCTTGACTCTGCTGCCCTGCTTTATGTCTTGCCCTGTCATGAGTTGCTCCGGAAAACGTATTGGCCCTTAGCGTTCTGATGATACACGACTTTAAGGCTTTGATACAGGAGACGATGTATTTAGGGACAGTTCAGAAAGGCTAACGGTCTGTTCCCACTCGCCCGTCCGGGTAGGTCCTTGGAATCTGGGGTGCCTTGCGAAGGTCATGAAAGGAGGCGCTCACCGAACTTGGCTCAGGATTGCTTTAACCGTCTCAACCGCGCTGTCTAACGGCGCCAGCGTTCCTTTTTCTTCCAGCCTGCCTTTGAGCTCTATCGAGCCTTGCCGCAGGTTGCGTGGCGAAACCACCAAGCGCAGAGGAAGGCCCAACAGGTCGGCGTCATTGAACTTCACGCCCGCGGACTCTTCTCGATCATCGTACAGTACCTCCAAGCCGGCATCTTGCAGCCTGCGGTAGAGGTGTTCCGCGGTCTTGTACACTTCGCTGTTTTCAGGATTGAGAGAAAGCAGGTGTACCTGGTAAGGGGCTATGGGTGGTGGAAAAACTATCCCCTTATCGTCGTGGTTCTGCTCGATGGCGGCGGCCAGCAGGCGTCCCACGCCTATGCCGTAGCACCCCATCACCATGGGATGCTGGTCGCCATGCTCGTCGAGGTAGCCAGCGCCGAGGCGTTCGGAGTAGAAGGTGCCCAGCTTGAAGATATGGCCCACCTCTATGCCGCGGATGGCTTCCAGGGTGGATTCGCATTTGGGACAGGTGTACCCCTCCTTGGCCAGCGCTATGTCCGCTACCAGTGTCGCGTGGAAGTCCCTGGGAAAATTGGCATTGCGGAAATGGTATCCGTCTCTGTTAGCGCCGACGACGAAGTTATTGCCGGTGTTGGCCGATTCATCTACCACAACCGTCACGTCTTTCAGGCCGATGGGTGACGCCGACCCGGCCACTATTCCTGCTTCGGCCACCTCTTCGTCTGACGCCATGCGCAGATCATGGGCTTTGAGGACGTTGTTCAGCTTGATCTCGTTGACGTCCAGATCGCCGCGAATTACCACGAACACCAAGCGGTCGCCGGCCATATAGAAGACGGCTTTCAGCGTCTTGCTTTGGGGCACGGCAAGAAGCTGCGCCAAATCCTCTATGGTCTTTGCTCCCGGAGTTGCTATCTCTTCCAAGGGGGCCTGGTCTTCATAAGGAAGGGGTTCCGGTTTGAAACCGGCTCGTTCCACGTTGGCGGCATATCCGCAACCGGGGCAATGGAGAATCGTATCCTCGCCGGCCTCTGCGGGGAGAATGAACTCCTGTGAGTCCTTACCGCCGATGGCGCCACTATCCGCTTCCACCACTAAGGTGGGCAGGCCGCTCCGCTTGAATATGTTGCGATAGGCTTGGGACATCTTGGTGTAAGAGATTGCCAGTCCTTCTTCGTCGGCGTCGAAAGAGTAAGCGTCCTTCATGGCGAATTCACGGACACGCAGGAGTCCGGCGCGGGGACGCGGCTCGTCACGGAACTTGGTTTGGATCTGGTACAAGGTTAGGGGCAGATCCCGGTAGGAGCTGACGTTGGCTTTGACAATATTGGTAACGACCTCTTCATGGGTGGGGGCCAGCACAAGGTCGCGCTCCCGCCTATCGTGCAGTCGGAACAAGTTCTGGCCCAGGGCCGCGTCCCGGTCCGTTTTTTGCCATAGCTCCAGCGGCTGCAGGGTGGGCATGTGCACTTCCTGCGCCCCGGCTGCGTCCATCTCTTCACGGATAATCTGATCTATTTTCTTCAGAGAGCGGTACGCCAGAGGAAGGTAGGCGTAAACGCCCGCCGCCACCTGGTAGATGAGGCTTGCCCTCAGCATAAGCCGGTGGCTGGCGGTCTCAGCCTCCGCCGGGGCTTCTCGCAGTGTTTTGCCTAACGATTGGGATACACGCATTATTGGTCCTCTGGCCGTTATAGCAGTCTAGGTTATCAAAATGAGGGGTGCTATGCACGGACACGTGGGCATTACGGACACGGGGGCGTGCGAATCGGCCTGAACAGGTGCTGAATGCTTGAACGATTCACCAAACTGGACGAAATCGAGAGTCTTCACGGGGATGTTCTGGTTGGAGGTGTAGCTAGACTGTTTCCACACGGGGATAGTAAGTCGCTGATGTGCCGCTGTTCTGACGGCTCTCACAGTGTCCCATTTTGCTGGTTGCCAACGCTTGCCCACAACGAGCGCCCCAGAGATGGCCGAATAGGAGCAGGCCGACAGAACTCAGCCCATTTATGAGAGACATTGGCAACGCCATCCTACGGGCCATTTACAGTGAGTGTTCCTGACAAAACTGGCTGAAAGGCGTTGCCCTTGCTCATGAAAACAGGCGGCAATCTGTTAACATTAGAGTCACTCAGTTGATATGATGGGGCAGGTAGATTAGATTCGGCTAGCACGGCTAGTCTGGACCATAGAATCCGGCATGAGCTATCAACCGATTGAGAATTACGGAATCATTGGCAACATGCACACTGTTGCCCTGGTTGGGATGAACGGTTCGATCGACTGGTTCTGCATCCCCAGTTTCGACTCGCCCAGCATATTCGGCGCAATTCTGGATCAGGCCAAAGGCGGGCACTTCAAGATTGCGCCCACGATGAGTGGTGTAACCCATAAGCAACTCTACTGGCCCCAGACCAACGTGCTGGTGACGCGATTCCTGTCCCCCGATGGCGTTGGTGAGGTTACAGACTTCATGCCAATGGAGGCCGATGAGGAACAGTATAAACACGAGCACAATGAGCTGGTGCGCCGCGTCAGCGTAGTGCGTGGCGTAATGCGCTTTCGAATAGAATGTTTCCCCGCCTTCGACTATGGCCGGGACTCCCATAAGGTAGTAGAAATCCCCAATTCGGGGGCCTACTTCGTCTCATCCAAAATCATGTTGCAGCTTTCCACCTCTGTGCCGCTGCACCGCAGCCCTGGCCCTCTAGGAGAGGGAATGATGGCGGAGTTTACCCTGCACGAGGGGCAGACCGTAGCCTTCGCCATCGGGGAGCTCTGCAACGAGTGTGGCGACTATCTTCCACCCTTCTCGGACACGGAAAGTCAGCGGATTTTTGAGGATACCGTCAACTACTGGCGCTCCTGGCTCGCAAGTTCCACCTACCGAGGCCGTTGGCGAGAGATAGTGGAGCGCTCGGCCTTGGTGCTGAAGCTCCTCACTTATAAGCCCACCGGCGCCATTGTCGCCGCGCCAACGTGCAGCTTGCCTGAAGAGTTGGGGGGAGAACGCAACTGGGACTATCGCTACACGTGGATTAGAGACGCCGCCTTCACTCTCTACGCCCTGCTGCGCATAGGGTTCACCGAGGAGGCGGGCCAGTTTATGAACTGGATCGAGGCCAGAGCCGCCGAGATAAACCCGGATGGCTCCCTACAGATCATGTACGGCATAGATGGCCGTCACCTCCTGACGGAAGAGACCTTGGAGCACCTAGAGGGTCACCGTGGCTCTCGGCCGGTGCGTATCGGCAACAGTGCCTACTCTCAGCTGCAACTGGACATCTACGGCGAGTTGATGGACGCCGTTTACCTTTACAACAGGTACGGCCATCCTATTTCCAGAGATTTCTGGGTGCACCTGCGGAGGCTGATTAACTGGGTCTGCGACAATTGGCAGCGGCCCGACGAGGGCATTTGGGAGATGCGCAGCGTGCAGGACCATTACGTCTACTCCAAGCTTATGTGCTGGGTTGCCATAGACCGCGCCCTGCGCGTCGCCGATGCCCGTGCCTTTCCGGCGGACCGGGAAAGGTGGTACAAGACCCGAGACCGCATCTACGAAGAGATTATGCAGCGGGGATGGAACAGCCGCCGCCGCGCCTTTGTCCAGGCTTACGAAAGCGAGCATCTAGACGCATCAAATCTGACAATGCCCTTGGTGTTCTTTATGGCCCCCACGGATCCCCGTATGCTTCAGACCCTGGATGCCATCAACCGCTCGCCGGAGAAGGGCGGACTGGTGTCCAATAGCCTTGTATACCGCTACAACGTGAAGGTATCGCCCGACGGCCTCAGCGGTCAGGAGGGCACCTTCAATATCTGCACCTTCTGGTTGGTAGAGGCCCTCACCCGGGCCGGCCGCTCCGACCGGGCGCGCTTGGAACAGGCCCAACTTATGTTTGAGAAGATGCTTGGATACGCCAACCACGTGGGTCTCTACGCCGAGGAGACCGGCCATAGCGGCGAGAGCCTGGGCAACTTTCCTCAAGCCTTTACACACCTAGCCCTTATCAGTTCGGCCTTCAACCTGGATCGCGCCTTGGACGGGCTGTATTGAGAGTAAAGATACTCCTGTCTCCCGCCGAGGACTTCCTTGGAGACG
The DNA here is from genome assembly GCA_965248955.1 of Dehalococcoidia bacterium. GTDB lineage: Bacteria > Chloroflexota > Dehalococcoidia > Lucifugimonadales > QGNO01 > DAOUJH01. The sequence goes on from OZ252212.1 coordinate 1,165,980, forward strand.
TAGACCCTACTTAGGTTCTCGCAATCTATTGCTGGGCACAGTGTGGGAAGGCACGGCCATGAGGGGAGGTTATGGCAAGAGGACGCAGACCTTCGGGAAGAGCAGAGATGGCTGGAAGGCGACGGCAAATCACACGGTTGACGGGCTCTCGAGTCGTACGCTGGGGGCTGCCTATCGTGCTGTTGTTCGTAGGCTTCTATTGTTATGTCTCCTATTCCATGGCATCGGGTGTGACCACGCTCGACAGAAGCGCATTGGATGGACATCCCAACGAATACGGGCTGCCCTATGAGAACGTGGCGTTCTCCCCGCGAGGCGACGAGTGGGATGACATTGTCTTGAGAGGCTGGATCATTGAGAAGGAGAGACTCGCAGGTCCCAGAGACGAGTTGACAGTAATACTGGTCCATGGTCTGAACAGAAACCGCACTGCAGACAACGCCCTGGCGTTGGCCAGAAGACTGTTTGACCGTGGCTTCAACGTGCTGTTGTTCGACATGAGAGGTCACGGGGAGTCGGACGGCGATCAGTTGTCCGCCGGATACTTTGAGAAGTGGGATGTTCTGGGCGCCTACGACTTCCTGGTGCAGAGAGGCGCGCCACCAGGAGGCATAGGTGTGTTGGGCTGGTCCTTAGGGGGAGCTACGGCTCTGCTGGCTGCCGCCGAGGAGCCCGCGATCAGGGGCGTGGTAGCGGACAGCTCCTTCGCTGACGTGCACGACCTGATCGCTCAGGAGACGGCTCGTGCCACGGTCTTTCCCCAGTGGACAGTACCGGCGTTCGTTCCGGGCATGAAAATCATTTCCCGCGTTCTGTACGGCATAGACGTGGGTGCGGTGGTGCCGGAGAAAGCGGCCGGAACTCTTGGCTATCCCATCCTGGTGATTCACGGCGGCGCGGACAGCCGTGTCCCTAAAGGGCAGAGCATTCGCATACACGCCTCCGCTCCAACGGGCAGCGAGCTTTGGCTGGCCCCGGGCTCCGACCACGCCGACGCCGTGCTTGACGCGCCAGACGAGTACGTGGAACGGGTTGACGCCTACTTTCGCAGCCGACTCGCCGACAACGCGCCGGGATTGTGGTGAGAACGCCCATTGCGACGGTCGTAGCGGCGACGCGGTCATTGCCAAGCCGGTAGTGCAATACTATACTGGCGAAGCTAGAGGCAGGGCGGTTAGCTCAGATGGTTAGAGCGTCGCGTTGACATCGCGGAGGTCACTGGTTCGAGTCCAGTACCGCCCACCAAACTGGACAAAATCAAGAACCTTCACATTGAGATTCAGGCTAGCAGCCTGACATGGACCTTGGGCTAGGAATGCCCTGATGATCCCAAGAGAGGAAGCCGCGACGTATGACGGGATGCCCCGCCAACAACTCTCCCGTAGCCCGCGCATTGGGGGACGACTTTATCAATCTACACACGGCGGTGCGTAAGCACTACTCTGAGCCAACGGTGGTTTTGAGTGGGGTCATGAACAGTATCAATGTTAAGACGGCAATCAGGCCAGTAGCATTGCTCTCATACATGCTGTTCCGTGCCCCGGTCCCGCACAACGGAGAGAATGTTGAATTCACCGTGCACAGCCGAGTCGATGGTTCGGGCGTGATGCATTGGCTTAGGACCTTCTTCGGCAACGACGGCTTTCGTAGGGACGTGACGTTCTCTTCTCACATGGTATTTTCAGGCGACCATAGAATCATCGAAACTACGAGATGGGGTCTGGGGGTAGAGTCGGACTTGCGAGTTGACGACGTAGGAAGCTTGGTCTATGACATCCGGAAGTACGTGTTAAGGGCACCTTTTCTTGGGCTGATTATTGGGTTCCCCACCTGGGTCTCGCCTTTTGGAGGTGGCTGCACCACCGAAACCGGAGAGAGTGAAGCCAGTTTCAGTGTCAACTTTGAGATGACCCATCCGGTATTCGGACGAACTATCGGCTACTCGGGTAGGTGTCGGATGTCGTCCTCTTGAGCTAGCCAAGACTGGGCAGGCGGCAAAAGACATGGCCAAGGGCCAGCCACTGCCGCCGGGGTCGCCGTTGCAGCTGCGGGGGTTGCAAAGGGTGGGGGCATAACTAGAATTGGGCTATCGCTCGGTCCCTTCGGGCGACATCACCAGGACGAGGCCAAATAGGAATCCCGCTAACGATTCTGAGAAACTAATGGTTCAGGCGCTGGGGCAACTGTAAATTCGAGAGGGAAGTCGCTCGGGATGACCTGACGCGCCCGGTCGGTCTGTTGCGCCCGGTCAAGCCGCTCAGTGGGTTCAATCCCAACTCCTATTCCTGAGAAATCAGCAAGAGATCCTGCCTCAGTGACATTAACGCCTGCCCCGGAGAGATCAAGTTCGACAAGCCGCCTTGCTTCCCGCTGAAGCTCTACGAGTGAGTAGGGTCTTTCAACTACTCGAACTGGGACGCTGGCCCGCAACGTCCGCACAAGCGCGGCCATCCTGTGAGGGACTTGTCCCTGACTCGACGCGTCTGCTAGAGGCATCTGCCTTGCAACCCTAGGGTCTATTGTTGGAGGAGCGGCCTCGTGGGATATCTTCGATTTGTGAGCAGATGCCGATTCGTAACCACCGGTGCCTCGGGCGTACAAAATCCCCGCAGCGGCAATCAACGTCAGCGCTACTACCAGAATTGCAGAGTATGTGAATCTCCGACTCATACCAAAGCTTCTTCGTCTTCACGAATGCAATTACTACAGCAATGTCGTCAAATCCAACGAACCCTACTAGAATAGAGGGGCATCTAAGGTTCGATTTTACCACGCCGGGGTTTAGCCATCTCAATTCAGGTGCCCCGTGATATCCGGGAGTCCGATGCACGAAACGTAGTAGCGCTTGGTACGGAGGGACATCTGAGGTCTATCGGCGTAGCGACGGTATCTGCATGGATCGCCTATGCCTTTGCTTGGGCTGCGGGGATCGGGTTTGCGTTCGTGCCGGTGTACCAGGGTGAGTCAGTAGCTCCAGCACTCCCTGGTGAGTCTGTCGACGAGCGGACCTGGATGAGCTCTACTCTGATAGCGGAGAATGGGTTGCATGTAATTTTGTTGCTGCTAGTGCCCATCCTGTTGACCGGCGTTGCTTTGTTGGCCCTTCGGCTCACTGCCAAGAGCCAGGCGGTACGAAAAGTGCTTCTTTGGGGTCCCGCCGTCGTGCTTCTGGGATTCTGTTTTGTAGCGATAGCTTCCATCGGCATGTTCTATTTGCCAGCGGCGCTTGCGCTCCTCGTTGCAGCCATTGCTGATCTCGGAGGTCAGGAAGGCAATGAGCCGATCTAGTCTCTCGGTCGTCACTGGGGCCTTTGGCTACAGTGGCAAGTACATCGCGCGGCGGTTGCTGGAACAGGGTGGCATTGTGAAAACGTTGACCCGTACTCCCGCCTCCCGCAGCCCCTTCGGTGATCGGGTGGAGGCTCTACCTTTGGACTTCGGCGATTACGATAGGTTGGTGGAAAGTCTTCGGGGAGCCGCCACTCTGTACAACACCTATTGGATTCGCTTTGCCAGAGGAGCGGTCACGTATGAGGTCGCCGTCCAGAACTCCCGCACCCTGATAGCAGCGGCGGTCGAAGCCGGTGTTAGACGCATCGTCCATATCAGCATAACCAACCCTTCGGAAGACTCGCCACTTCCTTACTTCCGAGGGAAGGCGCTGGTGGAGAAGGCAATCCAGGAGCCTGGGTTGTCCTACGCAATCCTCCGGCCCACGGTGCTGTTCAGCCCCGATGATGTGCTGATAAACAACATCGCCTGGTTCCTGCGGCGGTTTCCAGCGTTCCCCATCGCAGGGTCTGGGGACTATCCGATCCAGCCGGTGTTCGTAGACGACCTGGCGCAACTTGCCGTGAATGCCGGGGCGGAAAGTGAAGATGTCGTACTAGACACGGTGGGACCTGAGACATTCACCTTTGAGGAGATGGTACAGCTCATAGCCCGACGAGTGGACAGCCGAGCCCGATTGATTCACGTACGGCCCTCGGTAGCGCTACTTGCTGCCCGCATGGCAGGTTGGTTAGTGCGAGATGTGGTGCTGACCAGGGATGAAATCGACGGTCTGTTGGCTGGCCATCTGATGTCGGCTGCCCCGCCCACCGCCTCCACTCGGTTCACCGACTGGCTGGAAGCCGAGGGCTCCACGCTGGGACGTCGCTATGCCTCGGAACTGGACCGCCACTACCGCCGCCCGTAAGGTCGCACATACTTGTTATCAATAGACACCAATAGCTCAGATACTGATGGCTGGTTGACTTAGCTTCAGTCGGAGGCAGCAATACCAAAATATCCAGCTAGTAGCATAGTGGTGCCGGAGCGACAATCGGAAATTCGTTCACGTTCTGTGTAGAGTGTCAACCGGCACAATACGAATCGGATGTTGACGCTGAAGCCGTGGAGATATGCTGATTGCCGCCGCAGCTTGGGGAGCACGACAGTATTAGTCACATGAGATGTGCCGGTTCGATTCATATAAGGACATGCTCCCTAACCGGATGTCTTCCTTGTGAGAATGGCAAGTTGGGATTGTCCGTAGTCCCTATCGGGACTACTCGCTGCTCTGAGAGAGCCGAGCGACCTCGCCGCGGACGTGCTCCAAGTTAACACCCATGCTCTCCAGGACCCCAGCTGCCACACCCTCGCCCTCCCGCATGATGCCGATGAGCAGGTGCCCGGTGCCAATGTAGTGGTGACTCAGGCGTCGTGCCTCATCCACGGCCAGCTCGATCACCTTCTTGGCTCGGGGCGTCAGCCCTATGTCGCCGGGGCCAGGGCGCTCGCCATGCCCATCTCACTCTTCCGCTCCGAGGCCAGCATGGAAAAGATGAGGAAGATCAGCAGCAGTCCCACGCCAATCGAAAAGAGGCCAAAGGTCGTGAATATGGAGACGAAGAGTGAACCGGCTTCATTGGCCTGATCTACGACATTTCGCTTGACGGGCGCTAACTCCAATCCGCTGCCGCCGACGGCGGAATGGCGTCGGTAGCGGTCAATCACAGTGCCCGTCAGGTCCACGCCGCCGAACACATCGCCACGGTTGGAGATGAGGATGCCGGAGAGTTCTCCGGGACGGCTCAGCGACTCCTGGACGGAGGAGAGGGTCGCCATCAGGACCACGTCCGTACCATCCGGCCTGATGTATGACCCGTCCACCACGCCACGAACCGTGACGGGGGTCAGCACGCCCGGTCCCAGAGCCACGCTCAGCGCGCCGCCGGCTCCACCTGCAACGCCTCGGCGCCGTCCTTGGTGATCTAGACCTCGTCGGGCCCCAGGAGAGTGAGGTCGATCGGAGCGCCCTCCGTGTCGAACAGCTCGTCGAAGCCCGCGGCCCGTTGCGGGTCGAGCCCTGCCCGTCCTGACGGAGGACGTGGCGGTCATTAACCCCGGCAGCCAGCAGTTCGAGCCCTCCGTCAGGACGGGCAGCACGCCGTCTATGTCCGGGTCAGCGTCAAGCAGAGGAGCCAGCTCTTGGAGGGTACTCTCCGAGAATCCGTTGGGCAGGGCACGACCCTCCCAGACATTCGAGTCCTCGTCCACCACAAGTAACTCGTCGACGGAACGGAGCGAAGCGGCTGCGGTGTTCTTGATGCTGTAGGTTACGGAGTCTCCTACGGTGAACGCGCTGGAGATCATGGCCGTTGCCAGCATAAGTCCCGCCAGGATGAGAAGGCTCTGTCCCGGCCTGCGGAGCACGTTGCGAAAGGCCATGCGCACCAGGATGGGGTTCCGCACCCTGATGAAGAGGAGGAAAGCCACAGCAAGGCCAAAGGCAACCGCCAACACGGCCGCGATGTTTGTCATGGGAGCCCCGAACAGTTCGTCCATGAGGGACTAGGCCGCCTTGCCTGCGCCGTCATCGACGATGAAGCCGTCCCGCATGTGAACCGTGCGGTGCGACATCTCCGCCACCGCATCTGAGTGGGTGACGATGACGAACGTCACGTCGAGATCCTTGTTCAACCGGATCAGGAGGTCCATCACCTCACCAGCATTCTCGCTGTCCAGGTTGCCCGTGGGCTCGTCCGCCCAGACGATTTCCGGTGGTTCACCAGGGCACGAGCAATGGTCACGCGCTGCTGCTGTCCGCCGGACATCTGCGCGGGGTAGTGCCCGGCACGTTCCGAGAGCCCGACAAGCGCCAGTGCTTCCTGCGCCTTCGTCCTGGCCTCCCGTTCGGGGAATCCGGAGACCAGCAACGGCATCTCCACGTTTTCCAACGCCGTGAGCACGGGCAGCAGATTGAAAGACTGAAAGATGTAGCCTATCCTGGTCGCGCGGAAGCGGGTCTTCTTGGCGTCGCTCATCTCTGCCAGGTCGGACCCGGCTATGGAGATGACACCGGAATTGATGTCGTCCAGGCCGGAAAGGCAATTGAGCAGGGTGGTCTTGCCACCGCCGCTGGGCCCCATGATCGCGACCATCTCCCCCCGTCGCACGTCGAGGCTAACGCCCTTGAGAACGTGCACCTCCACTTCTCCGAAGCCGTAAGTCTTGTGCACGTCCCTTGCCTGCACAACCGGCGCCGCTAAATCGCTGGACATCGCGCTCCTTTCTTCTCAGTTGCCCACGCGGCTGCTAGTGGGCCTCTGCGCATTCCATTGTAAACGCTGGTGGCTGCTGGATTATATCATCCAAATGGGGGTGTAAAAGAGTTCAGCCGCAACTTCCAAATGACACCTCTCCTTCCCGGCTGTAGTCACGGCCCACGCACGGACAAGAATCTGGTATAGTTCATAGTGTCGCACGACGGCAAAACAGTGACTCCGGTAGGATGTGAATGGAGGTGTGGTATGCATGGACCTTACGGAGATTGGAAATCGCGAGCCGCCGACCAGTTGCGTCGAATGGGACGTGAGGGCACCGCTAAGGCTCTCTACGGGGTCGACAAACCCAAGCGTCAGCACGACGAGCGCCAAGCGCGCGAATGGCGCAAGGAAGCCAAGCGCCGGGCAAGGAGCAACGCACGCCCTACATCCTTCCTTGCGCGGCTGAGAAGATTGCTGCACCTCTGACTCTGGTATGTCATCGCCAGAACATCGAAGGACGAACCTAGCAGGACGGAATCGAGGCGCAGGAATGGTTTACAGCTCCACTGGCTGTGAATACGGGCGTCTGGATCGCCCGTACTTTGACGCGGGCGGCGGTGACATCTGGATGATCACCCGCTCTGTCCTGCTGCGCGATGCTGACGGCATCTTCGCCATCATCACCATGGACTTGCCATTTGTACCAGAGCCAACGCCGACATCATTCAGAGGCGTCGAATGGGTGATGACGGCTCTATGATGGACACCGACGCCACGACCTTGTCACTAGAGAAACGACCACGACACTCCGCCCGGCTGGTGCTCGCCGTGCTGCTGACCTCACTGGTGACGGCCCTGGTGGTGTTCGTGGCCTGTCTCGCGGTCTGGCACAACCTTGGCGGCGGCGCTTGGCGCAGTTCGGTAGGCATCCTGGAGGCGTACCCACCGGAGGATCGGACGGACAGGCTCACGCTCCTGATCCAGTCCTGTCATGGAGCCCCCAGAGTGAAGCATCAGCAGGAGACCAACAGCGCCGTCCGGATCCGGGTGCAGGCTTTTTCCACGCCGTTGCGCGGTGCAATGGACTGCCTGGATGCCCTTGAGGTCCAGCTCGAAGCCCCGCTTGGGGATCGCATCCTTCTTGACCTGCACACTGGCCGGGAGGTACCGGTTCTGGTTCCGTCAGACCTAAGTCATAGGCGGGTCCCACTTGCCTAGGGACATGCTACTGTACGCTACCCCACTCAGGATTATTTCTGGGCACACTTGGGGCTATTCTGATCATTCTGTACGGTCATAGTCTGTTTATAAGTTCAGGATCAGACCCGGACGATAGCGAGTGGAGGGATGGCGATATTTACCTACAGTACAGCCGCCCGGTTGAAGGTGAGGAATAACAAGGCAAACGTCGGCGATTCAGGGCACGGGTGGGAATATGTACGTTTCTATTTGGATTCAGGCTGCAACTTGTTGGTGCAATAGCGACGATCTTGCTCTGAAGCTCGTGCCTAGAGAGGGGGGGACTTATGTACTTCCCTCAGAAACGGGGCCTAAAGATTGACAGGACTAGCCGCAGAAGATAAAATAGTTGATTGTCGCCATCTGTAAATGGCGTCGGTTGTCTATGCTTGGCTGGGAGTCACATGCCTACCGTAAACCAACTGATACGCAAAGGCCGTAAGAATCTGCGCAAGCGCACCAAAGCGCCTGCGCTCGGGTTCGTGCAAAACTCGTTGCGCAACCGTACCGTGAGAGGTCCCGGTTGCCCGCAGCGTAGAGGCGTTTGCGTTCAGGTGAAAACCGTAACTCCCAAGAAGCCAAACTCTGCGTTGCGCAAGGTGGCGCGGGTGCGCCTCACCAACGGAATAGAGGTCACGGCCTATATTCCCGGCGAAGGCCATACTCTCCAAGAGCACTCGGTGGTCTTGGTCCGTGGAGGCAGGGTGAGGGACGTTCCCGGCGTGCGCTACCACATAGTTCGCGGCGCTCTGGACTCTATGGGCGTATCAGACCGCAAGCAAGGCCGCAGTAAATACGGATCCAAGAAGGGCTAGCAGCTTAGGCGGTCATTATGTCCAGAAGAAGGCGAGCAGAGCGCAGGCAGGTCATGCCCGACCCCAGGTATGGGAGCGAAGAGCTTGCCCGTTTTATCAACCGCGTAATGGTTGGCGGCAAGAAGACCGTTGCCCAGAGGATTGTCTACTCTGCCCTGGACAGACTGGAGGAAGAAGCGCACCGCCCTGGGCTTGAGGTTTTTGAGCAGGCCATGCGCAATGTCACACCGGCCTTGGAAGTAAAACCACGCCGTGTCGGCGGAGCCACCTACCAGGTTCCGGTAGAGGTCAGGGCGGACCGGCGTCAAGCGCTGGCCATGCGCTGGCTCATCACATCGGCGCGCTCTCGCAGTGGGTTGCCTATGTCTGAAAGATTGTATAGAGAGCTCCTGGAAGCCTCCCGGGGTGAGGGAGCATCAGTGAAGCGGCGGGAGGACCTGCATCGTATGGCTGAGGCCAACCGGGCCTTTGTCCACTATCGCTGGTAAGTATAGCCGCGTATATTTAATTTTCCTACACGGGTTTGTGGATCTCGGAGTCACCTATCCTCATGGATGAGATTCGGAATATAGGCTTTATTGCGCATATCGACGCTGGCAAGACCACCGTCACCGAGCGCGTGTTGTTCCTTTCCGGGCTGACCCACAAGCTGGGAAGCGTGGACGAGGGCACCGCGGTAATGGACTGGATGGACCAGGAGCGTGAGCGGGGCATTACCATCACGGCCGCCGCCGCCACCACCTTCTGGAAAGAGCACCGGATCAACGTCATAGATACACCCGGCCACGTCGACTTCACCGCGGAGGTGGAGCGCAGCCTCCGCGTCCTCGATGGCGGAGTGGTCGTCTTCGATGCCGTGGCGGGCGTGCAGCCTCAGTCGGAGACGGTATGGCGCCAGGCCGACAAGTACCGCGTGCCACGCATCTGCTTCATCAACAAAATGGACCGCGTCGGCGCAGACTTCCAAAGAACCATGGATATGATACGGCACCGCCTGAAGGCCAACCCCGTGCCCATACAGATGCCCATTGGCAGCAACTCCGAGTTTCAGGGAGTGGTGGACATTCTGGAAGAAAAGGCGCTCATCTATTCCGAAGGGAGCATCCTGGCGGAGGAAGCCCCCATCCCGGAGGAGTTCCGGGAAGAGTACCTCAACTATAGAGATGCCCTGATGGAGAAAGTGGCAGAGACGGACGAATCCCTTCTCATCAAGTACCTGGAGGGGGAAGAGATATCCTCCGCTGAATTGCGCTCCGCTCTGCGGCGCTCCACAATCCAGAATCACATTGTGCCCGTATTGTGCGGCACGGCGCTGCGCACCAAGGGCATTCAGCCCCTGCTGGACGCCATAGTCGACTACCTCCCGTCTCCGTTGGACGTTCCCGCCGTAACAGGCGTTCATCCCAAGACGGGGGAGGAGATGCTTCGCGAACCTGGCACGGATGGACCCTTCTCCGCGCTGGCTTTCAAAGTAGTCACTGACCCTTACACGGGCCGCCTGGTATATCTACGGGTGTACTCTGGCAAAGTGGCTGGCGGCTCCACCGTATACAACGTCACCAAAGGTCAGCGTGAACGGATGGGCCGCATTCTCAAAATGTTCGCCGACCGCAGAGAAGAGGTTGGCGAGCTCCAAGCCGGTGACATAGCCGCCACGGTTGGGCTCAAGAATACCTTCACCGGCGATACCCTTACCGCAGACAACGCCCAGGTGCTGCTGGAAGCCATCCGTTTCCCCCAGCCCGTCATCTCCATGGCTATAGAGCCAAGAAGCAAGGCGGACCAGGACAGGCTTACGGATGCCCTGATCAAGCTGGGTGAGGAAGACCCCACCTTCATCATGAGGTTCGACCAGGAGACGGGGCAGACGGTCATCTCCGGGATGGGCGAGTTGCACCTGGAAGTATTGGTGGAGCGGCTGAAGCGTGAATTCAGTGTTCAGGCCAGCATAGGCAAACCCAGGGTCTCCTATCGCGAGGCTATTACATCTGCCGTACGGACTGAGGGCCGCTTCGTGCGCCAGTCCGGGGGCCGTGGCCAGTACGGCCACGTCTGGCTGGAAGTAGAGCCTTTGGAGCGCGGAGCCGGCTTCGTCTTCGAAGATAAGATAGTAGGCGGCTCCATACCCAGGGAGTACATCCCTGCTGTTCAAAAGGGAATCAAAGACACCCTGGAGAACGGTGTCGTCGGCGGCTACCCCGTGATCGATATCAAGGCCAAACTGGTCGACGGCACCTACCACGAAGTCGACTCATCCGAGATGGCGTTTAGGATCGCCGGCGGCATGGGCATGCGTGAGGCCCTGCGCCGCGCCGGTTCGGCCCTGCTAGAGCCGGTCATGTCGGTGGAAGTGGTCACGCCCGGCGATTTCCTCGGCGAGATACTCGCCGACCTAAGCAGCCGTCGCTCTCAGATAAACAACATGGAAGGCCAGGGAGACACCCAGATGGTATCAGCCTATACTCCACTGGCGGAGATGTTTGGCTACGCTACGGACTTGCGTTCCATCACGCAGGGTCGCGCCAGCTACACCATGGAATTCGACCACTATCAGCGCGTACCGGACAACATAGTACAGGAGATCGTCCGCGAATAATGCGGTCCCGGCAAAGCAGAAAGACATGACAACCTCAGCCCCAACACAGCATAGGCAACGCATAAGAATAGTCTTGAAGGCGTTCGATCACCGTCTCCTTGACCAGTCGGCTGAGCACATTGTGGAAACGGCTGAGAGGGCGGGAGCGCTGGTGGCCGGGCCCATACCGCTGCCTACTTCCATCAAACGGTTCTGCGTTATCCGCTCGCCGCACGTAGACAAAAACTCCCGTGAGCACTTTGAGCTGCGCACGCACAAGCGGCTCATTGATATCCTAAGCCCCACATCCCGGACCATTGATGCGCTGACCAGGTTGAATATGCCCGCAGGCGTCGATATATCGATAAAGTCGTAGTTGGGAATAGAGATGCCAATAGGTTTACTCGGCGAAAAATTAGGCATGACCCAGGTCTTCCAAGAAGACGGCACGGCCCATGCCGTGACGGTATTGGAGGCCGGCCCCTGCATGGTGACTCAGGTTAAGACCATGACCAACGACGGCTATGAAGCGGTGCAACTCAGCTTCAGGGAGAAACGCCGCCTGAACAAGCCTGAAGAGGGACACCTCAAAAGTTTAGGGAACTTCCGCTACCTCAGGGAACTGCCGCCCGCGGACCTGGATTACGTTCAGGTAGGTCAAACGGTGGACGTCTCTATATTCCAGCCCGGCGACATCATAAACGTGACCGGCGCCACCAAGGGCCGGGGCTTTGCCGGAGGCATCAAGCGGCATGGCTTCAGCGGCGGGCCCAAGACTCACGGACAGTCCGACAGGCATCGCGCCCCCGGCTCCATTGGCGCCGGCACCACGCCGGGCCGAGTGCTCAAGGGCAAACGCATGGCCGGCCACATGGGCAACGTCCGCGTCACCGCTCGGAACGTAGAGGTAATCCAGGTGGATGTTGAACGTAATCTGCTGCTCATCAAAGGAAGCGTACCGGGCGCCAACCGGCAACTTGTGCTCATTCAGCACACCACGGAAGGCATCCAACGGCTGAAACAGGACCCTATCTGGAGCAGGCCCGTTGAAAAGGCGGACCTTCCGCAAGGGCCGGACGCCGTTGCGGAAGTCGAGGAACAAGCGGAGGCTGCTCCACCTCAAGAAGGGTCGCCGGAGCCAGGCGAAGAAAAGGAAGGGACGGGCCAGTGAAGCTTCCCGTAATGGATATAACGGGTACCCAGGTTGGAACGCTGGAAGTCAGCGATCGTTTGTTTGATGTTCCAGCCAACCAGCCGGTGGTGCACCAGGCCATGGTGCGCCAGCTTGCCAATGCCAGGCAGGGCACATCCTCCACCAAGACGCGCGGCCATGTATCGGGCGGTGGAGCCAAGCCCAGGCCCCAGAAGCATAGCGGACGTGCCAGGCAGGGCAGCATACGTTCTCCCCATTACTCAGGTGGAGGCATTGTGTTCGGCCCCAGCCCGCGGAGTTTCCGTCAGAGCATGCCCAAAAAGATGCGCAGACTCGCCATTCGCTGCCTGCTCTCGGATAAGGCCAGAGAAAACAGGCTGACTCTTCTTCAACACATGGACCTGCCCACTTCCCGGACCAAGGAGATGGTAGGCGTCCTAAAGGCACTGGACGCAACCTCCAGCACCCTGATAGTCACGCATCAACCAAGCAGCAACGTGGTAATCTCTGCTCGCAACATCAAGGATGTAAGAACGCTCCCCGCCTCCAATATCAATGTCCTCGACTTGCTGAAACACGACCGCCTCATCATGACGGTAGATGCCGTCCACCAGGCGGAAGAGCTTTGGGCGGGCGGTGTAACATCCGCCGAAGTGGAGATGGAACCAAAGGCCGGGACGCGCCGGCGTGCTTTGGCCTCCTCTGCCCGCGGCGGCAGGGTCCGGCGAACCATGGCAAGCGCGGACCAAGAACCGCAGGTGGAACCGGAGTCGGAACCGCCGGCGGAAACCAAAGAAGGGCGTGAGGAGGCGTAGCCATGCAACAGCTCAACATCCTGCTGCGTCCCATAGTCACTGAGAAAAGTACCCTGCTCCAGGAGCGGAACAAGTATGTGTTCGAGATTACGCCTAGAGCCAATAAGATAATGGTAAAAGAGGCGGTGCAGCGCGCCTACAACGTAGGAGTGCTCCAGGTGAACATTTTGAAGAACAGGGGCAAGAGGAAGCGCTTTGGCCCCCGCTGGACACGAACGCGAGACCGCAAGAAAGCGATTGTGACCCTCAAGCCCGGCGATAGGATCGAGATATTCCAGGGAGCGTAGCCCATGCCGTTGAAGACATATAGACCCACAACTCCCTCCAGGCGCGGAGCGGTTTCCAACACTTTCGAAGAGTTGACCAGCTCCAGCCCTGAAAAGTCGCTCGCTGCCCCGCTGAAGCGTTCCGGTGGAAGAAACTCCAGGGGAAAGATCACGGTGCGTCGTCGCGGCGGCGGCGCCAAAAGGTCTTACCGCATCATAGACTTCAAGCGAGACAAGCTGGGAGTGCCCGGCAAGGTGGCGGCCATCGAGTACGACCCCAACCGCTCGGCAAGGATTGCCCTCATCCACTACGCGGACGGAGAAAAGCGTTACATAATACATCCCGAGAAGTTGAAGGTGGGGGACCGCGTTGAAGCCGGCCCTGACGCCGAGGTCAAGGTTGGCAATGCGCTTCCCCTGAGCCATATACCCACGGGCACCCAGGTGCACAACATAGAAATGCAGCCCGGCATGGGCGGCAAGATAGTCCGCAGCGCCGGTCTGTCGGCACAGGTGTTGGCCAAGGAGCCCAATTACACGCTCATCAGGTTGCCATCGGGCGAGGTTAGACGCATGCTCAGCCAGTCCATGGCTACCGTTGGTGAGGTGGGAAACGCGGACAACAAGAACGTGAAGCTGGGCAAGGCCGGCAAGAAGAGACACCTTGGCAGGCGCCCCTCAGTGCGAGGTGCCGCCATGACCCCCAGAGACCATCCCCACGGAGGCGGTGAAGGCCGTTCACCCATAGGTATGCCCGGGCCCAAAACGCCCTGGGGTAAGCCCGCACTAGGTTACAAAACGCGCCGAAACAGTCGTACCGATAATATGATAGTCCGCAGGAGAGGCAATAGGAGGTAGGGTAGATAAGTTATGTCACGCTCGATAAAAAAGGGGCCTTACGTGCACCCAAAGCTGGCAAAGAAAGTGGCAACAGTGCAGAGAAGCGGGTCTCGCACGGTAATCCGCACTTGGTCGCGCGCTTCCATGATTATGCCGGATATGTTGGGATTGACCATCGCCGTTCATGACGGCCGCCGCCACGTGCCTATCTTCGTCACTGAGAACATGGTAGGGCACCGCCTGGGAGAGTTCGCCCCCACCCGGACGTTCCGGGGACACTCCTCCAAGTCTGAGCGCACCAGTTCGGTGAGGTAAGCATGCCTGCACAAGCCACAGCCAAGAATATCAGTATATCCGCCAAAAAGCTGAAGTGGGTGGCAGCCCTGGTCCGCGGCAGAAGGGTTGATGAGGCGCTTACCGTATTGCATCATCAGCCGACGCCCGCTGCAAGAGAAGTGGCCAAAGTGTTGAAGTCGGCGGTAGCTAATGCCGAGAACAATCTGCTGCTTGAGCCTGATGAGTTGAGAGTGGCGCAGATATACGCCAATCAAGCCCCGTCCCTGAAGCGGTTCAGGGCTTCGGCGCGGGGACGCGCTGGGCGTATAAGCAAGCGCTCCAGCCATATCACCGTTGTAGTGAATGAGGAGGTTTAATTGGGCCAGAAGACCCATCCCATAGGCTTTCGACTTGGCATCATTAAGGACTGGGACGCCAAGTGGTTTGCTGCTAAGAGCGAGACCTACAGAGACCTCCTTCAGGAGGATCTGAAGATCAGAAAGCACATCAACAAAACATACGTGGACGCCGGTATAGCCCTGGTGAATATAGAACGTCCCAGCAATGACTTGGTGATCACCATGCATACCTCGCGTCCCGGCATAGTCATCGGGCGCGGCGGCCAGCGTATAGAAGAGCTGCGAAGGGACATTGAGAACATCACCGGCAAACGGGCCAGGGTCAACGTCCAGGAGATCCGCCAGCCGGAGCTGAACGCTTACCTGGTAGCAAGGAACATCGCGGACCAGCTTGAGCGCAGGGTGGCTTTCCGCCGCGCCATGCGGCAGGCTTTGTCCAGGGCCATGCAGGCCGGCGCCCAGGGTATCAAGATTGTCTCCTCTGGCCGGCTGGGAGGCAACGAGATAGCCCGGAAAGAGAAAACTATGGAGGGGCGCGTTCCCCTGCACACGCTGCGCGCCGATATAGATTACGGGTTGGCTGAAGCTGCTACCACCATGGGCAGAATAGGCATCAAGGTCTGGTTATACAAGGGTGATATCTTGCCGCAGCAGCAGGAAGAGGTAGAGGAGCTGGGAACAATAGAGGTGACCCTCCAAGCCGGTGACACAGATTCAGAGAGAGACGGAGTTGATGAGGCGCTGGCATCCGGCAGCGGGAGGAGTACACATACCAGCGATGTTCAGGATGATTCAGTGAAGGATACGGAGGCAGAGGATGTTGCAGCCAAAGAGAGTTAAGTACCGCAAAACGCATCGCGGCCGCAGGCGCGGCGCATCACATGCTGGTAATCGGGTACTCTTTGGCGATTTTGCCATGAAGGCAATGGAGCCCGCCTGGATCACGGCGCGCCAGATAGAGGCGGGCCGCCGAGCCATTACGCGTCACGTACGCAGAGGCGGCAACATCTGGATCCGGGTCTTCCCGGACAAGCCCATCACCAAGAAACCAGCGGAAACCCGGCAGGGATCAGGCAAAGGCCCCGTGGACCAGTGGGTTGTCGTGGTCAAGCCAGGCAGAATTCTCTACGAAATCGCTGGCGTTCCTGAGGATACTGCAAAAGAGGCTTTGCGCCTAGCTTCTCACAAGATGCCCATAGACGTCCGCATCATTGCCCGGCAAGACGCTCACGCCTCCGCCGGAGTTGGAGAGTAACCGTGCGTATCTATGAAATAAGGGCTTTGGCCCAGGAAGACTTGGAGAAAGAGCTGCAAGAGACCTACAAAGAGGCGTTGAACGTGCGCTTCCGGCTTTCGACGCGGCAGTTGAGCGATACCTCGCAGCAAAAAAAGGTGCGCCGCAAGATAGCTAGAATCAATACCGTACTGCGGGAGCGTCAGATGTTGGAGCAGGCAAAATGAGCGCTGCAAACCGCAAAAGACGCATCGGCCAAGTGGTCAGTGATAAAATGGACAAGACCGTGGTGGTCGCCGTCCAGTGGCGGCAGCGGCATCCCGTATATCGCAAGAGCATACGCCGCATCTCCAAGTTCCACGCACACGATGAGCAGAACGACGCCCGCATAGGCGACCGGGTGCTAATAGTGGAGACCAAGCCATTGTCCCGCCTCAAACGGTGGCGCATAGCCGAGATACTGGAACGGCGCGAAGTTCCGGAGATAGCGCCACAGGAGATAGGCGCGGAAATAGAGGAAGAGATCGCCCAACCAGAGGCTGCTGTAGCCGCGGCAGACGCCCCTCAGGCTGAAACGGCAGATACAGCCGGACCTGAAGTGGCCGTGGAGTCTGAACAGGAAGCGGCTGAGGAGCCTGAACGGGAAGCGGCCGGGGAGGCTGAACGGGAAGCGGCCGGGGAGTCTGAACAGGAACGGATGTCCCTGGAAGAGGCCGCCCCGCAGGCTGAGGAGCCCGGATCTGAATTGGAACTACCCGACGCAGAGGCGACGGTAGAACATATTGCTGAAGCCGGGGAGCCCTCCGCGGATGAAGCACCGTCCCAGGATGCTCCATCCACCGGGCAGGAGCCGGAGGCTGAGGCCTCCAGGGAAACGGAAGAGGAGATTGGACGGGCGTTTGAAGAGGTTGAAGAGAAGGAAAGCAAGGAAAGACCGTGATACAGACGTACTCCAGGCTCACAGTAGCCGATAACTCAGGCGCCAGGGTGATCATGTGCATCAATGTCCCGGGAGGCACCCGCAAGCGCTATGCTCGCGTGGGTGACGTTATCGTCGCCGCCGTCAAGGAGGCCACGCCCAACGCCCCGGTGAAAGCCGGAGACGTGGTCAAAGCGGTGGTGGTTAGGACGTCTCAGCCCTACCGGCGTCCTGACGGCTCACATATCCGGTTCGATGATAATGCAGCCGTAGTTCTCACCGATCAGCTTTTGCCCAGGGGGACCCGCATCTTCGGCCCGGTGGCTCGGGAGCTGCGAGACAAAGAGTATATGCGGATAGTTTCCCTGGCGCCGGAGGTGCTCTAGTGAACATTAGAAGGAACGATACGGTGGAGGTCATCTCCGGCAAGGACGCCGGAAAGAGGGGTACGGTCCAGGCTGTCCTGCCTGTCAAGAGCCGCCTCACCGTGGAAGGTGTCAATATAGTTAGAAAGCACCAGCGCCCTACCTCCACCCTGCGGCAGGCAGGAATAATCCAGTTGGAAGCCTCTCTCCATGCTTCCAGGGTTATGCTGGTTTGTCCAAACTGCAGCAAAGCGGTCCGCGTTGGCCGCACTTATCTTGACGATGGTCGTAAAGTACGGGTGTGTCGTTCTTGCAAAGAAATGATCGATAGATAGAAAGACGTTATGGAAGAAGTACAAAAGCAACCAGAATCAGAGTCTGCCCGGAGCCGGAAGAAGCCGGCCTCTCCCCAGCGTGGACGCCGAGCCAGGCCGCAGCGTACTCAAGAAAGTGGCTCTCAACCCGTTCCCAACCACGTGCCAACTCTGCTACTCAAGTACCGTCAGGAGTTTGTGCCTCAGCTCATCAGTGAATTTGGCTACAAGGTCCCTCTGCAGGCCCCACGCATGAAGAAAGTCGTGATGAACGTGGGTTTGGGAGAGGCGCTGACCAACTCCAATGCCATTGACTCCGTATCTCAAATGCTAACCGCCATCTCCGGGCAGAAGCCCGTCGTCACCAAGGCCAGGAAGTCCATAGCGGGCTTCAAGATCAGAGACGGCATGCAGATTGGCGTCATGGTCACTCTAAGAGGGCGCCGCATGTATGAATTCATGGAAAGGCTCATCAATGCCGCGCTCCCCCGCATACGGGACTTCCGCGGCGTGCCCAGAACCAGCTTCGACGGGCGAGGGAACTACTCGTTGGGCATCAGAGAACAGATCATCTTCCCAGAGATAGACTACAACCGAATAGACCGCATCCGCAGCTTCCAGGTGACTTTTGTCACCACCGCCCAGAAGGATGAAGAAGCAATCCGCCTCCTGGAAATGTTCGGAGTACCGTTTGCCATGGAGCAGATCGACTGAGGTAAGAATGGCCAAAGCAGCAAAAGTAGCCAAATGGCGGAAGCCGCCAAAGTTCAAAGTACAGCATCACAACCGTTGCAACCTCTGTGGGAGGCCCAGGGCGTATATTCGCCACTTTGGACTGTGCCGCATTTGTTTCAGAACACTCTCTTTGCGCGGCGAGCTTCCCGGTATCAGAAAGGCTAGTTGGTAGGTGCTACTGTGACTCAAACGGATCCCATTGGAGACATGCTAACAAGGATACGCAACGGCATTGCCGTGCACCGGGATTGGGTGTCCACCCCACCTTCCAAGCTGAAGGGAGCTATCCTAGAGCTTCTGAAGAATGAAGCCTTCATCAGTGACTATCATCTGTTCCGGGAAGAGGCCGGCGAGGTGCTGCGCATCAGGCTCCTCTATGACGACGACAACCAGCCCGCCATAAAGGGGCTCAGGCGCATCAGCAAGCCCGGCTTGCGAGTGTACGTCGACAAAAAGCAGCTTCCGCGCTTCTACGGCGGTCGCGGCCTGTCGATCATATCCACATCCAAGGGCTTGCTGAGCGGGCAGGACGCTTGGCGACGGGGAATAGGGGGAGAAATACTATGTTACGTTTGGTAGAAGTATGTCCAGAATAGGCAGGCAGCCAATAGAGATACCGCTAGGAGTCAATGTCAAGGTGGAGCCCGGTCTGGTCAGCGTAGAGGGTCCCAAGGGCTCCCTGGTGCAACAGATCAGAGACGGCATAAGCGTAGCGGTGAACGACTCTCAGATCCTGGTGACTAGAGAATCCGAAGCTAGAGAGCAGCGTTCCCTGCATGGATTGACGCGCACTTTGATAGCCAACATGATCGTGGGTGTCTCCCAGGGATTCCAAAAGACCCTGGACATAGTTGGGGTGGGATATAGAGCCCAGCAATCCGGCCGCAACGTGATAGTCCAGGTCGGCTACTCCCATCCCGTGGAAGTGCAGCCCATGGAGGGCGTAGACCTTGAAGTGCAGGGCAATAACCGTATTCACGTGAATGGTATAGACAAACAGCTGGTGGGAGAGATGGCCGCCCGTATCAAGAGGGTACGCCGCCCCAACGCCTATACCGGCAAAGGGATAAGGTATCTTGACGAGCGGATCCGTCTCAAACCGGGCAAGAGTGCGGTGAGGGCTAGGTAAACATGGTTCGAAAACAAAGCAGGACCCACAGCAGACACTCTAGGCATCTCCGTGTACGCAAGAAAGTGGCGGGGACAACCGAGCGGCCCAGGTTGAGCGTGTTCCGTAGCCTGCGCCAGGTATATGCTCAGGTCATCGACGACTCAAGAGGCCGCACGATTGCTGCCGCCTCTAGTCTGTCTCTGAAACAGAACGGAGCGGGTACGGTGAAGACACAGGCCGCAGCTGCTGTGGGCAAACAGATTGCGGAGGCGGCGAACAAAGCAGGTGTTACCAGGGTCATCTTTGATAGAGGGGGATATAAATACCACGGTAGGGTCAAGGCACTGGCCGATGCTGCCCGTGAGGGAGGTCTTGAATTCTAATGGTCAACCAGATGAATAGAGTTATCAATGACCTGGATAGGGAGCAGGTAACCTTTGCCGAGCGCGTTGTCAAAATTCGCCGTGTTGCCAAAGTCGTCAAGGGCGGACGACACCTCACCTTCAGCGCCCTCGTCGTGGTCGGTGACGGCCATGGCAGAGTCGGTTCCGGCTTGGGCAAAGCTATCGCCATACCTGACGCCGTGAGGAAAGGTGCTACCATTGCGCAAAAGACGTTGATTACCGTACCTCTGAAAGGCACCACCGTACCCTTTCAGGTCCAGGCCAAGTACGGCGCCGCCCATGTGATGCTCAAGCCTGCCCCTCCCGGGACAGGCATCATTTC
Source organism: Dehalococcoidia bacterium (assembly GCA_965248955.1). Lineage (GTDB taxonomy): Bacteria > Chloroflexota > Dehalococcoidia > Lucifugimonadales > QGNO01 > DAOUJH01. The sequence continues at coordinate 1,186,252 of OZ252212.1, forward strand.
CGGGCCCTCCATGCGCGCCGTGCTGGACATGGTTGGCGCAAAAGACGTTGTGGCCAAGTCCCTGCGTAGTCAGAACCCTATCAACGTAGTAAGAGCTACCATACAGGCATTGAAGCAGCTGGCAATGTTTCCACCCAAACAGGAAGAAGCCCCCGCGGAACCTGAACAAGAAACGGCCGCTTCCCCTATGCAAGTTGAACAGGCTGAAGAAGAGGTTCCCGGGACTATCGGCAACAAGAGAACGGATATCCAGGCTGAGGCGTAGAATATGAGTAAGCTGCTGGTAACATGGACCAAGAGCACAATAGGCTATCCTCATACTCAGCGAAGGGTGATCAAAGCGCTGGGCTTACGTAGATTGCACCACACGGTGGAACACGCCGATACGCCTTCCATACGCGGCATGCTGCACAAGGTGCGGCATCTGGTTAGAGTTGAACAAGTCCAGATGACGGAAAAACCATGAAACAGCATCAGTTGAAATCTGCCAAGGGAGCTCGCACGCGCAACCGGCGTGTGGGCCGCGGCGACGGCAGCGGCCGGGGGAACTACTCCGGGCGCGGCATGAAGGGACAGAAGTCGCGTAGCGGCGGCAAGTTGCGCCGTGGATTTTCCGGTGGCGCACTACCCATAATGAAGGCCTTGCCCATGCTACGCGGGTTCACCAATATATTCCGGGTGGAGTATCAGGAAGTGAACCTGGAACGTCTCTATTCACTCCCTTCTCATGCTACCGTGAACCCCACAACGCTCAAGGAGTTAGGCATCATAAGAAGCGATAAGAAACCGGTCAAAATACTGGGTAGGGGCACCTTGCAGAGCCCCCTCAACGTGGCTGCCCACAAGTTTAGCAAATCTGCTCGGGCTGCAATAGAAGCAGCAGGCGGTTCGGTAGAGGTGGTATGACCACGCGTGCTTCATCCGTAAGGCAGCAGCAGTCATCGCGGCCGGCTCTTCTCCAGGCTATGATAGACGCCGTCCGGGTGCCGGACTTGCGGTACCGCATTCTCTTTGTGTTGGGCATGCTGGTGGTGTTTCGTTTCCTGGCACACGTCCCCGTCATCAACATAGACCGTAATGCCTTGAACAGCGCCTTTGAGAGCAACGCACTGTTCGGCTTTATAGACCTGTTCAGCGGTGGCGGGCTGCGTAACCTCAGCATAATGGCGCTGGGCGTCTACCCCTACATTACTGCATCCATAGTAATGCAGCTGATGACTCCGGTCATTCCCCGTCTGCAGGCGATAGCCAAGGAAGGCGAGGCCGGACGCCAGAGAATTAACCAAATCACTCACTATCTCATGGTGCCCATAGCCCTTGCCCAGGGTTACGGGCAGCTTACTCTGATACACCGCTTTGGCGGCCTTGCCGGCTCCGACTTCACCACAGGCCTCAGCCTAACCACCATTACCATGGTCATTTCCATGACGGCAGGCGCCGTGTTCCTGGTCTGGCTCGGTGAGCTCATCACTGAACGAGGTATTGGAAATGGGATTTCCATCATCATATTCGCGGGGATAGTGGCCGAGTTCCCTCAGCTTGTTGGGCAGGGCTTCCTGGAGCGGAACAACATTGGCGGCCTGTTCCTTCTCATCGCTATCGGCGTAGTCATCGTCTACCTCATTGTCTACTTCACTGAAGCACAGCGACGCGTCCCTGTGCAATACGGCAGAAGTGTATTCAGGGGAGGCCGTATGTATCGCCAGTCCGGAACTACCTATGTCCCGTTGCGGGTAAACTCCGCCGGCATGATACCTCTCATCTTTGCCTTTTCCATCATGGTCCTGCCCGCCACCTTGGCCAGCTACATCGCCAGCCCTACCAGCACAACGGTCTTTGGTCGGATTGCTCGCTTCTTCGAGACCTCGCTGGCGCCAACCGGGCTGACCTACTGGGTCTTCTTATTCATTCTGGTAGTAGTGTTCACCTTCTTCTATACACTGGTCACGTTCCAGCAACAGAACCTGGCTGAAAACTTGCAGAAGAACGGAGGCTTCATACCGGGCATCCGACCCGGGCGCCCCACTGCGGATTACCTCAACCGCGTCATCATACGCATCACTTGGGGCGGTGCTATTTTCCTTGGAGTCGTGGCCATCATCCCCTACTTTGCTACTATAGCAACAGACATACGCGCTATTCAGTTGAGTAGCGCCAGCCTGCTCATCATGGTCAGTGTGGCCTTGGACACGCTGAGACAGCTAGAAGCGCAGCTGCTCATGCGCAACTATGAAGGATTCCTACGGTAGGTAAGATTTGCGAATAGTATTGCTTGGGCTGGCTGGAGCCGGCAAAGGTACACAGGCCCACCTTCTCTCAGAGGAGTTGGACGTTCCCTCTATATCTTCCGGCGACCTATTCCGATATCACCGATCCCAAGGTACTAAGCTGGGGCGGCTTGCCAATAGCTACATGGAGAAGGGCGACCTTGTCCCAGACGACGTAACAATCAGAATGATACTTGAACGCATCGAACAGGTTGGCGGCGCGGGCTTCGTCTTGGACGGCTTTCCCAGGACGCTCCCACAAGCCGGAGCCCTGGACCAGGCGTTGAACGGCATTCCAATAGAGGGCGCCGTCTACATCCAGGTTAGCGAAGACGAGCTTGTGCAGCGTCTCAACCAAAGGCTGGTCTGCGGCAGCTGCGGGGCTCCCTACTCGAAGATCGGTCTGGATGCGGCCTCCCAGTGTGAAAAGTGCGGCGGAGTGCTGTATCAGCGAGACGATGACAAGCCCGAATTGGTGAGGAAACGTCTGCAGGTCCAGTGGTTCGGCCTCAACGTGCTGCTGGACCACTACGGCGCACAGGGCAAACTGATTGAAATCAACGGAGAGCAAGCCGCTGAACAAGTTGCCGCAGAGACCTTGCGGGCTATCTCCGGAGTTGTGACCATTGAATAAGCGAGGTTTAGAAGCCCGGGCGATTGAAGTATAATAGATAAGTTGACCATGCTAAACATGACGAACCTTTTGTTGAACGAAATAAAGCCGGGCGCCAGCGGAATCAACGTAAAATCGCCGCAGGAGCTTCAAAGTATGCGCCAAGCCGGACAAGTCGTGGCGGCCACCATAGAAGCCCTGCTTGCCGCTATTCAGCCCGGAATGAAGGCCAAGGATCTTGACATCATAGCCGCTCGGGAAATAAGACGTCTCGGCGCAAGCCCCTCTTTCAAGGGCTATCGCGGGTTCCCTGCCACAATCTGCGTCTCCTTCAACGAAGAGATAGTGCACGGCATACCGGGAGACCGGGTCATCCGTGAGGGAGACATTGTAAGCATCGACGTTGGCGCTATAGTAGACGACCACCATGGGGACAGCGCCGTAACCGTTGCTGTGGGTAGCGTTTCCCCTGGGGTTGAGCGACTCATACAAACTACGCGCCTTGGCTTGGAAGAGGGTATCAATGCGGCCGTTGCGGGGAACCGTGTTGGAGACATCTCTGCCGCGATTCAGCGATTCGCCGAACCTGGAGGTTACGGAATAGTTAGGGAATACGTTGGCCACGGCATAGGCCGCTCCCTACACGAGGAGCCTTCCGTGCCTAACTTCGGCGAGGCCGGCAGGGGCCCGTTGCTCAAGCCTGGCATGGTCATTGCCATAGAACCTATGCTCAACATGGGGGGATGGCAGACCCGCCTCCTTCAGGATAATTGGACAGTGGTCACCGCCGATGGCTCCCTTTCGGCCCATTTCGAGCATACCTTGGCCGTAACGGAGCAGGGACCGGAAGTCCTCACCAGGCGGAACAGTGAAAGGATCCGTACCGCACTCTGATTACTCATGGCTAAGAAAGAGAAAGAGACAATAGAAGTGGAGGGGACGGTCAAGGAGGCCCTGCCCAACGCTATGTTCAAGGTAGAGCTGGCCAATGGACATCAGGTACTGGCGCACATCTCTGGCAAGATGAGGATGCACTTCATACGCGTGCTCCAGGGAGACCGCGTCCTAGTGGAGCTGTCTCCCTATGACCTCACCCGCGGCCGGGTCACTTTCCGCTTCAGGTAGGGACGGTAGCAATGAAAGTACGGTCTTCAGTGAAGAAAATGTGCGACAGGTGCAAGATAATTCGCCGGGAAGGTAGAGTTAGGGTTATCTGCACTAATCCCAAGCATATGCAGAGGCAAGGATGAGGCAGATCAGGAAACGGCATGGTGTATCACCCAAGGAGGGGGCAATATGGCGCGCATAGCGGGCGTGGACATTCCGGACAACAAGCGAGTGGAGGTCTCTCTGAGACGCATCTACGGCATCGGTCCCAAGATAGCTCTCAGAGTGCTGGACAGAGCTGAGGTGAAGGCCAATCCTAGGGTGAGAGACCTATCAGAAGAGGAGTTGAACAGACTCCGAGAGGTCATCGACAAGGAACACAGAGTAGAGGGGGATCTCCGCCGCGAGGTCAACATGAACATCCGGCGCCTCATGGACATTGGGAGCTATCGTGGCCTGCGCCACCGCCGTGGCTTGCCCGTCCGTGGGCAGAGGACCAAGACAAACGCACGCACCAAGCGCGGCGCTCGCAGGACCGTTGCCGGACGCCGCCGCACCGTAGGCAAGAAGTAGGAGACTCATCAACATGGCTAGAGGAAGATCAAGACCGCGCAGAAGGGAAAGGAAGTTCGTTCCCAAGGGAAAGGCCTATATCCATTCCACCTTCAACAATACTCTGATCACTTTGACGGACCCGGATGGCAACGTCTTATCCTGGGGCAGCTCAGGCACAGTGGGCTTCAAGGGAGCTCGCAAGGGCACCGCCTTTGCCGCTCAGCGTGCCGCTGACTCCGCGGCGCGGCGCGCCATGGAGCATGGCGTCAGGGAAGTGGAAGTATTGATCAAAGGCCCCGGCGCGGGCAGGGAGGCGGCCATCCGCTCCCTCCAGGCCGCCGGCATCAACGTGACAAGCATACGGGATGTCACGCCCATCCCACACAATGGCTGCAGGCCACCAAAGAAAAGGAGAGTATAGGAGAGTATGGCCAGATATACCGGTCCTGCGTGCCGGCTGTGCCGCCGCGCAGGAGAGAAGCTTTTCCTCAAGGGTGAGAGGTGCTATACGCCGCGCTGTGCCATCGAGCGCAGGCGGCGTCCGCCTGGCGACCAGACGCCAAGGCGCAGAAGGTCCAGCGACTGGGGTATCCAGCTCAGAGAAAAGCAGAAGGCTCGTGTGATGTTCGGACTCTTGGAGCGCCAGTTCCGCAACTACTTCGAGCAGGCCCAGAAGAGCCCGCAGAACACGGGCGAAGTTCTGTTGCAGCTGTTGGAGCAGCGGTTGGACAACGTGGTCTACCGCTTGGACTTCGCGGAGTCAAGGTCACAGGCGCGCCAGATGGTGCGTCACGGCCACTTCACTGTGGACGGCAGAAAAGTGAACATCCCTTCTTACCGCCTGAAGCCCAACCAGGTCATATCCTGGAAGTCGTCCAATAGCGATAAGCAGTTTGTAAAAGACCTGATCGCTGGTATGCCCAGAAAAGCGATCCCCGCATGGCTGACTGTAGACACCAAGAACCTCTCGGGCACCATCATTAGACCGCCGAATGCCAGCGAGCTGGAAAGCGGTATTGAAACCAGATTGATAGTTGAGTACTACTCTAAGTAATGTATCGCCCCAATTGGAGGTGCTGTGTTGTTGACGCCTGTTCCTGTTCCAAGCGTTGAAATTCCTCGACCTGAAATCAAGGTTGAAGATATCACGGGCGGTTACGGCAAGTTTACCATCGGTCCGCTGGAGCGTGGATATGGGACTACGCTGGGCAACCCCCTGCGCAGGGTGCTGCTCAGCTCCATACCCGGCACCGCTATTACCTGGGTCAAGGTGGAGAGCGTTGCACATGAATATTCCATCATAGCCCACGTCAAAGAGGGGGTCTCCGACCTTCTTCTCAATTTCAAGGCCGTCAGGCTTCGCTCTCTGGCCGACAGACCCGGCAAACTCAGGCTGGAAGTGACGGGAGAAGGAGAGGTCACCGCAGGCGACATCATGACCTCGGCGGATTTTGAGATAGCCAACCCGGAGCTTCACATAGCCACACTGGACTCCCCGGAAGCCAGGCTCTCCGTGGAGTTGAACGTGGAGCAGGGCGCAGGCTACGTCCCCGCCGTAGAGGGTGACGGCCTGCCCATAGGCGTACTGCCCATGGATGCTATCTATACTCCCGTGCGCCGCGTCAACTTCAGCGTTGATCTCACCCGTGTCGGTCACAGGACCGACTTTGAGCTGCTGGTGCTGGAGATATGGACCGACTATACCATAAGCCCCCTGGAAGCACTGGCCAAAGCCGGCCACATCCTGGTGGACAGGTTCTTCCTCTTCGCCAATATCCGCAAGTCAGCCGAAGCGACGGGAGAGGTCGCGTCCCTGGCCGTAGCCGTCCCCGCAGAGGTCTACAACACACCCGTCGAAAAGCTTGACCTCTCGGCGCGTACCTTGAATTGCCTCAAGCGGGCGCACATCAACCGTGTCGGCGAAGTCCTGGAAAGGGACAAGTCGGATCTGCTCAAGATACGTAACTTCGGCGAAAAGTCGCTGCGCGAGCTTTATACAAAGCTGGAAGACCTGGGATACCTCCCTGAGGAGATGGAGTCCCAGAACGGCGCCAGTAATGACGACCTGCCCGCGGAAGCCCGCCTCACCACCTTGGATGAGGAACGTGAGCCGCTTGGATTTGCCCTGGAGAACCAGGAGGAGCAGTTGTGAGGCATAGAGTCGCTGGGAGAAAGCTCAACCGCAACGGAGGTCAGCGCAAAGCCCTCTACCGCGGCCTTGTCCGTGATCTGCTGCTCAATGAGCGCATCACTACTACGGAGGCCAAGGCCAAAGAGATCCGCGGCCTGGCGGAGCGCGTCATCACCTACGGTAAGAAGGGCTCCCTTCACCATCGCCGATTGGCCTTATCCTTCCTTCCCGACAAAGACGCCATAGCCAAGGTGTTCGATGACCTCAGCGAAAGATATTCGGAACGGCCGGGAGGCTATACCCGCGTGCTCAAGCTGGCCCCCCGCAAGGGGGACGGTGCTTCCATGGCCTTGCTGGAGTTGGTGTAAGTATGCAGAGCACGCGCCCTCGCAAAGCCGCCCTCATCGTTGAGTACGACGGTACCTCTTACCGCGGCTTTCAATATCAACCCGGCGTACCCACCGTCCAGAGCGAGATAGAGTCCGCCATCCACCGGCTGACCATGGAGAAAGCCCGCGTCAAGGCCGCGGGCCGCACCGACGTTGGTGTGCACGCCAGGGGTCAAGCCGTGGCGTTCTGTACCCGTTCCAATCTATGCCCGGACAGGTTGCTCAGCGGCCTGAATCACTTTCTTCCCAGCGATATTGCCGTGAAGAAAGCCTACTATGTAGACGTATCCTTTGATCCCCGGCGTCATGCAGTCAGTAGAGTCTATCGATACTCCATTCTCAACAGCGGATCGCCCTCGCCATTGCGAGAGCGCTACTCCGCCCGCGTGGCGGAATCGCTGGATGGGGACGCTATGCGCCTCGCCCTGGATTGGATGATAGGAGAGCATGACTTTGTTCTCCTCAGCGGCCCCGTGCCACCGGGAAAGAGCACCGTGCGGCGCATCCTGGCTGGCGCCGTAGACCGTGATGAAGATACGGTGAGGTTTCAAGTGGAGGCCAACGCCTTTCTTCCGCATCAGATGCGCCGCATTGCCGGGCTGCTCGTGGCTATAGGCAACGGCCGCGCCTCCCCTGATGCCGTCCCCGCCACACTGCATGGCCGTACCAACCCTTGGAGCTCAGGTCTGGCCAGGACAATGCCTCCCCAGGGCCTTTGCTTGTTGCAAGTTAAATACAAGGACTTTCTACCCAATGGCTATTAAACACAACAGGACACATACAGCAAGACGGGCGGATACAACCTCTGACTGGCAGGTTGTGGACGCTGCCGGCAAGCCGCTTGGCAGACTCGCCAGTGAGATAGCGCGTGTCTTGCAGGGCAAGCACAAGCCGGTCTACACGCCCAACATCCTTACCGGAGACTACGTCATAGTTCTCAACGCGTCTCGAGTGGCTGTTACCGGCAAGAAGCTGGAGCAAAAGATGTACTACCGTCACTCCGGCTATCCCAGCGGCCTGCGCACTACCAGCCTCAAACGCCTTCTGGACCGGCACCCGGAAAGGGCCATCCAGCACGCCGTCAAAGGTATGCTGCCCAAGAACACCCTTGGCCGGCACATGCTCCGCAGGATGAAGGTATACTCCGGAGCTGAGCATCCCCATGAAGCACAGGTGACCGCCACGGAAAGAAGGCAAGCCCTTCTAGCTGCCGGAGAGCCAATAGAAGAAGCGACTGCAAGGCCCCGCAAGTCCGGAGGCCGCAACGATGACCCTGAAAGCGCAGCGACCACAACCAGCGTCGAGGAGAAACCCGCCGCCGGGGAGGAATCGGAGGAGTAAATGACCCAGGAAACCTACTATCACGGCGTGGGCAAGCGCAAGACGGCCATTGCCCAGGTGCGCCTCTACATACAGCCCGGGGGTGTAGTCATCAACGACAAGCCTATAGAGGAAGTGATCCCCTGGAGGCCATGGCAAGAGCTGGCGGTTCGCCCCCTGGAAGTCACCAGCAGCGCAGGAAAGTACACGGCACAGGTCAAAGTCAAGGGCGGCGGCCCCAGCAGCCAGGCGTGGGCCATCGGACACGGCATCGCCAGGGCGCTGGTAGCCCTGGACGAAAGCTTCAGAAAGCCCTTGCGGGAGCACGGCCTGCTCACCCGCGACGCCAGGATAAAAGAGAGCAAGAAATACGGCTTGAAACGCGCCAGAAAAGCCGAGCAGTACAGCAAGCGGTAGTGGTCTGTTGGTCGGACAATAAAAGAGGAATTTAGCTATCGGCCGTTCCAATGGCTTCAAGACGATACAGAACTGGGTAGTGCGTCAGTTTGAAATTTCGGGGGAAGTGCAACACTCTTACAATCCCCTTGACTAGCGAGCTTGCAGGGACTTGATGACCAACCCAAAGATGACGAAGAGGCTCACGATCGCCAGGATGACGAAGACATCCCCCAGGAATGCCCAGCGTTCCCGTAGCCATTCGGCCAGTGAGAGCACGGGCAACATAGCCAATAGCCCGACGGCAAACACCAGTGCAGGTATGTAGCGTTGCATCCGACCCTCCCTAGCCGAATCACATCCGAACAATCGGTCCTGTCCTACTTGGAAAATCACCGAGGAGTTGCCAAACGACTGGAATGTCTAGGTCAGCGGCGGCCATGCTCGGTCGAACTCCGTGACTCCCAAAAACGTTCGGAACTAGCTAGCAAAGCAGCACGAGCACGGTGGAAGTTAGTGTCAAACGGTACTTCCCTTACACCCCCGCCAGGTTCCTGCCCTCATCCAGCAACCGATTCACCTCGTCCTCGCTGGCTGCCTCCGCGTAGATGCGCAGCAGCGGCTCCGTTCCGGAGAACCGTATCAGCAGCCAAGCGCCGTCCTCCAGCATGAAGCGTACGCCGTCTGTCTCGTCACGGCTCACCACCCTGGAGCCGCCCAGGGTGTCCGGCCGCTGAGTGCCCACCCGTTTCTCCGTAGCCTGGCGGCTTTCCGGCGAGAACGGCACGTCCAAGCGGTCGTAATAATGGGGGCCAAGCTTGCTGAAGAGATAGTCCAACAGCTCTGAGGGGCGCTTGCCCGTTTTCACCACCATGTCCAGCAGGAAAAGGCCGCTCAGGACCCCGTCGCGTTCCGGTACGTGACCTCTGAAGGCAAAGCCGCCGCTCTCTTCACCCGCTGTCAAAGCGTTCTCCCGCATCATCACAGGTCCTAGAAACTTGAAGCCCACCGCGGTTTCGTATACCGGCACGTCGAACAGCTTGCCCAGGCGGTAGATCATGCTGGTCATCGTAATAGACTTCACCAGCGGCCCCCTCTCCTGGCGCTGTTCCAGGAGGTACAGAGCCAGCAGGGTGAACGTCTGCAAAGTGGTGATGAACCGGCCCTTCTCGTCCACAAGCCCCACGCGGTCCGCGTCCCCGTCCAGCGCTATGCCAATGTCGGCGCCGTTCGATGTTATCCATTCCGAAAGCGGAGTCAGATTATGCGCCACCGGCTCAGGCTGCTGCATGCCGGGAAAGGCCGGGTTGCGCTCCCCGCGCAGCTCCGTTACCCCGGTGCGGCCTCCGTCTACCAGTTGGGGCAGATAGCCGGCGCCGGCGCCGTGCATGGCGTCCACCGCTACCTTCAAGCCGCTATCCTTGATAGCGGGCAGATCGACGAGCTTTGCCACGTGACTCAAATATGGAGTCGACGGGTCGATGTATTCCAGCACTCCTTGCCGGCGGGCCTCATCCGGAGAAAGCGATTGAATGGAGTCCCGGGAGACCCGATTTATCTCGGCTTCCAACGCATCGACCTCTTCCGTCGATGCGCTGCCGCCGTACTCAGGCTTGTACTTGTACCCGTTCCATTTCGCCGGGTTGTGGCTGGCCGTGATTACCGTCCCGCCCCCGGCACGACGGTCGATGATGTTGTAGCTTACCACCGGCGTTGGTGCCGCCGCATTGCAGAGATAGGTGGGGACTCCCATTGCCGTGGTTACCCCGACCACTTCGGTGGCGAACTCTTCCGACAGGAACCGAGTGTCGTAGCCTACTACAAGACCTCGCTCCGCCAGGTTGTTCTTCCTCAGGTATAGTGCCGTACCCGCGGCGCAGGCTCTTACGTTATCGGCCGTGTAGTCCCAGCCTATGACAGCCCGCCATCCGTCCGTTCCAAAGCGAATCGTCACCTGGGCCTCTCCGGTGCCACGGCTATCACAACCCGGCCTCGGCCTTCAGCATCTCCGCCTTGTCCGTCCGTTCCCAGGGCAGCCCAAGCTCCTCGCGTCCGAAGTGGCCGAACGTCGCCGTGTCTTTGTAGATTGGGCGTCGCAGGTCAAGCCGGTTGATGATGGCCCCCGGCCGTAGGTCGAAGTGCCGGTGTATCAGGTCCAGGATCACCTGGTCCGGCACCCTGCCTGTCTGGAAAGTCTCTATGCTGATGGATATGGGGTGGGCAACGCCTATTGCGTAGGAGATCTGCACCTCCGCCCTATCCGCCAGCCCTGCCGCGACCACGTTCTTAGCCACCCATCTTGCCGCATAGGCGCCGGAGCGATCTACCTTAGTGGGGTCTTTGCCTGAAAAGGCGCCGCCTCCGTGCCGTGCTGCCCCTCCATAGGTGTCCACCAGTATCTTGCGGCCCGTAAGGCCCGTGTCCGCATGTGGTCCTCCCATCACAAACCTACCGGATGGATTGATGAAGAGCTTTGTGTCGGTGTCCATCAGGTTGGATGGCACCACGTACTCAATTACGTGCTTTCTCAAGTCTTCGCTCAGCTGCTCCAGACTCACCCCGGGCGAGTGCTGCGCGCTCAGCACCACGGTGTGCACCCGTTTAGGCATTCCCTGGGCGTACTCTATGGTAACCTGCGACTTGCCGTCCGGCCTCAGGTAGTCCAGTATCCCCTCTCTCCTTGCCATGGAGAGACGCTGGCACAGCTTGTGAGACAGCGATATGGGCAGCGGCATCAGCTCCGGAGTCTCGGTACAGGCGAAACCTACCATCATGCCCTGGTCTCCTGCCCCTACCTCCTCCTCCGCCGCCTTGCTGCGCCCATCCCGTGTCTCCAGGGAATGGCTGACTGCCTCTGAAATCTCAGGCGATTGCTCCTGTACGGAGACCATCACTCCACACGTATTGAAGTCAATGCCGTAGTTGGCGTTTGTATAGCCTATGCCCCGGATGGTATCCCGTACTATTTGCCTGATGTCCACGTAGCAGTTGGTGGTGATTTCTCCCATCACTACTACAAGCCCCGTCGTGGTGCTTACCTCGCAGGCGACACGGGCATTTGGGTCCTTCGCCAGAATGGCGTCTAGGACTGCATCCGATATCTGGTCGCACAGTTTATCTGGATGGCCTTCCGTCACCGATTCCGAGGTGAACAGATAGGAAGGCGATTCCATGAAGCTCAGCCCCATTGACGATATCCTCCTCTAGCGCGATTGACTGACATTCTAGGTGCCTGTCTCCCAACTGGTCAGGTACTGCCACTGTTCCGCCGTAAGCGCGTCTATGGCAACTCCCAGAGAGGACAGCTTGAGCCTGCCCACCTCTCGGTCTATCTCTTTGGGCACGGGATAGACCTCCGGTTTCAGCGGCTCGCCCCGCTTGGCCAGGTATTCCACGGCAAGGGCCTGGTCGGCAAAGCTCATGTCCATCACTGCTGAGGGATGGCCTTCCGCGGCGGCCAGGTTGATCAACCTTCCCTCGCCCAGCAGATACAGCTTCCGGCCGTCCTCCAATGCGTATTCTTCCACCGACTCACGGACCTGGCGATGGGTCTCAGACATCTCTTCCAGTGCCGGGATGTTTATCTCAACGTTGAAGTGGCCGCTGTTAGCCAGCACGGCGCCGTCACGCATCGCCTCCAGGTGCGCCTTGTCGATCGCATGTATGCCGCCCGTGACGGTGATGAACACCTCGCCCACATTGGCGGCCTCTTCCATTGGCATGACCTGGAACCCGTCCATCACCGCTTCCAGGGCGCGTATCGGGTCGACTTCCGTTACGATGACGTGGCTTCCCATGCCCTTCGCCCGGCTGGCCACGCCCCGGCCGCACCATCCGTAACCTGCCACTACCACTTTGCGGCCCGCCCACAGCATGTTGGTGGCGCGCGTGATCCCGTCCAGCGTGCTCTGTCCCGTACCGTACCGATTGTCGAAGAAGTGCTTTGTATCGGCTTCGTTCACCGCTACAATCGGGTAACGCAGCTTGGAGTCTCCCGCCAGGGCGCGCAGGCGGATTACGCCGGTGGTCGTCTCCTCAGTGCCTCCCATGATGTTGTCGATGAGGTCCTGGCGCTCGGTGTGTATGGTGGCCACCAGATCGGCGCCGTCATCCAGCGTTATATGAGGCCCCTGTTCCAGCGCCGAGTGGATGTGCCGGTAGTACGTATCGTTGTCTTCGCCCCTTATGGAGAAGGTGGGTATGCCGTACACTTCCACCAGGGCGGCGGCAACATCGTCCTGGGTGCTCAGCGGGTTGCTGGCGCACAGTGCGACCTGGGCCCCGCCGTCCCGCAGCACCAGGGCCAGGTTGGCCGTCTCAGTGGTTACGTGGAGGCACCCTGATATGCGCAGTCCTTCAAGGGGGCGCTCTCTGCTGAATCGCTCCCTGATCAGACGCAACACCAGCATCTCTCTTGCCGCCCACTCTATGCGGTCGACTCCCTGTTGGGCCAGCGCCGGGTCCTTCACGTCTCCCGGTGTTCTTTGAACTGTCAACGTTTTCTCCTTCAAACCGGTATGTTGCTCTTCACTCGCATGGGCAGATCGGCGTTTTCCGCCCCGTGGAAGTAGGTCATCTTCCGGAACTCTCCGTACCTGTCGTGGATTTCGCAGGCGGTCAACGAATGCAGCCTGTCAAGGCCGAAGCTTTCCACGGCAAAAGAGGCCATCAAAGACCCCACTACTATGGCCCGCCGCATGGTTTCCGGGGAAAGGTTGCCGCAGGCCGCCAGATATCCAACGAACCCACCGGCAAACGTATCTCCAGCGCCTGTGGGGTCAACCACCACCTCCAGCGGGTACGCCGGCGCCGCAAAGAGATCGTCTTTGGTGAAGCATACGGCACCGTACTCCCCCCGCTTCACCACCAGCATCCGCGGGCCCAGCTTGAGCAAGATTCTCGCCGCCTTTACCAGGTTCGTCTCTTTGGCCAGCAGCTTGACCTCACCCTCGTTGACTAGAAGCGTGTCAATTGCGCCGATAACTCTGAGCAGGGCGTCCAGCTGGCCTTCTATCCAGAAGTTCATGGTGTCCCCGGCCACCAGCTTGGGCCGCCGGTCCATTTGTTGCAGCACTTGGTACTGCAGCACGGGGTCTATGTTGCCTAGGAAGAGGTAATCACTCCTCCGTTCTTCCGGCTCCAGCACAGGCTTGAAATCCGCGAAGACGTTTAGCTGGGTATCAAGCGTGAGCGCTTGGTTCATGTTGTCGCTGTACTCACCCACCCACCGAAAAGTGTTGCCTTCCGCTTTGCTCAGGCCGTTGATTCCAACTCCATGCCTGGCGAAGACCTCCTCGTCCGTGAAGTCCTCTCCTACCACCGCCACCACGCTCACCGGCGAGAAATAGCTGGCCGCCACGGAAAAATACGTGGCGGAGCCACCCAAAGCGCCCTGGCGGCTGCCCTGGGGGGTCTTCACCGAATCATACGCCACTGAGCCTACCGCTAATATAGACATCTCTACTCGGCCCGCGTCCTATCCGCCGGGCCAAGCCTGTATTGGGCGCACGGAATGCCCATTGAGCTATTCACCATCCTCTGTTTTCTTGGTGGAGCGCCTGGTGCGCTTGGGCTTCTCCTCCGCGGTTTCCTTGTCATCGGACGCCGTGGTGGTGCGCCGCGTCCTCCTCGGCTTTTCCTCCGCTGTTGCCTCAGCCGCCTTGGTCCGCCTCGCCCTGCGTGCGGTGGTCTCCTCTACGGGGGCCGCCTCGGCTGCACCGGCTTGGTCCTGCGCCTGGGCGGCACGGCGTGAGCGCCTGGGCGCCCTGGCCGCCACCTCTTCGAGCGGAGTCTCCACCAGCCGGGGAGTTGTTCGTTGCCTTGATTGAGACGATATTGTCCCCGCCAGCACCGCCGCCTTGCGCTGAGCTTCGTATCTCTTCCTCCTGTGGCGGTGCTTCAACATCGCTACTCGTTTGCGTTTATTCATCTAAACCCCTAATTTGGATTGACAGCTACGATTCGTTTTGATAGCTGGTGGGATATCCCCGTTCTATCCAGGCCTGAGTGCCCTCTTCTATGTTGAACAGCGTCTCTGAAGCTCGCCCCATCGCCGCCGCCATCTCGCATGCCAGGGCGCTGCGCACGCCCTGGGCGCAGATGAACAGCAGCTTCTTGTCTGCTGGCAGCTCATCCACGCGGGGAATCACTTCGTCCACTGGAATGTGGACCGCACCCTTTACGTGGCCGTCCACCCATTCGTCCATTTGGCGTACGTCTACAACAACGGAATCACCGCCTTGATATAGCTCGTGCGCCTTCTCTACCGATATTCTGTTGAACGGCTCCTGTTGACTTGCCATGCTTCAATTCCCTTGTCTGTATTTTTCAAGCGCCGGTTGCGCTCGCTAGGTACTTGCCGATCAAGGGTGCCAGGCTCCGCCTTGTGGCTTCCGGGATGGATTGCCCGTTTGTCAAAAGGGCGTCCTTCAGCGCCGTTGCACATGCACAGTTACGTTCCCTCGACAGCCTTGGCACAGCCTTGCGGATAATCTCTCGCGACCTCTCCACGTTCCTCGCCAGGTTCCCTATCACCAGTTCCGCAGAAACGGACGCTTCCGTTTCGTGCCAGGTATCGAAGTCCGTTACCAGCGCCAAGGTTGCGTAGCACATCTCAGCCTCCCTGGCCAGCTTGGCCTCGGGCAGCGCCGTCATGCCTATTATGCTGGCTCCCCACGACTTGTAGAGGAAAGACTCCGACCTAGTGGAAAAGGCCGGCCCTTCGATCACTACGTACGTGCCGCCCTTGTGCAGAGTGGCTCCCATCTTGTTCGCTTCTTCTGTCAGGATATCGCTCAGGGCGGGGCAGAACGGGTCGGCGAATCCAATGTGAGCCACTAATCCCGCCCCAAAGAACGTGCTCTGGCGTTGCCTGGTGCGATCGATCAGCTGATCGGGCACAAGCATATCCAGCGGATGCACCTCTTCCTTGAGGCTTCCCACCGCGCTGACCGAAATGATTCGCTCAACGCCCATCGCTTTCAGTGCGTATATGTTTGCTGCCGTGGGCACCTCGCTTGGCAGGAGGCGGTGACCGCGGCCGTGCCTGGGAAGAAACGCCGTGACAATCCCCTCTATCTGACCTATCGTTATGACGTCGCTGGGCAGGCCATAGGGCGTATTCGGCTTCACCTCCTGAATGTCGACCAGACCGCTCATTTCGTACAGGCCGCTGCCCCCTATCACGCCTATCTTCGCTTCAGCCAACCGTTTCTCCGTTGACCTTGTTTGCCGCCATCTCCTCTTTCTCCTGGCGGACCGTATCATCCACCGCCACGCTTCCCTCGGTCAGCTTTCTGAGCTCCTCTGCAAAGGGAGGGCGCACGACGCCCTTTTCGGTGACTATGCCGCTCAGGTATCTGTTGGGAGTAACATCGAAGGCGGGGTTCCGCGCCTTGATGCCCTTTGGCGTTGTGGCCGCCTTCCCAAATCTATACACTTCTTCCAGGTCGCGTTCCTCTATCTGGATCCCATCTCCGGACGCCAGCGACATATCCAGCGTAGACGTTGGCGCAACTACGTAGAAAGGCACTCCGTTTTCCCGCGCCACCACCGCCAATGGATAGGTTCCTATCTTGTTGGCCGTGTCTCCGTTTGCAGAGACCCTGTCGGCGCCAACGAGTACGCATGACACCTCGCCCTTTGCCAGGTACGTCCCCGCCGCCGAGTCCACGATGAGTTCGGCGGGTATCCCCAGCTGCACCAGCTCCCACATGGTGAGACGCGCTCCCTGAAGCACGGGACGCGTCTCGGTAACCATTACCTTGATCTTCTTTCCGTTCTCCCAGGCCGCCCTTATCACTCCCAACGCCGTCCCGTAGCCGGCCGTGGCCAGCGCTCCCGTGTTGCAGTGGGTGAGCACAACGTCCCCAGCGGACAGCAGGTCCGCTCCCAGCCGTCCAATACTGCGGTTGGCCGCCAGGTCTTCCTGGTGAATGGCAATGGCCTCGGCCTCCATGCGACGGCGCATGTCTGAAACGGAGCGCGTGGAATATGCGGCTCTCAGCACCCTGGCCACTCCCCATTGCAGGTTCATGGCCGTTGGCCTTGCGCCGGCCACCTCCTTGCCCACGTCG
The DNA here is from genome assembly GCA_965248955.1 of Dehalococcoidia bacterium. Taxonomy (GTDB): domain Bacteria; phylum Chloroflexota; class Dehalococcoidia; order Lucifugimonadales; family QGNO01; genus DAOUJH01. The sequence goes on from OZ252212.1 coordinate 1,203,105, forward strand.
GCCAGGTAGTTGAACATCCGTTGCATGTCCAGCGTGCTCACCGCTTTGGCCGCCAGCACTAGGGCATACGCTCCTGCCACGCCAATGGCGGGAGCGCCCCGTATCTGCAAGCTGCTTATTGCCTGCACCACGTCCGTGTAGGTACGGGCCGTGACCACAGACTCCTCCTGAGGAAGCATGGTTTGGTCCAGCATCCGCAGGGAGTCTCCGGTCCACTCTAGAGGTACTATCTCTGGCATCTCTTTCTCTGTTGCACAAAAAAACTTCTCGATGAGTCGAGAAGCCTAAGCGCCTTTCGCTCCCATCTTTCAAGCTACTTAGCTTGCCGGAGTTGGCACCGTATCGCTTACTTCACCCAGGCGATCGGTTGCCGGGCTTCACAGGGCCGGTCCCTCTGCCTCTCTTGATAAGAGAATAAACCTATTTGGATTGCTGGGAATGGTACTATGGCAGGCAGGCACTGTCAATACAAACTGCCGTTGGGTGTTACGTAGTAGAAAGGGAGGTAGTCAGCCGCACGCTCCCAACAAGCCAAGCACCCCCTATTTACCAGAAAACCCATCGCCGCCTGAGCAGCTTGCGCCCCAGGAAGTCCTCAACCTCGTTGCGCTTCAGGCCAATCTGACTCGCCACTGAAGCGGTATCATCAAGTATCCAATCTGGAATCTCGTTGCGTATGCGGGACGCGCCCATCTGCCCCGCGCCGACGATGACCATGTTGCCCGACACCGTCCAGGCACCCTCCGGCGGCTTCCGGTCCTTCGTATACTTGTCGCGGCTGAGAAGATTCTCGAGCACCTGCCGCGGCCTGTCCCATGCGCACTGCTGGTACTCCTCCAGCGTCATCGGGCTGCACCCAGTCCGGCATAGCAATGCCGCCCGGCAGGTGCTCCCGAAAGACGCCACACAGCACCGTCGACGACAGCTCCAGCACGTCCGCCTCGGCGAGTGCGTCCCTCCCGGAATCCCTAAGCTCGCCTAACCGGGTGGCCATCCGTCGCAGGTACTCACGATAAAGCCCTGTCGTCATCCTGTCTCGTATCCGAGCGATCGAGCGCTGGAGCCTGTTTCGCACTGCTGTCTGGTCGCCCGGCAGCGAGGTGCGCGTATAGATCATCAGGCACCGCTTTACGATCTCGTCTTTGAAGTTGCGTGCCTCGGCGTTCATCGACAGGGTGAAGCATGGGTACTCCTCCGCCTGGATGTAGTCCTGCTTGATGACCTCCTCCGCGTGGCGGTTGAACCTTTGCCGCGCTACGTCGTCGAACACCACAGGCAGCCGCTTGAAGCTCTCCCGCAGCCCCCGCAGGTTCGAGCGCGTGAACTTGTCGGTATCCACTATCCTGGGGTAAGAGAACATCGAGTGCATCAGCGTCTCGATCAGGCTCGTCTTCCCACAGTTGCTTGACCCGTACAGCACCGCGAACATGGGCTGCTCGAAGCTGAAGCTCCCCAAGCGCAGCGCCGAGTTGCGCACGTCGCAGAGCAGTGGAGAGAAGTAGAACCAGCTCATGAAGGTGAAGTAGTCGCGTTGCAGCCGGGGCACGTCGCCCTTGAACCCGTTCTCGTAGTTCCCAAAGAACTCTATCCAGCGTGCCACGTCGTCACGCACCTCCTCCGGCTTCGCTTCCAGCCGCATCAGCTCCCCCGACAGCACGAACTCCCGCCCGTCGTAGGAAAGGTACACGTTGGGCTGCTCGTCCTCTCCGGCCCTGGACCTCGATATCGTGATCGACTCTTTGACTATCTTGGGAGTGATCAAGACGTTGCCATCCCTGTCGGGCCGTACCTCCGCCAGTGGGCGCCGTAGACGCGCCGCCACTTTCACGACCGTCTCCAGCACCTTGGGCAGTGAGCCCTCCGCCTCCTCCTCGCCCTCGGCGGGCACGTATATCCGGACGTCCGCCTGCTTCTCCTCTACCTCCTTGAGCGCGGCTATCTCCTCGACAGGGATCTGCTCCGCCGGGATAGGCTTGCTTCCACGCCGTCTCGTCGTTATCGAATATGATCAGCGTCTCTGCCTGGCGCCCAGAGAAGGCGGTCTCCGATAGGTTGGCCGATCCTACTATCACCCGGCGCAGATCCTCCCGCTCCAGCAGGTATATCTTTGCGTGGGCGATCTTGTCCTTCACGACGAAGAAGCAGGCCTTTTCACCGGCAACCAGGTCGAACAGCGCCTGCCGCCGCTCGTCCGACGTCTTGACGGCCACGAAGGCTTGATCAGGTCCGCCTCCACCACTCCCTGGAAGGCTAGAACGTCGCTGATGTCCGGCCTCAGGATCCCCGAGTGGCCGAAGATGCACTCGAAGTCATCGTACTCATGATCTCTCAGAAGGCTGACGATCATCCGCATGCTGGCTGTGTAGGTCAATGCTCGCATGGATGTGAACCCGGCGAACATGCTGACGTCGAACGGCTCCACACTATCGCTGCTGGCGCGGACGACCGACAGCCCGGCGTCGCGGGTCAGTGAGTCCGGGTCGTCAAAGCCAAGCCTACGCTGCTGCGCCACTTCTCTCCTAGAACTATCAGATGCGACCTCTCGCAAAGCGAGATAGTACCATTTGCAAAGGACGCCGGCCAATGTACATTGACCGGAAATGCGGGTAGAATCAGCGATTGCATTCTACTATTTACCCTAAGGAGACCCAGATGACTGCGACGGATGACGCACTGAAGAACAACGAACGGTACGCCGAGAGCTTCGACAAGGGCAGCCTGCCTCTGCCGCCGGCCCTCCACATGGCGGTTGTGGCCTGCATGGACGCGCGCCTAGACACCCACAAGTTGCTGGGATTAGAGGAGGGCGACGCCCACGTCATTCGCAACGCGGGAGGCGTGGTAAGCGACGACGTGATTCGCTCGCTGGTGATCTCCCAGCGCCTGCTGGGCACCCGCGAGATTGTGCTTATACACCACACCGACTGCGGTATGCTGACCTTCCGTGACGACGACGTAAAGGACGCCATCCTGGCGGACACCGGCCTCCGGCCGTCCTTTGCACTGGAGGCGTTCGGGGACCTTGAGCAGGACGTGCGCCAGTCCATGGCTCGCATACAGGCCAGCCCCTTCGTTCCGGTCAAGGACCAGATTCGCGGATTCGTCTACGACTGTGCAACGGGTCGACTCAACGAGGTCTCGCCGGCCTGATCGCCTGTGCTCATCGGCCGGGTTAGCCCCATCCGTTCCGTCGTTTCTTTTCTTTGTCCCAGGGCGCTAGCCGTGTTTGACAACCGGTTGCCTGCGGATTGGAATTGCGTCCAAACATACTGCTAACCGCTTTTGAAGGATGCCCCGATTTGATCTTGATAAGGCGCTTGGCTGCCGTCTACTTGATATTGTTGGCCGTGGTTGTGGCCGGCCACTTCCTGGCCACCCAGCTCTACGATCCGATGCTGGAGGGCGCCGCCCTCACCGTGTGGCGAGTCCTGGACCCGCTCATGGTAGCCGGGGTTATCATAGCGCTGATAGTAGCCTTGGAGGAAGCTGGAGCACGGAGGCGACTCCCAGGGGATCACTCGAGACTACCTGGAGTCTAACTTCACCTCCTACTTCTCGGCGGCTCTTCTGCTCGCCCTCACCTGGAACTGGTTCGGTGTCGAATGGGTGGAGCCAGGCAACGACGATGCGCTGTTGTGGCTATTCATAGACTCCACGCTTCTTCTGCTGCTGACCTCCACCGGCATCCGGCTGCTCAGGCAGGAGTAGACGCTGGCCCAGCGGGGACTAGAACAGCGACTGGCTGCCTATGAGGGAGCGGGCCAGGGCGTCGTCGTTGGTGGTGACGGCTACGATGGCATGGCCGGCGCGTCTATGCACGATGTGGATGGTGCGCACGTTGAGTTGGTGGTCGCTGAAGAGCCGGGTCACGGCGGCCAGCGCCCCGGGCTCGTCGTTCAAGTGGAACACGACAGCCTCGGAGGTGACGGCCCGTAGGTCAGCCGCCAGCAACGCCTGCAACGCGGCGTCGTCGTCGCTGGTTTGCAGGGAGATGACGCCGAACTCGTCCTCTAGGCGCCCGTCGATGGCCTCTATATTGACGCCTGCTTCGCCCAGCGCCTGCGTCACCTGCGCCAGTGTCCCGGGCTCCTGCTCCACGAAGACGATAACGCGGTGGTGCTCGCTGCTGCTGTGGGACGCCTTATCCATTACTGCACAGGTGGCCACTCCAGGCAGTCCGTTACTACCTGGTCTATGATCTCGCGGGTCACGTGGGGCATGGTGACGAGGTGAGCAATGTCCCCCAGCGGCGCCAACTGCCACTGAAACAGTACGTAGGGCGAAGGGCGGGGGAAGACGACGATGGGGCTATTCCTGGCCCGCCAGGCGGGAATGCCGTTGACATTGAACTGCTGCACGGCGTACTCGGCGGTGTCCAGCATCCTGTCCACCATCCGCCGGTAGCCCTGTGCGCCTTGCTTGGTCAGCCCATACCAGATGATCATAGGGGCGAAAGCGCTCCGGGATCCCGACAGCGTGGTGTCCAATACCCCGACGTACTCGATAGAGCGACCTATCTGCGCGGTGTACGCTTTCTTGGTAAGGACAACGCCGCATGGTAGTGGGGAGCCGATCATCTTGTGCCCGGATACAGCGAAGCTGTCGATGCCGCTGTCGAAGCCGAAGGGCTGCGGGTCGTCTACGAAGGGCAGGATCATTCCGCTGAGCGCGGCGTCGGCGTGAACGTAGGAGCGGGATGGAGCAGCGTCGTCAATGACGGCGCGGATGCGGTCCAAGTCGTCCACGGCGCCCTTCATGGTCGTGCCAATGTTGGCGATAATGAGCGCCGGGGCTTCCTTGTTGCTGCGGATGGACTCGCGTAGGTCGTCGTAGTCGATCTCGCCGTTGTCCTGGCTGCGAATCATGAAGTTGCGGACTTTCAAGACGTGTAGGATCTTGCGGACAGAGTAGTGAGTGTCCTGTGAGAAGTAGGCAACAGGGTCTCCCAACATCTCACGCCCCACGTAGATGCCGTACATGTTGCCCTCGGTCCCGCCTGATGTGACGTAGCCCCAAGCCTCCTCGGCGGGCAGCCGCGCCAGTTCGGCCACGGCGCGCACCACCTCTCGCTCCGTCTCATGCGTGTTGGACTGGTATCGCGAGTAGCCAAAGGGGTCGCCAACGTTGTTGGCGCAGTAGGCCAGAAGTGGGTACAGCTCCGAGTAGTCGAATCTCTGGTTGACCGGGTAGCCCGCCGAGAACGGGCTGAGCAGCTTGAACTCGGAGAGAACGGCGTGGATGCGCTGGTCAATGTCGGTCTGGCTCATGCGCGCCTCCGTTCGTGAATCCTCAACTGGCTGAGCCTCTTGGGGAATAACCTGGGCTTATTCGGTAACGGCTTAGAGAACATATGATTATGTCCTTACGCAGCTTTTATGTGTGCATGTAATTATACCATGTACGAGCCGTTAGGCTAAAGTAGCCACACCCTGCGTTGACCGTCTGCCCAGGCATGACGATGGAGGTAGACGACGCTCCTCCTCTGTGCGAAGGGGCGCGTCTTTGAAAGTTGTTTCTCCAAGTATCACCTGCATTTGCCGGCGGCTCATCTCAAGGCCTCTACTATGAGCTCCACGTTGGTCCTCATCATGCCTATGTAGGTCCCGGCGACGGTGTCCTGGCCGTCCAGGGAGCCCGAGTAGAGCCGCACCAGCCTTGCGCCGGACTCCGTCGCCACGGTGTTGGCCAGGCGCTCGCTCGCCGTAGTCTCACCGAAGATTGCCGGAACGCCCAGCTCCTCTACCTCGTGGGTCAACTCCACCATGTGCTCAGCTGACGGCTCGGCCTCCGTGGTTGAGCCCAGGACAACGCCAACTACTCGGAAGCCATACTGCTCCGCGAAATAGCCCAGGCTGTCGTGGGAGGTGACCAGCAGCCTGCGCTCCTCCGGCACCAGGGCAATCTGCTCTGCCGTCCAGGCGTGCAGCTCTTCCAGCCGTGCGCCGTAGGCGGAGGCGTTGGCGCTGTAGGTGTCGCTCCTCCGGCTGTCGATGGCCGACAACCGGGCGGCTATGTCGTTGATCACCAGCTTCACGCGAAGGGGGTCGAACCAGAAGTGGGGGTCGTGAACGCCGTGGCCGTGGCCTTCGTGCTCCTCCTCGCCCTCGCCGGTAATGTGTTCGATCTCCTCTATAGCTTCCTCGGCGTTAATTTGCCCGCTTTCGAACTGGCTGAGTATCTCGTGCGCCATGTCGGTAGGCTCTTCCGCCTCCTCTCCTTCTCCGTGATGCTCAACGCCTTCCAGCATCTCTGCGATCTCCTCCAGCCCCTCCTCCGCGCTTATCTCTCCCTCCTCCACCTCATGGACCATGTGGCTGAGTCCTTCTATGAAATCTACATCTTCTATATGGGACTGGGCGAACTCTATCGGTTCGATCGAATCGGCCAGTTCAATGATGGTCGCCGGATCCCGTGCGGCGTTCTGGAGCAACTCTCTAAGCCAGGACTCCTCCAGCCCCAGGCCAACGGTCAACACAAGGTCCGCGTCGGCAATTCTGGCAACGTCCCTTGCGCCCGGTTGGAATCCATGGGGGTCTACTCCCCTTGGAACGAGGCTGAAGACCTCTACGTTGTCTCCACCGATGTTCTCCACCCAATCCGCGACTATGCTGGTTGTGGTGACTACGTTGATGGCGGTTGACGCAGGCTCTGCGTCGTTGGAGCAGGCGGCCAGACCCAAGGCTAGGGCAAACGCCAGGAGCGTAGTGGCCCACAGGCTGGATATACGTCTACTAATACCTGGTATCATCATTGGTCATCGTCCTTTCCTATGTTTTCCGTTCGAATAACGAGGTTCCGCGGTGCCGCAGTATTGAGTTATGATACTCAATCTCAATATGTGTCGCACCGGAATCTGTGTTGGATTTCATGGATATACCTAGGCTTCCTGGCCGTTACCGCACTTGTCGCAGATGACGTAGACTTCTATGCGATGACCTGCGATTTCGCCGGGGATGCCGCTGCCCAAGCCCCTCATCAACCGCTCGACGGTAGCGGCGCGGAACTCGCCGACGTTGCCGCACTTGACGCATACCGTGTGGTGATGGTGCCCAATGCGAGAGAGGCTGTACCTGGGGGCTCCGTCGAGGAGGTTCAGCCTGCATATGACGCCGACTTCCAGGAGAATCTTGATGGTGCGGAAGATGGTTGCCCTTCCCACTCCCGGCAACTCATTGCCTATCTCCTCGGCGGTGAAGCCTTCCTGCTTCCCTTCCAGGATCCGGATGATGGCGCGTCTTGGGGCCGTGGACCTGTAGCCCCGGTCTTCCAGGAGGGACACGATGTCCGGGTGTGCTGTTAGAGGAGTTGTCATGATACTTGGTATCAGTGTGCTCTATCAAACAATTACTTGTGAGATTTCAGGATTGCATGATTGTTGCAGGGCTCCGCGGGTCTGTCAAGTCCCTGTGGCGGGGGAATTTTCCGGTGAAGTCTCAGAGGAGTACGAACGATCACCGCGGCCCTTTTACCGTCATTCCCGGTTGAGAAATGGAGCTAACATCTGTCTCGGCGCCGAACAATCGCCAGCTTGTCAGGCGGCCAAGTAGACCCGGTGCGCCGGGCAGGGCTAGCTGCTGAGGGCGGCAAGGGCTTCGTCCTTAGAGTTGTGGATGTTCACAATCTTGTCGAAGCCGCTTATCGCGAATATTTCCCGGATAGACTCGGAAAGAGAGCAGACGGCGAACTCGGCCTGCTGGTTCCGCATAGTCTTGGCCATCAGCAGAATCACACGCAGGCCGGCGCTGCTGATGTAGGAAAGCCGCTCCATGTCCAGAATCACGGCAGTCTCGCTTCCGGTTATGGCGGCTTCCAAAGCAACCTGGAAGTCCCTGGCGTTGGTGCCGTCTACGCGCCCTTCCGTCATTGCTATTAGAGTATCTCCCCTTCGCTCCTGTTGAATCTCCATGGAATCTATCTCCCTGGCCGTGTCTGTAGCTTGAGTTACAGGCACGTGTATTTTACTGTAATTGACCTATCAGCAGTTAGGGAGCGTCACCTCTCCCTAGAGACTTCGTACAGCGCCTTGTAGACCCATAGCCCTGCTCATCTGCTCCGGGTTGGAGGAACTGGATTGGCGGATACCGCCTGGTCCACCAGATCGCCGTCGAAATTTAGACTAGAGAGCTCTCAACTTGCTGTGGCAGGATACACAAAATCAATCACTAGGGCAATACCGTTCACCGCACAGAGTCCCTGCAACGGCGCCTATGCCGCCTCCGAGACTGTTTCCATGATTAGGCGCGTGACCACGTAGGGGTCCATGTTGGCGTTGGGACGGCGGTCCTCTATATAACCCTTGCCTTCCCTCTCCACCTGCCAGGGAATCCTGACAGATGCGCCTCTGTCTGAGACTCCGTAGCGAAACTCCTTGTAGGAACAGGTCTCATGTAGTCCGGTAAGCCTCTCCTCTATCCCGAAGCCGTAGTTGGCAATGTGCAACTCATGCCTGGTGCCCAAAGCCTCGGCGGCTTTGGTGCAGGCATCATAGCTGGACCTCATAGCGTTGGTAGAGAAGTTGGTGTGCGCTCCGGCGCCGTTCCAGTCGCCCCGAGCAGGCTTTGGATAGAGGGTTGCGTTGATGCCTTTGCCCTCGCCAACCCGGTACAGCAGCCAGCGGGCAAGCCATAGCTGGTCGGATACGTTCAGTGCCGGAATGGGCCCCACCTGGAACTCCCACTGGCCAGGCATCACCTCCGCGTTGATGCCGGAGATGTCCAGGCCGGCCTTGAGGCAAGCGTCCAGATGCTCTTCGACTACCTCTCTGCCGAATATCTCGTCGGCTCCAACGCCGCAGTAGTAGCCTCCCTGTGGTGCGGCGAACCCCTGCTCCGGGAAGCCCAGGGGCCTGGAGCCCTTGAAGAAGGTGTACTCTTGCTCGATACCGAAGATGAACTCATGCTCGGCGTACTTCTCTGCGGCCTCTGCGCATGCATCGCGGGTATTGGACTCGTGGGGGGTGAGGTCGGTGTTCAAGACCTCTGTCATCACCAGAATGTTGTTCCCACCTCTCACGGGGTCCGGACAGTGGAAGACCGGTCTCAGGACGCAGTCGGACCTGCCGCCCGGAGCCTGGTTGGTACTGGAGCCATCGAAGCCCCAGATGGGCAGGGGGTCGCCCTCATTGACGATCCTGGTCTTGGATCTGAGCTTTGGAGTGGGTATGGTGCCATCTATCCAAATATACTCTGCTCTGATGCTCATTCCATCCTCACCTGAATAGAGTTTCCGGGCTAGCCGCGCCTACTGCCTACAGGCCGCCAAGGAGCACATGATAACGCAATTCCAGGCACTAGACAACAGAATTGCTAAAGTTGCGTTGCCTCTAGTAAAATGCAGCAAGTAAGTAAGAAGGTAAGCTTGGTAGAGCTAAGTCAGTTCGCGGCGACGAAGGCCGTTGCACTTGCAACCACAGCTAAGACATCGGCCAAACGCCAGATAGAGGAGCTACAGAAACATGGCGACCCGTCCGCTCAGGAGTCCGTTGGCTAGGCATAGCCCGCGATGCTCCTTGATACCGAGGGGACTTGGTCTATTTGGAGGGAAACACTGTGCTGAGATTTGCTGAGGAACTGATGCTGTTGTTGCTCGACGATGAGGGCGGGCGTTTCGCACACGTGCCCAACTGGGCGTTGGATTATGCCCTCGCCGGCGGTGTGTTGATGGACCTGGCGCTGGAAAACCGCATCGACACGGACTTGGAACATCTTGTCCTGCTCGACGCTACCCCCGTGGGCGACAGCCTCCTAGACCCCACTCTGGCCGACATTGCCGCCGGGGAGGGGCACGACGCCCGCTACTGGGTGGAGCGAACGGCAGCCCGCGGCCCATTCATCCGAGAGGAAGCCCTATCCGGGCTGGTTGCCCAGGGAATCCTGGAGCGACGGGATGCCCGGTTCCTCTGGGTGTTCAAGTCCAGGCGCTACCCGACCATCGAGGGCAAGGCTGAGCAGGAAGTCAAGCTGCGCATAATGGGCATACTCTTCAGCAACGAGATTCCGGACCCGCGAGACGTGGTCATAATCTCTCTGATCAACGCCTGCCGCATCTTTGAGCATCTATTGTCCAAGAACGAACTCAACAATCTGGCCGACCGGATAGAGCAGCTGCAAAAGCTTGACCTCATAGGCCAGGCCATGACCCAGGCCATTCAAGACATAGAGACGTCTGTGGCCCTCTGCATCCATCCCTACGCGTACTGAGTCTGCCCTGAGAACAGGGTTCCATGCCCGGGATGATGACCTTGAAGGTCATGCCGTCCTGACACGTATGCTCACGTCAAGCCGGGACTCTCCGCCTCCTATGAAAACCCCGCGAACTGGGGGTACGTCCTGGTAATCGCGGCCAATGGCTACCCGTACGTAGCGCTGATCCGCCGTGCAATTGTTGGTGGGATCAAAGCCAATCCAGCCCACGTTGGGCAAAAGGCACTCCACCCAGGCGTGACTGGCCATCTGGCGCGACTCCCGGCTGCCGCCCAGGTATAGATAGCCGGACACGTACCTGGCCGGGATATGCCAGATACGGGCAATTGCTATCATCACGTGGGCATAGTCTTGGCATACCCCTTGCCCGGTCTCCAAGATATGCTCTATGGGAGACAACACCGACGTGGCGCCCGGAACGTACTGGAACCTTCGGAAGAGGGTACCAGAAAGCCGGAGCAATGACTGCAGCGGGTCGTCGCCTGGCCCGGCATCCAGCTCCTTTAGGAAGGAGCTGAGGGCGGGAGAGGGTCTGGCGAAGGCGCTTGGGCGAGTGAATTCCCAGTACATGGAGGAGCCCTGCCAGGATAGGATCTCCTCCCATGCGCCGACGCCTGAGAAGCCGGGCAGCGGAGGGGGAGGGCTGCACTCCACGACGGACCGAGAAGTAATCTCGAGGGCTTGGTGCTCCCGGTGGATGTTCATAATCTGCTTTGTGTTGCCGTAGAAGTCCGTTTCGCTGCTCAGATGCGCCTGGGGGTTGGTGATTACGTCGTAGCTTAAAAGCCTTTGCAGCCGGTCGTTGCGCGGTTTGAGGCAGAGGGACAGGACGCTGTGGCGTACGGGAGGAGCGTACAGATAGCGGGAAACGTGCTCTATTTCATAGAGTTCCGGCGTCGATTCGACCATGGGCTAACGGGCTGGTAAGTCCTCTATGGGATAGTCGAAGTAGGTGTCGGCTAGGAGGTGGTGCAGCTCGCGGCTGTACTGCTGCACCTGCCGCAGCAGCTTGGGCTGGTCCTCTCCATCAGGCCAATTGTAGTGGATGAGCGCCCCGGTGCGGCCCGCCAGTCGTAGAGCCTCGCTGCTGGCTTTGGCGTTGGGCCCGGGGCCTATGGATGCTATGCCGGAATGGGCCCTGTCCAGGGACCGGCAGAGCGAGTCCGGCAGCATGGCATCCGTGACCAGCAGATTCAGCACCTGGTCTGGGTGCACCTCCACGCTGTAGCTGCGGTTGTAAGCCGAAACGGCGTGGAAGAGGCGGAGCAGGCTGGTCCAATCAGCGTCGGAGTACTCCCCAGCCAGGGCATCGGCGTCGATTTGCGTCAGGAGCAGCGAGGTGGAGAGCTGGGCCCGTTCTATGAATCTACCCAGCTGCATGAAGCTCCAGCCCTCATCCCGGTACATGGTGGCGCCGGCCACGCCGGAGAAGGTGTTCATCTCCCCCGCCGTCTCGGCGTAGAAGCCCTCCGGCGAGGTTGCCCAGATATCCTGGATGGACAGCTTCTGCATTTTGAGGTAGGCCAGGTTGAGGCTGGTCCACAGCTCGCCGCTGATGCGATGGCGCATCTGCCGGGCGTTCTCACGCCCCATGGAAAAGCAGCTCCACACCGAATCCGGGTTGGAGCGCTCGAAGGTAAGGTCGTCGGCCAGGGTGTAGGAATCGGCCTGGGTGAACTCGTCGCTGCTCGTCATCTCCTGGCTTCCCAGGGGAGGCTGGCGGTTGAGCCCATTGTAGATCCGGCTCCAGCCTGAGTGGATCTCCGATATGGGGCGGTCCACCAGGGCTTCTGTCTGTAGCCGCAGCAAACGGCAGACGAACTCCGCCCGCTCCAGGTACCTGCCCATCCAGTACAACCCCTGTGCGCTGCGAGAAAGCACCCGGGTCAGTTTCCCAGCACCCAGAGGTCTTTGCCTCCGCCGCCCTGGCTGGAGTTCACTACCAGGCTGCCCCGGCGTAGGGCTACGCGACAGAATGCGCCGGGCACCATGCGGGTTTCCTGCCCGTGAAGTATGAAGGGGCGCAGGTCCACGTGTCGCGGTTCAAAGTTGCCGTCGATCAGGCACGGCGACCTGGAAAGGGATAGCACGGGCTGCGATATGAAGTCGGCGGGGTTGGCGCGGATCTGTGCGGCGTAATCGTCCCGTTCCTTCTGCGTGGCGTGGGGGCCGATGATCATTCCGTAGCCTCCCGACTCTCCCACACGTTTCACCACAAGGTTCGCCAGGTTGTCCAGGGTGTACTCCAGGTCAAGGGGCCGGCGGCAAAGGTACGTTTCCACGTTGGCCAGGATGGCCTCCTCTCCCAGGTAGTATCGGATCATATCCGGCACGTAGGCATAGACGCTCTTGTCGTCGGCAACGCCGGTGCCGGGAGCGTTAACCAGCGCCACGTTGCCCAGCTTGTAAGCGTGAAGCAGTCCCGGCACGCCCAGCATGGAGTCGGGGCGGAACACCAGCGGGTCTAGGAAATCGTCGTCCACCCGGCGGTAGATTATGTCTACCCTCCGCAGCCCTGTGGTGGTGCGCATGTACACAAACCCGTCTTTGACCAGCAGGTCCCTGCCCTCCACAAGCTCGGCGCCGATCTCATGAGCCAGGAACATGTGCTCGTAGAAGGCGGAGTTATAGACTCCGGGTGTGAGTAGAGCAATGCTCGGTTCGGACCGGCCCCTGGGGGCAAGCTCCAGAAGGGTGGTCAGCAGCAAACGGCCGTAGTGCTCCACGTCCTGTACGCGGGAGCTTCTGTACAGCCGCCGCATGCTGGTCTTCACCGCCTTCCGGTTTGCGATCATATAGGAGACGCCGGAGGGAATTCGCAGGTTATCCTCCAGCACTCGGAAGCCGTCGTTGGTTCTGATGATGTCGGTGCCGCAGATGCCAATCCAGGTGCCGTGGGGCGCCGAAAAGCCGCGCATCTCCGTGCGGTACTGGGGGCACTCCATGACCACGTCCACGGGAATGACGCCGTCGTCGAGGATACGGGCTTCACCGTAGACGTCTTCCAGGAAGAGGTTGAGCGCCTTCACACGCTGGGCCAGTCCCTTCTGCAAGAAACGCCACTCCTCAGAGGAGATAACCCTGGGTATGCAGTCCACGGGTATTATCCGCTCCTCGCCCTCCTCGTCGCCGTAGACAGTGAAGGAGATGCCCTCGTTGGAGAAGGAACGGGTCACCCGTTCCTGGATGCTCCTGATCTCCTCGGCGGAGAGAGAGATCAGGCTTTCGTGTAGAGGTCGATAGTGCTCCCTGGGCGTTCCGTCCTGCTGGAACATCTCATCGTGTATGGACGGTTCTAGGTTGTAACCATCGAATTTCACGGGTTCAAAGATACCACAGCGTTGGCGTTGTTAGCCACTGCGCCCTGGACACGGAGATAGGCCTCCGCTTCCGGCCTGCACCCCCCCACCCCGCCTGGGTTGCCCCTCCGCGGGAATGACGAGTGGTGGGCGGCTTCCCCAACAATTCTCCTCCGCAGTGCTTGACAAGCTCCTCCTTTTATTCTATAGTCGCCTTCTGCCGGCCCTCAGGTCGGTGGAGAATGCCTCCGCATGGCCGGAGGGCGGAACATCTTTGAGATTCGGGCAATTTGCGGAAATAGGCTTGACAATAGGCTATGAATCGTGTACAACTTTCTGGGTTTGACCTCGCCAAGGAGCGTAATGGATTCATCTGCAGTTCTCCTTGCAGCTTCAAGAGTGGACCCTTCCCGGGTGCCCCGTTCAGAAACGGAGCCCCGGTTTGTTCTGCCCAATATACATCCCAATTTCGAGATCCATAAGGGGGTAGGAAGTGAATAAGCGTCTTGGTTTTCTTTCATTGATAGGAGTTGCAGCCCTGCTGCTGGCCACCTTTGGTGCCAACGCTCTGGCCGCTCCCTCCGGCGTGGCAGGGGACGTGACTTTTGATAGAGCATGGGCCAACGGCGACCTGGGCCAAACTATCAAAATCACGGTCTCGGATGATGACGAGAACCATGCGACTCTTAGAGTTCAAAATTCAGGAGTTGCTGGTACTGCGAATTACACTGTAGCCGCGTTTCAGCCTCGAACGTTCTATCCGGCCAATGCCCCAATTGCCGACTGGGCTGGCATTGACCAGCTGGAGGATCCAGACGTCACTGCGGATACAGGCGACGCTGGGAACACCAGCGTAGACAAGGTTGCTGCAGACCTCGGTATCAGTAGGGCTGCGTTCTTCCAGGCTGTGGGCGTATCCGGGGCTTCAACTACGGACCAGGGCCGGCTAGATTCTCTGAACAACGTCAGGAAGGGCGACGGGTTAGATATAAATGACGTCCTGGTTGTTCCGGTGGGTAATGCTGACCCATCAGTAATCGGAATCGGATCACGCTCAGTGACGATTACTGCAGCAACTACCGGCGGCGATTTTGCCTTGGTCTACTTCGGTTCACTGGCTGACACCGTTGACGTGAAGCTGAAGAGCACGTCAGACCAGACCGGATACACACAGACTCTTACGGAGAACGGCCTGAACACAGGCGTCTTTACAGGCACGTTCACCCTAGCAAGCAGTACCACTGAAGGCGACCAAGAGTTGCAAGCAGCCAACGGCGACGTGATCACGGTTTCATACCGGGACGCCAGCGAAGAGCTGACGCGCACCGAAACCCTCAGCGTGGAGCAGGGTGCTCCCGAAGTCTCCAACCTCACGCCTGCCAGCGGTACAAATACTAATGCGACCACGGTAGTCCTTACCGGCAACCTCGTCGACGCCCAGTCCAGAGTGAAGGCTAATGCCATCACGTTCTACCTTTCTGTCGATGATGGCGCCACGTTTACCGCAATCCCCAATGAAGACAACAGTACAAACAGCGACTTCGACAACGAAGGTTATAACCTGACTGCAATCACAGGCGGATTGCAGGCATCCGTGCGATTGTCCTTGGATCCTCCGTCAGGCGCAGACCAGGTATACCAATGGTACTTGGAAGGCGGAGACAACGCGGGGAATGTTGGCGCCAGCAAGGCTGATGCTGACGAAGCAGATAGCGGCGAGGACAACGCCCATAGCTTTACGTTTGACAACCAGTCCGTCACGCTGAAAACCGAAGACGACGACGAAATGAATGCCACCCTTGGAGAGTCGTATGACTCAGCGGAGAAAGAGGTTGTTGAGAACGTCAACACCAGCATACGCGTCATCTTCGACGGCGCTCTTGACGGCGATTCGGTGGATGCGAGCGACTTCACGGTCGACGGCGAAACCGTTGATGCCGCCGACTGGTTCTCCGGTGAGAAAGAAAGCGTATTCCTCACCGTTGGCGTCAAGGGCCCAAGCGCCACCCCCAAGGTGGAAGTGGCCAGCGGCTCCATTCGGGACGCTGCGGGCAACGCCAACGCAGCTACGTTGACCGTGGGAGCAGCCAAGGACGGCTTGGATCCCAAACTCACCGTCGAAGTCAGCGGAGATGACACAGGCGGCGTGCCGGTGAGCGACAGCCGGATAACGATCACGGTAACCGCCAACGAGACATTGCTTACCAACCCGACGATAGAGACCGGCGCCGTGACAGAGAATGCAGATGGCGATCTCGAATTGACCGGCTCTCTGTCAGCTCAAAGCGGACTTACCTTCCTTGGCAACGACCAGTGGGAGAAGAGGTTGTCCGTAAGCAGTTCTGGCGCCTTCGTGGTCAAAGTCACCGGTCGAGATACTGCCAGCAACGTGGGCAGCAGCGGCAGCGACGACCCCGAAAACTCTAAGGCCATCTTCTTTGAGATGGACGATGGGATACCTGCACCAGTATTGGATCCCGGCGATGAGGGCAGCGTGTCACGCAGCGACCCGTTCCTCAACATCGACTGGTCGAGTGAAGGCGGCGAGTACGCCGGCGACACCCACAATAAGGTGACGTTGACCGTGCTGACGCTGGACGGCGAAGACGTGCTGGACAGGGCCGCGACCAGTAACAACAGGTCGTTCATCCTGACCACCAGCGGCCTTGAGCTAGGCGACCACGAAATCGAGGTCAACGGCACGGACGAGGCTGGCAACACGCTTTCCAGCGACCATGAGGTTACCTTCACGGTGAAAGCCAGGCCCAAGGCCGAGATCGAGCTGAAGCCGGGCATGAACCTGATATCGTTGCCAGGCGATCCTGCGGACACGTCCATCAACAGCGTGGTGACGTTGAGCCAGGTCAGCGCCATAACCACCTACGACCCGGTGAACCCTGACCCGGCAACTGGCAGCCCGTGGCTGTCCGCCACCAGGGACGACAGCGGCAACCTGAGCGGCTCGCTGACGCAGGTAGACGCTCAGCATGCCTACTGGGTATCCACCACCTCCTTCGACCCGATATCGGTGGACATCCCAACGCATGGGTTCGCCAACGTGCCGCCCGCCATTTCACTGGTGGAAGGCTGGAACCTGGTGCCCGTGGTGGTCGTTGGTGACCAGAGCCCCGGCGATACCATTGCCGCCGATACGTATTTCGGCAGCACTAGCTGGGTCACGGCTTACACCTTCGACCCGGAGGCGGGCCAGTGGACGAAAGTCCTGCCCAACAACTTCCATGACGTGGAAGTGGGCAAAGGCTACTGGCTGTACGTAGAGAATGCTGGCGTCCTGGTACCGTAAAGACCAGGCCGCGCCAAAAGCCTGAAAAGGAAGAGGGCTCTTGAAAAAGAGCCCTCTTCCTTTTAGGGAACATGCGGGCAGACGGGTGGCTTGTTCACCTAGTAGTCAGATCGTGGACCTTGTCCGCCGCTGAGTTGCCGCTTCGCACCGCGCCCTCCATGGTGGCGGGCCAACCCGTATCGGTCCAGTCTCCGGCCAGCAGCAGGTTGCCTAGCGGCGTCTCCATGGGCAGCCGTGCCGGCGCGGACCCCGGGGCCGGCCGGAACGTGGCATGCCGCTCCTTGACAACCACGAACCGTTCCGCGGTCGCATCCCGTGCACCCGGCAGCACCCGGGCCAGCTCCGGCAGGAAGGAGTCTGCGAGCTCCTTCTTACTCACCGGCCAGTGCTCCCAGGCCCCGCTCAGCGAGACGGTCAGATACTGGCCGGGCCCGGCCAGACCCAGAATTCGCGTCTTGTTGAACACCCACTGTACCGGGCTTCCCACGAACGCGGCGAAGTCGAAGTCGGCCACGGGGCGGTCGTACCAGACGTGCAGGTTCACAATGGGCGACCATGTATGGGCCGCGGCGGGGGCGAACGCGGGGTGCCGACGCCACTCCTCCGGCAGCAGCCGGAGCAACACCGTTGGCATGAGCGCGCTCACGTAGAAATCCGAACACACCAACTCGCCTCCGGTCAGCGCCACGCCCGTCACGGCACCGTGGTCTACGTGCAAATGCTCCGCGATGCGCCCCAGCACGAGTGTGACCCCTTGCTCACGCAGCCGGCGTTCAACGGCGTTGCCCATC
Organism: Dehalococcoidia bacterium; assembly: GCA_965248955.1. Classification (GTDB taxonomy): domain Bacteria; phylum Chloroflexota; class Dehalococcoidia; order Lucifugimonadales; family QGNO01; genus DAOUJH01. Next base: position 1,220,701 of record OZ252212.1, read on the forward strand.
ACCTCTGACAGCCCGGCGCGGGCGTAGCCCACGCTGGCGGCATGGCGGTCTTTGAGCAGGGCGGTCTTGAACAGCATGAAGCCGGCGCTGGCGCTGACGTCATCTGAAGCATCGTTGAGCGCCGGCAGCACCAGCAGGTCCCACAGATTCTGGATTGCCCTGCTGCTCTGGCCTGCTTCCTCCAGCCAGTCTCGGAAGGAACGCGACTCCAAGTCGTGGTGGTCGTGACAGCGCTCCCGCTGGATGCGCAGCAGTGCCCGCACCGCGCGCAGCTTGTCAGTCCAGCTGATGTGCGGGTAGTGCAACAGCGACCACCCAAGATGGAGCGGCGCGGGAAGCGGCAGAGCGGAGAGCAGACCGCGCTTTCCACGTGGGTCGAAGACCTCTATGCGGAGGCGACGCTGGCGGTGGGTGAGGTGCAGCGTCCCCATCTCCTCTAGGAATTGGACGTATTCGGTGCAGCAACCTAGAAACACGTGCTGCCCGTTGTCCACCTGCACGCCGCTCTCGCGGTCCGTGAAGGAGAAAGCCCTCCCGCCCAGGTATGGCCGGCGCTCCACCAGCGTCACATCGTGACCCAGGCGGGAGAGGCGCCAGGCCGCGGCCATGCCGGCCAGCCCTCCGCCCAGTACAGTGACGCTGCTCACGTGCCCCGTCGCGCCGGGAGGAGGCTTGCCGCCCACAGCTTGGCTGCGAGCAGGACCTTCTCGGCGGTGGTGAGCCTGACCCGGCCGTGGAAGACGTCGAAGCGGCGTGCTTCTATCCGGTCCAGCAGCCGCGAATAAAGCCCGTGAAGGATGGAGACGCAGGCGCGGGAGCGGACAGGCACCAAGGGGAGCAGCCGGGCGCTGCTACTGTAATAGCTCCGGGCGCGCTCTGCCTGGAAGCACATCAACTCTTCGAAGCACTGGTTGACGACGCCCCTGGCCAACTCCTCCTCTGAATAACCGAAGCGGGCCAGCTCGTCTTGAGGAATGTAGATGCGGCCGCGCTCGGCGTCCTCCTGGATGTCGCGCAGGATGTTGGTAAGCTGCATGGCCAGGCCAAGGTCCACCGCGTAGCAGCGCGCCTCCGGCCGCGCATACCCAAAGACCTCGACGCAGATGAGCCCTACGGTGGAGGCCACGCCGTAGCAGTACCGGCGCAGGTCTTCAAAGGTTGCGTATCTGCTCTGGGCCGTGTCCATTTCGACGCCGCCCACCAGCGCCTGGAACCTTGATTGCTCTATGCGGTAGGTGGCCGCCACGTCTGCCAGCGCCGTGAAGACGGGGCCCTCCGGGGCGTCGGCATAAGCCCTCTCAAGGGAACGGCGGACCTCGGCTAGCCCGGTCAGCTTGGCCTCGATGGGAGAGTCACCGTCGGCGATGTCGTCGCAGGTGCGGGCGAAGGCGTACACGGCGTAGATCGCGTGGCGCTTGGCGGGAGGAAGCGTGAGAAAGGCGAAGTAGAAGTTTCGCGCCTCTCGCTTGGCCACCTCTCGGCAGTGGCCATAGGCCTGGGCCAGGGCTCCATCCGGCGCCATCACGACCGCCCGTCTGCCGACGAGGAAGGCCTCAAGATGGCAAGCCGCGCCATGGTGGAGAGCATCAGCCAGAGCTTGCGGGTTCGCGTCACCACGGGACGGCCGGTGAGCACGTCGTAGTTCTGGCGACGGATCGCCGCCAGAACAGCCATGCCTCCTCTGCTAAACAGCGCGATGTCCAGCCTTACCCGGCCGTGGAGGCGCTGTTCCAGCGGCAAGCCCCGCCGGAACAGCGCCTCCGCCCGGTCTACCTGGAAGCGCATCAGGGAGCGGAAGCGGTCGTTCACCACGCCGGCCGCCAGCTCCTCCTCCGAGTAGCCGAAGCGGGCCATGTCCTCCTGGGGGATGTAAACACGGCCCATCTGGTAGTCCCGGCGCACATCCTGCCAGAAGTTGGCAAGCTGCAGCGCCGTGCAGGTGGCGTCGGAGAGGGCCTGCCGCTCGGTGTCTCGGTATCCCAGCACGTAGAGTACCATGCGGCCCACCGGTTCCGCCGAGTGGCGGCAGTAGTGCAGCAGATCGTCGTAGGTGCTGAAGCGGTGCTGGCGCTGATCCATGCGGTTCGCCTCTATGAGCCGGGTGAAGGGATCTGCGGGAATGTCGAAACGGCGGATGGTGTCCTGCAGCGCCACCATTACGGGATCGGTGGGTTGGCCTCCGTAGCAGAGGGACAGTTCGGCCTCCCAGTCGTTTAGGAGGGTTAGGCGGTCGCCGGGCGCTTCGTCGCCAAGGTCGTCGGTGCGGCGACAGAAGGCGTAGACGGCGAAGAGGTGCGGCCGCAGCGTTCGGGGCAGGAGCCAGGAGCCGACGGTGAAGTTTTCGTAGTGGCTGCGCGCCAACTGCTCGCAGTGCTTATAGGCCGCCCGCACTTCGCACGGGGCAAGGTTCGTACCCGCCGGGGATCCATGCCGGGTCGTCATGCGCCTATGACCTGCCCGCAGGTTTCTAGCACGATCCTGGATGTCAGCGCCTTGCTCATTGGAGGTGCGCTCCTCAAGAATAACGGTCAATATTATACACGATTCGCCCGCCTCCACTGTCATCCAGATGAGCAGGGGGCCCCATGTAGAGGTGGAGTGACTCGCGGATCAACTCGCTAATGGTTGTAGTACAACGGCAGGGGTTGTCAAGGAAGCCATCAGCAAGTATGACTCAGAAGGTCTCGATGCCACCGTCGCCTACTACAACACCAAAGAGAGCATTGACGGCCAGTGGTACATGTTCATCCTAGACCAGGACGACATTATGCTGGCCCACGTCGCCAACCCGGACCTCGTTGGCCGACCCTCTTCCGCGGCCGTTGCACCCAACAACTATCCCGCCGGAGAGGCGGTGGTAGCCGTTGCCGACGAGGATGGCGCCTGGTTCAGCTACACCTTCACGAACCCGGCCTCGGGCGCAGTCGAGACCAAACACTCTTGGAGGGTCGAATATGACGGTCTGACCTTCGGATTAGGCTGGTATGAGCGCGGGCCCGGTAAGGCAGACGCTCCAGCTTACACCAGGGCTTTCGTAGGGCGCGCTATAGACCTGTAAACGCCATCGGCCGGGAGGACACGGTGGCTTACTACAACACCATGGAGAGTGTGGACGGCCAGTGGTACGTCTTTATCATCGACGAGGACGGCTACACCATATCCCACCATAATCCGATGTTTAGAGGCCGGGATCCGAGCCTCCGGATCGACGCCAATGGATACTTCTACGGTGACGACTTGCTGGGCGCTACCGAGTCGGGACGCTGGGTCGGCTACGTGCTGCTCAACCCGGAAACGGGTGACGACCGGCAGAAGCACACCTGGGCGGTGCGCCATGACGGTTTGATCTTCGCGTCGGGCTGGTACGAGTAGACGCTAGCTGGCGCGGAGGGCTTCAGGATCTAGCCCACGCCCAGAGACAGTGGGGAGCGTGGCAGTGACAAACTCCCGGCGGACGGCCGTCGGTTGCCCGATGTAGGAGTGCCCCTTTGTGGGCGCCCGCCTATTGACACCCGCAAGCCTTGGTTGGTAGATTCGAAGGGCACGCACTTGCGCGCGCGGCGAGTGCCAAGCGCAAGAACAGGCGCCAACAATGCTCACAGACCGACAGAAGCAGATACTCAACATCATCGTTGATCGGTACATTCGGAGCTCCGCTCCCGTGTCCTCCGACGTAGTGGCCGGCAAGATGGACCGCCCCGTCAGTTCGGCGACAATCCGCAACGAGATGGCGGCGCTGGACAAGGCGGGTTACATCACGCGTCCGCACACCTCCGCGGGCAGCGTCCCTTCTGACAGGGCTTACCGCGCTTACGTGGAGTCGCTGTACATACCGGACCTGCCCAGGCAGGTGCAGGAGGATATCCAGAGCAGGTTCAGCCAGGCGAACATGGAGGTCGAGGCGTGGGGGCGCATGGCGGTGCGTATGCTGGCCGGGCTTGTCCACACCCTGGCCATGATCAGCTTCCCTGCGACGGCACCTCCCCGCTGGAGGCACTTGGAGCTAGTCTACCTACAGGAGTTCCTGGCACTCCTGATAATGGTCATGGATGAGTCCAGGTTGCGCCAGCGGCTCCTGCCCCTCAAAGAGGCCATGACCCAGGACCAGCTCACCCGCGTGGCCAACAAGCTCAACGCGCTCTATTCAGGCAATACGCAGCAAGAGGTGACGGCGCGCGATCGGGAGTTCACCCCGTTTGAGTCCGGCGTCGCCGCCGCCGCCGGCGACCTGCTGAAACAGGACTACGACTCGGAACCGGCCCACTTCATAGACGGACTGCGTCACATGTTCGCGTACCCTGAGCTTGCCGCCGGCCCCACGGCGAGGAACATGCTTGAGTTGGTGGAGGACGGGGAGCTTGTGCCGGTGGTGCTGTCGCAGGCTCTCAGCGCTGGCGACGTCAACGTGACGATAGGGACGGAGCACAGGATGAATCAGCTTCACCCCTTTAGCGTTGTCTACGCGCGCTACGGGGCGCCCTCAGAGACCGGGGGCGTCGTCGCCATCCTGGGGCCCACGCGCATGAGGTACCCGGACGCCATATCCAACGTTCGCTACTTCTCCCACCTGATGACCGAAATGGTGGAAAGCCTGCACGGCAGATAAGCGGGCCCGCCCGTCGTTGCCGCTCCTCTGATACCTGAACAGTGATATAATCGTATACCTATGGCTGTGAAGAGAGACTACTATCAGGTGCTGGGCGTCTCCAACGGAGCCTCAGACGAGGAGATCAAGAGGGCGTTTCGCAAGCTTGCCCTGGAGTATCACCCCGATAGGAACAGGGAGCCCAACGCCGAAGAGCGGTTCAAAGAGGTCAACGAAGCGTACCAGGTGCTGAGCAGCAGGGAGAAGCGCTCGGCGTACGATAGGTTCGGCCACGCCGGCGTTGCGTCCAACGGCGGCACGGGGCGCGGGTTTGAAGGCTTCGATACGTTCAGCGGCTTCGGTGACATCTTCGATGCTTTCTTCGGCGGCTTTGGAGCCGCCGCACGAACCAAGGTGCGCCCCACGCGCGGCCAAGACCTTGAGCTCGGCCTGACCCTGACCTTTGAAGAAGCGGCTATCGGCACGAAAAAGAGGGTCAGGGTGTCACGCATAGAGGCCTGCGACCGGTGCCAGGGGAGCCGCAGCGAACCTGGTACGTCTGTGGAGACGTGCGGCGCTTGCCGCGGCGCCGGCCATGTGAAGCGCTCCCAGCAGAGCCTGTTTGGGCAGTTCGTCCAGGTGGCGGCCTGTCCCAGTTGCCGCGGCGAAGGCCGGGTTGTGTCGCAGCCATGCCAGAGTTGCCGTGGACAAGGCGCGGTGCGAAACACGCGGGAGCTGGACGTGGCGATTCCGGCCGGGGTTGAAGACGGTTCGCATCTGCGACTACCGGCGGAGGGAGACGCGGGCTCTCACGGCGGCCAGCCCGGCGATGTATTGCTATTGCTCAACGTGAAATGGCACCAGGTTTTCCAACGAGACGGGTCCAATCTACTTCTCAATCTTTCAATCAACTTTTCGCAGGCGGCTCTGGGCGACTCGGTGGAGATTCCCACCCTGGAAGGTACAACGCCGCTGACCATTCCCGCCGGCATACAGACGGGCTCCGTGCTCCGAGTCAAGGGCCAGGGCGTGGCCAAGGTCCATGACAGAGGACGCGGCGACCTCTTTGTTACCGTGCACGTCAGCACGCCGCGCTCGCTGGACCCCGAGGCGAAGAAGCTGTTAGAGCAGCTGGCAGGGAAGTTGAGTGGAGGCCAAGTCATGGAAGAGGACAAGGGCTGGTTCCACCGCATCAGGGATACCTTTGGGGGCGGCTCCGGGTCTAGATGAAGTGGCTGCAGCTGAGTGTTCGCACCACGCCCGAGTTCGTAGAGCCCGTCTCCGAGCTTCTCCGGCGCTATGGAGAAAGGGAAGTGATTGTCCAGGAAGAGGGCCACTGGGACCCGGACAACACCGGCGAAATGGCTCCGCCAACCTCTGTAGTGGTGATGACCTGCCTCCCCATGGGCTCAACGACGGGCAGCCGGCGTGAGATGATAGACGTTGGCATTCGCTTGGTTTCCATCTTGCAGCCTGGCGCTTCGCTGGAAGATAGAGTTGTAGATGAGGGTGAATGGGAAACCGCCTGGAAGTCTCGCTTCACCGTCAAGCACATTGGGAAAAGGCTGGTTCTCAAGCCTACGTGGCAGATATACCAGCCCGCGCCGGGCGACGTTCTCATTGAGCTTGATCCCGGCATGGCGTTCGGCACGGGACACCACCCCACCACTCGCATGTGCCTGGAACAGCTAGAAAGGCTGCTGGTTCCCGGCATGCAAGTCCTTGACCTAGGCACAGGCTCGGGGATACTGGCTATTGCCGCTATGAAGCTAGGCGCCGGCTGCGTAGTGGGCCTGGACACCGATGAGACGGCGGTCCAGGTGGCGCGCGCCAATGTCGAACAGAACAGGACCTGCCGGGTACAGCTCATACACGGCTCTCTGCCTCACTCCAAGGTGCAGGACGACGAGTATGATCTGGCCCTAGCCAACGTTACCGCCAGTGTAGTCGCCTCCTCTGCCGAATCCCTCGCTCGGGCGCTGAGGAGAAACGGTGTTCTCATTGCTTCAGGCATCCTGGAGGAACGCCGGGAAGAGGTCGAAGCGGCGCTTGGGGAATCGTTCATTGTTGAGCAGTCCCTGACAGATGGCGACTGGTTGACTGTGGTGGCGCGGAAGCCGGGCTTACCATCTCAGTAGGCGTATTCCCGTGGCAAGAAAGTAGACGCCAAGAAGTCCCAGGAAGGAGCCGCAGACCAGGACTATGCCGCGGTAGACGTTTTGGGACAGAAAACGTTTGCCGGAGGCAACGGTGGCCGAAACAAAACCGTACCAGGCCAGATCGGACAGAATATGCCCCAGGTAGAAAGAGGCTATGCCCATCAGGCCGGCCTCCAGTGAACGCGTAATCAGCGCCGCCCCCACCGTGAGCCACCACAGGGCCCAGAAGGGGTTGCTCAAGCTGACAAAGACCCCGCCTACCAGCGGTTTCAGGCTCAGGCTCGATTGTGGTGTGCCCTGCCCTGAAAGGTAAGGGACGTCTTTGGACGGGTTTCTCAGCAGCCCCCAGCTCATCCATACAAGGAAGCCTCCGCCCAGCAGTCCTATGGCTGCCACAACGGGGTCTGAGTTCAAGATTTGCGCCAGTCCAAAAGCCAGCGCTGCCACCGCAACCAGCTCCAGCAGGGAATGTCCGGCCACCACCAGGGGGCCTGCTATGAAGCCAATTCGGATGGTTTCCTTAATGTTGTAGGCAAGCAGAGGGCCCGGAGAGACTGCGCCGGAGAAGCCCACAAGGAACGAGTTTGCAAAGATTACAAGTATAAGCGCCACAGCAATTGGTCCGTTGGGCTTGCTTACTTCAACATCGACTCATTCCGGCTGGGGCGCTCTTCCCAGAAGCTCCGAGACCGCCTGTTGGGGGTCGAGTCCTTCGAAAAGAATTCGATAGGTCGCCTCTGTGATGGGCATTTCAACATTGAGATCGTGCGCCATCTTCATTGCCGCAGCCGTGGTGTCCACGCCTTCAGCCACGTTCGGCATGGCAGCAAGGATATCGTTCAGCTTACGTCCTTTGGCCAGATGCTCTCCCACGTACCTGTTGCGGCTCAACGGACTTGCCGAGGTTGCTATGAGGTCGCCCAGGCCTGCCAGACCTGCAAAAGTCAACAGACTGGCGCCGGCCGCCACTCCCAGCCGGGTAATCTCTGCCAGCCCGCGGGTCATGAAAGCGGCCTTTGCGTTGTTTCCGAACCCCAGCCCGTCGCTTATGCCGGATCCAATGGCTATGGTGTTCTTCAAGGCTCCTCCCAACTCTACTCCGACCACGTCGGTGTTGGTGTAGACGCGGAAGTACGGCGTCATTATTACGGCCTGAGCCGCGCCGGCCAGCTCAGCATCTTTAGATGCGATCACGGTTGACGACGGGATCTGCTTTGCGATCTCTTTGGACAGATTGGGCCCGGACAATACACCGATGCGGGAACTCAAGGGCTCAGGGAGCTCTTGCTCCATTACCTGGCTCATTCTGAATCCCGTACCGAGCTCCAGGCCTTTGGTGGCGCTGATGATCACTCCGGATGGATTCAGGCTGTTCCGCACCTGCTGAAGGTTTGCTCTGAATCTATTGGAGGGGACGGCTATGATGACCAGGTCCGCCATTTGAAACGCTGCGTCCGTGGAACCGGTTACGGTCAGCGTCTCAGGAAAGAGAAAGCCGGGCAGCAGACGCTTGTTCTCACGGTCGTTGCTGAGAATGCGGGCCTCTTCCTGTGTTCTGGCCCACAACGTGACCTGGTGGCCCTGAGACGCCATGAGAATCGCCAGCGTAGTGCCCCAGCCAGTGGTGCCGATCACTCCTACTCTTTTCTTGTTTTGTGTCATCTTGCATGGGGCGGTAGAGCCCCGGGAGGGCCACCGCCGAACTGTAAGCGGCTTTCAGTGCCATTGATCAGACGTTGGATGTTGCCCCGATGACGCCAGATGATCAGAGGTCCGCCGGCCGTTGTGTAAACTAGATACTGCCAGGGCGCCAAGTCCAATGCAACCATGACCGGTATTGCCGCAACCGCCACTATTACCGCTGAAACCGACGCCAAGGAGACGTACCGACTGAAGGAGACGATGGGAACAAAGACGGCAAGAGCCAGAGCCGTCACTATAGGAGCCAACACAGTGATGGAACCTACGGCGGCTGCGATTCCTCGCCCACCTTGGAATCTGCTGAAGACCGGCCAGTTGTGCCCTGCGACTACGGAAAGAGCGGCCAGTGCTTCCAGGAGCGGGTCGTTGCTTACAAGCTTTGCCGCCAAGACTGCAATGATTCCTTTAGAGGTGTCTGCCACAAGAACTATGACCGCCATACGGACGCCCAGTATGCGCAGGACATTGGTTGTTCCGGTGGAACCACTTCCGTGACGGCGTATGTCAACGCCATCTTTCAGCTTCCCCATTATCAATCCCCAGGAGATGCTTCCCAACAGATACGCTCCTGGTAGAATCAACGCGTACTCAATCACTTCTTCCTGCCGTTCTTGAATTCCAGCTTCAAATGCGACCAGCGAAATCCCAGAGTTTCTCGCAAGCGGTTTTCCAGGTATCTTTGATAGGAGAAGTGCATCAGATCGGGATGGTTGACGTAGAAGGCGAAGGTTGGCGGGTTGACACCTTCCTGCGCCACTCTGTTCAGTTTCAGATAGCGCTTTCCCTTGTGCGGCGGCAGATGACGTGACATGGCCGATAAAACTTCACTGGTCAGCTTGTCTTGCGGCACCTCTTTCTTCAAGTCGTTGAATACCATCAATGCTGCATCCAGCGCCTCATCTATACCGCTCTCTTGTACGGCGGAAACAAACCTTATGGGAGCGTAGGGGATGAACCTGATCTTGTCCCGTATCAAAGCTATGCAAGCTGCTTCGTTCAGTTCCAGTTCATCCGCCAGGTCCCACTTGTTTACAAGCACCACCACTCCCTTGAATGCGTTGGCTACTTCTCCCAAGATGTGGGCGTCTTGGGCGGTTGCCAGCTCGGAGGCGTCGAACACCAGGAACACCACGTCCGCCCTGTCTATGGAACGGATGGAGCGCAGGACACTGAAGTTCTCTATGCCGGGGACAACTTTACCTCGCCGCCGTATTCCGGCTGTGTCTATGATAAGAAACTGCTGCCCCTTGTACTGCAGAGAGGTGTCTATTGCATCGCGAGTGGTTCCGGGCACGTCGCTAACTATAGCCCGCTCCTCACCCAGAATGGCGTTGAGCAACGAGGACTTGCCCACGTTGACGCGGCCTACTATGGCCAGCGAAAGCGTCTCTTCCTGCTCCGCCTCCTCATAATCGGCGGAGGGGAGCCGCTCTATCACTGCGTCCATCAGGTAATCCATGCCGAGGTTGTGGTGGGCGCTTATCGGAATGGGGTCGCCCAGGCTCAGTTCGTAGAACTCCGACGTACTCTGAAAAAGCTTGGGGTTGTCCACCTTGTTGACCGCCAGGAATACGGGCTTTTCCCACCTACGCAGACGATCTCTTATTTCCAGGTCCAACGGGGTTACGCCGTCCCGCACGTCGGTGAGGAAGACGATTGCATCCGCCGACTCAATGGCTGCTTCCACCTGCTCCTCTATCTCTTCCAATAGATTTGCCTGGGGAGAAGGGGCGCTCCCCGCCGCTGGATGCTCGCCGCCAAGGGCATGACGGATGGGAGCCTTGGGAGCGATGTTGCCGTGCTCCAAGCCGCCCGTATCGACTATGATGAAGCTGCGCCCTTCCCAGGCGGCGTCCAGGGAGATGCGGTCCCTGGTAGTGCCCGGCTCCTCCGCGGTAACGGCGGCCCGGCGCCCTACGAGACGGTTAAACAATGTGGACTTCCCCACATTGGGGCGTCCTACAATGACGATTATAGGTTTGCTCATCACAAAGACGGTAAGCCGGACTTACCACCACTCCGTCCTTCTAGAATCTTTTCAAGAACTGCTTTTTGAGCGTGCAACCGGTTTTCCGCTTGGTCGAACACCACGGACGCGGGATGCTCCAGCATGCCGTTGCCGACCTCTTCTCCGTGGTGTGCGGGCAGTGGGTGCATGAAGATAGCCCCAGGCTTGGCAAGCTCCATCAGGCTGGGGTTTACCTGGTATCCTTTGAAGGTCTCCAGCCTCTCTTTTGTTTCATCTTCCTGTCCCATGCTGACCCAGACATCCGTGTAGACAACGTCTGCTCCGGCCACCGCTTCTTCAGGCGCTGCGACCTGCATGACCCCGGACCCGCCGGCCTTTGCCCGTTGGCCGGCCATCCGCAGCAAGGTTGCGGGAAGCCCGTACCCCTCCGGGGAGGCGATGGTGCAGCTGGCTCCCAGGGATGCAGCAGCCAGCGCCAGACTGGCGGCAACATTGTTGCCGTCTCCAACTAAAGCTATGGATACGCCGTCGGTCTTACCGAAGCTCTCTTGGATAGTGAGCATGTCTCCCAGCGCTTGGCAGGGATGCTCTACGTCTGATAGGGCATTGATCACGGGGACGGAAGCGTGCTTGGCCAGCTCTTCCAGCGTTTGGTGCTCGTAGACGCGCGCCACAATGGCGTCTACGTACCTGGAAAGCACGCGGGCCACGTCTGAGATGGCCTCCCGGCCTCCCAGACCCACTTCGTCCTTGCCAAGGTATACGGGGTGCCCCCCCAGCTGCTTGATCCCTACGTCGAAGCTGACTCTTGTGCGCAACGACGGTTTCTCGAAGAGCAAGGCTACGCTCTTGCCCTGCAACGCCGTGCTCGGCTCGCCCCCCTTCAGGAGCGAGGCGCGTCCAACGACCTGCCGAATCTCTTCCGGCGAGAGGTCGGCTATGGATAGGAAGTCTCGTTTGGCCAAAAATCAGCCTCCAATTGCCAACAGTATAACGGGAGTAGGATAGGGTTAATAGAGTGCGACGCTCACTACCGGCGTGGTTAACCGGGAGGAGGGAGTTTCTATATGCGTCCGGCTAGCTGAAAAGCCTTGCCCTCGGTAGCTATGGCGGGGGCTATTACCATCTCGGCTTGCTGCAACTCGCGGATGCTAAGCGCACCGCACATTCCCATGCAGACCCGCAGCGCACCGACTAGGTTTTGCGTCCCATCCGTACGGCTTGTGGGCCCAAAGAGCAGCTGGTCCAGGGTCCCCTTGGTGCCGGTCTTTATTCTGGTGCCCCTGGGCAGGGCCGGGTGAGGCGTGGCCATGCCCCAGTTGAACCCTTTGCCGGGAGCCTCTTCCGTCTGAGCAAAGGGCGTGCCGATCATCACTGCGTCGGCGCCTGCTACTATCGATTTGCACAGGTCTCCGCCGGTGCGAATGCCGCCGTCGGTGATTACTGATACGTATCGCCCTGTGCGGCGGTAGTACTCGTCCCTGGCGGCGGCGCAGTCCACGGTGGCGGTAACCTGAGGAACGCCGACGCCGGTCACCTCTCGCGTAGTGCATGCGGCGCCGGGTCCTACGCCAACCAGGATGGCCGCTACACCAGTTTCCATCAGCTCTATGCTGGCACTATAAGTAACGCAGTTGCCCACCACTATCGGTGCATTGACCTGCTCGACGAGATCGGAGAAGACCAGGCCATGATAGCTCTTGGATACGTGCTGTGCCGTGGTCACCGTCGACTGCACCACCAGGATGTCCGCCCCAGCCTCTACCGCCACAGGTCCCATCCGCTTGGTGTTCTGCGGAGTAAATGAAACGGCGCAGGTTGCCCCTGCGCCTTTGATTTGCTCGACTCGTTTTGCCACCAAGTCATCTTTGATGGGCTCTTGGTACAGCTTTTGCAAGACCTCCGTAACCGTTTCTGCCGGCGCTGTTGTGATTTCGGCTATCTTGCCGGCGGCGTCTTCGTAGCGGGAATACAGCCCCTCCATGTTCAATACGCCGAGGCCACCCATATCACTTAACCTCACCGCGACGTCCGGAGAGACCACCGCATCCATGGCAGATGCAATGATGGGAAGGGAGAAACGCAAATGGCCGATCTCCAGGTCCAGTTTTGCTTGCTCAGGGTTTACCGTCACATCGCCGGGTACTATGGCGACGTCTTCAAAGCCGTAGGCATGCCGGATCTCTTTCAACGTTCCGATCATTTTGCACACTCTGCCAAGTAAATTTGGCGGAGTATAGCACCTCCTTCTAGTCCTCTCAATGCTTTTTCTGGGTAGTTCTCTCATGTTATTAGACATGCCCCCGCCCTTGGATTCCCGCTCGGGGGAGTAATGGCGGAAGGGGGCAGTGGTGGGTGTCGTCCCCGTCGGATTGTTCGGTTTCTAGTAGAGGCAAGCGGAGGAGGCAGCAGGCTTGTAGTCGCCTACGATAAGGATGGAGTGGCCGATTGCGAATTTTGATAACTGAGCGGCAATAAATTGAAAGGGACAATGGCGCAGCGAGTTTCCTTGACTGCTCAAGTGGCCTGTTGTTAGCATAGCGTCGCCATCTACCGTTTGGAGATGAGCAGAGATGTTTAGGAATGAATCGCCGCTGGGATCCCTGGCGACCGAGACGGCGGAAGCGACAACGCTAAGTTGCAAAGCGCCTTCCCGGTCCTTAGGGAAGGCGCTTTGCAATGGACAAGATATCAGGGTCTATAACGGATATACCGGGAATCATGGTTGGACACAGAACCGACCTTGAGCATGCCACGGGCTGCACAGTGGTGCTTTGTCCCCCAGGTACTGTCGGTGGCGTCGATGTCAGGGGCTCTGCTCCGGGCACGCGGGAGACGGATCTGTTGAGGCCGGGTAACCTGGTCGATGAGGTCCACGCGATTCTCCTCAGTGGGGGGAGCGCCTACGGTTTGGACGCTGCTTCCGGGGTCATGCGTTACCTGGAAGAGAAAGGCACGGGTTACCAAGTTGGCCGAGTAGTAGTGCCTATTGTCCCCGGCGCCATCATCTTCGACCTGGGCCTGGGTAGCTCCAGCGTAAGACCCACGGCTGACGACGGCTATATTGCTTGCCGGAGCGCTGCTTCCGGCGAAGTGGCGGAGGGTACCGTGGGGGCGGGCACGGGAGCTACCGTGGCCAAAGCACTGGGACTGAGGTATGCCGTCAAGGGTGGGCTGGGTACTTGCAGCCGGGACCTGGGCGATGGCCTTGTAGTATCCGCCATCGCCGTGGTCAATGCCTGGGGCGACGTTGTAGACCCGGAGACGTGCCGCGTCATTGCCGCTCCCAGGACTGAAGACGACGACGGTTTCCATAGCACTGTTGAGCTTGTGGCCCGTCCTTGCTCTGAATGGCCCCAGGTTCAGGTGGTTGCCGGCGGTAACACGACCATAGGCGTGCTGGCTACTAACGCTTCTCTCAGCAAAGAGCAGGCCAATAAGCTGGCGGAACGCGGCCAGGATGGCATCGCGCTTGCCGTGAGGCCGTCCCATACCATGGGCGACGGCGATACCGTATTCGCTCTGGCTACGGACGCCTGGCAAGGCCAAGTGGACCGCATGCAGTTTACAAGGCTTGGCGCAGTGGCCGCTTCGGTAATGGCGCAGGCGGTCGTCAGGGGCGTTACGCAGGCCAGCGGGCTGGCCTGCGTACCTTCCGCAAGGGAGCTCGAGCGCTGATGGATGAGTTCCAAAGGATAGGGTTTCTAGCGGCCGGCCGCACCGCGTACACGTTGGCGCCGGCTATTTCCGCGGCGGGATACCTCATTTCCGCCGTGGCCGGTCGTTCATTCGTATCGGCGAGTGCGTTTCAGGAGAGGATAGGCTCCGGTTAAAGGGAGGGCACAATGCGGACGAGAGTACGTCAGTTCAAGGACATGAAGCAAAGGGGAGAGCGTATCACCTCCGTAACCGCCTACGATTATGCCATGGCACGCCTCGCCGACAAGGCCGGCATACCTCTGCTTCTGGTGGGAGACAGTTTAGGCAACGTGGTCTTGGGTTACAAGACCACGGTCCGCGTCACCATGGCTGAAATGCTGCATCACACAAAGGCCGTCGTCAGAGGGGCCAGGCACGCTCTGGTTGTATCTGACATGCCGTTCATGTCATACCAGGTGAGCACGGAAGAGGCGTTGCGAAACGCCGGCAGGCTGATCCAGGAGGGCGGAGCCCAAGCTGTCAAGCTGGAAGGCGGTGCCCGTTCCGCGGAGACGGTTAGACGAATTGTTGAAGCAGGCATTCCGGTCATGGGGCATATTGGTCTGACCCCTCAGTCGGAGCATGCTTTGGGGGGTTTCAGAGTTCAGGGCCAGGACTTGGCTGGCGCGCTTGCTCTGATCGATGACGCGGCGGCGCTGGAAGAGGCTGGCGCTTTTGCCGTTGTTTTGGAGACTATCCCTTCAGAGCTGGCCCGCATCATTACTAAGCGGCTCACTATCCCAACAATCGGGATAGGGGCAGGTCCCGACTGCGACGGTGAAATCCAGGTCGTCTACGAGATACTAGGACTCACGCCTCGCGCTCACAAGCATGCCGCGTTATACGCCAACCTCAGCGAAGCGATCACGCAGGCGCTCGCCGCTTATCAGCGAGAAGTGCAGGAGCACAGGTTTCCTACCGAAGACCAGAGCTTCCACATGGACGAGGCCATGCTGGCAGACCTGCTTGCTACAACCTAGTCGATGGATGTTATCGGCACCGTATCCGCCATGATGAAGGCTCGCGATGGGGCGGAGCGTCCCCTTGGACTGGTTCCGACCATGGGCTATCTCCACCAGGGTCATATGACGCTTGTAGAGCAGGCAAGGAACGACAACAGAAGCGTGGTGGTGTCCGTATTCGTCAATCCTACCCAGTTCGGCCCTGGGGAGGATCTGGACGGCTATCCCCGCAACTTCGAGCGGGACGTCGCCATGCTTGCCGGACAAGGTGTGGACATCGTTTTTGCCCCTGATCCCGGCCAAATGTACCCGACCGGTTACTCGACTTACGTTGACGTGGGTGAAATCGGAGAGAGGCTGGAAGGCAAACATCGTCCCGGACATTTTCGGGGCGTCGTCACCGTAGTGACCAAGCTGCTCACCATCGTACGTCCTGACCGTGCCTACATCGGGCAGAAGGACGGGCAGCAGACGCTGGTCATCAAGCGGCTCAACTACGACCTCAACCTGGGAGCGGAAATCGTCGTCATGCCTACGGTGCGTGAACCGGATGGCCTGGCAATGAGTAGCCGCAACGTCTACCTCACTCCGCGGCAGAGGATTAACGCCGCCGTTTTGTACAAAGCCCTCTCCATGGCCAGGGAGATGTGGTGGAAGGGTGAGACGGATGCCGGCGTGCTGCGCGGGGAGATGGAGCGTGTTATCAATGAGGGGTCTCCGTCCAGGCTTGACTACGTCAGCATCGCCGCACTAGACACTTTGGAGGAGATGGGTAGGGTAGTTGCTCCCGCCATGGCTTCGGTCGCTGCCTGGTTCGGCAAGGCTCGCCTCATCGATAACGTGATTCTGAGGGAAGAGGGTACGCAGTGAAAATACTGCTCACCAACGACGACGGCCTAAATGCCCCCGGTTTGCGAGCCGCGGCAGCTTCACTGCGGGAAGTGTCCAGGGTAGTGGTGGCGGCGCCAGACAGAGAGCAGAGTGGGGTTGGGGCATCGGTGACGCTGAACGGACCGGTGCGCGCGGCAAAGGTGAGACCTGTAGTCGCCGGCGTCTCCACCTATGCCATAGAAGGCACCCCTTCGGACAGTGTGATCATTGCTTTGGAGCGCCTTGTCAAAGGCGTGGATCTGGTGGTCGCGGGTATCAACAGCGGCGCAAACCTGGGTGAAGACGTGTTCATATCTGGCACTGTGGGCGCTGCTTTGCAGGGGTACGTACGTGGTTTGCCTGCCATTGCCATATCTGTAGCGTCTCTCCATCCCACCAGCTTCCAGACAGCGGCCTTGTTCTTGCAGCGAATGGTAAGCGAATTCGAGCGGGGGGCGCTGCCGAGCCCGTCTCTGCTCAACGTCAATCTGCCTCCATTGCAGGAGCAGGAGATTGAGGGCATTGATATCACTTGCCAGGGCCGCCGGGCCTACACTGACCGCATACGGGGTGGAGACGACGGCAAGCGAAAATACTTCTGGATCAGTCGCAGCAAGCTCGCCTGCTGGGAGCCGGTGGAGGGAACCGATATATGGTCGGTGCGCAACAAGCGCGTTTCGATTACTCCATTGGATACAGACCTGACGTCGAGCAAGGTGCTGGGCAAACTCCAGGGCTTGCCCTGGAAACTGAGGTAGGCTCCGGCATGGCTTGATGGCTGTGCTTGGCGCTCGAAAATCACCGTTGGCTGGGATGGGCTGGCTTCCAAATCCCTGGGATTGAGCGTAAGCTGTATTTTGTGGGGATATAGCTCAACTGGGAGAGCGCCGCGTTCGCATCGCGGAGGTTGGGGGTTCGAGTCCCCCTATCTCCACCAAACTTGACGCCGATCCCAAGCTGGCTACCCTGGGGATCATGCCGTGGCATCTTCTGAAGCCGCTTCTCAGATGAATTGCATGCCAAATAGGCTTATGAATCCCGTGCCCATGAGCGGGGATGCCATTTCCCGGTTCCGCTGGGTCATAGTCGCTGTCGCCGCCGCTCTTCTGGTCGTTCCGCTGGCCGCGCCGAGCAATCTCGCCGCCACTTCCAGGGACGGCGAGGTGACGCTGAGCTGGACCGACCCCAACAACGACGCCATCACCAAGTATCAGATCAGCACCGACGGCGGATCGAACTTCATCAACATTCTATGCGACAGCTCGATGGCCACCGGGCACACCGTGACGGGCCTCACCAACGGCACAACCTATACGTTCCAGGTACGGGCCTACGACAACTCCGGCCCCGGCGCGTCAGCCACTGTGACGGCGACGCCGCTGTTTGATGCGCCGACGGAACTTACCGCTTGGCCCGCGATGGGTATGTGGCGCTGCGCTGGGTTGAGTCGCAAGACAGCCGTGTCAGCGGCTATGAGGTCAGGGTCAGCAGCGACGGCGGCGGGACCTACAGTCTGGTCGACGACCAAGGCCACGAGAACGAGACTTTCGGCTACACTATTCTGAATCTGACCAACGGGACGAACTACACGATTGCGGTACGGGCGCTGAACGGGGCGGCGGCTATGGTGGATGCGACGCCGCTGCTTGTTAAGCTATCAGCGGCTACGAGGTCAGCAATGACGGCGGCACGAACTACAGCGCGATCAGCGATGGCGGCAGCGACGCCAGCACCACCGGCCATACCGTCGATAATCTGAGCAACGGCACGACCTACACCTTCGCGGTACGGGCGGTGAATGTGGCGGCGGCTATGGTGGATGCGACGCCGCTGGCAGTTCCAGACAAGCCGACGACGTTCGCCGCGGCGCCGGGAGACGGTGAGGTAAGGCTGAGCTGGGACGACCCGGGCAACAGCAGCATCAGCGGTTATGAGCTCAGCATCGACGGCGGCGAATTCGCAGCCATCGGCGGCAGCGACGCCAGCACCACCGGCCATACCGTCGATAATCTGAGCAACGGCACGGCCTACAGCTTTGTGGTGCGGGCGGTGAATGCCTCTGGTGAGGGGGCGTCATCGGACACGGTGAGCGCGACGCCGCTGATTGCGGCGCCGGCGGGTCTGACGGCGGAGGCTGGCGACGGGCAGGTGACGTTGGGCTGGTCGGACCCGGTCAACAGCAACATCAGCGGTTATGAGCTGAGCATCGACGGCGGGGCGTTCGCAGCCATCGGAGGGAGCGGCGCCGGCACCACCGGGCACACGGAGACGGGCCTGAGCAACGGCACGTCGTACACTTTTGGGGTGCGGGCGGTGAACGGAGCGGCGGCCACGGTGACGGCGACGCCGAAAACTTCACCTCCACCGGTACCGGGAAGGCCAGGCAACCTCACCGCCACGCCAGATGACAGGGCGGTTGCCCTCAGTTGGACAGCGGCGGCCAGCAATGGCAGGCCAATCATCAAGTACCAATACCGCCGTTCTGACGCGGGATGGGAGGACGTGCCGGGCGGGCCAACCGCGACCGAAGTGACGGTCTCGGGCCTGACTAACGGGGTCGAGTACGTTTTCTACGTACGCGCCGTAAGCAGTGCAGGCGCCGGTGCGCAGGCCTCGGTTAGTGTGACACCGGCGGCGGCGCCCGATGCCCCAGGAAACTTCACCGCCACGCCAGATGATGGGGCGGTTGCTCTGAGTTGGACTCCGGCGGAGGACAACGGCTCGCCCATCATTAAGTACCAGCACCAACGGGATGATGCCCCCTGGGCAGACATCGCCGGAGGAGCAACGGCGAACTCCCTTAGGGTCACTGGTCTGGTCAACGACACCCCATACACCTTCTCGGTGCGGGCGGTGAACGGTATGGGTGAAGGGGCGGTGGCGTCGGTCACCGCAGCCCCGCAGGCTGTTCTTGCTGATTCAGAACCTGGGGAGACACCCGTTCCAACACCGGAACCGGAAGAGGAAACTACAGACGAACCGACGCCAACGCCTACGGCTACACCCGAGCCGACGCCAACGCCTATGGCTACACCCGAGCCAACTCAACAGCCTGGCGTGACTACACCGACGCCAACAGCGGTGGCGACGGAGGAGCCAACAGCCGAGCCAGCATCAATGGCTACGGCTACACCAAGAGCACCAGTGTTGGCGGCGACGGTGACCCCTCTCCCGACAATAGGACAGGTAGTGGTGACTCCTACAGCGGCACCCGTGGTAGGTCCAACGCCTCTGCCTACAGCAACCCCAACGCCGGGCCTAACGGCAACAGTGGTCCCAAGAGGAACCCTCGAGCCGACGGCGCGACCAACGGCTACGCCCACCGGGAACACCGGTAGAGGAAACGCCAAGCCGGATAACGGACTCTCCTCTGGTTCCTGTGGGCATCGCGCTGTTTGCGCTCCTGATTGCTGCCCTCGCTGCTTTCATTCTCGGACCATGGCGCGGGCGCAAGCGGGACCGGGACGGAGAATGAGGGTAGTGGTGCTTGCAATCGGCCAGCGGATCGTCCTAGACCCGACGGCAAGTAAGGACATCGCACCTATCAGAGCTAGCCTTGGTCGTTAGTCGTTGGAAAGTCGGGATCGATACTCTCAGGACAACGCTCCAGCGCGTCCTTGCAGCGGTGCTGGACACCGTCGAAATCAGATACCGCAAGTCCGATTACCGCTGGGTCCGACAAGGGAATGGACGTGGATGTAAAGGTAAATCGGGAGTGGCTCGGCGTGGCTGGATGCGGAATGCTCAAGCCGGAGATGCTTGGCGAAGCGAGCCACGATCCAAGCCAAGTTGGCGGCTTTGCCTTCGGCCTTGGTCTTGAAAGGCTGGCCCAAGTCAGGTTGGGTATCAGAACCATTCAGGAACTATGGCGACCACTTATGTGCAACCCGCCTAGAGGATCAGAGGATAGCTGTCTACTCAACACGACAAAGGGCGAGTCCTAGGGATGCCTAGCAGGTTGAGAGGGCTGCAAGCAGAGGGAATGGTGAGTAATGACCGAACGGAGAGCACCACCGGACGGTATCGAGATTCTCCCGCACTACGAGAGATTCGACGAGGCAGACCGGCTTGCGAGGGGCAGTGGGCTATTGGAGTATGCCCGCATGCGCGAGCTTATCCAACGGTTCCTCTCGCCACCGCCCGGAGTGGTACTTGACGTCGGAGGCGGCCCGGGCAGATATTCGTGCTGGCTGGCCGAGAGTGGCTATGAGGTCCACCTCATCGACCCTGTAGAGAAGCATGTGAAGCAGGCACGTGAGGCTTCCGAATCACAATCCCATCACCCTCTAGCAAGTGTGACCCGGGGTGATGCGCGCTCAATCAATCACGGCGACGGCAGTGCCGATGCCGTGCTCCTGATGGGGCCTCTGTACCACCTGACCGCCAGAGACCAGCGGCTGAAAGCACTAGGTGAGGCACACAGAGTGCTGAAGCCCGGCGGACTGCTGGTTGCCAAGGCGATCAACCGGTTCGCTTCACTGTTGGACGGTCTCACCCTGGGCTTCATAGATGACCCAGACTACGTTTCCATACTGAGTCGCGCTCTTGAGGACGGAAAGCACCATGGCTATGCCCCCGATTACTTCACAACGGCGTTCTTCCACAGGCCGGAAGAGCTTGAGGCCGAGGTATGTGATGCGGGCTTCGACCAACAGGGCCTATACTCGGTGCAGGGACCGGGACAGCTCGTCACAGACCTTGAAGGGCGCATGTCAAATCCTACTAAGAGGGCACAACTACTCGACCTGATTCGCTCTATAGAACAGGAGAAGACCCTGTTGGGAGTGTCCAGTCACTTCGTAGTTGTAGCTAAGAAGTGACTGCGAACCGCAATGGTCGGTGAACCCAAGATTGAAGCACCAAACATCGGCACGTGGTTGAAAGGTTAGGGACACAAGTGTGGGTCATCTCGTGAACAAGGGAGCGCAGCGCACCATCAAGCCGCCCAGACTAAGGCTTGGCGATACTGTTGGGATTGTAAGTCCTTCGTGGGGTGGAGCTGGTGCGTACCCCCACCGAGTTGAGAGAGGTGTGAAGCACCTAGAGTCCCTGGGATTCACGGTGAGGATCGCCCCGCATGCCCTTAACCGGCGTGGATTCGTTTCAGACACGGTTGATAACAGAGTCAGTGACCTGCACGAGATGTTCGCCGACCCAAGTGTCCGGGCCATCGTTGCCGCGATTGGTGGCAATCACTCATGCCACCTCTTGCCATGGCTGGACTTCGACCTGATTCGCGCTCATCCAACCATCCTGATGGGGATTTTCAGATATGATTGTCCTCAACGTGGCTATATGGGCGAAGACTGGGCTGGTGACCTTCAATGGCCCCGCGTTACTTACCGACTTCGCTGAGTACCCACAGATGCTTGAGTACACCGAGCGGTCATTTATCAACACGCTGAGTCTAACAGAGCCGCCAGGCAATATTGAGCCTTCACGTTTGGTGGACAGAAGAATTCTTGAGCTGGTCCCAAAAGAGAGACCTCGAGCGTGCTCGTCATCTTGAAACATCAGAAGGGCCTGTGTGGCTACGGCAAGGCCTTGCCGAGGGTCCCCTTATCGGAGGATGCATAGAATCGTTAGAACACCTTCGGGGAACAAAATTCTGGCCCGACTTTAGCGACGCGATACTGTTTCTCGAAACATCCGAGGAGAAGCCGAGCCCCAGTGACGTGGACGCTATGCTCATGGATTACCAGAACATGGGCGTACTGGAGCAGATTAGTGGCCTCTTGTTCGGGCGACCCATGCGCTACGCGGCATCTGAAAAGCAAGAGCTGCATCAAGTGCTTCTAGACAGATCCAGCGCCTACAAGTTTCCGGTTGTGGCCGAATTGGACTTTGGGCACACATCTCCTCAGTTTGTGCTACCCATTGGATGTCGAGCTAGAGTCGACACGACTAAAGGGAGTATCGAGATTCTTGAGGGAGGCGTCAGCTGACAATCGGCAGCGCGCTGCCGGCTCTCAGTAACCGCTCCCGAATTAGCTTGTAGATACGTGATATGAACCGCATGGATGTATACTACCGCCAGACAAGCAGTTCAAGCCCCGCTCCACATAGTTAGCGGCTCCGCCAAGACAGTCAGGCTGGAAAGAGAGCATTCGTCATGTCGTCGTTGCTTTTCGTCGAGGCTTTCGGGCAGCTTCTCCGGGACGCGAACCTGGAGGGCATTGTGTCAGAGGAGGAGGAAGACCTCTATAGTGTTTTCAGAGCCCGTGCTGAATTGATGGGTTGGTCCACCACGTCGGCTCGTGGTCGCCCGTTGCTCTGGGGGATGAACGACGCGGAACTGACAGCCGGGATTGACGCAAATCGGATCGGATGGGTGCAGGTCGGACTGGCGGAAGTTGGTGACGTCGTGCCAACCAGGGTGCCGTCGGCGCCTGGTCAGCCTGTTCAAGGTTATGGCTATTATGCTTATGCGCCTTCCGGGGTACGTCGACGCGAAGTCGAGCCGGCTGTTTTGCTGCCGGCGTTGATTCAGTGTTTCGATGACGCACTACGCCGCTTTGGGGTCGTCGAGTTGTCTGGACTCCAGGTGACGGCAAATTTCCTAGATACTAGGACGCAATCTTACGTTAACCACCTCGTCTCTGGGCTCAATTGGTTTAACACTACCCTGAAGGGGAAAGCGGAAGCGCTCATCGCATTCGACCAGGAGTTGCTCGGGGGGCATACCGAGGCAGAGTTGGTCTCTAGCCTCCGGCGGAGGAACACCGGATCGTTCGAGTTTGGACCGGTGGCAGCCGTTCCTGAGCAGCACTCGGTTAAAGCGGGGGTCGAGGCGCCGCACCGCTACATCTCCCCTGCGCACTCGGGCCTCGGCGTTTCGGTTGTGCTGCCTGAATGGACAGCGAGTGCTGCGGCGTGGGTACTCGCAATCGTCATTGAGACAGCGCGCGCCAGCGCGCCGGATGTCAGCAACTTCGCAGTTCGAGTGACAAGGGTTAGGTGACGGCAAGCGCGGATTGGAGTTGTGTCCCGTTCCACCAGGATCGGGCAAGGACAAGGACTTGCGCTGGGTCGACATCTATGAAGGCGAGTTCAACGAGGAGCAGATGACGACGTGGGTCCGGCAGGCGGCCGCCCTACCCGGCTGGCGTGGTTTCTGACGAACCGTGAATGTCGATTCGTCATAGTTCATGTGACTGGGCCAAGGGTTGCTCGACCGGCTCACTACATTGGCGACCGGAAAGGTCGCATATGGTATTCTAGACTCACCGGTGGTTCACGTGCCCCTGTAGCTCAGAGGATAGAGCAACGGTTTCCTAAACCGTGTGTCGGCGGTTCGAGTCCGCCCAGGGGTACCACACTCAAAGGGCCGTAACGGTGCTGCCCAGAGAGCGTTACCCCTGTTCCATAGCATAAGGGTTGGTATGCGCTACTTGACTGTGGGTAAGCTGTGTGCTTGAATGTGACCCTGTGCCGCCCACGACAGTCAAGAAGGGGTATGGCATAAGGGAAACGCTTCTAGCCAGGTTGATGTCATTGTGACCAGTGGATATATACCTAGATTCCGATTGTCCCTTGGTCTTCACCCTTTCTATTACCCTCCGGCTGTGGGGCCGTCGCGCAATTTTCGTCGGTACCCAGGGTTTTCGCCACTGCTGGTAGACACCGTCACTCCGTTCTCTTCCAGTGGAAGGGCGGGTTATCCAAGGTCTCCCGTGGGAGTAGGGAGATAGGCAGGTGAATTCGTCCAGGATAGCACTTCTCAGGTTATCAATCTCCGTGATGGTGATGTCGTTCCTTTTCTTGGCAGCTGGGTGTAATGAGGAACCAGAAGAGCCTGAGGTGTCCTTGGATGAGCTACTAGCGAGTACTGGGGAAGAGCTGGCCGCCATGTCGTCGGTGAAGTTCGAGATGATTGACGAAATGGAATCGGGAGCCAAGTTCTTTGGAGCCACTTTGAAAAAGGTGGAAGGCGAAGTAAGCAATCCAGACAGCGTTAGGCTACTGGTGGACGTAGTTACGGGTCTTGGATTTGCGAAATTCGAAATAGTAGCAATCGGGGAAGAGTCATACATCAAATTCTCCCGAGACGCGCCGTGGACGCCCCTGCCCATAGAGCAGGTGCCCTTTAATTTCGTGGGGCTGGGCGTTACCTTGAGCGAATTGCTGCCCGTGATGCAGAACGCAACTATTGTGGGCCGGGAGTCTCTGGGGGGCGCTCGGACTGTCCGTGTCGATGGGACCCTAGTTTCCGATGATCTGTTGAACCTCATCACATCCGTGGACTCCGGCCATCCGATCGCGTTGTCGTTGTGGATTGACGAATCTGAGCATACTTTGCTGCGGCTTAGAATAGACGGCCAAATTTTCGACGACGATGCGCCAGAGGCCACTCGTCTAATAACCCTCGTGGGCGTCAACGCCCCTGTCGATATCCAACTTCCTAATATAGCCTCCGGGTCGTGAACGCTGCCGGGGCTGCCATCGCCTCCCTGCGCTCCTCGCAGTGGGTGGTCTTGGGAATTCTTTGCCTGGGAGTGTTCTCCACGGCTCTGGACCAGACTGTCGTGGTCGCGGCGCTGCCCAGCGTCATGGTGGACCTGGAAATCCCCCTCACGGATCTGGACAGGGCAGCTTGGATAGTAACCGGGTATCTGATCAGTTACACCGTAGCCATGCCCCTGGCGGGGCGGCTGTCCGACGTTTATGGGCGGGTCAGGATGTTCCAAGCGGCGCTGGTCGTGTTCGCCATCGGGTCGGCGCTGGTGGCGGTTGCGCCAAACTTCGAATGGGTGGTAGCGGCCAGGGTGCTCCAGGCGTTTGGCGGCGGCGCAACGGTGCCCATAGGTCTGGCCATGGCAGTGGCGGCCGTAGCGCCGGAGAGAAGGGGAGTTGCCCTGGGACTCGTGGCCGCATCGGCTGAAGCTGGGTCGGTCTTGGGCCCCCTCTATGGAGGAGGCATAATCTCGTGGCTCGGTTGGCGGTGGATATTCTGGCTGGACATACCCCAGAGCTTCATCCTGATAGCAATTATGGCCATCTTGCCAAACCGCTCCAATCCGGAGGCTAAGATGGACTACTCCGGCGCTCTGATATTGGCTGGGGCGCTCACCGTGCTTACCATGGGGCTGTCCCAGAGAAGCATATTTTCCGGAGAGTCCATAGTACCGTACTTGATGATAGCTTTTGGAGTCTTTCTTGTGGGCATATTGATTGTGATAGAAAGGCGCACGGCCCAGCCTTTGCTGGCTTCTTTCCTATACGGCTCCAGGGCGTTCCTGTCATCCAACATTGCCCAGTTCCTGGTGGGGGTTGCCTTGATTATTGCCTTGGTAGCTGTGCCCGTGATGGCCGCCACCGTCATGGAGAAGGGGCCCTGGGAAAGCGCCCTTCACCTGATCCGCCTTACGGCCGCCATTCCGGTGGGGGCGGTGGTGGGAGGCTATATCCTGCGCTGGACTGGAGTGAGACCGGTGTGCATAACTGGTCTTGCGTTCATTGGGACGGGCCTGCTGTTCATGAGCGGCTGGGAGACGGAGGTAGAGCAGCTCAAGCTGACCGTGCCCCTGATCACGGCGGGGTTGGGGTTTGGGCTGGTCATCCCTTCCATAGGCGTCAGCGCTTTGAGCGCGGCGCCCAGCCACTACTGGGGCGCCGCAGCCTCATTGGTCACCGCGGCGCGAATGGTGGGCATGGCGTTGGGGCTGGCGGCCCTCTCCGCCTGGGGCATTGAACGGTTCTACAGCCTGACCGCCCACGTGACGGTTGGATCGACATTTGAGGAGACAGAGGCGCCATTGATAGAGGCCGGGGTGACAGTGTTCCAGAACCTTTTCACCATCGCCGGATTCCTCTCCCTGTTCGCCATTCTGCCGGCCCTGCTGATGAGAGTAGAAAGGGCGGAGGGCGTCCCTGAGTCTGTGTCCACCGCCAATCTGTAGAGGAATTGTTTCCAACGTTATGTCAATTTCAAGGCTAAACGCGAACCACTTTTTTGCAAATATGGGAAACAAATCCGAAATTCGGCGGATGGTGACGTGATTTCGTAAGGTGTCTAGGGGGCGCGCCACGCCGGCGTTGTAGGGGCTGCTGAGTGCTGTTCTGCAAGTCCATGGGGATAAGGTATGGGTTGCAGCGGGGTGTTGGGAAGGAGGAGGTGTCAGGGCTTATTGGGACGTTGGCTCAGGATTCAGGTCTACCCACTTAGGTCCTCCCTACGAACAGCCCTGGATTGTTCGCTGCGCCACCCCTGGATGCCTGTCGCCACGGGCATGACACTTATACCATTGGTATCTGTCCCGCATGGTAATATGACACAGGGTTGCGCTAGCACTACCCACTGTTGGACGGGACCCACAATGACTCCTTGCGTTTATATCCTGGCAAGCAGGCTGAAAGGAACCCTATACATAGGCGTCACCTCTAATCTCGCTCGGCGGGTCTGGGAGCATAAGAACGATTTCGTCGAGGGCTTCACCAAGCGTTATCAGGTGCATGATCTGGTCTGGTACGAGGTTCACGATTCTATGGAGAGCGCCATTAGTAGCGAGAAGGCGCTGAAGAAGTGGAACCGGGCGTGGAAGGTCAGGTTGATTGAGGAAGGGAATCCTTGGTGGTCGGACTTGCACGAGCAGATTTTGTGAGCTTCGGCCTGTCGTGGCGCCACATCCAGGCAGTGCCCCGCCCCTGGATGCCCGTCGCCACGGGCATGACGTACTAGCTCACCATATGAGGGGGGTATGACGAAGGGTCGCCGCTTCCAACGTCGCTCCCCGCTCCGCCGGATTGCTTCGGTATCCTCGCAATGACGGAGCGGGGAGGTCCCCGACAAAAAGCGGAAAACGTGCGTTGAGGTCTTGTTGACTGTTGCATAGGGTGCTATGATGCTACCCGCAAGGGGCAGTGGTGCCTGAACAGTGAGGGCAACACGCCTGCATTGTTGTCTGCAAAGGAGTTGACAACATTTCCGTATTGGTGTTAAAGTGCGCCGAGTTGCGCGAATTATGTTTTCGATATTCGAGCCAACCTACAAGGGCGAAGTGAGGAGTCCTATGTCTAATCGGTCCTATAAAGCATTACTTTGGGTAGCGGTCGTCGGTGCTCTGCTGGCGATCCTGATATTCCCCATAACCTTATCTGCACAGCAAGTCCCAGGGACTACCGACACCATTGAGTATCCTGAGAATGGCACGGATCCGGTGCGGACCTTCGAGTCTGACGACCCCGAAGGGGCCGACATCATCTGGGCGGTAAGAGGAGTCGACGCCGCCGATTTCACCATCGACAGCAGCGGCGTGCTTACCTTCAATAAGTCGCCCGACTACGAGGCCCCGACGGACAGAGCGCAAGCTCTCCTCGCTGTGGACCTGAATGGTAACAGCGTCCTGACTGACCCTGGTGAGACTCTTGCAGCAGTCACCGGCGGCGACAACAATTACCAGATAACGGTGAGCGCCACCGAGACCTGGGACGGAGTGGACGAAACGCTCCCCGCCAAGAGGACAGACATAGGCCTCACAGTGGAAGTGCAAAACGAGGATGACACCGGTGATCTGAGCCTGCGCTGGCTGCAGCCTGAGGTTGGCAGGCCGATAAGAGCCGACCTGACCGACCCGGATACGGAAACCACTCCGGCCGGTACTATCGACACTACCAGCACAGGCCTTGGTTGGGCGTGGTCCATCTCCAAGGTTGCCGACTCCGAGGTGGGCACCGAGTTCCATTGGAACCCATTGACCGGTAACGGTGCAGATACAGCGATTTATACTCCGCAGCTGGTGGACGTGGGCAATTACCTGCGGGTCGTGGTTAAATATACGGATCCACAATCCTCCACTACCGTCAGGGAACTGCGGTTCAAGTCTGTAGAACCTGTGCGGGCCGCGCCGTCTCTCAACGCCAACGGCTCCCCGGACTTCGGCCAGGAAACGGACGCCATAACGGTGTCCGAGAGCCTTGCCGTGGGCTCCGAAGTGGGCAGCACGGCTCAAGCTACTGATCCCGACCCGGAGGATGTACTGACCTACGAGCTGGACGACGACGCTGATCCCACCACTGCCCCTGCCAACGATGCCCTGTTCTTCAACATTGACAAGACGGGAGGACCGATCACGCTGGCCAGTAAGCTGGACGCCGACGCACAACATGACACTAACGGTGACAATAGCATAGACAGTAGCGACGCATTGGCTGGAACGTACACGGTAATTGTGAGGGTCACCGACCCCTCCGGAGATAGCGACGACCTCACGGTCACCATCACCGCGGGGCTCGCCAACGAGGCGCCGAGCATAGCGGGACGGGCCGAGCTCACGGTCTATGAAGACGACGGTTACAATGAATTCAACACCGACCCTTCTGGCAGCGCCACGGTGCCGAGCCAGTACGAAGCTACTCAAGAAGACGACAGAGACTCCATTGCTAGCTGGGCCCTGGAGGGCGACGACGCGGACGCCTTCGATCTCGGCGGGCCGCTCGAGCCGCGCTACCTGAACTTCAAGTCTATGCCGGACTTCGAGAATCCGACCGACGCGAACAAGGACAACGTCTACGAGGTGACCATTGTCGCCACGGACACCGTCGAGTCCCCGGACGCCGGCGTGGGCAAGACAAACGTATGGGTAATCGTCGAAAACGTTGAGGAAGCAGGGAGTGTGGTGTTTGTAGAGGGAGAGACGGCCTACCTCAATGAGGAGCTGGTGGCCGAGGTGCAGGACGCGGACGACCACGGCGGCGACCTGGGCGAGCCCTACCAGGGCGTCCACGTCGTCAGCTGGCAGTGGTCCAGGTCACTAACTGGGGCGACATTTACAAACATAGTCGGCGAAACCACAAACAGGTACACTCCCACGGCGGAAGACAGGGGTTACTTCCTGCAGGTAACGGCGACGTACACCGACCCGTTCAGTGCAGCTGATATTCTAACCACGCAAGACGACGAGCGCGTTGGTGTCAGCGCTACCCCCGTCCCCACCGACTCCCTGAGGGTGGTGTCGGTGACAACGGACAAAGCGGTTAGGCTTGCTCCTGGCCTGGCCAGCGCCCCCATGTTCTCCGGCGTAGACAGCAGCGGCGCGGTGACCAGGAACGTGGCCGAGAACACCGGCCCCGGCGGAAACGTCGGCGCTCCGGTGGCGGCCACCGGGCCTGGAACTTTGACCTACGAACTGGAGGGGACCGACGCACAGTACTTCAACATTGGCAGCAATGGTCAGATTACGGTGGGCGGCGACGACCCAGGGACTGGTAGCGTCACTGAAGCGGGCGCCGACCCCTTGCTGGACTTTGACGACGACAGCAAGAAGCAGAGCTTCAGCGTCGTTGTCAAGGCCACGGGCTCGGATAGCCAGACCGCTACGGTCACCGTGAACATCGTGGTGACCGACATCAACGAGCCGCCCCTGGTGAAGGAAGGCGACGTCAACATAGCTAACCAAGCTACGTTGACGGAGAACTACCCCGAGGTCAAGGACAACGCGCCGAATACCGATGCGGTAGCCACCTACGTGGGGAGCGACCCGGAGGGTCAGCCCATCATATGGGACATGAGAGGCGCAGACGCCTCCTTCTTCACCATCACCGGCGGCGTGCTCAAGTTCAAGACACCGCCCGATGCCGAGAACCCGAGATCCCGGTCGGGCGACAACACGGCTACGCCCGCTGCCCTGGGTACGCCTGACGAGGCGGCTGATAACATATACAGCGTACAGGTGAGGGCCATTGCCACTAGGGTATCAGGCGACACCGGACCGGCTCAGACGGTGGAGTTCATTGTGAACGTCACCGTTGACCCTGTGGACGAGAAAGGGACGTTACTCCTGACACGACTGCAGCCTGAGGCCGATGACAGTGATAGCAGTAATAGTGACACTGATTACAACATTCCTAATGCCACTAGGGCGATAGGGGTTATAGTGACCGACCCGGACGGCCCCGCTGCCATAACTCCCACCGTGAAGTGGGAAGTCTCTGAAGTCGTGGAGAGCGCCCTGGATCTTGAAGACGATAACCATTGGGGTGACCCGGCTGATGGGCCCATCGCCACCGCCACCTTTACTCCGAAGGATGGCGACGTGGGCAAGTTCCTGCGGGTAACGGTGACTTACGCTGACAGCGACACCTTTTTGGCAACCGACACAGTACAGGTGATGTCGCTGTACAAGGTGCAGGCGGAGGAGGGCGGATATGCCAACGGGTCTCCTGACTTTATAGACGATGAGGTCACCATAACTGTGGCCGAGAGCCTTACCGTGGACTCCGACGTGGGCAGCGCGGTTGGGGTCCGGACAGGAGGGACCACCGCAAAGGACAGACTGACCTACTCACTAGTAGCGGACGGGACCCACACCGCCGATATTGGTTACTTCAACATTAACCAGGCGACGGGACAGATCACGCTGGCAGGGGAGCTGGACGCTGACGCACAACGTGACAGTGACGCAGACGGTGACATAGACAGTGACGACCTAGCGGCTGGAGAGTACAAGGTAAACGTCATGGCCACCGACCCCAGCGGCCTCTCCGACATTGTCGCTGTGGTCATCACGGCCAGCAAAGTAAACGACATCCCGGTATTGGGTGGGACTGGACGGCCGGAGCTGACCATCGAGGAGAACAGAGATGGGCATACGGGAGTAGACAATCCGTCAGATCAGGTGTTTGATGGAAACGTAGCAAGCGCAGCCCCAACCGTAAACGTTTACACGGTGACTGATGACGACGGTAGTCATGCAAGCATCGCAACCTGGAGATTGGAGGGAGCCGACGCGGGCGACTTACAGCTCGTTAGCACCGGAGGACGCACCCTTATCTTCAAGAATGCGCCGGACTATGAAAACCCGGCCGACGCCGACGGGGACAACGTGTACAAGGTGACGATTGTGGCCATCGACAACGACGACGGCCGCGCCGAGTTCGATGTGTCCATAGCCGTCAGCAACGCCAATGAGGGCGGTGAGGTAACGCTGCTCGACGCCAACGGCAACGAGGTGGTGCAGCCCCATGCCCATGGCGAGATAACCGCCGAGCTGACCGACCAGGACGGCGGCGTTAGCGGTGTGACCTGGGCGTGGACAAAGAACGCCACCAACAATACGGGCGATACTTTTGCTGCCATAACCGATGCCGACGGCATCGCCATCATCAGCGCCAGCTACACGCCGACCAACGACGACACGGGCGATTTCCTGAGGGTGACGGCGACCTACAGAGACCTGTTGAGCAGTGCTGCTGGAGACCGCACGGCGGTGGTTACAACCACTTATTCGGTCCTGGAAGGGGCAGCATTGGGACAGGCGCCTGAGTTCGTTTCGGGTGGTAACGACGTAACGTCCGTTGAAGTTGAAGTGGCTGAGAACTCGCCTTCGAGTGCTTACGTGGGCGCGCCGCTCCTCGCGGCGACCGACCCGGACGGCGGCAGCGCCGGGCTCGTCTACACGCTGGAGGACGTAGAGGATGGCGACGATGCGAAGTACTTCGCGTTACTCCAACGGGGCAGCGTAAACACCCGTCAGTTGGTGGTTGCGCAGCCAATCGTAGATGGTACATTGTATTACCCAGTGGAGTTGGACAGCGAAGACAGCGATAAGAATTCGTTCACTGTGGTGCTCGAGGCCAGCGACGGGCAGCTGTCTGACACCCTAACCGTGACCATCACGGTGACGGACAGGAACGAGGCTCCGTCGGTGCCGGCAGAAGCTGAGGAAGGCGCCATTACGACGCCGACCAACAACGCGCCTGCGTTCCCGGACACGGAGACCGGCATGCGAAGTGTGGATGAGGGTACGGGGGCCGGTGTGGACATTGGAGACCCGGTTGCGGCCACGGACGCCGACGACGACACGCTGACCTACGAGCTGAGCGACACGGTTGCCGACTCAGGCGACGCGGCTACCTTCAGCATCGACGCCGCCACCGGCCAGCTGTCGACGGCGGACGTAGTTCCGGATGTCGCCACCAAGGAGACGTATGCCGTCACGGTAACCGCCGATGACGGAACGGACACCGTCAGCGTCGACGTGACCATCACGGTGACCGCGGTGGTTGACACCGGCTACGACGCCAACGGCGACGGGATTATAGACGGCGATGAGGTCATCCAAGCCGTAAGGGACTATTTTGCCGGCATCATTACCGGACCTGAGGTGATAGAGGTCGTTAGGCTCTACTTCGAAGGCAGGTCCTAGGACAATTTCACTGACAGGTCCAGCTATGCAATGAGCTGGGCCTGTCAGCAATGAAGGTCATCATTTGTTTGGATGGCTTTTGATGAGAAAGTGACCGTTTGTGAGCCAGTAAAGCAGACGGAATCGATAAGGAGAAGAAGACTTGATCAAAAGAGCAGTGCCGCATTTGGTGTTTGCCGCGGTTGTGGTGGGTCTGGTGGGCCTGATTTCAGTGGCCGCGCAGACGGGAGGTGTTAGCAGGTCGTTGCCTTCGGGTTCGGTTTCCGCAAGTGATGAGGTTGAAGTAACGATCAACAACGTCGGTCTTGCTGACGGATTTGGGACAGTGGTGGAAACGCTGCCCGCTGGATTCGCATATGTAGACGGGTCTGCTGCCAGCACTAATCCCGGTGCGACCGTAGGCGCTGAAGTCTCCGGCCAGGTCGTCTCCATCACTGTGGTGGGGGTGGACACGCTCACGTACAGGGTTACAGTTGGCTCAGGCGTGGCGAATGGTCAGTACACCTTCTCCGGCGTTTTGCAGAAGCTGAGCGGCGATGACGATATTCCCGATACCAGCGTAACGGTGGCTGCTGGCGCTACCACCACGCCCACCCCGACAGGCGTTAGCAGATCGTTGCCTGCGGGTTCGGTGGCCCGGGGTGATGAGGTTGAAGTAACGATCAACAACGTCGGTCTTGCTGACGGATTTGGGACAGTGGTGGAAACGCTGCCCGCTGGATTCGCATATGTAGACGGGTCTGCTGCCAGCACTAATCCCGGTGCGACCGTAGGCGCTGAAGTCTCCGGCCAGGTCGTCTCCATCACTGTGGTGGGGGTGGACACGCTCACGTACAGGGTTACAGTTGGCTCAGGCGTGGCGAATGGTCAGTACACCTTCTCCGGCGTTTTGCAGAAGCTGAGCGGCGATGACGATATTCCCGATACCAGCGTAACGCTAGGCGTTAGCAGGTCGTTGCCTGCGGGTTCGGTGGCCCCAGGTAGTGGGGTTACAGTAACGATCAACAACATAGGTCTTGCTGACGGATTTGGGACAGTGGTGGAAATGCTGCCCGCTGGATTCGCATATGTAGACGGGTCTGCTGCCAGCACTACTCCCAATGCGACCGTAGACGCTATAGTCTCCGGCCAGGTCGTCTCCATCACTGTGGTGGGGGTGGACACGCTCACGTACAGGGTTACAGTTGGCTCAGGCGTGGCGAATGGTCAGTACACCTTCTCCGGCGTTTTGCAGAAGCTGAGCGGCGATGGCAATATTCCCGCTTCCACCATAAGAGTCACGGGTACCACGCCCCCGCCGGATACGGGGCCGGGGCCGGGGTCGGGACCGTCAGATCCTGTTATCAACCAGCGGCCTACCTTCACCGAGGGCGACAGCGCGACCCGATCGGTACCGGAGTACTCGCCTGCAGGGACCAACGTGGGTGAGCCGGTAACGGCTACCGACCCTGAGGGGAGCGCCCTTACTTACGCGCTCGGTGGCGCCGATGCCGGCTTGTTCGAGGTCGATAGCTCCACGGGCCAGATCACCGTCGGCGACGATACGACCTTGGACTTCAAGACCACGGCGTCATATTCGGTCAGAGTTGACGCGAGGGACCCGTCTGGTGGACGGGACGATATCGCTGTCACCATCTCCGTAACCAACGTAGACGAGCCGGGAACGCTAAGCATATCGTCAACGGAGCCTGCGTTTGGCACGGAGCTGACGGCCACCCTGACCGACCTGGACGGTGGTATCACCGATGTAAGCTGGCAGTGGCAGTGGTCTTCCGACGGGGCTTCGTGGTTTGATATCCCTGGTGCAATGGATGCGAGCTACACTCCATCGCACAGTGACGGTGGCCTAATGCTCCGAGCCACGGCAACCTATAGCGATGCGGTTGGAGAAGCTCCGCCGTTGGAAAGCGAAGCGACGCAGGCTCTGCCAATGGCGCCAACGCCCACACCGACGCAGGTACCGCCGACGGCTACACCTACAGCGGTTCCACCGACGGCAACGCCTACAGCGGTTCCACCGACGGCAACGCCTACAGCGGTTCCACCGACGGCAACGCCTACAGCGGTTCCACCGATGGCAACGCCTACAGCGGTTCCGCCGGCACCTACGCCTACACCGGTTCCGCCGGCGCCTACGCCTACACCGGTTCCGCCCGAAGAAGAAGGCGGATTCCCGGGATGGTTGGTCGTGGTCATCGTCATCGGAGTAGCGGCCATAGTCGCAGCTGGTGTCCTCATCGTTAGGAATAGGCAGCAGCGGTAAGCTTCGATCAGAAACCAGGCAGTAATAAGACGTTTGGGATAGGGGGCCACGAAAGGCCCCCTATCTCTTTTCTATTGGCCAGAGACTTGAATCGGCGCATACGTCGCTGAGCAACTATGCACGCATCCAATAACCTATACGCAGTCCTCAAGTCCCGGTTTGGCTACGACAGCTTTCGTGAGCATCAGGAGGAGATCATCGGCAATGTGCTGGCCGGCCGGGATAGCCTAGTGCTCATGCCCACCGGGGGCGGCAAGTCCCTCTGCTATCAGCTGCCCGCCCTGGTGCTCGACGGCGTCACCCTCGTCGTCTCCCCTCTGATTGCCCTAATGAAGGACCAGGTGGACGCCCTGAACCATAACGGCATCGCCGCACGGTACATCAACAGCTCCCTGTCCGCCTTCGAAATCGAGCGCGTGCGGTCGCAAGTCCTGGACGGGCAGGTCAGGATCCTGTACGTCGCCCCGGAGCGGCTGGCGCTTCCGGCGTTTCGCCGCTTTCTCTCCGGCCTCAACTTGTGCCTCATCGCCATCGACGAGGCACACTGCATCTCGGAATGGGGCCACGAGTTCCGCCCCGATTATCGCAATCTGCGACAGCTGCGCGACGACTTCCCCTCGGTGCCAGTCATCGCCCTGACCGCCACTGCGACGGAGCGCGTCCGGCGGGACATCATCGACCAGCTGGGACTGCAGGACGGCCGAGTATTCCTGTCCAGCTTCAACCGTCCCAACCTCACCTACTCTGTGCAGGCCAAGGGCAGGACTTGGGCGCAGCTGACCTATCTGCTCGACGACAGGCGCGGGCAGTCGACCATTGTCTACTGCTTCTCCCGCCAGGAGACGGAGGACCTAGCCGGGTTCCTCAACGACTGCGGCCTGTCGGCCCGCCCCTATCACGCCGGGCTGGACGCCGACACCCGCCGTCGCAACCAGGAGGAGTTCATCCGAGACAGGGTCTCCGTCATCGTGGCTACCATTGCCTTTGGCATGGGCATAGACAAGCCTGACATCCGGCTCGTGGTGCACTACGGCCTCCCCAGGTCTATTGAGGGCTATTACCAGGAGACGGGGCGCGCCGGCAGGGACGGCCTGCCCAGCGAGTGCGTTCTCTTCTTCTCCTACGCCGACAAGGCCAAGCAGGAGCACTTCGTCAACCAGATAGAGGACGCCTCAGAGCGGCACAACACCCGGGAGAAGCTGGCCAGGATGGTGGAGCTCGCGCAGCTTCCCACCTGCCGCCGCCGGTTCATGCTGGAGTATTTTGGGGAGCAGTGGACGGAAGAGCGTTGCGGCGGCTGTGACGTGTGCCTGGAGTCCAGGGGAAGGTTCGACGCCACCGAGGTCGTGCAGAAGATACTTTCGGCAGTGATACGCACCGGTGAGCGGTTTGGAGCGCAGTACGTCATCCAGGTGCTGACGGGCAGCCGCGAGAAGCGGGTGCTGGAACTGGGACACGACAAGCTGAGCGTGTACGGCATCACGAGGGACATGGGGCGGTCGCAGCTGCGGGAGATAATAGGGCAGCTTCAGGCGAAGGGGCTGCTGGAACGGGCGGAGAGCGAGTTCCCGATTCTGCTAGTCTCCGACGAGGGGCGATCGTTCCTGCACGAGCGGCGGACGCTGATGCTGCCACGGCCGCAGTCGGACGACGGGGGCGGTCGCTCGGCGGCGCAGGCGGCTGCTGACTACGACGAAGGTCTGTTCGAAGAGCTGCGGGCGTTGCGACGACGGCTGGCCGACGGTCGCGACGTGCCCCCGTACGTGGTGTTCGGCGACGCGTCACTGCGGGGCATGGCCGCGGCCATGCCCCGCAGCAAGGAGGAGTTCCTGGACATACACGGCGTGGGCAGGGTGAAGGCGGAGGAATACGGCGATACGTTCTTGGAGGCGATACAACGGTACGTGGCGGAGAACGGCGTGCAGCGCAAGGAAAGCGCGGCGCCGGCGCAGCGGGGGCCGGTGGACGGGCCTGAAGCAGGACAGCCGGAAGGGCCGGGGCGCCCCCGGGGAGCCACCTACGATGAGACCAGACGCTTGCTGTCCCAGGGACTGTACGTTGCTCAAATAGCGGCGCGGAGAGGCCTATCGGAGGGTACCGTCATCGGCCACATCGAACGCATGGCAGAAGAGGGAACGGCCATGGACCTGGAACACGCCAGGCCTGGCGTGGAAAGGCTGGGCCAGATAGAGGAGGCCTTCGACGTCTGCGGCAGTGCATTCCTCAGGCCGGTCTGGGAGTTTCTCAGCGACCGGTTCACCTACGCCGAGATCCGACTGGCCCGCGTATACCTGCGCCAGGAAGGAAGGCTGCCGGAGCCGGAGGGGTAAACGCCACCTACACCACCGGCCCGAGCCCCTAGGCCGTGCCTTGCCGCCGTGGACCGAGGGCTCCGCGCACCACTTGGCGGCATTTGCGAGCCCCACCTTGACACCTAAGGCTGCTCCTTGAATAATGCGTCTCGTCTCAAGCGGCGTGCACCCTACCTTCTGAACGCGTGTTTGGACGCTGATTGAGCATACTTGGCAAGGAGGCCCATCTTGACAGCTTACATAGGTTTGCTGAAATTCAATGAGTCGCCCAAACGGGGTGGAGAGGAGGAGCTGGCTACGGGTAGAGTGGCGCGAGCTATCGCCGAGATAGAGAATCACGGCGCCAGATTCCTCAGCATTCTTTGGTCGGAGGGTGATTACGACATGGTACTGACCCTGGAGTCCAAGAATGAAGCCGTAGCGAACGCCATATTCACCAAGCTGGGCGAACAGGAGAACGCGACAATATCCGTCTCGCCGGCATTGGTGGACTGGGAAAAACGCCTATCGGTGCAGGGGAAGTCTTACTAAGGAGTTGACTTATGACGATGACGATAGTGGGCTACGACGCGGAAACGGGTCAGTTTGGCGGAGCGGTAGCGACTAAGAACCCAGCGGTGGGTTCCAGGGTGCTGCGTGGTATAGGAGAGGTGGGGATGGTGGGTTTCAGCTCGGTGGAGACGCAGAGGCGGCGTGGGATAGCCATGCTGCAGCTGGGGTTTCCCGCTGAGGTGGCGCTAGAGGCCTTGATCAAGGTGAGCAACGGTGCGGGACAGTACAGCCTGATAGACAGGACGGGTAAGTCAGCGGCGTACACGTCGCCTGGGCTGAGTCCGTGGGCTGGAAGCAGGACAGGAAGGCACTATGCGTGCAGTGCGAACACGATGGTAGGGCCGGAGGTGGTGAAGGCGCTGGGCGACACGTTCGAGGAGACGGATGGGATGGGGATGCCGCTAGAGGAGAGGCTGTTGAGGTGTTTGGAGGCGGCGCAGTCAGTAGGAGGAGACCACCGGGGCAGGCAGGCGGCGGCGGTACAGGTGCACTGGAAGAGAATAGATGCGAATGCGAACCTGGACGTGAGGGTGGACGACAGTGCGAATCCGATACCGGAGTTGAGGGCGGCGGTGAAGAACTATCGTCAGATCTTCCCTGAATACCATGATAGAACATGGCCGGAATTGTCGGGTATCGGGGGACACACCATCCTGTACCCTGGCGGCTGGTAGGCCTGTTGGAATACAAAGGAGAAACAAGATGCCGGTATACGTTGCCTTGGTGAAATTGAATGGACAGAGAACTGGTGAAGAAGAGCTTGCCGCGGGGAAGGCCGCACTGGACTTGTCCCAAGAGGAGAGCGGCGGGACCGCCGCTATTACTACAAGCAGCGGCTACTACGGTCTGTACTGGACCGAAGGCGAAGCTGATATGGTGCTTACGTATTCCAAGCGAGACGAGGAGGAAGCTCGCGCTTTTGCCAAGCGGCTGGAGCAGCGGCAGAACTCCAGCATTACAGTGATGAAGGCGCTCACCGAAGGCGAGAAGGAACGCGCTGTGCAGGGTAGGCGGGTGTAGGCCATGACGATGACGATAGTGGGCTATGACGTGGAGACAGGTCAGTTTGGCGGAGCGGTAGCGACGAAGAACCCGGCGGTAGGCTCCAGGGTGCTGCGTGGTATAGGAGAGGTGGGGATGGTGGGGTTCAGCTCGGTGGAGACGCAGAGGCGGCGCGGCATAGCCATGCTGCAGCTGGGCTTCCCCGCTGACGTGGCGCTAGAGGCCTTGATCAAGGTGAGCAACGGTGCGGGACAGTACAGCTTGATCGACAGGACGGGTACGTCTGCGGCGTACACGTCGCCTGGGCATAGTCCGTGGGCTGGAAGCAGGACAGGGCGGCACTATGCGTGCAGTGCGAACACGATGGTAGGTCCTGAGGTGGTGAAGGCGCTGGGCGACACGTTTGAGGAGACAGAGGGTGTGGGGATGCCGCTAGAGGAGAGGCTGTTGAGGTGTTTGGAGGCGGCACAGTCGGTGGGAGGAGACAACCGGGGTAGGCAGGCGGCGGCGGTACAGATGCACTGGAAGAGGATAGATGCGAATGCGAACTTGGACGTGAGGGTGGACGACAGTGCAAATCCGATACCTGAGTTGAGGGCGGCGGTGAAGAACTATCGACAGATCTTCCCTGAATACTCCGACCGCACCTGGCCTCATCTCACCGGCACCGGCGGCTACCGGATACTATATCCGCAGAACTGGTGATTGGTACTGATTAGCGCCCGCGAAGCCTGGGATCGAATACGTCCCTGAGGGCGTCGCCAAAGACGTTGATGGCGAAAACCACCAGCGTAAGCGCCATTCCGGGGAATATGCCAATCCAGGGCGCGCTGGCGAAGTCCATGAGTATCTGACCGGAAAGCATTCCGCCCCACGAGATAATGTGAGGGGGTAATCCGACTCCTAGAAAGCTGAGCGAGGCTTCAATTACAATTGCGGAACCAATCATGGTGGTAGCCACCACCATCATGGGGCCAAAGGTATTGGGCAGGATGTGCCGCAGCATGATCCTGAGATCGCTGCCACCTATTGATACGGATGCATCCACGTAGGGCAGTTCTTTGATACTGAGCGCCTGGGAACGAATGATCCGTACTCCGCGGCTTGTGAAGATGATGATCATAGCCGTAATCAAACTGAGGAAACCGGGCCCAAACGCTGCCATCAGGGCAAGGCCCAGCACAAGTGAAGGTAAGTAGGTTATAGAGTCTATGAACCTCTGAATGATCAAGTCGGTCTTGCCGCCGTAGTAGGCGCTGGTTATACCTACGAATGCTCCTATGCTGGTCGCAACCAGCATAGTAAGAACGCCCACGAAGAGTGAGACCCGGGTCCCGTAGATCGTTCGGCTGAAGATGTCTCTTCCCAGTATATCCGTTCCGAACCAGAATTCTGAGTTTGGGGACAGCAGTTGAGTAAATCCGCTGATGTCCCAGGGATCATGGGGCACGATTGCAGGCGCGCCCAACGCCACCAACGAAGCGAAGAGCAATATCACGACACCGGTCCCGCCCAACGGTTTCGTCCGCATGAAATGCAAGAACTGCTGCGCAACGTTGGGACGCTTGACCTTACTAAAATCAACCGAAACTGTGATCGAGTCTTGACGTGTGGTCATACCAAATTCTCCCTAGGAGTACCGTATGCGCGGGTCAAGGTAGGCATACGTCATATCCACCAGCAGATTAGCGACCAATGCTACCAGCACGAAGTAGGTTAGATACGCTTGCACCATGGGCAAATCCCGGAAGAACATAGCTTGGAGGACGCCGCGGCCGATTCCAGGAATGCTGAAGATGTTTTCGATTACGATGGTGCCGGAAAAGATCAGGCCCATCTGTGCTCCGGCTATGGTGACAACTGGAAGCAGCGCATTTCTTACGGCGTGTCGCAGAATCACTACCCGCTCTGAGAGACCCTTGGCTCTGGCAGTCCTGACGTAGTCGTCCCGGAGCACTTCCAATAGCTGTGTCCGGGTCATGCGGAGCAGCGTGCCGTTGACTGAGAAGCCGAGAGCTACGGCAGGGAAGAAGAGCTGTTGGAAGCTTACCGCCGGGTCCTGCCACAGATGAGTGAAGCCTATGGGGGGTATCCAGTTGAAGAGCACTGAAAGGAAGAGTATAACAAGCAGACCGACGAAGAAGCTGGGCATGGCAAGCCCGATGATAGCAATTCCACGCAGGACGTAATCCGCGACTCCGTCCTGCCGTATCGCGGCGAGTATGCCTATGGGAACGGCGATTATCCAGGTCACTATGATGGTAAAGATGCCGAGCTCCAGTGAGACGGGGAACTGCTGCTTGATGGACCGGGATATCGGCGTATTGGTTACGTAGGAATTCCCAAGGTCAAAGCGGATCATACCGTAGGCCCAATCCAAGTACTGTAGGGGAATGGGTTTGTTTAAGCCCAGGGTCTCACGCAGGTTGTCTATGTCTTCTTGAGTGTATGTAGAGTCGCCCGTTGGGCCGGCCAGGAGAATGGCGGCCACGTCTCCGGGAAGGACGCGCAGAATTACGAATATAACGAGAGAGGCCCCTATCAAAGTAGGGATGAAGAGGGCGAATCTACGTAAAAGATACTGTCTCATGGTTCAGTTATGTCAAGTGGGCGCCGCTATCCAGGGGCGCCCACTGACTAGCAAATCGACGGACTAGCTTACATCATGTCGTCGGACAACCAGACCCTCTCCATGGAGTAGGCGTCTGTATGCACAATGGGCGGCGTCCAGTTCTGCCACGTTGACCTGTGCAGTCCTATGACTCCCGGTCTGACCATGCCTATCATATGCGCGTCGTCCCAGAATATTCTCGCCATCTGGCGGAGGATTACAGCCCGTTCCTCCTGGTCGTTGATAACCAGTTGCTGCTCCAAGAGGTCTCTCCATTCAGAATTGACATGGCCGCTGTAGTTGCGTCCACCCTCTTCCCAGGTCAGGTAGGTAGAGACGCTGTACCCATCAGGGTCCTGGAAGGAGAGGCCTTTGCTGATCTGGATAACCTGGAAGTTGCCTTCCTCACCAGCTTTGTCCGAGCTGGCGTAGTCCGGGGCTATGTTGAGATCAGCCTGGATCCAGATCCTCTCTAGCTGCTGGTCAAAGACCTCGCAGTCCCTTGTGCTACCAACGGAGCAAACGAACTCTACAACCAGCGGGTTGTCCGGACCGTAACCCAGTTCCGTCATTATGGCCTGCGCATCGGCCAAGTCCCTTGCCTGCACGTCAGGCGTGGAA
Source organism: Dehalococcoidia bacterium (assembly GCA_965248955.1). Classification (GTDB taxonomy): domain Bacteria; phylum Chloroflexota; class Dehalococcoidia; order Lucifugimonadales; family QGNO01; genus DAOUJH01. Next base: position 1,262,149 of record OZ252212.1, read on the forward strand.
TCAAGGCCCTTGTACTCCGCCAGCCATTCATCAACGGTGTGAATCCAGTCCCAGCCAATGAAGTACGGCGTGGATAGATGGCCTGTGCCATTGAAGGCGAGCTGGTTGAACTCGTTGCGGTCTGCCATCCACTGAATAGCCGTGCGAAGCTTGTCGGCGGTGGGGTCACCTACCGGCCCGAACGGCGGCTTTTGGGTGTTCAGAGGGAACCCGCGCCAGCCGTTGGCGTTCACGCGAGGTTGGCGAATTGCGTCTTCACCCAAGCGATCCACTATTCTCGCAACGTCGCGCGGTGAAGGAGCGTCACCGAATAGACCCAGGTAGTCAACCTGGCCCGCCATAAAGGCAGCTACGCGTGTGTTGGCATCAGGTATTGCCAGGACCTCGTAGCCATCCAGGTAAGGGTACTCAGGCAGGAAATAGTTGGGGTTCCGCTCCAAGCCGGCGCGGTTGTTGTCTTCGAATACGGTCAGCATGAATGCACCCGTGCCAACAACCTCACCCTTGGTGAAGTCAATGTCTCTCCAGGTGCCGCTCTCGTCTATGGGCCTGGTGTAGGTGTCAGGCATAACGGCTGTCCATGGAGACACGAAGCAGGCCAGGAAAGCGGCTCTCGGCGCTTTGAGTCTAACGACTAGCTCGGTGTCCGAGAGGGCTTCAACCCCTGGCTCAGGCAGTGGGCTGCCCATGTCGTCAACTACGTTCTTGACGTAGGCTCGGAGGCATCCCTGGCGCTTCGAGGAAAGGCCGTTCGGTCTATCGATGTAGCGGTACAAGGAGTACGCAGCGTCTTCCGCGGTAAACCTGTTGCCGTCATGGTCAACGATGTTGTCGCGTATTTGGAATCTGTAAGTGGTTCCATCCGCGTCCAACGACCAAGACTCAGCAAGGTCGTTCTCCACTGTCTGCTTATCAGCCAGGCTGAAACGAAGCAATTGGCCCCAGACGTTGCCAGCGAATCCCAGCGCTGTCCATCCGTAACCGACAGTATTGCCGGTGAAATCGAACTGGCCCGGGGACCCTACGCCACTCCCGCCTATGGCAGTGGTGCCGCCGTAAACGGGTCCTCCGCCTTCCGGAACCGGAGTCGGCGTGTTGGTGGGCTGCGGTACGGCCGTCACTCCGGGTGCGGGCGGTATGGGCGTTGCCGTTGGCGTGGGCACCGTAATCTGTGGCACCTGCAGCGCTGCCGTGGGTGTGGGAGTAGGCGCGTCTGGCGTAGGTGTGGCCTCTTCTGAAGGTCCGCACGCTAGAACTGCCAGCAGCCCAATGGAAACAATCACACCCAGTGATTTCCTTAAGCTAAGTCCTAAATGCATTTTCTCACCCTCCAAAATGGTAAGTTCTACTAGAGCGTGTTAGCAACGCTCTGCAAGAAAACCGCAACAATTGTATGGCTTATCTTGTGTTTGTCAATACCTCCTTAGAAACAATCTTAAGGATTCCGACGCTACAAACGCTACAAAACGTCTTACGAACAAGAGCCCAACTTGGATTTCTCGTCATCTTTGCATAGAATAGGCCTCACTCTAAGAATAGTTCGAAACGGGGAGGAGCCAGATGTCTGCGAATCTAACCAGCCTGACCTTGGCGGACGCTGCCAAAGCAATCGGGGCCCGTAAACTTTCACCTGTTGAGCTTACGCAGGCCGTACTTCATCGCATTGACGCGCTCAATCCCAAATTGAATGCATTCCTTACCGTATTAGGTGATAGAGCGCTGGCAACCGCGCGACAAGCGGAGCAGGAGATATCTCAAGGGAACTATCGCAGTCCACTGCACGGCATACCTTATGCGGTCAAGGATATCTATTCCACAAGAGGCACACGCACTACCAACGGCTCCAGCGTATTCTCGGAGTATGTTCCGAATCAGGACAGTACCGCCGTGCGCAATTTGAATAGAGCCGGCGGAGTGCTGGTCGGCAAGAACCACTGCCTGGAGTTCGCCTGCGGCAACCACAACAGCCTATACGGGGAAGTGCGCAACCCCTGGAATCTGGAACACACCCCCGGCGGCTCTTCCAGCGGTTCGGCGTCCTCCGTGGCAGCCGGCATGGTCTTTGGCTCCATGGGTTCCTGTACCGGCGGGTCGATTCGTGGGCCGGCTTCCTTCTGTAGTATTGTCGGTCTGAAGCCTACGTACGGCCTGGTGAGCAGATACGGGGTTTTCCCTCTGAGCTGGTCCATAGACCATGCCGGGCCTTTAACCAGGACCGTGGAAGATTGCGCCTTGATGCTGCAGGCAGTGGCCGGCTACGACTCAAGAGACCCGTCGTCGGCAAGGGTGCGCCTACCCGACTATGCCGGGGCGCTGAAGGGCGGCATCGGGAAAATCCGCGTTGGAGTGCCCAAGGAGTTCAACGAAGGCGCCACGGAAGAGGTGACAGCCCTGGCGCAACAGGCTATAGGAGTGCTCAGCGAGCTCGGCGCCTCCGTAGAGGAGGTGTCTCTGCCGTTAACTGCTGAGTATGCTGCCGTCTCTGGCAACACCATCACCTGGAGCGAGGCTGCCCAAGTGCACGCTCCCTGGATAGACCGGCTCAATGAATACACCGTGGGCGTGCAGCAAAAGGTCCTGGTAGGATCTGTGATATCTTCTACCATGTACCACAAGGCGCAGCTCTTGAGAAGGCAGATACAGGATGAGATCAGCCGAGTCATGAAAAACGTGGACGTTTTGGTGGGCCCCACCATGGCGGCTCCTCCCGGACAGATACAAGCAAGCGTGGCGGCTGGCGGCGACGCCGGAGCATTGAGAATGGCTACTCAACGCAGCTTCACCCGTCCCCAGAATCTGACAGGCCAGCCGGCGGTGAGCGTACCATGCGGCTTCTCCACCCAGGGGCTGCCCGTTGGCCTGCAAATATCGGGGCGCTTGTTTGAAGACGACGTGGTATTGAAGGTGGCCCACGCTTACGAGCAGGCTACGGAATGGCACAATAAACATCCTGAAATTTAGGGAGAGAGCCATGAGCATAACCAAGGATATGGTTAGTAAACTGTTGCGGCAGGAGGGCATCCACGCTTCCGAGGAGCAGGTAGAGACCACGCTGAAGCTGCACAATGCCCTGGATGAGCAAATGGGAAAGGCATCCGCTGAATCATTGGCAGCAACGGAGCCTCACTACATACAACCCACTAGAGCCCAGCCCAAGCGCAGATAAAGACTGGAGGCACCAATGGTAACGGTCAACCCGCGTTCCTTTACCTCAGACAACGAATTGATAGACGCCTACAAGAAGATACTGGCCCCTTCGCTGGGTCATTTCCTGAATGGAGGGATGGAGCCTGCCATCAGAGCCCTATGGCAGCCGGTGAAGCTGGTTGGCCCGGCGCTGACCGTGCAGACCACTCCCAACTCTACCGCTGCCCTGGCCAGAGCGTCGGAGATTGCCCAGCCGGGCGACGTGATTGTGATGAGCCGCGGCGGCGAGCACCGGAACGCTACCACCGGCGACTTCGCGGTGCTCAATTTCCAGGAAAAGGGCATAGCGGGAATGGTCACCGACGGCCTGGTCACGGACCAGCGGGCCATTGAACGGTTGAAGTTCCCCGTATTCTGCCGCGGCGTTTCGGCGATTATAGCCAAGCGGTCCGGTTCGGAAGAGGGCGCGGTCAACGTGCCGGTGGAGGTGGGCGGCCTAACGGTAAATCCCGGCGACCTCATAGTTGCCGACGAGGACGGCGTGATAGTCGCCAGCTTCGATGAGGCGCGGGAACAGCTCGAGGCGTGCCTGGAGCTCGAGGAGTGGGAGGCGTACGCCCTGGGACAACTGGCCAAAGGCAGGCCGATTTCAGAGGTCATGCAGGACAGGCAGACTTACAAGCAAAAATCCAATTAGTCATGGGGGAAGGCCGGCAATGCTTCAGCAAATAGAGATGATGCGGGTAATTCAAGAGTACAGGGGAGAAGCGGTGGTTATTCCGGTGTTTCGCGCTACTCCCCGCTGGAAAGAGGTGAGCGATCACCCAGAGCTGGACTTGCCGGTAGGCGGCGCCATGGGCAAGGCATCCTCGTTTGCCTTGGGGGTGGCGCTGGCCCGGCCGGACAAGGCGGTTATCCTGCTGGACGGCGATGGCAGTCTTGAAATGAACCTGGGTGCATTGATAACCATTGGAGAGCAGCGGCCCAAGAACCTGTACCACTTCGTGGTGCAGAACGGCGTTTATGCTTCCACAGGCGGGCAGCCCATAGTTGGAGCGGATACGGTTTCTTTCAGAGACATGGCGCTGTCCGCGGGGTACAATGCTGCCTACGACTTCGACGACTTGGAGGAGTTCAGCACTGCGGCCGGCGAGATATTCAATACGGAAGGGCCTGTACTGGCAACGGTTAGGATAGAGCCTGAGATCAGGACGCCTGAAGAGAGGGCCGCGGAGAGGGGCAGCGCAGGCGCGCGCGGCCCCTGGGTGGCGTACCATAGCTTGAAGGAAGAGCTGGCAAAGTCTTAAGAGGGGGGCGGATAACCCGCCCCCCTCTTTCATTTCTCAATACCACTCGTTGCGGAACGTTTCGTAGTTGACGAAAGACGGCTTGGCGGCATGCGGTATGGGTAACTGCACCGGGCCGTTTTCTCTCGATGGCAAGTATACCGTGACTGTGCCCGGCACCTGTGCTTCGCCTACCTGGTTGGCTCCTTGCCAGCGGATGCCGACTGCGTGGTACGTAGCCTCTCCGGGGACACCCCCTGGTTCGCTGTTGCCCTTCTGTACTTCTGTGTACTTCTTTACTACTTCACCGGTATAGGTTGTGACGTCGGCGTAGTATACGGGCCTCCTCAGTGCCGAGTACATGCGGCGTATGAAACCGTCGTCGCCCATCCAGTTGGTGAAAAGCTGCTCCGGTATCTGGAACCGCTGACCCCCGTGGTCGAAGGGGCCAGGCTGACCGCGGAAAGCGGCCAGTAAGGCGTCTTCATGCTCCGCTCCCGGAGTCCAGGGCCAGAGAGTATTGGGGTGAGTCCGCGCGCTGCCCGGCCTTTCTCTCATGCGGCGGTAAGCTGATTCAAAGGAAAGGACGTCTTTTTCCTTGATGGGGACGTCTCCCGGATTGTCTCCGGTGCCCACAGTCTGAGAATTGACGGTGTCCTGGCAGACCTGGTCTTGCAGAGTCCAGGGCGGAAGGACAAGGGGGCCCAGTTTGTCGCCCACCTCTATGTCTTCCCAGTACAGCGTATTGGAGCCCCTGCGCTCCGCGCCCTCCACCCGTTTGACGAGATCTTCCATCTCCTGCTTGGAGTAGCTTTGGGCTTTTCGCTCATAGAGCATACTTTCGCCCAGGCGTTCCACGTCCATAGCCCTGGAAGTGCCCATGGTCCTTTGCGGCACCATGATCAGAGTGCCGTAGGACTTGGCTCTGAGGTCGTTGTGGAAGTCCCAGTAGTTCACTTCCGAAATGAGGAACAGCAGGTCTCCGTGGCCCCCCTTCTTCTCGATGAGCTCTTTGGTCTCCTTCGACGTCCTGAACCTATCGCCTACTCTCAGCACGTCAAAGAACTCCCAGGCGCATCCGGCCACAAAGTTGGCTACAGGATAGCCCTGGGGACGAGTGGCCCCGTGAATGCCCGGGTACCTTATGTAGTTCAATACAGGCCCAGGAGCCAGTTGCGTGCCATAGCGGGTCTTCCTGGCATAGTCCGGGTCTGTATAGATAGGGTTGTTGTCGCCTATTGCGCGGGCGTATTTGGTGATGAAGTTGGAATCAAGCCGGATGGGTGATTCGTAGGGAGGCCCTTCTTGCTCGTAAGGACAGGGCGTGTTGGGCGGGATGCCCTCCAGTGATTCCGTATCGATAAACTCCTTGGTTTTTGCTATGAACTCAACTACGGCTTCTTCAAAGGTCTGTTCTATAGTCATACGTACCTCCTCCCTGCCAGCGTGGCTACACTAGATTATATGCAAATGGGCAAGTGGGCAAGCGGGCAGACGGGCAGACGGACACCCTCTTTCGTCATTGCGAGGAACCGAAGCAATCTGGTGGTGGTGTGGGGCGTCCCCTATGCGGCAGGGGGCAAGGGGGGGCGGGCTACCCGGAATCGGGGTCCGGCGGCTTGAGCCTGGATCCCATCCTGGCTATGACCGTTGCCGCATAGGTTACGATGACGACGCCTCCCATTCCCACGGCGAGCGGCGCGCCTGCCGCGCTGGCAACGGCGCCTACGACGAAGCCGCCCGCGGGCGTGAACCCCCACGTCATGCCGTACAGCCCCAGCACACGGCCCCTCATATTGTCGTCTGACGATAGCTGGAGCAGTGTGTTGATAGATGCGTCGTACACTACAAGGGAAAGCCCGATGATGGCTACTAGGACAAGCGATATTGCATACAAGGAAGAGAAAGCAAATAGAACAATGCCTATCCCTGCACCCAATGTGCCTATGGTGAGCAGCCTCCATTTGTTTGGGAAATCACTGAAGCTGGCCAATACCGCCGTACCTATCAGCGCGCCGGCTCCCCCTGCCGCGGAAAGGTACCCAAGTCCGGTGGCCCCCACGCCCAGAACGGTCTTGGCTATCACAGGAAGCATGATAATGTAGGAGAATCCGAATGATTCCGTGAGGACGCTGAGCATCAGCAAGGCTCGCAAGGGGCTGTTTCCTGCAACGTATGCAAGTCCCTGTCCAAGGTTGCGCCAAATGGATTCCTTCCTCTGTTGCACGGACCTGGCAACCTTCATAAAAAACAGAGGAAGTACGCTGACTGAGTAGGCCACACCGGCTAGAGCAAAGGCGGCTCCTATACCTGCTGAGTTGATTACATTGCCGGCAAGCACGGATCCAGCGGTCCAAGAGATATGGAATCCCCCCAGGGTGTAGGCAACGGCATTCATCAGCCGGCGCGGGCCTACGGTATCGTAGATAAGGCCGTTGAAGGCAGGTGCGACGATGCCGTCAGCGGAACCTTGTATAAAAACAACGACAAGCACGTGCCAGAGTTGTGCCCTATCTTGCAAGACTAGCAGTGCCAGGCCCAACAGGACCAGCCCGCTTATGGCTCTGAACGTGCTTAACACCATGCGGCGGCTCAACCGGTCTGCCAGGACCCCTCCAACAAGTGCAAAGGCTATGTGTCCGGCGCCACGTATACCTGAAGCTATGCCAACCCAGAGGGCGGAATCGTCAGTAAGCAAGAGCACCATCCAGCCCTGGGCAATAAGCTCCGTTGCCGCTCCTATTACGTAGATGGCGCTGCTCCCCCACAGAAGGCGGAAGTCGCGTATGCTCAAAGTGCTAAAAATGCGAGGCGCCGGCATGGTTCAGCAAGCCCTAGTGCAAGTAACGCAGAGGTTATCCATCAAAGACTGGTCATCCAAATAAGAGAGAGGATATTCCAAAACTACCACCGATTTAATATACTATTTTTCTATGCCGCCTATCCTGGAAGCCAAGAATCTCACCAAGCGTTACGGCTCCACAATAGCCCTTGATTCCGTGGACTTCGAGGTAGACCAGGGAATTACCGGGCTTCTGGGCCCCAACGGAGCCGGCAAGAGCACGGCTATCAAACTCTTCCTTGGGCTGCTCAAGCCCACCTCCGGCTCCGCCGAGGTCATGGGGCGGCAACCTTACAGTTCCATCGAGATCCGTGGCCGGCTTGGCTATATGCCGGAGCACGATTGTTTGCCGGACTCGATCAATTCGTCTGAGTTCCTGTCGCACATGGCCCAGGTCAGCGGATTGCCTCCCTCCCATGCGCGCACTCGCGCCGCCGACGTTCTACGGCACGTGGGCCTGGACGAAGAACGTTACCGTCCCATAGGCGAGTATTCCACGGGCATGAAACAGCGTGTGAAGCTGGCCCAGGCTCTGGTCCACGACCCCACCATTGTAATGCTGGATGAGCCTACCGCGGGACTGGATCCAAGCGGACGTGAAGAAATGCTCGACTTGATCAGACGTACCGGTCGTGAATTCGGCATAAGTTTGCTTCTTTCCTCCCACCTCATGGGTGATGTTGAACGGACTTGCGATCGAATCGTCGTTCTGGAAGGCGGCCGTGTTACTGAGGCAGGCGCAGTCTCGCAGTTCACCCAGGAGACCCAGACGCTTTTCTTGGAGGTCGACGACAACTTGGACGCGCTGATGGAAGCCTTGGGAAAACATGGGATCCAGGCTGATCTGGATGGAGCTTCCGTGGTGGTGCAAAATGTAACCGAAGATCAGTACGACAACATTCGGGATGCCCTGGTCGATGCTGATTCCAGGTTGCGTCGTTTGGCGCCCAGGCGGGGCAGCCTGACGGACATCTTCAGAGGCAGCCGGGCATGACGGCCGAGCGGCGGGGAGAGGTATATGACCTGGGGTACCAGAGATACTACGGTCCCAGAGAAGGTAGAGCGCGGGCTCGCTGGGCGTTGCTTGTCAACGGCATCAGATCAGCCCTGGGGATAGGCCGCGGTTCACGCGCCAAGGTCTTGCCTGTGCTGCTCTTCGTGGCGGCAATGAGCCCGGCAATCATCATGGTCCTGGTAGCGTCTCAGGGCGGGCCCGGGTTTGAGGTGCCCGGTCACTCCGTCTACTATTCGATAATCTCCGCCATCCTCCTCCTCTTTTCCGCGATAATTGCGCCTGAATTGCTAATCCCAGACCGTCGCGATCGTATTCTCCACCTCTACTTGGTAAGGCCTCTAACCCCCACTGACTACGTTGCCGGTAGGTGGTCGGCGTTTCTCATAGTCACGCTTGCCATTGTGTTCTCCGGGCAGATTCTGCTTTTCCTTGGATTGCTTCTCACGGCGCCCGAGCCAGTGGATTATGTTAGGGAAAACTGGTTGGACGTTCCCCGCTTCTTGGCCGCCGGTTTCGTCGTGGCTGCCTTCACCACGACCCTGCCCCTAGCGGTTGCCGCCTTCACAAGTCGAAGAGCCTATGCAGCCGCATTCGTAATCGGTCTGTGGATAGTTTCGGGGTCTGCCGCGGGAATCCTTACCGCATGTGAAGGAGCCACGACGACCACGACGACCGACGGGAACGTAACCGTACAGATGCACGAGTGCGAGCCTATTGCGGGAGACATGGCCAAGTGGTTCGCCCTGTTGAGCATTGGAGACGTGCCCATAAGAATCAACGACTTTATATTTGGTGAGGAGCCGGACTCCAGGTTTGGAGCCTTGGTGCGGGAACTGCCAGAGATAGTTCCCGTTGGCTGGTACTTGATTCTGACCGCGGGCCCCGGCTTCCTCCTCTGGCGGCGTTATCAGAGGATAGCGATATGAGCACATTGCAAACATCTTCCGGAAGCCCCACCGTGAACGTTGCCGGCTTGTCCAAGTGGTTTGGCAATGTGGTCGCTGTGAACGATGTTTCGTTCGACATATATCCGGGCATAACGGGTCTTCTGGGCCCCAACGGCGCGGGAAAGACCACTATCTTGCACATGATCACCGGCCTTTCCAAGGTGTCCAAGGGAGACGTTAGTTTGCTTGGTGAACGGCCCAGAGACAATGCGGAGCTGTATCGCCGCGTTGGCATCATGGCGGAGCATGAGGGGGTATACGGGTTCTTCACGGGCCGGCAATTCGTGGAGTTTTCGGGACGGTTGTACGGTTTGCAGCCCTTAGAGAGATACGTGGATCAGGCAATTGCAAGGGTGGGCCTTGAAGAAGCACAGCACCGCGCACTATCCACGTATTCCAGGGGGATGCGCCAGCGCATGCGATTGGCTGCCGCCATGGTGCATGATCCCCAGGTCTTGATATTGGATGAGCCTCTTAACGGCACCGACCCCCGCCAGAGATTGGAGTTCCATGACCTGATGAAAGACCTGGCCGGCGAGGGCAGGACCATAGTTATTTCTTCTCACATACTGGAAGAGGTTGAGATATTAGCTGAACAGATACTGCTCATGGTCAGTGGTAAACTGGCTGCCTCCGGAGACTACCGCGCCATCCGCGCCAAGCTCGACGAGCGCCCGTATCGCGTGCGAGTGGTGGTCAGCGAGCCCCGCAAGATGGCGGCGGCGATACTTCAGATGGAGGAGGCGGATTCGGTCTCGGTTGATGGCGAAGGGGTGCTCACCATCTTGAGCCAAAGAGTAAGCGTACTGCAACGTTCGCTGCCCCGCTTGGCAAAAGAGCTGGGAGTGCGCTTGCTTCGCGTGGAACCCCTGGATGATTCTCTGGAGAGCGTTTTCAGCTACGTGGTAGAGCGTTGATGGTCCAGATACTGTTGCTGTCATTGCATCAGATGGGCAAGCGCCGCTTGGTCTTGATTGCTCTTCTGTCCATGCTGCCCGTGGCTTTGGCTGCAGCCGTAGCAAGCTTTTCATCATCTGGGGCATCCTTCAGTGCGGACTTTGTAACGATTCTGGTGAACGGCATGCTGATTGGCGGCATTGCGCCAATAGTAACCATGGCTTTGGCCACTGCCGCGTTCGGCGATGAGATAGACGATAGAACGCTAAACTACCTGACCTTGAAACCTGTGCCAAGATACCAAATTGTAGTTCCAAAATTCCTTGCCTCCGTAATAGTGGCCTCACCCATCATGATGATCAGCTCGATGCTGGCCGTGGCAATAGGTTTGGGTGGAGGTCTTCAGCCTCTGCTGGCCGTTGCTCTGTCCCTATTTGTCGGTGTTGCCGCCTATGCATCCGTATTCACCTGGGCGGGGCTCATCAGCTCTCGCGCTTTGGCGTTCGGCCTGGTCTACGTATTTCTCTGGGAGGGGCTTGTTAGCTCATTCTTGGAAGGAATACGATACATAAGCGTTAGAAACTATACTCTGGCCATCATGTACGAATTGGATGAAACGACTTTCCAAGCACTGGGGGGAAGCGTGATCGAGTTCCCGGCGGCCATCGTAGGGGCGGTGGTGGTTTCGCTGGCCTTCCTCCTTCTCTCGATACTTCGCCTGCGCACTATGGACGTCCCTTGATCCTCCGGCTGCCCGTGTTTGTTGAGTTGGCATGGAGCACTCTTTGAAACCGAACCAATCTCTAGGCGTAGACCCTGTGATCATGGAGGTGATGCTCAACGCCTTCATGACCCTCTGCGACGAGTCGCAGGCGATACTGGTGCGCTCCGCGTACTCCACCAACATCAAGGAACGCAAGGACTGTTCGGCGTGGCTGCTGGATTCGGACGGCCAGCCTTTCTGCGGCGGTCGCTACTCAGGCGGTCAGTACAACAATTCGGGGTACGGCCCCGTGGGCGCTCGCATCCTGGAGAAGTTTGACTCCAGCCTGTCGGACGGAGATGTCTTCGTGATGAACGACCCGTACCTGGGCGGGCCCACGCATCTGCCGGATATGTCGTTCATCAAACCCGTTTTCTATGACGGCGAACTGCTCTGCTTCGTATGCAACCAGGGTCACTGGGCGGACGTGGGTGGTAAGGCGCCGGCGCAGGGCGTGGTGGGAGACGCCACGGAGATATACCAGGAGGGCTTGCGCTTGCCGCCGGTGGCTCTGTACAAATCGGGCAGGCTTGAGCAGGACATCTACGAGATCATGCTGGCAAATATCCGCGGCCCGCAGGAAAGGGCGGCGGACATCAGAGCGCACATGGCGGCGTTGTATCTGGCGGAACGGCGTGTTCATGAGCTGGCGCAACGGTACGGAGTCAAGGGCCTGAAACGTTACATGCACGCGCTTGTCGATTATTCCGAGACGCGGTTGCAGCAGGCCATCCTGAATACGCCCCAGGGCAACTGGTCGGCTATTGATTACCTGGATGACGACCTGGGCAGCGACGCTCCAATACCCGTCAAGGTCAGGGTGTCTCTAAAGCATAGACCAAGGCCGCTGGTAGAGGTGGACTTCACGGGCAGCGGGCCACCGGCCAGGTGGGGCATAAACGTTGCTTACCACGGGACATGGCAAATGGTCGTCGGCGTGTTCAGGAATCTCCTGGTCGACGACACGGTGCCGATAAACGCCGGCTTTCTCAAACCGTTCAGGGTGATCATGCCGGACCATTCCTTGATCAATGCCAAGCCTCCAGCTGCGGTCGGTGCAAGGACGGAGACCACCTACCTGGTTAGAGACGTAATTCTGGCTGCCGTAATGGAAGCTTTTCCAGAGAAAGCCAGGGGCCCCTGGCATGGCGTTCACGGAGTGGGCTTCAGCAACGGTGAGGAACAGGGCTACTTCATCCACTATCAGACCGTAGGGGGTGGGGGCGGCGCCCGCACTTTCAAGGACGGCGTGGACTCCGTGCATGAAGTTCTCAATCTGCCGGTGGAGCCAATGGAGATGCAATATCCGTTGAGGGGCCTACGCCTCGAGTATATTCAGGATTCGGAAGGGGCGGGCAAGTACCGCGGCGGAGTAGGTGTGAGGCAGGACTGGGAGGTGCTGGCGGACGTAAACCTAGCCACTCATTCCAATAGGCACAAGATACCGGCTCCGGGTGTGTCGGGTGGCTGGCCGGGCGGGCTCTCTAGGTTGGTGTTGAACTACGATTCGACTGACCCCGTTGAGCTGCCCCGCGAGACTGCCAACTATCCTCTGAAGAAGGGTGACGTTGTAACCGTGTTAGCGGGAGGCGGAGGCGGTTATGCAAATCCACTGGATCGTGACCCGGCAGCCGTGCTTTGCGACGTGCGAAACGGCAAAGTATCGCTGGCCCGCGCCTTGGAGGTTTACGGCGTGGCTATAGACGCGGAAAGCTGGACGGTGCTCGAAGAGGAAACCGTGGCTCTGAGGAAGGCAAGGGGATAGGTGGCCAGATTCCGCGTAGGCATAGATATAGGCGGCACCTTTACCGACCATCTATGGTATGACGAGTCTACGGGCGACCTCTCCGTAGTCAAGGTGCCCACGACACCCCACGACCTTGCGGTCTGTTTTGTAGATGGATTGCAGCGTATGTACAGCGGCCATCAGACCGATGCGGTGGTCCCGTACGTGGCGCATGGAACTACCGTCTGCACCAACGCCTTGTTGGAGCGCAAGGGCGCCCGGCTTGGGTTCATCACTACAAAGGGGTTCCGCGACATCCTGGAAATAGGCAGGCAGATAGAGCCGGATCAGTTTGATTACACCGTGGACCGCGCCGAGCCCCTGGCGCCGCGATATTTGAGAAGAGAGGTGGATGAGCGGGTAGCGAACGACGGTTCAGTAGTGGTTCCCCTCAATGAGGTGCAGTGCCGCGGCTTGGCCAGGGATTTGATTGCAGAAGGCGTGAACTCCGTGGGCATCTGTTTCCTGTTCTCTTTTGCCAACTCCACCCACGAGATTAGGGCCAGGCAAATTGTGGAAGAAGAGTTTGCAAGGGCCGGCGTTGAGGGGTTCGTCTCAATCTCATCTGGCATAGCTGCGGAGTTCAGGGAGTTCGAGCGCGCTAGTACGGTGGCGGTGGCGGCATATTTGGCGCCGGTGCTCCAGGGATATGTTGCCAGGTTGGAACGTGAGCTCGCCGGCGTCCTTTCCCAGCCATCCAGCTTGTATATTATGCAGTCCGCCGGTGGACTGGTGGGCGTTGGCACTGCTATCAAGCAGCCGCATACTACAACAGAGTCCGGCCCTGCCGCGGGTGTGCTTGCCGCCGCCGAACTAGGGCGCCTGTTGGGCAGGGAGAAGCTGGTCTCCTTTGACATGGGAGGTACAACGGCCAAGGCCAGTCTGATGGAGAATGCCACTCCTCGGCTTGCTTTTGAGTTCGAGGTGGGCACGGAGCAGCATGGCGCTTTCACTACGAGGAGCAGAGGTTACCCTGTAAGGGCGGCCATGATAGACCTGGTGGAGTGCAGCGCAGGGGGCGGGAGCATCGCATGGGTGGACCCCGCCGGGGTGCTCAAGGTTGGACCAATGAGTGCAGGAGCCAGCCCGGGCCCAGCCAGCTATGGCCGCGGGGGAGAGCTGCCAACCGTAACAGATGCGCAAGTGGCGTTGGGGAGAATTGGTTCCGGCAGCCTATTGGGCGGTGAGGTAGAGGTGGACGTAAACCGGGCTGAGACGGCTATTCAACAGCATATAGCCGGCAGGTTGGACATGACGGTGGCCCAGGCAGCCGAGGGGATCATAGAGGTGGCCAACGCACAGATGGAAGGAATCCTGCGGGTGGTCTCGGTGCGCCGTGGGTTTGACCCGCGGGAGTTCACCCTGGTGGCCTTCGGCGGCGCTGGGCCTCTGCATGCCGTGGACTTGGCGGTGGCCCTTGGTATTAGAGAGGTTGTGGTACCGCTGTATCCGGGCCTGTTCTCGGCACAGGGCCTTTGCCAGGCCCACGTCCTCAACGAGTTTGTAAGGACCCGGGTCACACGCTGGGAGGACGCAAACCTATCGACCATGCTGACCACGGTGGCCGCGCTGGAAAAGGAAGCAATAGACTGGATGGACAGCGAGGGTATTGCCGGAGAGAAGAGAGCGCTCACCAGGTCTATGGACATGCGTTACGTGGGACAAAACTGGGAGCTTACGGTCAATCTTGATGTGCTACCTACGTCGGAAGAGCAGTTGGAGAACGCTCGAAAAGATTTCGTCCGCCTTCACCAGCAGATGTACGGCCATTCCAGTGATACCGATCCGGTGGAGGTGGTGAGCTTTCGCGTTCATGCCTACGCCTCCTCTCCCCGGCTCAAGGTCAAGAGCATTGCCGCAGGCAGCGAGGACTCCTCAGAGGGTTGTACAGGCTCAAGGGAGGTGTACTTTGTACAGGGCGGAGGTGCAACGGAATGCCTGGTTTACGATAGGAATCGTCTCAAAGCCGGAAATAGAATGGACAGCCCCGCGGTCATAGAGCAGTTGGACGCGACTACGGCGATACCGCCCGGGTATGCAGGTCGCGTGGACGACTACGGCAACATATGGATTACGCCGGCAGGGTACCCATAGTAAACAAAGAAGAATGTTGTCAGACTAGAGAAACGATGAACTCCCTAACAACAAACTACTTACAGAATTGTGGTAGAATCCACCATCGTAGATGTGACGAGGCAGATGCTCAGAATCAGGAAACTAGTGTTCTCGCTGCTATTTGGAGTGCTTATTATTGGATGCACTCAGGTAGCCGAGCCTACCGTAACATCTATCCCTAGCCCAACACCGACCGAAGCACCTGTACCGACCGAGACCCAAAGTCCGACACCCACGCCGACCTCAACCCTAACGCCCACCCCAACCGCCACTGCCACTCCTACGCTTTTGTCGATGCCCCGCTTGCCGACACCTACTCCTCTTCCTCCATTACCTGTCTTTGCTTCACTTACAGTCCAAGAATCACAAGACCCTATTTCAAGTTCACTGGAAATCTACATTTCGCTATTGGATGAGCAGCATGTGGCGGTAGCTTCTTCACCAGTGCCATTAATTGACATTACAATCACTGATTTGCATGGGCAGGAATTATATTCAGACCTAGTCGTTCTATCTTCCTCGGACTTTAAGACATGGACTCGGTCTCTAACTGGCGAACGGCAAAGAGGCTATATCGTCGAGGTTCCAAAGAGTGAAATCGAGCGTTCCACCGTAGGTTCGAATGGCACTGTCCAAGTTCGTGTGCAATTCTCCGGCATTTACTTTGATTTGGAGGCGACGACCAGGCATTTACCTGAAGTATCGCAGGCTGAGAAGGATGCCAGAGCCTTCGAGCAGTTTGTTGAGAACGCCGTAATTCTCTCGGGCAATTCAGTTCAAGCTAATAGGTGGACTATAACCGCTACAAGAGCTGGTTGCTTCACGGTTCATGACCAATTCGGTGACGTAACAAGTGGAATTCGCATCGACCTTACAATCTTAAATACTGACGACTCAATCAGAAGTTTTTATGAGACAACACTTCTTCAACTACCTTCTGAAATTACGGCGGAGCCATCCTTTAATTCGACCATTCAGGGGAAAAGCACGATACCAGGTGTCGAGGAACGTGGGTACTTATTCTTTGAAGACCTTGATTGCGTTGGAGGTGACTACCGACTTGTGATGTCGGGCTTTGACGGAGTCTACCTTGATGAGACATTTACTCTAACGACAAAAGAAGAAGAGAAGCCCACTATTAGACTGGCCGACAACCAGTACGAATCCCTATGGATAAGCAATGCCGTGTTCAGCTTTATTGCGCAAAATGGATACGGTTATCCCGTAGAGAGCATAGCCATGACAACCCCTTTTGCTCAGGTGTCCCTGGCCAACGGCGAAGTTGACATTTGGATAGAGATATGGCCAGACAACATAATCGACTGGTACAACGAAGAGACTGCCAACGGCAACATCGAAGACCTCCTGGACCCGCCCATCTTTGAAGGAGGCCCGCAGTTCTTCATGATTCCCAAGTGGGTAGCGGAACAGCACAACATCAGGACTATAGATGATATGAAGCGCCCGGAAGTCGTCGCCCTGTTCCCCGACCCTGAAGACTCGAGCAAGGGCGTCTTTGTCAACTGTCCCATCGGCTGGCAGTGCGCCGAGATCAACCGCGCCAAGCTGCAAGCCTACGGCCTGTCAGACCTGTACAACATACAATCGGGAGGCACCGGCGCCGCCCTTGACGCCGCTCTTGCCGGAGCACAGCTCAGGAACGAACCCGTCTTCGGCTACTACTGGGCTCCAACGGCCATCATCGGGAGGCACCGGCGCCGCCCTTGACGCCGCTCTTGCCGGAGCACAGGGCAAGCCATCATGGGCAAGTACGAATGGACCATACTAGAAGAGCCTCCATACACAGAAGCATGCTGGAGGGAGGTCATCAAGGGCAGAGACGATGCTTCCTATACGCCTACCATGGCATGTGCCTATTTCGATCGCCCCATTGGCAAAGGCATCAACAGCGGCCTCAGGGAAAAGGCTCCTGACATAGTTGAAATGCTGGAAAAGATGGATATGGGCGTGGAAGCCATCAACAAGACTGCTGCCTGGGCAAGCGACAATAACATCCGAGGAGACTGGGAGAAAGCCGCCATTTACTTCCTAGAAAACTACGAAGACAGATGGATCAACTGGATGCCATCAGAAAACGCGGATAGGGTCAAAGAGGCGCTGGCGGAAACGAGCTAGGCCGTAAGCACTCCCAAAGCCCTAGCCTCGTTTACCAGCTGCTTCGTTTGCTCTTCGCTGAGAGACGCGATAGGCAGTCTGGGCTGCCCGCTATCGATCCCCAAGCGGGCCTTGACCAGCGCTTTGCAGGTGGCTTGCATCCCGTACTTGCCCGCCAGATCTATCAACCTTGCGCCCAGCTCTTGAAGCTCCTGCGCACGCTGAACGTCGCCTTCTCTATACGCCCTGTAAGCCTCCACCCAGATCTCCGGCGCCACCGTGAGCGGACCGTCTACCACTCCGTCAGCCCCGGCGGTAAGCGCGGCAAGGAACAACGAGCCGCTCCCGGTGAAGACGTCTATGCCCATTTGAGAGAAGCGGCGGATGTTGTGGAAGTCCGGCGCCGAGTGTTTGACGCCAGCTAACTGTGGAATCTGCTCTATCAAGGTGCTCATCAGTGCGGGGGTAATTTCAACCCCGGTGTACTTGGGTTGGTTGTAAACGAAGAAAGGGAGGTCCGCCGCGCCGGCAACGGCCTTGTAATGGTCGACGACCGCCTGGTCTGGGGGCCTGTAGAAGAAAGGCGGCACGCAGCTTATGGCGTCGACGCCCGCTATGCGGGCGGCTTCGGCCATTCGCACGGCGCTCTGCGTGGTGAGCGCTCCCACGTGGACAATGGTCTTGGCTCTACCCTTGGACTGATCGGCTGAAACCTGGGCTATCCTAACTACCTCTTCTTCGCTGAGCAGCACACTCTCGCCGGTGCCGCCGGTTATCCAGAACCCGTCGACGCCGGCTTGGATGTTGTGTTCCATCACTTCGCGGAAAGCCTCTTCATTGAACCTTCCCTCCGCATCGAACGGTGTAATCAATGCCGGGACGACACCATGGAAGTTACCCATAACTTTCTCCTCAATCTTGCTGAAAGAAGTGTACAAGCCGCTTGAATGGGCGTCAAACTGACCTAAATCTGTTAAAGTGCCCTTAAATACAGGTTAAACAATCGCGGATATTCTGAACGAACATACAAAAGCGTACTGTGTGAAGATGCTCAAGAAAAGCGTTGCAGAGTTCATTGGGACGTTTGGTCTTGTTTTTGCCGCAACCGGGGCAATCATGGTCAACCAGCTTATGGACGGGCAGGTGACCCATCTGGGTGCAGGCCTGACCGTTGGAATGGCGGTGACGGTTATGGTATTCGCCACGGGACACATTTCCGGCGCGCATATAAACCCTGCCGTCACCATTGCATTCGCGGTTAGCCGCCACTTTCCCTGGAAGAACGTCCCCTTCTATCTGGCGGCTCAGCTGGCTGGGGCCGTGTCCGCCAGCTTGGTGCTGCTGGCAATCTTGGGAGACGTAGCAGACATGGGAGCCACTCTGCCATCCGGCAGCGACCTGCAGTCTCTGGGCCTTGAGATTGTGCTCACCTTCTTCCTCATGTTTGTGATTATGGCGGTGGCTACGGATGTACGGGCTGTGGGCCAAGGCGCAGCGCTGGCCATAGGCATCACGGTTGGTCTTGAAGCCATTTTTGCCGGCCCTATATCCGGCGCCTCCATGAACCCGGCGCGCTCACTGGGGCCGGCCCTGGTGGGTTGGACGTGGTCCAGCCAGTGGCTCTATATTATGGGGCCGCTCACCGGGGCAGCAGCGGCTTCACTGGCATATTGGTGGCTAAGAGGAGAGGAGCATTATGCCGGCAAGGCGGATGAAGGAGAGAGATGAAGCGGGTCTTATTCGTTTGTGCCCACAATTCTGGGAGAAGCCAGATGGCCACTGCTTTTCTTGAAAAATTAGCCGGTGGAAGAGTAGAAGTGGATTCGGCGGGAACTCAGCCGTCCGATGCGGTTAATCCCGCGGTCGTCGAGGTTATGAGGGAGAAGGGAATAGACGTATCGGACAGCAAGCCAAAGTTATTGACGCAGGACATGGTAGATAAGTCCGACAAGGTCATCACCATGGGTTGCTCCATTGAGGAGGCTTGCCCCACTGTGTTCCTCCCCAGCGAAGATTGGGGGTTGGAGGATCCCAGAGGCCAACCCGTAGAGGTGGTGAGAAAAATCCGCGACCAGGTGGAAGAACGGGTCAGGGCGATGATTCCCGTGCTTTCCCAGTAATTCTTGCCTCTGAATTTGCCCCGAGCCGTCGTCTTTAGGTTGTGCTATGCTATGGCCGCTTTTATCTAGGAGGTCAGATGCGTGAGGAAGTCATCCCTGCTCATTGCTGCAATTCCTTTCCTCATCTCCGCATGTACTCAGAATGAGACTCCCACGGTTCCTACGATCTCACCTGTACCTTCTCCTCCTGTTCCCATAACGACACCTGCTACCCTCAACCGCACTACGACTCCGGACGGCGTACTCATTGCTCCAGCATCCAGTCCGCCCGATATAGAGGCGACGGTTGCATCAGCGGTGCGAGCCACCGTGAAGGCGGCTCTGACAGCAACCCCTTCTTCAGGTCCCGGCGGCCAGGAAAGCGGCAGCCCCAGGGAAATCTCTGTGACAGCAGTGCCCGACTCGAGGAGGGTAGTTGCGCCTTCACCCACAGCCACGGTTGCACCGACAGCTACAGCCACTACTACGGCTACACCGGTGCCGACAGCCACTGCTACGGCTACACCGGCGCCGACAGCCACTGCTACGGCTACACCGGCGCCGACAGCCACTGCTACGGCTACACCGGCGCCGACAGCCACTGCTACGGCTACACCGGCGCCGACAGCCACTGCTACGGCTACACCGGCACCGACAGCCACTGCTACGGCTACACCGGCGCCGACAGCCACTGCTACGGCTACACCGACACTGACTCCCGCGATCACACCGACTCCGCCGATAGAGGCTCAATATCAGGTGCGTATCCAGAACGTTGACTTGGCGGAGGAGGTTGTCGTCATCGTCAATACTGGGGCCAGCCCCCAGGTTATGACCGGCTGGGAGCTGCTGAGCCAGGAGGGCGGACAGCGTTTCGTATTCCCCCGGTTGACTTTAAACTCAGGCGCTTCCGTCCGGGTTACCAGCGGTCCTAACGGCTGGCGAGATCCGCCTGGCGTGCTGCAGTGGCGGAAATCTGACGGCAGCCCTTACCGGGGCCACGTTTGGAACAATGACGGCGACGTTGCCATACTGTTCGACAGCCGGGGCAACGAGGTATCCAGGTTCCCTTAAACGTAGGGTCCCAGGTGTATGCCTCCCAGGATGTGTATGTGGCCGTGAGGCTGGCTCTGCATACCGTCGTGCCCGAAATTGGAAAGCAGTCTGAACCCGTTGGGGCATTGCTCCTTGCCGATGCGTGCGGCTATTGCGGCTACCTTGACCATCTCTTGATTGTTCCACAGCTCTTCCTGGGACATATGCTTTTTGGGTACGGCTAGGAGCATGACCGGCGCCCACCTGAGACGGTTGCGAAAGACCATTACGTCGTCATCCTCATAGATGATGTCGCCAGGCTCTTCTCTACGGACTATCCTACAGAACACGCACGGCCCGCCAGTCAGGACGTCCTCCTCCAGGACTTGTTCTTTCCTGACTGTGCATATCCCGCAGTATCGCTCTTGTTCCGCTCCCTGGAGCCTTTGTCACGGAAATCGGGTGCTGAAATGGGACACCAATTCACTATGCTTGCGTCTCTCAACCGCGATTGCACCGGCGGCGGGAGGCGCTCTTCCATGAAACCACACAGGGTGATAATGGTGGGGAGCCGGGCTTCCTGGCGGTGCACGATTATTTGGTAGAGCTTCTCTTCCGCCCAGGGTGTGCTGCTGTGAGAACCGAGGTCGTCCAGTACCAGGTAGGGCGCGGTCCTTACTTCTTCAAACAGCTGGTCGTACCTAACCGGACTCTGGGGACTGAACGTATACCTGAGATGGTCCAACAGATCCGGTACGAAGGCGAAGCAAACGTATCTGCCTCTGCTTTCTATCTCGTTCACAACGGCGACGGCCAGGTGGGTCTTCCCGCAACCTTCGGGGCCGGCAAATGCCAGCCAGCCGGAGGGTTGCTCGGCAAAGACGCGAGCCGCATTTAGCGCGGCCCCTAGGCTCTCTCGGTCTGTCGCGTCCGCTCCATTGCCCCTGGTGTTGAAAGTTTCGAAAGTCATGCGAGGCTTCAACTCCGACTTCATCCTGTCCAGCTGCCAGTGGGGAGAGGTGACGGCTTGTTCTCCGAGCATGATTTGCATTACGAGCCCGTGGTCCTCCAGGCGCGCCCGCAGTTGCTCGTCGAGCTGGCCAAGGGGGACGCTGAGGGAGATCATGGTAGGCATCTGCCGGTTGAACCGGTGGTTCAATATCTGATTGAGCTTCTCCTGTGCCCAGGGGGTTGTGGCGTGGGCGCCCAAGTCGTCCAGGGCAAGGAGCGGTATATTCCGCACGTGTTCAAAGAGCTCGTCATAGGAGATTTCGCTGCTGGGAGCGAACGTTGAGCGCAGGTGGTCCAGCAGATCAGGGACCGAGATGTAGAAGGCGGGCGTCTCCCGCTCTATACTGCGATTGACTATGGCGGCAAGCAGGTGGGTCTTACCGGAGCCTCCTGCTCCGATAAAGAGCAGCCAGCCCTGTGGGCCATCGGCGTATTCAATGGCGGCTTGGTACGCTTGAGAGAACCTCTGTTGAGCCTCCAGTTTGGTGGAGCGTCCATTGGAGTCCATGGAGTTGAACCTGAGCTGGGTGAGGGCTCCCAAGTTGCTGTGGAGCTGGAGCCGTTCCATCCTTTGAGCTTGGGTGACCTCTTCCTGGCAGGAACAGGGAATAGCCCGGCCAAAGTCAGGATGACCAACGGGTAAGTCCTGCCTTATCCAGCCTTTGCCTCCGCAAACGGCGCAATCATCTGAGGAGGTCTCCTCCTCAGCGTGCCAGGTAGCCGTACCGTCGGAGATATTCTTTGGGGTCAGTCGTTTGAGAATGTCGCCCAGGCTCTCCATTGTCCTTTCCTTCAGCGGCCCATCTTTCCAGAATGCTGGCTATGTATCGCCATTTTCGGATATTCGAGCTAACAGCTTCACGAAACGCCTCTTCAATCCATGGCCAGGGATACACTGACTCTGCTTCCTTGAGCTCCTCTGTGAGCAGAGGGGTCAACGAGCCGATGTTCTGCTCATATAGAACAAAGATGTTTGGACGGTCGTCGCCTTGAGATGAAGATGACGGCTCCTCCATTTCCACTTCACCCAACTGGGCCATGGCCTTTCTTCCTGGCTCGTCGTTCAAGAACAGCACCTTTTCGTTGCTCTGCTCAGCTTCCAGCAAGGTGCCCCGCGTTACCGCCAGTTGGACTCCCTTGATAATCGCCTGCTTGGAGCCTTCCGGCTCTTGTGCCAGGGCATCCGCAAGGATCGCATCGTTCTCCATCTCTGATGTAGTGACCCAGAGACGTTTGCTGCGACGCTGGTGCACCATTCCGATCAATCTGAGGGTGCACTTTAGCTCGGCAATGGAGTCTATCTCTGCAAGGAGCGGCCCCAGCGCCTGCGCCGGAACGGGGATGTACCTGGTTCTCGCGGGGAAGGCGAGCGTTTGGGGCATGATCAGACCGCTCTCTGGGTAGCCAGGTTTTCGAATCGAGAGAACTGGTCTCGGAAGTATAGGTTCAGGCTCTTGAGGGGGCCGTTTCGATGCTTAGAGATGATGAGCTCGGCGATGTTCTTGGGATACGGCTCCACGGGATTCTGCCTTTCCCACTCCTCTTCACTGTGATACATATCGTCTCTATAGATGAACGCCACCACGTCGGCGTCTTGCTCTATGCTGCCGCTGTCTCTGAGGTCTGAGAGTTGAGGTCTATGAGAGGGGCGCTGCTCTACGGCGCGGCTTAGCTGGGAAATGGCAATCAAGGGAACATTGAGGTCTCTGGCCAGGCCTTTCAAGGCGCGCGAGATATCGCTCATCTCTTGGACCCTGTTTTCGGAACGGCTGCTGCCTTGCATAAGCTGAAGGTAGTCCAAAACTATCAGGTCCAGCCTACGCTCCATGTGCAGCCGCCTTGCCTTGCTGCGTACCTCTATGATTGTCTGAAGCGGGGTGTCGTCAACGAAGATGGGCAGATCTGAAAGTGCGCCCACCGCGTCTATGACCCTTTGCTGTTCCCGATCGCTCATGAGGTTTATACGCAGACTGTGGCTGTCCACCTGCGCCTCAGAAGAAAGCAAACGCATCGCCAGTTGCTCGCTGCTCATTTCCAGGCTGAATATGCCCACGTTGGCGCCTTGACTGGCGGCATGCTGAGCAATATTCAGCGCCAGGGTGCTCTTGCCCATGCTGGGACGGGCGGCGAGTATCACAAGGTCGGACCTTTGCAGTCCTCCCAGCACAGTATCCAGGTCTATGAATCCCGTCGGCACCGGCGCTGTACCATGTTCCAGTGCGGTGTGGACTGTCGCCGTATCTTCCAGGTACTTGTCCAGGACGTCTCTCAGCGGAACGAAGTCCCTGTTTTCCCTGCGGGACCTGATGCGAAACAACAGCTCCTCAGCCTGACCCAGCGCCGAGTCCACATCGGAGTCCTGCTCGTAACCCAGGGCGGCTATTTCCGTGGCGGCTGAGATGAGGTTGCGCATGGTAGAGGTACGGCTCACCATGCGGGCGTAGTGCTCTACGTATACAGATGTGGGAACGGTGGTTACCAGGTGGCTGAGGAATGCCGCCCCCCCGGCCGGATCCAGCCGTTCCAAGCCTTCCAGCTCGTGGGCAACGGAGACCTGGTTTATAGGCTCACCACGTTGAAAAAGAGCAAGGCATGCCTCGTAGCTCCATCTGTTTCGCTCTCGATAAAAGTCCTCCGGCTTGAGGAACGGCGCCACCTGGAGCATGGAAATGCCATCCAGCAAGATGGAGCCAAGCACCGCTTCTTCGGCGGCGTCATCATGGGGGGGCAAGCGGTCAGTGTACATCAAGGCTGCTGTTCCCCTTCTACATCCGTTTCAGGATCGGTTGAGGGAGCCTGCTCGTCTTCGCCGTTCATACCGGGAGATTCCACAGCCTCTGGCTGTATATCCTGGTTGTCGGCTTCGGCCTGTGCCGCCTCCTCGGCCATCCGTGCCTCCACGGCGCCCTCCTGCCCTTCAGCATCGACGATGAGCTTCAAAGTAGCCGATATACCGTAGGAGAAGCGCGCCTGCGCTTCGTAGGCTCCCGGCTCATGTATAGGGTTTTCCAGGTGAATCGAGCGGCGGTCGAACTCACGCTCGGTAAGGCGGATCAACTCTTCAGTGACGTGGGTGGAGGTCACCGCGCCGTAAAATCTACCGGTGGGCCCAACCCTGGCGCCGAGGTGCAGCGTCAGTTCGCTAAGCTGCTCCACCAGGGCGTTCAGGTCTTTCTGCTCTTTGATGCGGCGCTCATCTCCCGTTTTGCGTATGGCTTCCAGCCTCTGCATATGGTCGTGGGATGCGGGAACGGCCAGTTGCCTGGGGATGAGGAAGTTACGGGCGTAACCGTTCTTCACCTCTTTGACGTCCCCGGCTTGACCGCTGCCCGGCACATCTGACAGGAAGATTACTTTCATATCTAAACACCTCAAGATAAGATTTTTCTCTAACTTGGAGCTAAACCCCAAGAGATGAAAGAGAATTTACAATAACAGTTTGACAAGACCTCTTTGGAACGTTTGAGCTATTGTAGCGGGAATTCTCCGGTTTGAGAAGGGGGGTGGAGCCGGAAGGCCGTGGCATCAGATTTGCAGTGCTCTTTCAAGACCGTTGTGCCAGGCATCCGAAAGCTCTGCCAGCGGACTGTCAAGAATATCAGGAAATGAGAACCTGTCCCCTCCCACGGCACCCAGCAAGAGGTACGGCACACCCATTTTTAGGCAGGCTGTTTCCACCGCCCGTAGATTGGCCGGGTCCAACGACACAAGGATCCTTGAGGCCGCTTCACCAAACAGAGCCACGTCCCAGCGTTCCCCCAGAGAAACGCTGCCGGCAAAACCCAGGTTGCCCTGAACGGCGCTTTCGGCTATCGCTATGCCGAGACCGCCCTCCGAGCAGTCATGGGCGGAGCTGATTAGACCTTGGTTGACAAGCTGCCGGCAACATCGCTGTACCCTCACTTCCAAATCGAGGTCAATGCTTGGCCGGCCTGCCAATACGCCGTGAATCAGCTCCAGGTATTCGCTGCCGGCCAAGCACGCGGTATCTCCTGAAAGCTCCGAAGCGCCGATGAGGAGGACGAGGTCTCCCTCTTTCCTGAAAGCCGACCCCACAGCGCGGCTTACATTTTCCAGAAGTCCCATGGCACCGACAACCGGGGTGGGATAGACCGCCGTTCCCCTAGTCTCATTGTAAAGACTGGCGTTGCCGCTTACTACAGGTACGTCCAGAGCGGTGCATGCTTCCACCATGCCGCGCACGGATTCCCTCATCTGATAGGCCACGTAGGATTCATCCGGGTTGCCAAAGTTGAGGCAGTCAGTAACAGCCACGGGCGTTGCTCCTGTGCAGGACACGTTGCGGCAGGCTTCAGCAACGGCAAGGGCGCCGCCAACAAAGGGGTCCAAGTAGCAGATGCGGCCGTTGCAATCGGTGGAAAGAGCGATTCCTCGTTGAGTAGCCTTGATTCGGAGTACCGCGGCGTCGGCTGCTCCCGGGGCAAGGACCGTGTTGGTCTGCACTTGGTGGTCGTACTGGCGATACACCATTTCCCTGCTGGCGACGTTTGGTGAAGCGAGAAGCTCTAGCAACACCTGGGAAGGTGATTCCACCGGCACTGGGGTGGAGTCTAGGTTGTACTCCTGCAGATCTTTGAGAAGCTGAGGCTTTTCTCCGGCAACGTTGTAAAGCGGAGGGTGCGTGAGCATTCCCCCAGGGACAACCCCAACCTGTTCTTCCCCCTGGAAAATACGCGCCATGCCGTCCCTGGTCACATCGCCGATAACGGTGCATGGAATGTCCCACTTGTCCATGATAACTCTTACCGCTTCCAGGTTGTTGGGATGGAGTATGAGCAACATCCGTTCCTGGGACTCGGAAAGCATGACCTCGTAAGGAGACATGGCAGACTCTCTTCTAGGCACGAGTGAAACATCCAGCCTGAACCCGGTCCCGCCCTTGGTCGTCGCTTCCACGGTTGAACTGGTGAGTCCGGCGGCGCCCAGGTCTTGCATTCCTTCTATCAGATCAGCGTGCGCCACTTCCAGGCAAGCTTCTATGAGCACCTTTTCCATGAAGGGATTGCCCACCTGTACCGTGGGCCTGAGCTCCGTCTCCTCTTCGAACGTGCGGGATGCCAGGCCTGATGCCCCGTGTATGCCGTCGCGTCCCGTTTCTGCGCCCACCAGAACCAGCAGGTGACCTGGTGTTTTGGCCACGGCTCGCACCAGGCTGTTGGAGGGGACAATTCCGACGCAGAGCGCGTTTACCAGTGGATTGCCGGAATATGAGCTGTCAAAGGCGATTTCTCCGCCCACATCGGGCACGCCTATGCAGTTTCCGTATCCGGAGATACCACCGACTACTCCTTGGAAAAGATGGCGGTTGCGCGGCTCGGTCAAGGGCCCGAATCGCAGCGAGTTCAACAGGGCTATGGGCCGGGCGCCCATGGCCAATATGTCGCGCACTATGCCCCCAACCCCCGTGGCCGCACCCTGGTATGGCTCCACTGCG
The DNA here is from genome assembly GCA_965248955.1 of Dehalococcoidia bacterium. Lineage (GTDB taxonomy): Bacteria > Chloroflexota > Dehalococcoidia > Lucifugimonadales > QGNO01 > DAOUJH01. The sequence goes on from OZ252212.1 coordinate 1,288,662, forward strand.
GAAGGGTGGTTGTGCGACTCCACCTTGATCACGACGGCCAGCCCGTCGCCTATGTCTATGACGCCTGCGTTCTCCTGGCCGGGGGCCGTGAGAAGCTGCGGACTTTCAGAGGGGAAGGTACGTATCAGCTGCTTAGAGTGCTTGTAGCCGCAGTGCTCGCTCCATAGCGCGCCGAACATCCCAAGCTCGACGGGGTTTGGTTCCCTGTCGAGTCTGCGCACTATATCGCTGTACTCCTCTTCTGTTAGGGCTATTTGATCAAGGGTTTCTTTAGATACGGTCACGTTATATACCTAACTTCCAACTAGCCGGCGCTTCCCAATGTTACCAATATCACCCCTGCCACTACTAGGAACGCTCCGATCCATATTCGCAGCGTTATCCGCTCTAACTGCTGCAAGAAAATGTGCGCCAAGCTCAAGGATATCAGGGGAGAAACGGACGATACAGGGGCAACCACTACTACGGGCGCCAAGCTGAGCGCCGAGTAGTTAAACGCCACTCCGGACGATGCTGCAATGCCCGACAAGACCAGGAAAAGGAGCGCCTTCCTGGGCGCGTGACGGTCTTTGACTATGTTCTTGTTTGCAAGTGCGGTAAGGACAAGAAAGCCCACGAACAAGGCCACTGTGGCTACTACCAACGGAGGCGCATGTTCAGTCACAATCCGCCTAGCAAGGAACTGGCTTGAACCATAGGCCGTAGCGGCCATGATGGCAAAGATCATGCCCAAAGCAATAGGGTTGCTGTTGAGCCCACCGGGAATCATGGCGTGCATGCTAATGCTGCACCCGCGCAGTCACTATGAGAACAACTCCTCCAACTATAGTGAGGGTTCCCAGCGCAATCAGAGGATTCAGAGTCTCACCACCAACGAGCACGCCCAACGTCACCGCCACCAGGGGCGCCGCGGCAAGCAACGGCGCGGCGCGCGACACACCAGCAAGCCTTATGCTGTTGAAGTTGAGGAACCTGCCCAGCAGGTAGTTGAGTAGGCCAAGCAGAGCTATCCATCCTATTGCTGTGGAAGACAAGGCAAATTCGTCTGGGCCGTGGACCGCGAAGGCAATGGCGCCGATGAGAAGCGTCCCCGTGGCCAGGGAAAGCGCCGTGCCCGTTGTTGAGCTGATGTTCTGCAATCCCAGGCGTACGAAGATTGCCGACGTTCCCCATCCAGTCGCGGCCAGCAGTGCGAAGACAATTGCTAGAGCCAATCTAGCCCGCCGAATCCGCTATCGATTCAAAGATTAGCCGTCCGTCTGTTCCGCCAAGTAGAAGCTCGCAGCAACGTTCGGGATGGGGCATCATGCCGAGCACATTACCGTTCTTGTTGACAATACCGGCTATGTTTTGCGCCGAACCGTTGGGGTTGGAACCTTCCGTTATCACCCCGGAGGGGCTGCAATATCGGAAAACGATCAGACCGTCATCGTTGAGCGCTTGGAGAGTATTGGGGTCTGCGTAGTAGTTGCCTTCACCGTGTGAAATGGGTACTTGAATAACCTGGTCCCTTTCACAGATGGAGGAGAACCCGGTATAGGGGTTTTCCACTCGCAGGTGCGTCCACTCGCAGTGAAAGCTGAGGTCACGGTTGCGCATGAGGACGCCGGGCAGCAAGCCTGCTTCGCAGAGCACTTGAAAGCCGTTGCATATCCCTATGACCAGACCGCCGCGCTCGGCGTGCTCTTTTACTGAACTCATCACCGGCGAGAAACGGGCAATAGCCCCTGTGCGCAGATAGTCGCCGTAGGAGAAGCCGCCAGGCAGGACTACGCAATCCACCTCTGATATATCGGTGTCTTTGTGCCATATATATTTAGCGTCCTGGTGCAACACGTCGGTGATTGCATGATAGCAATCGGTATCGCTCCAGGTCCCTGGGAAGACTACTATTCCAAAACGCAACGGAAATCTCCTGATGGTGACGGGATTACGGGATTATATGTTACTTTGGGCAGAGTGGGGAGTCTACAAAATAAATACCTATCTCAGCGTCTAAGATAGGTGAATTGGAACAAATTACAATTGTGGCCTCTTCTCATGCCAGGGCGTCGCCTGTTCATAGGCGTAAGCCGTCTGGAGTACGGTCCCTTCCTGGAACGGCTTGCCTACTATCTGCAGGCCTACCGGCAGCCCCTTGTCATCGAAGCCGCAGGGCACGCTTATCGCGGGGAAGCCCGTGATATTGAAGGGGCGGTTCAGCCAGAGCATCAGGTTCTGAGTTGCTTCCTCCACCCCGTCTATGGTCACGCGGCTTTCTTCCATCTTGGGTGCGGTGAGCTGCTCGGTGGGGGTTATCAGTATGTCCAGGTCACTCATAGCATCCAGATACCCCTGAGTAAACCTGGCCCTGGCCTGGTGCGACTTGATGTAGTCCACCGCCGGCACAAACATTCCCGACTTTATCCGGGTCAGCACCTGCGGCACGTAATCGCCTGGTCGTTCCTCTATCCACTTGCGGTGATACGCCGCTACTTCCGGGCCCAGGATACCCAGCGAGATGGCTACGGCGTCGTCCATGCTGGGCACGTCTACCTCGTGCACCTCCACGCCCATTCCCTCCAGGGTTTCGATGGCCTTCTCTACGGCATCGCTTACCCCCTGCTGCAAGCGGACGAAGAACTCCTTTCGCGGCAGGCCGGCCTTCAGCCCTTTCACCGGTCTTTTCATCTCCGCAACGTAGTCGGGCACCGGTATCTCCCTGGAACCGGGATCTTTGGGGTCGTGCCCCGCCATAGCCTGCAGCAGGACGGCGCAGTCCTCCACGCTCCGTGCCATGGGCCCGGCATGATCCAGCGACCACGACAGCGGCACCACGCCGTGCTTGCTCACCCGTCCGTAGGTAGGCTTTATCCCCACTACTCCGCATATCGAGGCCGGGATGCGTATCGAGCCGCCTGTATCGGAGCCGGTGGCCGCCGGCAGCATACCCGCCATCAGAGCTACACCGGCGCCGCTGCTGGAGCCTCCGGGTATGCGCTCCTTATCCCAGGGGTTGGGCGGCGTGCCGTAGTCCGGGTTGATCCCTATTGCGCCGTATGCAAAGGGATGCATGTTCAGCTTGCCCAGGATGATGCCGCCCGCTTCCTTGAGCTTTGTCACCGTGGTAGCGTCCTCGCCAGGCACGAAGTCGCCCAGGATGGGCGACCCTGCCGTGGTGACCACGCCCTTGGTGTAGTAGAGGTCCTTGAGCCCAATGGGTATGCCGTGCAGCGGGCCTCTGTAGCCGCCAGAGGCTAACGCCCTCTCCGACTGCTGCGCCTCCCTGACCGCGGACTCTTCCATAAGCGTGATGAAGGAGTGAAACGTGCCGTCCAGGGCGTGGATGCGTTCCAGGCATGCCTGCAGAAGCTCCACGGGCGACACCTTCTTGTCGCGCAGCAGGGGGACCAGCTCGGCAATGGTCAGGTAGTGCAGTTCTTGATTAGACATAGTGGGCTGATTCTATTGACACAAAACGTGAAGGTCAACTGGGGTGAAGATGGGCTGAAAATCAAGGCATTGCCACCATGGACAAGGAAGCTAAGTTAGAATGCCAAATTGTACAGGGAGGTCGAGACTACTGAGGATTGGGGGTGGTCGATTTGGATGCCACAGGCAAGGATATGCGGGTCGACAACTAGTATGCAGTCTGGGCTTTAGTCAGCGGTTCGAGCCTTCTCAGGTGCTAGCATGAACTCAAACAGTGATACTATGACATAGTCTGCGATTCAAATACTTGGTATCTGAGGCAAGCAGCATGGATAGTGGCAGTCAAGAGTTACCACAGGAATGGCCTCGAACTGGCAGCCGGCTTGGGGAGGATCTAGGCCTGTTTCGAGTCAGATTCGACGACGTCGTCAACCCACGAAACCAAAAGAAGCTGCGTTGACTCGTGCTGGAGACTCTCGACTGGTGCAACGTTGTTGCCATCACGAAGTCCTCAGAAGTAGTAACGATCCACCAGTTTAGAATCGGCTCGGTTGAGGTTGAGCTGCCTGGCGGCACCGTCGAGCCTCAAGAATGTGCGCTTACGGCAGCCAAGCGTGAGTTACTAGAGGAAACGGGTTTCAAATCTGACTCTTGGACTAACTTAGGTTACTCCCAGCCGAACCCAGCGTTCCACGACAATCGTGCCCATCACTGGCTAGCCACCGACTCGTACGTAGCCCAAGAGCCCGAACTAGGAAGCGGTGAAGACATTGTAGTCCACCTGATGCCCATTAGTCACATTTGCCAGGCAATCGAGGATCGGAAGATCACAAGCAGTCTCGTCCTTGTTGCGCTCGCAAGAGTCTTCGACATTCGTGAAAACACGCTCAAGACACTGGCGCATGACACTTTGTAGTACGTAGGTGGTCTTCAGGAGATCAGATGTAATGATGTAACTTAACTCAAGGGATTACTTGGACGCAGCCTTGGCAGTACGGTTACCTAGAGTGTCGAGATCCCAGCGCAATCGCCTGTTCACTCTTCGTTGACCAAGCGCATCTTCGCCTTCTGACGTCTCAACACGGCATCGTGTTCTGTTTTCGACGTTCAATAGGCCTATTGATCTGCTATCCGTGTGGAGACTGTGGCGGCAACGGCCGAAATGGCAAACCTATTCCCTTGCAAGAAAGGTGGCTTGGATAACATAATGTAGAAGTTCTTCAGCTGATTTGCATGGAGGAGAGATGAACCGTTTTAGAGTATTGCTCACCATAATGGTGATAGCCATGTTGCTGCTGGTGCTGGCTGCTTGCGACTCCGAGCCGGACGACATGGAGACTATGGCCAGAGAAGACACCCTAACCACCATCCTAGACCGCGGAAACCTGGTCTGCGGCATCAAGGCCGACACTCCCGGCTTTGGCGTACTCAACCCGGACGGAACGGCTGAAGGCAACGACGTGGAGTTCTGTCACGCTCTGGCCGCCGCCGTCTTCAACGACAGGAGCCAAGTCGAGTTCAAGGAAGCCACGTCCGCCAACCGCTTCGAGCTGCTTGCGGCCGAGGAGATCGACGTGCTCATCCGCACCACCACCTGGACCGCCAGCCGCGACGCCAGCCTCAACGTCGCCTTCGCTCCCACCACCTTCTATGATGGAGCCGGCATCATGGTCAAGGCCGGCAAAGGCCTGATGAGCGTCACGGAGTTGAACGGGGCCACCATCTGCATCCTGGACGGCACAAGCACGCAGGGCGCCGTCTCCGACTTCTTCGCTGAGCAAGGACTTACCTATTCCGAGCTGACCTTCCAAGCCAACCCAGAGTTGCGCGGGGCGTTCATAGGCGATCAGTGCGACGCCTGGTCTTCCGACAAATCGCAGCTCGGCGGTCACCAGTTCACCCTAAAGGCCGATGATGGCATTGATGCCGTAGTGCTCCCCGAAACGCTGTCCAAGGAGCCGCTCGGCCCGGCCGTGCGCGACTACGACTCGGAGTGGGAGGACGTGGTGCGCTGGGTGGTGAACGGCATGATCATCGCCGAAGAGCAGGGGGTCACCTCGGCTAACGTAGCCCAGATGGCGGCCAACCCGCCCAACAACACCGTGGCCCGCCTCCTCGGCGTGGGCTTCGGCGGCGGCAATCCCAGTGACATGGGCATCGGACACGGCAAGATTCCCATCATCTTTATGCAGAACGTGATTTCTCAAGTCGGCAACTACGGTGAGGTCTACGACAGCACACTCCAGAGGGTGGGGCTCACTCGTGAGGGATCGCTCAACGCCTCCTACCTTGACGGAGGCTTGATCTACTCGCCGCCCATGCGGTAGGCAGTCTCTAAAAATTCGCAGGGAAACGGGAAGGAAACGCATGACGCGTGTTGCGGCATCATGCGTTTCCTTCTATTCTGACTGCTGAGATGATGCAGACCCTCCAGACTCTCTGGTACAGAGGCAGGACGCGCACTCTTATCGTGAACGCCGTCGTTGGCGTGGCCGCCGCTTTCGTCGCCCTCTACGTCGCCTACTCCATCATCTCCAACCTCTTCGACTTCCACTTCCTCTTCGGCCCCTACGGCAGCCCGGACCGCAGCTCCATCTTCTCTATCCTGGAGATAGAGGCCAGCGACTCGCGGTGGCTGGGCATGCTGAAGGGCGCCGGCAACACCATCTCGGTGGTCGTCTTTGCTGTCGCTCTCTCGTCGCTCCTCGGGCTTCTGGTGGGCGTGGCGCGGCTTGCCGGCAGCCCCATGATCAGCAGGCTGGGCGGCCTTTACGTCGAGACGTTCCGCAACCTGCCGCTGCTACTCATCATGTTCTTCTTTGCCTTTGGCCTCTTCCGGGAACTGCCTGGCATAGACACCCGAACAGGTGTGGAGCGGGTCTTCTACGTCAGCAACCGGGGTGTCGCAGTCCCCTGGCTGGAGGGCGCGCACGATCTGGTGTGGCTGTGGCTGATTGCGCTGGCGGCGGGCATAGCGGCGGGGGCCTGGATCCGGGCCAGGCGGTCGGCACAGGAGGCGGACACCGGGCAGAGCACACATCCCAACGCTTGGGGCGCATCCGTCTTCTTGGCCATAGCCGTGGGCTCCTACGTTGCGTTGCTCTTCCCGGTTCGGGTGACCCTGCCGGACGTTGTGCAATCCGGGGCCGGTTCTACGCCTACGCCGGCGGGAACCATCTTGGGCTGGGGTACCTGAGCGCGCTGGTGTCGCTCACTCTGTACTTCAGCGCCTTCATCGCTGAGATCGTGCGCGGCTCGATTCAGGCGGTACCCCGCGGTCAGATCGAGGCCTCTGCATCCCTTGGCCTAAAGGCCTACCAGCGCTTCTCGCTGATCATCCTCCCCCAGGCGCTGCGCATCATGCTCCCTTCGTTGAATAACGAGTACCAGAACGCCAACAAGGACTCCACCCTGGCCCACGCCATAGCCTACGGCGAGATAGTCCTCATATCCAACAGGATAGTCAACAACACAGGGCACCTGCTGCAGGCGTACCTTTTCATATTCTTCATCTTCGTGATAACCAACCTGATCATCTCGCTAATCATGAACACCGTAAACCGGAACGTACAGATCAGATGACCACCTTCACCACATACCGAACCATGGCTGCCATCCGTGTGATTTGGGCCAGGGAGAATCTGTTCAACTCGCGGTTCAACACACTACTCAGCCTGGCGGCTATAGTTACCGGCAGCGTCTTGGCGTTCCTCGTCGTGCGGTTCGTTCTGTTCCAGGCCAACTGGGGCCTCGTCGCCATCAACAGAAGGCTGTTCTTCGTGGGCAGCTATCCCTCGGACGAAACGTATCGTATATGGATATCCCTCTTCCTGGTGGGGATGCTGGTTGCCCTCACCTACGGCCTCTGGGTCGGGAGGATCCGGCCGTTCCTGGTGGTGGTGGGCGTGTTGGCCGTGATAACGCTGACGCTGGGCCTGGGGACGGAGTTCAACATAGAGGAGCGGGAGTACACAGAGGAGATACGCTCAGGGGACCAGGTAACTGTGATCAGCGGCATCCAGCGGGAGTTGGTGCGGGAGCAGGGCTGGGCGCCGGGATGGCTCTATGCTCTCTCCCTGGGACTGGCCGTCCCCTTTGGCGCATCCTGGCTTTTACTGGCTCTGCTCTATGCGCTCCTCGTAGTCGTTGCCTGGGCGGGCAAGAACCTCTCGCGCTGGAGGAGCAGCCCCGTTATGCTCCAGGCCATTGGCGCCGGCTGGATCCTGATCATCCCGGTGACGGTTCTGCTTCAGCTGGGCGTTTCCGCCAGCCAGTGGGAGAGCGCCTTCCTTGACCTGCTGGTGTTTGCCGTGGGCGGTTTCTTCTCCTTCTTCATTGGGCTGGTGCTCGCGCTGGGGAGGGTGTCTCCCTACTGGGCAATCCGAACCTGTACGGTGGGCTACATAGAGGTGGTGCGCGCTGCGCCGCTGCTCGTCTGGCTCCTCTTCGCCACTTTCCTGGACGACGAGCTGGGGCCCATCGGCGAGGCGTTCAGCAACATCTCTCTTGCCTTTCGGGTGATGGTCGTCTTCACCTTCTTCGGCGGAGCCTACATGGCCGAGGTAGTGCGTGGCGGGTTGCAGTCCATACCAAGGGGCCAACACGAGGCTTCCGCGGCAATTGGCCTATCCTCCACCCAGAAGTACGTCTTCATCATCCTGCCACAGGCCATCAGGGCAGTCATCCCGGCGATCATAGGCCGCTTCATAGCACTTTGGAAGGACACGGCGCTTCTCGCCGCCATCTCCCTGGTCAATACTCTGGATAAGGCGAAGAAGGTTTTGGGAGGACAGACCGACATAGCGGAGGGCGCATTCTTCGAGATATACATCGTGGTCGGTCTCATCTACTGGGTGGTCTCATACTCCCTGTCCCGGCTTGGCGGAGTGGCGGAGACCCGGTTGAGGCTGGGCGCCAGGTAGCAGACGATGTCTGAGGAGGACTGACAGATGAAACATCAGGTTGGAAAAGAGATAGTCCGCCTGGAGAAAGTGGTCAAGCGGTTTGGAAATTTCACCGCGCTGAACGGGGTGGACGTCTCCATAGCAGAGGGGGAGGTGGTGGTCATCATTGGCCCCTCCGGCTCGGGTAAGTCCACGCTACTCAGGACTATAAACCGGCTGGAGCGGCACGACTCAGGCCGCATCATCGTCGACGGCGTGGAGTTGACCGACGACATCCGTAGCCTGGCCATGATACGGGCGGAGACGGGGATGGTCTTCCAGCAATTCAACCTCTTCCCGCACCTCACCGTCCTGCGCAACATAACCCTGGCCCCGCAGAAGGTACGCCACATGCCTCAGAGAGAGGCAGAGGATTTGGCCCGCGGACTGCTGGATCGCGTGGGCATACCGGAGCAGGCGGACAAGTATCCCGGGCAGCTCTCCGGCGGCCAGCAGCAGCGGGTCGCCATAGCCCGCGCCCTTGCTATGAACCCTAAGGTGATGATGTTCGACGAGCCGACCTCCGCCTTGGACCCGGAGATGATCAACGAGGTGCTGAAGGTCATGGGCGAACTGGCCGACTCCGGAATGACGATGATCTGCGTGAGCCACGAGATGGGCTTCGCGCGGAACGTCGCCGACCGCGTCATTTTCATGGACGAAGGGGAAATAGTGGAGGTGGGCACCTCCGGCGAGCTGTTCACCAACCCGCAGGAGCCGCGCACCAAGCTCTTCCTCGATCAGATCCTCACCCACTGACCCGCAGCCTCACGGACTACGTAGGAACGACCAGTTCTCCGCTGGTGGCAGGAAACCGGGAACGAAAGGCCGCTGACCTCAGTCGTCGGATCTCGTTGCCGGCTAGCCCTTCCAGCGCTCTAGGCTACGGTCATCAGCAGTGACGACACGCTACGAGAACGCTGATGATGGGGAGGGGTTCAACTCTAGCTCAATAACAAGCGGCTAGTTGCCTGTGGGCTTTTCTTCCACTTCTATGCGAAGGCGCTTGTTGATGCGCCCCTTGCTCTCATGGCCGACGACACGAATGCGGCCGACCTCGTTTGTACTGGCAACGTGAGTGCCGCCGTCGGCCTGGATGTCAAGCCCGTTAATATCTACGATGCGCACCTGCTTAATAGCGGGCGGAAGCAGGTTGATCTTGGTGCGAATGAGGTCGGGGATGCGCATGGCTTCGTCACGGGGCAAGGTCTCAGTGGTAACTGGGTGTGAGGCGGCTACTTCCGTGTTGATCTTCTCCTCAACTTCGCGTGCGAAATCCACCGACATGTTCTCCAGTTCGAAGTCCATACGCGCCCTGAGGGGTTGCATGTCGCCGCCGGTGACCTGCGCTTCGTAGTCGCGCCAGATCACGCCGCAGAGGATGTGAAGAGCGGTGTGGGTACGCATCAGCTTGTAACGCCTGTCCCAGTCGACCACTCCAGTGACCTGTGTGCCCGCCGGAGGAGGGTCGCCTATTTCATGGATGGTCTTGCCGTCCTTTCGGCTAATCCTAGCTACCCGGTATTCGCCGTCCGCAGTGTGGAGGACGCCGGTATCACTGGGTTGTCCGCCGCCACCCGGGTAGAAGGCGGTCCTATCCAGAACGACGCCGTTGTCCAGCATCTCTACGACTTCAGCCTGGAACTCTCTGATGTAGCTGTCATGGTGGTAAAGGGGCTCCGTCATGGTCCTCCCGGAGAGCTGTTCAGCAGGTCTTTGATGGACCGTTCGACCTGTTGGAGACCGTTGAAGTCGTCGTCGGCAATCTTGTAGCAGCGGTCAAGGTAGAGCTGGGCCAGCCTGGAGCCATGAGGGCCGGGCTGGCTTACCGCATCAACTATCTGGGATGCGTGGTACTTTTGGGGCAGATACTTGGCAAGGACGGCTATTTCCCCCTTGGACTCTTCTATGAGGCGCCCATCATTGCCTTCCATGGCGAATTGGAGCTTGCCAACCAGCTTGGCAAGCTCCCCCAGTCGGTCGCGTTCGCTCATCAGAGAGAGCATGACCTCCTCAACGTCCAGGTCGGAGGCGGGCTCAGAGGAGAGAACGTGTGACGCATCCAGACCCGGTGCGACCTGAATGGCGCTTTGATAAATGCCGGTGTACTCCTGAACAGCGTCGTTGACCTGCTGGGCAGCTTCCAGAGGATCGTCCTCACGCACAGAGCCGGCGTAGATAAGGTCATCGCCCCGTAGTTCGGCGAGCCTTTCCAGGAACTCCAGGTTCGCCACTTCTTCGGGAATGGGAGGAATGGCGAAAGACGAGAACTCCTCCATGCCTGAAGACTTGACCTGGGCGGCGAGGAAGGGCGGCACATACTTGGTCAGGTCCAGCCTGAGGGGCAGGACAGCGAGGTAGGTGGCCAGCACCTTTTCGCCGGCAAGGTAGTACAAGATAGCGTGGCCTTTAGGTTGGCCCTGGCTTCCTCTTTCGAACGTTATGCCCATGTCTTCTATGATACTCGACAAATCGATGAATTGGCGCAAGGCTACCCCGGAATTTGCCCCCGGCAACGGCCACGTCCCTCGCCATGAGGGCACGGTTGACAATCGTGCGAGGGATCACGGAAGGATAGCTGTGCGGCTACCAGGCGTTACCTCTGGCCATTGCCGTCCGTAACGTTGCCGCCGTTGCCCCTGACAAAGTTCTGCAGCATGCTGGTGAACTCCATGGGGAAGATGAACTTGGTGGCTTGTCCCTCTCCCAACTGCTTCAGTGTTTCGAAGTATTGCAGGCTCATGGTGCGGCTGTCTGCGACTTGGGCTACGGCGTTTATCTGGGTTAGGGCATTGGAGAAGCCCTCTGCGTTGAGGATCTCGGCCTGCCGGGTTCCTTCGGCGCGTAGGATGGCGGCTTCACGCTCGCCCTGGGCGGAAAGAATGGCGGCCTGCTTTTCTCCCTCGGCGCGGTTGATCTGGGACTGTCGCTGGCCTTCCGACTCGGTGATGTCGGCGGTCTTGATGGCCGCCGCCGACTTCTCGCGCTCCATGGCGCTTTTGACGCCGGCAGGCGGGTTTATCTCGTTGATGGCCACTCCCTGCACCTTCACTCCCCAACGTCCCGTGTTCTCATCCAGGGCCAACTGGAGCTGGCTCTGGATGCGCTCACGTTCCGACAAAGCTTCGGCCAGGGAAACGTTGCCCATGATGGAGCGCAACTCGCCCATGGCAAGGTTGCGTACCGCCAACTGGTGACCGGCCACCTCCATGACGGATCTGTCGGCCATTTCGGGCAGGACGCGGTAGTAGAGGACGAAGTCCATGTCCACCACCACGTTGTCCCTGGTGATGTACTGCTGAGTGGGTACGCGTTCAGGCACTTCACGGGTGTCCACTACCTTTCCCGTCTCCAGGAATGGTATGAGGAAGTGGAAGCCCGGGCCCTTGACGCTGCCGGTGTAGCGGCCAAGGCGGAACTTCACCAGTCGTTCGTACTGTTTGACTATTACTATGCCGGTTGTCATAATGTCTCTCCTGTGCAACCTCGGTATTTTAGATAAGTTATCATCTGAAGGAGAGTTTGGCTACAAGGGGGCGGACATGCGGACAAGCCGCTGCCATGGTTTACGCACAACTCTCGGCCAGGCTCTGATGGGATTCAGCATCTCAAATATACCATAGACCTGAAATTAGAGATTTGGCTAAGCAAGCCCCGCCGGAGACGGCGGCTCGGCGGTCTTCTCAATAGGGGCTACGGTCAACACAATGCCGTCCACGGCAACAACGCGCGCCTGCCGCCCTGCAAGGAGACGCCCGCGTCCTTGCAATTCGGCGGTCCAAGTCTCGCCGCGGGCGCGAACGGTGCCCCTGTGGTTGAGGGTGCTGGTAGTCTCCACCACCTGCCCGATCAGGTCCACTACTTCAGGATCGGGCGGGCCGCGGCGAGATTGAATAGCGAACCTGATCGTAAGGCCGACTCCAAATCCGAGGACGAGCACAGTAGGGATGAGCACCAGTAGACTCGCCACGATTTCTCCGGTTGCCATATGTCCCTCCTGGCGCAACCTCTGTTAGACAAAAGGTTATCATCTTGTGGCGAGGCTTGGCTACGCTGCATGGAAGCGCATGCGGCTAAGCAAGCTCGGCGGCGGACGGCGGCTCGGCGGTCTTCTCAATAGGGGCCACGGTCAACACAATGCCGTCCACGGCAACAATGCGCACCTGCTGTCCCTCGGAGATGGAACCGCCCCCCTCCAGTGCCGCCGTCCATGTCTCGCCACGGGCGCGAACGGTACCCTTTGGGTTGAGTTCGCTGGTGGTCTCTACCACCTGTCCAATCAGGTCCACAACCTTGGCATCGGGCGGGCCGCGGCGTGATTGATAGGCGAACCTGACCACAAGGCCTCCTCCGAATCCGAGGACGAGGACGGTGGGGATGAGCACCCAGAGGCTGACGGAGACGGAGGGTGGCGCGGTTGGGGAAGGCACCCCGGCGTGGAAAAAGAGCAGCAGTCCCCCCAGCAGCAGGCTGACGATAGCGCCGACTCCAAGGACGCCAAAGCCCGAGACGTAGTATTCCATTAGGGCGAGCCCAAAGGCAAGGAGGATGAGGACGGCGCCGGCCCAGTTCACGGGTAGGTTCCCCAGGGTGACCCAGGCCAGGACAAGCATTATGATGCCGGCTACCCCGGGCAGTAGAAGGCCGGGGTTCAACAGCTCTACGAAGAGGCCAAGCCCGCCCAGGGTGAGCAGCAGGAACGATATGTTGGGATTGGCGAGGAAGCGGAGAAGACGCTCCACCATGCTCATCTCCATGGTTCGGACGGCGATGCCCTGCGTATCCAGGGTAACCTTTGGGCCGCCGGGAGGCCGCAGCGGGGTCTCCAGGCCGTGCAGCTGCTGGAGCAGTTGTTCCACGTCACTGGCGATGAAGTCGATCATGTTTTCGGCAAGAGCCTCTTCCGACGTGAAGGAGAGCGCCTCCAACACGGTGGCCTCCAATTGCTCGGTGTTTCTTCCCCTTGCCTCGGCTATGCCGCGCATCTCGGCCGCGGCGTCCTGAAACGCCTTGGACTTGAGGGTATCGGGCAGGTCTTCACCGCTGCCTGACACGGGGCTGGCGGCCCCAATGTTGGTGCTCGGCGCCATCACGGCGAAATTGGCCGCTGCCGTGATGAACGTCCCCGCAGACGCAGCCCTGGCGCCGCGAGGCGCTACGTAAACGGCGGAGGGAACGTCGGCTTCCAGAAGATGCTGAGTTATCTTACGGGTCGAATCCAGCAGGCCGCCCGGCGTATCCAGGCGTATGATGACCATCTCGGCGCCTTCCCGTTCGGCAACCTCAACACCCCTGGCGATGAACCCCTCCGAGATGGGGTTGATGATGCCGTCCACTTCCAGCAGCAGGACGTGCCGCTGTTGAGCCTGCACGGCGCCGGTCAGTCCCGCCGCTATGCAGAGCAGCGACAACAAGGCGATGAATGTGCGCCGGGTAAAGAACGGTCTTGGTAGTAGAGCCGTCATCCCAACAAGGATACCATTACTTCATTGACATGAGTAATACGCCAGGGACATAATCTCCCTGGTTAGGAGGGAGCACAACGAGGAGGCATCATGGAGCGTATAGAGAAGATGGAATCGCTGGACTTGAACTGCACCATAGTTGGCGCTACCGGTTCGGCGACTAGGGGAGGAACGCCGTTCATCGCCAGCACCAGTGACGACCCGTTCACTACGAGAACGCGGGTGGTGGCGGTGGAACCGGGGGACGGGTACAGGTTTGTGGCCACGCAAATCGTTACCCTGCCGGGTTACCAGCCCGTGGAGTTCCACCACATGCACACGCGCGGGGTGAACGAGAAGGGGTTTGCCTACGTGTGGTCCGGAGCGCCACCCAATACGCAGTACGAACCTGACTACAGGGAGGCGTACGGCATTCCGTTCGAGCAGTTTGGGAGGATGCTGCTGAGCAGGGGGGGCTCCGTAGCAGAGGGTATCGAGCTCTTGGAATCGATTCCTAGGGCGTTTCACGGGAACTTCCTCTTCGCAGATGCTGGAGGTGAGGTGGCGCTGGTCGAGGTGAGCACACAGTCGATGCAGGTGGAGACGCGTACCAGGGATGGATGGCTGGCGCGAAGTAACCACTGGGTGTCGGAGGAAATGGCCTACAAAGGGCGTTCCTCCGGCGTACAAAGCTCCAGCGAGGTGAGATTGAAGAGGGCCACGGAGCTGATGAGGAACGGAGAAGGCCGTATAAACGTTGCCTATCTGTCTGACCTTTACCGCGACCACAAAACTCTGGCCGAGACCGGCTGGTCCATATGTGCGCACGGGCATACGAAATCGCCGGACGGAGAGCGTCACGGCACCGTAAGCTCAGAGATACTGGAGCCGGCCAGCAGGACGCTGAGCTACTGCTATGGCTGGCCCTGCGGCGGGCCGTTGAGCTACCCCGGTGAGCAGAGCTACCAGGAATACTCCTGGGGCCAATATCTGCCGTTCAGTCTGGACGAGCTTGAGCCAGGCGAATACGTTACTGCTGAAGGGAGGCTTACGCCCCTGGCCGTGCGATACCTGGCGAAGAACGGGAACTCTGGCTAGAGGCAAGCTGACTACGGACGGGCTTGAGCTGTTTTTCCTCGTGCGGTACGCCTTATTCGCCTGCCTTCGAGGGTTTACTAGAGAATACGGATAATAACCTTGAAACGTCTCATGGCGCAGACATGAGCCAACTCTTCAAAGGCGACTATCTCCGCTGTGGTCCACTCGCCGCTATTGGCTATGCGGTCTCCCACTACGGGAAACGGCGAATGGCTTTCTACTATACGGTGCCCCGCGGGGGCGCCGTCTTCGGTATAGAGGTACCAAGCTGCGGCTGTGGTCATTAGAACGCGCTCCGGTCAGCCAGGGCTACTTCTCCACCTGCTCCGTCCGGCTGTCTGAACGGGTGATGGCAATATGGGCGAACTCAGAATCGCCGGTGGCGCCGTGCCAGTGCTTCTCGCCGGCTGAGATGAGTATGACGTCGCCGGTGGTGACTTCCTGTTGCTCCGTCTCGGTAGCGACAATGCCTTTGCCGCCCGTCACGATGAGTATCTGCTCGCTGGTGTGGGTGTGCAGCTTGTTGCGCACCCCTTTCCCGAAACCGATGATATTGGCGTTGTAGTCCTTGCTTCCCGGCGTTACCGGCTGGCGGGTAACGTCTGAATGGGTGAAGAGGTCGCTTGAATACTGCTCCTTGGCAACTTGAGACGGTCTGACGATCTGCACAGGGTGGCCTCCTGATGGAAGGATGCTTGGCATTATCCGCTATGGGCTGGTAAAAGCAAGCCCGCCAGCGGGAATGACGAAGGGAGTTTCTCACGCCCTTAGTCGGGTTCAGGGCTTGTGGGGTTAGTTTCAGGAGAAAAGGAGGCCTGTATCTGGAGTTAGGCTAGCTGAAGGTGCGGAAGACAAGCGCCTTGCGGACACGGTTCCATGCTGAACGGAGTCGAAATCCTTCCATCATGGAAATGGGCGAGTTGCCATATGTAGACCTGCTGTAGGTGTTGCAGATGTAGCCAATGTCTTCTCCGGCTTCAGGGACGGCCCGGGACAAAAGGCTTCCAAACTCCAACGGAGTATGGGTTGGTTCAGCTTGGGTGACAAGCAGGCCGGACATGCGGCGCATTCTGAAGTAGGTGAGCTCCGGGCGGGGCAAACGCATTATGAATCTGTGCCAGAGCAGCCATAGAGCAGCAATCCAGGCAACCATTGTAGTGATCAAGAGCAATCCGCCTGACCCGAACGGCGAGGCGGTAAACGAAAGAGGCCGGGGCCGGCCGCCTTCGCCACCTTCCAGTCGGCCGCCTGGGAGTTCTTCGTTTGGCCCTTCCCTGGTCCCTTGCGTTGGGGAATCCTCAGGCTCAAACTCCGGGACTGACGCCAGCGTCCCTCCGTTTAATCCTGTTATGGCAAGGTAGTCCTGGGCCGTCTGGGGTATGGGGTCAAATATCGGGGAAGGCTCAAAGGGGATCCAGCCCGGCCCGGCGAAATAGGTTTCAACCCAGCTGTGCTTATCCTTTTCCCTGACGACGAAAGTCCGAGTTTCAGGGTCAGCGACACCCGTGTTGAAACCGGATACCAGCCGCGCCGGTATACCAGCGGAACGGAGCATCACCGTCATTGCGGAAGCAAAGTGGTCGCTATGGCCTGCTTTGCTCTCAAAGAGGAAGTGGTCGACACGGTCGGCGTCGAACCTGGGAGGAGCAAGGTCAGTGGCATACTCGAAATCACGCAGGTAGCGCTCAATAGCCAGGGCCTTGTCATAGGGGGTAACCGTGCCCTGGGTGACCTCTTGCGCCAGTCTGTGGACTCTGTCCGGCAGGGAATCGGGAAGCTCCAGATAGTGCTCATTAACCCAATCTGGATAGTCCGTGTCTGCGCTGTGTATTTCAGCTTCTGTGAAAATAGGCAGACGCATAGTGCCAAAATATACGTCGCCTTCGTTCAGGCGCTTCTCAGGGCGTACGGTGATGACGTTTTTCTCTACCGGAGAGCCGGCGTGAGTCTCAACCTCTAGCCTGATGGGCATGGTGTCCAGCCCGGTCTGGGGTATGTATAGATATCTTGGAGATGACTCCAGCTGTACCCTGAAGCTGAGGCCGCCTATAGACTGCGCTTCTTCGGGTTCGTCTTCCAATGCCAGGGCCTCGGGTGAAAGGAAGAAGGTGAACGCCGTCTCGGAGACGGTGGCATCGGTGGTCCAGCCTCCGGAGGTGTAGGTGGTATATGCCCGGGCTTTCCAGTAGGTTGGTGTGGGAATGTCTCCTCTGAACACAGGTTCGTCGCTGATGGATGCGTTGGGCAAAATGGCCAGTACGGGACCGAAGAGCTGGGGCGAATCCTTCTTGCTTTCTATAGCGGAAAAAAGGCGCCCAAACTCTTGCTGGAACAAGGAGGCGGGTTCCCGGGAGACGTTCCATACGCTGGTTAGCCTCTCACTTCTTGCATGGGTATCCGGAAGTAGGAACACCACCCCCACAATCAGTGAGGAGAAGACCACGGCTATAACAATCCATACCCTGCGCAGCGACGCGGGGTAGGAGATGCCCTGCTTGTTAAGCGACTCCTGGCGTTGCAGAGACGTGAAACGCGCCACCAAGAGCAAGGTGACCAGCAGGAACGGGAAAACAACGGAGAAGTGAGTTTCCGGCAGGTAGGTCAGGTTGATGAACAGACCCACGGAGGCGGGCACAATAGCTAGCCATATCTTGGTTAGCCTGAAAACGGCCCAAGCCGAAATATACCCCGCAGACCAGGCCACCGTAGACAGAATGACGGCAAATGGAACGGAATCGGTGCTGATGCCGTTGCCAAAGAATGCGTTTACCCAGGCCCACAAGCGTGTATTCAGTTCAGAGACGCGCTCTGTGAAGGTCTCTCCTTCAACCAAGCCTACCGCCTGAATATATATCAATAAGAGGCCAAGAAACGCGGCCGCTAGATATGCCTGCCATCCTGCCAGGGGTGAGCGGGCGATGATGAGGCCGGCGAAGGCCCCCAAGAAAGCTGCCAGGGAAAGGGAGGGCGTGGTCACCCACTCTGCGGATTCTATGGACCTGATTACGACAATGGCTACTCCGGCGGCGAGAACAAAGGTGATCCAGTCCTCCGTGCGCAGCCAGCGGAGCACATCGATTCTGGGCATGGCTCTTCCCTGCATCATGATGCCGCCTGCCCGGCAAGGAATGAACTTGCCGTTTCTGGGGCGATCCTGCGGAAGCTAAGAGCTTCGCTCAGATTATCTCCCTTGCGTACAACGTAGCTCAAGGCGCCACTCATATACAGTAGATTTAAGGCACGGTCAATGGCGCCTTCCGCTCCGAAAGAGTGAGGGTCTATGAGGATTACCACTATCTGGGGGACCTCCGCCATCATGGCGTTGACAGCCTGGATCCAAGCTTCGCTGGTGGAAGGGGTGATAATCACCAGACTGGATGATGTGGCAAACAGATTGCGCTCCTCCCTGAGAACGTTGGCCATGGAGCGGATCCCTTCGGCTTTGGCCACTGCCAAGACCCTCAGCAGGTCGTCGTGGGCTGAGGCGCTCCTTTGAGGCGAGACGACGTACTTCTGATCGCCGTAGGCAATGAACCCCACAGGTACGTCCATGTTCAGCATCTTGTTGGCTACGGAAGCGGCAAGGGTGACGCCCATTTCCTCCGTGTTGTCTATCTCATCGCCGAATTGAACATCCTGGTGCAAGTCCAGAAGTATCCAGGCATGGCTTCTGGTATCTCCGTCGAACTCTTTGACCATAAGCTTGGACTGGCGCATTGTGGAGACCCAGTGGATGCGTCTCATGGCATCGCCGTACTTGTAGTCCCGTATAGTGGATACGGATGGGGTGACGTCCTGAGTCAACCGGCGGCTGATGCTCGGATGAAACCCGTGGCTGGCCGATAGCTGGAAGAAAGGCACGTCCACGGTGTGGGGATAAACAGTGATCTCATTGACGCCGGGGAAACTCCGTTGAAAACTGAATATGCCGAAGAGATCACTGGCAAATGCTTGGGGCGGGCCCAACTGGTAGACGCCGCGCTTTCTCAGAAGAGCATCCGCCTTCCAGACAATTTCCCGGTAGGGGCCCATGTTCAGCACGGCGCCTGTCGACTGGCCGGGCAGTTGGGCCATGTCCTGCACTTCCAAGAAGAGCTTTGGCAAGGGGCCGGCGTTCTTGATGCTCAGTTCCGTTTCCACGTAGTCTCCAACCTGAGCCCGGCCGGACCTGCGCCGCGCGGAAATGGAGATGCCGGCCAGATTCAGGCGCGTCAATAGGAAGCTTACCAGCAGAGAGGCCAGCAACACGTAGAACATGAAATAGAAGACGGTAAAGCCGGAGCTTATGGCGGAGAACAGCGTCAGCGCCATTATAGTCAGGACTGTATAGAAACGCCTGGTCAAAAGATATCCTTCCTCTGGAACCTGGTTTTATCCAGGTCTGCAACCGTGCCGGCGGAGACGGACCCTTCATGTCCGGTTTGATCCGTTGAGCCGGTGAAGATTATTCTCGCTAGCGCTATCAGTATAGCCATAGCGCCGGGTACGGTGCCTGCGAGGAACGGCACCCAGAAGGAATAGGGAAGCCAGATCTTGCTAAAGGTCCAGTACCTTGAAATCCCATCATAGAAATATGTGGAGCTTATCTCCAAGAACAAGCCGGTTGCCACCAGTATCAGAACCCCCAATACCGCCATGCCCCGCGTGGCCATGGCAGCGCCAACTACCAGCAAGCTGCTCAGCCCAACGCATGCGCTGTAGGCAAACAACGTTTTGCGCGGGATGGTCACAAATGCGAAGGAGGACATGATATCAACTATCACCGAGCTATAGAATAGGAGCAAGCTCGCGGGTACCACGGCGGCCACCAGCAGAGCCGCGGAAAAGGTGCGCTTCCTACCAGTTAGAGCCAAGTCCGTGGTTACCATAACCATCAGCGGGATACTGAGGCTGTACACCCAGAACGGCGGGAACAGAGATTCTAGGCCTTGTTCGTAGACGGTGGTGTAGACGAACGGTACGAATCGCAGAAGCGGTAGGGCGAGCACGAGCAAGAGGAGTAAGCTGAACACGGAGAGGTCAAGGTAACGGTTAGTGGCGCCCAGGCCCAGGGCAGCGGCTCCCACTACGAGGCCCAATAGAAGAGTAGCGGCAGCGCCCATGACCTGGTGCTCCGGGTTGGGGTACTGGCTGGAAACGGTGAAAATGGCGACGGCAGAGGCGAGCAACGATCCTCCCGCAATCAGCGCCGCTGCGCGAACCAGGATGTTGGGAGCATCTTGGTAGTTCTGAGATACTGCTATCTCAACAGACCTAAACGGAGTCCGTGCTGCTATTTCCATCATGCTCATCGGGTAGGAGGTATCCTACCAGGGACGGCGGAGACGGGTATGAGGCGGCCTCCTGGAAGTTTATCTCATAATAGCATTTTAGGACAGTCTGAGGGCTATATCTAAACATATCGGTCACGCGGTGGGTACGGGCCATGCCGGGTGAGCTTTACACGGCGGGCATGGGGTTGTTCCGCGGGCCCCATGATGAGTAGTCAAGCTTCAAGTGTCCCGTCCGGGTCGTGGCCTTCCAGTGCCCTCATGTAGCCCGGGAGTATCCGTTCCGCGTAGACCCTTTCCAAAACATCCATCAGATTCTTGGGATCTGAGTGGTAGCAAATATAGGCGGATGTCTTTTTGTTGACAACCTTCATGATTTCGCGGATGTTGTCCGTAATTCCGCCCGTGCCGGTCAGAGCGCCGATGACCTTCCCTTCGTCATAGGCGATAGCGAACTCGCCCAGCGTGCCCGAGCGGCCGCCGGCAAAGATAACCACGTCGCAACTCCTGATGTTATCTATCTCTCTGCCCATGAGTCCGCTGCCGGTGTAGATGATAGCATCGTAGGCGCGGGTGGGGGCATTATATTTGTCCACGTGCTCGAACATGTCGAGAGCTGGAGAGATTCCCACGACAAGCCCTCCCTTTGATTTTGCTCCCAGTACAGCGTCGTGAGGCAGCCCCGGCGCCGCGCCTGTGATCAGCACGTAGCCGCGGCGGGCTATCTCTTTGCCAAGCTCGTGTACCTTGCGCCGTATCTGGGGAGCCAGTTCGCCGCCGGCAGAACCCATGACCCCAACGGTAAGGGGCGGGACTGCGGAGAATTCATGCCTGTTGTTGTTCATAAGGTGTGCCTTTCAACTTATATATGCTCCCAGTCTAGGCACTGGACCTGCTCAAGCTATTTGTGAACCCACGAATCTTTTCCCAGTACGCCGGTCCGCCGACTAGATAGGTGTCATTATGATCTGCACCCGAGATAACGTAGAACTCCTTGGGCGTGTTGGCCGCTTCAAAGAGAGCCCTTCCCGCTTCCAAGGGGACGGTATCATCGATGTCTCCATGTATTTGCAGCAGAGGCACTTGCAGGTGGGGTACTCTGGCCACGGAATCGTACTTTGTACGTAGCAGCCACCAGAGTGGCAAGAAGGGACTGGATTTCCGGGCGACGTAGGGCACTGAAGGGAAGCTTGATTCTAGGACTAGTCCGTAAGGCGGTTCTTGCGTGGCTAGCTCTACAGCTAAAGCGCCTCCTAGGGAGCGCCCGTAATAGACGATTTGGTCCATTGGAACGTCCTCTCTTGCTCTGAGGTAAACAAGGGCGGCTTTGGCATCAAAATAAGTCCCTTGTTCGCTGGGGGTTCCCTGGCTTTGCCCGTAACCGCGGTAGTCGAAAATGAATATGTTCACTGCCAGCTCATCATGCATCTCCTTTAGGTTGCCTAGACGGTGACTAATGTTGCCCGCATTGCCATGAAACCAGAGGAAGGTCAAGTCTCTTGACCCAGGTACGTACCAACCGTGCAGCTGGACGCCATCGCTAGCAGTGAAAACCACGTCTTCATAGGTCAAGCCTATTTTGGATGGATCAGTGGTTAGACGTTTTTCAGGGTGATAGATAAGACGCCGTTCTATGAAGCCTGTCATGTATACACCGCCTAAAGTGATGGAAATGAAGACCAGAGCGAGGGATAGCGGTATGAGGCGCCTGGCCGTTTTAAGTCTGCTCACACAGGTCCTCGCAGTCCCATCTCAAGTTGTCAAACCTGTTAGACGGGTGATGCATTCACGCGCCCCTTCAATATCCGCAGGAGATTGTTGGTTGTGGCTTTCGCTACTTCGTTCGCTGAGAGACCCTTCAACTCGGCCAGCTTCTCTGCCACGTCTTTGATATCCTTGGGTTCCGTCCACCGCATTCTGTTGCGTTTGAAGTATTGCGGATAGGAATCGGTCTCCAGGACAATGCTGTCCAGGGGTATGTCCCTGACCGTCTCTTGAAGCTGGGGCAGGCGCAGGAGAGGCTTGCCTATAGATACGGCAAGGTTCATTTCCGAGCACACTTTGGCTATGCCTGCATCCCACTGGAAATAGTGCATGGCCCCGCCTACCTCTTGCACATTTTCCTCTTGGAGCACCTGCAATGTACGGTAATGGTCGTCCATGCGGCCGGGATACTCGCGTGAGTGGAAGACAACGGGTAGGTCGAGCTCTCTGGCCAGACGGACATGCTGACGGAGCACCTGAATCTGCATCTCCAAGTCGGGCATCCCTTCGCTGAAGTCCAGCCCCACTTCGCTTATGCAGACCACTTTGGGATTGGCAAGCGCCATTGAGCGGAACCTCCGGTAAGCAGCCGCGCTCATTGGCTCCGTAACGTCCATGGGATGAATGCCAATTCCGGCGTAGACGCTGTCGTACCGATTGGCGAGGTCAATGCACTTGAGCGACGATTCCTCGGTAACGCCGGCTGTGATGATAAGTTCAACGCCTGAATCGCCGGCTCTCTGCAGGATGTCCGGCGCCTCTTCAGGCTGGTACTGGTCAAGATGAGTATGTGAATCGGCCAGGTACTGAGGCATGTCAAGCCAGGGCTGTATGATACAACCGATTGTAGCAGGTCTTGATTAGTAGTCTAAGCCTGAGCGAATCTCCTTGCCTTGGGAGGCCTGGCGAACCAGACCAGCAGCGCCGCCAGCAGATAAAGGCCGATGAACGCTGTGTAGGCAGGCCGATACGACCCTGTGATATCGAACACTACGTTGATCAGGACGGGCCCTCCACCCGCGATTAACACCTGCAGCGGCAGAGAGGTCGAGCGTACGGTGCCCAGGGTGAGACGGCCGTAGTAGTTGGCCCATATAACTTCCTGGATTATCATCATGCCGGCGAAGCCTGTTCCGTAGAATACCACGCCCAGCCAGAGCATGACGCTTCTATCCGCCAGGGCAAGGAAGGCGCTGGCCAGCATCTGTATGAAGAAGGGGCTGACTCTAACAAGCGGTGATGCCACCCTCTCGCTGAGGATTCCCCAGCCGGGCGTCACAGCCAGGGTGGCAATCGAGCGCACCATGAGCAATGCGGCGATGGTGGCGGCGCCTAAGCCCAGGTCTTCCGCGTAAGGAGCTATGCTGATGTTGACGCCCTGGAAAGCCAACATAGATGAGGAGATGCCTGTAATGAGCAACCAGAATGCCGGGGTTCTCATCACCTCCCTACGAGTCCAGACCGCTTCTCCGGCGGCGGGCCGTGTTGTTGTGCTCTGGCGGGACGGATTGTTGGGGTCATTACTGGCAGCGGGAAGGTCTCCGTCGGGTTTGAGGCCAATATCCTCCGGCCTGCGTTTCATCAGAATAGCGGACGGGATCACGACGACTATCCAGGCCAGGATTGCGAAGAAGAGCCAGGCGGTTTGCCATCCCCAGACGGCGATTATGCCAACGGTAACCGGCGCGATGATGAGCATGCCGGTATTGGTCCCCATGCCGGCCATGGCTATGGCGCGCCCCCTGCGTCTTATGAACCAGTTGGAAACCGCGGTATTGGTTACCAGCATGCCGGTGAGGGCAAAGCCCGCCGCCATGAAAACGCCTCTGATCAGATAGAACTGCCACAGGTTGGCCATTAAGCTGAGGCTCAGGAAGCCCAAGCTGAGCAGTATTCCGCCGATAATCATGGGCACCCTCGGTCCATAGCGGTCGATGATGGGGCCAAGAAGGGGAGAGGTAAGCCCTTCGAACAGGCGTGCCAGGCTGAGGACGCCGGAGATGACGGTGCGCGACCAGCCGAACTCGCTGTTCAGCGGGGTAAAGAACAGGCCAAGGACGGATGCATTGCCGCTGGCGAACGAAAACCGGGACAGAAATGTTGCCCATACAATCTTCCAACCATAGAAATAGCGCGGCTTGGTGCGGGCCTTCACTCGAGCGGCGCCTTATCCCGGGCAAGACGCTCGATCCAGACGATGACCGGGACGGCTGCCAGGGTGGCCGTCATGCCCAGCAAGAACGGCGCTGGGCTGACGTCTCCCCAAATACCGGCGAGAGCGCCGCTGCTCACAGAGCCGATGACAACTCCCAGCGAATAGACGGCATAGAATATACCGAATGCTCTGCCCCGGGTTCCGGGTGACGCAGCTTCGGACACTATGGCGGTCATGGAGGGGAAGAGAAGCCCAAAACCGCCGCCGAAGACGGCCATACCGGCGATGGCGCCAAGCATTCCCTGGAAAGCGGAAAGCAGGAGCATTCCGCCGCTGATGAGCAGGAGCCCGGAAACCAGCGGGAGCAGCCTGCCTCGCTGGTCGACCACTGATACCAGGGGGCTGGCCATGATTGCCATGCCTACCAAGGCGAAGGTGGTGAAGGGCAGGCCGGAGGCCGAGGCTGATTGGCCCTGTGCCGTCAGCCAAGTCGGCAGGTGAGCAACGAGCGCTCCCAGGCCTACGGTCATGGAGAGGGAGGCGGTATAGGCAATGAGGAGCCGTGGATAGTTTACCCGTCCGGCTTCCCGCTGCGCCGGTGGGTCTTCGGCCTCCCTTGCCAGCGGTCGTGAGGCGAATCGAGAGGCGATTAGGAATGTCGCGAAGACAAGGAGCATGAGCGAGGCGCTGAGCAGGAAAACGACGGGGTAACCGGCTGCGTTGCCGAGCGATGCCGCTATCAATGGACCGACGACAGCAGCAGCTGCTATGGATGCGCTGCTTCTACCCATCAGGCGCATCCTGCTGCCAGGTGCCGATGCATCGCCGATGATGGCGAATGCGCCGGGGGCAAGGATGGCCGCGCTCAACCCGTGGACTAGCCTTGCCGCCAGCAGGTGTGCCGGCGAGCTGGAGAAGACGTAGCCAAACAGGGCCATGGCCGTGAGCAACAGGCCGGCCTGCACAGGTGCGCTGCGCCCCCATCGATCAAGTAGAAACCCGGCGGTGAGGTTGCCTCCCAGGTTGGTGAGCGAGTAGGCGGCCACGATGATTCCGGTCATAGAAGCCGTTGCTCCCAGGCTCCTGGCAAAAGGAGCAATGACCGGGAACTGCATGAAGAGGTCTAGGAAGGCGACGGCCACCACCAGCCGCGCCACCAGGATACCTATCTGAGGCTGGTATGGCGCCTGAGCCGTCGAGGCTCCTTGTTTCAAAAGGGAATCTCCTAACTGCGCCGTGGATGTGCCTAAACTGTAGATAATTCCTGGGCTTCACGCAACCTATGGCGCTTTGGGTGAGGCGGAGTTTGCTTTCCACAAAGGGGGTATTCGACTTGGGTCTGCCGGCGCCCGGGGTTGATAATTGGCTCTGAAATCATGGGAGGGTTTGTCTATTATGGAGAGCGAGATACAGCGCTTGATTGCTGGGCTGGCAGGATCGGTGCAGCTGTTCCATGAGCGCTTCGGGCTGGTGGGGCCGACGTCGCGAGAGGAGCTGCTGAGCCGCATACCCATCCAGGAAGAGGAGGTTCGCGAGCTGCAGCAGGCTGTGCTCCACGAAACGCCGGAGCGGGTAGCGAACGAGGCGGTGGACGTGCTGTACGTGGCGATAGGTACGGTGCTGCGTTTAGACCATGACTTGGTGTCGGTGGCGCTGGAAGAGGTTATAGCCAAGAACAATGCCAAGAGCTGGGATACCCATCACGTAAACCAGGCGGGTAAGGTCTCGCCGCGGGTGTGAGGGGACAATAAGCGGACGGCCCTCTCGTCATACCCGCGCAGGCAGGTATCCAGGGGTGGAGTGTGTACATCCGCGATGGCTTTGGATTCTTCACTGCGTTCAGAATGACAGAAGCGCGACGAAGATTCTCCGGCGCTCTCAGCATCAACGTGGCGACAAGTGTACAATATCATCAAACGGCTTGGTCGTAGCGGCCAGCATATTCTTGGGGAACGCGGATGGAAGATAAGCTTGTCATTGCAGGAAGAAGTTTCACCTCACGGCTCATGGTGGGCACCGGCAGGCACCGGTCTATGGAGGAGATGGTCGCCTCCGTAGAGTCCTCCGGAGCGGAGATTATAACGGTGGCAATACGCCGCCTGGACCTGGATGACACCCGTAGAAAGGGCATCCTGGACTACCTGGACTGGACCAAGTACACAATTCTACCCAACACGGCGGGGTGCAAGACCCCGGAAGAGGCCCTGACTACGGCGCGCTTGGCCAGGGCAATGGGACTATCCGATTGGGTCAAGCTGGAAGTGGTGCCGGATCCCAAGTATCTCCTTCCTGATCCCACGGGCACACTGCAAGCGGCGGAAAAGCTGGTCAAAGAAGGCTTTACCGTCCTGCCCTACATACACGCCGACCCCGTGCTGGCCCGTCAGTTGGAGGAGGTGGGCTGCGCCACCGTGATGCCTTTGGGATCAGCCATAGGTTCCGGCCGAGGGATTCACACCAAAGAAGAGATTGAAATCATCATCGAACAGTCCAATGTCCCGGTTGTAGTGGATGCGGGACTGGCCGTTCCCTCCGACGCATCTCAAGCCATGGAGATGGGCGCGGACGCCGTCCTGGTCAACACGGCCATTGCTCAAGCTACTGACCCTGCCGCCATGGGCCGTGCATTCAAGCTTGGCGTAGAAGCGGGCCGCATGGCTCATCTGGCGGGCCGTATTCCCGCCAGACAGTACGCTGTCCCAAGCAGCCCCCCGGACGGTACCGTGGCTACATGAACCACCCAAGCAGTCTGCCCTACCCCACCCTCTGCCTGGTCACAGAGCTAAGCCTGGCCAGCGGGGAGACGCTGCTGGATAAGGTAGAAAAGGCGTTGGATGGCGGTGTAAACGCGGTGCAGCTCCGCGCCAAGGAGCTTGCCGCCGGAAGACTCCTCTCACTGGCCCGGTCGTTGCGCAAGATCACCGACCAAAGGGCGTTGCTCTTCATCAATGACCGGATCGACGTAGCGATAGCCGCCGAGGCCGACGGCGTCCAACTGGGAGAAGACGCCATCTGCGTGGAAGCGGCGCGCCGTCTGGTTGGCGCGGAGATGCTGGTGGGACGTTCGGTGCACTCCGTAGAAGGAGCCGTTGAAGCTGAGGCCCAGGGAGCCAGCTTCCTTGTCCTGGGCGCCATCTTTGCCAGCGATTCCAAGCCTGGCGTCGAGCCCGCCGGCATCGACATGCTTGAAGAGGCAGCAAGCCGGGTCAGCATTCCGATCCTGGGCATAGGGGGCATAGACCAGGATAACGCCGGGCAGATAATCAAGTCGGGCGGTTACGGCGTTGCGGTCATCAGGTCAATCCTTGCCTCCTCAAATCCAGCGCAGGCGGCGCGGGGAATAAAGCAATCTATGTCCGCAGCCGTAGCCAAAGTGGTAACATCAAAGTAGAGAGATGATTGCTGTAACCATCAATGGCAAGCCTGTACAGCTTGAAGAGTCCGTATCGCTGGAGCAGTTTCTGGACGAGCGAAACGTGAATACGAAATTTGTTGCCGTGGCTTACAACGGCAACGTGCTGCAAAAAGAGGACTACAGTGGCATAGTGCTAAACGAAGGCGACGTGGTGGAAATAGTCCAGCCGGTCGGCGGAGGTTAGCTTGCAAACCGCATTTCAGGAGACGCCATGAATAAGCAGCGCAGCCAGTTCATGATAGCTATTGTGCTCATAGCTCTGGGCGTCATCTTCCTCATGGGCAACCTGGACATCATAGACGTTGATATTGGAGACCTCGTTGCTACCTGGTGGCCTCTCATTCTGATTTCACTCGGTGTTGCCGGCGTTTTTCAGGCACGATCTACGCCCATTGGCTCTATCTTCCTCATCGTCATTGGCGCCGTGTTTCTGTTGATAACGCTCGACGTCGCTGACTTTGACATACTCTGGCCCATTGTCATCATTGGCGCCGGTCTTTGGATTCTCTTCCATAACCGCGTGTCGCGTCGATCTACCGCCGCTGAGGTGGACCAGGATTCAGTGAACGTTTCGGCGCTGTTCAGCGGCAGCGAGCAGCGCATTGCTTCGCGGAGCTTTCAGGGCGGAAACATCTCCGCTACCTTTGGAGCCGTTGAACTTGACCTGAGGGCTGCCAGGCTGGCGGAAAGCCCCGTTCTAAACGTAAACGTCCTCATGGGTGGAGTAGAGTTGCGCGTCCCGGATGAATGGCTGGTAAACGTCAACGGCTCGCCGATTTTTGGGGCTATAGAGTACTCCAGGCCCCAGCCCACCGGCACAGACGATGCTCCTACTCTGATTATCAACGCTTCGATTGCGTTTGGCGGACTGGACATCAAGTCTTGACATGGCTACAAGTCAAGTGGGCGTCCAACTACACGCTGGGAGAGAGGAGGGTTACCAACCATGACCACAGAGTCTGCTTATACCGCCGGCCCAACTTCAGAGCCAGCCGAAGACCCTGCTTACGCAATAGCCCTTACCCAGTTCAACTCAACCGCCGACAGATTAGGTCTTGACGATGGTGTTAGAACGCTTCTCAGCGTTCCAATGCGCGAGCTTACCACGAATTTCCCCGTCACAATGGACGATGGCTCTGTGCAGGTGTTCACCGGGTACCGTATCCAGCACAACGTGGTTCGCGGCCCAGCCAAGGGTGGGATACGGTATCATCCCCAGGTTAGCTTGGGTGAAGTCCGCGCACTGGCTATGTGGATGACTTGGAAATGCGCCTTGGTAGACATTCCGTACGGAGGGGCCAAGGGTGGTGTCAAGTGTGACCCCAACAGCTTTCCAGGAGCGAATTGGAGCGTCTTACAAGACGGTATACCTCTGAGATATCGATAATAATAGGCCCTGAATCTGATATTCCGGCGCCGGACGTCAACACCAACGCCCAGGTAATGGCCTGGATCATGGATACCTACAGCATGAACGTAGGGCACTCTACCCCGGGCGTAGTGACCGGCAAACCCCTTGAGCTCGGTGGCAGCCAAGGCCGCGAAGAGGCCACCGGCAGGGGGACCGCCATCATAGCAGGCGAGGCTATGAACCACATGGACCGTCCAATTGAAGGGGCCACGGTGGCCATCCAGGGTTTCGGGAATGTCGGTGTCCACGCTGCCCGGACCCTGCACAACATGGGAGCCTCTATCATAGCGGTCAGCGATTCTTCAGGAGGCTTGTACAACTCTCAGGGGCTGGACTCGGACGAGCTAGTCGCACTGCGTAATGAGGGCGCACGATTCGTTGAATTTCCAAAGTACGATCGGATCACCAATCAAGAGTTGCTGGAGCTGCCTTGCGATATCCTGGTCCCTTCAGCCTTGGAGAACCAGATCACGGTGAGCAACGCCGACAGGGTGCGCGCTAAGATGATTGTAGAAGGCGCAAACGGGCCCACCACTCCTGAGGCGGATGCCATTCTCTACAATAATGGAGTCACAGTCGTGCCTGATATACTGGCTAACGCTGGGGGAGTGGTAGTCTCTTATTTCGAATGGGTTCAAGACATCCAGTTTCACTTCTGGGACCTCTCTGAAGTCCGAGAGAGGATGCAAAAGGTCTTGAGAACGGCTTTCTCTGAAATAGTCACGCGCCAGGAAGCGGAGCGTCTGCCCATGCGTGATGTTGCTTTAATGCTGGGTGTTGAACGCGTTGCTGACGCATTCAAGCTCCGCGGAGTCTATCCATAGGGGCTGACTCCCTGCGCGGATGATCAGCGGATGATCAATTCCCCTCGGTGGGCTGTTGCAGTAGCTGCAGCACGTTGCCGTCGGTGTCTTTGAAGGTGGCTACGTATCCACCCCAGTGCTCTTTCTCAGGTTCTCTGAGGAACTCGACTCCTCTTCCGTGCAGGCGCTGATACTCCGAGTGAATATCGTCCACGGCAAGGTTCACCATGATGCGGAGCGGGTCTTTGGCGCCGTCGTCAACCTCGCTGTGAGTGCTTATGGTCAATCGCAAGTCGCCAAATTGGAACGCCATGAAGCCGTCACGCTGCGATACCGGTCGCATCTCCAGCACGTCGCGGTAGAAGCCGCCGAGCCGCTCCACGTTAGCCGTCCAGATGATTACGCCGGCGATTCCTTTGATCAACCCGCTGCTCCCGGAGATCCCTGCAAAACCTCTTCACCCCATCCTAACCTTCCCCCATCAAGGGGGAAGGGACATAAGGTTACGCAAAGGGCTGCCACTCCCGGAGGGGCCGCTAGGCCAGCCCTTTGCTCCGGACCACCTCTCCGGCATGTGCTAGAAAGCGCGCCCCTCCGCTCTGGAAGAACTCCCTGGGCGATACCGTGATCATACGGAAGCCTCTGTCCAGGATGTCCGCTAGATTATCCGCGTTAGCGCCGGAGTTGACGGCCTTTCCCGCGGCAATGGAGTCGTTTATTATCTTCTCCACGTGCCCGCGAACCTGAGCTTGCTCGGGCCAGTCCATGGAGTGAGCCAAGTCCAGAGGTCCCAGGTCTATGAAATCCAGGCCGGGCGTCGCCAGTATGTCCGCCAGATTGTTCACGGCCGTGATCTCCTCCATGATGAAGCCAATCATAGTTTCGCTGTTGACGTCCAGGGTCCACTGCTTGGCCGAAGAAAGGTTCAAGCCGAACCCCCCGCCTCTGCTTCTGAAGAAGATCGTCCGTTTTCCATTGGGGCGGAACTTGGCGGCATCTATTACCGCCTGGGCATCCTGTGCGGTATTCACTCGCGCCACCAGCACTCCCTGCGCCCCGCCATCCAGGGCGTGCAATATAAGCTCAGGGTTGTTCTGCATCCTGGCGATTGCCGTCATGCCATTCAGATCGGC
This sequence comes from Dehalococcoidia bacterium, assembly GCA_965248955.1. GTDB lineage: Bacteria > Chloroflexota > Dehalococcoidia > Lucifugimonadales > QGNO01 > DAOUJH01. Next base: position 1,319,509 of record OZ252212.1, read on the forward strand.
GGCGCGAATCGACTCTTCCAGTTCACGCTCGCTGAACAGATCGTGCTCGCAGTCTATGATGGCGTAGTCAAAGCCCAGAAGGCCAGCCAGCTCCAGGTTGGCGGATTCGTCTGCCCCTACGGTTACTCCAAAGGCAACGCCCCCCGCGCTCAGCTTCTCTTTTGTTCTATTCTTGCGCACCATTGATACCTCCCCGACGACGCTCTAATCCGGCGCCGTCATTACCATTGAGATGGCGTCCCTGTTCTGCAGCAGTCGGATATCCGCCAGCGGGTCTCCGTCTAGGAGAAGCAGGTCGGCCTTCTTGCCGCTCTCTATTGTCCCCACGCTCTCTTCGATACCGATGCATTCAGCCGCGGTACGGGTGGCAGCTACCACTGCCTCCATGGGGGTCAGTCCGCTTTCCACCATCAGTTCCAGCTCTTTGGCCAGATTGCCGCGGCCGTATTTGCTGCCGCAGTCGCTGCTGCTGGCAAGCTTCACTCCCACTTCATTTGCAAGCCCCACCATCTTGAGCTGGTTGTCCACCTCGTACTTTGCCGCTTCTATGCCTCCGGCAAATACGTTCCATCGCTCGCCTTCCGTAGCAATCCAGTGGAATATGCTTATGGTGGGGCAGAAGAACACACCGGCTTCCGCTATTTTCTCCAGCAGCTCGCGGTTGGGCCCAATCCGGCCATGCTCCATGGTGTCCACGCCTGCCTCCAGGCCGTGCAGCACGGACGGCGCTCCCGTCACGTGGGCCGCTACGCGCTTTTCCCGGCGGTGCGCCTCGTCCACGATGGCTCGCAGTTCGTCGAGAGAGAACTCGGGATAGGCCTCCAGGTCTTCCGGGGTGTTGGTAATGCCACCTGAAGCCAGGAAGACCTTTATAAGGTCAGCACCTTGCCTGAAGTTGAGGCGCACCGCCTTACGGCACTCCTCAACACCATCTACAAGCCAGGCCCTGGGCTGCAGGTCTTTCATCCAGCTATAGGGAAATACGTGCCAGTCCCCATGCCCGTTGGATTGAGACAGAGCATCGCCGGCGGCATAGATGCGAGGCCCCATAATCACGTTGTCGGAGATGGCCCTGCGCAGCGCAATTGGCACTCCGCTTGCCGTTCCGGCGTCTCTCACAGTGGTGAACCCCGAGGCCAGTGCATCGAAAGCATCGGTCGCTGCACGCAGCAGACGCACCTGCAGCGGGGGGTCAAGGTAGCGTTGATAGGCGCCGGCGGTAGCCTCCCCCGAAAAATGAACGTGACAATCCATGAGGCCGGGCATCAGGGTCTTGCCTTCCGCGGCTATGGTCTCCGCTCCCAGTGCCTGTTCCGGCGCAGTTTCCTGCGGGCCAATCCAACCAATCTTCCCATCCTCCACCAACAAAGAGACGCCGTCACGAGGGCTCCGCCCCGTGCCATCAATGAGCCGTATGCCCTGGAACAGAATCTTCTCACTGGCTTTGACCAGGCGTATCCTTTTCAGGGCACTGGAGTAATCGTTACCTATACCACTGGCGAATGCTTCCATCTCCCACCTCTCGACCGTTGGATACCTTGCAGTTTGCGCAATTATGGCCTTTGCCATGCGCTAGGTCAATGACGCCGGTTTGTTGCCCTATCGGTTCCTCTCCAGGTAGTCGACCCGATGGCATTGCGATATTATCAGGGGCGCGTGTGTTTCAAGTACAGCAGACGATGAGGAACAACCATGGCGGCAAAATACAGCCTTCTTCTAAAAGGCGGCAGAATAATCGATCCCTCACAGGGGCTGAATGACTCAGTGGACATAGCCTTTGCCGGGGGCAAGGTAGCGGCGCTTTCCAAAGATATTCCACTGGAAGAGTCCGACGAGACGGTGGAGGTGGACGGCAAGCTGGTAGTCCCCGGTCTAATAGACCTGCACGGCCACTTTGCGTACAAGATAACGCCCTACCGGGCTGACCCCGACGCCACCTGTCTCCCCATAGGCGTTACCACGGCAGTGGATACAGGGAGCACGGGATGGATCAACTTCCCCGGCTTTCGGGCATACGTCATCGAGAGAGTGGAGACCCGGATATATGCGTTCCTCCATTTGTCCTCACTTGGCGTTTCCACTGTCCTAACACTGGGTATACCGGACACCGAGGACTTCCGTCTAGCCAGGGAAGAGGAGGCGGTGCAGTGCATTGAAGAAAACCGCGACCTGCTCCTTGGCATCAAGGTACGCCTTTCGCCCCATGGCACCACCCTGGCCAACGCTGTACCCTCAATGGAAATGGCCCGCCGCGTGGCGGACAGAACAAAGACCAAATTCATGGTGCACGTTATGGACTCTCCGCTTCCCATGGCTGAAGTGGTTGGGTATTTGAGACGGGGAGACGTTGTAACCCACGCCTTTCACGGGGAGGAGCACAACATCATGGACGCAGGCGGGGAGGTCAGGCCGGAGGTGCGACAGGCAAGGCGAGACGGTATTGTATTCGATACGGGGTGCTTCATGCGGCACTTCTCGATTCCGTTGTGCCGCTCCGCCATAGAGCAGGGGTTTGAACCCGACACCATCAGTACGGACATAGTGGGGGAGCGCCCGGGAACCGTCTGCTACAACCTGCTAGAAATTATGTCAATCTTCCATGATCTGGGCATGGGACTTGAAGAGGTTGTCAGGGCCACAACCAGCGGTCCGGCCGCGGTCATCGGCAGGGAGGACCTGGGTCACTTGGGGGTAGGCACCGAGGGAGACGTGGCGGTGCTGGACATCGAGCAGGGCAGCTTCTATTACGAAGACCAGCTGGGCCATTCCATTGAAGCTGAAAAACGGCTTGCGCCGGTTCTCACCGTTAAGAACGGAAAGCGCTGGATGCCTAGATAAAGAGGACTAGCCTGGCACGCCCGGTGGGATTCGAACCCACGACCCCCGGTTCCGAAGACCGATGCTCTGTTCCGCTGAGCTACGGGCGCGCACCATTTCATCGTAGCCTTCGTTTTTTCCTCTGTCCACTACTGGTAGACTTCTACCGTTGAAAAGGGGACTCCACACCCAGCTTGGAAGCTATCTCTTGGAGCTGCGCCACCATGGCTTCTTCTATCTCCGCGCCGTTATGACGGTACTCCTGCTCACGGCGGTACTCGATTTCACCCGGCACCAGGATTTCGTCAAATCCCGGCCTCAGCTTGCTAGACTTGACCTCGCGAATGAAGGCGTCCATGCGCAGCTTGAACTCGTCTACCGGCATGAACCAAGCTATGTCCACGGCGACAAAGGTATGCGCCACGTCCTGCCTGGCCGGGTCTGAATACAGCGACAGCCCAAAAGCCCCGCCGCCGATCACGCCGGTCAGCACGTCCGTTATCATGGCCAACCCGTATCCTTTATGCTGGCCTATACCCAGCAGGGCTCCCTGCATAGCAGCTGCCGGGTCATCCGTCTCATAGCCGTCAGGAGTAAGCGCCCAGTCCTTAGGCATCTTCTTCCCCTCACGCACCAGCCATCGCATCATCCCCTTGCCGGCGGTGGTCAGGGCAATGTCCAGCACCAGGGGGAAATCTCCGCCCGTGGGCGCGGCAACGCTCCAGGGATTGGTTCCCACCACGCCGGTCGCCCCTCCCCAGGGCGCCATCTCAGGCCCGGCATTTGTCATGGCAATGCCGATGCAATCGTGCTCCAGGGCGGCACGGGCATGGACCGCCGACGAGCCGAAGTGAGTGCTATTGCGGACAATCACCGTGCCTACGCCACTGGACTTGGCCTTTTCCACGGCGAGCGCCATGGATTTCTGCCCTATCATGGAGCCAAGACCATTGTGGCCATCGACCAGGGCCAGCGCCGCCGTTTCCTTAACGATCTGAAACGGCGCTTCCAGGTTGATTCCCCCGCTGCCGATACGCTCGTAGTATTGCAATAGCTTGCTCACTCCTTGCCCCTGGCCGGGCAGACAGCGCAGATGGCTCTGCATCACGCCGCTGCCGCAATACTGGGTCTGCTCCTCTGACATGCCCATGGCGCGTAGTAGATCATGGACGAACGTCTCCAGCTTTTGAACCGGAATCCGCACCTGTGCAATAGTCATCTGTCTGGCTCCTACGACACGATTGTTACTGAGTACCCGCGAACTGGTCCAAGGACGGAGCGGGAGACTTGACTTCCAGAAACGTAGATTCTTCCAGCGCTTGAACGTTGTGCGGCACTCCTATTGGATGCCGGCAGACGTCGCCGGCTTGCAGTGTGAACGTCTCTTCACCAACCGTTGCCTGTACCTTGCCGTCTATAACATACAACAGGGATTCGTGGTCGTGCGAATGCATTGGGGAGCTGGCGCCCTCTGCATAGACCATTTGCAGCATGGTCATCTCGTCTCCTTGGAGAAGGGGTTTGACCCTGGCGAACCCGCTTACAGGCAGACCCTCCACGCTGGTAACCGTACGATACTCATCGTCTGAGTTTCTTGAGATAATCATGCTTGACCTCCTTGCATGGGGTCATGGGACTGCGACTTAACTTATCACAAACACTCCGGAACCGTTGATCTTTCCCGCCTTGAGCAGCCGCAACGCTTCATTGGCCTCCTGCAGGCTGAACGTCTGTATTTGCGTTTCAACCGGCGCCTGGGCTGCCATCTCCAGCAATTCCATGCCGTCCCGTCGTGTAGCGTTGGCCACGCTGCGCAGGACGCGCTCACCGTAAAGAAGCTGGTACGGCATTTCAGGGAGGGGACTCATGGCAACCCCGGCCAGTACCAGCGTGCCGCCCTTCTTGATGGAGCTCAGCGCCTGGGGGACAAGCTCACCGGCAGGAGCAAATATGATGGAGGAGTCGATCTCTTCAGGCGGTCTATCCGCCGCCGTGCCGGCCCATTCCGCTCCCATTTCCAGCGCCATTTCTTGGTGCTCGGCGCTTCTGGTGAAGACAAACACGCGACATTTCAAATGTCGCGCCAGTTGAAGCACTATGTGCGCTGAAGAGCCAAACCCGTATAAACCCAACCCCTTTCCGGGTTCAACTTGTGAAAGCTTCAGTGCCCTGTATCCAATGACACCTCCGCAAAGCAGCGGCGCCGCATGCTCATCGGAGAAGCTTCCGGGAATGGGGTAGACAAAATCAACCGGCGCCGAGAGATACTCTGCATAGCCGCCGTCAACATTGTACCCGGTAAATCTGGCTCTGATGCAGAGGTTCTCCCGGCCCAACGTACAGAAACTGCAAGCGCCGCACGTCCAATTCAGCCAGGCCACTCCCACGCGATCACCAAGCTTCACACCGCTGGCTTCCTGACCTACCTGTTCCACGACGCCAATCACCTGGTGACCCGGAATCACCGGCAGCTTGCGTTTGGGCAGGTCTCCTTCAATGATGTGCAAGTCCGTACGGCAGAGGCCGCATACCTTGACCCGGATCAGGATGTCCCCGGGGCCCACTCGAGGGACCTCGACGTCGTTTGTATCCAGGGCAACGTCTTCAATACGAGCGGCTTGGTTGACTATGATGGCTTTCACAAATCGGAATCACAGAGTAGCTCTTCTCCGTCACTCCCGAGAAGTCGGGAGTCTCAATGAGAAGAGATGGATGGGGTGAGCGGAGGGATTTGAACCCTCGATCTCCAGGGCCACAACCTGGCGCCTTAACCACTTGGCCACGCCCACCATAACTACAGGCCACGGCAGTCTGTGGCGCGGAGCACTGCCCGGCGGCCAGTCTTCACCACGATAGTAGCATTCAAAGCGAACGAAATAAAGGTCTACTGCGCCACAGACTGCTTGCTTCAAACCGCCTTCAGGTATAATCTACGCACCTGAAAAAACTGGCCTCTGGCCTATTGTAAGGAGCCTACTTGGGTAACCGCGTTTTTGTGACTGGTATTGGCATGGTCACGCCAGTTGGACTGGATACCATTGAAACTTGGCATAGCCTGGTCAACGGCGTATCCGGCGTCGACTACATATCGTCGTTCGATGCGGAGGGGCTGGAAACTCGCTTTGCCGCCGAGGTAAACGGTTTTGAGCCAACTGATTTCCTGAATAAGAAGAGCGCCCGCCACATGGACAGGTTCGCTCAGTTCGCCGTGGTAGCGGCTCAGGAGGCGCTCTGGCAAGCAGACCTGGATCTAACAAAGGAAGACCCCACGCGGGTTGCCGCCATTGTGGGCAGCGCTGTGGGAGGCTTGCTCACCCTCTCTGAACAGTACCGGGTGCTCCAGGAGCGCGGCGCCAACAGGGTAAGCCCGTTCCTCATTCCCAAAATGCTGGCGGATATGGGCTCGGGACAGGTATCTATGACGCTGGGGATCAAGGGACTGAACTATTCACCGGTGTCTTCCTGCTCCAGTGGAGGCGAGGCCATAGGCCAGGCCTGGCACATGATCAAGCGCGGTGAGGTGGACATAGCCATTGCAGGCGGCGCCGAAGCACCCATCTGCCCCATAGCCATTGCCGGGTTCAACGCTTGCCATGCCCTATCCCGGCGTAATCATGATCCCAAGCGTGCAAGCAGACCGTTCGATGTCGATCGCGACGGCTTTGTCATGGGCGAGGGATCGGGCATCCTGGTGCTGCAAAGCGAAGATAGCGTGCGAAGACATGATCCTCACGTACTCGCCGAGCTTGTGGGTTACAGCGCTACTTCCGACGCATTCCACGTTACCCAACCCGACCCGGACGGCGACGGCGCAGCGAGGGCTATGCGCATGTCCCTTGAAGCCGCCGGCCTGGCTCCTGAAGACATTGGTTATATCAACGCCCACGGTACGTCTACTCAACTGAACGACAAGGTGGAGTCCATCGCTACCAGGGACGTCTTCAAAGAGCATGCTGAGCGGGTGGCCATTAGCTCCACCAAGTCAATGACCGGACATCTTCTTGGAGCGGGCGCCGCCCTGGAAGCAGCGATCAGCGTCGCAGTCTTGGAGAAAGGCATCATCCCGCCCACCATAAACCTGGACCACCCCGATCCGGAGTGCGACCTGAACTACACACCCAACGTATCCAGGCAGATCAGGGTAGATGCTGTGATGAGCAACGCGCTGGGATTCGGCGGACACAACTCATCGCTCATCTTTCGTTCGGTGAATGGAAGCCTGGTCTAAATCTAATGTTGGGAGGGATGGCGTGAATCCGGTGCTCAGTGGTACGCCTGCCCACCAGCGGATGGAATGGCGCGTTCACCCTGTGATCCCCCAAGATATCGCCCGGCCTCTGATGGATTCGGGACTGACGCCAATCCTCTCTCAGCTTCTCTACAACAGAGGCTTCCATAACCCCGATCAAGCCCTGGCTTTCCTTTCCACTGACGATGTCTCTCACGATGCCGCGCTGCTGCCCGGACTGGAGCAGGCGGTGGAACGACTGAGGACGGCGGTACGGAACCGCGAGCGCGTTGCCGTATTCGGCGATTTCGACGTAGACGGTATTACGGGCACCGCCATCATGGCCCGCGCCTTGACCTCGCTGGGCGTCGAGGTAATACCGTACATTCCCCATCGCGTCGACGAGGGTCACGGACTCAGCACGGATGCCGTCAGCCACCTGGCGGCCCAAGGCGCAACCCTACTGGTCACTGTGGACACCGGCGTCACCGCATTCGCCGAGGTGGCGGCGGCACAGGATATGGGCTTAGACGTAATTGTAACCGACCATCATCTAGCCCCTCAGGGAGCTCCTGCTGCTTGCGCCACTATCGACCCGCGACTTCCCGATTCGATGTATCCATTCCCGTACCTCACGGGCGCTGGGCTCGCTTACAAGCTATGCGAAGCCCTGTTGCAATCGTTTAGCTCAAGCGCCCAGGAACAGCTTGGCACTCTGCTCTCTCTGGCTGCTCTTGGCACCGTGGCCGACGTGGCGCCGCTGTTGGATGAAAACCGTTCTCTTGTTAGACGCGGCCTAGAGGAGCTTGCCCGTTCCTCGTCGACTGGCCTCCAGGCCATGTTCAGGACGGCACGCATCGAAGACGTCTCTTTCGATGCCGAAACCATAGGATGGGTGTTGGCGCCCCGGCTCAATGCCGCAGGAAGGGTGGACCACGCCGACCTAAGCTACAGGCTGCTGGTCACCAACGACGCCTGGGAAGCGGAAGGCCTGGCCCTGCAGCTGGAACAGCATAACCGCGACAGGCGAACCATGACGGCGGAGGCATACCAGAAGGCGCGTTCTCTGGTGGAGCCGTCACCGCTGATCATGGTGGGGGATGAATCGTTTTCTCCCGGCATCATTGGACTCGTTGCCAGCCGGCTTGCAGAGGAGTTTCACCGGCCCGCCGTTGTGCTTAGTTTGGGCCCGGACGTCAGCCGGGGCAGCTGTCGCAGCATCCCTGAATTCGACATCGGTTCCGCATTGCATGAAGTGGCTCCACGGGTGGAGGGAATGCTGAGGTTCGGAGGCCATCCTCAGGCGGCGGGCTTCAGCATCGCCACATCGAGCTTGGATTCTCTACAGAGCCGGCTTACCTCCGTGGCGCGGGAGGCGCTGTCCGATCAGGTCTTGCAGCCGCGCTTGGACATAGACGTGGAGCTGCCCCTGCGGGCCCTACCACGCGACATCTACCCGACGGTGCAAAGGCTGGCTCCGTTTGGCGCGGCCAACCCCAGTCCGCTGTTCCTTAGCCGCAACGTGCAACTGATGAGCAGCCGGCAGATAGGCTCCAACGGAGACCACAACCTGCTCAAGCTGAAGGAGAACGGTATAACCTGGGACGCCATTGCTTTTGGCAATAGCCGCCGCTTGCCCGGGGACATTGATAAAGTGGACGTGGTCTATACCATAGAGATAGACCGCTGGAAGTCCCAACAGACCTTGCGGCTGAACGTCAAGGACGTGCGGCCCGCAGTTGCCGCTTAAGCCCTTGTCCTTCGCGTACGGACATTAGACTCGGTCTTCGGCTCCCTGCGTATCCAGCGCGCCTTGTAGGCCAACAGCGGCACCGCGATTGCCAGCACTATCAGCGAAATGATGTGGGCTTCTTGCAAGCCGGCAAACCACTCCCTGTCCAATCTGAGGAACTGAATGAAGAAACGCCCTATGGCGTACAACATCAGGTACAGGGCAAACAGCATGCCAGGCGGCGCAAGCCTTCCTCTCAGCTTCCAGATCACCGCCAGCACTATGGTGTTCCAGATCATCTCGTAGGCAATCACCGGCTGACTGGCGTTCAGTCCCCATCTTTCAAAGGAAGGGCTCGACAGATGACTGTACACAAAGCCCCATGGCAGGTCGGTGCGCACGGAGAGGTGCTCTCCGTTGATGATGTCTCCCACGCGGCCTATGGTCTGCGCAATGAGGAGCGCCGGAGCGGTTACGTCGGCCAGTGCGCCGGCAGAGGAATTTCTGAACTTGGGGTACATCTGCCCTTTCAAATAGCCCTGAGCTATCTTCTCCCCCACCAGGCGCCTGAACCACTGCGCCGTCTCCCCGGAGTAGATTCTAGCCAGGTATTTCCTTGCCCAGATATAGCCGCAGCCACCCACAAACCCGGTGATTATGGCGCCGTACAGGGCAATTCCCCCCTGCCATACGGCGTATATCTGCCCCAGGTTCTGGCTATAGAAGTCCCATCGGTCTATGACGTGGAAGAGCCTGGCGCCCACTATGCCGGAGATAACGACCCAGACCGCGGTGGCGTAGACAACGTCCGTATCCATGCCGTCGCGCTTTGCCCACCTGGCTACAAGAATCACCGCCACCACCACGGCCACAAATGTCAAGAATCCGTGCCAGCTTACTACAAGACCTCCGCTTTCAAAAATGTAGGGATTGATACCAATTCGGATAGCTAAAGGTTGCGCCGCGTAGTTCAACATAACCCAACAATTGTATTACGGCCTAGCTCGGTGTCAAGGAACCGCTCCTTGACTCAAACAGGATGTTATGAAACACAAGCGCTCCCTATCCTGCCATTACTATGCAATAGGACTCCCCCTGAGCGCATAGTGATTCTGAGCTGAACGCCCCCAACTGTCATTCGGGAGGAGCGTAGCGACGAAGAATCTCCGGCGTTGGCTTGAAACAGGCGCCTGAGATTCTTCGGCCGGTTGGGCCTCAGAACGACAGGATGAGCGGGGCCTCATTGTGCGTGGCGTACCCTCCCCGTCCGTCATGCCAGTGACGACGGGCATACGGACATACGAATACCTGCCTATGTCCGCACGTCCGTATGCCGCAACCCTATCTCTCACCAAGCAAAGCTCCGGTATGTGATAGAATAAAGCACTCAGTTTCTGAGGTTGGTAACATGGAGGAAACTCTACAAGCTTTCCTGGACCACCTTACCGTGGCGAAAGGAGCGTCGCCGCACACGGTGGCCGCCTACCGGAACGACCTGGGCCAGCTACTGGAGATCACCAGGGGTGGTCATCACGGAGCCGGTGGAACAACCGAGTGGGCCAGAGTCAGCCCTCGCCTTCTCAGCGAATACGTGGTTGCTCTCCACGAACGCGGCTACTCTCCCACCACCGTTGCCAGGAAGATTGCTTCCGTCAAGTCTTTCTTCAACTTCCTCTTGGAAGAGGGAGAGATCAGAGAAGACCCTACGGAAAACCTGTCTTCACCCAGAATTGGCAGAAGTTTGCCCAAGCCGATCAGCGAAGAGGAGGTGCAGCGCCTTCTTGACGAACCGTTCAAGTCCGACTCACATGAAGGTCTGCGTGACGGTGCTATGCTGGAGTTGCTCTACGCCAGCGGCCTCCGCGTCAGCGAAATGATCAATCTGGACGTACGCGACGTAAACATAGACGAGCAGTATCTGCGCTGCCTGGGCAAGGGGTCTAAAGAGCGTATAGTGCCTCTCTATCAGAGGGCGGTGGACGTTGTCCAGGACTACGTCACAAACGGCCGTTCCAAGCTCCTTGTCCCCAGCAACCGCAATGAGCAGGCGCTTTTCCTAAACCGGCGCGGAGATAGGCTCACAAGGCAGGGGTTCTGGCTTATTCTCAAGGGTCATGCCAGCAACGCCGGCATAGTCCAGACAATCACTCCTCACACCCTGCGTCACAGCTTCGCTACCCACCTCCTGGCCGGTGGAGCTTCACTGCGCAACGTGCAGGAGCTCTTGGGACACACCAGCATTTCCACCACACAGGTCTATACTCACCTCACAAGCGAACGCATCAAGGAAGAGTACGACCGTGCTCATCCAAGGGCTTGACATGACATTATGAAGAACTGACCCGCAACAGTGCATAAGTGAAAATGGAGGGATGCCATGGGCGTAATCACTATAAACGGACAGAGGGGCAGCGCCGCCAGGGAAATAGGCGCAGAGGTAGCACAACAGCTGGGCTATGACTATGTAGACCGGCTCATACTGGCCGAGTCGGCTATGCGCTTGGGCGCAACCGTAGAAGCAGTAGAGGATAAATGGCAGCGAAAGCCCGGGCCGACCGAACGGTTGGGGCGCTTCCTGGAACGCATCATGGAACGCTCAGCCACCGCAGGCGCCGGAGGAGACCCCTATTTTGGGCCGGGCCTTGGAGTCCTGCTTGGCCAGGACTACCCTGAGGCTGTGGCAGAGCCCATAAGCACGTCTGATCAGCTGGTGGACGAACACTTCCTAGAGGCTACCAGGGATGTGATTTTCGACCTAGCCAACACAGGGAACGTAGTGATAATTGGACGGGCCAGCAATCACATCCTCAGGGACCGCCCGGAAGCTTTCCACGTGGGGATTATCTCCACAATTGAGTACCGTGTTGGGGTCATCAAAAAGCGTGAAAACATGTCGGAAGAAGATGCCCTTAGGTTCATCACCGAAACTGAAGTAGCCAGGTTGGAATACTTCCGCAAGTATTTTCAGGCTGACGCGGATAATCCTGGTGACTTCCACATGATGCTCAACACCAGCATAGTAGACCAGGAAAAAGCCGCAACCCTTATCATTAAGGCCGCGGTGGGTTAAGATGTAGTTGGCAAATTAATTAGCTATTCTAGGACTAAGGCAGCTGGGAGTCAGGATAGCAATGGGGGCATTTGACTATGCCGAAGAAATCGAAGAGAGTTGCATCGCGCCAGGCGCAGTTGAGTGGTAGATCAAAGAGGGCACGCTCGCACGGCCCTTCGGGAATACCCGCAACCGACTCTCCAGGGAACGACTCTTCATCAGCCAGGACAGCCGAGGACTCGGCTGTGGCCGTGGCAGAACCAAAGGCCGTTGTGAAGATAGAGGCTGGCGCACCCTCAATCGCTCAGCCCCGCCCGCCCCGTTCAAGAAACAGGGGAATACAGGTCAAACCAGTGGAGACCTACTTTCTACCTGAGATACGCCGCATCGGCATTGCCTCAGGCATCGTGATTGCGATATTGATCGCTATGGTATTCGTTCTCCCCCAGATCGCTCTTTAAAGCTGAAGGGTCACCTCTCCAGCCGTAAGCGACACCACAGTACCGTCTTTGCGGCGCAGCAACAGGTTGCCCTCACCGTCGATGTCTTCGGCAAGTCCCTCCTCTACCTGCTCTCCCCATAGCACCCGTACCTCTTTACCCAGCGTCTCCATGCTTTCACGCCACTCACTCCACACTGAGCCCCACTCCTGCAAGCTGGCGTAAATGTAGCTCAACTCTTGAAGGACAGCCTGAAGTGTCTCTTCGCGCTGCACGGCATGGTCAACCTCCTTGGAGAGGCAGGTCGTATTCCCCAAGCTCTCGTTGCCTTCATCCGCCGGGTCCATGTTGACGTTGATGCCAACTCCCAGCACGGCGTATCTCACCTGTTCGTTTTGGACCGCCGCCTCTATGAGAATACCGCAGACCTTCTTGCCATTGACGCGTACGTCATTGGGCCATTTGATCCCAGGCGATAACCCGTACACATGGCGAATCACTCTTGCAACTGCCACGGCAGCCGCAATGCCTAAGCGTGAAATAGCCCATTTGCCCGGATAAAGCACTACCGAAAAGGATAGGTTCCGACCGGGAGCGGTTACCCATTTTCTGCCGAAGCGGCCCCTACCCGCCGTCTGCTCCTCTGCCACAACCACTGTCCCTTCCGCCGCACTCTCTTCCGCCGCCTGGCGCGCTACGTCCATGGTTGAACCAACGCTATGGTAATAATCTATGCGGTGTCCTATTAGAGCATTGCTCAGAACTTCCTGGACAGCCTCTACCTGAAGCAACGGTTCCACAGGGGACTCCCTTCACACTGATCTGATCACATTATACAACCAGGCTTCCAGCCGTAGACCGATGCACCTATACTGTGTAAAGGTGTTGACGGACAAGGCGGCAACGCCAAGCCCACCAAAGAACAAGAGAAGTGCATTCAAAGTGACGTTTGACAATAGGCGATCCCAAATGCGCATAGCAGTAATGGGTGCGGGCGCTGTAGGTGGCTACCTGGGCGCCTTGCTTGCCCGCGCCGGCCACGAAGTGTCCCTAATAGCTCGTGGCCCGCACTTGCAGGCCATCCAAGGTTCCGGGCTCCACGTACGGAGTGAACAAGGGAACTTCACAACCCGAGTGCAGGCCACAGACCAGCCCTCTGAGATAGGTCCTGTGGACCTAGTGATCCACGCGGTGAAGACTTACCATAACCTGGAGACCGTCCCCACGCTTCACCCACTACTTAAAGAAACCACCGCGGTGCTTTGCGTCCAGAACGGCGTCGATAGCTGGGAGCGGGTGCAACAAGCGCTGCCGCCCAACGCGGTGTTGCCCGGCGCCGTCTATATTGAAGCCAATGTGATAGAACCGGGAGTCGTGCAACAGCAGGGCAACGTGCGGCGCCTTGTTTTTGGTGAAGTGGACGGCTCTATGACACCACGCATCCAGGCTATTGCCTCTGCTATGCAAAGCGCGGGTATGCCTACGGAAATCTCCACTGATATAACCAGTATCCTATGGAGCAAATGGCTCTTCATCACAACTCTGGCAGGGATCACCTGTGCCGCAAATACGGGTCTAGCCGATCTTCTGGCGGTGCCGGAATCCCGCCTCCTTGTGGTACAGGTGTTGCGTGAGATAGACAGCTTGGGCAGAGAGCTTGGCGTCAACCTGGATAGCGATATTGTCGATAATACCCTCTATTACATGGAAACCGAAGCGAGTTCACTCAAGGCGTCTATGCAGAAGGACATGGAATCGGGGCGTCCCATGGAACTGGAGGCCCTCACGGGGGCAGTACTTCGGCTAGGGAACGAGGCAAAGATATCCACGCCGGCAAACGAGGCCATCTACGCTCTGCTCAAGCCGCACGCTTTGAGGAACAGCGGGACGTTGACCTCGGCTTAGTGAGGACTGGGCAGATCTGTAAGCCGAGTTCTGTATCCGCCCTGAGGCGAACGGCGACCATCTATCTGGGCCTGTCGTTTCCAGCAGGCTCAAGCGGCCAACCCGGGGACAGGCCGGGCACCTTAGTCCCCCTATTAGGCCTTGCTCCAGGTGAGGTTTACCCACTCCTAACGTCGCCGCAGGAGCCGTGAGCCCTTACCTCACGATTTCAACCTTGCCCCAGCTGCCATTTGCCGCGGAGGCGGTATGTTTCTGTGGCACTTTCTATCGGGTTGCCCCGCCTGGGTGTTACCCAGCACCTTGCCCGGAGGAGCTCGGACTTTCCTCCCCGGCTGCTCAACGCGCCAGAGCGGCCGCCCAATCTACCCAGTCCAGTTCCAGTTTAACATACCCTGTATTTGGAGCCTTGGTGTGGAGAAGGGCTAAACCTGTGCAGCACTAGCCTACGTAGGTTAAGCGGAGGGATGCAGCTTGATTTCGAATGAGTCTTCACCGACATCGATCCTATTCACATGCTGCTGCAACAGAGGGCGCCACCCGTCTTCCCGTTGCTCCCTTCCGTGCAGCAATGCCCCCAGCCGTTCCAGAGGGATAGACCCATCCGCCGCCTGTTTAAGGTATTTTAGATAAAGCCTCCGTGATACGCCGTTCTCCCTCACGCCTTCTCCGGTTGCCCCGGGTTCACGTTGTTCCAACGACCCTCCCTTGACATCTGTAATGTACTGCTTAACGGAATTCTCCAACTCATTGGCTCTCTTGGTATGGTACTGGCACTGGCTCTGATTAGCGCGGGTCTGGCACTGATAGTACCTGTATCTACCGTGTTTGTGCTGGCCGTCTTTGGTGCGCCACACCTGCCTTCTGGTCACACCAATCATCCGGTTGCCGCATGATGCGCAGTACACTATCCCTGAAAGCAAGAAGGGCTCAATCTCTCCCGCTCGCCGGAGCGGCTTGCGAGAGTACATCAGGTCCTGAACGCGCCTATAATCTTCCGACGACACTATGGCGGGATGATTAGCCGGAAGCCGCATGCCAAACCTCTGATAGGTGCCCATGTAGGCTCGATTACGCAGCATGTCACGCAGTGTGACCATGTTCCAGTTCCTTCCTTTGCGTGTTCTGTACCCACTTTCATTCAAGCGCCGTGTAATGGTTCTCAGTCCTGGTCCTTCCAGGTAGAGCCTGAATATCAGGCGGACGACCTCCCCTTCATGGGGCACCACTTCAAATTTGCCCTCGTTACCCAGAGAGTATCCGTAGGGCGGTTTTCCCAAGCCTTCCCCGCGCAGTGCTTTGTCCTGCATGGCCTGTCTAATTTGCTGTCGTTTGGCGGAGTGCTGCCCTTCAGAGGTCATTGCCCTGTATAGGGCCTGGATGGGGTCCGGCAGGCCGTCCATGGTGCATACTACGTTTGACCCCAAGCCGTTTACGCTGAGCACGGCATCCACGGCTCCTGCCAAAGTCATCGATAGCTGAGATGGGTCGTTTATTAGGACCAAGAACTTCGCGGCCTGGCCTTGCAGGTAATTCAGCAAGTCCGTGTAGCCCTGGGTGTCGTCCTCCGATGCAACGTCTACGAAGAGTTGCCTTAGTGTATGGCCGTTGTTCCTGGCAAAAGCAGCCAGTCGATCCTCTTGGTTCTTCCGCGACATGGCTGAACCCGGGGGAAGGTCCTGGTCATAGCGTATGTAGCCTACGGCGTGCATATATCAACTCGAGTATAGAATCCGGCCGCAACTGCTGCAGGTAATGGGCACATTGGAAGTGCGCAGACTCTGCATCTCCCTGGTGGGCAAGGCAAGGCGGCAGGCCATACACCTGCCACCTTGCACCGTAGCCACAGCCAGACCCTGTTTCGCCTTCCGTAGTCTTTCGTACTGGCTGAGCAGCAATGCGGGTATTGCCTCAACCATCCGCCCGCGTTTCTCCGCGGCAGAGGCCAGGCTCTCCTTGAGCGCATCTCTTTCTCTGGCCAGTTTCACCCTGGCTTCAGCCTGTGTCGACTCAAGCTCTTTTATCCGTGCCCGGGTTTCAGCTAGCTGTTTTTCAATCTCATCCACAGTGAGCATCAAAGCCAGAAGCTGCTCTTCACTTTCTGTGGACTGCTGTTTTGTATATTGCAATTCTCTGGTGATGCTCTCCAACTCCTTCTGGTTCCTTACTGAGCCGCCGTAGAGGCGTTCTTCAAGGCTCTGCATCTTGGCCTGAAACTGTTTTGCTTCTATGTCCTGCATGACTTGTCTACTTTTGGTCTGCATCAAGCACTCTTCGTTGGTGGAAAGCCGTCTCTTCAATTCCTCTATCAAATTGTTGTCCGCAAGGCGCGCCTCCACCGTAGCCAGTTCGGATTGCTGCCGGTCTATCTTCGAATCCATCTCCTGAAGCTCGTAAATCGGTCGTATCGTGGTCAAATCTCCTCCTAGCATCGACACTGAACAAATCGTAGGCAGGTGTCGGCAGAGTGTCAAGGACAACTTAAGGCTTAAACTTTCGCCTTGAAAGTGGTACTGTAGCCATAGCAAGTAGTGCAGGCTGAAGAAGTCATCAGTCACCTCAAGACCCTGGCTAACCCGGAGAATGTGAAGGGTATGGCCCGCTTTGGCATCAACTCCCATAACACCCTTGGTATCTCGCTTCGTACTCTGCGGCCCCTAGCCAGGGAGATGGGGAAAGACCATGGCTTGGCACAACAGCTATGGGACTCCGGCATTCACGAAGCACGCATACTGGCCAGCATAATTGGCAAACCCGCTCGGGTGACCGAAGAACAGATGGAGGTCTGGGTAGAAGATTTAGATTCATGGGACGTCTGTGATCAGGTTTGCATGAACCTATGGGGCAAATCTCCCTATGCATATCAGAAAGCCCATGAGTGGAGCACCAGGCAAGAAGAGTTCGTGAAACGCGCCGCCTTCGCACTTATGGTTGCCCTTGCCATTCACGACAAGAAGGCCAGCGACGAGCGATTTGAGGAGTTCTTCCCTGTCATCAAGGCCCAGGCTCCGGATAACCGCAACTTTGTGCGCAAAGCCGTCAACTGGGCGCTACGGCAGATAGGCAAGCGGAACCTGAGCTTGAACGACATGGCCATTGCCACAGCTCGCCAAATCCTGGACTCCGGGGTCAGGCCGGCGCGCTGGGTTGCTGCCGATGCATTGCGTGAGCTTACCAGCGAGAAAATACAAACCAGATTGCGTGCCCAAACATCTAAACCACGCCTGAGACGGGACCGAGCAGCGCTTCCCGGGTCACGTCCTTCATTTCAGCACTGAATTCAACCCCGAACCTTTTCAGCAGAACGGGTATCACTTCTGCCACGGTAACCGGTCGTTCAAGCTGGTGCTCCATAGAGGTCACGTCCTTGTCTGGGACTCCGCAAGGGACGATGTGTTGGAACCACGCCAGGTCCGTGGAAACGTTCAGTGCAAAACCGTGCATTGTCACGCCACGGCTTATCTTCAGGCCAATTGCGGCTATCTTCTTGTCACCTACCCAGACACCGGTCAGTTTATCTATGCGTATTGCCCGGACTCCAAACTCTTGCAGCACGCCCATCAAGACAGATTCCAGCGTCCTGACGTAGCGCAGCGGTCCCTCGCCCCACTCCTTCAGATTGAGTATAGGGTACGCGACCAGTTGCCCCGGCCCGTGGAATGTGGCCTGCCCTCCCCGGTCGACATCGATTACCACGGCACCATGCGACTCCAGGTCTTCTACAGGCAGCAGCAGATCGGAGTCGCTGCTACGCCTACCCAGGGTGTAGGTGGGGGGATGCTCCAATAGCAACAGCGTATTGGGGATTTCACCGCGGGTTCTTGCTTCAGCCAGGTCGTGCTGCAAGTTCCAGGCTTCGTTGTAGTCCGTTCTGCCCAGAAATACCCACTGTATTGCTGTCATGCCGTCCACATTAGATATTCTACCAGCAAGGGTTTGTTCCTTTTATGCGTTATTTTTCCGAAAGCGACACTGCTGGCCCATTTGAGAGTACGACTCTTGCAGCCATCGCAGCATTTCGTTATCCATCTCCCCAGGAGAGGTTACCCTGACGAAGTGACCGTACCAACCGGAGCCGTACTCCTCTATCCTGCTGATTCTGGGGTGCTCCAGTTTACGGGGCAGCCCGAAGGCCACTGTCATTCCTCTATTGCTGAGACGTAACACGCCGGCGAATCTGACCCGTGCCATGAATGAGACGCGCGTTTTGGCTGGCGCAGTGTCAAATGGGCCGCAGGCCGCAATGAGGCCTGCAAAGCATTCAAATAACTCCCGTGCCCGTGGTCCCTTTCCTTCAAGGAACTTCTCAACGGAATAGTCGCCACAGGCGTGCCACATGTTACGGGTGACAAACTCGGCGCCGCACTTGTGGCACGTCCAGAGAGGCTTGTTCATATCCTTTATCGCAGTAGCCTCTACCAGGGTTGGTTGGGGCCTTATTCTTCCTCTACGTCGGCCTTGCCGAGGAATACGGTGGTGAGAATGTCGGTGTCCCGGACCGACTTGGGCGTGCCGTGGTGCACCACGCGCCCTTGGTTCAGCACGTAGGCCCGGTTGGCAATGTCCAACACGCCCTTGATATTGTGCTCTACCACGAATACGGTGGTTTTGAGCTGCTGGTTGATCTCGGCCACCTTCTGGAAGACCTCCTTGACCACGATGGGGGCGAGGCCAATGGTGGGCTCGTCCAGCAGCAGCACGTCGGGGGCGGCCATGAGGCCCCGTCCCAGAGCCAGCATCTGCTGCTGTCCCCCGGACATCTGGCTGGCCGGGTCTCGCCGCTTCTGGTGCAGGATGGGGAACATCTCCAACACCGAGTCCATTCGGCGCTTCTGCTCGGCGCGGTTGTTCAGATATAGGCAGCCCATCTCCAGGTTCTCCTCAACGGTGAGGTGGGTGAACACGCGTCTGCCCTGTGGGACGAAGGCGACCCCTTCCTTCACTATCTCGTGGGTGGCCGTGGTCAGAGGCTTCTGGCGAAGGTACACCGTGCCGTTCACCACCGGAGCCAGTCCCATGATGGCCTTGAGAACGGTGGACTTGCCAGCGCCGTTGGGGCCCATTATGGCGACAAGCTCGCCACTCTTGACCCCCAATGACACCTTGGTCAGTGCCAGCACCGCCATATATTGGACCGACACGTCTATCAGATGCAGGAGCATCTCTCCGTCATCGGGTGTTGCCTGGTGTTCCTTGGTTTTCTGCAGTGATTCTTCCATAGCGTTGCTCGGCTGGTCGTAGATGGTTCTATGCACCCAGGTAGGCGTCGATGACCTCCTGCCGTCCCAGGGCTTCCGACACCTCGCCCTCGGTGAGGAGCTGACCGCTGTCCATGACTACGATGTAATCGGATATCTCCCGCACAATCGCCATGTTGTGGGAGATAAAAATTAGGGTGCTGCCATGGTCTCGCATCTGCTTCATGATGACCTTGACCCTCTCCACCATCTGGGGGAAGAGGCCGGCGTAGGGCTCGTCGAAGAGATATATGCTCACGTTGAGTGCCATGGCGCGGCCTATTTCCAGCAGCTTGCGCTGGCCGTAGGAGAGATCCATGGCCAGAGAGCGGCGCTTCTCCCACATTCCTACGGTCTCCAGGATCTCCCGTGCCCTCTCGGTGTGACTGCGCTTGGTGCGCTCCAACATGGCAGGAAAGAGGCTGCGCTGGGTAAGGACGACCATGATGTTGTCCCAAACTGTAATCTGATCGAAGAGACGTACCTCCTGGAAGGTGCGAGTGATACCGTGGTCCGGGGTCTCGTGGGCCTTGACCACGCTGAAACGGGAGCCTTCGATGATTACGATTCCTGCGTCCAGGGGCAGTATGCCGCTAAGGAGGTTAACCAGGGTGGACTTGCCTGAGCCGTTGGGGCCGACGATGCTGGTTATCTTGCCGCGGAGGACGGATATGGACAGCTGGTCAACAGCCGTAACCGCAGCGAAGTGCTTGGATATCTTCTCCGTCGCCAAGGCGTAGTCGGCGCCGGGGTTGCCCGGTGCAACGGTCATAGCTTGAACCTCCCAACCAAGCCCTGGGGCCTGAACAGCATGAGCAGCACCAGCAAGATGCCCAAGATCACCTGCCGCGCCTGGCCTACGTACTCCGTGGGGAAGCCTGGGATGAACCGCATCCCCTCTTCTAGCAGCACGAAGGCCATGGCTCCAAGCAGAGACCCCCAGATGGTGGCCAGTCCGCCAAGTATGACTATGGACACCAGCAGGATGGACTCCAGCAGGATGAAAGAGTTGGGGTCTATGAATCTGGCCCAGGTGCTGAACAGCGCTCCGGCCAGCCCGGCCATCATGGCGGAGATGACCCACACCGCCAGCTTGTAGTGGGTCGCCTGGTAGCCAAACACCTCGATGGCCTGTTCGTCTTCCCGGATGGCGGTCAGCACCCGTCCGAAGGAGGAGGTAACGATGAACCAGGCGACCAGCACCACCAGTGCCAGGAAGAAGAGCGAGAGAAGCAGGAATGCCACCTCCCCATTGAAGGCCCACCCCGCTATCTCTGGTCTGGGGATGTCGTGGATGCCGAACGCGCCCCGTGTGAGTCCCCGCCAGTTCAGAAAGACGTTGAAGCTGATGATGGCAAAGCCGAAGGAGACGAGGACGAAAATATCGTCCCGGAACCGGTTAAGCACTATGCCGACCATTATGGCTGCCAGCCCAGCTAGAACCACGCTGACGAACAGCGCAGCGAAGAAGGGCAAGCCAAAGGTTGGAATGGCATCCGTACGGAGCTGGTCGTAACTAGCCTGTGAGGTGAGGATGGCAGTGGCGTAGGCACCAATACCGAAGAAGGCAATGTGTCCAACGGAAAGCAGGCCTGTGAAGCCAATGACCAAGTTAAGACTCACCGCCAGTATGGCCCAAATGGCAAAAACGGTGGCTACCGATATGGCAAATCCAAGGCCCTGCCAGAGCATGAGAGACATAGCCAGAGTGATGACGAGCAGGTTGGCCCACAGTTCCAGGTTCCGGCTGACAGACCGGAAAGCCTCCCTGGGGTTACGGGCAATTTGCCTCATACCTACGGATGCTTTTAAGTTGGTGAACACGAATCTACTTCCTGGGCAGCAGGCCCTTGGGCCAGAATGATAGGAATAGTATCAGCATGACGAAGGATATGACGTCCTTCCACTCCCCGGCTATGTCCCATATGCCGAACTGCTCCACCATACCCAGGATGAAGCCGCCGACAATGGCCCCGTAGAGGTTGCCGATGCCGCCCACCACAGAGGCTATCCAGCCCTTCAGCAGGAGAAGCAGGCCCATCCTTGGCTGAACGGCGGTGTCGTGGCCGCTGAGCAGGCCTGCCATGGCGGCGAAGACGGCGCCGATGAAGAACACCACGGCGATGATTGCGGTGGTGTTGATACCTACTACCTTGGACACATCTTCGTCGTCGCCAATGGCGCGTACCGCCCTGCCGAAGGAGGTCCACTTGAGAAGGTACAGCAACCCCAGGAAACCGGCGACGGCTACGCCAATAGTGAACACGTTGAAGCCCTTTATGTTGGCCCCGGCCACGGTCCAAGGATCGCTGCCTAAAGCCTCCGGCAACGGGCGCGGTGCGCTCTGGAATATGATGGTGATTAAGGCGGTGATGGCAAGGAGGACGCCCAGAGAGGCGACGAGCATGATGAGGGGGGACCTGGACCGCCTGCGCATGAATACGTAGAGGCCGCGGTACAGGGCCAGCGCCACGGCCCCGGCCAGCAAGCATGAGACTACCCAGCTCAGGTATAGCTTGGACTCCAGGGTACCGGTCAACAGATACCCGCAGTACACTCCCAGCGCAACGGCGATGGCAGACGAAATGACGATGGCGGCCTGGTGTGGTACGAAGGGAAGGACACGTTGCAGTCCCTGGCGCAACAGCCAGTAGGCGGCCAGGGCGGTGGCGCCGCCTACAGCGGGGGCAAAGGTCAGGTGGAGGTTCTTGGGATAAGCCAGCACAAACCAGGTGTAGACCCCGGCGCTGACGGCCAGCAGCCCTCCGGCAGCCAGCAGCACGTTTCGGCTGTAGCGTTCTCGGAAGCGGCTGTGGAAGGCGGTGTGGAGGGCCCAGGCCACCACCGCGGCGACTATCAAGGCGAACAGCACGTTTATTGAGTGTTCGTTCACCGCGTACTGGCCGCCCAAGGACTCCTGTGAACGCAGATAGAAGACGCCGTAGGCGCCCAGGGCCGCGGCGGCCCCGTAGTACATGTCGAAGAACCAGACGGTGCTGTAGACTAGGGTGAAGCCCATGGCCATCAGTGCGTACACGGCGCCCACTGAAAGGCCGTTGAAGGTGAACTGCGCTGCCTGACTGGGGGACTCTGCGATCTTCCAGCCAACGTAGGCAACGATTGCCGTCACCAGCAGCGCCGCCAGGAGCCTGCCCCGGCGATCCCCTGACAAGAGCATCAGGCCGCTCCGCAGGAACACCTCAGCCTCTGGTTGCCCGGACTTCCAGACTTGTGGCGCAGCAACGGCTACTCAACACTGGGAGCGCCTCCCAAGATCTGGTAGCCCTGGTTTTCAGAGGTCCTCTGGGAGACAGGCAACACCTGGACGACAACGTTGGAGAGGCCTACAACCTCGCCCTTGTCGTCGAAGGAGTAGTCATCGCCTATAGCGCCGCTGTACGTCAGGTCATGCAAGCAGTCCCTGAACCCGTCGGCGTCCTGGTCGTCACCCGTCTGCTTCAGGCACTCGGCCGTGATGTAGACGTCGTCGTAGGCCGAACCCAGGAACCAGGGCAATGTGACGAAGCCATAGCGCTCGCGGAAGCTGGTGAGGAACTCCCGGCCCCGCTCGGTGTCCAGGTCCGGACTGGGGATGATGGCCTTCACACCGTCCGCGGCGGCTCCGGCGATTTCCAGAGCCTGCGTGCCTGATACCACGCTCTCGCCGTAGATGGGGCCATTGTAGCCCAGCTCTTGCAGCTGCTTAACGATGGTGCCCCCGGTGAACTCCGACTGCGCCGCAACGTGGATGGCGTCCGGGTTGGACTCCGTGAGCTTGGTCAGCTGGCTCCGGAAGTCGGTTATGTCCGAGGCGTATGACTCGGATGTTTTGACCTCGCCACCCAGCTCCTCGAAGCGCTGCACGGTGGTGCGGCGGACGCCCTCGGCGTAGTCCGTCAGCTCGTTGATGGTGGCTATGCTCCGGATGCCATCCGACCACATGGCGTTGCCGGTATCTATGCCAAGATTGCTATCGTTGATGGCGGTGCGGAAGATGTAGTCGCCGGCCTCTGCGATGTCTGGACTGGTTGCGGATGCGGAGAGCATGACCACGCCGTCTTCCTCTGCCAGGGGAGCAGCGCCCAACATTGCGCCGCTGCAAGAGGCGCCCAGGATGATCTTGATACCGTCAACGTCTGTGAGCTTGTTGTACGCGGTTATGGCGTCTTGGGCGCTGCACTTGGAGTCCTCTACAACGAACTCCAGCATGCGCCCGTTGATGCCGCCGGCTTCGTTGATCTCGTCCGCCGCCATCTGCTTGGCCTGCACCATGACCGTCCCGTAGGATTGACCAGGCCCGGTGACCGACTCCATTACTCCTATCCTAAAGGGCTGGTCTTCCCCTCCATCGCCATTGCTATCGCAGGCGGCCACGGAGACTATTAGTACCAAAGCCAGCCCCAGCAGTGTAGCCCATTTCACTCGCAAGTTTCCCATGATAGCTCCTGTCGATTCCGTACCTAGATGCTCCTGAGAATGCGCGAATAATCTTACAATACCATCCGACGTTCGGGCAAACTCCTGGCGTTGGCTAGAGAGCGGCCGCAGTATGTGGGAGCCGGGAGGCCTGAGCTGTCGGTAGCTAGTACCACCTTTTCGAGATGTGGCTGGTGCTGTGAGCCGTCTTCTTGGCAGCCCGTCCTGTGGGGAAGAGGGCCGCGTGCCATCCGAACAGACGTTCCTCAGTGAGTGGTTCGGAGTAGCGCTCCGTAGCGTCCAGCACCAGTTCGACGATGCCCTCTACGTGGCGGTTCACATGGCCAACCCACCGATGTCCATTCCAAGACGGCGGGCGACGGACGACCGGACCTGCTCGACATCGAGTATCTCGCCCTCGATCTCGCTGATCGTAACCAACGTCCTCCGTCGTGGCCAACTGCTTCCACGTGAGTCCCGACTCCTCCTTGAAGAGCTCCAACCGCTCCGGGAAGTCCTTGGGGAACCGCTTCCCCAGGGGGTGCTTGACGAGTAGTCACTAGGTGAAGGACGCTACCAAAATTGGAAGCGTGGCGAGTTACTTGCGCCTTGGTCAGGGTGGTGGTGCAGCTGCCAACAGCAGCGTAGGAAAACCGTCCCGCGTTCCGTCCAGCTTCATCGTAGGCGCCGGCTCTGCAGATCCCGTCCAGAAGGCCAGGTTCATGTCCGCCAGCGACAGCATCCTCACGAACTCCTGGTCACCGAAGCGGACGACGGCCACAGCGGTCCGCCTATTGCCGCCGCCTCCCGGTGGGAAGAGGAGGGTGGGCTCTACGCATCCTGGTCTCACGACGGTTCCTGGATCGCAGTCTATTCTCCCATTACTGATACCGATGTCAGTAACGGCTTCGACATTGTGCTGTCCACCATGGCCTTGGACGGGTCGGACCTGCGCATCCTGGTGAAGAGAGACGGAGACAAGCTGGTAGCCGGGAATAAGAGATGAAGCCATGGTTACAAAGAGGAACGATACCGCATTCATTGATGACTCGACATATCACAGTGACCTGAGATGTCCATGACGAGACCTAGTACCATGCTAGCCAACCTGATGACCGCCTTTGCACTCGTTGCCATACTGGCCGCCGTTGGCTGTTCAAATCATGCCTAAGTCCGTGATTGGGCATATTCCGTTCCCCAAAATCGTGTAGAAGTCTCTCCAACACTTTTTCTGGGAGGTACTCTTAGGAAATACCGCTCGGCAATACTCATTTTGTGCCTTCGGCACTCGTGGGCGGTAGACCTGGCCAACTGGATATGACCACTTTACCGCAGCTCTTTCAAGTATCTGTCTTGACGCGCCGCAAGGTGGGGGAGTTCATTGAGCGACACCCAGTAGAATTCGAACTCTATGGATGCAGATCCACCAGAAGGGTGTTCTTCGTGGTGCCGCCATCGCTCCACTGGTGGCCCCTCTAGGCCAAGGTGATAGAAGGAACGCTGCTGCCTCTCGTGATACCCGTCCCGGCAAAGCTCATACTCCTCGCAGCCCAGGAAGCTTATGAGCGTCAGGCCTTTCAGTCCAGTCTCTTCCTCAGCTTCCCGCATCACTGCGTCTTTCGGCGTCTCTCCTTCCTCGACGGTTCCTTGGACTACCTGCACCCCGGCCTGGGGAAACCGCACATGCTCGAACACCAAGAGCCGACGGCCAGCAGTGATGTAGGCGACGACCTTCCGTGTGATGACCATGACCAACTCCGGCGTTGTGGGTGCCCAGCTACAGCACCAGCCTGAACTTGAGAGTTACGGTTCTTGATTTCGTCAAGTATGGTGGGCGGTACTGGACTCGAACCAGTGACCTTCGCGATGTGAACGCGACGCTCTAGCCAACTGAGCTAACCGCCCCTAATCTACGCAGCTTGTCTTCGGCTCGTATGGTGGCAACGGTTGGATTCGAACCAACGACCTAGCGCTTATGAAGCGCCCGCTCTGCCGCTGAGCTACGTTGCCCCCGGGAGAGGAGTGACCAACCGTCTCGTACCCTCTCCCCAACAGAAGACAATCTTATCTTGGCCTAAATATGAGTGTCAAACAAGAGTTGAAAAACGTACTCTCTAGGGAAGTCCTTCTCCGGATGCTTGATATAATGGGCGCAAACCGCGCTCTTGTCTTAGGAGAGTAATGGCTAAAGACAACCAGGGAGAGCTCATGGAGAGAAGGCCTCTCCTCATGCTCATGGACGGCAATGCAATGGTGCATCGCGCCTACCATGCCATTCAGCAGCCAATGACGGTGCGGCGCACAGGACAGGAGGTCCGGGGCGTCTACGGCTTCACCAACACCTTCCTCAGGGCCGTTTCAGACTGGAAGCCTACCCATTGCGCCATAGCCTTTGACGTCAAAGGCCCCACCTTTCGTCACAAACAGTACAAAGAGTACAAAGCACAGCGTCCGCCCACCGCGCCTGAGCTTCACGCCCAGTTTCCACTGGTGCGGCAGGTGCTGGAGGCATTTGAGGTACCCATCTACGAAATGGAGGGCTACGAGGCGGATGACATCATAGGCACGCTGTGCGCTGAGGCTGAAAAGGCCGGCCTGGACACCATAATCCTCACCGGGGACACAGACACCCTTCAACTGGTCTCGCCCCATATAAGAGTTGTGCTGAGCTACAGCGTTCAGCAGCAAAAGGTATACGACGTTCCAGCCGTGCGCGAACGGTACGGCGGCCTCGGCCCGAAACACATCCCCGACATCAAAGCACTGGAGGGAGATCCATCCGACAACATACCGGGCGTACCCGGGATAGGCCGCGGCACGGCTGTGAAGCTCATCCTGCAGTTCCAGAGCCTGGATGACCTGTACCAGCGCCTGGATGAGGTGAAACCTCCACGCATTCAGCAGTTGTTGCGAGACCATGAGGAAGCGGCCTTCGACGGTAGAGAGTTGACCACTATCGTCAGAGACATGCCGGTGGACCTTGACCCAGAGGTAGTGAAGTTCGGGAACTTCAACCGGGACCGGGTAGCCGGCGCACTGCGAGACCTTGAATTCATCAGCATGATCAACCGGGTTCCCGGCGGGGACGGCGCTGCACATGCGCGTCATCAGCAAGGCACCCTACTGTTTCCGGACGAACCCGCCGAAGGCGAGGCGGAGCCGGTCAAACAGAGCGTGGAACGAGATTACCGCTGTGTGAACACCATAGAGGCACTGGAAACTCTGGTAGAAGAGCTTCGGACGGTTGGACACTTTGCCTTTGATACGGAGACGTCCAGCATAGACCCCATGCGGTCCGACCTCGTTGGCCTGTCGTTCTCGGCAAAGGAGGGGCAGGGCTTCTACGTTCCCGTGGGCCACGCCGAAGGCCGTCAAATATCCCTGGGTGAGGCGCTGGAAGCGCTGAAGCCGCTCCTTCAAGACCCGTCTATAGCCAAGACGGCGCACAAGGCCAGCTTCGACATGACAGTCCTCCAGAATTACGATGTTCAGGTGCAGGGACTGGAGTTCGACTCTATGATCGCGGCGCAGCTTCT
This sequence comes from Dehalococcoidia bacterium, assembly GCA_965248955.1. Taxonomy (GTDB): domain Bacteria; phylum Chloroflexota; class Dehalococcoidia; order Lucifugimonadales; family QGNO01; genus DAOUJH01. The sequence continues at coordinate 1,346,869 of OZ252212.1, forward strand.
GGGTCACAACGCCATCCGCTTGAAGCAGCTGGCGTTTCAACTCCTGCAGGAGGATATGACGCCCCTCACGTCGCTCATTGGCACGGGTCGAAAGCAGATCACCTTTGATAAGGTGTCCATCGAAGACGCCACCCCCTACGCCGCGGCTGACGCCGACATTGCAGGCCGGCTAAGGACCAACCTGGAGCCCAAGCTGGAGAGAAGAGGAGTGCGGAATGTACTTGAAGAGATAGAGATGCCGTTGATCCCCGCACTGGTGGATATGCAAACCAACGGCATCATTGTAGACACTGATGAGCTTCGCCGGATGTCCGACAGCATTAGCCAGGAGCTGGGTGGCGTTGAAGATGAAGTGTACAGGGAAGCCGGAGAGCGGTTCAACATCAACTCGCCGCAGCAGCTGGGGAACATCCTGTTCGAGAAGCTGTTACCGCCGGCAAGACTGCGCGAGCTTGAACTACCTGCGCCCAAGCGCACCAAGACCGGCTATTCCACCGATGCATCCGTGCTGGAAACCCTCAAAGACGCCAGCCCCGTGGTGGCCAAGGTTCTGCGTTACCGTGAGTTGAGCAAGCTCAAGTCCACCTACCTAGACGCTCTACCCACTCTGGTGAACCCCAAAACAGGTAGGGTGCACACCAACTACAACCAGGTGGGCTCGACTACAGGACGGTTCTCCTCCAGCGACCCTAACTTGCAGAACATCCCCATCCGCACCGAGCTGGGCAGGCAGGTGAGACGCGCCTTCAAGGCCGAGCCGGGCTGGAGCCTGATCGCCGCCGACTACTCACAGATAGAGCTCCGTATCCTTGCTCATTTGTCCCAGGACCAGGGCCTGCTGGACGCGTTCTACCGCGACGAGGATATCCACGCCGCCACGGCGTCCCAGGTGTACGGAGTGCCCATTGAGCAAGTCACGGCGGACATGCGGCGCTTGGCCAAGGTGATGAACTTTGGCATAATCTATGGTCTATCGGCGCATGGCATGTCCCAGCAGACCAACCTGGACATGCAGGAAAGCGCCGCCTTCATCGAAAGCTATTTCGCCAAGTACCCTGGCATCAGGTTCTATATCGAGGAGGCCAAGCAGCAGGCCCGGGAGAGACGCTATTCTGAGACTATGCTGGGCAGGCAGCGATTCCTGCCGGAGATAAACCACTCCAACATCCACACCCGGCAGGCCGCGGAGCGCATCGCCATCAACATGCCCATCCAGGGCACGGCGGCGGACATCATAAAGATAGCCATGATACGGATTCACAACCGCATGAAAGAGAACGAATTGGAAGGCCGTATGCTCCTGCAGGTGCACGACGAGCTCATCTTTGAGGCGCCGCCCCGGGAGATGGAGACAATTAAGGACATGATTCTGGAATTGATGCCTTCAGCTTTGGAATTGAGCGTTCCTTTGAAAGTGGACCTCAAGATGGGCCCCACCTGGGGAGACCTGGAGTAGGAAATGTCCCCATGCGCGCCGTAAAGATTGTTGCCACCATAGGCCCAGCCACGTCTTCTCCTCAACGGATCGAGGAATTGATCCGCGCCGGCGTGGATGTGGTGCGCCTCAACTTCTCCCACGGGTCGCATGAAGACCACGCCCAGCTTGTGCAGATCGTTCGTGACGCGGCGCAACGGCTGGATAGACACGTGGCCGTGCTTCAGGATCTGCAGGGACCCCGTATGCGTACCGGCCCATTGAGAAACGGCACCGCCCTGGAATTGGAGCAGGACTCGGAGCTCCTCATCTGCCATGACCAGGTGGAGGGCCAGGATGGCAGAATAAGCAGCACATACCCTGACATATACCGCTTCGTGTCGCCGGGGAACCGTCTCCTTCTCGACGACGGCCGCCTGGAAGCGGAGGTAGTCACCGTAGAGGGGCGGGACATCAGGTGTCGCGTCGTCAAAGGGGGACTGCTCGGCGCATACCAGGGCATCAACCTGCCTGGCGTCATCCTGGATATTCCCACGTTCACTGAAAAAGACCGGGCCGACCTTGAGGTGGGCCTGGACATTGGCGTTGACTGGGTGGCGATGAGCTTCGTGAGGAGCGGCGGCGACGCCAGACCACTGCGCGAGATGATGCGCCAATACCGCATGCGGTTGCCGCTGATAGCCAAGGTGGAGCGGGCAATGGCGCTGCGCAACCTGGAAGGTATCCTGAACGCTTTCGACGGCGTGATGGTGGCCCGTGGCGACATGGGGGTTGAGCTTTCCACGGAAGAGGTGCCCGTATGGCAGAAGACCATAATCCATCAGGCTCGCCACAAGGGCAAAGTAACCATAGTAGCCACGCAGATGCTGGAGTCCATGATCAACGAGCCAAGCCCCACCCGCGCCGAGGCTTCCGACGTGGCCAACGCCGTGTGGGAAGGGGCTGACGCCGTGATGCTCAGTGGAGAGACGGCCATAGGGTCATACCCTGTAGAGGCGGTGGAGGTGATGGCTCGCATCATCCAGAAAGCCCAGGAAATCTACGTGCCGGAAGAAACCGGCGTGACGGGCAGATACCGGCGGGAGGCTCAAGCTGTGGCGCGGGCCGCTTGCAGCCTGGCCGGCGACCTTGATGCTCGTGCAATCGTGGTTTTGACCCGCTCCGGCGTAACGGCGCACCGCGTGTCTAAGAACCGGCCTGCCGTGCCCATCCTGGCGCTGACCCGGGAGCCGAACGTGGCCCGGCAACTGAACCTGTGGTGGGGCGTGCTCCCCATAGTCGCCGACCTGCCGCAGGTCACCGCGGACACATCCAGCATTGTGGAAGAGGTGCTGATGCAGAAGAACCTGGTGCAGCGCGGCGACAGGATAGTCCTGGTCGGCTCGTCGCCGTTCACCGCGCTCGCTCCCACCAACTTCCTCAAAGTACACAGGGTGGGTGCGTATGTATGATATATAGCAAGGATAGACCACGTTGGCATCCCAGGAGGCAATCATGGCATTGAACGACCAGCAACTGATGCAGATGGCAATAGACGAAGCGCTGAGGGGCCTTGAATTAGGCGACCAGCCATTCGGGGCGGTGCTTGCCAGGGACGGCGAGGTTATAGCCACCGGACGCAACCTGGAGTACAGCACCTTTGATCCCACGGCCCACGCCGAAACTGAGGCGTTGCGCAATGCCGGCACCTCCACTAAAACTTTGCGCTTCCCCGGGGCCACACTTTACGCATCCTGGGAGCCATGCCCCATGTGCCTTGGCGCAATCATGGCGGCGGGCGTGAGCAGGCTGGTTCTGGGCGGCAGATTCAGCGGCAGGCAGGGACAGTACAGCGGCTATTCGGTGGAGCGGCTGATAGAACTGGCGGAATTCCAGGACAAGCTGTCGCTGACCACAGGAGTGCTGCATGAGGAAAGCGAACGTTTCGTAGGTGAGTGGCGGGCTCAACAGAGCGCCCAGTGAGATGCCAGAGCTGCCGGAAGTAGAAGCGGTGCGTCTTGCACTGGTTGAGGCTGGCATAGTGGAGTCCCGCATCACCGGCGTCACGTTGAACTATCCAAAGGCCGTCCTGGAGCCGTCGGCTGCCGAGTTCGTGGACCGCCTGCGAGACCGCGTCGTGCTGGATGCGGGAAGACGCGCCAAATACCTCTATTTCCCCCTGGACAAGGGTGCGCTCGTTGTCCATCTACGCATGACAGGGAACCTCAAGATTGAAGCGGAGGAGGAGTCTGCCGAGCGTGTGCCCACTGCCGTGTTCTCGCTCTCTACCGGCGGGGAGATGCGGTTTTATGATAGGAGACACCTGGGCAAGCTATGGCTTGTGGAGGACGTAGAGCCGCTGTTTGGAGGCTTGGGGCCGGAGCCACTGGGGCCGGATTTCACCGCGGACTGGTTGAAAGATAGGTTGTCGTCTAGGAACGCTCCCATCAAACCGCTGCTCATGGAGCAGGATATAGCCGCCGGAGTGGGCAACATCTACGCCGACGAGGCGCTGTTCTGCGCCCGGATACACCCCAACCGCTCCGCCTCCAAGCTCGCGGATGAAGAGGTGGGCCGCTTGCAGGCTTGCATTGTAGAAGTCTTGCAGAGGGCGGTTGGCGTGCTGGCGCCGCTGATTACCGGGGGAGCGTCTCCCACGTTATCGGAAACAGGCCACGAGGCGCTGCGCGTGCCCCGGAGGGTGGACGAGCCGTGCAGCAAGTGCGGCAAGCCGGTGAAGAGGCTGGTGATCAGGGGGCGCAGCGCCTACTTCTGCAGCGCCTGCCAGGGGTAGGGCTATCGCATTAAACCTTGCGGATCAACTTTGATCACCTCCGCTTGTCCCACATTGCCCCCAAGGCTCGCGTAAACATCCCCCTTTTCCAATTCCAAGCGACTTATCGCGTTCAGGAAATCAATAGTGTCTCCACTGATGTTAGTGACGAACACGTTGGGGCCTCCCCACTGAAGAATATCCTCAACCCCAGCAAACACCAACTCTCTGTTGTACACACCCTGAACGGATTCTGAGAAGTCGACGGGGATGCGACCAAATCTCACCCTCTTATCGACTATCTCCTGGCTATGGATGGAAATATCGTCTCCTATTTCATCCTGCCAGTCGGTGTCAATAAACACTTCTATGTGCAACTTTGCAGGATCGCCTTCCATCCACATCACGGCAAAGAAGTCGCTAACCCCGTCCCCCGGCGATAATACTGGCGATATCTTCAGAGGAGGGTCCTCAAGTGAGGTCCGGCCGATCTCCAGAGCACCGGACATCGTAGCGAAACCGAATCTCAGGTTGCTGTCGTTGAAGTCGAGTTCAATTTGATTCTCCGGGTTCAACCTAGCTGAGCCATCACTTGCCATCTCCAAGTTAACTCGAACTGCGCCATCAGCTTCTCTCTGGGCGTACGGTGGCAATTGGTTCTGATTTTCGGGTGAGGTACATGCCGACAATGCCAAGATTGCAAGTGACGCAGATACCAGTTTGCTTGGGAAGCACATGGTCAAGACCTTCTTGAAGATTCCGGGTGGTTCCATCTCGGGCTTTGTCAGTTGCTTCACGACCTTGTGGAAATCGCTTCCCTACCCACTAAGCATCGCATTGGTTAAATGTACTGTAGACAGTGATGGTACAGGTGCAGATGAAGCAACAGGGGATTTCTTTACCATTTAGGAAATGATATCTCTAAAGCCGATTCCCCGTAAACGGCGATGGTAGTGGCGGGTAGGGCTATCGCATTAGAAATTCTGAAGCCTTATTGAGGTTAGAAATGCAACCGCCAACCGCAAAATTCGAGTGACGGGAGGCCAGAATCTCTTGAGGAAATATCTGAGAGTTTGATGCCAACAGTGCTGACTACCGGCCTGGAATTTTTCTAACGCGATAGCCCTGCTGCCAGGGGTAATCCACCTTGCGGCTGGATGGCTGCCTTGCTATAGTTTGCTTCATTGGAGGAGGGATCGCATAGAGGCCTAGTGCGCCCGCCTGCTAAGCGGGTTGGGGGTGTTGAGCCCCCTCGCGGGTTCGAATCCCGCTCCCTCCGCCATGTCTTCTAGCTAAAAGGGCTTGATCTACCCCGTTCACTGCGTGAGTTAGCTGTATCCATGATACTTCAAGGAGAGTTAAACGGCGTGCTACTGCTTTAGGGAGCGCTGAAGAATGGTATACAGAAGAGTGGAGACACTTCAATCGTGAAAAGCACCGGCCGCCATCCATACAATGCACTGTCCGCTGTCTTTGTTCGTAACGTCAAGAACTCTGGAATGTATGCTGATGGTAATGGTCTCTATCTAAGAGTAGACGAATCAGGGGCCAGGCGTTGGGTACAGCGTATCGTGATTCGGGGCAGGCGTCGCAATCTAGGACTTGGGGGATGGCCGCTAGTCTCACTCAAAGAGGCAAGAGAAAAGGCCGCCGTCAGTGTAGATGCAAACGAGATATGGCAGATAGAGATGGCCTTCATCTTCTCCAGCGGTTCGGCCCCTGACATCAAGTGGTAGAACCCAGGTGCATTCGGGAAGAGTACCTGGGTTCTTACAAGGCGCGGTTGTCAATGATCCCTTGAATGAGCTGTTGGTGGTCCCTCAAAGTACGACATGGGCTGTCGTTGGATACGTCGTTCAGTGTCACGTTGGAGCTGGGTACTGATAGCTCGGCCTCTCCAGCTCCTTCCTCTTCATTGTTCCGTGTCGCACCGCTCATGGAGCCCACCACATCGCCGGACGCGGGGTCAGTCCCTGGCTGGACGGGGTGTATACAGCGACTGTTGGCGGTTCATTTCTGTATCGTCTAATCACTCCCACAGCATCAACTGGGATGCCCAACTGAGGAAGAAGCACCGGTAGGGACTCTGCTATTCGTTGCTCATCGACCCCCCATACATGGATCGTCTCGCGAGTCTGATCGGAACCCTCATGTATGGTGGGGCGGAGGTTGTCCAGTGGGAACAAGGTACCGGAAGTACCGATGTTCGGACTGACCATGACCCATCTAATCCCGATTGTATTGCCTGCCGATACAGCGAAACGGTTCAATACCACCGTCCAGCGCCACAGCTCCTCGAAGTCGTACTTCACCGGGATTATGACCAATCCTTCACTGATCTCAACGCCCTTCCAACGAACAAACTCCTCTCTGGCGGCATCGATATTGGCTTCTTCACCGGGAGGCGCCTTCACCTGAACGAACTTGGCGTGCCAACCGGCGATGCCCAGTTCAGGGAATCGTCTCGACATACGACAGGAGGTACTACGGAGGATCAGGCGCCGCTGCTCAACGCAGTCCAACTCTGGAAAGCTGGTCACGTCTCACCTCCGACACGTCGAAGCTATCTGGTACATACTCCACCGTTCTGTCGGATACCTTGGGCCACACTTGAGTCCAAGAGGCCCAGCCTCCCATCTGGAGTCGTGCCTCAGCGCCACCTGTACGCAGGATGATCACATTGTAGGGTATAGACTGTGGGACCATTCGGCTAGACCATAACGTGTAATCCTGGACGTACGTCGCCTGGTCTGGCCACCTTTTCACAAACTCGCTCCCCTTCACAAAGAAGTACTGGCCTAACTCCCTAAACAACCAAGAATCGACCTCTTTCAGGTAGTTGAAGAAGATGTACAGAGTGCCTCCGCCATCATCGTAGAGCCCCTCCACCTCGAGGACCCCCTCGGCCTCGGCCTGTTCAATGACATAACAGTGCATTGGCTCTGCCGACAGCGCTCCACCCCAGCAGTCGCCGGTCTCGATGGCTGACATCGGTGTGGAAGCAGAACCAGGCGTTTGCCCGGAAGTAGGATTCGTTGGTTCAGAGGTGATTTCAGGTTCGGGATTGTCGCAAGCAACGACGACCAGCGCCAGGAGGACCAGCAGTCCTCCTATGATGCCAAGCCTCAGAACGCCCAATCGCCCTCTCAATCCTAACTCCCTGATGTGAAGCCTCATCGAATAACCATCCTAATTCCTCATATGAGATTGTCTCGCTGCAGGAAGGTCCTCTGTCCTGCCGCACCACTCACCCACTGCTTGGAAATGAGCCTATAATGAGTAGGACGTATCGACTCAAGAAAAGGTTCCCCGATGGCAACGAAGCCCACCGCTCTGCCAACGAACCTGGATTGTTCGCTGCACCCGCCCCGGTCACCTACTTCAGTTCGGATACGGCCTGGCCCCTTCGCGCGGCCTCTGTGGCCTTTCCGGGCTCTTCGACATATCTGTACACCGTTCTTGCACTGACACCCAGCACCTCGGCAATCCTGGGGTACGTCATGCCTGGTGGAAGAGGGTTCTAGCCCTTCTTACATTCCGTCGCCTTACCTCACTGGGAGGACGATAGCCGTCTGCTATGCACTTCGGGTAGGGCACTGCAGGCTGCGAGTGCAATCATAACCACACCCTCTGTCTCTATAGATTTCGGACCCGTGCCGTTTCACTTCTTACCTCCCTTTGTTGAAATTCTGCACAGTAGAGGCAGAGGGCAGGCGACCTCTCGTCGCAGCCCTGCTCTCCGACAACGCAGCCCTCATAGTCGTAGACGAACCTGACGATGTTCTCCAGGAACACCCACTTGTCGATGCCGGCGGTGAGTATGGCGTCCTTGTGTGCGTCGTCTATATTTTCGTAAAGCTCTCCCCAGATGGTTGCAAATGGCACGCAGTGGGCCGCATCCAAACAATGCGTTGTCGGCGATTAGTGTTCGAGCCATAGTCCTTGGGAAAACGGTTACGTAGAGTCATTCAACGGGAAACTGAGGGACGAGTTGTTAAACGGTGAGGTGTTCAGCACCCTTGCCGAAGCCCAGATACTCATAGAGTGATGGAGGAGAGAGTACAACCAAGTGAGACCTCATAGTGCCCTTGGATACCGTCCACCTGCACCCAAGACTATACTACCCGCTTTGGCTCAAGCGTGAGGTTTCAACTGGTACAATCATTGGGGGCAGGTCACTAGCCAAGATCAGCAACATCGATCTTTGAGAGTCCGACAACCTATTCCATCTTTTAATTTGCGGTTTTGTCAATCTCGGAATCGAGAGGGCTTGGCTTTAAGGAGCGAATCACGGCCTCAGTTCGCGAGTGTACTCCTAACTTACTGATGGTGTGCGATACATGCATCTCTACAGTCCGTAATCCTATCTCTAACTGATCAGCTATTTCTCGGTTTCCGAGACCTAAACTCATCAGTCTGAGAACTTGTTGTTCGCGCGGGGTCAAGGACTTTTCTTGATCGGAAGACAAATGTGTCGTCGGTATGTGGTCAAGTGCACATCGCACAATAGCAAAGGCATCTTGTCCAAATACTTTGAATCCCTTATCTACAAGGCAAAGGATTTTGTGCAACGAGTCTCCGTCGATGTTAATCGAAACGTAGGCAGCTATGTCAGAACTGACTGCTTGTGAGACTAATACCGGATCGTGGCCGGCTCGAGTCGTGACAACTACGATTGGGATCTGGTAGCCAAGCATCTCCCCTACGCGTCTTGCGAGAACGGATGGGCTGAAGTCGTCTGCATTAGCCCCCGATAGGATTAGATCAGGGCAACTTTCTGCCATTGAAATGATAGCCTCATCTAGTCCATTGGACCGACCGACCGAGGTGAAATCTGGCATCTGGTCCACGACTTGACAGATAGCCTCTGCTATGATGGGGCTGCGAATAACGACGTATACCTTGCGGTATCTGCTGCACTTCGTCTTAGTCGAAGAATTCATCTCTCATTCACAAGGAACTAATACATTGTACGCTTCGTTTTGCGAAGTTTCAATATCGTCTTCTGCATTTCGGTATTCAACAGTGCAAAAACCTATTTAATACTGTTGTCCCAACGCTCAGCAAGAACTAGGGTTTGCGATACATCTATGAATGTGGCGGTGTCTTATGCTAGGAATAAATCTAGTCCGGGTGATGAGAAGCGCAGCAGGTGGAACCGTAGCGGTCGGTATGCTTGTTGCTCTGGCTTGTGGGGCTAGTGAAGAAGCGACACCAACGCCGACCGTGAGAACTGAGCCTACGCCAACTGCGACTCCCTTGGTACTTCAAGAGGTCGCAACGCCAACTGTAGCGGCACCTGGTGCGACCAGCACACCGACACCAACTCCGGCGTTAACTGAACAACCCCAGTACGGCGGTAATATAAGAATGTCTGGTAGAGTTCGCTCGGTGGATATCGGCAGGTTGGCGGGTACTGGGCAGGACTTCAGTTTGATTTCTAATGTTTACAGTAAGGTGTTGGGAACTGACCTCAATGACCGGAGAACCCTCATTGGGGAGATGGCAGAGTCTTGGTCGGCCAGCGCAGACGGAACTATATATAAGTATACGATCCGTGATGACATAGTGGATCATGAGGGTGAGCCATATGGTGCCGAGGAGATTGCCTATGTCATCTGGCGGTGGTCAGAGCGCCCGAATGACGCGAACTTCCGGCGCATTCCGTGCTTCCGAACAGCTGTAAAAAAGGACGCTTCTTTTGGTGTTCCCATGGAGCCGGGAGGCGAGTTGGGAGTAGAAGTTAGCGGCCCAAACGAAATAACTGTGAGGCTCAATGGTCAATTTGCCTGGTGGACCTCTTGTCTCGCCCAAGGCTGGGCGTATTTGGGACCAGCAAAGTACTTCAAGCCAATTGACGAAAGCGGGGAATGGCGAGAGTTAGATTACGAGAAGGGTGAATGGGTTGGCACTGGACCGTTCAAAGTTGTCAAGCACGTTGATGGGAGCGAGACGGTCCTTGAACGCCACGATCAATACATGAACGAAGGGCGTCCATATCTAGATAAAGTTACCAATTATCACATCACCGAGGTCTCTAGCCAGGTTGCCGCATTTAGGGCAGGCCAGATCGATGGGTGGTTCGGCTATTCTGGTCCTACTGTGAAGGACGCGGTTGCCCTTAAAAGAGAGTTCGGAGATGAAATCGTGGTGCCGAAGGTACTTGGTTTCAGCTGGGAGGGATTTATTGCCAATCTGCAACGGCCGCCCCTAGGCCCGCAAGATGACCCGACTGCCCAGAAAATTCGATGGGCCATCCAACTCTATCTTGACAGGGAAAGATACGGGCAGCTAGTCCTGCAAGGCAGTTACTATCCTTCATACTACTACCTTTACATTTGGGACTGGCTCTTGAGCTTGGAAGAGTGGCAACAGATGCCGGGATTCAATCCTGATAAGAAAGCGGAAGACCAAGCCGAGGCGAAACGTATAATGGAAGAACTCGGCTACGGGCCGGATAACCCGCTCACGTTTGAGATTGTAACGTCCTCCTACCCGGCGGGTCGTCGACACGGCGAATTGTTGGTGGAAGACTTAGAGAAAATACACATCAAACCTACCGTGCGAGTTCAACAGAGCGGCGCCGGATATGAAGACCAGTTAGAGGGTAGATTTGACGTTCTGTACGACACCACCGGATACGGCTTGCTAGATCCGGAGATATACGACGGCAACAAGTACCTACCTTTTGAAGAGTACCGAAACGAAAACTGGGGTCGCTGGAAAAATGATGAGTGGATAGCATTGTATGAGAAACAGGCGGTTATCACCGATAAGACACAGCGTGGTGCAATCCTCCGTCAAATGGTAGATATAATTCACCGCGACTCTGGATTTTTCCCTACCGTCGTGCTGACACCCTACCACATGTTTCGTGGCAACTGGCGCAACTGGAGCCCCCAGCCAATCCACGTGTTGACAGTTAACTTTGAGAACTTGTGGTTCTCGAACGATGCCAAGGCTCTGCCGGAGACTCTCCAACAACACGACATCTTCGTGATGGGAAACGTAGATCTGAGTTGACCAAGATTACGACTCTCGGGCGCTGGTGTCCGTCGGTTGCGAAATTCTTGGAAAGCGCTGGTCGCCTTGTAAGCGTTACCGTACTATAGTAGATGCGGACCAACTCAATCTAAGGTAACAATTGGCCCGCATCTACTGTTTAATCGCTTGTGTAAAATGCGCCGACAATAAGCTATAGGCTGGCGGTCTAACACGAAGACAAAGAATTAATGTGAGTCATGCGAAAGTACGTCATCAAAAGACTCCTTTTGTTTATTCCCAGCCTTTTGATAGTGTCTGTAGCGGTCTTTGCGATACTACGCATCATTCCAGGTGACGTTGCGGCAGCAATACTGACGGCAGGCGACGAAGGAGCATCATTCACTGAAGAGGCCAGACAGCTAGTAGTAAAGGAGCTCGGTTTAGACCGTCCCATTTACGTTCAGTATGTCGAGTGGATGTGGGGCCTATTGCGATTCGACCTAGGCGAGTCGTGGGTTTTGAAGAAGCCGATTCTTGAGGAGCTGAAGCGGCAATTCCCCGTGACTCTTCAGTTAACCGCAATATCCATTGTCCTGGTATCGGCAATTGCGATACCGATTGGAATACTCGCGGCTGTATATCAAGACAAGTGGCCCGATTACATTCTACGCACAATAGCTATCGCAGGTCTTGCTATGCCAAGCTTTTTTGTAGGTTTGCTGGTAATTATCGGCTTGTCTGTGTTGTTGCATTGGCTACCGCCGCCGGGCTTCGCGAACCTTTGGGAAAGCCCATGGAAGTCTTTCCAGCAACTGATATTCCCTGCTGCTGCTTTAGCATTGTCAAGTAGTGGAGTAATGTTACGCATGACGCGGGCTCAAATGCTGGAGGTCTTGCGGGATGACTATGTGCGTACAGCAAGGGCCAAGGGGTTGCCGGAGCGCGTAATTATCTTCCGCCACGCACTACGCAATGCTGTGTTGCCAGTCATAACCGTACTGGGTTTTCAGATTGCCGTGCTGCTCGGTGGCACAGTCACAACGGAGATAATCTTCAGTATCCCCGGCCTTGGGGTAAATCTTATTGAGGCGGTCATCTCGAAGGATCTTCCCGTAGTGCAGGCCTACGTGATGTACTTGGCTTTTATCGCTCTCTTGGCCAACCTGCTTGTGGATCTCAGCTATGCGATATTAGATCCTCGCATCCAATATGGCTGAGGAGAGTTAGTCGTCGTAGATATACGAATGATCTATTTTCAGAGTGTTATGCACTCAAGTTATTTTGAACACGGATAGGAAGCTGGGACGATGTCGCTTGGTGAAATGGGACAGGTCACAATATCGATGAGAGGCAAACGCTCTCTCGCAGTAGTGGGGCTTAGTACCATATGGAGGTTTGCCCAGAGGAAGCCACTGGGAGCATTCGGGATTAGCCTAGTATTGATAGCTACGGCTTTGTCCTTAGCGGCTCCCATAGTCGCTCCTTATGACCCCTGGGAAACCAGATTTGCCCACGGCCTGGAAGCACCCAATAGAGACTTCTGGTTTGGTACTGATGTCTTAGGTCGGGACGTGTTGAGCAGGGTTCTTTACGGAGGGAAGGTCTCAATATACGTTGGGTTGGTAACGATGCTACTGTCTGGATTGGGGGGCGTAGCCTTAGGCGTGACTAGCGGTTATATTGGTGGCCAATTTGATTTGATCGTCCAGCGAGTAGTGGACAGTATAATCGCCTTTCCATCCCTGATATTGGCTCTTGCCCTGATCGCCGCATTGGATCCAGGAGTGACCAACATCATCCTGGCCATTGCAATCGTGCAAACTCCGCGTATGACTAGGGTTATACGTTCCTCTGTTCTAAGCATTAGAGAAACGCCGTATGTAGATGCTGCTAGAACGATAGGATCTACCCACGTGCGAATAATGCTAAGACATGTGACACCTAACACATTCGCGCCACTGATGATTGTCGCCACGTCGTCGATCGGCTCAATTATCATTACGGAGGCATCCTTGAGCTTTCTGGGAATAGGTGTTCCATTTACAACCATCTCATGGGGGGGAATGCTTGGAGGAGATACACGCCAATTCGTTTCGAGTGCTGTGTGGATGGCCTTAGCACCAGGATTCGCTCTATCGGCAGTTGTGTTTGGTCTGAATATGTTTGGTGATGCACTTCGCGATGTGCTCGATCCCAAACTTAGGGGCCGTTAGGTAGGCTGAGTTGGTGCAAATAATTAGCTGTGGTCTCACGAACCAAAATAGAAAGATGGCTGAGGTGCAAGAGCGATGACCAACCTTACCTCAAGTGAAATCCGTGACTTGGCTTCTTGGCTTGATGTCCCAATCAGCAATGAAGAGATAGATGAAGTCACAGCAAAGTACAACGCCGCGTCTGAAGCTATTGCCCAGCTTGACGAGTCGCTATGGCGAGACATTGATCCTATCCCTTGGGTAGCGGACATCGACTGGTCTGACGAGGATGCGATCCTGGGAAAGAACCTACAAGCACAAGCGCGACCAATCAGTGTCGCACAGCCTATTGATGTGACTGCGCCGCTAACCGTAGCCGATTTGAGCAATGCCATTAGGAAGAAAGACATATCCCCGGTAGAAGTTGCACAGATCTATCTGGATCGGATAGACGTCGTTGATAGCAAGGTGCACGGTTTCATAACCGTAACCAGGGAAGAAGCACTCAGCGCAGCCAAGAAAGCGGAAGCCGAAATCCTGAAAGGGAAATACCGGGGACCCTTGCACGGCATTCCTATTGGTATTAAAGACCAGATTTACACAAAGGGGATAAAGACCACCACGGCACAGCCATACGGAGAGAACTTCGTCCCTGACTACGATGCCACAGTAGTCGCTAGGCTTAAAGAAGCTGGTGCTATTCTGATGGGCAAGTTGAACCTGACGGTCATTGGAGGCGGCGGCCGAACTTACTACCCGTATGGCATTCCCACTAACCCATGGAACTTAGATTATTCTGCCGGGGGGTCGAGCGGCGGTTCCGGTATAGCCGTGGCCGCCTGCGAGCTTCCCATTACAATAGGCGAAGACAGCCTCGGTTCCATAAGGGGACCGGCGAATTGCTGTGGGGTCGTTGGCTTGAAGACCACCTATGGGCGAGTAAGTCGCTACGGGATGACCGAGTTCGACTGGTCTTTGGATACCATCGGTCCAATGGGACGGACCGTGCTAGATTGTGCCTGGTTGCTGGAGGTCATTGCGGGCCACGATCCCTCGGATATCACCACAAGCAGAAGACCCGTTCCTCACTACGAAGCATTTCTAACCGGCGACATTGCAGGGATAAGAGTTGGGGTAGTAAAACAGCTCCTATATCACGAAGAGATACATCCGGAGATGCGTGATGCCGTTCTAGCGGCTGTCAAGGTGCTGAATGACCAGGGAGCAAAGGTAGAAGAGGTTTCGCTGCCCAACATTCAATACGTCGGCATTGCTAGCGGAGTTGCAGATCAGGTTAATAACGTGAACCTTCATCTTGCCCGATTCAGGGAACATCCCGAACTGTACGACTACGCAACAAGGACACGTTTCCTGACGGCTGCATTGATGCCTGCTTCAGCGGTGAGTGTGGCTTACAGATTGAGGAACCTGATCCGAAGGGACGTCATCGGCCTGCTGTCTAAGTTCGATGTGCTAGTCTACCCTGGTGCTGCCGGCCCAGCGCCCAAGATCACACCGCCCTCCAAGTCTACGAACAAGGACGACGTCCTAGACCGAATGTTGAATTCCCCTAACCTAACGTCCGCTTCAAATCTCGTAGGGGTACCGTCTATAGTGCTGCCTTGCGGTTTCAGCTCAATTGGGTTGCCTTTAGGGCTACAAATCACAGGTGGGATGTTTCAAGAGGCCACTGTCTTCCGGGTTGCGCATGCCTACCAGACTGCAACTGACTGGCATCTCCGAGTTGCTGAACTCTAACGGCCGTGAATTCCTGGATAGGCGGCTCCAAACCGCCGCTCAGGGTGGAGTCCGGCGGAAAGGTCGCACCCCCTCGACGCCGGGCCCCGCCTGTCAGAACGGGATCATAGTTTGAAGGTACAAGGCCTAAAAAGGAGACTCTGTTACACGTGTCTCTTCTAAAAAAAGTCAAATTAGGAGCACAAGATGGCTACGAATCAGAACAGGGTGATATCAGAACGGCTATAACAGCGGAGTCACTGATCACACGGGTGATGAGGCCCTCCGCTGACACCAATAACTACCAATCAAGAATTGTACCAAAAAGGAATTTAATGGCACGCAGTGGGCCGCATCCAAACAATGCGTTGTCGGCGATTATGTTCGAGCCATAGCGGAACCGGGCCTGTACGCCGATGGTAATGACCTTTATCTAGAGGTCCAGGAGAGTCAGGAGCCAAACATTGGCTCCTGACTCTAGTTGTCCATAGGAAGCCACGAAAGTTCCGCCTTGGGAGTTGGCCTTCTGTACCCCTCAAGGAGACTCGAGAACAGGCATACGACAATCGACGACTGGCTAGGTCTGGCGGCGATCCGTTGGACGAGTGGCGGCGACATACTGCAATACCCAACTTTGCTGAAGCCTGTTGGCTAGGTGAACGCAACCGTCGCCCTTCGCTCGACGGTTGGATACGGATGATATGGATCCAAGAGACGAGATTTACCTCATAGCGGACGAGTTGCGTAGCATCGCAGACATGGGGCTGCACTACGCTCAGAACGATTATGACCGAGAGAGGTACGGCCGCGCCTTGTCATTGAGCGCCCGGCTAGTTGCCTCGATACAAAAGAGGCTTGCTAGCGACGTGATGGAGGAGTACGAAGGAAGCTTACCCCATGCAACACCTTACGTCGGCACCGATGCGGCGGTATTCCGAGATGGGCTGATCCTACTGATAAGGCGGGAGGACAATGGTCTATGGGCGATGCCGGGTGGTGCGACCGAGGTAGGCGAGACCTGGGCACAGTCGGTGGAAAGGGAGCTTTGGGAAGAGGCAGGCGTAAGAGGAATTGCTACGAAGCTGCTCGGCGTATTCGACTCTCGTCTTTGGGGTACCCGCGCCATGTATCATCTCTACCAAAGCGTATGGCTCGTCGACATCCATGACGATCAGACCCCTGTTGCAGGCCCGGAAACCACAGGTGTGGGCTTCTTCTCGGAGGATGACCTACCCGACTTGTCCTCAGGACACCTGAGCAGGGTGCCGGTAGTATTCAAACTTGCACGAGGAGCCTTGTCGGTCCCCTATTTCGACATGACGACTTGATACTTGGTTAAGGGAAGTGCCGCCTCGGACGTGAGCAAATCGATCCTACAAGACCGTTTGAATGGATCTTGCGAGGCGACTACGGTTGGGAGCAAGTCGCGCCATGCTGCGTTGCATGGGAGTTTCGCACTACGGTTGAGATTCAGAGACTGATTACAGGTTCATAATGAACCTAAGATCGTCTAGCCAGGGCACGTATTTGTCCACGTTGTCAAAGGTGACAAACGGTCTGTTGGTGGTGGCAACGAAGAACTCCTCCTCTAAGAGGTAAGTTTCTAGCGCTCCTCTAGGAGGGGAATCCAGCGGCCGGTGAAGAGTCGGGGATAATAGCGGCGGCAATCCCCGTCTCCTACAATACTCTCTCTCAGGACAGCTCGCTCGGATATGCTGAGAGACAGGTATGGTCGGTCCAGCAATTCATAAGCATCAATCCACACACCTCTATTCCTACCAAGGTCATTGCTGCCGGTCTCTTCACGGATACGCTTCTCGGCATTCTCCTGAGCTATCTCTTCGGACGAAAAGACCATGCATGAATATCTCAACTCAGAGGTAGTCCTATTGAAAAACTGATACCAGGCAAAGCGCTCATGGTCAGTAAGGTCGTTGGGGTCAGAATTTGTGATAGTACCCAGCCTGATGGAGTCCACATCACTGCTGTCGCGGTCCTCTCTGATGCAGTCTGTCTTCGTAGGAATCGAAAGCTGGGTTTGCAATCGATCAGCTGTACGGCCGGAGTGAACAGCGATGCCACGAGATCAAGGACCACAGCAATAATGAGCGACCAACCAGCCGCCGAGTCAAATTGTAGTGGCGCTGAAGGCGGGCGCACTCCTCGGCGGGCGTGTCGATCATCACCGTGGCCACGGCCTAAGGCTTCAAACCATACACGGTAACAACCACCAGGATAGGGTATCATGACCACTGTGAGAGCACAGATTGTCCGACGGACTCCTTTTTTCTACGGCTGGATTATCGTGGCAGGCGCCTTCTTCGGTGCGTTCGCAAGCGGGGGCATCCAGGGATTCACCTTCAGCGTTTTTCTCAAGCCAATGTCGGAGGACTTGGGTTGGGCTAGGTCTGCTCTGACTGCGGGAGTCGCAATCAATACGCTCGTTGCCTCCTTCATTGCTCCAATATTTGGTTACATTGTGGATAGGCACGGGCCAAGGCCCCTAATGGCCGCCGCCGCCGTAGTAGGAGGAGTCGCTGCGTTCCTGCTTAGTCAGGTAACGCAGCTTTGGCAGTTCTATCTCATATTTGCTGTTGCCGGCATATTCGGTGGAGCGGCTCTGGGCGAAGTAGTTACGCAATCTACCGTAGTCAAGTGGTTCGTGAGACGTCGTGGTCGGGCGGTTGCCTTTGGCAGCATGGGAGGAGCTGCCTCCGGGGCTGTATTGGCGCCAATCATAAGCTTTATCGTGGTCAGCTCCAGTTGGAGAGTTGGTTGGGTGCTGATGGCGGCTTTGTTCTTCCTTATACTGTTGCCTGTTTCGTTCTTGATGATACGCCGTCCTGAGGACGTTGGTCTCAAACCTGACGGGGACGGGTCACTGGACTTCAGTCAGTCTGGAGATGGCTCTGACCATGAAAGGTCGTGGACCCTGCCACAGGCGCTCCATGACAAGTCTTTGTGGATTCTAACCGGTGCACTAACGGTAGCCGGTCTATGCGTTTCTTCGGTGGTCATCCACGAGTTCAGCTACATAACTGATCGCGGCTTTTCCACCGCCGTAGCGGCAGCCGTGCTCAGTACGCATGCCTCTATGGCGATGGTAGGCCGGCTTCTCTGGGGCTTCATAGTAGAAAGGGTACCGGTCAGATATGCAATGGCTGCCGTTTTCCTGCTGTGCGGGCTGGCGATTGTGCTCTTGGTAACAGCGGAGTTTGCCGCCTTGCTTCTTGTGTTTGCCGTTGTCTATGGTCTGAGCATCGGTGGCTACTCCGTGACCAGTGCCGTCGCCTTTGCCAACTACTACGGTAGAGACCACGTGGGGTCGATTAGAGGAGCGATCAGCCCTCTCGTTACCGGGTCTGTGGCGCTGGGGCCGGTGCTGATTGCCGTGGGATACGACTTCCAGGGAACATATACCATCGGTTTCCTGGCTATGGTGGCTTTGTTCTGTGCGGCAGGCGCACTGGCCTTGCTGGCCAAGCCGCCTAGAGAGGTGGAGGACGGGTAGGGTTGCTACTGTATGTTCAGCGCCCTAGCCGGATTTGTGACCGTCATTTTCTGGATGTCCAAGTTGCTTATACCCAGAGCCCTCAGCCTGGGCAAGAAATCCTCAAAGATATAGCAATAACCGGAGTGGCCGCCGCTCCTGAGCCACCTCTTGCGGCTTGTGTCTTGAGCAAGAAGTAGGTTATCCACGTATCCCCTTTGGACTAACGCATGCACTAGCTCAGCCCGTGTCTGATCTAGTAAGAAGTGCTCCTTCCCAATAACGTCAAACTGGACAAAGCACCCTTCACCGGCCAGCCTGGATAGAACGTCTATGTCCGGCCGTTCGTCCACGTGGCCCACTATGAGTCGCGAAGGACTGACTCCTTCCGATTTGAGGATCTCCAGTTGCTGTACGCCTGCCACTCCACCGGGCACCTCCATGCGCCGGTTTCCCGTGGTGTGCGTCGTGATCACCGCGCCCGTGCGCTTCTGGGCAATGGCGACAGCCTTCAGCACCTTCAACTCCACGCCCTCTACTCTGGCCCGGTGTATTGCCGACTTGAAAAGACCACAACGGCGTTTGCTGGCGCCTACCCCCTCTTCGATCTCTTTTGTTATGTGATCGGCAATGCGTTCTATGGGCCACTCGTGGACGAATTTCGGAATATGGGGTTCGATGTAATATCCGGATGTAGAGACTATGTGCACCTCGCTAGCCTCCGACAGCCTTGCTAGCATATCCAGGTCTCTGCCCCATCCGTTGCAGGTTACTTCCACGATTCCCTTGCCACCGGCTTCACGATAGGTCCTAAGTTCGGACACCATCACATCAAAGTCATCCAGCCGCATGTAGGTGCTCTCAGAGCGGGTAGTGCCCAGCAGGTCAACCCTCGGCCCAAGGCGCTGGTCGCACCAGATGTGCTCGTGGGGCAGACAAAATCCCAGTTCATCGGGGTCTATTTGGCCTAGTACGGTTTGGATCATCTGTGCATCCTAAGTTACCTAGATGAGAACGGAGCCTTCCTTCTCCACGACTTGCAGCAGGTCGATCACTTCACTGGTTGTGCGCAGCTTTATCAAACCGTGCGCGATGTTGCCGCTTGCGTAGTCTTGACTGGCTCTGGTCAGTGCGGCCACTGCGTCCGAAATGATCAAGCTGCTGGCGCCGCGGTCGCTGAGGTCAAGGCATGTCTGGCTTATGCCAAAGTCCAGCATAGTGCCCATAACCGCTACGTTGGCAATATTGTTCTCTTGTATATATGCCGCGAAGTCGGGATTAGATAGCGCGCTCCATCCCGGTTTGGGAAGAATCAACTCCCGCTCGTCAGGCTCCCAGGCTCTTGGATAGCTGCCGTTTTCTCCTTTCAAGTCCCATGACCAGCCGGTAGCCTGTTGGAAATCCGAAACGTTGTTGTCATCGTGGCCCAGGCTGCTAAAGACCACGGGCATGCCCAGATCACGCGCTGCTCTCAGCACTTTAGGAATGTTCTGAGAAACAATGGCGAGCAGCTCAAAGTACTCGTCGAACTCCCTGCTTAGCACCTTCTCTTTGACGCGGCGCGCCAGCCATCCATTCTCCGGGTCAGCAAACGGCGCGTGGAGGTCCTGCAGGAGCAAGCATGTATTGCTCGCAGTCAGAGTAATGGGTCTGGACTCCTTGGTGACTAGAGTCAATGGATGACGCAGCACCATCAGGCTCCTCCTACTTGCAGCGCCTGCCATTCCAATCGCGACTTCATCTCTTCCGGATTGGACGTGACTTTCTCAGGGGCAAAGCCGAAATCCCATCCCTCAGCTGCGATGGTATCCACCACCCTCCCCGCATCAAAGCGTAGCCCGGTAAACCTGCTAGGTGGTTGGCTCGCCAGCCAGACAAACGCATTTCCCAGTTCGGCAGGGTCTGTCCAGCTTGACGTCACCTCTTCGGGCATCCGCTCCGCCTCCACAAGGGTTACTCCGGTTGGCTTAATTCGCTTTCCAGGGCTCATGGTGTTGATAGCTATGTTATGAGGCGTCGCTTCTAGGGCTAGGGCCTTGGCAAACCCCTCCAGACCGTGTTTTCCGGCACAGTACGCAACTTCCTTTGCAAAACCACGGAAGCTGGCGCCGCTTGCCACGGCCATGATGTGTCCACCACCTTGTGCTTTCATTATGTTCCATGCCGCCTTGGCGCCGTTGAACAGGCCGCCTATATGGATGTTTAACTCACCCCACCAAGCCTGGTGACTTGTTTCCTCAAAGCTGATCAGAGGCATTACGGCAGCGGTATGGATCAGCGCGTCCAACCTGCCCCATTCGTCGAATACCTTTTGGACAACGTTGTTGAACATCTCAGGATCGGCTACGTCCAAACGCAGATTGAGGAGTTGGGCTCCATCCGCCTCTATTCCCGTGAAAGAAGCTTCCATCTCGGCTTCATCCACGTCGGTTGCGCAGACCTTGGCGCCGGCCAGTCCAAGGGCCGTTGCAATTCCCCAGCCAAGGCCTCTACCTGCGCCTGTCACCAGTGCTACCTTCCCATCCAACATGGTCACTATGCAAGCTCCTTCAATGGCCTAGCCGGCTGCAAGACCCAGTGTACCCGCCACCGGTTTCAGCGCATCGATGACGAATGTGATATGTTCGTCAAGGTCCACGCCCAACTCTTCTGCGCCTTGGACTATATCTTCCCGACTCACGGACTTCGCGAAAGCTTTGTCCTTCATCTTCTTTCTAACGGAGCGGACATCCGTATCTCCCAGACTCTTTGTAGGGCGGACTAGCGCCACGGCTGTGACAAACCCCGACAGCTCATCCAACGAGAACAGCGCCTTCTCCATCATCGTATCGCGAGGCACTCCCGTATGATTACCGTGCGACAGCACTGCTCTCACAATTGAATCCGGGAAGCCTCGGGCCTTGAGGATTTCGGCGCCAAACTGGGGGTGTTCTTCCGGTGTCGGGCAGGCGTCCCAATCGAAGTCATGCAACATTCCGGTAATACCCCATAGGTCTTCGTCTTCCCCAAGCTGGCGGGCGTAGGCACGCATGCAAGCCTCTACGGCAGTGGCATGCCTGAAAAGGGCGTCACTGTTGCCGAATTCCTGGAGCAGCGTCCAAGCCTCGTCGCGAGTAACCATTTTGACCCCCTGAGGTGGCGTGCAACCGATTTTGAGGTGACCTTAACACAGCATAAGTGTGTGCAGCTACAGTGGCAAGGCTAGCGAAGAAGTATATGGACAGCCTCTTGGTTAGCTAGGTTCCATGCTTACTACTTGGTGGCGCGCCCATATTTGGAGTCACGGCCTAAACGGAAAATATGGATGCTCCAAGCAGTGAACCTTGACACGCCACAGGACGGGTCTATAATCCCGTCGTCTGCAACAGGTTGTTGTCGAATGACCCATTTGAGCATCTGCTAATGCTCTAAAGACGAAGGGTGTGGTTCGCACATCTTTCAAACCTACCAGAAGGGGAGGTGACAGAGTGGTTACAGCACAGCCGACGTCACTTACACTTGCGGAAGCAGCCGGCAAGATTAAGTCCCGCGAAATCTCACCCGTCGAGTTAACACAAGCGAGCTTAGATCGTATCGATGAGTTGGAGCCCAAGCTTAACGCGTTCATAACGCTCTGTCACGATCAAGCTCTGTCTGTCGCGCGAAAGGCTGAGAGGGATATTGCCGGGGGTAAATACCTGGGCCCTCTGCATGGCATTCCTTATGCAGTCAAGGACATCTATGCCAGCAAGGGAATCCGCTCTACCAGCGGGTCGAAAGTCTTTGCTGATCACTTTCCTGATCACGACAGCACAGCAGTTAGGAAGCTGAACTCTGCGGGTGCTGTGATGGTGGGGAAGAACAACACCAATGAATTTGCCAGCGGCGGTGATGACAGCAGTTTTTATGGCCCGGTGCAGAATCCCTGGAAGCTGGGCTACACGCCAGGAGGCTCCTCCAGCGGTTCAGCCGCTTCGGTTGCTGCTGGAATGATTTTTGTATCAATGGGCTCGTGTACCGGTGGCTCCGTTCGTGTACCAGCCTCCAACTGCAGCTTAGTGGGACTGAAGCCCAGCTATGGATTGGTCAGCCGGTATGGCATATTCCCATTGAGTTGGTCGTTAGACCATCCTGGTCTCCTGACCAGAACCGTTGAAGACTGTGCACTTCTTCTCCAGACGGTAGCAGGCTACGACTCAAAGGACCCATCCTCGACCAGAGTATCAATTCCGGACTATGCTTCAGCACTCACTGAAGATATCCGTGGAATCCGAGTGGGGGTCCCAAAGGAACTCCGTGAAGGCACATCAGTAGAGGTAGATCTCTTAGTCGAGAAGGCATTATCGGTGCTGAGGGAATTGGGCGCCTCGGTTGAAGAGGTTTCAGTGCCTATCACCAACAGCTACGCCACGACGGCTGGCAACGTGATCACGTGGAGTGAGGCAGCACAGATCCATACCCCTTATCTCCAACACCTGCATGAATACTCCATTGGGGTTAGAGAAAAGGTTCAGGTAGGGCTTGTCATCCCCTCTAACGACTACCACAAGGCACAAAAGATGCGCCGCAAGGTTCAAGAGGAGCTGACTCAGATGCTGAATCGAGTAGATGTCCTGGTCGGCCCAATACAGAGGACTCCACCTGGGACCCTCCAGCTCAGCGTGGCAACCGGTGCTGCGACAGGGATGGCCACTCAACGGAGCTTCACCCGGCCCTTTAACTTGACAGGCATGCCAGCAGTCAGCGTGCCTTGTGGCTTTTCCCCGGACGGCCTACCTGTAGGATTACAGATAGCGGGGAGACTTTTCGACGATTCCACTGTGCTACGTGTGGCCCACGCTTATGAGCAGGCTACCACGTGGCACGATATGCATCCATCGCTATCCTGAGGAGGCCCCCATGCCGAAGATGTCCAAAGAAACGGTTAGTGCCCTTATAAAGCTTGGCGCCGCCGATGCTACTCCCCAGGAGATTGAGGCAACCACCAAGCTTTACAACACTCTCGCCGAGCAACTTGGGGAAGTTCCGTCCGACTCACTGGAGGAGGTCGAACCTCACTTCATCCAGCCCACAAGGAGAGGCCGTAGCAGCTCTTAGTGCAACAACTCAGGTGGCGGCCTCTCGGCTCAAAGAGCTTTACAGGGCAGTATGGTCAGGACACATAAGATAAAAGCAGAGATCATGACCTCGGCTTCTTTCGCACCGTTCGGGGAGGTCATCAACGCAACAGACATCCCCGATGAGCTTTCTCCTGTAGATTTTCAAGGAGGTGACTTGCGGATCAACGCAACTCTCTTGCCCTATCGCGGCCTGGAGTTCAGCCAGATGGAGCAACACTTCCACGTTACTCAGGCTTTCCTGCCGCTCAGCGGGCCGCCAGCGGTGGTTGCTGTTGCTGCTCCTACAGACCAAAACGACCCTGATGCGATTCCAAAACCTGAACAATGCCACGCTTTCCTTATAGACGGTACCAAGGGTTATATTCTGAAGAAAGGGACGTGGCACTCTGACCGATTGCCGCTCTATCCGCCGGGCACCAAAATGGTGATCCTCACCGATAGTGAGACGAACTTAGATCTTAGCAAGTATGGATCTATAAGAACCCCCGAGAGCGACCGAGGAGGGTGGAAGCTCAACCGCATCGTCGATTACCGGACAAAGCTTGGGGTTACCTTCGAGATAGTTCTTTAGCGGCTCCCGCCTTTGGCGCCTGATATGGACGGGGTGGCTACGAAATCGGAAAATGAAAGGTGTCACGGAATGCCAAAGGACTTCATCTCCTTTCTAGATTGGTCTGCAGACGATCTGAGCGACCTAGTGAAAGCGGCGCAGACCTTTCACCAGTGGTGGCTTAAAGGGAAGTCTCCATCAGCACTCAAGGGACGACGCATAGCCTTGATGTGGGGATCCACAGGCTTTCGGAACAGAGTTGCGTTCGAGTTGGGCATAGCCGAACTCGGTGGCGTCTCAGTTGAGATTCCAGTCCCTATCGACGAGGGAGAACTTCTAGAAGATGTGGCCCAATATCTGGACAACTGGTTCGACGCTATCGTCGCAAGAACATCAACCCACGAGCAAATGCTGAGGCTAGCTCGTTCGGTCCGGGTTCCGGTTATAAATGCCAGAACTTCGTTCAATCACCCGTGCGAGATACTAGGGGACTTGGCCTATATCAGGGAACAGAGAGGTGACTTGAATGGCTTGCGTGTCGCATTCATCGGCGAGGCGACGAACCTTGGACACTCTTGGTTCGAGGCTGCGGCTAGGTTTCCGATACACGTCGTTCAAGTGTGCCCAGCAGGATTTGAGATTGAGGCCCGGTTCCTTCAAAGGATCGCTCGCGAGGCGGAAGGAGAGGTCACCGTTTCTCAGGATATGCACTCAGCCATTGCCGAGGCGGATGTGATTTACACTGACTGTTGGCCGGATAGAGAAACCGACGAAGACCACCAGAGGATAAGGGATCTGTTTCTCCCTTATCAGGTGACGGCGGAGCTACTTAGTGCAGGTCAGCAGGATGTTCTATTCCTCCCCTGCCCGCCAGTCCACAGGGGCGAAGAAGTCTCTGATAGCGCTATGAACTGGCCTGGCTGCCGCGTCTACGAGGCGAAAGAATATCTCCTGCACGCGCAGAATGCTCTACTAGTCGCTCTTCTCAACGCTCGTGAATGAGGTGCCTCAAAATAGCCGGAGAGGGTAGTCATGAACATACGAACTGCTGCAGGGGAAGTGGCTGCGGTTCTCTGGGTACTGCTCTCTCCTGTATGGTCGCAGCGACATCTGCCACCCTAGGCTCCGACAATCTCCTCCATCACCCGGAGCAGGTTCTCCCCAAGCACCTTTCTTACTGTGTCCTCTGATTGGCCCCGGCGTAGTAGCTCCTCTGTTAGTGCGGGCAGTTTGCTACAGTCCTCCATACCCACGGGTAGGCTGACTACCCCGTCGAAGTCAGATCCAAAGCCTACGTGGTCAGGACCTGCGATTTTTAGCGTATGCTCTATGTGGTCAACGACGACCCCAAGATCGGGTGCTGGCACCTTACTCACTAACTCGGCATACTTGGCTCGTAGCTCTTCCTTTGACCTGTTCAGCGCCTCCTCATCCCCTGCCAGCTTCTCTTCAAGAGACTCCTCTTCAAGACGGTGCTGTTCCATCAGCTTATCATTGGCTATCCGGGATTCTTCCGAGATGAACGCTGGCACAAACGTAACGCACACAACGCCGCCACCTTCAGCAACTGCTTTTATTTGCTCATCTCTGAGATTCCTGCGGTGATCGCATAAAGACCTGGCAGAAGAGTGCGAAGCTATCACTGGCTTGGAAGAGGCTTTGATGGCATCCCAGAAGGTCTCTTCAGACACATGGGAGATATCAACCATCATGCCTAGTCGGTTCATCTCTTTCACTACCTCGACTCCAAAAGGTGTCAGCCCGTGATGCTTCGGTGTATCCAGACAGCCGTCCGCCCAGTTGTTATTGTTGCTCCAGGTAAGCGTCATGTAACGCACGCCCAGTTCAAAGAACATGCGAAGAACGCCCAGATCGTCTTCAATGGCATGCCCTCCCTCAATACAGAGGATTGCCGCTAGTTTGCCTCCGCCGACGATACGTCTGACATCGCTGGCTGTGGTTGCCAGTTCAAAATCATCTGGGTAGTTCTTGCATAGCTGTTTAATCGAGTCTAGGTCCTGCAAGACCCGCAGGATGCATTCCCTTTTTGGAATGAGGTCGGGGCGGATCCAGGCGGAGAAGAAGACGGCGTCGAGACCACCCTGGCGCATCTTGGGCGCGTCCACGTGAGTGAGACTGCCACCCCGTCCCACGTCCGCGCCATTGTCCACAATGCGGTCCGGTGTGTCGGCGTGGCAGTCAATTACGATAGAGGAGTAATGCAGATTCCCTTCTCCAGAGTTCATGCTGAGACACCTCCACAATGTATTTCATGCAAGATACAGAACTGTTGATGGCATAGTATCTCTTTTGTACATGGACAGGCTAGGTTTCCGAAACCGAAACGTTAGGCCTGCGTATGCCTGCTACCAGTAACATGGCCACAAATCCGGCTACGGCAAAACCAGCGAAAGCTAGCAAGTAGTCTCCGGTGAGGTCGAATACCACACCGGCAAAGACCGGCCCGATTAGAGTACCTACGGTCTGTACCGTGCTCATCAGGCCACGGATGGTGGCAAAGGACTTGCGGCCAAAGTAGTCAGCTTGGAGCGAAACCGGCAACACAATAGAGCCGCCATATGCCACAGCATACAGAACAAGAGCTCCGATAAGCAGCGGCTGGGTTTCCACTTGAGTCATTGCGAGCATGGTCAAGCTAGTCACCCCCAGCGTGCCGGCCAGCAGATACCGCTTGTCAATGAAGTCACCCAGCCAGGAAACGCCGATCCTGCCTAATAGGCTTACAAGTGCGACAGCCCCAAGGAGGGAACTAGCCACGACAAATGTAAACCCCCTGTCGACCATCATCGCGACGAAGTGGATGGTGAACCCTGTAGTTACTATGGCACGAAGAGATAGAGACGCACCCAGGAACCAGAATTGGGTTGTTTTAAGGCTCTGAAGTCCTCCAATCTCCGGACCACTGACTGGTCTGGGACGACTTGTACCACGTGAAGTACCTGGGACAGTGTTGGACACGCCCGAGCCGTCTGGGAGCAATCCATAGTCCTCCGGCCTATGCCGCATTACCATTGCAAGTGGCAAGCCCGCAGTTAGGATCAGGATCCCAGATGCGATCGCTGCACTGCGCCACCCGTGGACTGATATCCACCATCCCAAGACTGGCAGCAGCAACGCTCCACCTATGCCCACACCGGACATCACAAATCCAAGTGCTCTGCTACGTTTTCTAAAGAACCAGTTAGCCACGGCAGCGGTAGCCGGGGCGAATGTCCCCAGACTACCCCCCAGAGTGATCGTGAGGATATAGACCAAGTACAGGGCAAGAAGAGAATTGACTCCCGCAAGTAAGACGAAGCCCAATCCCATCAGTGGGATGCCAATGAACATCATCTTCCTAGGCCCGTACTTGTCTATTAGGAAACCCTCAACCGGCCCCAGGAATCCCCCCTCCAAACGCGCCAAGGCAAAAACACCTGATAAAGCGCTACGGCTCCAGCCAAACTCCACGCTTAGCGGCAAGAAAAAGGCGCTGAAGCCATAGAAGTTTAGCCCTGCGCCCATCGCGGTGAGGACAGAGCCCCCTGCCACTATCCACCAACCATAGAAAACGCCGTCGGGGTTCCACTTCCGTCGAGTCGTCGTACCGCGCGTTGCGTCGCTCATCTCAGGGTTGCCCCCAGACGGCTAGTGGCAGTCCCAAGCCTTGAACTCCATAAGTCGCACCATATTGGTAGGCCAATCTACTTTCGAAAGGTTGAACGCTGAGCACAGAGATTTCGATACCAGTAAGCGGTAAATCAGATCTCCGTGCGCGAGTACGGCAGTATTTGACGTCCGGCCCTCATGACCATGGCCATTTCACGCAATGCCGGAATACTCTGCAAGGGATCCCGTTCCACAACGATCAGATCGGCCTCCTTGCCGACTTCTAAAGTCCCGACTTGGTCGCTCATCCCTATTGCTTCGGCAGCTTCACCTGTCGCCGATCTTATTACGTCCATATTGGACATGCCGGCCTCCGAATGGAGTTCCAGTCCCAGGCAGTAGTCACCGAAGGACTGTATAGCATCGGTGCCGGCAATTATTCTGATCCCCCACTCAGTCCACATTCTTCCCAGGAACTCCAGTTGACTTTCACACTTTGCCTTGAGGCTTTCAAGCCGGGCATGCTCTTCTATAGACAGAGGCTCCGTCTCTGCTTGCGCCAGCAGCCTCTCGCGTCCGCGGAAACCGGTTTGCACTGTTGGGCTGACGTAAACCCCCTGTTCCGCGATCCGCTCCGCAATGCGCTGGTCAAATTCATAGGAGCCGTCGGGCTCAATGAACCCTGCATGCTCAATCATATCTACTCCCGCGTCAAGAGCGTTTGTGATGCTCCGAGTAGCCATGCAATGTGCCGTGGTGAGCTTGCCATGCACATGAGCTTCGTCGACGATCACCCTCATCTCCTCCACACTGTACGAATCTCTGCGATTATCGGTGATCGCGGTACCTCCACCGGAGGCCATTATCTTAATATGATCGGCTCCGTCTTTGACGAGTGTTCGGACTGCCTGTCGTACACCATCCACACCATCGGCTTCGCCGTTACACCAAAAGAAGTGCCCACCTGTCATGGTCACTGGTCGTCCACAGAGTAGAAGGCGTGGAGACGTCACAAGCCCCTGTGCTGCGGCGGACCGCAGGTCAAAGGTTATCCTATTGCGTGCTCCGTTATCCCTCAGTGTGGTTACTCCAGAACTGAGGTGGATATGGGTGTTGTGCGCAGCCCTCAGAAGCATGATCTCATCGGAGTCGCGTTCGATCACCTTCTCATAAGGTCCGTCCTCGTAGCCGTGACCATTAACAGTACCGAACATTAGGTGGGTGTGAGCGTCGATCAGTCCGGGCAAGACGTAGCCATTAGGGAATTCCATGATCCGCACGCCGGGTCCTTCCGGCAGCTTAAGTTGCGACTTTGGGCCAACTTGGCTAATTTTGGATCCCTCGATCACGATTGCGGCGTCCTGTATAGGAGCTCTGCCCGTACCGTCTATCAACTGCCTACCGCTTACTACTGTTGTAACCATCCGGAGCACCTCGTTTCTTGTTTGACACTGGAGATTATAGCGCGGGCAGTACAGTACATGCCCAAGTGGTATATCGGGGAACGAACTTCAGCGCAGTTGACCCTTCCATCAGTCTTCCCGGAAGGTCTGCGGCCTCTTGCCATACCCCCCTCGTGGCCGTGCTTTCCCACACTGATGCGGCTTTGCACCAAAAAACGGATTGACGCATGACTTTTAGTTTATGTGTCGGACTTTGGTGCAAGGGCTATACGACCAGTGCAACGTGGTGGTAGCCTATATCTTACCCCAATGTATTTGTTTTAAGCAGCCTGCTAGCGATCACCTATAACGACCTGATCGGTTCTCCCACTAGGCCCACCGCCAAGGCTCGGAGGCTGGACGTGGCACAAACAGTAGCCGACCGCAGAATCGAAGCCGCTCTTGTAGTGGCTGTGTCCGAGGCCGAGCCGCTCGTGGGAAGCTTCCGAGCAGAATATGATCCGGCAGCTACCTGGGGCGTCCCCGCACACATTACGATCAACTATCCATTCATTTCCGGTGTTAGGCCCTCTGCCGACACTCTCAGTCGCCTGTCGAAGATGTTCGCCGCGATAAGGCCGTTTTCATACATCCTAGACCACATCGGGAGGTTCCCTAACGTTGTGTATCTGGCTCCTACTCCATCTGCCCCGTTTGTCCAACTGATCGAACAGACTGCTCAAGAGTTTCCTGAGTCTCCACCCTATGGAGGGCAATTCGACAACATTACACCCCATCTAACTGTTGCGTATTTAAGGGATAGCGATCTACTCTTGTCTGTCGAGCGGGAATTTTCGGACGTGGCATCAAACCAACTCCCTCTTCATGCATTCGCAGACCAAGTGTGGCTGATGGACGACAGTGCCGGACGATGGGAGAAGCGAGTCTCCTTCTCCCTGGGTACCATGTGAGGACAGCCTTGGATCCCGCCGACGTATCGGAGCAGCCTGATCCAGCGCTCCGTTCTTGTGCTCCAGCACTGCGCAAATCACCCTGTCGAAACCTACTACATAAAAAGACAGTGGGAGTCACTATTGCAAGGATACTAGCCGCCGGCGCAGGAACCCGTAACTGCAGGCACACCCTCTGAATAGCTAGTGCAGGAAATGACGCACGCCTGAAAAGACCATCGCTATCCCCAGGCGGTCGGCGGTGGCTATGATCTCTTCGTCACGGATTGAGCCGCCCGGCTGAACGATGGCGACGATGCCCGCCCTGGCCCCTTCCACTACGTTGTCATCGAAGGGGAACAATGCATCTGAGGCGAGCACGGCGCCCTTTGACCGTTCGCCAGCGAACTGCGACGCCAGCCTCACGCTGGTTACCCGGTTGGGCTGGCCGGCTCCCATGCCAACGAGCACGCCGTCTTTGACCATAGTGATGGCGTTGGACTTCACGTGCTTGCATACCGCCCAGGCCACACCCATGTCTGCTAATTCAGGCGCTGAGGGCCGTCTCTTTGTAACTACCTGGAAAACGGTCTCCCCGGAGACAGTGACGTCGGCTTCCTGCACCAGGGCTCCTCCTCTCACGGTGCGAACCTCCCTGCGCGGTCGGCGCGCGTCCCCGGGAGGGACAGTGAGGATGCGCAGGTCTTTAGACTTTTTCTTCAGGTGCTCCAGGGCTTCCGGTTCGGCACCTGGCGCAACGACGATTTCGTAGAACATACGCCCGCCGCTCTCCGGACTGCGCACTTCGCGCACGGCCTTGGCATAGGCCATGTCTATAGGCCGGTTGGAGGCGACTATTCCCCCATAGGCAGAAACGGGATCACCCTGCGCCAGA
The DNA here is from genome assembly GCA_965248955.1 of Dehalococcoidia bacterium. GTDB lineage: Bacteria > Chloroflexota > Dehalococcoidia > Lucifugimonadales > QGNO01 > DAOUJH01. The sequence goes on from OZ252212.1 coordinate 1,377,944, forward strand.
GCCTTCTCATAAAGGCCGGCGACGTCGCCGGCCCCCGTGGCGAAACAGCAGGGATTTGTGTGTTTGATAATAGCTACGGCAGGCTCACGGAAGTCAGCGACAAGGTTGAAAGCGGCGTCCGCGTCCAGAATGTTGACAAAGGATAGCTCCTTGCCGTGGTGCTGTGTAAAACCTCCCATGCCTTCAACCGGTCCTGAGTCCAGCGTGTAGAAGGCGCCCTTTTGATGAGGGTTCTCACCGTAGCGCAGGTCAAATCTCTTATTCAGACCAATGGTCAACTCATCCGGGAAGGAAGATGCACTATCGCGGGTAAGGTACTGCGAAACGGCGGTATCGTACAGCGCCACGTGTTGGAAAGCCTTGTGGGCCAGGCCTTGCCGGTCGTCCATGGAAAGGCCACTGCCACCCAGCTTGTCCGACACCCACTCGTAGTCAGCAGGATCCACGACTACCACGACGTGAGGGAAGTTCTTTGCCGAGGCTCTGATCAGGGTAGGCCCGCCGATGTCGATGTTTTCCAACGCCTCTTCCAGGGTCACGCCGTTTTCCCCTACCGTTTCGCGGAACGGGTACAGGTTGCACACCACCAGATCAATCGTGTCGATGCCGTGCTCAGCGAGCTGCGCCATATCCCGGGGCAGGTCGCGCCTGGCCAGGATGCCTCCGTGTACCTTGGGATGAAGCGTTTTTACACGTCCGTCCATCATTTCAGGGAACCCGGTCATGTCGGCGACCTGCTGCACCGGCAGACCCGCCCCCGATAGCTCCCGGTGGGTACCCCCTGTGCTGACTAGGTCGTACCCCAGCTTGTGAATAGACCCGGCAAACTCCACAAGGCCGGTCTTATTAGATACGCTAAGCAATGCCTTCAATGGGTTCCCTCTCAAATAGCGGAGTGCGCTTATTCTTCAGAGTTAAATACTCGCCCCAATGCCTCAACGCTATGCTAAGATTTCCCTCAATCCATTTAGTGAAACGAGGACTAACGCGCCCCGGCCACTTCCCCAACTACCCACGCTTCGGGGAGTGTCCGCACAACATTGGAGGCGTGCTCCGCCGCGCAGACCAGAACCATGCCCACGCCCATATTGAACACACGCCTCATCTCAGCAAGGTCTACATCCCCCGCGGCCTGAATTACGCGGAAGATGGACGGCGTTTCCCAGGAAGACCAGTCCACGCTTGCCGTCAAACTCCGTGGCATCACCCTCTCCAAATTATCCTCCGCACCGCCGCCCGTGATGTGGGCCATAGCCTTGATGAGGGGAAGCACCGGTTCCAGCAAAGGCCAGTAGCCGCGGTGAGGTTCCAACAGCGCCTCGCCAAGGGTACACCCCAGTTCGGCATATGCGTTGTACAGAGGAGACCTATCCTCTTCCAGGTTGAATATGGCCCGCACCAGGGAATAGCCGTTGGTGTGCAGTCCACTGGAAGGCAGGCCGATCAAGAAGTCGCCCGCCTTGATGCTGGAAGGGTCGAGCAGGGCTTCACGCTCCGCCGCGCCAACTACAAACCCCACCAGTTCGAATGCCCCCGGCTTGAAAACGCCCGACATCTGAGATGTCTCGCCGCCCAAGAGGGCGCATCCAGCCTCGCCACAGGCTTCAGCCATGCCTCTCACCAGGGCCTCCAGCCGCTCCGGCAACAACGACTCCATGGCAATGTAGTCCAGGAAGAAAAGCGGCCTTGCTCCGCTGGTAAGCACGTCGTTGATGCTCTGGTTTACTACGTCTTTGCCAATGGTCTGGTATTGGTCCAGCCAAACCGCCAGTTTCAGCTTGGTGCCTACACCGTCGGTGCTGGAAACAAGCACTGGCTCTCTGTAGTTCTGAAGCTGAAACAACCCCCCAAACAAACCCACGTCTCCCAGAACCTGGGGACCGAAAGTAGAACGGGCTAGGGGTTTGATGAGGTCTTTGACGTGGGCGGCGGCGTCCAGGTCTACACCTGATGCCAGATAGGTCATTCTGGGCATGCCCTAGGAGCGCTCCAAGGCCAGCTTGTCAAATTCTAACTGGACAGGGATGGGGTAGTTGCCCGTGAAACAGGCGGCACAGAAACTGTCTTCGCTGCCGTTTACCGTCTCCAGCAGCCCTTCCACGCTGAGGTAACCAAGGCTGTCAGCGTCCACGAACTCCTTTATCTCCTCAAGCGACATATTGGCCGCCAGCAGTTCGCCCTTGGTCGCCATATCCACACCAAAGTGGCAGGGGAAGCGTATGGGCGGTGCGCACACTCGCATGTGAACTTCCTTGGCGCCGGACTTGCGCACCATGCTTACCACTTGTGGCGTGGTGGTGCCTCGCACAATGCTATCGTCCACAATTACCACTCGCTTGCCGCTAAAGACTTCAGGCAGGGGATTGAACTTCATCTGTACGCCCAGCTCGCGTATGCGCTGGTCTGGCTGTATGAAGGTACGCCCCACGTACCGGTTTTTAACCAGGCCATCGCTGAACGGGATGCCCGACTCCTGCGAATAGCCTACTGCCGCGGCTGTGGCTGAATCAGGCACACCGACCACAATGTCCGCTTTCACGGGATGCTCTTTGGCCAACCGTTTGCCCATCTCAACACGCGACAGATAGTTGAGCCGACCTCCCAGCAGGCTATCCGGCCTGGCGAAGTAGATGTACTCAAAAACGCATGGTGCGGGATTGGGCAGACGGCCGGCGTATGGAATAGAGCTCAAGCCGTCCTCGTTGATGATAACTGTTTCACCCGGCTCTATCTCGCGTAGGAAGCGGGCTCCCAAGTGGTCCAAAGCACAGGATTCCGATGCAATTATCCAGCCGCAATCCAGCTTACCCAGGCAGAGAGGCCTGACGCCGCGCGGGTCGCGGATGCCTATTAGGCTATCGTTGGTTAGCACGGTTAGAGAGTACGCCCCCTGCAAACGCGGCATAGTGTAGGCCACCCTCTCGGCAAGGTCCTCACCGGGAGCGTGGACCAACATTTGAGCTATGACTTCGGAGTCGGTGCCCGTGGAGAAGGCGGCGCCCATTTCCATGAGCTCGGCGCGCAACTCTTCCGCGTTGATAACATTGCCGTTGTGAGCCAGGGCCAGTTCCAGCCCGCCATTTTCGGCCAAAATGGGCTGAGCATTCTGAATACGCGTTGAACCAGTGGTGGAATAGCGGGTGTGGCCTATAGCAATGTGCCCTTCCAGGCGCTCTAGATCGCTCTCTCGGAAAGCCTGGGACACAAGCCCCATGGAAGTGTGGGTATGAATGTGTTTACCGGTGGCTGTAGAGATACCCGCACTTTCCTGGCCCCTGTGCTGCAAGGCATAGAGACCGTAGAATGCGGTTTGGGCTACATTGAGGCCTGGTGCGTATACGCCTATAACTCCACAACTTTCGTGGAGAGAATCGTCATCATTAGCTGCAGTCCCAATGGAAGACTCCGCAAATGAAGCCAACAAGCACCCCCGGGCAGGCTGGACATTTCAGATTATAAGTCGCTGGGGGCACTCCGGTCAAACAGTAGAGTATAATAATTTCCCATAGTAATAGAAGGCCGGACATGCGGACATGTCCGTACGCCCATCCGTATCCATATTTTCACTACCCTTTACAATCAAGAAATACTTGCGCTAAACTCTGTCTTAGCAGGGCATTAGGGGTGACTCCTTTGCCCTGACTTTCTTTTTGTTCGTTGGGTAAGGATGAAGTGGTCCACAAGGAAACATACTTAACGGGAGAGGGACTGGTTAAGCTGGAGACCGAGTTGGAGCATCTGCGCTCCGTGTCGCGTCAAGAGGTCGCTCAGCGAATCCACCAGGCAAAGGAGCTGGGCGGCACCGTGGACAACGCCGAGTACGAGGTAGCCAAGAACGAACAGGCTTTCATTGAGGGCAGGATCCTCACCCTTGAAAACATGATCAAGAACGCCGTCCTCATTCCGGATGACAGGAAGCCTTCCGGCAAGGTGGAGGTTGGATCTAAAGTCACCATAAAGGATTCCTCCGGCAAGGAGCATACATACACTATTGTGGGCAGCTCGGAGGCTGACCCCACCCAGGGCAAAATCTCCAACGAATCACCCGTAGGCCAGGCTCTATTGGGACGCAAAGAAAGGCAGCAGGCCAGGGTGCAGACCCCTTCAGGCTCTATCAAATACACTGTCGTCAAGATCTCTTAACCTTGCATGGCCAGCCTCAGGGGAGGCGGTGCATTCTTCACCAGGCACCCGGATTTCAGAATGACACAACGGAGCAAGGCGCTCGCTGAATCGCGCCAGGACAAGCTGAGAAAGCTACGTGACCAAGGTATCGACCCGTACCCTCCACGGTTCCATCGTACTCATACCAACCGGGAAGCCATGGATTGGTACCAGAAGGCCGAGGCCGTTAGGGGAGAGGGCTACCACAGCCGCAAGAAGCTCACCGTTGCCGGCCGCATCACGGCCCTGCGCGATATGGGTAAAGCCGCTTTCCTAGACCTGCGCGACGGTTCTCAAAGGCTCCAGGTGCACCTGAGGAGTGACGTCCTTGAGAACTCTTACGGCTTGATGGAAACCCTGGACTTGGGCGATTTCCTGGGCGTTGAGGGGACTATGTTTCGTACGCGACGCGGTGAGATAACCCTCCAGGCGCGTAACATCGTTCTCTTGGCAAAAGCACACCGGCCACCTCCTGAAAAGTGGCACGGCCTCCGCGACGTTGAAATACGCTACCGGCAACGTTACCTGGATTTAATGGCCAACCCGGACGTCAAATCCGTATTCCAAGGCAGAAGCAAAATCATCTCCGCTGTGCGCAGTTTCATGGACGGCCGGGGCTACATAGAGGTGGAGACGCCCGTCATGGTCCCCGTGGCCGCCGGCGCCATGGCCCGGCCCTTTGTCACCACGCACAACGCCCTTGATCGTGTGCTGTATCTCCGCATTGCCACGGAACTATACCTCAAGCGACTCATCATAGGCGGGCTGGACAGGGTTTACGAGATAGGACGCATATTCCGCAACGAAGGCATAGACATGGACCACAACCCGGAGTTCACTATGCTGGAGAGCTATGAAGCCTACGCCGACTACAATGATATCATGGTCTTGGTGGAGCAGATGGCGGCGGCGGCGGCGCGCACCGTCAACGGCTCGGCCAAAGCTGCCTTCCACGGCCATGAGATAGACTTCACGCCTCCCTGGCGGCGTCTTAATCTCACGGAAGAGCTGAAGAAAGAGGGGCTGGACATAGAGAAGCTGTCCCGGACCGAAGACCTGGTGGCAGCCGCTAGGGCAAAAGGCGTTGAAACCGCCGCCCTGGAAAGCCGGGGCAGGATCATAGACAAACTGGTGGGTTCCCTGGTCGAGCCCAAGCTGATTCAGCCGGCTTTCCTGATAGACTATCCGGTGGAGATGTCGCCGCTTGCCAAAGCAAAGCGGGATGACCCACGCTATGCCGAGCGTTTCGAAGCGTTCGCCGGGGGCATGGAGATCGCGAACTCCTTCACCGAGTTGAACGACCCTGAGGTGCAGCGGGAGCGCTTCCAAGAGCAGGAGAAGCTGCGAAAGAGGTTTGGAGATGAAGATTTCGATCGTCTGGATGAGGACTTCCTCACCGCAATGGAGTACGGCATGCCCCCCACCGGCGGACTTGGGGTGGGCATAGACCGGCTGGTGATGCTTCTCACCGGCCAGGACACCATCAGAGACGTTGTGCTGTTTCCCCAGCTGAGGAGCAGAGGGACTGAAGCATGAGACGCCACATGACAGTTACCGCTTTCGTCTCTAGGAAGGGCTGTACCCTGTTGCACTGGCACGCCAAGAACCGCATGTGGCTCCCACCGGGAGGACATATAGAGCCTGATGAGGATCCTGTTCAAGCGCTGTGCCGTGAAGCAGAAGAAGAGACCGGGATTGCCATAGAAGTGCTCCCTTCTTCAGACTCCTTTCTCTATGAAGAGCCCGCACAGCTTCCCACACCGGTAACCATCATGCTGGAGGACATCCCGGCCACTCCGGAAGAGCCGGCACATCAGCACATTGACCTTGTCTACTTCACCCGGCCGGGCAAGGCAGCATCCGACGCTTCCTTGAACGAAGGCTGGCGCTGGGTTTCAGAGCAAGAGCTGCAGAGCAACACGGCTCTGAACACGGAAAACGGTTCTGCTCCGGTACCTGCCCCGGAAGATGTACGAGTGCTCGGACTGGCTGCTATACAGAGAGCTGCCAGGGAAGAGGGCAGAGATGCTTGATCTGGATCTGATCCGTCGTGACCCGGATGCCGCTCGCCAAGCGCTTGGCAAACGGGGCGACGACTCTACGTTGGAACGCATCCTGGCGTTGGATGCAGAGCGCCGCGGGAAGATTCACGAACGTGACGAGCTTAGAGCTCATCGCAATCAGGTCAGCCAGGAGCTTGGGCGCAGCGGTGAGCGTCCCCCGGAACTGCTGCGGGAAATGCGCCGGGTTGGAGACGACGTCAGGTCGCTGGAGGAGCAGCTAAGGAGAGTGGAGGAGGAGCTGACCACGCTCCTTCTCAACCTGCCCAACATACCGCTGGAGGACGTTCCCGTAGGGCCGGACGAATCGGCCAACAGGGTGGTGCGCTCCTGGGGAAAACCGGAAGGGTTCGACTTCGAACCCAGGGCCCACTGGGACCTCAACGAAGACCTGGGTATCATAGACTTCCAGCGCGGTGTCAAGCTGTCGGGTTCACGGTTCTACCTGCTTCAGGGCACGGGCGCCAGGCTGCAGCGTGCTCTCATCACCTGGATGCTTGATCTACATACCAAAGAACACGGCTACACGGAGATATATCCCCCGGCCCTGGTGCGCGAAGACGTCATGAGAGGCAGCGGTAACCTGCCCAAGTTTCGGGAGAACCTATACAGGGATGCCGAAGAGGACCTCTGGCTGGTGCCTTCCGCGGAGGTGCCCCTGACCGGCTTGCATCGTGATGAAATCCTGGAAGCGGGCTCTATGCCGTTCTACTACACGGCCTATACCCCATGCTTTCGCCGTGAAAAGGCGGCGGCTGGCCGCGATACTAGAGGTATCAAACGTGTCCACCAGTTCGACAAAGTGGAGTTGTACGGGGTCGTTGAACCTGAGAAATCGGCTGAAGCCTTGGAGAAGTTGATGGCAGACGCCGAAGACGTGCTGCAACGCCTTGGTCTGCACTACCGCGTTGTCCAACTCTGCACCGGAGACCTTGGTTTTCAATCGGCCAAGACGTACGATCTGGAAGCATGGGCGCCTGGCTCTGGAGAATGGCTGGAGGTCAGCTCTTGCTCCACCTGCACGGACTTTCAGGCTCGCCGCTCCAACATCAGATTCCGGCGCCAGGCGGGAGGTCGCCCCGAGTACGTGCACACACTCAACGCCTCCGGGCTGGCCGTACCCAGGGTCATGATCTCTATACTGGAGACGTATCAGCAAATGGATGGTTCGGTAACTGTACCGGAGGCTCTGCGCCCCTACGTGGGTGTCGACTCTATATATCCGTGGAAGGGACGCTAGTCAATGAGCGGAAGGTTCAGGTATCCTTAGTCCGCTGGCAGTCACCTTGGACCGGCGAAGCGAACAGAATCTACGTTTGGGAGGGATGGCCGAGCGGTTTAAGGCGCCTGTCTTGAAAACAGGTAAACTCGAAAGGGTTTCGTGGGTTCGAATCCCACTCCCTCCGCCAGAGCGTATATGAAGCTGCACGAATACCAGGCCAAGTCGATTCTCGCAGGTTACGGTATGACCGTACCGCGCAGCGGCGTTGCCACCACGCCCCTTGAAGCACGCGGTGTAATGCGCCACGTGGGCAGTCCCGCCGTGATAAAGGCCCAGGTGCACGCCGGCGGCCGCGGCAAGGGAGGCGGCATCAAACCGGTCAAAACCGCTGAAGAGGCGGAGGACGCCGCCGCCGCCATGCTGGGTACCCGGCTGGTAACGCCTCAAACGGGACAGGCCGGCGCCCCGGTGAGCAAGGTCATGGTGGAAGAGTCCCTGGAAATCGAGCATGAGTTGTACGTTGGAATAGTCATCGACGCCACCGCCCGTGCGCCCGTGGTCATCGCCAGCAGGGCCGGCGGCATGGAGATAGAGGAGATAGCCCGCGATCACCCCGATCTCATCCTCAGAGAGGTGGTGGAGCCTACGGTGGGCTTGCGAGCCTACCAGGGGCGTCGTCTTGCTGCGGGAATGGGACTGCCCTCCACCCTGGCGAATGCCATGGCGGAGCAGATGATTCGCTTGTATCGCGCTTTTATAGAGATGGACTGTTCGCTGGCGGAGATCAACCCTATAGCGATAACCAAAAGCGGCCAGGTCGTTGTCCTGGACGCCAAGGTGACCATTGACGATGACGCCGCTTTCCGCCAGTTGGAGATGCCCGGTCTGCGTGATTGGAGCCAGGAAGACAGGCTTGAGGCCAAGGCGGGGCAGGCCGGGATAGCTTACGTGAAACTAGACGGAGAGGTCGGCTGCCTTGTGAACGGCGCCGGGCTGGCCATGGCCACTATGGACAACATCAAAGAGGGTGGATGTGAGCCGGCAAACTTCTTAGACGTGGGCGGCGGCGCAGAGCCGATCAGGGTAGCCGAGGCTATGGGAATCATCCTGGCCGACCGGCAGGTGACGAGCGTACTGGTAAACGTCTTTGGCGGCATTGCACGTTGCGACGACATTGCGGAGGGCATTGTCCGAGCCATGCCGGAGAGCCGTAGAGATTTGCCCATAGTGGTCCGTTTCCTGGGCACCAACAAAGACGAAGGCACTCGCATTCTCCGAGAATCCGGGCTCAACACCTTCTTTGTCGACAGTCTTGCAGAGGCGACAAAAATCCTCGGGGAGATGCGCTCATCATGAGCATCCTGGTAGATAAGACATCTCGTATCTTGGTGCAGGGCATCACCGGCAAGCAGGGCACCTTCCACTCCATGCAGATGCTGGAGTACGGCACCAACATTGTGGCCGGCGTGACCCCGGGAAGAGGCGGACTCAAGTTCCAGGAAGTCGTGCCCGTTTTCGATGCGGTAGAGACGGCAGTGAGGCATACCGGCGCCGATACCTCGATAATCTTCGTTCCCGCTCCTGGCGCCGCCGACGCCATATTGGAGGCAGCCGACGCCGGCATATCCCTCTCCATCTGCATCACGGAGGGTGTGCCAGCCTTGGACATGGTGAACGTACTGCGCTGCCTGCCGGAATCCAACATGCGCATTATTGGCCCCAACTGCCCGGGCGTCATCTCTCCTGGCCACCGTTGCCGTGTGGGGATCATGCCCTCTGAAATACACATGCCGGGCAACGTAGGCGTCGTCTCCCGCAGCGGAACGCTCACCTACGAAGCGGTCAACGCCCTGACCCAGGCAGGTATCGGCCAGTCCACCTGCGTCGGCATTGGCGGCGACCCACTGGTGGGCACCAGTTTCGTCGACGTGCTGGCCATGTTCCAGGAAGATCTCGAAACGGAGGCGGTGGTGCTGATAGGAGAGATCGGCGGCAACCGCGAGCAGGAAGCGGCAGAGTTCATCAAGCAGGGCGGTTTCACCAAGCCGCTGGTTGCCCTGGTGGCGGGCCGCTCGGCGCCGCCGGGCAAGCGAATGGGCCACGCCGGCGCCATCATCACGGGCAACGCAGCCACCGCATCCGACAAGATACGCGCCCTCTCCGATGCAGGTGCCACTATAGCCGCCACAGTGGAAGAGGTGGGCGCCGTGATGAACGACGTGCTAACCGCAAACAGGGTGCAGCCTTGAACAGCACGTAGCGGCGGGTTTCAAACTCCCCTCTGCAAGACGGCGGTCTGGGGCACCTGGACCTCGCTGGTGCGCAGCCAGACTCCGGCGGGCATGTCGGCTGGCAGGAAGCGGATGTTGGGGGAGATTGCCTATGGTGAAGACGCCATCGCCGGAGACAACCTCGCAAGCCCTGAGCTGGCCCTAGTCTAGGTAACCCAATACCCTGCGAAAGCGCTCACAGGCCCAGGATGTTCCCCTTGTCGTCCACGTCCAACTGCCGTGGGGAGCGAGGCAGGCCTGGCAGGGTGAGTACGCTCCCGGCAATGGGGTATATGAACCCGGCCCCAATGGACGCCCTTACGTCGGAAATCTCAAAGGTGTAGTCAGATGGCCTTCCCTTCAGGGAGGGCAAATGGGAGAGGGAGAGGGGGGTCTTGGCCATGCACACCGGCAGGCTGCCCCATCCCAACGCCTCGTAACTTTTCAGCTTCCTACGGGCCGCCGTATCCCAACGGACGTCCCTTGCGTTGTAGACCTTGCGGGCAAGGGTTTCCATCTTCTCCTGTATCGGCGCATCTTTGGGGTAGAGGTAGGACACCTCGCCGCCCCGGGCCGCCGCTTCGACGACCGCTTCGGCCAGCTCCACGCCTCCTTCGCCGCCGTCGGAAAAGGCCGTGCTCTTTGCCGCGGCGAATGCGCCGGCGTCCAGGGCGCCCTGTCGCACCAGGTCCAGCTCTCCCTGGGTATCGGTGGGAAAGGCGTTCACGGCCACGACCACAGGAATTCCGAAAGCCCTGGCAATTCCAACGTGATGTTCCAAGTTGGGCATTCCCCGCCGCACCGCATCTTCATCCGGCGCGTCCAGGCCTCGCAGAGGAATGCCTCCGTGGAACTTGAGCGCCCTCACGGAAGCCACCAGCACGGCGGCCCTGGGCTTCAGCCCGCTGGTGCGGGTCTTGATGTGCATGAACTTTTCCAAACCCAGGTCAGACCCAAATCCCGCTTCCGTGAGAACATAGTCTGCGTAGCCCAAGGCAAGCTGGTCGGCCAGGATGGAGCTGCAGCCGTGGGCTATGTTGCCAAAGGGACCAGTGTGCACCAGTACGGGCTGCCCCTCCGTGGTCTGCACCAGGTTGGGTTGTATGGCATACCTGAGCAGCGACATCATGGAGCCGACGGCCCCCACGTCCTGCGCCGTGACGGGCTGCCTGTTCTGGTTGAAGCCCACCACCATCCTGCCCAACCGCAACCTCAGATCTTCTAGGCTTTGGGACAGAGCCAGAACAGCCATTATCTCCGACGCGGTGACTATGTCGAAGCCGGTCTGCCTCAGGGGCGCATTGGCGGAGCCGCCGATGCCGGTGACTATGTCCCTGAGGGCCCTATCTTCAACGTCGGTCACCCTGCGCCACGTGGAGCCAGTTGGGCTGAAGCCGTGGATCAGGTTTCGCTGGGTCGCGTTGTCGGTGAGGGCCGCTAGGAGGTTGTGGGCCGACGCTACGGCGTGAGCGTCACCTGTGAAGTGAACGTTTACCTCGTCCTGGGGTTCTACCAGGCAGGCGCCGCCTCCCGTGCCTCCTCCCTTGATGCCAAAGATAGGCCCAAGTGACGGCTCTCTGAGAGTGGCTGCAACCCGTTTCCCCAGCTTGCCCAGTCCCTGGGCCAACCCGACCGTCGTCGTCGTCTTTCCCTCACCTGACGGCGTCGGAGTGATTCCCGTTACCACTATCAGGCTCCCCTGAGGCGCATCCGTCTTAATTGCTTCCAACGCCAACTTGGCCTTGTACCTCCCGTAGGGGATGACAAGGTCAGGGTCAATGCCCATCGCGTCCGCAATATCAGCTATAGGCTTCATCTCTTTCCTCACAATTTCATTATGCTCTCGGCTGGACCCCGCCCGCCGTTCCACTAAAGATTATCCTATCCACAGAGGGCGGATTCAACTCGAATCACACGACGTGGTCTACGATATTGAGGCAACTTGCCATGCGCCGGATAAACCCAGCGTCTATGGTGAGGTCTTTCGTCTGCTGAAGCCGGGCGGGTGCTTCGGCGCTTACGAATACTGCTTGACTGACCGCTTCGATCCCCAGAATTCCCTCCACCTCAAGATCAAAGCCGACATTGAGCTGGGAGGCGCCCTGTTCGACATCGACGACCAACAAACAGTTGATAACGCGCTTCGGTCAGTGGGATCCGAGGTGTTGGAACATGGGACCTCTCCGTACAAACTGGATCGTCTATTCTCTGGTGTCAACCCCTGATTGGTTCGGGGCTCTCTTTTGCCAGCTTTCGCAGTTCAAGGATTGGGCGCTGGGCCACCCACAATTCGCTGAGAGCGCTCGAGGCGCTCCACATTGCGCCGAAGGGAACCGTCCGCGTATCGGAGACCTTGAACCTCTGCGCGGTAGCCATGGCTGAGGCGGGCCGGTTGGCATCTTCACCCCAGAATTCCCTCCACGCCCGCAAACCGGCCTAGCGCAATCCAATCTTCGGGGTCGCCATCTGTGGCCTCTTCAAAGTCCGGGTCGATGCTCGGCCTATCGTATCCCTAAAGAGGCAACAAGGACGTATACTTACCTCCATGACGAACACTGAACAGGCAACCGGATGGCGCGGCGGCACGACCTCGACGCGCTGCGGGCGTTCGCGATGCTGCTTGGCATTGTGCTGCACGGGGCGCTGGCGTTCATCCCCGGCGCGTGGGCAGTCACAGATGAGTCGGTCGAGGGCGACGGGACGCCTTTCGCATTGCTGACGACGGCAATACACGGCTTCCGGATGCCGGTCTTCTTCCTGATGAGCGGTTTCTTCACGGCGATGCTGTGGCGGCAGCGCGGGCTGCGGTCGCTGGTGCGCCAGCGGGCACAACGGATCCTGTTGCCGTTGGTGATTGCCATGCTCACGGTGATCCCGCTGACGTGGGCCGCGTGGAGCTATGCGGCGAGCGCGTCCACCGTGGACAACGGTGGCAGTGCCGCCGCCGGAGTTGAGGCCGGGACGGCGGACAACGTCTGGGCGGCTGCGGCTCTGGGCGACATCGACGCGCTGGAGCACTATATCGGAGGAGGGGAATCGATCGACGCGTTCGATCCGACGTTCGGTGTGACGCCTCTGGCGTGGGCGGCGCTGCACGGGCGCACTGAGGCGGCGGCGTGGCTGCTTGACAACGGCGCGGACATCGGCTCGCGCAACCGCGACGGCAGCACGGCGCTGCACTCGGCTGCGTTCATAGGCCGTACGGAGGTCGTGCGGCTGCTGCTGGAGCGCGGAGCTGATGCGAACGCCGTTGACGCGAACGGCGCACGTCCGCTCGACAGCACCCAGGCGGATGCAGAGACGACGGCATGGATCGCGGGACTCCTGAGTGTGTCGTACGACGAGACGGGGCTTAGGGAGGGGCGGGAGGAAACCGCCACGCTCCTGGTCCAGGCCATGGAAAGGAAGGACACAGACGCCGACTTCGTGGCGGAGCGGACGGGCGCAGCGGGTGGTGTTGCGCCATACCGCGAGGGCGCGGACGCGAAAGTGGACGACGGCAAAGGGCTGCTCGCGCCGTGGTACTGGAGCGCGCTGTACAGGAATGAGTGGGGCCGGCTGTTCACCCAAGACGTCTTCAGCCACCTCTGGTTCCTCTGGTATCTCGTCTGGCTGGCGGGGGCACTCGTCCTGGTCGCGTGGGTTGGGGCACGGTTGGGCCTGCGATTGCCGCGACTGCCGGAGTGGCTGGTGGTAACGCCGGCGCTCTACCTTTGGGCGGTGCCGGTGACAATGGCGACGCAGTACTTCATGGGCATCGAGGGGCAGTTCCCGGTGTTTGGGGCAGCCACCTACACGGGACTCCTCCCAGCGCCGCACGTACTGGTCTACTACGGTGTATTCTTCGCCTTCGGCGCGGTCTACTTCGCACACAACGAGGGCGGAGCACGCATCGGACGCTGGTGGCAACTGCAGTTGCCGCTCGCGCTGGTCGTGTTTCTGGCGGGTGTCGTACTGACGTTTCCTGAGGAAGGTGGCACAGCGCAGGGCTGGGGACGAGCGGGCTCCCTATTCTTGCAGGCGGCCTATGCGTGGATGATGATATTGGGGCTGATGGGGCTCTTCCGCGCCGCGCTGGGAGAAGGGAGCGCACGCGTGCGCTATCTGTCGGACGCTTCCTTCTGGCTCTACCTGATGCATCTGCCGCTGATCATTGCACTGCAGGGCGCGGTGCAGGACTGGCCGCTGCCCTCGATTGTGAAGCTGGCGTTGCTGATCGCGGTGACGGCGGGCGTCCTGCTCCTCATCTACGAATGGGGCGTGCGCTACACGCCGGTGGGCACGCTGTTAAACGGACGCCGCGTGCGGGTACGGCCCGCCGAGGCTTGACCACGTCCAGCGGCAGACCGCGCTGACGTGCGCTGACATTGCTGAGAAAAACTGAACATCCCTGCGAAAATGGGTATCCAGGATTTTCACCGAAGCTGGGAGACGTCCTCATTCTGCCCTCTTCCAGAGGGAGAGGGGGTTACTCAGAGGTCTCCAAATACATGTGCAGTGAGAGCCCAGGCCAGCCGCTAGTCGTAGGCGCCCGCGCATGTCCCTAATGTCCGCATGTAGTCGGGTGTAGTACAATGAAAACGCTTAGAGCAATATGCTTGCCCGGCACTTTGAAAAGAGTCCCTATACACACGTGACTGAATATCCGGCGTATCCAGCCTGCGCGGTTGCCCAGGCAGAGCGCCACTATCAACGAAACTCCGTGGTCGCCGCCAACCGCAGGACCCCCGTCATCACCCCGGTGATGACGGGGGTCACCTTTTCAGGAGATGTATCTTGACCGAATGGTTGGCCCGCTTCAGCGCTCGAAAGCCGTTGCTGACCATAGCTCTCTGGCTGCTGCTGGCCCTGATTGGAGGGGCACTCAGCGGGAGCCTGCTTGACAGCGCCACCACCACGGAGTTCCGAATGGGCGGCGGCGCGGAGTCGGAGCGAGCGGCGCGTCTACTGGAGGACAGGCTCCGAGGCCCTGAGCCGATAGCCGAGACGGTAATCGTCCAATCGGAGTCCCTGACCGTGGACGATCCGGCCTTCCGCGAAAGAGTCGAAACGCTCTACGACGAGATCATTTCCCTGGGTAGCGAGCAGGTAACCCTGGGCCAGCACTACTACCAGTTGAATAACGAGGCCCTGGTATCCCCTGACCGCACGACCACCATTATGCCCCTGGTGCTGGCAGGCGATCTGGAAGAGGCAGAGAGAAACGTCGAGCACATCCTGGAAATTGTCGAGGAAGCGGACGCGGCAAGCGACTTCCGCGTGCTCATTGTGGGGACTGCCACCATCTCGGTGGAGACCAACGAGCTTGTCAGGCATGACTTGGAGCAGGGAGAGCGAGTGGGAGTGCCCGTGGCGCTTCTCATCCTCGTGGTGCTCTTCGGCGCCATCGTAGCCGCCCTGGTGCCAATAGGGTTGTCCGTTATCTGCATCATCGCCGCGTTGGGACTGGCGGTGCTCATAGGCCAGGTCTTCGAGCTGGTGTTGTTCGTCACGCTGATGATCACCATGATAGGCTTGGCGGTGGGCATCGACTACTCGCTTCTTATAATATCCCGCTTCAGGGACGAGATGGGCCGCGGCCTGGACAAGTACCAGGCGACCGCGAGAACGGGCGCAACGGCGTGCCGCACGGTGCTCTTCAGCGGCCTCACCGTGGTCATCGCCCTCTGCGGGCTCCTGATAGTTCCCTTCTCCTTCTTCCAGTCCCTTGCTCTTGGGGCTATTCTCGTGGTACTGGTTACATTGGCGGCGACTCTCACGCTGCTGCCGGCAGTGCTTGCATTGATGGGGCCAAGAGTGAACCTGCTGCGAGTGCCGTTCTTCGGCAAGGCCAAGGTCGAGACCTCAGAGGCTCCAAAGCACGGGTTCTGGGAGTTCATAACCGTCAAGGTAACCAGGTTCCCCATCATCAGCGTCCTGGCTATAGGGATACCCATGCTTGCCGCAACCTTCTTCTACTTCCAGATCGAGACGGGGCTCAACGGGGTTGACGCCTTCCCCGAAGGCGCCCAGACCAGGGACGCCTTCTTCGTTATGGAGGAGGAGTTCTCCTTTGGACTGGTCAACCCCACGGAAATCGTCATTGACGGCGATATCAACAGCCCTGGTGTACAGGAAGCGATAGGAAAACTGCAAACCGTTCTCATGGGCGACAGCCGCTTGCTGGTCCCACTCGTGCCCCCTGAGGTCAACTCCTCCGGGGACCTGGCCCTGCTGACGGTAATCATCCCCGGGGAGCCCAGCAGCCAGCCGGCCGTAGACGTAGTGTCCACGATCCGTGACCAGTACATCCCTTCCGCTTTTGGAGGGGTTGATGCTGAAGCCCTGGTTGGCGGCGTGACCGCGGAGGCCACGGACGTATTCTCTATAGTCGACTCATACACGCCCATTGTCTTCGCGTTCGTGCTGGGCTTCAGCTTCCTCATTCTGATGCTGGTCTTCCGGTCGATAGTCATTCCCGTCAAGGCCGTTGCCATGAACCTCCTCTCCGTGGGCACTGCATACGGGCTCCTGGTCATTGTGTTCCAGAAGGGAGTGGGCACGGAGCTGCTGGGTTTCCAGCACACCGAGGTCATAGACGTGTGGATACCCCTGTTCCTGTTCTCCATCCTATTCGGTCTCTCAATGGACTATCACGTGTTCCTGCTGAGCCGCATCCGAGAGCGCTACGACCGGACCGGGGACAACGCCGAAGCGGTGGCCTACGGGCTGCGATCCACGGCCGGGCTCATAACGGGCGCCGCCCTTATCATGGTCGCGGTGTTCGGCGCGTTCGCATCGGGGGAGACCATCATCAACCAGCAGGTGGGTTTCGGCCTCTCCGTAGCGATATTTCTGGATGCGACGCTTGTGCGGTCGGTGCTGGTTCCTGCTACGATGGAGATGCTGGGGGCGCGGAACTGGTACCTGCCATCTTGGCTGAGTTGGCTTCCTGATCTACGAGTAGAGCCTCAGGAAGATTAAGCTCATATTGTCGAGAGCAGAACTGTTTGGGGGTGTAAGTGCCAATGAAAATACCAACTGACTACATACCGAGTTACGAAAAGGCGCGCGCCATTGCGCCCGATATAGCAGACAAATACCTCGCCCACACACACGTTGGAGACCCATTGGCCGAAGAGTTGGCAGAAGGCCTCGCGGGATTTAGCCCAAAAGAGTCAGCGGAGCTCATCCAAGCCGCCATGGATAGCGGGGATGAGGAGGCCCTGCGGAACGCGCCGGCCTCGCTGCGAAAGTTCTTCAGAGACGCGGAAACTCCGCCGGAATGGCTCGACTATTCAGCATTCGCCCCGGCTGTCCGCATGTTTTTCAGAAACTCGCAGGTGACCCTGGCGGCATTCGTCGCAGGCGTTCTGATAGAAGGCTTTACAACCAACATAGCAAAGTCCTTCTTCATCACCGGGCGGGTGCGCGACCAGGGCATCAGGCGTTTGGGACAAAATAACCGTCACATGATGGAGATATTCCTTCCTGGCGGCCTGTACAGGTATGGAGACGGCTGGAAGCTTTCGGTCCGTATCAGGATAGTTCACGCACGGTTAAGACTCCTCCTGAACGGATCGGAGGACTGGGATACCGAAGCTTGGGGTACACCGATCAGCGCTGCGCACTTGGGTTACGCCATTTCCGCTTTCTCGGCACGGCTGCTGAAGCACATGAAAACCCTGGGGGCTGATTATACTGACGAAGAGTACAATAGCTTCATGGCCGTTTGGCGCACAGCGGTTACTTGATGGGTATTCCTGAAACCATCCTTTTCCGCGATGCCGATGAAGCACTGAGACTGTGGGAGATAGCCCTCATGTGCGAGCCTGATCCCCCACTGGAGTCGGTCGTTATGGCGCACTCCCTGGTCAACTCAGCTCCGTTGATTGCCGGGATGACCGGGCCGGACGAGCGACGCCGCTTGGCTAAGTACGTGTACAAGGTCTCCCGCGGACTTATCGGAAGAGAGGTCTCAGATTCACTGATGTATCCGCCGATCCCCACCTTTGGAGCCGTCTGGTGGTTCAGGATGCAGCAACGCTACGGCAAAGTCCTGAGCAAGCTGTTTCGGGGACGTCACCAAGACAGCAATTTCGTCAGGTTCACGTCACTGCTTGATGCTTCACTGTTCGACGAGGAAGGAATCCGCTACACATTGCCCGACCACGTCTACGCCGAAGAGTCCCGCCAGTGGTAACCGCGACGCAAGAGCAACGCTATGGTTGGTCCGGCGGCTCTCTATCGACTATGACGACACGCTTCTTGTCCACAACGTTGACTCTGCGGTGAACGGTATTTGCTGGGGATTCGCCCGGTTCTGGCCGGAAGCGTCCTCTGGGACGAACTCGCTCCGACCTTTCCGCTAACTACAATGGCCGTCGGAGGCCAGATTGAAGACATTCATCTAACGAAATTGGGCCGCTAGACAATGATGGCGGTCTCCAGCTCCAACAGCCGCTTTTTGACGTCTGCCCGCTCATGCAAAGCTTGTCGGTAACTAGCAAAGCGTGGTACAAACAATGTGGGCGGGTCACTTCGCTGTCTATTGGTCGTGGGAGATATGCTCAATAGTCCGTCAATGGAGATGGCTGCACGAGTGGCGTTGCCGGTCTGGACCGCTTCATCCATCTCTGGGGGAGGAGCCCCGGCCACTTGCCGCGGATACGCAAAGGACCGGAGTTCAACTGTGAGGTAAGGCTTATGGACATCAACGAACTCTTCCCCAGCGGATTGAACATGTTCGACGCCATAGACCTGTTGCGCCCCGTGTTGGTGTACATCCTGGGCATATCGGTGTACGCCATCTTTGTCTTCCAGTTCTACAGGTTCGTGGCGGCCAGGGACATGTTTAAGATGGACCTGTCCAAGTATCAAGAGTCCCGCCATCGTTGGGTGCGGGCCTTTCTCCACATCTTAATGTACGTAATTAAGTACCTCATCGTGTTCCCCGTATTCGCCTTCTTCTGGTTCGGTGTTCTCACGCTGATACTGACCTTTCTTTCCAAACAACAGTCCTTTACGGAAATACTGTTGATGGCGTTGGCCACGGTAAGCGCTATCCGCGTGACCTCTTACTACAACGAAGCCCTGTCCACGGATCTGGCGAAGATTCTCCCGTTCGCCGTTCTCGGCATATTTGTCGTCAACACCTCCTTCTTCACTATCTCAGACTCTCTGAATACGCTGCTGGAGGCCGACAGCTACACGGAGAACATCCTGTACTACCTGGCGTTCCTCATCGCGCTGGAGTTCACGTTGCGCCTCATCTTTGGGGCCGCCAAGCTGCTCCGCAAAGTGGGCAGGGTACTGAGCAAGCATGCTCCCAAGTAGAAAGTTGCGCCCTGGCTTGCTCGGCGCCAATTTCCGGCGCTTAATGTGGTGTTTTTAACCAAATCCCATGCTCAGGAGGCGAGTGCCACGGCAACACAGTTAGGAAACCCGAGATACGAAGGGCACGAGAATCCCCCCATCCTCCTGTCTCTGGGTCACGCCGCCCCAATTCAGCTTGATGGCTGCGGCCACCCTGCTAGTGACGCCGGTGATCGTGGCCAACGCGTCGGGCCGCGGCGAGTCATACCTGGATTGGATGGTCTTTGCCTCGCTGGTGGTGGTTGGGCTGTCCACCCTGCTGCAGGTTCGTCGCATTGGGCCGTTGGGAGCGGGGGCCATGCTGCCCATGTTCACGGCTGCCGTTTCCATCCCCTTCTGCATAACGGCGGTGGTGGATGGAGGCCCGGCGACCCTGACCGCCCTGGTGATGGTGTCGGCCATAGCCCAGCTGGTCGTCTCCAAGTGGTTGTTCATACTGCGGCGCGTCGTCACCCCCACCGTGGGCGGCATCATCGTCACCATACTCTCAATAACGCTGGCGTCGGTGGTCTTCCATCTGCTGGACGAGGCCTCCCAGGAAGAGCCGATCGCGGCGCCGCTGACGGCCCTGGCCACCCTTGTGGTGGTAGAGGCGCTGACGCTGCGGGGCGCTGCGCTGCTGCGGTTGTGGGGGCCGGTGGTCGGCATAGTCGTCGGCACGGCCGTTGCCGCCGCGCTGGGCATATACGACGTCAGCAGGATCATCGATGCGCCCTGGGTAGGAGTGGCAAGCTCGGCCCCCGGCCTGGCGCTGGACTTCGGCATCCCCTTTTGGACCCTCCTGCCCTCCTTTCTGTTTCTTGGGGTGATTTTCTCCATCCAGGCAACCGGGGAGGCTATCACCATTCAGCGGGTGTCTTGGAGAGAGAGCAGAGCCATAGACTTCCGCCAGGTCCAGGGGGACACTGGCGGGTGGCGGCGCAAGCAACCTGATGGCCGGACTCGCAGGCGCCGTGCCCAACATAGTTAACTCCGGTGCAGGCTCCTTCATAAGAACGACGGGGATGGCTTCCCGCCGGGTTGGATACATCGTAGGCTTCATATTTATCGCTATGGCGTTCCTGCCCAAGGTCTCCGCCCTCTTCAGCACCATCCCCGGCCCGGTGATGACCGGCTATCTGCTCCTGGTGACGGGCACCCTCTTTGTGGACGGCGCGCGCACAATCATACAGACGGAGCAAAATCAGTCAAAGGTTGCCGTGGCGGGGATATGCTTCTGGATAGGGGCCGCCTTCCAGTTCAGCCTCTTCTCCCTTCCGGACCTGGGTCCAGTTGTAGGCGGGCTTTTCAAGAGTGGCATCACCACGGGGGGATTCGCCGCTATTGTCATGATCCTGTACCTGGAGGCCGTGGAAGAGGCGGAGGACGACAGCGAAAGCCCCGCGGGAGAGGAACGGAGGCTGGAGGTCGTGGCCTCCAGCGAGGGCCCGGCGGCGGATCTGGAGTTCATTGGTGGAGCAAGCAACGAGGGCAATATAGAAGACCGCATACGCCAGGTACAGCAACACGATTCGGAGGTGCCGGTGGAGAACGAGATGTCCCTGCGGTTGCTGAGGGGCTGCGCTTCCTCCGTGCGGCATCAGCAGTACCACGGCACCGAAGTCATCACCGTCCGCGTTCTCCCCCCCGGCGAGTAGGAGCTTTGGATAGAGGGATGAGAAAATGGCCGTTTCGTCCGTCATACCCGCGGAGGCGGGTAGGTGGATTCACATTTCAAGTGCAACACTCTATCCAAAAATATCTCTGCCGGAGTCCTATAATCGAGACACTTGCGGGGGGTATTATTGTAGGCCTGAATCATTTGCGTAAACCGTTTTTGAGGCAACGCTGCCAAGTCCGTTTTGCGGGGCAGGGTCCGCCGCAGCCGACCGATGGCGTTCTCTACCCCACCCTTCTGCCAGGGAGAGTAAGTATCGCAGAAAAAGGTCTCTATACCCAGATCGTGGAGTTGGTAATGGAGTGCGAACTCGGTCCCGTTGTCGAAGGTGACCGTCCGTCGCCATTCGGGGGGAAACTGACCCAACACTTGGGACATGGCGGAGGGCGATGGGGACGGATGCCTTGCCAGGGGGTCTCAGGGCTATGAGGATGCGGGAGTGGCGTTCGTGCATGGTAAGCACGGCATGGCCATAGGCCCTGAACAGCATTAGGTCGGCCTCCCAGTGACCAGGAGTGCGGCGGTCAGCAGCGCTCTGCGGGCGCTCGGTGATGGGACGACGCTTAGCCATGAAGGAAGCAGGGCTGCCGCCTTTGTGGCCTCTCCAACCACGCTTGGACTTAGCTCGGGGCAGGTAGTGGCGCCAGCTGTAGTCCTTCTTACGAGCAATCTGGCCGTAGATGAACCTATATATGCTCTCGTGGGAGATGACTGTATCCCCTGACTCCATGGCCATCCGTCCCGCCACCTGCTCCGGTGACCAGCCCTGCTTGAGTCCAGAGAGCACCTTATCCCGCAGCGCCTCATCTCGCTCCAGTCGAGAACCACGCCAACGCCGGGCATGGGCTTGCTGGTCCGCATACCTGGGCTGGTACCCCTGGGTCTTTGAACCATTGCGCTTCAGCTCCCGAGCAACTGTCGATGGCGAGCGATCCAGACTTGCCGCGATTTGGCTGACCGAGTATCCCGAGGCTTGTAGTCGGGCAATTTCACACCTCTCTTCAATGGTGACATGTCCATATCTTTTTCCCATGACAACACCTTAACCAAGTGTTGCACTTCGTTTGTGAGTTTAGGGAATCCAGGGGCGGGGCCTACCCCCACCACCGCATGCTCTCAGCGTAGGGGCGGGTCTTCTCCTCGGGGTCGGGCTTGCGGAACACAAACAGGTGCTCGTGCATTATGAGAAGGAAATTCTTGTCGCGAGACAGGCGGCTCCACAGATTCTCCGTCTGAGTATTCCACTGAGCCTTGATGATGTCCTCTTTGAGAATGAAGCGGGCCTCCAAGAACGCCTGCAAGACGCGGAACGCTATTGGCGTGTAGTGCTTGTTGCGGCGCGTATCGCCCACCAGGATGGCGCAGTAGTGACCCGGCTTCAGCACGCGGAAGCACTCATCGGCCACCAGCCTCATCTGGTCGACGAATTCGGCTATGTTGCGCACCTTGGACAGGTCGCCGTTATTCGGCGCTTCCTTGCCCGAATACTTGATGATGTTGGCGTAGGGAGGATGCGTGGCGATGAGGTCGATGGAGTCCCCCTCTATCTTGTCCAGGTGCCGCGCGTCTCCCTGGTACAGACGTATGTCGACCGGTTCCAGCGGCTCCTCCAGCCTGCCCGAGAAGTTGAGCGCGTCCATGGTCAGCATCAGCGAGTCGCGGTTGACGTCCACGCCTATGCCGTGGCGGCCCGTCAGCTTGCACTCGACCAGCGTGGTGCCGCCGCCCGCCATCTGGTCGAGCACCGTGTCCCCGGGCAGTGAGTACCTCTCTATGACGTTGCGAGCTATCTGCGGAGCCCAGTTGCCCCGGTAGGAGGCGCGGTGCGTGGCCCACTTGCCCCGCTTGGGAAACGACCACAGCGTGGTGGTCTCCGTCTTGAAATCTTCAGGCTGCAGCTTCTTGGGACGCTGGTGACCCTTGAGGCGGATCTCGACTTCCCCAGCCGATACGGTCTTTTGGCGGGCAAGGAAAGACAGGTAATCGGCTTGTGTAATGAGCCGCATTGATCAGACCGCCGAAGCGATCCGATCTTACGGATCATTACGAAAAGATCAAGATCAAATGATCTAACAAACCGCCCATTATCTCAGAACCTTGTAGTGTCCACCATTCAGGAACTCCAAAACTCCGTTATCACGCAGAATTTGTAGCTGCTGACGAATTTTGGGCTGGACGTTTCTATTCTCTGGGTGAAGGCCGCCTAGATAACCTTCAAAAGTCTTGTAGAAGTCCTGAAGGACAAACTCGTCTGAGCGAGTCATCTCTTGCATCTTTCTAACGCAGATAAGGATATCCGCAGTCCATCCCCCTTTGGCATTCTCACCCTGGCCAAGAAAAGCAAATCGGCTCCAAGCGCTGCGCACGTCTTCAGGCGGTGATATCTGTTCATTCGCCACAACTGAGACACGCGCGTCTCCTGGCAGCTCACGCAACAAGATATTGGAACCTACCCATCCAGGACGGCGTGTGTGTGGACCCAAAGGAGGTCGTTTTTCGACGATAGCAGGCGTTATGAAGTACCCAGGAATAATGAATAAGTCCATAACCATCCATCTCTGTGAAGAGTAGCGAAGGAATATGTAGTTAGGTGCCTGCCCATCTTGGATGGCTTTCATCTTGGGCCAATAGGCAGAATTGGAGGCCTTCCTGCCAAAAGTCTTGTCCGCGCTTTTCAGTTGATAGCTGGACTTACAATCCGGACAATCGAAATCCCTTACCCTTGCGTTTGGCCGCAGAGGGTCCAAATGCTCTGAAGGACAAGCCGGGCAGAAAAGGTTCTCCCTTGCCCAATGTTCGGTAATTACTCGTGCTATCTGCGAACGGCTCTGGTAACCCTCAGCCAAGGACGGGTCTAAGTTCAGTTCCACGTACAACTCCAATTAGAAGCCTAATCTACACAATCGTAGCGGCAAACGTGGAAAAAGACGAGTCTCCCCGCCACCCACCCCTTTCCCATACCTGCACTCTGCCCTTATCCTCTATCCATGAACACCACCTGCGAACTACCCCCTGTCAGCGTCGGCCCCGCGTCGGCTCCTCTCCGGACGAAAATCGCCACACCCCTTGACGACTTTTCGGATTTGTTTCCCATATTTGCAAAAAAGTGGTTCGCATTTAGCTTTGGAGTAGACATAATGTTTGAAACAATTCGACTCCCTTGCCCCTCCCCTTCCATAAGTACACTCGCAGCATTTTCTGATAAAGTCAGTAACACCAGATGAACGCAAAGGAGGAAATCATGGCGGCTAAAGCTCCATCACACATCGTAATCAAGGCAGGCAACCTCGCCGACGGCAAGGGCGGCCCGTCCCGGCAGGGCATGGCCGTCGTCGCGGAGGGCGGCCGCATCACCCACGTCGTCCCCCAAGCCGACGTAGCCCTCCCTGAAGGCGCAACCGTGGAGACCTACGACTTCCCGGAAGCCACCCTTGTCCCCGGCCTCGTCGATTGCCATACCCACACCAACATGCCCGGCGACGGCACCTCCGTTGACGACGTTGGCCTGGAGTCCTACGAAATTCACATATTGCAGGGCGTGAAGCAGGCGCGGCTGGCCCTGGAGACCGGCGTGACCACCATGCGCGATAACGGCGGCTGGCACAGGAGCGTGTTCTGGCTCAAGGAGGGCATCCGCCGTCAGCTAGTAGCCGGTCCGCGCATACTGGCATCGGGAAGGCCCATCACCATGACCGGAGGCCACTGCTGGATGATGGGCTCGGAGGCCGATGGAGTCGACGGCGTGCGCCAGGCCGTGCGGGAGTTGGTCTGGGAAGGCGCAGACTTCATAAAGGTCATGGCCACCGGCGGCTCCACGCTGGGCAGCATGCCTGAGCGCCCCTCCTACACCGTGGAGGAGCTGACTGCAGTCGCCGACGAAGCACACCGCCGCAACCGCCTCGTCGGCGCACACACCATAGCCACAAAGGGCATCGAGAACGCGCTGGACGCCGGCGTGGACATGCTCATCCACTGCACCTTCGTCCAGCCCGACGGCTCCATAAAGTACGACCCTCGCGTGGGGCAGCGCATCGCCGCAACGGGCACCTGGGTCAACCCCACCATCCACGTGCGACGTTCCTCTGTCCAGTTGCTGGAAGCCAAGCGTGACGAGGAGGGACTAACTCCGGAGGAAGAGGTCCAGCTAGTTGAGGCCGTCAAGTCGGTGGAAGACCGCGTGGAAGTAACCCGCCGGCTCATCAAGGACGGTGCCCAAGTCATAGGCGGCTCCGACTGCGGCTGGTATGTCTACCAATTTGGCCTGTTCCACAAGGAGCTGGAGACGCTGGTCATGTCCGGCATGACGCACGGAGAGGCTCTGGTCGCCGGAACCAGCGAAGCCGCTAGGTCGCTGGGAGTCGCCGACCAGGTGGGCGCAATCGAGCCAGGCAAAGAAGCCGACCTTCTGCTGGTCAACGGCGACCCCACGCAAAACATCAGCCACTTGCAAGACGTCGTCGCCGTGTTCAAAAGCGGGACCAGGGTAAGATGAAACTCGCCAACTAGATGCCCGGCCGTTGCTTGTGCAGTCTGCGGGCTTCTCTGCCTGGCACAGACACTAGCCAGGCAGGAATGATGGCGCGCGCTCCCAATGGTGGGGAGAGGGCGCAAGAGGCCTAGGCGGCGAGGAGTCTAGCCGCCACCGCGCGCGCCTCGTCCCAAGTTTGCACTCTCTGGTCTGATGGTATCTGCTTGAGAATGTTGAGAGCCTCAAGATTCCTGGCAGGCATCCCGGCCAGGCCCATCACTATACAGCCGGTTTCGTAGCTTGTGGCGGTCTCGATGAGTCGCTCCATCACCAGGGCTGCACTTTCGTCCATGTAAACCGTGTTGGAAAAGTCCAGGATAACGACCTCGTGCTCCCGGATGTCTTCTCCAATGGTGTCCAACAGCTTTCTGGACGATGCGACAGTAAAGGAGCCTCTGAGCGCAACCAGGCCAACCCTGGCGGAGAAGCTTTCCATATCTTCCTCTCCCATATCTTCCTCTCTCACTTCGGTGCCGAAGAAGCTCTGGTCCAAGATGGGCACTGAGACCACACTGTCTAGCTCCAGCCTTTCGAACTGGCGCGCGCTGGTTACTGCGGCGGCTATCATGCCCACCGCTATAGCGGTGACCAAGTCTAGGAACACGGTGAGACCTAGGGTTAGCAGCATGACCACCATGTGCTCACGCTGAATACGGAGCAATCTGGTGACAAATCTCCATTCCATGGTGTCCAAGGCGACTTTCATGAGGACGCCGGCCAAGAGGGCGTTGGGAATTCTGGCTACATAGTCTCCCAGGACCAGAATCATAACCACCAGGATAACCACGGCAATCACACCTGAAACAACGGTCCTTCCGCCCGCCCGAATGTTGGCTATGGTGCTTGGGGTGGCTCCGGACCCGGGCAGACCCTGGATGAATCCGGTGACCACTGCGCCTATGCCCTGGGCAAACAGCTCCTTGTTGGGGTCGTGGCGTGCCCGCGTCATGGAGTCCCCCACAAGCGCAGTCAGCAAGGTGTCCGCAGACCCTACAAGGGCTAGGACCATCGCGGGCTCAATAGCGCGCACCAGTGCGTCAAAGGAAAGGGCCGGCATCTTGAAGACAGGCAGGTCCGTTGGTACGGTGCCGATGGTGGGAGCGTTGCTAAACCATAGGACGGTCACGATTATCCCCGCGAAGAGGGCTACCAGGGTAGACGGCAAATACTTGTCTAGTCTGCTTGGCCATATTATGGCTACGCCAAGGGTGACGCCCGCTATGCCCACAGCGCTGAGATCAAAGCCCTCTATTATTCCTGGCAAGTTCCGTAAAGCTTCAACTGGCCCGCCGGTTACGGGATCAGCTCCCATGAAGGGCAGAATCTGTACCGATAGGATTATTATTCCAACCCCTGTCATAAACCCGGCTATGACCGAGTAGGGAGTGTAAGATACGAACCGCCCAATTCGCAGAAATCCGAAAAGCATCTGGATCAGCCCCGCCATGATGACGATGGTAAACGCCTGGGCCATGTCTTGAGCGTAGGTGGTGACGATGACGGCCATGGCCACAGTCATTGAGCCTGTGGGACCTGATATGAGGGACCTAGTGCCGCCGAACACGGCGGCAAAGAACCCTACGGCGACCGCTCCGTATATTCCGGCAGCAGCCCCCAGTCCTGACGATACGCCAAACGCCAGAGCAACGGGCAGACCTACCACAGCTGCGGTGATACCGCCAAGGACGTCTCCGAACATAGTCTGGAAGTTGTAATGGTGGCGGAGTTGCGCAAGACGGTCCAGCAAACCAGTCACCTCTAACGGTATCGTACCATCCAGATCGAGTATGGATATCCACCTGTGGTCCGCAGCCTAGTATCGTCAATAACATGGGGTAAAGTAAATAGGGAATGACCGCTGAACTGGAACTGGAAAAATATGAGAGCTTGTGCAAGACTGGTCAACGGTCAAAACCTTGAAACGACGTGAAAATCACCCATGTGGCAGATAACTGAGCAAGACCTTGAATCCATAGCCATAGGCGCCGGGATCCTCGGCACCGGCGGGGGCGGGAATCCATACATAGGGATGCTCCGCGCCAGGCAGGCCATACGGGAGAACGGCCCCGTTAATGTCCTCTCCCCCGGTGAGCTTGGCAATGACGACCAGGTCATCTGCGTCGGCGGCATCGGCGCCCCTACGGTTGGTATAGAGAAGATGCGCGACAAGCAGGCCTACTACGCCCTTCGCGCCATTGAGGAATACACAGGGGCCAGGGCCACAGCCCTCGTCTCCAACGAGATCGGCGGCAGCAACTCCCTGGAGCCGCTCATCCCCGCCGCCATGTCCGGCCTTCCCGTGGTAGACGCCGACGGCATGGGCCGCGCCTACCCTGAGTTCCAGATGAAGACCTATTTTGTCTATGGCGTTCCCTACGTCCCCATGGCCATCTCCGACGAAAAGGGGAACACCGCAATCATTCCGGAGGCAATCAGCGCCAAGTGGGTGGAGCGCATGGCCCGCGCCCTTACTATCCAGATGGGCTGTGTGGCTTGCTACGCCATTGCGCCTATGACTGCGGAACAGATACGCACCACCGCCGTGCTCGATTCACTGACCTTGACCAAGAAGCTGGGAGACGCGGTGAAGAGGGCGCGTCGCCAGCATGAGGACCCGATCAACGCCATTCTGGAGGCCCATCCCGGCAAAGTGCTGTTCCAGGGCAAGATTGCCGACCTGGAGCGCCGCACCACCCAGGGCTTCGCGCGCGGAAACCTCACCATAGAAGGCATGGGGCAATACAACGGCGATCGCATGCGAATAGAGTTTCAGAACGAAAATCTGATCGCCCGCGTCGACGGCGAGGTCGTCTGTATAGTCCCGGACCTGATCTGCGTCGTCGATACGGAGCGCGGCGAGCCGATAACGACGGAACTGTTGCGTTACGGGTTCCGCATCACAGTGCTGGGCTTTCCCGGGCCGCACCTCTGGACTGCTCCGCCGGGATTAGCCGTGGCTGGGCCCAAAGCTTTTGGCTACGACGTGGAATTCACCCCACTGGCGCTGGATCCCGGCCAGGTGCTGAAGTCGTAACCTTAACCGCTCCCAAGAGTTCTCCCTTAGACCCAACTGTCAGTGGCCCCGCTTTTAATGCAGCATCACTTGCACTGAGGAAGGAATATGAAACAAGCCGGCAATAGGAAGCTGAAACTGTACATAGCCACAAGCATGGACGGTTACATTGCCGGGCCCGATGGTGAAATCGACTGGCTGGAGGCCGCAGGCAACCTGGACTACGGCTACCACGATTTCTATTCCTCCATAGACACCACTGTGATGGGCAGCTCCACTTACAAGCTGACCCTAACCGTTGAGGAATTCCCTTACGCGGACAAGGCCAACTACGTATTCACCAGAGGCGCTCCCCCTCCTGACACGGCTAACGTACGGTTCGTCTCGGGAGATATCGCCTCCTTCGTGGAATCATTGAAAAGCTTGCCCGGGAAAGACATTTGGCTTGTTGGAGGAGGACAAATCAATACCGTCATGCTCAACGCTGGACTCATAGACGAGATCATTCTCACCGTCTTTCCCCTGATCCTAGGAGGTGGCATCCCCCTCTTTGCGCCCGGAGCCAAACGGACCCCCTTCCGCACCACCGGCTGCGAATCCTATGAAACCGGCCTTGTCCAGTGGAGAATGACTAGAATTCATTCAACCCCGTAGAATAGGGGTAAAAGGTTGGAACAACACATGCGCATCGGCATAGACGTAGGCGGAACCAACACGGACGCAGTCCTTCTGGAAGGCGCCAAGCTGGTGGCCCAGGCAAAACGCCCCACTACGGCGGACGTTACATCCGGTATCTTTGCCTCCCTAAAGGCAGTGCTTGAATCCAGTCCGCAAGGCGCATCTATTGAAGCCGTGATGCTTGGCACAACCCACTTCACCAATGCCCTGCTGGAGCAGAAGTCTCTTTCCCCGACGGCCTCCCTCCGCCTCTGCCTGCCGGCCACTACGCTGCTACCCCCATTGGTGGACTGGCCTGACGAACTCAGGGAGGCCATTGGAGGTCATACCTACATGGTGCGCGGCGGCCATGAGTTCGATGGCCGGGAGATATCCGAAATCGACCATGAGGAGATACGACGCGCTGCTAGAGATATGCTCGACAAAGGCGTGCGGGCCGTGGCAGTGAGCGGCGTGTTCTCTCCCGTGGACACCTCTCACGAGCAACAGGCGGGGGACATCATCAGAGAAGAGGCGCCCCATCTCAGGGTAACGCTGTCATCAGACATAGGCCGCGTCGGCATATTGGAGCGGGAGAACGCCGCCGCTTTGAACTCCTGCCTGGTGGAAATGGCGGAGCGCACCATCCACGGCATCCAGGATGCCGCCAAGTCGCTGGGACTGGACACTCCCCTGTTCCTCAGTCAGAACGACGGCACCCTGATGGACGCCGCCTTCGCCGCGCGCTACCCCGTGTTCACCATTGCTTCCGGCCCCACCAATAGCATGAGGGGAGCCGCCTTCCTTTCCGGCATACGCGACGGTATCGTTATCGACGTAGGAGGCACCTCCACCGATGGCGGTGCGCTGGTCGGCGGATTCCCCCGTGAAGCCTCAATCGCAGTCAACGTGGCCGGCGTGCGCACCAACTTCCGCATGCCCGACGTATTCTCCATCGCCCTGGGAGGAGGCAGCATCATACAGGACGATCCTCTGTGTATAGGCCCTCAGAGTGTTGGCTATCGCCTGGTTGAGCAGGGACTGGTCTTCGGCGGTTCCACCCCCACCGCTACCGACGTTGCTGTAGCCGCCGGCCTTGCCGATATAGGGGATACAAGCGCCGCCGGGAGTCTGGACAAATCCCTAGTGGATGAGGCCGTAGCCCAAATCCAGTCCAAGCTGGAGAACGTGGTCGACCAGCTAAAGCTCAGTGCCGTCGCCGTACCCGTGATACTGGTGGGTGGCGGGAGCATTCTGGTCAAGGGCTCCCTTGCCGGCGCCTCCGAGGTGCTAAGGCCCAACCACGCCGAGGTCGCCAATGCCATAGGCGCCGCCATTGCCCAGGTCGGCGGCCAGGTAGAGAAAGTCTATTCCCTTGCCGACGTAAGCAGGGAAGAAGCGCTCTCCAATGCAAAGCAAGAGGCCTTGGATAAAGCAACCGGCGCCGGCGCCGACCCCTCCACGTTAGAAATCGTTGAAGTGGAAGAGGTGCCGCTGGCTTACCTGCCCAGCAACGCCGTGCGCGTCCGCGTCAAGGCCGTGGGAGACCTGGTCGGCGTCTGAGCGACCGGTTTTCACAGGAACTCTTGTACCAGCCAGATTAAAGCCGTCGCCGTAATTAGGCTCACGGCTGTACTGAGCGCTACGGCGCTGGTCACCCTCTGAGGTCGCGCATCGAACTCCGTGGCCAGTATGGTTGTGTAAACTGCCGTAGGCATCCCCGCCAGAACAACCACCGTTTGCTGAGTAACACCGTCTATGCCCAATAACAGCGTCACCCCGAAGGCCAGCAGCGGAGAAAGCAACAGCCGCACCCCGGATGCCGCTCCCGCCGGCGCCAGGTCCTCCTTCCAAGACGCCCGCGCCAGTTGAATGCCCAGCAGTATCACCATGGTAGGAATGGCCGCATCCGCCAGGATATCCAGTGGAATCTCCACAATGCCTGGCAAGGACACTTTGAATGGATTCAGCACCAGGGCAGCGACCACGGCATAGAAGATGGGAAGCCGCAGCACCGTAATCAGTCCCTGTTTTACGCCCAGCTTGCCGCTGGACGCAACGTATATAGCCAGCGTTCCCGCCATTAAAGATTGCGGAGCAAAGAAGAGTATGGCCCGCTCCAGTCCTGCTTCTCCAAAGGCGAACAGAGCTACCGGAAGCCCGTAGTTGGCTGCGTTCATGAACATTGTGCTGAGCAAAAAGGCGCTGCGGTCCTGTCCTCTTAGTCCGGCTCTCCAGCTGATTAGAAAGCAAGCAGCATAGAAAATCGGCCCCCAGACTGCCTGAAACGCGAAGACGTTCACGACGTCCCTGGTGGGTATCTCCGCATCATAGAGTGAAGCAAAGACCAGCGCGGGAGAGAACACGTAGAGGGCCAGCCTGCCCACGGAGCGCGCGTCAATGTGCAAGGTGCGGCCCAGTACCGCACCCACTCCCGCCATGATGAATACGGGTAAGACCGCATTGCCCAGAATATTAAACACTTGACCGTCTTACAATATCACATGGCCTGCTCTAACCTTGCTACAATCAATACTGGGATTTCATCATGTGCGGTAGATTTACACTGATCACTGACAGGCAAGGAATCCAGCAGCGATTCGGGTTTTCCACGGAAGGGATAGACGTTATCCCCAAGTACAATGTGGCGCCGGCTCAAGAAGTGCTCATCATTACGAACGAAGGCAAGAGCCGTGCCGAGCTGGTGCGCTGGGGCATGGTGCCCTGGTGGGCCAAAGACGTCTCCGTGGGCAACCGCATGATCAACCTGCGAGACGACTCCCTGGAGAAGGCGCGTTTCCGCAGCATGTTTCAGAAGAGGCGCTGTTTGGTCCTGGCTGATGGCTTCTACGAGTGGCTTCGTGAGGGGCCGCGCCGTATACCCTTGCGTTTCGTGCTCAAGTCAGGAGACCTCTTCGCCTTTGCCGGGCTGTGGAGCATATGGAAATCGCTGGAAGGCCAGTGGCTGCGCAGCTGCTCCATTATCACCACGGGGCCCAATGCCCTCATGGAACAGGTGCACAACCGTATGCCCGTCATTTTGCCAAGAGATGACGAAGATCTGTGGATTGCGCCCGGAGTTGCCGACTCTACGCCACTGTTGAGCTTGCTTAAACCCCTTGACTCCTCTGAGATGGACTCTTACGAGGTATCCACGCTGGTCAACTCCGCGTATAACAACGTCCCCGAGTGCATAGCCCGCGTGGCTGAAAGCGACGACGGAGCAAAGCCGCAAATCGGCCGGCAATTGTCGTTCTAGATTCTAGCCGGCAGCACCGCCCTGGTAGATGATGGTATCGGGCTTGAAGGCGGCCCAGGCGAACCAAAAGTGGTTGGCGTGAACTACCGGAGTTAGCCTACTGCCTGCCAGTGCGCCGTCAACCGATTCGCCCAGGATGTTCCACCTGCTGCCTGTCTCATCATCCACAAAGCCGTCGCCATCGGCACTGAAGGTCAGCTTTCGACCATCTACCACAGGTTCGAACACTCCCGTGGAGCCCACGTCCTTGGAATCGACGATCACTCGTCTATCGAGCGCGGAAACCGTGCCCGGCTTGAAAAAGAGCACAATCTCCTGGCCGCTCACCGTGTCGTGTATTACCCGTTCTTGCTCCAGCAAGGAGAACGGATAAGCCGCGTCCACGCCATCTATGCTCACCGCCGCTATGCGCTCTTTGGGCAGCAGCCTGGAGTCCATGTCGCCCCGGAACAGGAAAGGCGGGTTGTCCACTCTGTCGTACCCTGAATAGGGGTTCTCTCCGTAGCGTCGTGAAAAGCCCGTTGACCGCGACAGCACCTGGCTGTCCGGGTTGGCCTCTTTGAAGTCGCTCCAGGCAATGATAGAAGCGGGAATCATGGTCAGTTTACGACCAGCCAGTGTCCCCACTATCCCCTCTCCGGTGAACTGCTGCCACCAGGACTGAGTCTGCCTGTCGTACATGATGAGATCGCTGTTACGCAGGTTGCCGGACACGCCAAAGTCGAGCACTGCTCCTTCAAACCGGCGGTCGAAGGCAATTGCCGAATTGCACAGGGGGCAAAACGTCACCGATACGGGAACCCCGTCTATCTCGTCGTTGACTATTTCGTGCCAGGTCAAAATCTGTATCGGATAAGCCCTGGCTTCACTATTGACCTCGACCAAAACGACCGGTTCTTTGCCTCCCAGCCAGCGGTCTGCCTCCTGGACCGTGACGAAACTGGGATTGTCTATAGGTGGAATGCCATCCCTGCCCACGCCGCCGGAGGAGATTTCCCGGTAATCGACGGTATGGCGGCTGAAGTCGGTGACCCAACCTCCGGTGGAAATCCCCGCCGTTCTCAACTCCTCTTGGTAGTTTGGGTCCGCATCTATGCCGGGTTCCAGTCCGCCAGGCGCCGGAGTCGACGCAGTGTCCGTGTCATCCACCGGGCCGGGGAGATCAGGCCCAGTCGAATCGCTCCCGCTCAATGCTGCTATTCCTATCCCAGACGCAGCCACTATGAACACTGCCAGTACAAGCAACGGTGTTTTCCGCATTACCTGCCCGCGCCTCCCATATCAAAGCCATCTGGCTTTGCATTCACTGAGATGCGTACAACAGAGGGAAGATTCGTGCACAAAGAGAGGCGCCGCTCAACCGGGACATCTATTTACGCCGGCGCCTGGGGTTACAAGGCATGGTCCAAGACAATCACACGGGTGGCGCCGGGTAGCTCACCGGCGGAAATAGTCGTCTCGCTCTCACCCACGCACTGAACGTCTCTCTTACCCCTGGCGAAGTCCTCCGCCGTGTATCTGGTATACGTGCAGTTCTCGTTGGTGAAGTGCATGGGGATGACCACCTTTGGCTTCATGTTGTCCACCAGCTGGTTTAGCACTTCCAAGTCGATGGTAGGCCCTCCACCAGCAACAGCGAGAAGCACATCCACCTCGCCTATTTCTGATAGCTGCTGCGAGCTTAGTTGATGGCCAAGGTCGCCTAAATGGCAGAACTTGACCCCGTCCACGGCGAAGCAGAAGACGGTGTTAGTGCCGCGCTGTGCTCCTTGTTCGGTGTCATGGTAGGTGGCAACACCGCGGAATTGAATGCCCTTGGTATCCTGAGGGCCCGTACCCCGTACGACTTCAGGGCTGCCGCCCACGTCATCGGTGTGATTGTGGTCATTATGCTCGTGGCTTACCGTGACCACGTCTGCTGCCTCATTGATCTTGGCGTAGCCAACCAGGCCGCCATCTGATTGAGACATGTACGGGTCGGTGATGATTCTTGTGCCGTCATCGGCGGTTATGAGAAAAGAAGCGTGACCCAGCCATTTCACCTTCATTGCCGTAGCCTCCTTGCTAATAAGAGAATGCCCCCCAGGCTAAGTTACCCTCACAGTGTCCACTGCGTCAAGGCGGACAACAGACACGCGGGCAGGCGGGGAGGGGGTGATGGCGGGCGCACTAGGCAAAGCCGGCCAGACATCCACCCACCCATTTCCCCGTGCCTGTACTAGACATAACGTCTGAAACAATTCGGTGCGAAACAAGCCGTGCAAAGGTTCATGTCTATCACCGCCTGCATCCCGTGCCGGTGGCTACTAATGATCTCTACGCTTCGTGCACTATCTCTCCGCCGACCATCGTCATTTCCACTGGTATGTCCATGATAGCCTCCGGTTCCACCGCTGTTGGGTCCTCTGCCAGCACCACAAGGTCTGCCAGCTTGCCGACTTCTATAGACCCCTTGACACCCTCCTCAAAGGAGGCGTAGGCCCCGTTTATGGTGTATATCTTCAGTGCTTCTTCCACAGTCACTCGCTGACTGGGACCCCAAACGTTCCCCCGCATATCGGTCCTGGTCACGCAAGCCTGGACCCCCATAAGAGGCGGGTACATACCGCAGGGGTAATCGGCGGCGCCCGTGGATACTATCCCGTTGTCTATGAATGAGCGTTGAGCAAACATCCACTCCAAGCGTTCCTTTCCGTAATACTTCATCTTCTCTCCATGGTAGTAAACGTAAGTGCAGAAAGGCGTTGCTATACAGCCAAGCGCTCTCATGCGCCGCAGGATGTCCGGATTCACCAGGGTACAATGCTCTATGCGGTGCCGCGTCTCCGTCCTTGGATATTCGGCCTGGGCCTTCTCGTAGGCGGTAAGCACCTGCTCTATGGCCGAGTCGCCGTTTGCGTGGATGCAGATCTGGAACCCGGCGCGGTGCCATTCCATCACCATGCGCTCGGTCTCTTCAGGCCCCACGGCCAGAAAGCCGCGGTCGTCCTCGCTCCCCTCGTAAGGACGGGACAAGTACGCGGTACGAGACGCTATACCCCCATCGACCGATACCTTGATGCCGCCGAGGCGCAGGCGGTCATCTCCAAAGCCGGATCTTACTCCCGCGTCGCGCAGCGCCGGAAAGTGATTGCGATGCATCAGCAGGTACACCCTCAAAGGCAGCTCACCTTTTTGACGTGCTTCCTGGTAAACGCGAAACTCATCCGCCGATACCATAGCGTCGTGGACGGAGGTGGCGCCGGCTTTGGCGTATATATCCATGATAATCCTCAATCCGTTGCGGCGGTCATCGTCCGTTGGCTGAGGTATCAGCTCCCTTTCCACCCATTCCGCGGCGTGCTGGTAGACCACGCCCGTCAGGTCTCCGGTGGCGGGGTCCTTTTCCAGATAGCCTCCCGGCGGCGCCTGTGTATCCCGGTTGTACCCGGCGGCTTCCAGTGCTCTAGAGTTGAAGTAATACACCAGGCCGGCACGGTGTGCCACAAAGATGGGGTGTTCCCTGCTTACCGCATCCAGGTCTGCTCTATTGAGGAAGCGGTTTTCCGCCGTCTTGGTATCATCAAAGTTGAAGCCCTGTACCCATTCGCCCGGTCTCTTCTTGGATGCTTGCTCCCTTAGCGCGTCTTGTATAGCCTCTATGCTGGGTTGAGCGCAGTCTGCCTGGGTTACGTGGCGCACGCCGCTGCTCATAACATGGGTATGCCCATCTATGAAGCCCGGGAGCACAGTCCTGCCGCCTACGTCCAGAACCCTAGTGCTTGGTCCAGTAAGCCCTTCCATATCCTGGTTGGAGCCAACACCGGCGATCTTGCCGTCCGATATGGCAATGGCCCCGGCACGCGGCATCCTGGGGTCGATTGTAATGACGTTAGCGTTCCTGATTACTATCTGCGCCTTCAGACCTCCGGCCATGTCTTCCTCCTTGGTCAGGGTATGTTCTTCACCTATCTTATACCGTCTCCCCTCCCTAACTTTATACACTTATCTTGACACTACCATCCAGGCAACGGCAGAGTTACGATGGGATAGCCTCTCCCGGCAACACCGACGCCCCTTATGTTATATTTGGAAGGTGACGGGTGACCGGGATAGGCCCATCAAGATAGGAACCAAGCGCCATACACTTTAGATTCGAGGAGCAGGTGGAGGAGAAGAAGACCATGGAGGAGCTTCTGGACCATGTGCGTATGGTCGGCGACGACGGAGCGGGACTGCTGATACTGGATGCACGGCTCGGCAGCCGCACCAGCGCCGAGTAACGCGGGGAGTCTTCAATATGACGCAAGACCAGCAGCCGATAGCACACACGTCTCACACGGAGATAACTCTTGACCAGCTGGGTAACATGCAGCCGGGGTTGGCACGGCTGATGGCGGAGGTCAGTGACAGGTACTGGATCATCTACTACGCGGCCAAGGGCGGAAACTGGAAGCTGGCAGCCCTTCAGTCATCGGAACTGGAAAAGGCGCTCAAGATAGGAGAGGTGACGCGACCCAGGTATGCGGCCCATCTGGAGGCCTTTATCAAGGGGCCTTTAACGGCCATCAACAAGGCCCTTGAGGAGCGGAACTGGGATGCCTTTGTGCACTGCTACAATGCAGGCATCACCGCGGCCAACGCCTATCACCGTGAGTACAACCACGAGGAGATTGTCTGGCAGCTGCCGGACGAGCCTCCCAAGCACCTCAGGCTCACGCCAAGCTAGCCCCGAGGTGCGCGGAAGTACCTTTCCATGCTACGCCAGAAGGGGGTTGCTCTGTCAATAAGCAACGCCCCATCGGACTATTGGGAGCCCTTTGCGAGCGGTTCAGGCCATCGCTGGACACGGACGACCCTTCGATCCTGCGGCTGCTTACTTGTTCCCCTCACCCGCGCCGCGCCGCCTTGAAGGAGTTTCTTGGATCCCTGGGCATGCTCTGAGTGCAATCCAAGGGGGCGCCTATTGCTATACAAATAACAGATCACATAACGAAGCGCCTTGTGAAATTACGAGCCACAGCCACGTACCCCAACACGGCCCCTATGAGTTGGTGGACAACGTGACCTGCCACCTTGGCAAGGTGTCGCCGACGCGGTGTCGGGAAGATCATGACCTTTGACGGCGCTTTCGCGGCCATATCTGGGGATCTGTCAATCCACTAGGGCTGCACAGGAGAATCGGTTGCGATTTCATTGACAAAAGGTGGGAAAGCCAACTGGCAGGCTAGAAGGTACCGTCTGCCCTGAACCCCCTTGTCTCTTTGCCTGTTTGCGACCAAAATAAAGCAATGCTCCTCGTCATAGACACCTCAACCAGATACGCCGGCGTCGCTCTTGCCAGCGAGACGCAGATTCTCCAGGCCGCTCACTGGCGCTCCCGGCAAAACCACAGCGTGGAGCTCCTTCCTACCGTCGAATCCCTGCTGCAACGAGAGATGACATCCGTGGAAAAACTGACCGGTGTTGCCGTCGCCATCGGCCCCGGCGGATTCAGTGCCCTGCGAGTCGGCCTCAGCGTCGCCAAGGGCATTGCCTGGTCATCGGCCCTGCCCCTGGTTGCCGCCACCACCCTCGAGATGGAGGCCTTCCCCCATTTACCGGCGGGACTGCCCGTCTGCGCCGTCCTGGACGCGGGCCGTGGACAGGTAAGCTGGGCCCTGTTTGAAGCTCATGGAGATCGAATAGCGCAGCTCTCCGAGGAGGCCATCGCCACCCCGCAAGAGGTGCTTCAATCGCTTTCCTGCCCGTCTATTCTCTGCGGTGAAGCATTGGACTCGCACAGGGAGGCGTTCACTTCTGGCATGCCGTCTCACGTCAAGCCGGCGCTTCCTTATCTGCCTGGTCAGAGATTGCTTTCGCTTGCCTATCTTGGCCTGTCCAGGCTTCAGGCCAGGCTGACCGTGGACGCCGTCTCCGTCCAGCCTCTCTACCTGAGGCGTCCCACAATCACCGAGCCACGGCGCTAGCCACAACGTCATGCGTAGTGCACTCCTCCGTTGACGCCTTCAAATTCTCACGATAGCATTACGGAAACCGTAATCCAAGGCACCCGTTTCCCTTCCTGGCAAGCAATGCGGTAAACACAGGGTGCATTTAAGAGGGGCTTCATATGCAACGGACTCTGGTACTTGTCAAGCCTGACGGCGTGCAGCGCGGCCTGATTGGCGAGGTCATTTCACGCCTGGAGAACCGCGGCCTCAAAATAGTAGGGCTAAAGCTCCTGCAGCTATCCCGTGATCTGGCACACAGCCACTACGGCGCCCACGTAGACAAACCGTTCTTTCAGGGACTGGTCAGCTTCATCACTTCCGCACCCCTGGTGGCCATGGTCGTTGAAGGAAAGGATGCCGTAGATATTGTGCGGAGGACTATGGGCGAGACCGATCCTGCAAAGGCCGGCCCCGGTACTATTCGCGGCGACCTTGCCCAGGATATAGGACGTAACATCGTCCATGGCTCGGATTCCCCGGATGCCGCCGCCAAAGAGATAGCCCTCTTTTTCAAGGCTTCCGAGATAGTGGACTACGACCGGGACATAGACCCCTGGCTCATTGAATCCTGACCATCTGCTTTGCTCTGGACCAGCGCTCTTCCAACCGGTAGTAGTCCCGTTCTTGCGGGGCAAAGAGATGGGCAATAACATCGCCAAAATCCAACAGCAGCCATCCTGAGTCCAGCCCGCCTTCACGATGATGCAGCGTGCTCCCCGACTGCTTCAACTGCTGCGCCACGTCCTGGGCCAGCGCATCCATCTGGCGGCGGCTCTCCGCCGTCAGTATTACAAAGAAGTCCGCAAAGCTGCTCAGCTCACGGATATCCAGCAACAGGATATCCGATGCCTGCTTCTCTTCCGCTACTTCTACTATCTTGTGCGCTACGTCCAGGGGTTCCAGGCGTTCCTCCTTATTTGTGGAAACGCCCCAATTATAACACGCATGCGTTCCGGTCAATTTTGCTGGGGCGGCTTTCACCGCATCCGGCTCTCCGGTCTTTACAAAGGGTAGTGTTGGGGCTGTGTGGGCGGTCTAGGGAATCAGCCGGCTACGGGTGCGAGTCACACTTCATACTCCAGTGTCATTTCGTGCTCCTCGGCATGTCCGGCAGAGAACCCGCCGGTACCCGAAAGCCCTGCTAGCTCGCCTGTACCCGACCCAGGCACCACCTCGTACTCCGCCGTGGCCTTCCCTCCGCCGTAAGACCCCGTGTGCCGTAGCACGAAGCTGCCGGTTCGCCCACCTAGGTTGCCCACAACCTTCTCGAAACCTGAGAACGTGGCGGCCTCACTGTTGAGGTACGTCATTACGTACATGAGGTTGCCTGTCCCGGATAGGTCGCCGTGGAAAGACCTCTTCAAGTGTGCCCGGGTCAGCTTCGGCCGTCCTCCGGTTCGTCAAATGGTTCCTCGTCCCAGCTTACGATCTTGAACGTGGCTTTGGTGAGCATCTTTTCTTCTCCCAGATGGTAATGAACGGCGCCAGCATACTACACTAGCTAGGTTTCGCAGTCTTTGCCGGCATCGTATGCTATCCTTATAGCTGATATGCCTACTACCAAGCCCCGTGTCATCGTCGCCATGAGCGGCGGCGTCGATTCCTCCGTTGCCGCCCTCCTCCTCAAGGAGCAGGGCTACGACGTAGTGGGCGTTACCATGCGCCTGTTCCCTTATGACGAAGACAACGCTCTCAGCCAGTACAACAAGGGTTGCTGCACCCCGCAGGACGTGGAAGACGCCCGGCGCGTCTGCCAGATCATCGGCGCCCCACATTACCTGATGAACTTTGAGCGTGAGTTCCAGCAGTTCGTCATCGACTATTTCTGTGACGAATATGCCCGTGGACGCACTCCGCACCCCTGCCTTGCCTGCAACGATAAGATCAAGTTCTCTTTCCTCTTCCAGCGCGCTATTGCCATGGACGCCAGCTACGTCGCCACCGGCCACTACGCCCGCGTCCATGAACAAGACGGTGCATACCGGCTTCTCAAAGGTATAGACCCGGCCAAGGACCAGTCCTACGTCCTCTTCACGCTGCGCCAGCAGGAGCTGCGACGCACCCTGCTGCCCGTGGGCTGGTACACCAAGTCGCAGATCCGCAACTTTGCGCTTCGCGCCGGCCTGCCCGTGGCCGGCAAGCCTGACAGCCAGGAGATATGCTTCATCCCGGACGGGGATTACCGTTCCTTTATCAAGGAGCGCGTTGCCCCCTCTTCCGGCGAAATTGTGGACACGGAAGGCAACGTCCTTGGCTGTCATGACGGCGTCCAGAACTTTACCGTAGGTCAGCGCCGCGGCCTGGGAATAACCGCTGGCAAGCCCCTGTTTGTTCTCGGCATAGATGCCCAGCGGCGCCGGGTGATCGTAGGTGAAGCGAAAGACCTGCTCAGCAATACTCTGCGGGCTTCACAGGTCAGCTTCACCGATGGCGCTCCTCCTGGCCCCGTCCAGGTCGGCGCCAAGATCCGATACAAGGCTTCGGAGGCGCCTGCCATCCTCTATCCCCGCGACGACTCCGCTGTCATTCGCTTCCAAACCCCTCAGCGCGCCGTCACGCCTGGCCAGGCCGTCGCCTTCTACCGGCAAGACGAGCTCATCGGCGGCGGCATCATAGAAGGCCCTTGTTTAGACCCCATGCCGCAGTGATTCTGAGCACAGCGAAGAACCACCAAGCCTGATCGGCACAATTCCCTCCGCCTTGAGTGCTCGTTTCCCGCCATAGCCCCGACATTTCCGCCTTGTAACCCCAAGTCGCCATCGTGTATCGTCTCATCTATGAAGCCAACCTGGTTAGAAGAGAACCTCCTCCTCCAGAAAGGCTACTCGCTCATTGCCGGGGTTGACGAAGTGGGACGCGGTCCCCTGGCCGGCCCCGTCGCCGCCGCCGCCGTCATCCTGGACCCCAGTGCTGACCATGACTGGTATGAAGACCTGGACGATAGCAAAGTCGTTCCTCCCCGCAAGAGGCAGCAACTGGCCAAGCTGATCGAGGTACACGCCAACGCCGTCAACGTCGCCTTCGTTGAGTCGCAGGAAATCGACGTCTTCGGCATTGTTACCGCCACCAAAACGTCCATGGCCCGCGCTATCGCCGGGCTCAAGGTCAGGCCAGACTACATTCTCATTGATGCCGTTCCCCTGCCTGAGATCAGCATCCCCTTCCGCGCTGTGACAAACGGAGACGCTCTCTGCCGCTCCATAGCCGCCGCATCCATCGTGGCCAAGGTGGCCAGGGACCGTCGCATGAGGCAAGAGCACCGCATCCATCCCGCCTACGGCTTTTCCAGGCACAAGGGATACGCCTCACCGGAGCATCTGAAGAAGCTCGACGAGCTTGGCCCCTGCCCCATCCACCGCCGTTCCTTTGCTCCTATTCGCAATCTTCTCCAGCCTCCCGCCGCCGCATCTGACAGCACTCGCTCCCGTGGCCGCGCCGCCGAAGCGGCAGCGGCAATCTTCCTGGAATCGCGGGGGTATCGCGTGCTGGAACGCAGCTTCACCTGCCGCTGGGGCGAAATCGATCTCATAGCTCAGCATGGCGAAACCATCGCCTTCGTAGAGGTCAAGTCCCGCCGCAATAGCTCCATGGGTACTCCGTTCGAATCCATAACACGGAAAAAGCAACACAGCCTCATACTTTCGGCACAGGAGTTCATTCAGCAGCGCAGCTTGGAGAACGCGACGTGGAGAATCGACGTTGTCTCGGCGCGCTTGAAAGCCTCTAACGACGGTGCTTATTCCTTTGAGCACCTGGAGAATGCCGTGGTGGGCTTTTGATGTATTGCCGTCCAGCCCTTGACACACCAAAACAGTAGCGGAGTAGACTGGAAGCAGCCCTGCACGACCTCCACCGGCCCGTTACTGCGGCGCTTCCCGCACCCGATGCGCCCGGGGCCTGGATATCAAAGGTCGTTCAGGGCCACTTGCTTATACTACGTAGGATACTAGGCCTTGGATTCATCAGGAGAGGATATGATTTCAGCGGAACAGGCCGCCCAATCCCAAGGAGCAACTCCCTCTTATCCCAACGGGAACTTACCCTGCTCTCTGCGTTGACTCCGTTAGATATGGCGACCGCTATGTGGTAAAATTCTCTTACGCTAAACCGTTCGGCCCGGTGCCAAAATGCCTATCCATGACTATAGTTGCAAACAGTGCGCAAAAAGAAGCTCGCACTTCTTCCGTTCCTTCTCGGACGTGAGCCAGCCTGATTGCCCGCATTGCGGCAGCTCCAACGTTGTACGCCTCCTCTCCAAATTCGCCGTCCACCAGTCGTGGGACTCCGGCATGAATCTTCCCTCACAGGAGACCATGTCCGACTTCGATGAGAACGACCCTGATAGCATGAGGCATTTCGTGGAAGGCATGCGCCGCGATATGGGTGACGAGTGGGGTCACGACTTCGACGAGTTTATTGAAGAGGCCGAAGTGGAAAGAACGACCGGCGATGGGTTGGACTACTAGTCGTCTCTCCCGGCGCCATGCAGACCCAGCATCTCAGCGAAGAGGAATTTCTTAACATATGACCTTTGAACCTCCTGAAATCGCCTTTACCTCATCTACTATCTACCGCCTTGCCCAGGCCGTGGAAACGCATGTTCAAAACCATGAGCTGGCAGCGCGTCTCCGGACGTTGGCCGTCCAGATAGAATCACAGCCTTACATTGGTGCTTCACCGGGACTCTCGGAAACGGCCTCTCTGGCATCCGGATTGAACCGCTTCATTGGCTCTTTGCGTCACTTTGGCCGCAAGCAACACGATGCCAGGGTTGCCGCGGACCTCAGAGAAATCCTGCAAGTAACGGAAAACGTCCTCGCCGTACAGGCCAGAACGTCGGGCGCCAAGCGCGTCGCCGGTCTCTATGTCATAGTCGATCCTGAGCACACCAACGGTCGAAATGTGATCGACGTCGCCCGCGCCGCCCTCAAAGGCGGCGCATCGGCAATTCAGTATAGAGACAAAGTCCACACTATAGGTGAGCAGCTGCCCGTGGCCCATGAGTTGAGGGACCTCTGTGAGCAATACAACGCCTTTCTCGTAGTCAACGATAGCGCCAGTCTGGCCACGTCCGCCGGTGCGCACGGCCTTCACCTTGGGCAGAAAGACCTCCCTGTATATGAAGCGCGCCGCATCCTCTATTCCAGCCAGTTCATTGGCAAGTCCAATGCTCTGCTGGAGGAAGCCCAGACCGCCATAGCTGAAGGAGTAGACTACGTTGGCGTTGGTTCGGTATTCCAGACCGACGCCAAAACGAATATCCGACTCGCCGGCATAGAGACCCTGCGCATCGTGCGGCAATTCGTTTCAGACATTCCGCTGGTGGCAATAGGCGGCATCAACCTAGACAATATAGACACGGTCCTCAGCGCCGGGGCCGACAGCGTTTGCATAATCAGTGCTGTCTGCCTAGCCAGCGATCCGGAGCAAGCGGCTGCTGTGCTGGTAGAACGCATCAAAGCACACCAAGCCGCCGCAGCGGAGGGCGCCGGTGGAGTATAGCCAAGCATTGTCTCTCATAGCGAAACAGGCACAACGCAAGCTGGCTCTCACTCATCAAGCCCGTGAGCAGGCTATACCACTAAGCCGCAAGATAATCCAGCTTTCCGCTGCCGCCATACGCTCCGCTCACCGCCGGGAATTTGACACCTCTCGCCGCATCCTTGCCCAAGCAAGGGACAACATAACGCAGTTGAAGGACGCCCTGGCAGACCACCCGGACCTCTACCACTCCGGCTACGTATTAGACGCACAGAAAGAGTACGCGGAGGGCTGGGCAACGCTGGCCTTCCTCTCCAGAGATACGCTCTCTGGCCCGGACGAGCTGGGTATCCAGATGTCCGCCTACCTCAACGGTCTGGCTGAAGCAGCCAGCGAGTTGCGTCGCAGCATCCTGGATGCTTTGCGCTGCGACAATATGGCGCCCTGTGAGACCTGGATGCAGACCATGGACCAGGTCTATAGCCTCCTCATCACCCTGGACTTCCCGGAAGCGATCACAGGCGGCCTGCGCCGGACCACGGATCAGCTTAGAGGAGTCCTAGAGCGTACCCGCGGCGACCTTACTATGGCCTTGCGCCAGCACTCCCTGGAACAACGCCTTTCCAATTTCCAGTCCTCTGCCGGCGGCCATGATCAACACGGATAGCCGGACTAGCTAAGCCTATTCCTCATCCCCAGTGTTTCCAGTATGCTTTCGTCGGAAAGGACCAGCGGCGATGTCTTGATATGCTCCGGGGACACTATCCCCGCTGAGAACACCATCCGCATGGCCTGTGGTACCGTCAAGTCCGTGTCCAGCACCTGGTCGAGCGGCACTATTGCCACCCAACCTGAGTTTGGCAGTGGCGCCGTTGGCACGTACACCACCGCCAGGCTCAGCCCTTCGGAAGCATGGGTAAGGCTGGTCAAGAATCCCACGCTCCAAGCGCCCGTCCTGGGGTACTCTATCAATACAACCCGCTTGAACCCGGTCTCGTTGACCCTGGAACCGCTAAACGACTCTACGAACTGCCTGGACGCCGAGTAGATAGCTCCCACTATGGGAATCCGTAGAGTAAGCGCCTGTCCCCACCCAATGGCTATCCTTCCCGGGCCAAAGGCAAAGAACAGACCGGCCAAATACAAGAGAACCATTGATAGGACAAGACCCAGGCCGGCGAAACCTATGTCCACTCCGTACCGGTCCAAGACCCACTGCACCACTGGCTGCAACACGCCATCTAATGTGACAAATAGCCACCTCACTAC
This sequence comes from Dehalococcoidia bacterium, assembly GCA_965248955.1. GTDB lineage: Bacteria > Chloroflexota > Dehalococcoidia > Lucifugimonadales > QGNO01 > DAOUJH01. The sequence continues at coordinate 1,422,850 of OZ252212.1, forward strand.
TACATACGTCAGCACCAAGGGGACAAGCAGCAACACCCCAGCGAGCAGGGCCCGCCGTATATGGCCCATGAAACGCCGTTCAGTCCTCCCTACGAAACTACGACGCAACAGGATCGACAGACGTCTTCTTTTCTGGTTTCTTCCCTTTTCTTTCACCGATTCCTCAATGGCAAACCACTATCTCTACGAGTATACCAGAGCCTTGTCTGCCTCGCCGCATACGAGTACAGCCCCTTGTCAAATGAAACCAACTGATGGTAGCCTGCGAATCACGGAGGTGATTAAGCCATGGTCATGGAAGGTAAGACCCATCTGGAGATAAAGTACTGCTCACCCTGAGGGTACTTTCCCCAGGCCTCTTGGATAGGGGCCGAATTCAATCGCCAGTTCGGCGGCGACGTGGCAATTACCCTGACGCCGGTAGGTGAGGGACGGCTGGAAGTCTACGTGGACGGCGACCTCATCTTTGACAGGAAGGCAGCCGATCACTATCCCAGTATGCCGGACGTGACTCAGATGAAGCTGACTATTCAAGAGAAGGCGCCCGCCTTGAGCGAATAGGGCGGGTTAGCGCGCTCGTAAAGGCGCCACGCCACGCCGGATTGCCTCGGTTTCTCGCAATGACGGAGGGTATGTCCCGCTCTCAAATGGCTGGGAGAGGCCCCTCGCACCCACCTCTGGATACCCTAAACTCACAAACGAAGTGCAACACTTGGTTAAGGTGTTGTCATGGGAAAAAGATATGGACATGTCACCATTGAAGAGAGGTGTGAAATTGCCCGACTACAAGCCTCGGGATACTCGGTCAGCCAAATCGCGGCAAGTCTGGATCGCTCGCCATCGACAGTTGCTCGGGAGCTGAAGCGCAATGGTTCAAAGACCCAGGGGTACCAGCCCAGGTATGCGGACCAGCAAGCCCATGCCCGGCGTTGGCGTGGTTCTCGACTGGAGCGAGATGAGGCGCTGCGGGATAAGGTGCTCTCTGGACTCAAGCAGGGCTGGTCACCGGAGCAGGTGGCGGGACGGATGGCCATGGAGTCAGGGGATACAGTCATCTCCCACGAGAGCATATATAGGTTCATCTACGGCCAGATTGCTCGTAAGAAGGACTACAGCTGGCGCCACTACCTGCCCCGAGCTAAGTCCAAGCGTGGTTGGAGAGGCCACAAAGGCGGCAGCGCTGCTTCCTTCATGGCTAAGCGTCGTCCCATCACCGAGCGCCCGCAGAGCGCTGCTGACCGCCGCACTCCTGGTCACTGGGAGGCCGACCTAATGCTGTTCAGGGCCTATGGCCATGCCGTGCTTACCATGCACGAACGCCACTCCCGCATCCTCATAGCCCTGAGACCCCCTGGCAAGGCATCCGTCCCCATCGCCTCCGCCATGTCCCAAGTGTTGGGTCAGTTTCCCCCCGAATGGCGACGGACGGTCACCTTCGACAACGGGACCGAGTTCGCACTCCATTACCAACTCCACGATCTGGGTATAGAGACCTTTTTCTGCGATACTTACTCTCCCTGGCAGAAGGGTGGGGTAGAGAACGCCATCGGTCGGCTGCGGCGGACCCTGCCCCGCAAAACGGACTTGGCAGCGTTGCCTCAAAAACGGTTTACGCAAATGATTCAGGCCTACAATAATACCCCCCGCAAGTGTCTCGATTATAGGACTCCGGCAGAGATATTTTTGGATAGAGTGTTGCACTTGAAATGTGAATCCACCTACCCGCCTCCGCGGGTATGACGGACGGTGGAGTGTGCTCATGCCCCTTCGACAAGCGCAGGAATGACGAGCATGTGTGAGCGGGGGCGTTTGCCGCCCGTCACGGGAGTTGCGTACCGTGTCAAAGGGGCTCTGCGGATGTCCCCGCACCCCGCGCCTGGATTCCCGCGTTCGCGGGAAGGACCGGTGAGGGGTGGGAGCGGGCCTTGTCTGCCCGTGGGGCAGGGTGCGGTGCGGCGGCCCTGCCCGTTTGCCCGCGGTGCGCGGCGCGGCTAGCCGTTAGTGGATGCGTACCAGTCTATGATCTCTGAGCCGGTGGCTTTCCATACCCGTTGGTGGCCGGCGATGTAGGAGAGGGCCTGGTCCAGGTACTTGGAGCGGAAGGGCTGGCCGATGAGCCAGGGGTGGAGGTTGAGCACCATGAGCCGCCCGCTGCCTTCGCCTTCCTTATACAGCCTGTCGAAGCTGTCTTTGAGAACGCGGCTGTAGTCCATGACGGGCAGTATGCGGGTCCAGAGCAGGTGGAAGTCGTCGAGGTCAAGGAGCACGGGCAGCGAGTACATTTCGCCGCCGGGCACCTTCATGCGGTAGGGCTGATCATCGTTGGGCCAGTCGCAGAGGTAGCGCAGCCCTTCCTCGGCTAGAAGGCGCGGAGTGCGCGTCGATTCGGAGTAGGCGGGTCCCATCCAGCCGGCGGGACGGCTGCCGGCGGCGTCCTGCAGGGCGGCCAGGGACTGTCGGATGTAATCTCGTTCCTCCTCTTCCGTCATCTCGCTGGTGATGAGACGGGTGGCGGTCTGGCCGTGCCCAATGAACTCCCAGCCGCGCTTGCGGCACTGCTCGACGAGAAAGGGGTAGTTGGAGGCGACGGCGGCGTCCATGGCGACAGTGGCCGGGATGCCATGCCTGTCGAGCACGTCCATGACGCGGAAGATGCCGACGCGGTTGGCGTACTCGCGCTGGGAGAAGTTGCGCATGTCCGGGTAGGGAAGGGGCGCTCTGAAGCCGGGCATGCTCTGGGGCTTGGTCTTGATCTTGGAGAGGTCCCATTCGTAGTGCTCCAGGTTGACGATGACGCAGAGGGCCACGTGTGCACCGTCCGGCCAGTGCAACGGCTGGCGGGAGGCCATGGCGGAGAAGTCGTAGTATTCGTTGTCCATGCCCGGCATGCGGGCGGCCCCGGTCATGACGCCCTCCCCGTGTACTCGACCACTTGGTCGTAGTAGTGCTCCAGGTAGTAGTCCGCTATCTGGTCGGCGGTGGCCTGCCAGACGCCGTCGTGGGAGAGGATGTGGCCGAAGGCGTCGTCCAGGTAGCGGATGCGGTGAGCCTGGCCGCTCCAGTAGGGATGGAGGGCAATGCACATGACGCGTCCGCTCTCCTGACCCTCTTTGTAGAGCACGTCGAACTGGTCTTTGATGATTTGGGCCAGGTAGTCGGCCTCAAAGCCGAGCATGTTGGCTGCGCCGTCGTTGGTCTCAATGGAGTAGGGCACGGTGATCAGCCTGCCCTGCTTCACCTTCATGGGGAAGGGCTGGTCGTCGTGGAACCAGTCGGTGTGGTAGATGAGGCCGGCTTCGGCCATGAGGTCGGGGGTGCGCTCGGTGTTGGTGAGGGCGGGACCGAGCATGCCCTTGAGCTGCTTGCCGGTGTGACGGCGGATGGTGTCTATGGTGTCCTGGTAGAAGGCGCGCTCCTCCTCCTCGGTAGCGCCCCAGAGGTAGCGGGTGTTGTACACGCCGTGCGACATGAAGTCCCAGTCGCGCTCCACCATGGCGTCTCGTATTTCGGGGTAGTGGTCAAGGACGGCGACGTTGAGGGCGGGGGTGCAGCGGATGTTGTGCTTGTCAAAGAGCTCAAGGAGCCGCCAGAATCCGACGCGGTTGCCGTAGTCCATGTAGGCGTAGCTCATGACGTCGGGGTGCGGTGTGCGCGGCCATGGGTTCTGGTGCGGGTTGTGGGGGGGCAGGTAGTCGTAGTGCTCTATGTTGGGAGCGACCCAGAGGGCGACGCGGGCGTTGTTTGGCCAGCGGATGACGGGCCGGTCTATGATCGGCGAGTAGTCGAAGCGATCAGGCTCCATGGCGCCCTCCCCCGGTTGGCTTGTGTGGGATGATAAGCAGGGGAGGGTGCGGTGTCAAATGGGGGTGTGAGGCAAGGTACAGCCTGAGTCTGCAAGACAGCGAGAAGCACCTTCAGTTGAGGGGGTGGAGTCCTATTTAGGGTAAGCCAGGGGATGCACTGTTGGGTGTTATAATGCTTTCAAGAGTTAACCTAGGAGCTACGTATGGAAAGGCAGAAAAAGTTCACCGTGATACTAGAGCCGGAAAAGACGGGAGGCTACTCCATCCACTGCCCGGCTCTACCCGGGTGCGTGAGCCAGGGAGGAAGCAGAGAAGAGGCGCTTCAGAACATCCGGGAGGCTATCCGTCTTTCACTGGAAGTGCGGGAGGCCGAAGGTTTCGGTTCAGAGCTGAGAGATGACCTTCAGGTTATAGGAGAGGAGATAAAGCAGATCCTGAAGTCCAGAGAGGAAGACGGGTTGCCGTTCACCATTGAAACCGCTGAAGTTGAGATAATGGTAGAGGTCCCAGCTTAGATGGCCGTACTGCCTGTGGTTTCTGGGCAGCAAGTGGTACGGGCATTTGAAAATGCGGGTTGGAAGGTTACAAGGCAAGCTGGCAGTCATATCATCATGACAAAAGAAGGATCATTAGCAACCCTTTCAGTGCCAGATCACCGAGAGATTGCTCGTGGCACATTAAGGGGACTGATTCGGAATTCTGGTCTTTCTGTGGAGGAATTCACCGCACTAATCAAGCAGTGAAGATGTTGAGGCCTGCCCTGGTTACTAGTCAAGCTCCATGGCGGCCTCCCCCGGTTGGCTTGTGTGGGATGATATGCAGAGGAGGGTGCGGTGTCAAATGGGCACCTCCCCCTAAATGCGAAGGTCGCGGCGCTGGAAGGCTAGGTAGCCGGCTATGGCGGGGACGGCGATTACTACAAGCAGCAGGCCAACGTGCAGAGGGTCCAAGCCGTTGAGGATGGGCACGTTGCCGTTGTAATAGAAGAACGGCGAGAGCCATTTCGCAGGCTCCAGGACGTCTACGATGGCGGCCAGCGTGTTGATTACGTAGGTGGCGGCGGCCGCTCCGGCGGAGACGCCTACGCTGAGACCGCGGTTGCCGGTAAAGGCGCCGACGGCGAAGGCCAGCGAACCGAAGGCGACGCCGAGCAGCGCAGAGCTCAGGGTAGTCACGGCCAGGTTGACCATGCTGACGTCCATACCGACGGCGATAGCGCCGATGGCCAGGGAAAGCCAGACTATGACGCCCAGCATGGCGTTGGCGGCAAGGAGAAAAGCGTACTTTTCCAGTACCACGCGACGCCTGCTGACCGGTTCGGAGAGGAGGATCTCCATGGTGCGCTTGTCCTCTTCGCCGGCTATGGCGGATGCTCCCAGGTTGACGGCGAATATGATGACCAGTACGGGCACCATGAAGCTGAACATCTCGGCGTTCAGGTAGCCTGCGCCGGAGGTGATGTCCAAAAGCTCCGTAAATCCGAACAGGGCCAGCAGGTCGGGATCGAAGGCGTCCACGTAGTCCTGTATGGCATCGTTGGTGGAGATGCTGGGGTAGAAGGAGGTCATGGCCGCGCAGAGCAGGATCACTCCCAGGACCCACCAGGCCAGACCGCGCCGGTGGTCCAGCAGGGACTTGACAAAGAGGTTACGCAGAAGCATCCGATTCCTCCTCTCCGTAGAACGCCAGGAAGACCTCCTCCAGGCTGGGCTCGTGGACAGTCATGTCCACCACTTCATAGCGGGCGGCTGTCTTGATGAACTGGTCCAGGGAGCCTACCACCTCGCACTTCAGGGCGCTGCCGGCGACGACCACGTTTCGCACGCCGTCGACGCCCTGGAAGGCGTTTTCGGACACGGGCCCGCCGAAGCGAAGCTCTAGGCTGCGTATGCTGCGCGCCTTGAAGGCTGCGACGTCTTCGACGGCAACGAGGCTGCCATCCCGGATGATGGCGACCCTGTCGCAGAGATCCTCCACCTCTGGAAGGATATGGGAGGAGAGGAAGACGGTCCTTCCATCCGCCTTCACTTCCCTGACCATGCGCTCGAACTCCTGCTGCATGAGGGGGTCAAGGCCGGAGGTTGGTTCGTCCAGTATGAGAAGCTCCGGTTCGTGCATGAAGGCGCGAATAACGGCTATTTTCTGCCTGTTGCCGTGGGACAGGGTGCGAATGTTGCGGGAAAGGTCGCACCCCAGTCTGTCGGCTAGGCGCTTGATATTGGGCCAGGGAACGCCGCCCTTGAGGTTGGCGGCGTAGAGCAGAAACTGCTCGCCGGTGAGATTGCCGTAGAGAGAAGGGTCGGCGGGGAGATAGCCAATGCGCCGTCGTATTTCCAGGGAACCGACCTGGGCGTCGAGGCCGAGCACCCTGGCTGCGCCGCCGGTGGGTCGGATGAGGTCGAGGAGGAGACGGATGGTGGTGGTCTTGCCGGCGCCGTTGGGGCCAAGATAGCCGAAAACGCCCCCGGGCAGGACCTCCAGGTCGAGATCGATGACGCCCCTCTGCTCACCGTAGTACTTGGTGAGCTTCTGCAACTGGATGACGGCACCCATGTGTCTCTCCTACGCTTCAATCTACCACGACGTTCAAGGCAGGGCCTGAAGCCACTGTTGCTATTATATACCCAATGGGGGGTGAAGGGTGTGAAGAAGGGGGCAAGTCTACCCGTCCCTTAGTTGGAAGCGCCCCAAAGCCGGATTGCTTCGGTTTGCTCGCAATGACGGAAGAGGCAGCTGGTGCTTTGGCAGGCTCACCACGGATGGGGTCTGCCACCAGGTTGCACCGATGCAGGGTTAGCTTACGAGCGTATACTCGTTCTGAGTTAGGGAACTCGTGCCAGTTTGCACAGGTGTACCGTAATAGATATCTATACCGACTTGGGGGATTCCCAGTGTCGCATTGTATTCATAGTGCCTCTTGCTGGCTTGCTCTAGCCGTTCCCTAATGCCTTCACGGGCTACCTGAGAGACAGTCTTTCCTTCTGACTCAGCTAGGTTACTGAGCGTGGAAAATTCCTCAACAGAGAGCCGCAATGACATGACTACTGTTCCACTGCTCTTCACACGAGCCAAGTCAGTAACATTGCGACCCAAGACATAGTCTTTGTTCTTAGTTTGTGTCATTCTCCCCGCCTTTCTAGGTAGCGCCGCCTGTGATGGCTGTTCGACTCAAATGCGGTTACTGGGCGCCATATCTCCTTCTTGTTGGTAGGCTCAATTGGCACGGACACCATTCTACCTGAGTTAGTTGATCCTACCATAACCACGGGTGTCCTTCTATTCTCACCCACGTTGTCAAAATACTCAGGTTCGTTTTGATGAACTTCTATGACCTCAACAGGAGAAACCTGATGCTTTGGGTATTGCCTCTTGACTTCAGTCACATGCTCCGAGAACTCTTCATCGATCTCGAGTTCTCGAACACTGCCATGAGCCTCAAACAGCGCCTCGATAGGATCTTGATTTGCGCCCTGGTTCATAGTGTATTACTATGTAAACATTGTAATACAGGAGTTGTCAATGTCAACGAAGAATCAGCGAAGAGGAGCGAAGGCAGTATCTAGTCCTGTCCTGGTAGTGGAGGAGCCGATCGAGAATGTAGAGATAGAATGGCTCATACTTGCAAACTGGGCAGAAACTATCAACGGTATGATTTACATACAAGGCGGCGGCTGGGATAGGATACTAGCACCTCCCAAGGGCCAACCTATTAATTTTAGCATCGCTGCAGGGATTTTAGTGCCTTGGCATCTCACCAACCAAGAGAACCGATTCCGCTTGACTTTCGAAACGGGAGACGGTCAAGAGTTAAGCCGGATAGAGGGTGGATTCAATGTCGGCCGTTCAGTCAAGGCACTGCCAGGACAAAAGTTTAGGACTCCCTTCTCGGCACGTGTTGGGCTAAACGTTCCTGAGGGAGAAGGAGCTTACCGAGCCAGGATGGTAGTGAACAACACCATAACGAAGGAAGTGGCCTTCTATTTGGTCAATCAACTCTGATAAACGGCTAAGAGCTAGCCTCCTCCTTTGCTTTTGAGCCAGGCGAGTGCGCTGATAGCTTCTAAGATGACGCGATTGGCGGCATCGGCGGCAAGGCCGGCGGGGCCGTCGTAGGGTGGGGACACCTCTACAACGTCCATGCCAACCAGATTCACGGACGAAGCTATACGGCGCACGGCGCGCAGGAGCTCGATGGTGGCGAGGCCGCCCGGCTCCGGCGTGCCGGTGCCGGGGGCAAAGGCGGGGTCCAGCACGTCTATATCCACGGAGAGGTAGACGTGCTCCGGCCCGTCCTGCGCTTCTCCGATGGCATCGCTGAGGACGGCATCGAAGCCGCGCTGCTCGATCTCCGACATCTGGTGCCAGCGCATACCCTGGTGGCGCATCCAGTCAAGCAGTTCGGGGTGATGAGCATAGCCGCGCAGTCCCACCTGGACGAAGTTTTTGCCGGGGACGGCGCCGCTTTCTATGAGGCGGCGCATGGGGCTGCCGTGAGAGACCAGCGATCCGTAGATGGAGTCCCAGGTGTCGGCGTGGGCGTCGAAGTGGACGATGCCCACATTGCCGAAGCCGTACTTTCCGGCTACGGCTGTGGCGCTGGGCAGCGTGACGGAGTGGTCACCGCCGAGCACAATGGGCACGGCGTCCGCCTCCAGGGCCTCGGCGACCTTGGCCTGAATGGCCTGGTGGCTGCGTTCGATGGAGAAGGGGGGACAGGCGGCGTCGCCAAAGTCGACCACGTTGAGGACGCGCGTGGGGTGTACCTCAAGCTCCATGTGGTAGATGTAGTCGTTGGGATGCTCCACGTAGCCGGCCTGGCGTATGGCTCGTGGGCCGAACCTGGCGCCGGGACGGTAGATCACCATCTCGGCTGGTGCGCCAATGATGGCAATGTCGGCCTCCATCTCCTTCAACTCAGCGGCGGTAAGGGCAAGGGGAGCATGGATGAACGTGGGTATTCCCACGTAGGAGGCGTGCTCCTCTTCACCGTGGATGTCAGGCATGCGGTCCTCCTATGAGTCGGGAGGGATGATATGAGGGTGCAGGGTGGGGTGTCAAACGTGGTGGATAAGGCAAGTTGGGCCATCTCGACTAGGGTTGGAGGAGATAAGTCTTTCTCAAAATGTTAAGGTGCTCTATCAAAATTTCTGTCGTCTCTGAAAGATTACACTCCCAGATCACAACGCATTCCCAGCCTAAAGATTTGAGCCTTTGCTGGTTTATTTGATCCCGATTCTTCGTTCGGTTGATTTTTGACGTCCAATATTCTACGTTCGTTGCTGGCATTCTGGAGCGTTTGCAACCATGCCAATGCCAAAAGCACCCGTGCACAAACACTGCCATTCGATATCGGGGTAGCAAGACGTCCGGATTGCCGGGAACATCCTTTCGATGGAGCCGGAAACGAAATCCAGCGTGATGCAGAGCTCGTCGGAGTCTCAACTCGCACGTAGTATTCTTGCTCTTGACTGCCGCCATTGTCCGGCTGCGTTTCGCCGGGGATACGTTATCAGCCATTACCTTTAATACTCAACTAAGGTGAGTTAGCCAATTCTTCAAGACGCCGTGCAGCTAGATATTCCAACCTCCGTGCCTGAGTTAGCAATGTGTTTCTTAATCCTGGCCTCACTTGGCGTTCGCTGATTACTTGGGCTAATTTCGCAATGGTTGTAGCTCTTCTCGCGACTCTTACATCTGGGTGCAGACGACGCTCGAATATAGGAGACGGAACAATCCTCTTTCGAACGGAAGGCGGCATATCAATAGTTGGCGCCGGAGGCACCGGCGCCTCGTTTAATATTGCCGAGAATGCAGATTTCTCAAGCAACATTCTATAAACAGTGAATTCAGCCGAATTCAGCGTGTCCTTGATCAGAGACCGTTCCAAATTCCAGAATGGCCACATCTCTATCTCAGCGACTTCAAACGGGTCCAATACATTCATTGCAACGGCGTCAGTTCGTTGATTTGTAAGATGTCTTCTTATTCTCACCCTGAGCTGCTCTGAAGTTTGGCCGACGTATATCGGTTCCTCGTCGTAGTCATAAAAGGCATATACGCCAACCTTAGCGCCTCCTACCTTATTCCCTGTATAGTCGAGTGAATTCAGGGCGTTATCTATCTCCTGCCGGATAGCAACCACTTCTTCTGGGGGCTCAAATACCGCGTCAGACTGAGACATAGTTCGTTCTGGTGGAAGCCGTAGAACCTACTTGACTACACTCCTCTGAAAGAAGAGGAAGCAAGATGTTACTTGCTAACCATGAGATCACTGGTACACAAACCGCATCCCCTAAAGCGAATCTACTTTGATTTTCTGAAACTCCTGCCAAATCAAGGTCAGGAGCACCCTGAAGCCGGCAGTATTCATGGGCCGTCATCCAACGGACTCTGAAATCTCCACCCCCTGCCTCTACTACCGCCTGACGACTGGATCCACCCCTTCCTGTACGCAGGCACCCGCTGATACTGTCGCCGCGTATCTCCCAAACTGCTTTCCCCTGTCTTGTTCTGCGGTAGGCTGTGGCCCAACGGAGAGAAACGGACGATTTGAGCGTCTCCAATCTTTCATGTTGGATTGAAGACAATGAACTAGTAAATCTATCTAAGACCTCTCTAGGCCACCAAGAAGGGTGTTCCGGGGTCAATCTTTCTACAACATTGGCTAAGTTCTCGGAACAATGTGGCAAGGGGGGGAGAGCCAGAGTGCGAAGACCTAGATCCGGATTCTGTTCACGGAAACGGAGAGTCCAAGCTGGACGAGCGTCAGATGTGAAAAAAAGGTCTAGTTTAGCTGGCGTCCCCGTCCATGCGACTATAAATATCCTCGGACGACTCTGTGGTACAAACCTGGCTGCATCCAACACCATAATGTCGCATGCATACCCAATGCTGTTCAAATTCTCTATCGTCGCTACAAGGTCGTTACCGCCTCTAGACGTAGCGAAACCTAGGACATTTTCTAGAACCACAACCTGTGGCTTCCTACCACCCATCTCCTTAACGATGCGCAGGAATTCGTTAACTAGGCTAGAATGCCTACCCCCTAGACCAGCACGGGCACCAGCGACGGAGACATCTGTGCAAGGGAAGGATGCTACAGCCAACTCAACTTGCGGGACATCATGACCAGACAGTTCCCTTATGTCAGACAAGATGAACTCTGTTGGGCTGTAGTTAGCTTCATAGATTCTCTTCTTGGTTTTGTCGATGTCATTTGCGAAGACGACATCGAACCCTTCTGGTTCCAATCCTTTGCGCACAAGCCCGATACCAGCAAAAAACTCGGCGGCTTTCGGTCGTTGTGTTCGATATTGCATGGTTGTGATTATAGTGACGGTGGCATTCCGAGAGCATCACTATGCCTGTATCGCTCCTATTAAGTAAGGATTCCAGGCTAAGCTCCATTCAGCACGAGATTAGCATGGAAATAAACCCGTCTTCAAGATTGTCATGTCACCCTATCCATCCAACCCAGGCAGGAGTTGCTCCCATGCGCCGGTGAAGACGAACTCCGAGAAGGGCTTGCGCTCCCGCTTCCTCTGCTCGCGCTGCTTGAGTTCGTCGGGGAGCTGGTCGAGATTGCCCCAATAGCCTACGGCGCCCGCCGTTACCGGCTCGAATCCGTCTGGTACGCCGAAGGTCCGGCGCACCCTATCCGCCGAGAATCCGGCCATGTAGTGGCAGTGCAGTCCTAGATGTATAGCCTGAAGGAAGAGGTTCTCCAGGGAGAGCCCCACGTCGTGGGCGAAGTGCGGGTTGGGTCGGTCGTTGCGGGTGGTCTTGGACACGGCGATGAAGAGCAGAGGAGCGTTGCCGGCCCAGAGCCGGTTGCCCTCGGCGAGGCAGTCCAACACGGCGCGGTGAGCTTCGTCGAAGTTGAGGCCCACGATGTATCGCCAGGGCTGCTCGTTGCCCGACGACGGGGCCCAGCGCGCCGCCTCGAACAGCGAGCCGACGGTCCGCGTGTCCACAAGGCGCTCGGCGTCGAAGGCGCGCGGGCTCCAACGGTTGGCTATGACGGGAATGACAGGGTAGGCGGTCAGTGCGGGGTTGTCCATTCAGTGCTCTCCTACCTGAGGCGGGATGGATTTCTTATGGTACTATCCAGAGGCCGCAAAAGCGAAGCCCAGGCCACGGAGGAAGGATTGGAAGCGGAGAGCAAGTTCATCGATACCCCGGGAATAAGGCTGCACTACCTGGAGTGGCCGGGCAGCGGCCCGCCGGCGGTGCTGCTTCACGGCAGAGGCCTGTGCGCACAGGTATGGCGACCCACCGCGGAATCGCTGGCTTCACGGTTTCGCGTGGTGGCCATGGATCTGCGGGGTCACGGCGACTCCGACAAGCCGGGCAGCTATGGCTGGGAGGACGTGGCCCCGGACCTGAAGGGGTTCGTGGAAGGACTGAACCTGCGAGACATACTGCTCATTGGTCATTCGAGAGGTGCGGTGCTGGCGGCGCTAGGCGGCTCCTTCATCAGCGACCGGGTGAGAGGCGCCATTCTCATCGAGCCCGGTATGCCGGTGCACAACCCGGAGGCGGGCAGCCATCACGACCGCAGCGCGGCGGCGAGGGTAGCCCGCAATCGCCGCTCCCTGTGGCCCAGCCGTCAGGCCATCTTCGACCGCTACTCTCAGGCGGAGGCGTTTAGGAACTGGAGAACGGACCTGCTCTGGGAGTATATAAACGGCGGGACGGAGGAGATGGACGACGGACAGGTGCAGTTGAAGTGCACGCCGGAGATAGAGGCGGAGTTCACGGCGGCGCAGGCTCCCGCCGACCAGGACGACTGGCTGGCCAGGGTCACGTTCCCCATCATGCTCATCACCAGTGAGAACCCTACGCGCCATCCCTCGGCGAATCCGTCTTTGCGGCTATTGCAGAAAGCTGCGCCCAGCTTCGAGCACGTCATTGTGAAAGATGCGGGGCATTTCATTCCGCAGGAGAGGCCGGATGAGTTGGAAGGGGAGATCCGTCGCTTCGTGGAGAGCGGCGTGATGAGTGCGGGGTAGGGCAGCCCTGCCGCAGACCCGCCCCCGGACAAACGGGCAAGCGGGCAAACGGACAGACACCCCCACGCTGTCATGCTGAGGAGTCGGTTGGCCTCCGTCCGACCTAGAACCACCCCCGCCGACGAAGCATCCCCCCAGCCCCGCGGGCATGGCCTCCGAGGAACGGCTGCCCCATGACCCACCAGATTGCTTCGGTTCCTCGCAACGACAAAAGGGGGGCTTGCCCGTCTGTCCGCCTGCCCGTACTACCCCCTGGCCAGAGGCATGATCTCTGAGGCGAAGTAGCCCATTCGCTCCAGCGTTTGGTCGAGGGTCGGCGCTTGGAAGCCAAGCATGAGATGACGCACGCCCAGCTCCTGGAACGACAGGATGTCCTCCGCTATCTGCTGAGGCGTGCCGGTGAAGATGAGGCGATCACCGCCGGGGCCGGTGTGGGCTTCTTTTTCGTTGTACCAGCCGGCGCTGAAAGCAAGGTCTATCTCCATGGGGTCGCGTCCGAACCGTTCGGCGTAGCCATGAAGACGTCGGATGGCTTCTGAAAGCTGCTGGACGGTCTGCAAGGGATAGGTGGGGTTGCTGCCGATGGGATACCAGGCATCGCCCAGGCGGGCCGCCCGGCGCAGCGCGGCGGGGCTTTCGCCGCCTATCCAGATGGGAGGATGGGGCTTCTGGACGGGCTGAGGGCTGAAGATGATGTTGGAGAAACCGGCGTATCTGCCTTCAAAGGCCGGGGCATCGCTGGTCCAGAGCTCTTTGAAAACGCGGATGTATTCGTCGCTGACGGAGCCGCGGTTGTCGAAGGGAGGCGTGCCGATGGCCTCGAACTCCTCTCGCATCCAGCCGGCGCCGCAGCCCACGGTGAGACGGCCCCCGGAAAGGTTGTCGATGGTGGAGAGTATCTTGGCGGCGTGCACGGGATTGCGGTGCGGCACCACCATGACGGAGGAGAGCAGGCGCGCCCTTGTGGTGCGGGCGGCCAGGTAGGCGAGGAGGGTAAGCTGCTCCAGGCATTCGCCGGACTCCCAGCCGGTGAAGGAGCCGCTTTCGCTGTAGGGGTAGGTGGAGTCGATGCGGCGTGCCACCACGATGTGGTCGGAGACGCCGATGTAGCTGAATCCCATCTCCTCGCCGCCGGCGACGAGGGTGGCCAGCATTTGCGGCGCGGACAAGGGGCCGCGGGTGGGCACGCCAAAGCCATAGTCCATGTGGTCTCTCCTGCTAGGGGTTATTGGAGTAAAGGGTAATGAAATGGTGAGGGAGATGTCTACCTTTAGAGAGATTGAAGGTGGGCAAACGGGTTGAGCGTTCAGCGCCTAGGCGTCAGAGGTTGGCTGGTTACACCTCGGCAGCCCAGCGGGCCAGCATCTTTTCCGGTGAGGCGATCTCCTCAAGTGAGGTGTAGTAGTAGCTCTGCCACTCGTGTTCCGGCATGCCCGTGAATAGCATGAGGTTGAGGGGGTATTGCTCCGAGTCCGTGGCGCGGCGGAAGTCGTCCCGGAAGAGGAACGTCGGCTTGCCCAGAGCGATGGCGATGCCCAGTTCCACCATGACACCCTCGTCCGGGGGCACGCCGTTGACAACGGCGAAGAGCGCATCGGCCTCCCGCACGTCTTTCACATCGGCCTGGCCGACACGGTAGGCCCAACCGGGCTTCAGTCCGGCCTCCTGGTTGTTGCGCTGGAAGGGCTCCCAGACCTCCAGCCCCAGGGATTCCAATGCGGACACCAACTCCGGCAATACCGTGGCGCGCTGCCGGGCGGAGAAACCGTAAGCATTGGCCAGATACACGGTCTTGCGGCGACCTGTTTCCAAGCATCCCTCCCCTGTGGAGCGTACTCTAACAGGCTCTAGTGGGGTTTTGCATTGGTCTCGATGTACGTCTACTCGTTGATATAGCGTAACGTATAGTGCGGCCCTGGGGCTTTCCACTCCTCCAGCTTGCTTCAAGGCCATCCTATGCCCTAATGTAGTCCTCTATGCAAAGGCTGCCTACCGTTCCCATCCCCATGCCCTCCCGGCTCTACTACGGCTGGGTGATTGTGGCTACGGCTCTGGCTATCAACATGGCCACGTCGCCGCTGAACCCGGTGGTGTTCTCGTTCTTCATAGCGCCGATGAGCGAGGAGATGGGTTGGAGCCTGGGGGCGCTGTCCCTGGCGATAACGTTCCGGCTGGTGGTAAGCGGGGTCACCGCGCCACTCATCGGGGTGATAATCGACAGGTTTGGTCCGCGGTGGCTGGGGCTCATCGCCGGTCTGGTGGCGGGAGGCAGCTTGATTGGGCTGTTCTACACACACCAGATATGGATGCTCTATCTGCTGTTCGCGGTCTCAGGCGGCGTCGGACTGGGAGGCGGGCCGGGAGGCAACCTGCTCACCCTGGTGCCCGTGGCCAAGTGGTTCGTAAGGAAACGGGGCCGCGCCATGTCCATAGCCACCACGGGGATGGCGATAGGCACGGTCTTAATCATTCCGGCGGCGCAGTGGATAATCCAAAACACAGGCTGGCGTGAGGCGTGGGCCATTCTGGGCGTGCTGGCGGCGGCAATCACCGTTCCGTTGAGCATTCTCTTCCTACGGGGCGCACCCTCCGACCTGGGACTTCAGCCGGACGGTTTGAACGGTACGCGGACCGCGCCATCGCCCGGCAGCGCCCAGGGGTCGGGGAGGGCAGTCGAGACCGATTGGACAGCCAGGGAGGCGCTGCGGCACCCTGTGTCCTGGCTCATACTGCTCGCGTTGGGCGTGGGCGGTTTCGCACTTGCGGGCACGTTGCTTCACAGAGTGGCGTACTGGGAGGAGACGGGCATGTCGCCGGCGCTTGTCGCGTTCGGCACGGCGATGGACCCGTTCACCTTCATGTTCTCCGTGGTCGTATTCGGCGTTATTGGAGAGAGGGTGAAGATCCGGCGCCTGGCCCTCTTTGGCGGGCTGGTCTTCACCCTCTCCATGATCCCCATGATATTGTCCAGCGGTCAGACGTACACCATCTTTGCCCACAACATGATCTGGGCTACGGGAGGAGGCGCCTACATCACGGCGAACAATCTGATCTGGCCCAACTACTTTGGACGGAGGTTTCTGGGCACCATCCGCGGCATAGTGTTCCCCGTGCAGGTGGCGGCGACCGGATTGGGGCCCCCGGTCTACGGATTTCTTCTGGATGCCGGGGTAACCCATACCACGCTATGGATGGTCTCGGCGGGCTTCTTCGCCACGTCGGGCATTCTGCTGTTCATGGCAAGGCCGCCGCAGCGCAAGGCTGTGGCGGAGGAGGAGCCGGCCGCACTCCCGGGATAGGAGGCGTTTCATGGAATTGGAAGGAAAGGTGGCCGTTGTCACCGGCGGCGCTGCAGGAATAGGCAAGGCAATTGTCACCGCCCTGGCGGCAAAGGGGGCTGCCATTGCCATTGCCGACATCGATCAGAGCCTGGCCATGGAAACGTCGCAGGAACTGGAGGCCTTGGGCAACACGGCGGGTGTCTTCGTCTGCGACGTATCGGACTCGGCGCAGGTGGAGCGGTTGTTCCAAGGAGTGGTTGGCTCCTACGGAAGGGTCGACATCCTGGTGAACGACGCTGGAGTGGGGCATAACTCCGGCGTACTGGAGATAACCGAGGCGGAGTGGGACCGCATAATGTCGGTGAACCTGAAGGGCGCCTTCCTCTGCTCACGGGCCGCAGCCAGGGCTATGATAGACCAGGGCGAGGGCGGTCGCATTGTAAGCATAGCGTCCACGGCGGGAGAGAATGCGCGGGTTAACAGCGCGGCGTACTCGGCGTCCAAGGCGGGCTTGCTGCAGTTCACCCGGGTGCTGGCGATGGAGCTGGGCCCGCACGCCGTCACTGTCAACGCGGTGGCTCCGGGACTCACAATGACCGATTCGCCAGTGTGGAACCCGCCCAGCGAGGCTTATCAGAAGGCGTTCATTGAGCAGACGGCGCTGGGGAGAACGGGGACGCCGGAGGATATAGCTGAGGCCGTGGCGTTTCTTGCCTCGCCGCAGGCGGGGTACATCACGGGACAGGCGCTATTTGTGGATGGAGGTTACTCCGCGGGCAAGCTCTCGGTTAGGGGTTGAGGGGGGCGTGCTCCGGAGCACCTCTTGGGTGTATTCTGAGTAGGCTATGAGTACGGCGTTGGTGAAGGGCATCTTAGGTTCATTTGTGCTTGCAATGACGCTGCTTGCATGCTCAGACTCAACTGGTACGACTGTTCCATCTGAAACCGCTACGATATCGACCGTGGATATCCAGGGTTGCTTAGTGACGATTCCGAACGGTCAGGGCCCACCGGGGCCTGAGTTGACAAGTCCTAATCACCACGGAGGCGATGGACTTTGGACAGTCCTCTCGTCGGATGGGGTCATAGAATTTGTGCCGGATGGTCCTGGGGCCATGCTGGAGGACGGATCTTTATCAATGAAGTTCGTGTGGTGGCGTGGGGTAATCGGGCCGCTGGAGATCACAGGACGGAGGCTGGACGCCTCGGCTCCTCCTCTCCGTACCGATATTCCTGAGGGATACGGGGAGGATGGCATACAAGCAAGCGGTCTCATTTTTCCTTCCCCTGGATGCTGGGAAGTCACCGGCAGGGTTGGAGAAGTTGAACTGACATTTACAACTCTAGTGGTCAAGAAGGGCTAGGTGAGTCGTCTTTCCGAGCCGAGGGCAAGCTCTCGGTTAGGGGGTGAGGGGGCGCGGCCCCGCCGCCCCTGGATGCCCGTCGTCACGGGCATGACGCACCAACCGTGGTTTCCATGCGGCCTGCTCCGTTCCTGATGCGAGTGTTGCGCGCCACGCCTACGCCAGCCGACCCTGCTCTCCCTCTGAGCGGGCGATGCGCCGTGACGGCTGGTGCGGCGGGGCAAGGGGCGGCGTCTACTACGAGGCAGGGTTTGCACACGGGCTAGACTTGCCCGTTATATTTACATGCAGAAAGGATGCAGTGGAAACGTTGCACTTCGACACCGAACATTACAGCCACATAGTCTGGAACACCCCGGCCGACCTGCGCGAGAAGCTGAAGAACCGCATCCTTGCTGTGATTGGGGAAGGCCGCGAGGTTCACAGAAGCCCATGACTACCCTCACCGAAGCCGACGTTGAACAGGACTGGCTGTAGCAGGTAGGCCGCGCTGGACTGTCGGGCGGGGCTTAGGTGGCAGACGTCCCACGGGCCGGACATGCCGGTCATATTCATAGCATCGCCATGATCGACCTGTATTGTAGGGGTATCCCTCGTGGATACCCAGGAGAGGGCAAACCACAAGGGTTGCCCCTACGTGGGGACGATTATGTGCAGGGAAAGGATGACGTATGGATAGCATCCCTGAAGCGCGACGCCGGCGCTCGATTCGTCTGAAGGGCTACGATTATTCCCGTACCGGCGCGTATTTCGTGACCACCGTTACCCAAAACAGGTTGTGCCTCTTCGGAGACGTGGTTGGAGATGAGATGCACCTCAACGAGGCGGGTATAATGGCACAAGAGATGTGGGAAACGCTGCCACACCGGTTCCCGGGTATAGACCTGGATGCGTTTGTTATCATGCCGAACCACATTCACGGTATCATCGCAATTAACGAACCCGTAGGGGCGTCCGTCGTGAGCGCCCAAGACAATAGCATGGCAACAGGAGAGAGGGCAACCACAAGGGTTGCCCCTACGTTGGGGGACGTGATGGGAGCGTACAAATCCCTGACAACCATAGAGTACGCCAGAGGCGTGACCACATGGGGGTGGCAGTCTTTCGACAGGCGTCTGTGGCAACGCAACTACTACGAACGCGTCATCCGGGACGGGCGCGAATTAGACCGCGCCAGGGAATACATAGCGAACAACCCGATGCAATGGGCGCTGGACAGTGAGAACCCGGATGTCGCCTCAACGCTGCCCCTGCGGTAGACTCCCAATGACCACCCTCACTGAAGCCGACGTTGAGGAAGTGGTTTATGAAATGCCCACGCGGGACACGCGGTGTTGAACCATCGCGTCGGACATTGCCGGTCATATTCATAGCATCGCCATGATCGACCTGTATTGTAGGGGTATCCCTCGTGGATACCAGGAGAGGGCAAACCACAAGGGTTGCCCCTACGTGTTTTCCCGCGAACATGAGCGTGCTGTCAGGACTCGAGGCAGACAGGCTCTCCCAGGTTGAGTATCACGTTCCACTCTTCTTCCGTGACGGGTTGGATGGAGAGGCGGTTGCCGCGTTTGAGAACGCCCATGTCTGCCAGCTGCGGCACCCCTTTCAACTCGTCGCGGGTCACTATGCGGGTGAACCGTTCCAGCGGTTTTAGGTCTACCATGTACCAGATTGGGTTGTCCGGCGTGCTCTTGGGGTCGGGATGGTCTGATCCTGTGTCCCATGCCGTGTCGTCGGGGTAGCCTTCACGGACCACCTCGGCGGTACCAACAATGGCTATGGGGTCGGTGTTGCTGTGATAGAAGAGAACGCCGTCGCCCGCTTTGACCTCGTCTCGCAGGTAGTTGCGCGCCTTGAAGTTGCGTACCCCGTCCCACTCGGCCACACCGTCGTTGACTAGGTCGTCGAAGGAGTATGCGCCAGGCTCCGATTTGAACAGCCAGTAACGCCTTGCCATGGTTTCGCCTCCTGCATGGAAGACCCTTGCGTTCACCCCCATCTCAATCTTCCCCCGTCAAGGGGGAAGAGGTTTTGCAAGGTCTGCATGGAATTATAGCGGACACTTTTCGTATAGAATACGGATTCTATTCGATAGTCAACAGTTCCAAGGAGAAGAGATGCCCAGCAGCGAAATGAAGGCCCCCGATCAGATCAATCCCCAAAGCCTGGGCGATTACCTGGACGTTATGAGCAAGGCTGTCTTCCAGACCGGCATCTCCTGGAAGGTTGTGGAGAACAAGTGGCCGGGGACAAGAGAGGTATTCCACAACTTCGATGCGGAGAGGGTGGCAAGCATGTCCCTGGGCGAAATAGACATGATAGCCGGGGATACGCGGGTGATCCGCAACCGCCGCAAGATAGAGGCCATTGTGGGCAACGCGATCAAGATGGTGGAACTGGCCAAGCAGCACGGTTCTTTCAAGAGCTACCTCGGGTCCCACGGCGGCTTCGAGGGAACGGTTGCCGCTCTGCGCAAGGAGTTCAAGTTCCTTGGCGATACGGGGGCGTACTATCTGCTGTACGTGGTAGGTGAAGAGGTGCCCTCGCACGAGGAGTGGATGGAGTCGAGAGGCAGATGACGGCGCTAGAGGAGAATACGGTTTCGGCGGACGCGTTCCACCAGTTCAACTTGTGGTACGGGGAAGCGCAGCAAGTGGGCAAGGAGTTTCCCGATGCCATGGTGCTGGCCACCGCGGGCAAGGATGGCGCGCCTTCCGCCCGCGTAGTGCTGTTGCGCGCCATTAATGATGGATGCCTTGTCTTCTTTACCAGCTACGCCAGCCGCAAGGCTGAAGAGCTGAGGGACAACCCCAGAGCCGCCGCGGTGTTCCACTGGCCCAAGCTGAGCCGCCAGGTCAGGGCGGAGGGCAGCGTTGAGCCCGCGCCGGCGGAGGAGTCGGACGTCTATTTCAGAAGCCGCTCTCGCGAAAGCCGGGTAGCGGCCTGGGCCTCCGAGCAGAGCAGGGTGATCCCGGATAGGCGACGCCTAGAAGAGCGCTGGAGCGAATACGACGCCAGGTTCAGAGACGATGTGCCCAGGCCGCCGGACTGGGGAGGGTACAGACTGCGGGTCAGGGTGATGGAGTTCTGGCAATCCAGGGAGCACCGCCTGCATGACCGTTTGAGGTATACTCTTGAGGAAAGCGGGGGGTGGTGCATTGAACGCCTTGGCCCTTGAGACGCCTTCATGTGGGTAGGGAACTTCAAGCTCCAGGAGCCGTTGCCTGAACTGCGGCAGCCGCACGTTATAGGGTCGCTGTCGCCGTGGGTAGACGTGGGCCGGTCGGCCACCATTGCCCTTGAACGGCTGGAACGGGACATCGACGCCCGCGATTTGGCGTCGCTGGCCACTCCCGGCCGCTATTTCGACTACACCCGCTACCGGCCGACCATCTTCTCCATAGAAGGACGCCGTGAGACTTCCATTCCCAACGTTCATATCAGATACGCCAGGGGCCACGCCGGTATCGACTTCGTCACCATGCACCTGCTGGAGCCGCACGCCAACACCGATGAGTACGTCGATTCCATAGTGGAGTTGATGCAGCGTTTGGGCGTGAAGCGGTACTGCCGCATCGGCAGCATGTGGTCCGACGTGCCCCACACCCGGCCTCTGCCGGTGATGGCGACCCTCAACGGCGAAGACATGGTACTGCCGGGCACCGTGCCCAGACGGCAGAGCCGCTACTCCGGTCGCACCTCAATCATGAACCTGGTGGGCAGCAGGGCCGCGGAGCAGGGCATAGATGACGCGAACATCCTGGTGCGGCTCCCTTCAATTGCCAGGCTGGAGGAAGACCACAACGGCGTGTCCCGTCTGCTGGGTACTCTGTGCTATATGTACGGCTTCCCGGAAGGGTTGGCCGAAAACCGCGAAGGCGAACAGCAATACCAGCAGGTCTCCAGGCAGATAGAGCAGAATCCCGAGCTGGGGCCGCCAGGTACTACCTCAAGGAGCTGGAGGCCACCTACGATTCCTGGGTTGCCTCAGAGGGAATAAGACCGCTGGGGCCGCCGTACTCCATGCCGCCGGGGCTGGAGCAGCTCCTGGACGATATAGAAGACCAGCTCTAGGGCAGCCGCCTTCCTCCACCGGCGCCGAGGAAGCCTCCACCGAAGAGGTCTCCTTCAGGCGTCACCAGGACGTCGGTAGCTTCCATTACTCCTTCTTCGTTTCGCTCACCACTGATGATCACCTGCTGACCGATTTCGAGGTCTTGCGGGGCGCCCTCGCTGAACAGCTGGATGCCGGTGTCTTCGCTCAAAGTCGCCTGCAGCGGGCCCTGTGGCGTGTTCACGGTGACCACGTTCCCGTCTATGCTCTCTATGGAGCCGGTTAAGGCTCTTGTTCCCAGCTCACCACCGCCGCCGAATGGAACCCCTCCACCTTCACCGAGCTGCTGGCGGAACTGCTGAATCTGCTCCGGGGTAAGCTGTTGGAAGTCGCCCTGGGCCCTGGGAGGCGTGAAGACAGGAGTGTCGATGGAAGTGTCGCTTGCGGCCTGGTCGTTGTCCTGGGACCTGCCCACGGCAACTCCCGCGGCGAAAGCCCCTCCCAGGCTGGCCCCCAGCAAAATAGCGATAGCTATCAAGACCAGGAAAGCTTTGTTACCCATGTTTAGTCCTTTCTCCAATGATCTGGATCATTCATACCGCAGCGCCTCTATGGGATGCAGCCGTGCCGCACGCATGGCCGGATATATGCCGAAGAAGAGACCTATGGCGGCGGAGACGACGAGAGCAAGCACAGCGATGTCCGCGCTGACCAGGGTCTTGAAGTCCTCTCCCAACACTCCGCTGCCGTCTATAAGCCTGGAAAGCCCCACTCCTGACAGCAAGCCTATAATGCCGCCACTCAGGCTGAGGACGGTTGCTTCCGTGAGGAACTGGAGCATGACGTCTCTTCTTGTAGCGCCCATGGCTTTGCGTACGCCTATTTCGCGCGTCCGCTCCGTGACGGAAACCAGCATTATGTTCATAATCCCAATGCCGCCTACGAGCAAGGATATGCTGGCGATGGCTCCGAGAAAGACCACGAACGTGTCGGTGGTCTCTTCCAAGGTCTCCAGGGTCTCCTGCTGGTTGGTGATGGTGAAGTCGTCTTCACCGGTGATCCTGTGTCGCAGCCGCAATACTGTGGCCACGTCTTGCATGGCCTGGCCCATCTCCTCGCGGTCGTCCACCTGGACGTTGATCAGCGACACGCTGACGCCGCCCTGCGTGGTGCGCTGCGATTCCAATCGATAGTAGGCCGTGGTGACGGGGACTAGGGCGATGCTGTCCTGCGAGCCAAAGGCGGTGCCGCCCTTGCTCTCCAGGACGCCCACTACGGTGAACTGGCGGCCGTTTATTCGCATGGTCTGGCCCACCGGGTCGCGGAAGCCGAACAGCCATTCGGCTACTTGCGAACCCAGCACGGCCACGGTGGAATTGCTGTTGACGTGGGCTTCCGATATGAACTGGCCCGAAGCCACGGAGAAATTGCGTACCGACTGGTATTCAGGCGTAACGCCCACCACCTGGCTGGCCACGCTATCTCTACCCACCTCTAGTATTCCAAAGGAGTTGATCTCAGGAGCAACGGCGGAAACCCTGGGAGAGAAGACAGGGTCGTGCAGGCTCCGGGCGTCTTCCAAGGTCAGGGTGCTGCTATCGCTGCCCCCGAAGAAGCCCCCTTCACTCGCCGAACCGGGCCTGACAAAGAGCAAGTTGGTGCCCAGCTCCTCTATTCGCGAGATGATGCTCTCCTGGGCGCCGCGCCCTATGGACATCAGCGAGATCACGGCGGCCACCCCTATCACTATGCCAAGAAGGGTGAGCCCGGCGCGCAGCTTGTTGGCCCCTATTGATGACAGCGCGGTGCGGATGATGAACAAAGGTCTCAGTGGGGGCCATCCTTCCCCGCAGTGGCGGAGAATCTCTGCTGCACCACGGGCTTGTCATCCACTATTCGTCCGTCGTGCATGGTCACCACGCGGCGGGTGCTGGCGGCGATGTCAGGCTCGTGCGTTACAACGATCACGGTCAACCCTTCCTCGTCGTTGAGCTGTTGCAGAAGCGCCACTATCTCCTGGCTGGAGCGGCTGTCCAGGTTGCCCGTAGGCTCGTCGGCAAGCAGGATGGAAGGGTCCTTGGCCAGGGCGCGGGCTATGCCGACGCGCTGCTGCTGTCCGCCTGAGAGCTCATTGGGCCTATGATGCGCCCGGTCTGCCAGCCTAACCTTGGCCAGGGCGTCTAGAGACTTGCGCTTGGAGTTCTTTCCGTTGCCGTAGAGCAGGGGCATCTCCACGTTGGCCTGCGCGGTGAGCCTGGCCAGCAGGTTGTAGGTCTGGAACACAAATCCAATCTTACTGTTTCGTATGCCGGCCAGGCTGTCGTCGTTCAGGCGGCCCACCTCCTGCTCTTCCAGGAAGTACCGGCCGGACGTGGGCACGTCCAAGCAGCCGATTATGTTCATCAGAGTGGACTTGCCGGAACCGGAGGGCCCCATGACGGCAACCATCTCCCCTTGCCGGATACCTAGAGAAACGTCCTGCAGCGCCACCACTTCCAGCCTGCCCATTGGGTACACCTTGTTTACGTTCTGTAGCTCGATCATAGATCACTTACCTGGGCGGCCGGGTCAATGTCGTGGCCCTGCCTCCCCCGCCAAAGCCGCCAAAGAAGCCGAGCGAGCTGGTATCCTGCGATTCGATGACTATCTGCTCCCCTTCTTCCAATCCTCCCACCGCCGCAACCCAGAAGTCGTCGCTGTTGCCAAGAAGCACGGGCCGCTCTTCTATACTGCCGTTGTTCACCACCATTACGGTGGGCTCCTGGAACGTGCCGTGGATGGCTTGCAGGGGCACTAACAGGACGTTGCTCTCCTGTCGCAGCACTATGCTGGCGGTAGCGGTGAGCCCTTCTCTGAGGTCTACGCCCGGGGGGACCTGAAGCCGTATTCCAACCGGGTAGGTTATGATGCCCTGCTGGCCGGCGCCGGCGCTGCCTATGGTGGAGACTTCGCCGGCAAGGAGCTGGCCCTGCAAAGCGTCCAGGGTCACCGTGGCCTGTGCGCCCTTCTGGATGAACAGCACGTCGATCTCATCCACGACGCCGTCCATCTCTATCACAGAGGGGTCCACGACTTCGATGGCGCGCACGTCAGAGCCGACCGGGTCTCCGTCCTGGATGTTGACCGCCGAGACGATTCCATCGAAGGGGGCGTAGAGGGCGACGTCCTGCAGGTTCTGCAATGCCGTATCCAGCGCCGATTGCGCCTCGGCTACGTCTGCCTGGTTCAGAGCCAGCATCAGCTCGTCGGTATCGGCGGTCAGATCATCCAGGGCCTCTTTGGCTTTCGCCAGCGCATCTTCCGCTGCGGCCACGGCGTTTTCCGCCTTGGCTATGGCGCCGGCCGCCTGTGTCTGCGTTGTGTCCAGAGCCTCTAGCGCCACGGAAAGAGCGTCCCATGCCGTCGTCATCTCGTCGTGGATGCAGGCACCCTGGAAAGGAGCGCCGTTGTCACAGGTGACGACGATCCGGCCGGGGAATATGTTCAACCAGATGTAGACTACAGCCTCGTTCCAGGGGGTAGCCGGGTCATCAGGGGGCATCCCCTCCGCCGAGGCGTTGCGTTCTAAGTCGGAGAAGCGCAGCCTGGGGTCGTAAAGGGCGTCCAGGTCGATGCTGAGGGCATCCAGTAGATCCCGCGGCGCCATGCTGGCCTGGTCCGCATTTGGGGTGATTCCCAGCCATTTCTGGAATGCTTTTAGGTACTCCTCTTGGGCATCGTCAACGGCTTCATGGGCAGTCTCCAGCTTGTCCTCCCAACCCCGGTTGGCCAGCTTCAAATCCCCGTTTGCGCTATCGAGGTCTTTCTGGGCGGAGGTCACGCTGTCCTTTGCGTTTTGCAGCTCGTCCGCATCGGGTCCATTCGCTATTTCGTCGAGCAAATCTTGAGCGTCACGCAGGTTCACCCGCGCTTGGGCCGCCGCCCTTTCCAGGGCAGCCTTGGAGGCGCTGTCCAGCGATGCCAGCAGCTGGCCCTGTGCCACCTCGTCGCCCTCTTCAACCGATACTTCACCCACCGTGCCCTGTGAGCCGAATCTCAGGGCCTCCTTGTTGGGGAAAACAAGGCTTCCGTTGGTGGAGACCTGGTTGATGAGGTCGCCGCGCTGTACCGGGATCGACTGCTGGCCTTCCTCCAGCCCGGCAATGCCTGCGTCGTTGACTATGTTGTAGACGCCGTACGTTGCTCCTGATGCCGCTACCAGGACTACTGCCAGCGCCGCCGCCTGCCACAGCTTTATACCTCGTATGGATCCCATTGAATTTTCACCTTACGTTGACCGGATTATTCCTGAGGAGGGAAGCGTCCGTTCAGAAAAGCAATGCTACAAAACGCTACTAGAATAACAGATGTCGGGAAACCGTGAGTCATGCTCTAGGAATTGAGGCTATGAAGCCCCGTGCCTCTATCTTAAAAGAACGGTGGTCTAAGCAGACGCCTCCTCTGAAGGAGGCGCTTTGGGGAATTTCCAGTGGCGCCCGAATCCCCGGCCGTATCTGTGCTTGCCGTATCCAAACCCAGACTTGCCAAACCCGGGAAGTATCTCAGGGCGGGACTGGTACCAATCCAGGTATTCATCCGCCTGTTCCTGGGTTATGAGCCCCTTCTCAACCATGCCGTCCAGCTTGCTCTGCATCGCTTCATCTCTGAGCTCTTGCCGTACCTGCTTCATGGCGTCCTCTACCTTATCTTCGTCCAGGCCGAGTATCTCGGCCACGCGCGAGGTGAACTTGCCGGCCTTGGAATCGCCATCGTTCTTCTGCGCCATGGCGACGCCGGCGGTAGCTACGAGCAAAGCCATCATGACGAGTGCAACGGGGACAAGAATCCAACGTTTTCTCATTTCCTGCTCCTTTGAATAATGTCAAGCGTGTTGGTGCAATGAGGACGTCCTACATAGACAATAACGATGGTGATAAGGGAGGTGTCAGGGCGAGGCCTATTTACACAGCAATGACAGACTCTGCAGGGTCACCCGTGCTTTACAACCGGCAAGCTTGACCCCTGCCCATCGCCCAGCCTAGAATCAAGGCCTACTTTTCTTGCAGCAGGAAGCGCAATGTCTGAAACACCTTTGCTGGATGAGCTTGACCAGCTTTCGCAAGAAGCGCAGCGCGTCTTGGAGTCGGCGGCGGGCGAGGCCGGGCTGGAGTCATGGAGAGTCGCCTACCTGGGACGTCGCGGGCGTTTGACGCTGCTGCTGCGGCAGCTAGGTTCGCTGTCCATGGAAGAGCGGCGGTCGGTTGGAGCGGAGGCTAACAGGGTCAAGGCGGTGCTGGAAGAGCGGTTCCAGGAGCGCAGGCAGGCGTTGAAAGAGGCGGAACGCGCCCGGTATCTGGCGGAGGGCGGCATAGACGTCACGCTGCCCGGCAGGCCCGTACCCCGGGGGCGGCTGCACCCCACTACGCGGATGGTGCGCCAGATTCTGGACGCTTTCGTCTCCATGGGCTTCAGCGTGGTGGAGGGGCCGGAGGTGGAGTGGGAGCACTACAACTTCGACGCTCTGAACATACCCCGCGATCACCCGGCACGGGATATGTGGGACACGCTGTGGGTCGACTGGGAAGACCCCACGCCCCAGGGACGCCGTATGCTGATGCGCACCCACACTTCACCCATGCAGGCCCGCGTCATGGAGAGCACAAAGCCGCCGGTGCGCGTGGTGGTGCCCGGCAAGTGCTACCGCTACGAGGCGAGCGACGCCACCCACGAGTGGCATTTCTACCAGGTAGAGGGCCTAGCGGTGGACGACGGCATCACCTTTGCCGATCTGAAGGGCACGCTGTACGAGTTTGCCAGGCGTATATTCGGCGAGGACCGCCGCGTGCGCTTCCGCTGCGACTACTTCCCCTTTGTGGAGCCCGGCGTGGATATGTCCATAGACTGCTTTGCCTGCAAGGGACAGGGGTGCCGCATCTGCAAGGAGACGGGCTGGATAGAGATCATGGGAGCGGGCATGGTGCATCCGCACGTCCTGGAAGGCGTGGGCTACGACTCGCGGAAGTACACTGGCTTCGCCTTTGGGTTGGGGCCGGAGCGCATCGCCATGCTGAAGTACGGCATCGACGATATACGTCACTTCTACACCAACGACATGCGCTTCCTGCGGCAGTTCTAGGGGGTATCCGGAAACTGTCATTCTGAGGCCGAACAGGCCGAAGAATCTCAGGGATAACCTGCGAGAATCAAAAGAAGGAGCCGGCATTGATTCGTTGAAGAACCTTGCCGGCTCCTTGTCCCTTTCGGGATAACCGCTTGCGCGGTTACAGGCCTGATAACCACTCTCAACGTACTGCGATTAGAACGGGAGTCGAACCCCATCCCCTGCGCCCTACCTCACGGCGCGCGAGTACCACCCGCTCCAGAACGCCTTTCGACGGCGGAACAGGGCAATGAAGAGGGGGTTGGTCCAGACCAGAATCTTCCACAGCGGCCACTTATCGAAGCGACGGCTGGAACCCTGAACGCGCGGGTGCTCTATGAACCGGACCGTGCGACCGGTTCGCTTGGCCAGCTTCTTGAGTGCCCAGAAGAAGTCGGCGTCCTCGCCGATCCACGCCTTCTCGTCGTAGCCACCTACCTCTTCGAAGACGGTCTTGCGACAGAACTGCGTCGCGCCCTGGGCGATATCCGTGAGGCGTGAGAGGAGCCTCCAAGCGCCGAGATATGGCCTGATGAATCGGCGTTTCGGACGGTATTCGACGTCCACCGCCCCCCTGACGCAAGCTGGATCGCTCATCACCTCGTGTATCGTTTCAAGCGACGTGGGTGGCAGGATCACGTCCGCGTCGACGAAGACGAGCACGTCGTCATCGGCATAGCCCGCCCCGGCGTTTCGGGCGCGAGCAATGCCCTGCACCGGCTCGCGGACTACCGTCGCGCCCCTGCTCTGAGCGACGGCGGCTGTGTCATCATTGCTGTCGTTGTCTACGACGATTATGTCGACCTCGGCGCTGGAGCTATCGCACAGATGTGCCGCGGCGGTACGGATGGAGTCCAGTGTATACGGGAGGTAGTCCTCTTCGTTGTAGGCGGGGATGATGATCGTGAGCTTCAATCGGAGCACTCCTGGTTGAAAGTATGGCCCATAGTCCAGGAAGCTTGGTACGCAGGTATTAGCCGTAGTGTTGAGTGCATTATTGCCGTCCTTCTAGTGACCAGTTTATTCATATGGTAAAATAAGCTCAACCTTTAACCTGCCCAACGTCTGAGAAAGATGGACTTCAGAATTCGCCCCATGAGGCTTGAGGACATCCCTCAAGTCGCCGACATAGAGCGCGAGGCCTTCCCCACTACGTGGCCTCCAACACCGCTGAAGAAGGAGCTTAACAACAAGCTGGCCCGCTACCTTGTCGCGTCCTCTGAGTTAACGGAAGTGGGTGGAGACTCGGAGGCAGAGGCATCCTCTTCTCTATTGGAGGCGTCCAAGCCTTTGCTGCAACGGCTGTTCTCTGGAGTGAAGTCCTTGGTGGCCCGGCCGGAGCAGATAGTGATCGGCGACTGGAGCGAGTTCGTTGCCGGCTACGTTGGGGTCTGGTTCATGGTGGACGAGGCGCACATCACCTCGATTGCGGTGAGGGAGGAGTTGAGGGGCAGAGGTCTGGGTGAGCTTCTCATGCTGGGCACCATGGAGATGGCCATGGCCAGGAGAGCGCAACGGGTGACGCTGGAGGCGCGGGTGAGCAATTTCCCCGCACACGCCCTGTACGAAAAGTACGGCTTCACCAAGAGCGGCATCCGGAGAAGGTACTACGCCGACAACCATGAGGACGCGGTGATAATGACGGTGGAGCGCATCGGTTCCCCGGAGTACCAGCAGCTGTTCCAGGAACGCGTCGATAATTTCAGCCGGCGCCGCGGCGAGGTAATCCTCAACGTGGCCTAGACCGGGGTAGGGAATCACTCATCGAGGTGCTACGGGTGCTAAGGACTTCGGACTGATTGGGGAGCCATGAATATCTTGGTTTGGCTAGCCTTGGTCAACCTGTTGCCTATGACAGCACTAGGGTGCCTCGCGTTGCGCCCTGTGCGCTTTGCCATTCCTTGGCTGGGACTGGCTACCGTGGTTGTAGGGACCTTCCCAGCCTTCAGTTCGTCGGCTACGCTGGTTAGCGAAGGGAGAATCGGCGTCGGGATAGGTTGGCTCGTCACAACGCTCTATGGTCTCATCGGTTTGGTTCTCGTTGTTGGCTATGTTCGGCTTCGACCCGTACCGTACGTTGCCCTCGGTGCCATCGCCGCAGGCTTCATCTTTATCGGTTCCTTCTACGCATACCTGCCACCTTTCGGCTCAGGTCTACCTGGCATGCTCATATTCGCCGCACCGGGCCTTGTGTTCGTCGTCTACGGGGTCGCCTTATGGCATAGACACGGCTTCTCCCCTTCCATGCGAACTCAGGGCTTGGGCATGGGTCTAGTTCTATCGCTGGGGATCGTCGTTGGTTTGGGAGCTATCGGCTTCTTCGCTTATCAAAGCGATCGGAACGATCCACCCTCTTGGGCAACGAGGCCGCTCGATTTGCCGCGTCTGGCGGCGGGCTCTCTAGTAGCAGTCGAAGGCACCGTGGTTGAAGAGGACTCTGGGACCATCAAGTTACAAAGGCCCTAGCGGGAGAACGTTCGACAGGGTATACACGCTCTACCAGATAGAGGTGTCCCAGTTCTGGCGAGGACGGCTGGCTGAGACAGTTTCTGTAGCCATCCCGGACTACAGTCCAGTAGAGCTCAAAACAGGCCAGTCGTACCTCTTTTTCTTCTCGGGGAGGGCCGACCAAGAGAAGTTCCCGGGCTATTGGTCGCTAAGCGAGCCAGAGCAAGTGTGGGTAGTCGGCGACAGCAACTTCGAAACCTACCCTGGCAGGACTCCCGAAAAAACAATCACGAGACAGGAGTTAACCGAAGTCCTAGAGGCGAATCCGAACAGCTAGGTCCCAGAATCATTCACCCCTTCGCTCCAGCGATGTCTCGACGCCGGATGATCCAGAGGGCCGCGCCGCCGAGCACGGCGATGTACGCAGTGAGGACAAAGAAAGCATGCAACTGGCCCGGCAACTCGCTGACCCTGACCAAACCGCCGGTCTGGGTGGAGACTCCGGCGTCAGCTATCCATGAGTTGCTCTGTACCTCGGTCAGGGCCATCCAGCCTGCGATACTGGGTCCCCCACCTGCACAGACACGGTTACTGGATATTGAATGGGGACTGGACGATGAGACTCAGCTGCGGCCCCCATGCGCATCCATATATGCAGGCGCGCCAGGTCCTTCGCGTTGCTCAGGACGACAGTTCTTCCGCAGCCTGCTAGGGTGCCTCGCGTTGCGCCCTGTGCGCTTTGCCATTCCTTGGCTGGGACTGGCTACCGTGGTTGTAGGGACCTTCCCAGCCTTCAGTTCGTCGGCTACGCTGGTTAGCGAAGAGAGAATCGGCGTCGGGATAGGTTGGCTTATAACAGCCATGTACGGTCTTGTTGGCCTGGGCATAGTCATTGGGTATGTCCAGTTTCGACGGGCGCCATTAGTCTCACTCGGCGCAATTGCCGTGGGCGTCGTCTACATCGCCTCCTTTTACGCGTTCCTACCTCCCTTTATGGCCGGCTCCGCAGGCATGCTGTTCTTCAGCGCGCCGGGATTGCTGCTCGTAGCTTACGGAGCTTTCTTATGGCACCGCCGCTGACTTGCAGAAAGCCACAATAGGGCAACCTGCCGGGCTTGCGGAGTCCCTACAATGTCAACACAATCGGCAAGCCTTTTTCCTCGTTTAATATGCCAAACAGGTCACTAACTATCCCCCTGCGGCTTGTTATAATCGTTGCATTGTGCAGACCAGCCGTATTCTAGAAGGATTGAACCCGGCGCAGAGGGAAGCCGCCGAGGCCATAGAGGGCCCCGTGCTCATAGTGGCAGGCCCGGGAAGCGGCAAGACCCGCGTTATCACGCATCGCATCGCTTACCTGGTGCGCGTTTGCGGCGTCGGCCCCCACCGCATCGCCGCGGTGACCTTCACCAACAAAGCGGCACGGGAGATGCGGCAACGGTTGGAGCGCCTGCTGGGCAGCCGCGCCGAGGGATTGACCTGCAGCACGTTCCACTCGCTATGCGTCTCAATACTGAGGCGCGACGGCCATCATATAGGGCTGGACCGCAGCTTTGTCATCTACGATGATGATGACACCATGGCCTTGCTGAAACGGGCCATGGAAGAGGGGGACATAGACCCCAAACGGTACCCCTTGCGCGCTGTGAGCAACATCATCTCAGGAGCAAAGAGCAACCTGATAGACCCAGGGGCCTTTGCCGACGCCGTGTCCAGCTACTACGACGAGATTGTGCTCAGGGTATACGAACGGTACGAATCGCTGCTCTGGCAAAGCAGGGCGCTGGACTTCGATGACCTGCTGGCGCAGACCGCAAGGCTGCTGAAGGAGGCGCCCCAGGTGCTGGAGAAGTACCAGTCGCGCTACCTCCATCTGCTCATCGACGAGTTCCAGGACACCAACGTGGCCCAGTACGTTCTGGCCAAGCTGCTTGCCGGCAAGTACCGCAATATCTGCGTGGTGGGCGACCCCGATCAGTCGATATACTCCTGGCGCAACGCTGATATCAGGAACATCCGGTCGTTCCTGAAAGACTACCCGGAAGCCAAGGTGGTCAACCTGGCAGAGAACTACCGCTCCACAAAGAACATTGTCGCGGCGGCAAAGCGCGTCATTGCCCCCAACCAGAACAGGCTGGAGAACGACCTGTTCACCAGCAAGGAGCAGGGCCGTCCCCTGGTGGTGCGTGAGGGGCACAACGAGGATGAGGAAGCTCGCATGGTCGTGCAGGAGGTCGACAGGCTGGTCAGGGAGGAAGGTCTGTCCCTGGGAGACTGTGCCGTAATGTACCGCATAAACGCACAGTCCAGAGCAATGGAAGAGGCCTGCCTACGTTATGGAATGACCTACCGTCTGATAGGCGGCGTCAGGTTCTATCAAAGGCGTGAGGTCAAGGACGTTGTCGCTTATCTGCGGGTTGTGCTAAACCCGTACGATGAGGTGAGCCTGAACCGCATCGTCAACGTGCCGTCCAGGGGCATAGGCTCCAGGACAATGGAAGAGGTGACCCGGTGGGCACAAGAACTGGGCCTGCCCCTATACGCGGCGCTCCAGGCGATCGCTGCCGGTGAGGTAGGGGACGTGAAGCCTCGGATTGCGCCCAGGGCCGTCGCCGCTATCGAGCGGTTCGTCAGCCTCATCGGCTATCTGACTGAGCAAGCGGAGAAGGTAGGAGCTGCCGGGTTGATAGACCTGCTCCTGGAAAGGATAGGCTATCGGAGCTACCTCATGGAGGACGAACGCGGTGAGGAGCAGTGGGAGAACGTGCTGGAGCTGAAAGGACAGGCCGCCGAAGTGGAGGAACTGCTGGCCGGAGAGGAAGATAGCTCCCTTGCCGTCTTCCTGGAGAGGATATCGCTTGTTTCCGACGTGGACAGCCTGGACGAAAGCAAGGACGCTCTGACCCTGATCACCCTGCACCAGGCCAAGGGGCTGGAGTTCCCAGTTGTGTTCATCATTGGGTTGGAAGAACGGTTGCTGCCCCACTCCCGTTCCATGGACGACCGGGCCCAGATGGAGGAGGAGCGGCGTCTGTTTTACGTGGGGATAACCAGGGCGGAAGAGCGACTCTACCTGTTCCGTGCTTTCCGACGCCGGCTCATGGGCTTAAGCATGGCCGGTACACCGTCCCGCTTCCTTGCCGACATTCCCAGAGAGCTTATAGAGCAGCCGGTGGCCGTTTCCCCGCCGTGGGAATGGAAAAGGCGGCGTAGCCGGACCGAGGCAACGGCGGAGGCAGGACCGCCGTTGAGGACGGGCGACAAGGTGCATCACAAGGCCTTTGGAGATGGAATTGTGGTCAACTGCATAGCATCGGGGAATGACCACGAGGCCACGGTGGCGTTCAAAGGGAAGGCGGGTGTGAAACGTCTGATGCTAAGCATTGCTCCGTTGGAGAAGGTGGCGGCGAAGTAGAGGCCATCCTCCGTCAATTCCCTCCGCCATGGATACCCGCCCCCGCATCAAGTGCGGGGCAAGCTGCGCGGGCATGACGGACTGGTGAAGTGTCTTTTATCATGCCTGCGCAGCCCCTCTTGCTCCCTCTGCCTTTCTGAACAGGCTCAAAAGTACCGTCGTTCCGTTTGACTTCCATGGCAGGGCATCCGCTACAATGACCCAATCTTCAACCGTCTCTTTGGGTTCACAATGCATCAAAAAACAGTTCTGGACAACGGTATCCGCCTGCTGACCGCGTCCATGCCGCATACCCGCTCGGTATCGATGTGCATATACGTAGGCAGTGGCTCACGCTACGAGGACGACGAACAGGCGGGAATTTCGCACTTCCTGGAGCACATGCTGTTCAAGGGCACGCCTCGCAGGCCGTCCGCCGCAGAGGTCACCGGAGCCATAGAGCAGGTGGGCGGCATGATGAACGGCAGCACGGACCGTGAGCTTACGGCCTACTGGTGCAAGGTGGCAACGCCCCACTTCCAGCGGGCGTTGGACGTCCTCGTCGACATGGTTCGCAACTCCTTGATAGAGGATGAAGAGGTGGGGAAGGAGCGCAGCGTCATCCAGGAAGAGCTGGCTATGTCAAACGATTATCCCGGCTATCGAGTGGAGATGCTCACCGACCAGATGCTGTGGCCGGACCATCCCATGGGGCGTGACGTCGGCGGCAGTAAGGAAACGGTCGATGGCATAACGCGGGAGATGATGACCGACTGGCTTCAGCATCAGTATGTGGCCTGCAACGTGGTAATCAGCATAGCGGGGAGCCTGTCCCATGAAGAGATGCTGAACGCCGTGCGGCCCATGGTCAAGGACTGGCCTTCTGGATCACCGTTTGGCTGGGAGCCGGCCGGCAACGGAAGCAGGCAGGAGCCACAAGCGCGCATGGAGTACCGCAAGACGGAGCAGGCGCACCTGGCGCTCTCCCTTCCCGGCATCTCCACCCGCCATCCGCAGAGATATCCCATGGATATGATGAACGCGGTCATGGGAGAGGGGATGAGCAGCCGCCTCTTCCTGGAGGTGCGGGAGAAACGTGGACTGGCCTACGACATCCATAGCTCGGCTAGCCATTTCCGCGATACAGGTTCCATAACCATATATTTCGGCGTGGACCCCAAGAAAGCGCGCTACGCCATTGAGACGACGATTGAGGAGCTGCACCGTCTCAAGGAAGACATTTCGGAGGAAGACCTGCACCGGGCACGTGAGCTGGCCAAGGGCCGTTTGCTGCTGCGCATGGAGGACACCCGCGCCGTCGCCGCCTGGGCGGGCGCCCAAGAGCTCCTCCACAACGAGGTGCTCACCGTGGACCAGGTGGTGGAACGCGTGGACGAGGTAACTACGGAAGACGTGAAGCGGGCGGCCAACCAGTTCCTGGCCAGAGACAAGCTGATCCTGGCGGTGGTAGGCCCGTACCGCAGCGACAAACAGTTCCAAAACGCAATCAAGATGTAACGGCTCACCCCGTCATTTGCCAGCGCCGTCCTCCTCGTCATTGCGAGTAAGCGAAGCAATCCGGTGGGGTGCAATCCTCATTCCTACCCTCACACATTGGCCAGCCCCGCCACCAGGTTGCCACGCCACGATAGAATCGTGGCTCGCAACGGGGTATCACCGCCCCTGTTCTCGCTGGGTCAGGGCGTAGGCTATCTTCTCCCGTGACGACATGCCGCTGAACTCCTGGTTCCCTCTTACCGGCGCACCGGAAGGAACGCGTTCTCCGGCAATCTGGGCCTCGATTTGCCCGCGTACCCTCTCGACCATCTGCCGCGCCCCGGCCAGAGAGGTCTCCACCTCTTCCGGCGATTCTCCCCCGACCATCTCCTCGGGGACATCGGGAGCGGCGGCGAGCAGCGCTTCTCGATAACGGGCGGTGGCGGAGGCAAGCCGGCTCTGCAGCGACTCGATCTCTAGGTCGCGCTGCTCCAGCGCCGAGCGTAGCGCGGCAAGCTCCGCCTGTGCGTCGTCCAATGCCGTACCGGCATCGGCGGCTTCACCGTCCTGCCCGGCAGACTCTACCATCGTCTCTTCAGAGGTTACTTCCTCCATGTCGCCTCCTCTTCTGCGTTATACACTCAGAGTAAGCCGCGGCCGGCGGCTTGGGGAAGGAGGAGATGGCAGAGTGTCATTGGAGAGCAGGCGATGATAATCCCACATGGCGGTCATGGCGAGCGTCCATCGCAGTGCGGCGGCTATGGATCCCTGAGCCGACTAGCAACTTGGGCTTCGCCACCACCAGATTGCCACGCCCCGATTATCGGGGCTCGCAATGACGAGAAGCGGTTTCGGTGTCGTCATTGCGAGCGCCCAAGCGAAGCAATCTGGTGGGGTGGGGCTGGCAGTCTACAGCTCGGTGCTCAGGTCTCGCCAAGCCGGATTCATTTTGTTGACCAACTCAATCTTTCGCCGGCGTGAGTATGCTTTAATTTGCTTCTCGCGGGCAATGGCGGCCTCCGCTGTTGCCGCTATTTCGTAATAAACAAGGTCGGTAACGTTGTACTTTGCGGCAAAACCGGACGTGAACTTCTCCTTGTGCTCGTAGACGCGGCGTGAAAGATTATTAGTCATCCCTGTATAGAGCACTGTTTTCCTGGGGTTGGTCATTATGTATATAAAGAAGGTCTTGTCCATGCTAATCCATGTTGGCCCCGCCACCAGGTTGCCACGCCACGATTCTATCGTGACTCGCAACGACGAGGAGCGGGTTCCGTCACCGTCATTGCGAGCGTCAAAGCGAAGCAATCCGGGGGGGTGCAATTCTCACCCCTCCTCTTGCACTTTGGCTAGCTCTGCTTCCGGGTCTGGCACGCCGAGGGTTTCCATTGCCGTGCGGCGGCTGTGGATCCCTGAGCTGACCAGCAGCTGCTCATCGCGGACAAGGCGGCCCCTGTCCTGGGGCAGCACGGGTCCCCAGATTATCTCCTGGCGCACCGGCAAATAGCTAACGCCGCTGCGCTGCTCCAGGATGCGCAGGATGAGCTCGTTGCGGCGCTTGTAGGCGGCAGTGCGCACGAGCCTCTTGCGGCGTATTCTCTGCAGCAGCGGGTGCAGCTCCATCTCCAGTGCCACACCGGACAGCGCCTTTGAGTTGTCGCCGAAACTGGTGCGCGGCGCTTCCGACAGGTCGTGGATAGCCCGGTAGATGAGGTCTATGAAGTCGACGTGAAGGCGCACGCCTCCGCCCTGAAGTAGGTCCAGGAGGTAGGCGCGGGCCTGCTCCGGCAGCTCCCAGACGGCGCCGGGCTGGACGGCGATGTCCTCGGCGCGCTCAACCCCTTCCAGCACCGCGATGGGGTTGCCCGACAGCTCCACGATCATGGAAAGCTGGGACAGAGCGCGGTTAAGCTCGCGGGCCGGCTCCACCAGCGGCGGGACGTCCGACTCGCCCCAGAACGACTTGGGTAGGCGCAGGTTGGGGAAGATGACGAAGGGGATGACGCCGTAGGGGTTGGCCCGCTCCTGGAGCAGGACGTCCTCCACCCATAGTTGGAAAGCGTCGTTGCTCCAGGCCTCCACCACGGTGACCTGCTTGCGTCTTGGAGCCTCTACGCCATAGAGCATGGCGGCCTCTTCCGCCGATAGCTTGTAGCGGCTGGCGACGCGCCAGACCCGTGAAGGATCGTCGGCGATCCACCAGGCGAAGAGGCCCTGCACGTCCGGGGCGGATACGTGGACGCGCTGCCCGGCGTTGTCCCAAGTCACCTTGTAGGCGGCGTCACCCAGGATGGCGGCGTCCAGCTCGGTCTCGAAATCCAGTTCGTCCAGCTGGTTGTCCTCATGGACTCGTCGCAGTGCCTCCCGAGCGCGCCGGGCACGTTCGGCGCTCTCCTGCGACGAATCGTACGGCTCGATGGCGGTGTTGACGCCGCTCATCAGATAGGAGGTAATCTTTTCCAGGAGGGTCTTGGTGTAGTTGAAGGTGAGGCGCCGCTCTGAAGGACGGGCGCGGCCCCGCCACTGGTCGCCCTGGTAGAAAGATAGATTGTCGCGGTAGGCGCGCATACGCTCCCCGTCCATGCGGGCCAGCGTCTGAGGAAGGGTGGGTTGGGTCATGCTTCACCACTTGACATAAGTCGTTTTTTGGGTGTTGTGAAAACGGTCATTAGGCGTGAGATGACGTTTAACGGTGGAGCGGCGTCGTGCCTGAGAATCGGAATTGTTTCCAACGTTATGTCAACCTCCAAGGCTAAAAACGGGCCAAAATTTTGAAAATATGGGAAAACAATTCCGATTCCCTTCCCTTCGACTAAGCTCAGGGCAGGCCCTTCGACTTTGCTGAGGACAGGTTTTCGGGCAAAGTTGAGGATAGGGAGGCGGGCGTTTTGGTTGCCAAGGGGCGCGCCACGCTTCCCATCCATGCGGGCCAGCGTCTGGGGGAAAGTGTTCTGGGTCATGGCACCTCCTGTCATAGTTCACCGCACCTCCCTCACCTGGCCAGCGACAACGCGGGCAGGGGCTCCGCCGCCACCGGAGCCTCTCTGCCGTTGGCCCGCGCCAGGATGCGATGAACGGTACGCTCGCTGATCTGGAAGCGCTGCGCCAGCTCGCCGACGCTGGCCTTCTCCCGGCGTCGCACACTGAGCAGGTGGCGGTCCCGCTGGTCGCGGCGGTAGCTCCGCAGCCAGCCGGGGTCGTCGTGCTTGCACTTGGGCAGGGGGCAACTTAGGCATGACTGCGACACCTCACAGCCGTTGTCTCTATATGGAAAATGTTCCGGCAATACGTCCATCTTTGGCACACCTTTCTTACTGGTCATTGGCCATCACCTGTAATTGGTTGCGACAGTCCTTCTGTACGGCGAATCCCTATGCGTCCCCACGCCACCCCTGGATACCCGCCTGCGCGAGCATGACGGAGAAGAGAGCGTGCTCAGAGCACCATGCCGCCCCTGGATGCCCGCCCCCGCATCAAGTGTGGGGCAAGCTGTGCGGGCATGACGGAGAGCACGGTGCGGGGGTATCAGCGCATGGCGGCCACCTCCAGTTCCCGGGCCGCGTTGCGGCTGTGGCCGCGCGCCACTCGTGGAGCGTACCTGGAGGCCTGCACCAGCAGGGCAAGGCTCGCCAGGTAGTCGTCGTGGCCGCGTTTGGGGTCGACGTG
Organism: Dehalococcoidia bacterium; assembly: GCA_965248955.1. Classification (GTDB taxonomy): domain Bacteria; phylum Chloroflexota; class Dehalococcoidia; order Lucifugimonadales; family QGNO01; genus DAOUJH01. Next base: position 1,461,510 of record OZ252212.1, read on the forward strand.
GAAGTTCATGGTGCGGTTGGGTCGAAAGTAGGCTTCGGCCTGTGCCAGTTGCTCCCAGAACTCCACGTACTCCGAAGAACCGTCCGGGCAGTACATCTTGAGACGGCCGCTGTTCACCGCCGCCAGCAGGTCGAAGCCCAGGCGTGACTTGCTCTGCGCGGTGAATACGAACGGATCGACGACGGCCTTGCCCAGAACGCGTTCCAGGAAGCTGGCCGGTCCCTGTCCCAGGCCGGTGGCGTCCACCACCACGCGGCGGCAGTTCCAGACCCGCTTCAGCAGGTCGACCAGCCGGGGATAGATGGCGGCCAGCGATACGCCGGTCCACTGCACGTGCTCCACCACCTTGACCTGCGGCTCGCCGCTGAACGGGTCACCGGCGTCAAAGTCAAGCTCTGCGATGGTGAGCACGGTGGAGTCGCGCTGGGGCCTCTCTTTGCCTGAGCCGGATGAGCCTCCCAAGCTCTGGCCAAGGGAATCGCTTCCCGCGACTCCGCCCGCCATGTCCAGGGCTGCGACGTAGGTCTTGCCCTGCTCCGGCCAGCGACGGCGTGAGTGGCCGCCCTGAAGCTGTGCCTGCTGCGACGCGCCGAACAGGCCCCCCTGGCCAGACACCGGCAGCAGAAGATACTGGCTGCGGAACAGGGGGTGGTCTTCTCCCAGCCGCAGCCGCTCGCCCTCAACGTACTCCCGGTACAGCGGGTTGTGCCGCGCCACGTCCTGCCAGTCGTAGCGGAAGTGACGCCGGACCCCGTCGCGCCGCTCCATCTCCAAGTTCAGTTGCTTCTGCTCCTCCAGCAGCGAGTCGCCGTCCCAGGGGGTGCCGTAGAGCACTGATGTGACGTTGGCGGAAGCGCCCATGGGACGGAACTCCTTGTAGTACTTGGTCTTGTCTATCTCCTGCGCCTCGTCCATTTCGAGGAGGACGTGGGCCGTTGCGCCCACCACCCTGGCCGACGGCTCCGCGCTGAGGAAGACCTGGCGCGCCTTGCCCACGCGGAAGGAGTTCCTGCCCTCCGCCGTCCAGAGACCTTTGTGGCCGGCATCGTTGAGGCGGTCTTTGAGCCGGAAGATGCTGTTGAGCAACTGGGGCATGTAGGTGGGCGCGGCCTTGATGAGGTTGCCGCCCGAGGAGCGGTTGAGAGTGAGCAGCAGAAGCTCCAGCTGCGCTGAAAGCTCGTTCTTGCCTCCCTGGCGCGCCACCTCCACCGTGATGGTGAGTCCACGGTTGCGCAGGACGCTGTTCAGAATGGCGTGCGCCGCCTCCAGCTGGTAAGGTCTGAGTCTTTGCTTGATTCCCATAATCTCGCCTCCTTAATTGAGCAGGCCTATGGCTATCTGCGCTATCACAGCGCCTATCACCAGGAATATCAGCCCGTTGACCCGGCCCTTCAGTTCGTCCACCTGGCGTTCCAGGGCGTTTAGCCTGGCGTCCAACAGGGCATCGAAGGCCGAGCGGGGCGACAGGTCAACGCCGTCCCACAGGTCGCGCCTCAGCCTCTTCGCCGCTTCTCTGATCTCTTCAGACGGCACTGGGACTCTCCTCAGCGATTGCCTGCAATAGCTCCTCTACGGTGGACAGCATCTCCTTCTCCAGTTTCTCCGTAGATCCGGAGGAGAGCTGGTACTTGACGGATAGGCTCTTTGCCAGCATGCCTATGCCGCGCAGCAGAAGAGCGAACTCGTCCGGCTTGTTCCCTGCCAACCGACGCAGACGTATTCTGAGAAGGGCTATCTCCCCATCCAAGCCTTCCAAGGACATGGCAGAGGGAAGCTCCATCCTCTCCGCCCTGGTCAGGGCGTGCGTGTAGAACCGTTGCGCGTCCTTTCTCTTATCGCTGTCCGTCATCGGTCCCTTCCAGTATCTCCAACATCTGTGGTATGGCGTCTTCGGGAAGCGTTAGGGCGGTCTCCATCAGGGCGTTCAGGAGCACCAGGGCGGCTATGTCCCATCGCTCGGTCCGGATTGCCTCTGCCAGTGCGCTCATGACTTCCTCCTAGTACCCCTTGAGCCGTCGCCTCAGGACCAGCGCCGTTAGAGTGGCGGCCACGACCAGGGATAGGGACGCCGCGGCGACCTGCACTCCCGCTTCGACCCTGAAATCGCTGCCCAGCAGGGTGGAAAATACGAAGGCCAGGCTTTCCAGGGCAATGGCCAGGTTGATCATGACCAGGGTGAGCAGGCCAACCCGGCGCTTCCTTTGGCATGAGAAGTAGAGCCAAAAGTAGCGCGCGTTGTAGCCGCTCAATGCTATGGTGAAGCCGCGTTGCAAGAGCAGAATCAGCTCTACGGGACTATTCAATACAACACCTCTGGCCACCAATGGCCTCCTGACAACCAGAACGTTAGTGCTGACTATAATAGAATAGATGTTCTACAAATGCAAGCCCAAGATGTCCTTTTTAGTAGAATATTCACTGGGTCCTATCCTCAGCGTCCCCAATACCGTCGCGTCAGCCTTCTGAGACGCCTTCTTGAAAGGAGAACATAGCTATGTGGTGGTTAGACCTGCTCTGGGGATTGTGGAACGGGTTCACGGCCTGGATAGTCTTCGTTGTCCACGTATTCGGCGGCTGGGACAGCTTCCCCGTTTACAACGCGGCAAGGAGCGGAAACTGGTACGACTTCGGGTTCCTGGTTGGCGCGGGCTCGCCCCTTTTGGGCGTCTTAGGCAGGCGGCCTCGAAAGCGTTGACCGGCTCCTTCGGCACAGGCAGGGGAAGCGACGCCCAAAGCCGCATCAGCAAATCGTTGCGCTGGGATAGAGCCGCCATTTCAGGGCAAGGTCAATAGGGCCTTCCGCTCTGCCATCGCCGGAACCACAGCATCATGAGGGCGAAGACGCCCAGAATGATGGCCGTTCCTACGAAGTCCTCGGCAAGTGCTGCGTTCTTCGCATCTCCAAGGAGAGGCCTGATTGCCAAGGAAGCGGTCACGCCTACCAGGATCAGGAACGGGGCCATCAGACCGAGCGGGACGTACTTGATGCGTCCCACCCTTGCCGTCCTGAAGAAGGTGGCGTCCAAAATCGCCAGCAGTAATGCGAACAGGTAAGAGACTCCACCCATCGCGCCCAACTGGCCAAAGGCGACCGGGACCAGTGCATTGGCGATGAAGAGTCCGAGGATGAGGTAGAGGAATCTGAGAGGGCGCGCCGATTCACGCCACGCCGACCGCCATGCCGAGCGAGTCTTCTTCCAACGCCAAGCCAAGAGCTTGCCAAGCAGCTTGAGGGGGAATAGGACGAGTTTCGCAAGGAAGGAGGGCATTGCCCTCATTATATCAGCCCGGGCGTCTTAGGCAGGCGGCCTCGAAAGCGTTGACCGGCCCCTCGGCACAGGCAGGGGAAGCGATGTCTAAAGCCGCATCAGCAAATCGTTGCGCGCCTCTAGGGAGGCCGGATGTATCAGTTTGCCCCGCTCCAGCAGCGAGGCAACCTCCGCCGTTAGGTATTCCACGGCGGCCCGTTCCAGGTTCTGGCGAGCCAGCACCGCTGTCCTGCCCAAATGCGGGGCGCGTTCTACTTTCTGAGGCTCCACTTTGTCGGCGATGAAGACAACCAGGCCAACTCTGCTCATACCGGGGCATGACGTGGAGTGCCAGCGCACCGCTTGGAGCACGTCCTCATCGGCCACGGCGCACTCTTCCCTGAGCAGGTGCGCCGCCAGAGGCCCGTGCAGAAGGATCGGCGCGCGCTCCTCTAAGGTGGTCGGGTCCAGGCCCTTGGCCCTGGCCTCGCTCAAAAGTTGCTCCTCGCCGTGGGCGCGATAGATGTCGTGTCCCAGAGCCGCCGTCTCCACCTTGCCGGGATCGACGCTGTGAATGGCGGCCAGCTCGAGCGACAGTTCCCTGACCCGTTCCAGGTGGGCTTGCAAGCCTGGAGGAAGCGACTGGATGATGGAGCGCAGCTTGACCAGGGAGTCCGCCATCGTGCTCAGGAGTCGTTGCCCCAGGGCAGCCTCTTGCCGCCGAGCAGGTGCACGTGGACGTGGGGAAAGGTCTGGCCTGCGTCCTGGCCCTGGTTGATTATTAGCCTGAAACCGCTCCCGGCGACGCCCTCTTGTTGCGCCATCCGGCCCGCCACTTGGAAGAGGTGGCCTATCACCCCTTTGTGGGGTGAGTCCAGGGATACGATGTGCTCGTGGGGAATGATCAGAAGATGGGTTGGCGCCACGGGATTGATGTCGCGTATGGCAAAGCAAACGTCGTCATTGTAGAGCTTGTTGCCGGGTATCTCGCCGGCGTCTATCTTGCAGAAGACGCAGTCAACCATTACTCACTCCTTGCGCCCCTCTCCCGCCTTCCCATGCCTCCTCCTCCGTCATTCCCGCCCCCGAGCGGGAATCCAGGGGTGGGGGTATGTCATGCTGAGGAGTTGGTCAAACTCCCTAGCGTTCAAACTACCCCATCCGACGAAGCATCTCTCACACACAATCTGGCGGCGGGCGGCATCCACTATCAGGCATCCCCCGCGGCTGGTGACTGGCGCGCCTAGCAATATACACCTTGCGGGCAGGCGAGGCTATCGACCGTTAATGCCCAACAGCCAGGCAGGTCACGGTGCGCTGGATCCCGCCGATGGCGTGTACGCTGCTGGTCACCATGATGCCCACCGAGCTCAGGTCATCGGCCTCAATGACGGCTATGATGTCGTACGGGCCGGTGACAACATCCACAGACCTGATCCCGGGCATGCCCTCCAGCGCCTGCACCACGTCCTTGGTCTTGCCTACAGCAGTTTCGATAAGTACAAAAGCTTTTGTGGCCACAATACCCTCCCGACGTATGTCTTTGGAAAACTGGTAGCCATTTTATGAACGGGCAAGTGGGCTGTCAATTTGAGGGGCGTCGCACAAGATTATCGTGCGACGACTGCGGAGGGTTGAAGTGCAATTCCAAGCGATGCTAACGTACCTACGGAAATCATGAATGTTCAAAGAGTAGTTCGAGGTATCCTGCTACGAGACAACAAGGCGTTCGTAGTTCTTCGTAGGCAGGACAGGCTCGATGGGGGATTGTGGGAATTTCCTGGGGGAAAGGTTGAGGACGGCGAGTCTCCCGTTGATGCTCTGGCACGTGAGTTCCTTGAAGAAACCGGCATCGAAATCCACGTTGGGGAAGTTGTAGATGAACACTGGTGGTCCAGTCCACAACAAAGGGTGACCTTCTACTGCACTATGCATCTAGTTCAGGCTACCTACCCCGATGTTTGCCCTTTGCTGAATGACGAGAGTATCCGTTTCACGTGGATGCCGCTGGAGGCTTTGGCGAGGAAAGAACAGGTGACGTGGAATGTTCGGCTCACTGCGGAGAGATTGGCTTCCAACAATGCTAGCTGCTGATAATCAAGGCAATACGCTTCTTGAGTTTATCACCACTACAGAAGATGCCGCCTCTGCGTTCCAACCGCTGACAGGGGCGCTGGTCGTCGCTCGATGGGATGACCGTTATCTGTTTGTCTTCGATAGACACAGGCGGCAATGGGAGATCCCCGGCGGAACGATAGAAGAAGGGGAAACACCCCGGGAATGTGCCGCAAGGGAGTTCAAGGAAGAGACTAATCAAGAGGCCAAGGCGCTCTACTTTTGCGGCTTGGCCAAAACAGCCGCCTCCAATGGGTTCACAGAATACACGTCGCTTTTTTCAGCCGTAGTAGATAAGCTTTCGCTCTTCCAAAGCAATGACGAGATCGAGCGGATAGCGTTGTGGGACCTGAACCAGGACATTGGGGAGGTGAACTCTATTGACCGTAAGCTGGTAGACTATGCCTAGCCGTTCTCCCTGAAGCCTTCCCCTCATCCCTGCCTGGGCATAAGCCTCGGATTGCCTGTTGGAGAATCACTCATTTCCGCTCCCTATTCTTGCCTGTTCAGCCAAGATTGCGTAATGACTACTATGTTAGTAAGGTTTGTGGCTGGGATGCTGTAGCACTGAAGCGTCGAGTAGCGTAGAGGAGGGCTTTGTGACCATGGAGCAGCAGACACCGGACGACCGGATGGAGTTGGGGCGCGCCGTAGGCACGATACTAGAAGTGCAACGCCAGTTTGAGGGGCGCTTCGACCGCTCGGAAGCGCGGCTTGACCGCTTGGAGATGCGTCTTGATCGCTTTGAGGCACGTCTTGACCGCTTTGAGGAGAACCTGAGGGAGACCCACCGGCGTTTTGATGATACGAAGCAGCAAATTGAGGCGTTGCAACACAAGGTCAACGGGCACACGAATCGCCTCATGTATACGATAGTGTTTTTTAGCGTTGTGATAGTGGGGGCGGTTATCACCAGCGTGTTCGTGGGCTGAGAGGCTGGGACTTTTGCACTTCTCTCCAAGCAAGCCATGCGCCCGCTTGACCGAACCGATGTCAGGCAGTACAATGGAGAGTCCTAAATTAGAACAGATGTGTGGTGAGCAAATATGGTGAATACGAACGATGTATTGGAAGGGAAGACCACAGAGGAAACGCAAAATCTATGTCAGCACCACTGGATGATTGAACCGGTGGGAGGACCCACCAGTAAAGGGTGTTGCCGTTTGTGTGGTGAGGAACGCTCCTTTAGAAATTCTCTGGATAGCACGGTGTGGGAGAGAGATGTGCCCGTTATAGCCAGCTCTCCTCGTACACGTCCGGCCACTATTTCAATAGTGGAAGAAGATATAGACAAGTAGCGAGCATCGTACGGATAGGCGTTTGCTCGTCATAAGCCAGCAGTGCTAGAATGGGTTCTCTTTTGGGGATTCGTCTAGTGGTAGGACGTCAGACTCTGGATCTGAAAGCCCTGGTTCGAGTCCAGGATCCCCAGCCAGGTCCAAATGGTACCGTGGCGCATTCGTCTAGCGGCCAAGGACATCGCCCTCTCAAGGCGAAGATCACGGGTTCGAATCCCGTATGCGCTACCAAGCTGGACAACACCAATAACAGGAGTCACGATCATCGCCACTTCACTGCCTGTGGAGTGAGCTCCGAGCTGACGTATGCGACCCGAAGGCGAGTACAATCGTCGATGGCATTGTAGAGGTATTGCCTCTGTCCAAGGCGAACACGACGCACAATCGAATCCGAAACTGAATATACAGTATCGCCCAACGAAGCCGAAGTTAGAGACCGTAAGAGAGAACTTGATGACCATACCCCAAAACGTCTTACACAGAGAAGGCATTCAACATTCAAGTTCATCGAAGGTAACATCATACGAGTTCTAGCAGCCATCGTACTTGGCGGAATGGTGATCTTGATGCTAGCTGCCTGCACTAGGTCCACACCAGCGCCTACCGGCGACGTGGAGTGGGGCGGTGGGACGGGGATTCGGGCAGCAGTGACAACTCCAACTCCAGCCGGTGCTCCGCTAGTTGGACAATCGGAACCTCGCCTGGACCGTCAGGCTCGGGACGAACAGCGTCGAAGAGAGATTATGGAAGAATTTCCTGAAGGGATGAAGACGTGGATAGACCAGGATACCATTGTGTACCTGCTTATTCGCGACCCCCACGACCGCGAAGGAGAATTGATCGCCGTAGCCCAAGATATACCAACCGGGGCAGCGAAGAACTACGAAGTTAAGACGGACAGCGATGGTCAGGCTAGGATCAGTCTGTATGCGGAAGAAGCGCCCGATAGTCCGGAGGGCGAAGCGGCTGCCCTGCGGCTAGAGCAAGACCCAAGAGTTGAGACCGCCGCACTTCAGCTTCTGACGACGATAGAACGGTGGTCCAAAAAATGATGTATCGCATTGTGAAGGTGTCCTTACGGCCTACACCCTTGTCTCCTGTGCCGTCTACTTCTGAATGTTCCAGCGTAAGGATATTGCCGGGGCGAAAGGCGAATGATTATGGTCCTGTCCCGCCTGATCTCCTGGAGATGCGCTCCCGCGGGCAGAGCTTACGTGGGTGGGTCACAAGGCAACGGACAATCGAAAAGTTCGCAGTTCAGTACACGTAGGCCCACCAAGCTGGACAAAATCAAGAACCGTTCATATTGAGGGTTGAGGTTGATACTGTAGATACCCTTTTTGGTTCTTATCCAATAGGAGTCAACCGTATGACTCGTGAACGCCCGTTGTGGCTAATTGTCACAGGCCCGCCCGCTTCGGGCAAAACAACCTTAGCCAGGAGGCTTGCGCAGGACCTGAGAATACCCTTATTCGAGAAGGACGTTTTTAAGGAGGTTCTTTATCAAGCTCTGGGCTTTGGTGATAGAGATTGGTCTCGGCGAATCGGTATGAGCGCGGTCAACTTGTTATTTCTCACTGCCGATCGAATGTTGCGGATAGGGGCATCGCTTGTCACTGAGAGCAATTTCTACAGGCGGTTGTCCTCTGATCGAGTCGGCGAAATCGCGGATAACGCCAAGGCGAGGGTCGTGCAAGTGCATTGCTCAGCCCCTCCAGACATCTTAGTGGAACGCAATGCTGCTCGACTTGCCCCGTCCAAACTGCGCTCTGGCCACCACGTGATGCCTTCCGAAGAACTGTTGGAAGGAGTCAGATCTGGGATCTGGGAGCCGCTAGATATTCCCTCAAAGACTATTCGCGTGGACACTTCTAGCTCTTTCGACTATGCAGATGTCCTACAGAGCATACACCAAGATGGGCCTAATCAGAGCGGGTAAGGGATTACTATCGCATCGGACTTCCTGGGAGGTGAGCCTGTTCCGAGTCTTCAGCTAGAGGACTTTTGCATCAGCTTGCTTCAGGAGGCGGTTTTTCATCAAAAGCCAAAGCCACTCATCCACTTGACAACCCCCCGTAGTGGATAATATCATCCCTAGTTGGATTAGCACTTTGGATCGTAGAGTGCTAAATGTTCGATAGGGAGCAATATATAATCTAAAAGGAGGGCAGTGTGGAAGTTACTTTCCAACCGCTGGGAGACCGCGTAGTAATCAAGCCCCTAGAAGAGGAAGAGGTCACTAAAGGAGGGCTGGTTCTCCCAGACACCGCAAGAGAGAAACCCCAAAAGGGTGAGGTCGTCGCCGTCGGTCCGGGCAGGCTCGGCGACGATGGCAAGCGCCTGGCCATGGAGGTCACGGTCAAGGACAAGATCGTCTACTCCAAGTACGCAGGCACCGAGCTAAAGGAGGACGACGTAGAGTACCTGATACTCCGCGAGTCTGACATCCTGGCAAAAGTCAGTTAAGAAGCAACTTTTATTCAGTCCAACTTTGTAAGGAGGGACAATGGCGAAGCAGTTAGTATTCGGCGAAGAGGCCCGGCGCTCCCTGAAGAAGGGAATAGATGCGCTGACTGAATCGGTTAGAGTGACCCTGGGCCCCAGTGGCCGCAACGTAATCCTGGACAAGAAATTTGGCCCACCCACCGTCTGCAGCGACGGCGTAACCATAGCCAAAGAGATAGAGCTGGAAGAGCCCTTTGAGAACATGGGCGCCCAGCTACTCAAAGAGGCGGCCAGCAAGACCAACGACGCCGCCGGTGATGGCACCACCACCGCTACCGTCCTGGCACAGGCCATGGTGACGGAAGGGTTCAAGAACGTAGCCGCCGGCGCCAATCCGATGGTGTTGAAGCGAGGCATGGATAAGGCAGCCGAGACTCTGCGGGAAGAGATCAAGAAGCTGGCCAAACCCGTAGAGGGCAAGGAGCAGATAGCCCAGGTTGCCACCCTGGCCGCACACGACAAGGCTATCGGCGAGCTCATTGCAGAGGTGGTCAACGACGTGGGTAAGGACGGCGTAATCACGGTGGAAGAGTCCCGTGGCATCACCGATGAAATCGAAAAGGTTGAAGGCATGCAGTTCGACCGGGGCTACATCAGCCCCTACTTCATCACCAACGCTGACCGCATGGAATCCGTGATAGACGACCCCTACATCCTCATCACGGACAAGAAGCTCTCGGCGGTGTCAGACCTCCTTCCCGCCTTGGAGAAGATCCTGCAGATTACCAAGAACGTGGTTGTCATTTCAGAAGACGTAGAAGGGGAAGCCCTGGCCACTCTGGTGGTCAACAAGCTGCGTGGTACCCTGAGCGCCCTTGCCATCAAGGCCCCCGGCTTCGGAGACAGGCGCAAGGCGATGCTGGAAGACATGGCTGTCCTAACAGGCGGCGAGGTCATCAGTGAGGAAGTGGGCCGCAAGCTGGACTCCGTGACAGTGGACGACCTGGGCCGCGCCCGGCGCGTCGTGGCAAGCAAGGAGGACACTACCGTTGTAGAGGGCAGAGGCTCCGATGATGCCATCCAGGCCCGCATCAAGCAGATCAAGGCGCAGATAGAGGAGACCACCTCTGAATTCGACAAAGAGAAGCTGCAAGAGCGCATGGCCAAGCTTTCCGGCGGAGTCGCTATCATTAAAGTGGGCGCCGCTACTGAAATCGAACTCAAAGAGAAGAAGGCCCGCGTGGAGGACGCCCTTTCAGCCACCCGTGCCGCCGTTGAGGAGGGCATCGTAGCCGGTGGAGGCTCCACCCTGATTCGCGCCGCCATAGCGTTGGACGCTCTGAAGCTGGGCAGCGACGAGGCTACCGGCATCCGGATCGTTCGCAAGTCCCTTGAAGAGCCCATCCGCATCATCTCCAACAACTCCGGCATGGACGGCTCCGTAATCCTGGATTCCATCCTCAAGGGTGAGGACGATTACGGATACGACGCCGAGATTGGGGAGTTCGGCTCCATGTTCGAGATGGGGATTGTGGACCCGGCAAAGGTGACTAGGTCTGCCCTGGAAAATGCCGTCAGCGTGGCTACCATGATCCTCACCACGGAATCCATGGTCACCGAGATTCCCAAGAAGGAATCTGCCATGCCTGCTCCTCCTCCCATGGACTACTAGGCCTCCCAGCAGGTGCACTCTAAACAGGCGCTCCAATCTGGAGCGCCTGTTTCTTTCACCGCCTGGCCAGTGCGACTATAATGTGTTCATCTCAACCGGAGAGGTTCGCCATGTCCTTTGATCTCGTATGTGTGGAATGCAGCCGCCATTATGACGCTTCCAGGTACAGAACCACCTGCAACGAATGCGGGAACCTGCTCAGAGTAGATTACGACACCCCTCTAGCGGCAGAAGCAAGGATCCTACCAGGAGCAAAGGGCATCGCCAGGTACTTGCCCATGTTGCCTGTGCGCAATCAGGCCAATCTGGTGACTATGGGAGAAGGAGATACGCCCGTCATACCTCTGACCCATACCAGCCAAGCCCTGAACATTGATGCCGTGTACGCCAAGCTGGAGTACATGAACCCCACAGGCTCCTTCAAGGACCGGGGCAACGCCGTCCAGGTCTCCGTATTGAAGGAGACGGGAGTACACCGGGCCGCTGAGATTGGAGGAGGCAACACGGGCCACTCGCTGGCCGCCTACTGCGCCCGCGCTGGCATCACCTTTGTTGCCTTCACGTTTGAAGAAGAGGACAACCGCAAGGTCCAGGCCATCAGGCAAACCGGCGCCGAGATGCATTGGGTAAGCGGCAACCGTCAGACGGCAATGGCTGCGATGGATGCGTTCTGTTCCGACTCTGATACGTTGAACCTGACCTACCAGCTCAACGCTTACTTCATAGAGGGCAACAAGACTATGGCCTATGAAATCGCCGAGCAAATGGACCCGCTGCCGGACAATATAATCATGGCCGTGGGGAACGGCTCTCAGCTTCTGGGTATGTGGTGGGCTTTCAAAGAGATGCTCCAGGACGGACGCGTACAAAGGATTCCCCGCCTGCACGCTGTCCAGTCGGAAGCATATCAACCCCTTGCCTCTGCTTTCCAGGGACATGATTGGAGTCCGGGTTTACCGGGGGCGGAGACAGTGGCCATAGGCATAAAGATTTCCTCACCTCCCCGGCTGCAAGAGCTCGTTGCAGCCTGTCGACAGACCGGAGGTCAGTGCCTGGCCGTACCGGATAGTGAGATAGTTGAATGGCAGAGGCGGCTGAGCAGGATGGAAGGTCTCTTCGTGGAACCCACCTCGGCCACGGTACTGGCTGCAGCGGAGAGATTGAGGACCCAGGGAGCAATAACGTCTTCGGAAAGCGTACTTTTTCCGTTAACCGGTTTCGGGTTCAAGGAACCTATGCCCTAGGCATATTCAACTAGCCAGTGGTAAAACCATGATCCTGCTCTGGTCAGAGATATCCTAATTTAGGCGTAAATGTACTGCCTAGGTGAGCGCCTTAGTTGAACAGTTTTTCCGTTATCACTGCCGACTGATGCACGATGTGAAGCAGTGTTGGGTTGTTTTGTATCCAATGACAATGCTATAATCTCGCCAGTCATTGGTTCTCCAGCCTCATTTGGTTTACTTGGAAAAGTGGGTTTCATCCCACTTTTTTGTTCAGTTAGGGGGTTGTTGAACAGAGCATAGAGGAGGTGGCTGGCTATGAAGAGCGACTTTTTGATCGCACTAACCCAGCTTGCCGCAGAAAGGGGCCTGCCCAGGGAGATGGTGCTTGGCGCCATTGAAGCTGCACTGGCCTCTGCCTACAAGAGAGATAATCTAGCCGCCAGCCAGAATATTTCGGTTAGGCTGAGTCCAGGCACGGGCGACATCCGGGTCTATGTTCTCAAGAATGTGGTGGTCGACGTTGAAGACAGCAAGATAGAGATGACCCGCGCCGAGGCTAAGAAGATGAAGCCGGATGCCGAAATAGGCGATGTCATTGAGATAGAGTCCACCCACAACCTCTCCGGGCGCATTGTTGCCCAGACCGCCAAACAGATGGTCATGCAGCGTCTCCGCGAGGCAGAAAGGGAACTGGTTTTTGAGGAGTACTCGGACCGCTCGGAGGATGTAGTGACAGGCACGGTCCAGCGTATAGAGGCGAGGCAAACCATTGTTGACCTTGGCCGTACCGAAGCTGTGCTGCCTGAACGCGAGCAGGTGTCCACGGAAAGGTACCGCCAGGGGCAGAAGATGAAGTTCTACATAGAGGAGGTGGCAAGGACCGCCAAAGGGCCTGAGATCATAGTATCCAGGTCCCATAGGAACCTGCTCAAGCGCCTCTTTGAGATCGAAGTCCCTGAAATATACAATGGCATAGTGGTGATCAAGGCCATCGCCAGGGAGCCCGGTTCCAGGAGCAAGGTGGCCGTGGTTGCTTTGCAGGAAGGCGTCGATGCCGTAGGTTCCTGTGTTGGCCTGAGGGGCATAAGAATCCAGAACATAGTTAACGAGCTTCAGGGCGAAAAGATAGACGTGGTCCAGTGGCACCGTGACCCTTCCGCCTTCATCTCTAATGCGTTGAACCCGTCGCAGGTGCTCTACGTCTCCTTGAATGAAGAGGAGAACAACGCCACCGTAGTTGTGCAGGACAAGCAGCTTTCCCTGGCTATAGGCAGGGAGGGTCAGAACGCCAGGTTGGCGGCCAAGCTAACCGGCTGGAAGATAGATATCCTGAGCTCCGCGGACGTTGAGTTGGAGCGTCTGCGCAAGCCCGCTCCCGCTGCAGCAGTTGCCGAACCCGTATCGGAGGCTCCGGTTCCGGCCGAGCCGGTAGAAGTCCTGGAAGAAAAGGTTGAGGTGGAACCGGCGGAGGTTGCAGACGTAGCAGTGCCTGTGGCTGAAGTGCAGCCGGTTGAAGCCGGGATGGAAGAGCTGGCAGCAGAGGAACAGCCCGTTGTGATAGAGGTCGAGGCGGAGGCGCCGGCTGCTGTCGAAGATGATTGGTCGGACTTCACTATAGAAGGAGAGGAAGTTGAAGAAGAGGTGGAGGAGATTCCTCTTACAGACGATATTTGGCAAGTACCTCAGCTTACTCCCACAGGGGGAGGTTCCCAGATTAGATTTGCCGAGGACATCATAGTGCCCAGGGGCGGCGAAGGACGGCGCAGCAAAGGGGGCAGGCGAGGCAAACGGCGCAAGGGCGCTGCAACAGGATAGCTGGGTAATAGGCTCGTGAGGAAGAGCAGTGCGGCAGCGTCATAGACCTCTGAGGCGTTGTGTGGCCTGCGGCAGGCAAGCTGTACAAAAAGAGCTTGTACGGATTGTCAGGACTTCCCTTGGAGATATACTGGTTGACCAGGGGAGGCGGAAGATCGCGGGACGCGGCGCCTATCTGTGCGTAACCCGTGAATGCTGGGAGTTGGGACTAAACAAAGGTAGGCTGGAATACTCCCTCAAGGGTAAGCTCGCCGCGGGTGATAGGGAAACGCTACAAGAATTCGCCAAGACTTTAGATAGCCAGGAATAGGTTGGATTTGCCATGGAAAGAGAACTTCAGGCCACACAGACAACAGACAAGCCCCAGGCGGAGCAGAAACAGCGCGCCAAGACCACCGTCCGAGTCGTCAGGATACCTGAAGCTATCACCGTGGCCAACTTTGCCGAGGTGCTCAAGGCCAGTCCCATAGACCTTATGAAGCAGCTCATGCGAGCGGGAATCATGGCCAACATAAACCAAGCCGTCGACTTTGACACGGCGGCGGCACTGGCTCCGCTCTTCGGCTACAAGGCAGTGCCCTTGGAGGAAAAAGCAAGGAAGTCCACCACTGTAGAAGAGGCAGAAGAAGACGCCTCTGTGCTAGAGGAAAGGTCTCCTGTGGTCACTATCCTAGGCCACGTGGACCACGGCAAGACAACACTGTTGGATAACATTCGCAAGACCAGAGTAGTTGAGCGGGAGGCCGGAGGCATCACTCAACACATCGGCGCTTACCAGGCCGAGTACAACAACCGCACCATTACTTTCTTGGATACCCCTGGGCACGAGGCCTTCACTACCATGAGGGCGCGCGGTGCAGAGGCTACGGATATAGCCGTTCTGGTGGTAGCCGCGGACGACGGAATTATGCCGCAAACCGTGGAGGCAATAGATCATGCCAAAGCGGCAGCCGTCCCCATAGTGGTAGCTATAAACAAGATAGACCGTCCCAGCGCGGACATAGACCGCGTCAAGAGACAGCTTTCAGAGAACAACCTTCTCATTGAAGAGTGGGGAGGCGACGTTATAGCAGTACCGGTGTCGGCCGTGACTGGAGAAGGCGTGGACGAACTGCTGGAAAACGTCCTCGTCGTCTCTGAAATTTCGGATCTCAAGGCAAACCCCAGCCGCTCCGCACGGGGAGTGGTGCTGGAAGCCAAGCTGGACAAGAGCCGCGGTCCAGTAGCTACTCTGTTGGTTAAAAACGGCACCCTCAACGTGGGCGATATCCTAGTCATAGGCTCAATCACCGGTAGAATCAAAGCGCTAGTAGACTACGCCGGCAAACGAATACGTTCTGCCGGGCCGTCCACTCCTGTAGAAGTGCTTGGCCTGAACCAGCCCCCAGCCGCTGGCGACACCTTCAAGGTAGCGCGGAACGAAAGGGAAGCCAGAACGGCGACGGAGCTTGCACAGCGGCAGCAAGAATCCAGGCGTCAGGTAAGCTTGGAAGATATAATGAGCCGCATCCGCACCGGAGAAGCCAAGGAGCTAAACCTGGTGCTCAAGGCTGATGTACAGGGAAGCATAGAAGCCATTCGTGACGCCATCCTGCAGTTGAGCACAAATGAGACCCAGGTCCGCATCATCCATGCCGCCTCCGGCTCCATAACAGAGAGCGATGTGTTCTTGGCCCTAGCCTCAGAGGCCATTGTCATTGGCTTCAGCACCACAATACAGCAAAGCGCCCGCCAGGTAGCCGACGCCGAAAACGTGGAAGTGAGGTTCTATAGCATCATCTATCAGCTATTGGATGACGTACAGAGCACAATAAAGGGCATGGCCGCCCCCACGATGAGGGAGGTGATAGACGGCCACGTCACGGTCAGGGCCGTCTTCAGCCGCGGCAGGAGCTCCAAGATAGCCGGCATCTACGTCACAGACGGCCGTGTTGTAAGGAACTCGTCGGCCCGCGTAGCGCGCAACGGCAGCCTTATATTCAATGGAACTATAGCTAGCTTACGCCACTTCAAAGACGACGTCCGCGAACTGGCTACGGGGTACGAAGGCGGCGTGATGCTAAACGGCTTCAACGATTTCCAGGAAGGGGACACCCTGGAGTTTCACCGGCAGGAGCAGGTCTCCTAAGAAGCGGTTCCGGTCTCCAGGCCTCTACAGCTTGAAGCTTCATTCCTAATTTCCAAGGACATTCCAATGAGCAGGCGAATTGAACGTGTCAACGAACTGGTTCGCAAAGAACTGAGCAGTCTGCTGGCAACCGAAATGAATGATCCCAGGCTGCCTCTACTGGTCAGCGTTACTCATGTCGACGTCTCCGCGGACCTGCGCCAGGCCAAGGTTTACGTAAGCGTGATGAGCCCTGAAGAGGAGAAGCACTCCACCGTCAAGCTTCTTCAAAAAGCATCGGGGTTTCTCCATAGAGAGCTTAAAAGCAGAGTCGCTTTGCGCTATGTTCCCGTGTTGTCTTTCCATCTGGACGAATCCATAGAGAAGGGCTTGTTGATGCTTCAATTCATGGATAACGTCCAATCGGAGAGGTCGGCCAGTTGAAACGGCCCAGCCACGGTATTTTCAACGTGGACAAGCCGCCAGGCATCACCTCCATGGATGTGGTGCGGCAGATCAAGCGGTTTTCCTCTCAAAGGCACGTGGGACACGCCGGGACGCTTGATCCGGCGGCTACAGGAGTCTTGCCCGTTTGCCTGGGTCAGGCCACCCGCCTCATGCAGTTCATTGTTAACACTCGCAAAGAGTATCTGGCCACCGTCCATCTGGGCGTATCCACTGATACTTACGACAGCGTAGGCGAAATAATCCACAGGCAAGACGTCTCAGACGTAACCGCCGGGATGATAGAGGTAGCCCTGGCGCCTTTGAGAGGCGTGGTAGAGCAGACGCCCCCCGCCTTCAGTGCACTGAAGAAGCAGGGCCGGCGTCTCTATGCGCTGGCGCGGGATGGCGTTGCCGTGCAAGCCCCTCCAAGGACGGTTGAAGTGCTCAAGTTGGAGCTGATTGAATGGCAACCGCCGCAAGCCAGGCTTTCCGTGCAGTGCAGCCGGGGATTCTACGTACGTTCTCTGGCCCATGACCTGGGGCAGGCGCTGGGGTGCGGAGCCCACCTCTCCCAGCTGCGCCGTCTGCGTACCGGCCCTTTCTGCGCTGATGACGCCACCCCCCTGGAGTCCTTGAGTACCTCTTTGGGAAACAATACCTGGGAACCGTTGTTCCTCCCCTCGGATTGCGTTGTGCTCCACTTGCCCGCCGTTCAAATGGACTCCTGGGAAGCGAGCCAGGTGATGAACGGCCAGGCCGTCCCCCTAAGTCCAGGGACTCACTATGCGTCGCATCTTCAGGAGGCAAGAGGCTACAGCCGCGACGGCCTCTTCGTTGCTCTGATGAGATTCGACCGAGCCTCTGCAGTGTGGCGGCCTTTCAAGGTGTTCGATATGGACAGGCCTTCTCCTTACAGCAACCACAATCCTCTGGTTTGAGCGGCGGAGAGGTCGAAACCGCACTATTTACCTGACATAGCCCCGATGATCTGGTCATGGACTTCAGGCCAGCCTATGACAACCACTGGGAATTCGCCATCCTGGCTCCAATCAAGTGGAGTTCCCAAGGCGTCCGTTACCACGACCCCCAGCTCCGTTGCGATGAGTGCTCCCGCCGCCAGGTGCACCGGGGTTATCTTGTAGAACACCGCCGCGGCGAGTCGCCCCAGGCATATCTGTGCAATGGGGAAAGCCGCAGAGGAGAACGAGTTGATTTGCCCCACGCTGCCCACCCAGTCCAGGCTTCCTACCAACGCTCTCTTCCATTCCGCGCCGCCGTCTAT
The DNA here is from genome assembly GCA_965248955.1 of Dehalococcoidia bacterium. Classification (GTDB taxonomy): domain Bacteria; phylum Chloroflexota; class Dehalococcoidia; order Lucifugimonadales; family QGNO01; genus DAOUJH01. The sequence continues at coordinate 1,479,165 of OZ252212.1, forward strand.
CTCCAGGGCAACGGCAACCTCCGACAGCCTGGCGCCTGGTGAAGAGGAGGTCCAGATACGCCCGTTCCTTGATACACCGTGTCCCCTGACCACGGTCAGCTGGTCTTGCTGCGTCGGTAAAGTGAGGACGCCAAGCTCCAGGCTTCCACCTTGACGCAGCGCGATGCTCACTCCCCAATGCGCCAGCCCGGTGCTGAATGGGACTGTGCCGCAGAGCGGGTCCACTAGCCATGTCAGCCCGTCGTCGCCGGCGGCGCCTGTCTGACCGCCAGGCTGGGGTGTATGGCTCTCCTCCGACAGGATGGCGCCCGGCACGTTGTGGACTTTGAGCACCTGGGTTATCGCTTGGTCTGAAGCTATGTCCGCCTCTGTTACCAGGCCGCCTCCGTCTTTGGTCCAGCTGTTCAAGGGTGGCTCTCCCCTCTTCTGCCTGAACCGCAGACGCAGCGTTTCCGCGGCCTCTCTGGCAGCTACCAGCGCCGCCTCCAGCGCCTTGACCCTGTCCAGTCCCTGCTCGTTACTACTCATTGTCGCCGCTTGCCAGGTCTTTAGTCAGAGAGTTGGGCATGATGAGATCCAGATCATCAAGCGACCAGTCGCCGCTCTTGAGCAATGTCCTCACGACTTGCCTTGGAGAATAGACGGTCATTGGCAGCCCGAAGGCGCCAATGACCTGCCCCGTTATATTGGCGGCTGCCTCTGTACAGAGATACGCTATCTTGGGAGCGTTCCGCTCCGCTGAGCGAGCGCCTTCCATGACGGGAGCGCCTGAGGAACGTCCCCATTGCTCTATGTAGGCTCTGGCCGTCTCCGGCATGCCCTCTGTCATCCTGGTATCGGCCCCGGGTAGGACAGCGTTGGCCGTGATGTTGTAAGGGGACAGCTCCTTTGCCAGGGACTGGGCAAGGCCAATCTGCCCTGCTTTGGCCGCCGAGTAGTTGGCCTGACCCAGGTTGCCCAGCGCCGACACCGACGAAAAGAGCAGAATGCGACCGTAACGCTGCCGCATCATGTGAGGTACGGCCTGGCGTACAAGGTTGAACGCTCCATACAGGTGGACCCGGACAACGTCGTCCCACTCTTCCTCCGACATGTTGAACACCATTCTGTCTCGAAGGATGCCTGCTGCATGGCAGACGATGTCCAGTCTTCCGTAGGTATCCAGGGCCGCCTGTACTATGCGTTCCGCCCCTTCAAACGTGGCCACGGAATCATAGCTGGGGATAGCATGGCCTCCTTCGACTCTTATTCGTGAAACGACGGCATTCGCCGGAGCTTCAGAAGCGCCTGCTCCGCTCAGCGTGCCTCCAGGGTCGTTGACCACCACGGAGCAGCCTTCACCGGCCAGCCACCTGCTGACAGCGCCCCCAATGCCTCCCCCGCCTCCGGTAACCACAGCGACCCTGCCTTCTAGCCTGTTGCTCACCGCGACCCTCCTCCGGGGAAAAGATGCCTGGGCGCCAGCGAGGCAATCTCTTCCACCGAGAACACCTCGGCGCCGTAGAGGGCGCGGGCCACCGCTGGCTTGGAATACAGGTAGAGCTCTTCCGCGCCGGCGCCGAGCACGTGACCGCTGAACCGGGCCATTGCATCCGTGCAGAGATAAGCGGCCAGGAGAGCGGCGTTCTTGGCGTCGCTTGCAATTACCACGTTGCAGTTGACGTTGTATCTTTCCATGTCCAGCGCCGCCGTGCGGCTCAGTCCTACTATGGCTTCCAGTGCGGTGTCGTATGCCGCTGAACGGGGTTGGCCGTATTCAGGCTCTTGGAGCAAGTAGACTATGCGGCCGTTACGTTGCTGACGCATCTGGGCGCAGGCGTGTTTGGTCACCATAAACGCGCTTTTCAAAGTTCCCTCCATAGCCGAATCCCAATCCTGCTCTGTCATCTGGGCAATGGGCCAGGAGTGCCGTACGCCTACAACGATAATCAGGACATCCACTCTGCCAAAGGAGTCCACCGCAGACTCTACCAGTGCCTTCCCACCCTCCATTGAAGTCACGTTGTAAGAAGCCGGTATGGCTTTGCCTCCGGCATCTCTGATTTCAGCGGCTAACTTGTCCGCCTCCCCTGCGTCCGTTGAGTTGATCACCAGTGAAGCGCCTTCTGCGGAAAGGAGAAGTGCCGCTTCCCTGCAGAAGCCATAATCATCTCCGGCCACTATTGCTGCTCTGTCCTGGAAACGAATGGTTGTGTCTCGTTGCATTGCATGGTGGATTATACAGGACAATGTCCCGCCCTCTGGTGCTTCTTAATCAACGGGTTTAGTATTGCACTGCATTTTTCCAACAGGGAGTCACCTCTGACACAGGCCGCAACAACGGTTGAGAAAAGGGAACGGGCCAGGGCCGAAGAGCCGTCTCTAGGCTTCATGCTTGGCTTGGCGGCGGGCCATTCTGTGAAGCACTTCTACCAACAGGCATTTCTTCTCCTGCTGCCTCCCATCAAAGCCGCCTTGGGGATCAGCGACGTGCAGGTTGGCATTATTGGCTCCGCCCGGACCATTTCCAGCGCCGGGATCAACATCCCTGCTGGCGTTGTTGCCGATATGTGGCGGAGCAAAGTCGCGCTCATCTTGGCTTCCAGCCTCAGTTCGCTGGCAATAGGCTATCTGCTCATAGGCGTGGCGCCGAGCTATTGGCTGCTCGTCCTGGGTGCAGCCGTCACAGGGGTAGGCACCTCTTTCTGGCATGCTCCCGCCTTTGGGACGCTGGCCGCCGTTTACCCGAGCCGGCGCGCCACCGCACTGGCGGTACACAGGATGGGAGGCTCCATAGGCGACAGCATATCTCCGGTAGTAGTGGGCGTTCTGCTGGGCGGCTTCACACTGTTTGGCCTGGAGTGGGCCGGCCTTGGCTGGAGAGCCCTGGCTTTGCTCATGGTGCTGCCCGCGTTGATCAGCGCCGCCACCATTTTCCTGGCCTACCGGGATATACCTGGCGGAAGCTCTGCAGGGCTGACGCTCAAAGCCTACCTGGAGTCCATGCGGCCGCTGGTCAAGAACAGTGCCGTATTGAGTATGACCACGCTCACTACGGTAAGGGCTATGGCCCACAACGCTCTCAACATCTTCATAGTCATCTACATGAGCGAAGACTTGGGGTTCTCCTCGTTCAAGATAGGGTACCACGTGGCTCTGCTCACGCTGTTTGGTATTGGGTTTGCTCCGGCCATGGGGTGGACCGCCGATAGAATAGGCCGCCGCCCCGTGGTATTCGTCGGACTGGCAGCCATATCAATTCTCATCTACTCATTGCTTTTCTTTGGAGGCGGCGTTGGCTTTGCCGTGGTGCTTGCTCTGCTCGGTCTGTTTCTGTACTCGGTGAACCCCATCATGCTGGCAGCAGCCATCGACGCTGCAAAGAGGGGCACGGAAGGCTCCGTGACCGCCATTGTGTTCACCGGGGGAGCCATCTTTGGCTCGGCGTCGCCGGTTATTGCGGGATGGCTGCGCGGATCGTACGGTATGGACGGCATTTTCTACTTCACCGCCACGATGGTAGCGGTTACCGCTGCGGCCTCACTCGTCGTCCCCATCAGAGTGTCCGCAGACTGACCGATTGATCAGGGAGGGTGCACAGGGGAGGCTAATCATCGGAAATTACGCCTCGTCAAAGTCTCGCCGTAAGGTAAAGGGAGGATGCAATGAGCTTGTTGATACGCAACGTAAGGCTGGTGGACGGTTCAGGCGCTGCGCCCGTGCCGTCTGTAACCGTGGAGGCGGAGCACGGCCACATAACCTGGATGGGCGAAGACGCTGCCCATCCGGCGCGCCACTCGCACACCGAGGAGGTGGACGGACGCGGCTTCACGCTGATACCCGGCATCATCGACTGCCACGAACACTTCACCAGCGACGGCGGGCCTGACAACGGCGAAATCCTGGCCGCCGATCCGCCGGAAGTGGCCACCCTCAAAGCCGTGGGCAATGCCCGTCGCGCCCTCCTTTCCGGTATCACCTCGGCAAGAGACGTTGGTTCCAAGGGCGGCATCAACGTCCCCTTCGCTGAATCGGTGGCTGCGGGCAATGTGTTCGGACCGCGCATCCTGGCCGCGGGCGACTGGCTGGCTTTCCCGGGTACCTGGGGGCCTTTTGTGCGCACGCTCCACAATATTGAGGAGATGGTACTAGCTGCCAAAGACCAGGTGCAGAGGGGCGCCGCCCTGATCAAAGTGGGCGCCACCGGCATGACCCCTGAAGGCGAGCAGTTCCCCACGCTTGGGCTGGACGTACTGGAAGCGGTGGTTCGTATCGCCAGCGAGGCCGGCCTTAAAGTCGCTGCACACTGCGTCGGATATGAGGGCACTCATCAAGCGGTCGAAGCGGGTGTGGCTTCCATAGAGCACGGCTTCTTCATAGCTGAGGAGACGGCCCGCCTCATGGCGGAGAAGGGCACGTACCTTGTGCCGACCATGTCCACCTGGGACTCCCGCCTCAGCCAGGGATACATGGCCGGCGAAGACAGGGAGGTGCTGGCACGCACAGAGGAACGCGCCGCCGAATCCATTGCCAGCTTCAAGCGCGCCCTGGCTGCCGGTGTGAAGGTGGCGCCGGGTTCGGACGCTGGCGGCTCGGCGGTACGGCACGGAATGCTGGCCAGGGAAGTGGAACTGATGGTAGAGAACGGCATGTCCCCTCCTGGAGCCTTGAGTGCCGCAACCCGCGACGCCGCATCTCTGCTGGGAATTGACGATATGGTAGGCACGCTTGAAACCGGTAGGGTTGCCGACATGGTGCTAATAGACGGCGACCCGTACTCGGACCCCGCCGCCCTGCGAAACGTCTGGGCCGTGTTCCAGGCAGGTAGACGCGTCCGGTAAAGGAAAGAAGCTGCATTGATCCTTTGAGCCGGCAACCATTAGGCATCCTTCGTATTATTAAACCGCTAGCTATTTGAGTCGTTTGTCCATTCGTATCGTGGTTTGAGAGATGTAAGCTGGTTGTAACCAATTAGTTTCTCCTTCTGGAGCCTTCCAACCACTATGAATGGAGCTATACCGATTGATTCTGCGAATTCCTTAACGGAGTCCGGTGTGAAGATGTCTACGCTACAGAAATCTGTCCACTCCTCAGGCTTGATGAGAAAATCTCTTGCAAACCGGTCGGCTTCTGCTTCGATTTCGGTGATGTCCGGGTCTGCACCGAGTCCATCAATTACAATCCGACGCTGCGTTCGATGCTTGAACAGATGGCAAGCCTCATGGAAGAAGCTGAACCAGAAGATGTCGGCCCACTTTCGCCGAATGCTCATCTGAATCAATGCCTTCCTATCTGTAAGCCAGCGCGTAGCACCGTTAGCCCCGCTCTTCGGGAACTCCTGTACTATGCAGAACACGACACCAGCTTCCCTACAAAGAGCTGACATCGTCGGTATGAACTCTTCAGGCGAATCCTCTGTCATTCCCCTGATCTTGGTTAGGGCCCGATTAAAAACTTCTTCGTCGTAGTCAGCAGTGAATATCTCTTGTGCATCAAGCTCTCCCTTGCGTAGCCAAGCTGCCAGAGCACCAATAGACACACTCTGTTGAGCAGCCTCCGTAATTCGGAAGCCGACAGCCTCTTGGTACACTCGTGGCTCAGCAACAGCTACACCGAGAAAGCTAAGCAAGGCTTTCAATTTGCTCTGCTTATCCCGTCCAGGTTCCAGCCAGCCTCGATTGATCATCTGTTTGATCGGGTAGTCATTTAGCCATTGCACATTAGCTGCGAGCGTGTCCCGGTCACGATTTCGTGCTAAAGTCATGCGATAGTCGGTCTCGAGGTTGGCCCAAAACTGCGCGTCGATTCCCAAAACCTTCTCCAGCATGATTGCGGTATCCGGCGTGATGGCCTTCTTTGCCTTGATTATCTCGTTGATCGCCTGCGCTGGCCTGCCTAGCCTTGTCGCGAGCTCCTTCTGAGTCATCCCGCGGGCTTCAAGCTCTTCTTCCAGAACTTCTCCCGGAGGAACCGGCATGTCCGACACTGCGCGCGGGCTCCTAGTCGTCATAATGGTTACTCACCTCCTTTATGATCACCTGACTCTCGGTGTCGCCCTTAGCTACAATGAGACGCCACTTGCCCGTCAAGTAGATGGATAATTCTCCTTGCTTTGATCCTTTCAGTGGATGCAAACGCATAGACCGTATGTTGTACGCTTCCTGGAAGTCTTTGACTGCATAGAGCTCGTTTATGCGTGTGACGTACTTGCGTCCGACATCTGGCCCCCACTCCCGAATTGCTCCGGCTGACTTCTCGTAGTTGCGCAAAAGTTTGTTCGTTCTGAAGGATACTTCCACTGTTCACCCTATAGGTGAAATACATATTAACTTGACAGATGTGCCATGGTCAAGCACACGGATGCTGGAAAGCAGGCCTTCTTTACGTGCAAGCAGTCCCGTCCAGGACATACGGCTTGCCTCACATCGCTTGAGTGTGTAAATCGCATCATGTAGACTATAAACTTCCTACTGCATGAGTATTGAACTTCCTCAATATTGACATTTGCCTGGTAGTTTCTTACAATTCCGCCTAAGATGTGTGCAAAACTTGGCAAGGCAAGCCCATGTCTGTAGAGACAGGCATCGGCTTGCGAGAGGCTGCCCGCGACTTATCGGTCGAACCAGGCACCATCCGGTACTGGGTAAAACGCGGTTGGGTCAAAGTGCTGCGGCAGGCGGAAGGCCAGGGCAAACCGATGATCCTGGACCGCCACTCGGTCATGGCTTGCTATACAATCAGGTCCAAGAAGGACAGGCGGTACCAGGCCAACTATATTTCACAAGCAATGGAGCCGGGAATGAATGAAAAAATAGAGGTTCTTCTCAATGGGACGCTGACCAGCGTTCCCGGTTTTCTGGCTGGCGCCACGTTCGCCGGAATGAAGACCTACTCAGAGGACAAGCTGGACTTGGGCATTATCCACTCCTCAATGCCTTGCGTCAGCGCCGGCATTTTCACCACCAACCAGGTGAGGTCGCCCTCTATTGTCCTCACTGAAAAACACGTCCGGCGGGGAAACGTCCGCGCCGTGGTGGCCAATAGCGGCATCGCCAATGCGGTTGTCGGAGAGCCGGGCGTGAAGGACGCCGCCGACGTTGTCAGGCTAACCGCGGCCCAACTGGACCTGATGCAAGAAGAGGTGGGATTTCTTAGCACAGGACTGGTAGGCGTAGAGCTTCCCATGGCCTTGGTCAGGGCCTCTTTGCCCAAGATTCAGACCTCTCCCGACGGCGGCAACGCCTTTGCCAGGGCCATCATGACCACTGATACCCATCCCAAAGAGGCGGCTGTCTCTTACCAGCACAACGGGCGGACGGTGACGGTAGGGGGCGCGGCTAAGGGATCCGGAATGATCCATCCCAACATGGCAACACTGCTCAGTGTTCTGGCAACGGACGCCCCGGTGGACGGCGCCTTCCTTCAGAAAGTGATCGCTCAGGCGGGAAACAGTTCGTTCAACATGATCTCTATCGACGGCGACACCAGCACCAACGATTCACTGTTGATCATGGCAAACGGAGCTTCAGGAGGGACGGCGATCACTGAGGAGACAGACGAGGCGGGGCTGTTCCAGGAAGCGGTGACACGGCTTTGCATCCACCTGGCCAAACAGGTTGTCCTGGACGGCGAGGGGGTGAGCAAACTGTTCGAGGTAGAGGTGGTGGGAGCGCGCAACGATAAGGAGGCGCGCCTGGCGGCTCGCACCGTTTCCAGCTCTAACCTGGTCAAGGCAGCCGTTCACGGCAACGACCCTAACTGGGGCCGTCTGGTGGTGGCCCTGGGCCGCAGCGGCGCTCGGGTCAGGGAGGACAGGCTTTCGCTCTACATCAACGACGTGTGCATCATGGAGAACGGCCTTCCCATACCGTTCTTCAAGGACGCCATTGTCCTCCAGATGCAAAACCCGGAGGTCAAATTTACCATTAACCTGAACCTGGGCAGCACCTCTGCCAGCGCCTGGGGATGCAACCTCAGCGAGGCGTACGTGACCTTCAACAGCGCCTATACTACATGAGCCGGTTAGCGGTCAGTTTGCCGGTTGGAGTTGAGGGCGCGGGGCCTGAAACCGATCTCTAGGATATGACCTCCAAAGATACAATAGTAGTCAAAATAGGCGGAAGCACCCTGGGAAGCGCCGATACCTCTTTTCGCGATATCGTTGCCCTACAAAAAGCAGGGCGTACGCCGGTAGTAGTCCATGGGGGCGGCCCGGTCATTTCCCACTGGATGAAGAGGCAGTCGCTGCCGCCGCGTTTCATACGAGGTTTGCGCGTCACCGACGCTTCCAGCCTGGAGGTGGTGGTGGCGGTGCTTGCCGGCCTTATCAACAAGCAGCTTGTCGCCGCGATCTCTGCTCTCAACGGCAAGGTAGTGGGGCTCTCCGGCGCCGACGGCGGCATGCTGCGGGCGCGAATCAGCAACCCGGAGCTTGGATTTGTAGGTGAAGTCACTGAAGTGGACCCGCAGCCGGTGATGGATGTCCTGAACGCCGGCTATATTCCGCTCATTGCTCCCGTGGCGGTGGCCGCAACCAACGGCGCGGGTGAAGACGGCTCTTTGCTCAACATCAACGGCGACACCGCAGCCGGCCACCTGGCCTGGGCATTGCCGGCTCAACGGCTTATCTTTCTTACAGACGTGGGGGGCGTTCTGGACTCATCGCGAAGGCTCATCACCAGGCTTACGCCCAGGGAAGTGCAGGGGCTGCTCACATCCGGTACCGCCGAAGGCGGTATGATTCCAAAGCTGGAAGCCTGCATCAAAGCCCTGCAGCGAGTTCCGGCAGCTCAGATAATAGACGGTAGGTCCCCCCAGGCGCTGCTTAAAGCCGTAAACAATGATAATGTAGGTACCTGGTTAACCGCTTAGGCAATCCGAAGGAGTGAGGTGACTTGAGACAGAACGGCGGCAACGTCCCCCCCTTAGACTGGGAGCCCACTCTTGCTTTTCCTCCCAATACCGGCTCATTTATCAAGTGGGGGCTGGTCCTCTTAGGCGTCGTCTTCCTGCTGGTGGTGTTGAACACCCTGCGAGGCGTCTATACCGACTGGCTCTGGTTCAACTCGCTGGGTTTCCTGGACGTGTACAGGACCATACTGTGGACTCGTGCCTGGCTTTTTGTCACGGGGGTCCTGGTCTTTGGCGTAATGATCGCAGTAAGCGTTGTGCTGGCCCAGCGCCGCGCTCGCGGCGAATCGGTTCTTCCCCTCCCCACCGAGACCATATACTGGTTGAACAGGTTAACCATCCTGGCCATCGTCCTTGGCGCAGCGCTCGTCTCACTTGCGTTTGGCTTCAGCCTCAGCGGCCAATGGGAACTGGCGCTGAGGCTAGTCAACAGCTCCTCCTTTGGGGTTTCAGATCCGGTTTTCCAAAACGACGTCTCCTTCTATGTGTTCTCCCTCCCCGTTCTGAACCTGGTGCAAAGCTGGCTTCTTGGGGCATTCATAGTCCTCCTACTGGCAACCGCCGGTTTATACATAGCTTACTTTGCGCTGAGAGGCATACCATTTCAACTCACGCCCTGGCAGAGAGGGCACCTGGCCGTTCTGGGATCTCTGGTCTTCTTCAATCTGGCCTTCAAGCATATCCTGGACAGGTACCAGGTACTATTTTCTGGAGACGGAGCAGTCTTTGGCGCAACCTACGCCGATATAAACGCGCGGCTGCCGGTGTTACTGGTAATGGCGGCTATTGCCGTGGCCAGCGGCGTCTTGCTGCTGGCCACCTTGCATCCTTCACTGAGAGGCGCAAGGGGCAACCGTCTCATCATCGGCGGCGTGGTTCTCTGGCTGGTGGCCGCGGTTGGCCTGGGCAGCCTCTACCCCTCTTTCATTCAGCGTTTCACCGTTGAACCCAACGAGCTGCAGAGGGAGCGCGGCTTCATCGCCCGCAACATCGAGTTCACCCGCGCCGCCTTTGGGCTGGACCGGATAGAGGAGCGATCGTATGAAGCGACGGCTCAGCTTACTTCGGATGACATCCTGGCCAACCAAGAGACTGTGAACAACGTGCGTCTATGGGATCCACGCCCCTTGATAGACATTTACAACCAGATCCAGCACCTGCGGCTCTACTACAACTTCCAGGACACGGACGTAGACAGATATGAAATAAATGGAGAATACCGCCAGGTGCTCATCGGGGCTCGCGAGCTCTATCCGGAGTTCTTGCCGGAAGAGGCCCAGAGATGGGTCAACCAGCGGCTCCAGTTCACGCATGGCTACGGCGCTGCCGCCAGCCCCGTCACCGAGTTCACCGATGAAGGCAGGCCCCTCTTCTTCGTACAGGACGTGCCTCCCACCGGCGACATTGAAATCAACAGGCCGGAGGTCTACTACGGCGAGAACACCAACAGCTACGTCATAGTCAACAGCGAGACCCCTGAATTCGATCACCCAACCGAGGAAGACGTGCCCGTATACGTTCAGTACCAGGGTTCGGGCGGTGTCCACCTTAGCTCATTGCTCAGACGGATTGCATATGCCTGGCAGTTCGGGGATATCAACATAGTAATCAGCGGTGAAATCCTGCCCCAGAGCAAAGTCCTCTACAACCGCCACATTCAGGAGCGAATCAGCCACGTGGCGCCCTTCCTGGAACTTGACGCAGACCCTTACTTGATAGTGGAACAGGGTAGGCTGGTCTGGATGCAAGACGCCTATACCATGACGGACAAATACCCGTATTCAAGACCGTTCGATGAGCGGTTCAACTACATCAGAAACAGCGTTAAGGTGGTGGTCGACGCTTACAACGGTCAGATGCAGTTCTACATAACTGATCCGCAAGACCCTCTTATTCAAACCTACGCCAAGATATTCCCCGTTCTGTTCAAGCCCATGGATGACATGTCGCCTTTCCTCAGAGACCATCTGAGGTATCCGGAAGACCTGTTTTCCGTCCAGTCGGAGACCTACCTCCAGTATCATATGACGGATCCAACGGTTTTCTTCAACAAAGAGGACCAGTGGAGCGTTCCATTGGAGATCTTCTTTGGCAATCAACAGGCGGTTGAACCTTACTACGTTATTATGAGGCTGCCCGGTGAGGAAGACGTGGAGTTCGTCCTTATCCTTCCCTTTACCCCAGCGGAAAAACCCAACATGGTGGCCTGGCTGTCGGCGCGCATGGACGGGCCTGAGTATGGCAAGCTGATAGCCTACACATTCCCCAGAGGGGTGCAAATAGACGGCCCGGTACAGATAGAAGCACGCATAGACAACGATACCGAGATATCGCAGCAGTTCACATTGTGGAACCAGTCCGGGTCGGTGGTGATCAGAGGGAACCTGCTAGTCATTCCGATAGCCGATTCCATCCTTTACGTGGAGCCCGTCTACCTCAGAGCGGAAGGCTTGCCCTTGCCTGAGCTTAAGCGCGTTATACTGGCTTCCGCCAACAAGGTGGTCATGGAGCCCTCTCTGGACGAGGCACTGGAAGCCTTGCTTGGAGGCCAGGCCGTGGCAGGCCCAAGTCTGCCCAGTGGAGGTGGAGGCACTCCTATCACCCTCTCTGAGGAAGCGGCCAGACAGCTGGAGGCCATCCAGAGAGCCTTGCAAGACCTGAGGGAAGGCATAATTACCTTGGAAGAGGCGGTTAGCCAATTGTCAGACCTAGTACAAGAGGAGCAGTCATTGTGAGCACGTGGCAACAGATAGAGAGCGAGTATTACATGCAAGTGGTGCGTCGTCAGCCTGTGACCATAGTCAAAGGCCAGGGGACAAAGGTCTGGGACGAAACGGGGAAGGAGTATCTGGACTTTACCGCTGGCTGGGCAGTGAACAACATAGGGCATTGCCACCCCGCAGTTGTGGAAGCTATCCAGGAACAGGCCGCCACCCTAATGCAGACCTCCAACGCCTACTACACGGTACCCCAGCTTCAGCTTGCCCAGGTCCTCATAGACAATAGTTGCTTGGATAGGGTTTTCTTCTCCAACAGCGGCGCTGAAGCCAATGAGGGGGCGGTGAAGCTGGCGCGTAAATACGGCAAGCTGCACCGCAACGGCGCGCACGAGGTGATCACCGCTCTCAATTCGTTCCATGGACGCACTCTGGGAATGATAGCCGCCACAGGGCAGCCCCACTATCAAGAAGCTTGGAGGCCGCTGGCCGACGGCTTCGTCAACGTTGAGTACAACGACCTAGAGGCGATCAAGAACGCCACAAGCGATGCTACTTGTGCCGTGATGCTTGAGCCGCTGCAGGGCGAAGGCGGGGTCAACGTGCCGGAAGAAGGCTACCTCAAGGCCGTCCGCGATTGGTGCGACCAGAACGGGCTACTCCTCATCTTCGATGAGATACAAACGGGGATGGGTCGCCTTGGTACTCTGTTTGGCTACCAATCGTTTGGCGTAGAGCCGGACGTAATGACCCTGGCCAAGGGGCTGGGCGGCGGTGTGCCCATTGGGGCATTCCTTGCCAAGGAGCATGCCTCCGTGCTTGAACCCGGCGACCACGGCTCTACCTTCGGCGGCAACGTCCTCACCTGTGCCGCGGCATACGCCTCCTCCAAGTACATAGTTGACAACGATGTGCCGTCCCAGGCCGGAGCCGCCGGAGAGTATCTGAAAGAGCGCCTTGTTGAGCTGAAGTCTCGCTATCCCTACATCGCCGAGGTGCGGGGTATGGGTCTGCTCCTTGGCCTCGCCTTCCATGATGAAGTCTCGGCCAAGGTAGTCGCTGCCTGCAACGAAGAAGGACTTTTGCTCAATGCGGTACGACCTGGCACTATACGCTTTATGCCGCCGCTGACGGTGAGCAAGGAAGAGATAGACCAGGCCGTTCAGAAGCTAGAGGATGCCTTGGAAAAGGTGATGGCATGATAGGCAACCAGAAGAAGATAGTGCTTGCCTACAGCGGAGGCCTGGATACCTCTGTCATCCTGCACTGGCTCATCAGCCAGGGACACGACGTCGTCACCTATACCGCCAACCTGGGCCAAGACGACGATATGGAGGAGATCGTGGGCAAGGCTCGCCAGGTGGGCGCTTCCGCCACCTACGTGGAAGACCTGCGGCATGAGTTCGTTACCGATTTCATCTATCCCGCAATCAGGGCCAATGCCGTCTACGAGGGGCGATATCTCCTCGGCACGTCGCTGGCGCGACCCGTCACGGCCAAAGGCCAGGTGCAGACGGCGTTCAGAGAGAAGGCCACCACCCTTTCTCATGGCGCCACCGGCAAAGGAAACGACCAGGTGCGCTTCGAGTTCACCTTCCACGCGCTGGCTCCCGAGTTGGAGATATACGTTCCCTGGCGCGACCCGGTCTTTCTGAGCAAGTTCACCGGCAGGTCCGATATGCTGCGCTACGCCCGGCTCAATGGCATCCCCGTATCGGCGACCAGGCGCAAGCCTTGGAGCAGCGATGCCAACCTGATGCACATCAGCTATGAGGCCGGTGAGCTGGAAGACCCGACGCGCCGCCCACGGAATTCCATGTTCCAGATGACGCGCTCCCCCAAACGCGCTCCCCACAAAGAGACTGAGCTTGAGGTAGAGTTCCGCGAAGGGAACCCCGTGGAGGTGCGCAACCTCAGCGACGGCACAACACAATCGCAGCCACTGGCGCTGTTCGCCTACCTCAATCACTTGGGCGGCATCAATGGCATCGGACGTGAGGACATGGTGGAGAACCGTTTCGTCGGCATCAAGTCCCGCGGCGTCTACGAAACTCCGGGCGGCACAATCCTGCACAAAGCGCACCGTGACCTGGAAGGCATCACACTGGACAGAGAGGTGATGCATCTCCGCGATTCGCTGATCCCCCGCTTTTCGGAGCTCGTGTATTACGGGTTCTGGTTTTCCCCGGAGATGGAGCTGGTGCGCCTGGTAATGGACAAGAGCCAGGAGTACGTTACCGGCACAGTGACCGTAGGGCTGTACAAGGGCAACGTCATCACCAAAGAGCGGCGTTCACCCGTTACGCTGTACAACGAGGACCTGGTGAGCATGGATAGGATAGGCGGCTTTGAGGCCCCGGATTCCACGGGATTCATCAGAGTCAATGCCCATCGCCTGCGCAGCAGCGCCCTGCGGGCGCGGGGAGACGCCGACTGATGGGCTTCACCCACGTAGAAATGGAAGTTGCCAATGTATCTGAGCCTGGGAAGCATCGCAGTATAGAGTTCCTGGCGGACACCGGCGCCTTGCTCACCGTCGTTCCTTCCGTAATCCTGAGAGAGCTTGACATTGAGCCTATAGGAGAAAGAGAGTTCCGAGGTTTCGGTGGATTGATCAACAGGAAAATAGGTGGTGCGCAATTTTACTACGAAGACTCTATCACTGTGGCCCCGATAATCTTTGGTGAGCCGGACGATACTCCGGTGCTCGGCGTCACCGCGCTCGAGGCACTGGGTTACCAGGTAGACCCTGTGAGCCAGCGCCTGATCAAAGTCGAATCTCTCCAGCTATGACGCAAAGCAAGACTCCCAGGCCAAAGATTTCGTCGGACTACACCGTCTCCCTGCACTACGATAGACGGCTGTACAGGCAGGACATTACCGCTTCCATGGCGCATGCCCGCATGCTCGCCAAGCAGAACATCATCTCCAAGGCCGACGGCGAGGCCATTGTCGGCGGCCTTGCCGGGATCCAGAAGGAGATAGAGGACGGAACCTTTCCCTGGCAGCCTCAGCTTGAAGACATCCACATGAACATTGAATCCCGGCTCTATGAAAAGATAGGCGACGCAGCGGGCAAGTTGCACACAGCCCGTTCCCGCAACGACCAAGTAGCGGTGGACATGCGCCTCTACGCCAAGCAGGCTATCCAGGATACGGTGCGCCTCGTCCGCCGCTTCCAGCAAGTCATCCTGGACGTGGCCGAGGCCAACCTGGAGACGGCGTTGCCGGGCTACACTCACATGCAGAGGGCCCAGCCTGTGCTCCTCTCCCACCATTTGCTCGCCTACTTTCACATGCTGCACCGCGATGCGGAGCGGTTCCAGGAATGCCTTCAGCGCACCGACGTGCTGCCCCTGGGCAGCGGCGCTCTGGCCGGAGTGCCCTACGACTACGACCGTGAGTTTCTTGCCAGGGAGCTGGGCTTCGCCCGTATAAGCGAGAACTCTATGGACGTTGTCTCCGACCGCGACTACCTAGTCGAGTACCTGGCGAACTCCGCCCTCTGCATGGCGCACCTATCGCGGCTTGCGGAAGAGATTGTCTACTGGTCCTCCCAGGAGTTCGACTTCATTCGCCTAGATGACGAGTACGTCACCGGCAGCAGCATGATGCCACAGAAGCGCAACCCTGACTTCGCCGAGCTTGCCCGCGGCAAAACGGGACGTGTCTACGGCAACCTCATCGCTCTTCTAACCGTCATCAAGGGCCTGCCCATGACCTATAACCGCGACCTTCAAGAGGACAAGCAGGGCTTCTTCGACACGGTGGACACGCTTCAGGCCACCCTTGAAGTCATGTCCGGCATGATGTCCACAGCTGAGTTCAATACGGAGCGCATGAGACAAGCCTCCGAAGAGAGCCTGGTCCTGGCCACGGATCTTGCCGATTACCTGGTGGTCAAGGGTGTCCCATTCCGCGAGGCTCACGGCGTTATGATCCAGGTCTCCAGGTACGCTTCGGAACAAGAGAAGCAGTTCAAAGAGATCAGCTTGGAGGAGTACCACCGTTTCTCAGAAGTGTTTCAGGAGGACGTTTACCAGGTCACCGCCGCAAGTTCCATCCAGGCGCGGGATGTGCCCGGCGGCACAGCACCCAACCAGGTACGAGCGGCACTGGAAAGGGCGCGTTCCCAGCTGGAGAGCTGAGGCTTAGCTGATGAGCAACTTCAAACTAGCCCCGTCCATACTCTCCGCGGACTTCGCCAGCCTGGGTGATGCCGTATCCGAAGCAGAAAAAGCCGGCGCCGACTACGTCCACGTGGACGTCATGGATGGGCGCTTCGTACCTGCCATCACCTTTGGCGCCTCCATGGTGCAGGCCCTGCGCGCTCGTACTATGCTGCCCCTGGACGTACATCTCATGATCGTGGAGCCGGAGCGGCACGTGGAAGAGTTCGCCAGGGTGGGGGGAGACATACTCACCGTCCACGCCGAGGCTTGTACGCATCTGCACAGAGTCGTGCATCAGATCAAAGAAGCGGGCGCCAAAGCGGGTGTGGCCATCAACCCGGCAACCCCTATATCAGCTATCGAAGAGGTGCTGCCCTACCTTGACCAAGTCCTTGTTATGTCGGTCAACCCCGGCTTCCCCGGCCAGTCTTTCATCCCCAGTTCAGTCGAGAAACTGCGCCGCATGCGGCAACGTCTCGATGCCATAGGCGCCAAGGCCGAGTTGGAAGTGGACGGGGGGGTGAACCGGGACACCATCGCTTCGGCGGCTCAGGCCGGCGCAACCGTGCTCGTGGCGGGCTCCGCCGTCTTCAACAAGCGGGAAACGGTGCGGCAGGCCCTGGAGCGGCTGAGGGTGAAGCTGGCGGAGGTCTCCTCAGGCTAGCCCGGCTTGCCCTATCTTCCGGTGATACGTGCGCAGGCAGCGGGTGCAGAGCCGGACGCGCTGCATCCGGCCGTCTATCACCAGCCTGGTCTTGTGAACATTAGGCAGCCACCTGGTGTTGGTGGCCCTCTTGGAGTGGCTTACGTTGTGGCCGAACTGGCCCGTTTTTCCGCAAACATTGCACTTGGCCATGACTCAATCTCTTTGACGCCGACGCAGGGCTGGAATATAATCTCCGCCTAAAGTAGCACAGGTTTGAGCACAGTTCAAGCGATGTCCCAATGACCAATAGAGCGCAAAGCAACTTCCTCAGCCTTACCGGCGACGATTTTCGAGGCATGCTGGTCGCCGCCACGGCGTCTCTGGAACTGAATGCCCCGATTGCCAACTCTTTGAATGTTTTTCCCGTTCCCGACGGCGATACCGGGACCAACATGTACCTCACTCTGAAATCGGCTCAACCCGCTCTTGACGAACTGAAGGATGCAACTGGAGACAAGGTGGCCCAGGCCGTGGCCTACGAGACGCTTATGGGCGCCCGCGGCAACAGCGGCGTCATCATGTCGCAGTTTTTCCGCGGGCTTGCCGAGGGGTTCAAGGACAGAGAGTCCTTCTCAGGAGAAGACGTTGCCCGCGCCTTTGACCAGGCTTCGCAGGCCTCTTACAAAGCTGTCGGCAATCCCGTGGAAGGCACCATGCTCACCGTGATCAGAAGAGCCGCCGAAGAAGCCGGGCAAAGGGCGGCTTTCGGCGAAGACGACCCCGTACGGGTGCTGAGCTACGCCTATGAAGCTGCATGCCAAGCATTGCTGGAGACGCCAGACCTGCTTCTCAAGCTCAAGGAAGCAGGTGTCGTCGATGCCGGCGGTCTGGGCATAGTCGCCATCATCGACGGGATGATCTGCTATCTGAACGGAGAAGAGCCCAAGATTCTTGACATCGATGTTGGGCAAGTAGCCCCCAGCGCGGCCTATCTGGACGCCACTGAGCAAGAGGAGTTCGGCTACTGCACCCAGTTCCTTCTTTCAGACTTCAATCTGGACGTTGCGGAAATCAGGAGATACCTGGAGGAGAAAGCGCGCTCCACGGTGGTAGTGGGTATGGACGACGTGGTCAAAGTTCACTTTCATACCGAGGAGCCTGAAGCCATAGTTGCCCATGTCAGGAGCCTGGGCAGCGTCTCCCAGCTGAAAATAGATGATATGGACCGGCAGCACCGTGGCTTCCTAGAGGACCACCGCCGTGGACAGAAGGAAGCGGTGCCTCTGGGTGTGGTTGTCGTGGCTTCAGGCAGCGGCATAGAGCAGATATTCAGTGACCTGGGAGCCGTTGATGTAGTGAGGGGCGGTCAGACCATGAATCCCAGCACAAAGGATCTGTCCGATAGCGTAGCGCATTCCGTCGCCGCGGAGGTCATACTCCTTCCCAACAACTCCAACATAGTACCCGCGGCACGGCAAGCTGCCTCTCTATCAGAAAAACCCGTCCACGTTCTGCCCACTACGTCCGTTCCCCAGGGTGTATCCGCTTTGCTGGCCTTCGACCCGGAAGCCGGCGCTGAGTCCAACCTTGCCAACATGCGGGACGCGATATCCGCATTGCATTCGGGAGAGCTGACCATGGCGGTGCGCTCCACCACGATAAACGGCAGAAGCGTGCGCCAAGGCGAAGTCATAGCCCTTCTGGACGGGCAGCTCGTCGCCGCTTCACACGACATAGAGGAGGCACTACGAGAGTTGTGCCGCCGCGCCGCGCCTTCGCCGGGGAACCTCGTTACCCTGTACTGGGGCGGCGACACCGAGGAGGAACAGGCCAGGCAAGCGGCGGAGAAGGTGGGGGAATGGTGTCCGGGCGTTGAGGTTGACCTGGTCTACGGCGGACAGCCCCACTACAATTACCTGGTATCCATCGAATAGGGGGTTGTAGCTCATCATGGCCATACGAATAGTCACCGACAGCACCGCCGACCTGCCGCCTGAAACGGCGGCGCAGCTGGGGATCACCGTGGTCCCGCTCAACGTTCACTTTGGAGAGGAGACCTACCTGGACGGCGTTGACATCCTCCACGACGAGTTCTTCCAAAGGCTTGCCGCGGCCCGGCAACTGCCGACCACTTCTCAGCCCTCGCCGGGCAAGTTCATGGAGGTCTACGGCCCCATGGCGGAGGCCGGAGACCAGGTGGTTTCCATCCACATCTCGGACAAGCTCAGCGGCACGTTGAACTCCGCCAGGCAGGCCAAGGAGCAGATGGAAGGCGCAAGCATCCAGATCATCGATTCCAAGCAGGCCACTCTCGGAAACGGGTTGGTGGTCATGGCAGCCGCCAAAGCCGCTCAACAGGGCGCTTCTCTTGAAGCTGTCCTGGATGAAACCAATCGCGCCATAGAGCAGGTGCAGCTTTTCGGCCTGCTGGACACCCTGGAATATCTCCGCAGGGGCGGTCGCATCGGCAAGGTGCGGGGATTCATCGGCACCCTGCTCAAGGTGAGGCCCATCATTACCGTGAGGGACGGCGTCGTTCAGTCCACCACCTCAGTGCGGAGCAGGTCACACGGCATCCAGTACATGGTCACCCTGGCGGAAGAGAGGGCGCCGCTCAAGCAGGCGGCGGTGATGCACAGCAGCACCGACGAAGAGGCGGAGGAGCTTGCTGAGCGTATCAGGCCTCTCGTCGCTGACGGCCAGGTGCTGCAGGGCCGACTCGGCCCCGTGGTCGGCACGCACGCAGGGCCCGGCGTCATCGGCATAGTGGTGCAGTCCGAGAAGACCCCCCAATCGCCCTAAGAGACAACAACCCGGGTAAGGAGGCTGCCACGCCTTCTAAGACTAGAAGCCGGAAATCAGGGAACGGCGCACGGCTAAAGGCCTTCATTGGGGCGCTGAACCTGGAACGGCAGCGCGGCTACGACAACAGGTCCGTTTACGGTGGCTTGGACGTGTTCCTTGAACAGTGGCATGCCTCCGGCAACGGGGAGAGCGAAGCCAGGCCTCTGCGCGACAGCAACCTGCTCCCCGTCTCCTACGGCGCAATGTCTCAGAAGGAGCGTTCCAGCTGGGTGCTCACCGCTCTTTCCGCTTTGGGCGTCGAAGTTCCGCCGCAGGGTGTTCCCGCCGCCAAGCCCGCGCCAAAAGGCCCCGAGGCCGTCGCCAAGTCGCTGTCCGTGGACCTTCCCGCGTCTGCGCTGCGCAGTGTTACGTCCCGGGTATCCGCCCCCCTGAATCGCCTCGGCTTGAAGACGGTCGGCGACCTGCTGCGCCTGTTTCCGGCACGGCACAACCGCGTGGTGAAGATAGCCGAGCTTCAAATCAACGAGGAGCATTCGGTGGTGGCGAGTCTGTGGACGCCGCCCTCCCCCCCTCGTCGAGGACATCCCCTCAAAATTGTGGAAGCCGACTTCGCGGATGAAACGGGCACTATTCGAGTCGTCTGGTTCAATCAGCCGTACATGGCAAGGAACCTGAAGAGCGGCGCCAGATACGTGTTGAGCGGAAGGGTGACCGTTTATAACGGACGCCGCGGCATGAACGCGCCACATTTGGAAATGGTGAATGACGGCGACAGCCTGGAAAAGCTAACCGAGCAGGGACGCCTCTTTCCCGTCTACCCCCTGAGCGAAGGCATCACACAGCAGTCCATGCGCAAGATAGTGCGAGAAGCCATGGGCCGCGCCGCCGCATCGGTAAAGGACGGCCTCCCCGTCGATCTCCTGGAACGCAACGGCTTCCTTCCCCTGGAACGCGCCCTGTGGCAGGCCCACTACCCGGATTCCCCCGGCTCCTACGAGGCGGCGCGCCGCCGCATCGCCTTTGAGGAGCTGTTCATGCTACAGCTTGGCGTCCTCTCCGTCCGCAGGAAATCGGATTTGGTGGAAGCCGCGGTGCCTCTATCTCCGCCTCACGGAGTCATGGACACCTTCCTGGACTCGCTGCCCTTCACGCTTACCGGCGCCCAGAAGCGCGTACTGAACGAGGTGATGAACGACATGGCGCGGGACAAACGTCCCATGAGCCGTCTCCTCCAGGGCGAGGTGGGCAGCGGCAAGACCGTGATTGCCCTGGCTGCCTTGCTTACCGCCGCTGCCTGCGGCTTCCAGGGCGCTATCATGGCCCCTACCGAGGTTCTTGCCGAGCAGCACTTCCTCACGGTGGGCCGCCTGCTGGAGGGGCTAGCCGAGCCAACCATCAGCGGGCATCTGCTCTCGGTGTATCTTGATCCCTATCCACGGCCCGTCACCGTTGGGCTGCTCCTGGGCAGCACACCGGCCAGGGCCAAACGCGAGATTCATCAGATGCTGGGCGAAGGCGCACTGGACATCGTCATTGGAACGCATGCCGTCATCCAGGAGAACGTGGAGATCCCCAACCTGGCGCTGGCCGTGGTGGATGAGCAGCACCGCTTCGGTGTGATGCAGCGCGCCGCTCTGCGGGAGCGCGGACGGAGGCCGCACATGCTCGTCATGTCGGCCACTCCTATCCCACGCACCCTTGCCCTCACCCTGTACGGCGACCTTGACCTCTCCACCATCGACGAGCTGCCGCCGGGGAGGCAGCCCATACGAACCAAGGCCTCCGGCCCGGAGCGCCGCGGCGCAATCTACGAGTTTGTACGAAAGGAGATCGCTTCAGGCAGGCAGGCCTTCTTCATCTACCCGCTAATCGACGAATCGGAGGCGATAAACGCCCGCGCCGCGGTGAAGGAGCGCGACCGTCTTGCCGGGGAGGTCTTCCACGACCTGCGAGTGGGACTGCTTCACGGCCGCATGTCCACCGGCGAGAAGAAAGAG
This sequence comes from Dehalococcoidia bacterium, assembly GCA_965248955.1. Lineage (GTDB taxonomy): Bacteria > Chloroflexota > Dehalococcoidia > Lucifugimonadales > QGNO01 > DAOUJH01. Next base: position 1,500,391 of record OZ252212.1, read on the forward strand.
GTGATGGACGCCTTTCGCCAGGGCAGCCTGGATATCCTGGTCTCCACGCCGGTGGTGGAGGTGGGCATCGATGTGCCCAATGCCACCGTCATGGTCATAGAGGGCGCGGACAGGTTCGGGCTTGCCCAGCTGCACCAGTTCCGCGGCCGCGTGGGTCGCGGCGAGCACGCCAGCTACTGCATCCTTGTCGCCGAATCGCCGTCCGAAGAGGCCAAGGAGCGTCTTGCCGCCATGGAAAGGATGGACGACGGCTTCAAGCTGGCGGAGTTCGACCTACAACTGCGGGGCCCGGGCGACTACTTTGGCACGCGGCAGAGCGGCCTGCCGGACCTGCGCATGGCCCGCCTCAGTGACGCCGACCTGCTGTCGCTGGCCCGCCAGGAAGCGGAGACCCTGCTTGACCGCGACCCCACCCTTTCTGAACATCCCGAATTGAGGGAATCTCTGGCCCAATCGACGTTTGCCGGCGGCGGAGAAGTGGGGTAGGGGTCGTTTTGCCCAAAATCAAACTTCAAGTTAGGGAATATATGTTCGTATTGTGCTAGACTGATCGAGAACAGAGATAGTATGCAGGAGTTGGTCTTGAAAAGCATTTCCTCAGTATTTGACCCCAGTACTGAAGTCACTCTGTATGAAGGTGATTGCTTAGACATGTTGGCTACAGTACCTGAGCAATCTGTTCAACTAATTATAACCTCTCCGCCCTATAACCTAGGTAAACCCTACGAAGAGAGACTCCATCTGGAGCAATACATTGAGCAACAGCGTAGAGTTATAGAACAATGCGTTAGAGTTCTAAATGACAGAGGCAGTTTATGTTGGCAAGTTGGCAATTACGTGGACAACGGAAGAATAGTTCCTCTTGACGTAATTCTCTACGACATATTCGCTTCGTTGGGGCTACAACTCAGGAATCGAATAATCTGGCATTTTGGCCATGGTCTTCATGCATCCCGGAGATTCTCCGGTCGCTATGAGGTAATCCTATGGTTTACCAAGACTGACAACTACACATTCAATTTGGATCCTGTGCGTGTGCCTCAAAAATACCCCGAAAAGAAGTACTTCAAAGGTGAAAAGAAAGGACAGCTATCTGGAAACCCACTTGGAAAGAATCCTACTGATATTTGGGATATCCCAAATGTAAAAGCAAATCATGTTGAAAAGACATTACACCCATGTCAGTTTCCTGTTGAACTTGTTGAGAGATTGGTTTTGGCCCTCTCGAATGAAGAGGATTACGTCCTAGATCCATTTATGGGAGTAGGTTCCACAGCAATTGCCGCCTTAATTCATGGTAGGAAAGTTATTGGAGCTGAGATAGTTCCTGAATATGCAGAAATAGCTAAGGAGCGGCTGTCCTTAGCAGAACAAGGGCAGTTGTTGGTGCGGCCCATGGAGCGTTCTGTATACGATCCCTCTAATCCGAAAGCAAACGTCCCTCCTAAGAAAGTCCAACTTTCATCAACTCGAGAACCTCTCAGGTTGCTTGAATCCAATGTTGAATATCCTGTTTCTCAGGCTGTGGAATGAGAATAGTCTATGAGTATTCCCATCTGGGAGGTGGAGAGATACTTCAAGTGCGTTTCCCATCCCACATTCGAGAAATAAATAAAGTAATTGAAAGCGTCGTTCCCCAAAGAACCAAGGTCAGCCGTGAGAGGACCATGCAAGGAGCATTGCTCTATTCTCCTAAGGATATGAATCAGCAGTTCAAGAGTGGTTTTAGACGGTACGGCTTCAAAGAACTGCGTGACACTTATACGCTCACCATACCCAACAGCGATACCTCGATACGGGGAGCATTCAAGCAGATAGACTTTGTTAAAGATAAGGTCTTAGTAGAGGTGCAATTCGGCAAGTATGCCTTCATGTTCTACGATATGGCTAAATTTCAATATTTCTTCAATGAAAACAAAGCCGATGTCGGCATAGAAATCGTTCCTTGTCACGCCCTTCACAAACAAATGTCCACGGGCGTGTCATACGGTGAGCAACTTGTTTACGACATAGAACGTTTGAAGCGCCACTTCCCTTCAGTTCCAGTCAAAGTCATCCTAGTAGACGCCTGATTCTGGATTTACGAACCCTTATTGAGCCTCCATCGAACCCGGAGCACCGCGACTTCGCCGTGGGCCTGCCACGTCCCCCTTTCCCATTGGCCGCCTTCTCTCTATCATCGGTCCCATGAAACACGGCCCACCCACAACCCCCGTTCTCGCCCTCGCGACGAAAAGCGCGCCAACCTGACGGAATTCGGATTTGTTTCCCATATTTACAACTTCCTCGTGCCTGTACTAAACATAACGTTTGAAACAATTCTTCCACCTCTCAGTTGCTTACCAACCGCATTGGGCCTATCGTGGTATCATTTAGAGCATCATGCTGCTCAAAGACCGCATAGCTCAGCTTGCCGCACAGGCGGTGGAGGCCGCGCAGCAGAGCGGCGCTCTGCCCGCCGGGCCCACACCTGAGATAGAAGTGGAGCGGCCCCAGAACCCGGAGCACGGCGACTTCGCCATCAGCCTGCCCCTGCGTTTGGCGCGCGCCGCACGCATGAGCCCCATGGCCATCGCCGAGCGCCTGGTTCCACTCACTCCCGCCGATGACTCCATCCAGGAGGTGCGCGCCGCCGCTCCCGGCTTCATCAACTTTGTGGTGAAGCAGACCTGGTTGCAGCAACAGGTGGAAGAGATACTCCAGGCCGGAGAGACCTACGGCAATCTGCAACCCCCGACCAGGGAACGCATACAGGTGGAGTTCGCCAGTGTCAATCCCACCGGGCCGCTGCACGTGGGCCACGCCCGCACTGCCGTACTAGGCAGCGGCCTGGCCAGTATCCTGGCCGCCGCCGGCTACGACGTTTCCAAAGAGTATTACATCAACGACGCCGGCACGCAGATGGACACCTTCTACCGCTCTCTCCACGTGCGCTACCTGCAGCAGATGGGCAGGGACGCCGAAATGCCTGAAAGCGGCTACATGGGCGAGTATGTGAACGACCTCGCCAGGGAAGTGGCCGCCGAACACGGGGAGCGCTTCCTGGACTTGCCCGCTGACAGGGCCGAGGCTGAGATAGGCGCGATCGGCCTGGAGAAGATGCTGTCCATCATCCGCAGGGACCTGGAGGACGTCCAGGTCACCTTCGACGTCTGGTTCAGCGAAAATAGCGAGCTTCGCCAGAAGGGAGAGCCTGCCGTCACCCTGAAAGACCTGGAAAGCAACGGATACCTGGCAGACCGCGAGGGCGCCACTTGGTTCACCTCTACCAGCTTGGGCGAAGAGAAGGACAACGTCCTCATCCGCTCCACCGGTGAGCCTACCTACTTTGCACTGGACGTTGCTTACCACAGGAACAAGTTCATCGAGCGCGGCTTCGACCGCGTCATAAATATATGGGGCGCCGACCATCAAGGCCATATATCACGCATGAATTCGGCTGTTTCCGCTCTCGGCATCGACCCTGCCCGGCTGACCATCATAGTCAGCCAGCTGGTCACGCTGAAGCGAGGCGAAGAGACGGTGCGCGCCTCCAAGCGCTCCGGCGAGATCGTCACCCTGAGCGAGCTCCTGGAGGAAGCCGGCTCCGACGCCTGCCGCTTCTTCTTTCTCTCACGCACCCCTGAAAGCCAGATGGACTTCGACTTGGAGCTGGCGAAGAAGGAATCTGCGGACAACCCGGTCTACTACGTGCAGTACGCCCACGCCCGCATCGCCGGCATAATGGCCTTGGCCCAGGAGCGAAACCTGGACTACACCTCAGGCGACGTCAGCCTGCTGGGCCACGAAGCGGAGACGGCGTTGATCAAGAAGATGATGGTCCTGCCTGAGCTGGTTCAGCACATGGCTGAAACCCTGGAGCCGCACCACCTTCCACGCTACGCTACGGAACTGGCCACGGCATTCCACTGGTTCTACCAGCAGTGCCGCGTCGTCTCGGAAGCACCGGAGGAACTGCCCCTCACTCTCGCCAGGCTCAAGCTCGTCGAAGCCTGCCGCATCGTGTTCGCCCGTTGCCTCTACATCATGGGAATGTCCGCGCCGGAGCAGATGTAGGCCACCCAGTGACCTCTTCCTCGACTACAGCTCCCTACAGGGCTATCATAGTCTCTGCCTTCATCACACTGTTCTAGGGAGAAAGACGCATCCAAACAACCCCGCCAACAGGGCCCGTCAGCGGTTCTGGACAGACCAAGCGGCGTCCCCGCATTTTCTACGGCTGGTACATCGTCGGGGCCAGTATTCTTCTCAACTCCTACTTCTCCATATCCTTCTGGCAGGGATTCACCGTCTTCTTCCTGCCAATCCTCAGCGATTTCAACGTGTCGCGCACCGTTCTATCGGGAGCTTTTTCCCTACGCCAGGTGGAGTCGGGTTTCCTCTCTCCCATTATCGGCTATCTGGTAGACAGGGTGGGTCCGAGGAAGGTCATCCTGGTCGGCGTGATCATCGTAGGGACGGGGATGGTGCTCATCAGCTTTGCCGCCAACATCTGGCTGTTCTACGCTGCTTTCATCTATGCCTCCATTGGCATGAGCGGCGCATCGCATGGCATCACCTGGGCGGTCATGGTGGCACGCTGGTTTCGCAGAAAGCGAGGCCGGGCCATCAGCCTGGCCATGATGGGCGGTGCGCTGGGAGGCCCGTCGGTAATCCTGATATCCATCCTGGAAGGCGCAGTGGGCTGGCGCACCGCCGTCTTCTGGCTGGGCCTTGGCGTTCTTGTCGTCGGCATCCCGCTATCCCTCGTTGCCCGTGCCCGGCCACAGGACTACGGCTACCTGCCAGACGGCGACGTGCCGCCGGAGGCCCCCGGCAAGCAGGCGGCTGTGCCCGTACGCACTACAGCTCCTCCCCTTGAGCCCTCCGAGTTCACGGTGAAACAGGCCTTGCGCAGCAGAGTGTTCTGGGCACTTGCGGGAGTTCTGGGGGCGCAGCAGGCCAGCATGGGCGGCCTGCAGGTGCATCAGATAGCCTACTTTCAGGGTATAGGGTTCAGCGGGACACAGGCCGCTGCCACTGTAGCGGTTGCCTTCAGCGTCAGTGCAATTGGCAGGATATCCGCCGGCGTGCTCATGGACATCTTCGACTGGCGGCGTGTCCTTGCCATTATCATGTTTGGGCAGCTCATATCGCTGCTCATCCTGGCCAACGTAACCGTTTACTGGCAGGCCTTGGTCTTCGCAGTTATCCTTGGCTTGTTCCACGGCATGTCGGTTCCCTCCCGTCCCATCATTGCCGGTACCATTTTCGGCACCAGAGCGTTCGGCACTATCTGGGGCGTGGTGGACGGAGCGATAGTAACCGTGGGATTGGCCGGACCCATATTCCTCGGCTGGACGTTTGACACCTTCGGCACCTACGTGCCGGCCTTCTACGTCATGATGGCGGTACTGGCGGTGACCATCCCGTTTGTCTTCCTTGCGTTCAGAACAACCAAGCCGGCCCAGAACCCGGGGAACGGCCAACCCTAAGAGGCTGCGCCTAACCTGCTCTGAGCCTTGCCTTGAGTGAGAAGGTCAACGGGAACGGATCGCCTGCTATTCTCCACCAGCCGTCCTCATCTTTGGACATGGCGCTGAACCTCTGCCAGGAGCACACGGGGAACTCGCGAAGGGATTCGATCACAAGGCCGGCATCTACCACGGCGCCTACCAGATCTCCCAAGGTGTGATGCCATTCGTAATGCCCATTCAGCACCGGCGCGATTCTGTCGGCATAGGACCCTCCGGGGGGAAGCGATATGGGCTCAGGGTTTTGGAAATATGAGTAACTGGGCAAAACGGTGCCGTCCTCCGCCTCGTCAAGCATACTAGCGTAAGGGTGGTCATCCACAATGTAGATGAAGCCTGTGGGCTTGACGAACCGGGCCAGCACCTTTGCCCATGGGCTAAGGTCCGGTAGCCAGGTAAGCACGCCGTAGGAGGTGAACACGATATCGAATCGACGTCTCAGCTTGGTAGGTAAATCGTAGACGTCGCTGCAGATGAACCGAGCGGGGATGTCCATCTCCTGGGCCAGCGAACTCGCAAGCTCTATCGCTTTCTCCGAAAAGTCCACGCCCACCACTTTGGCGCCGAGCCTGGCCCAAGAAAGCGTATCCAGGCCGAAGTGGCACTGCAGGTGGAGAAGATGCTTGCCCTGAACATCCTCGATCTCCGTCGTTTCTATCGAATGCAATGTGGAGACGCCTGACTTGAAAGCCTGCAGGTTGTAGAACTCAGAGGATGCGTGTATTGCCACCAATTCATTCCAGTATGCCCGGTTGGCGTTTTTGTATTGTTCCCGTGGCATCTCTTCTCCAGGTGGCCGTGGTTCTCATCGCTGAGTCGCATACATTGTATAAAGAAACGCGCCTACAATTGGGGCCGCTGGTACACTCGCAGTGACAACATAGGCTTGGTCTTGGTGACTCTAGGTGGACCGAACAGAGTGTGCACTGGGTTGTGTGCCTAGGTATGGAATGGTCGGGGCGAGTGGATTCGAACCACCGACCCCCTGCACCCCATGCAGGTGCGCTACCAGGCTGCGCCACGCCCCGACCCAAGCCAGCATACCATTGAACCACCCACCGCTCAACTGCTATCATGGCTGGCGTCTGATCTAGAGCAATCACCTTGAACATCCCCCAACTTCATCCCTGGAACGTCTCTCTTGAGGAGGCGGCGGCTATCCAGTCCGACCTGGCTTCTCGGGTATCGCGGACCAGCGCCGTTCCTGAAAGCCCGCGGTTCATAGCAGGCATGGACCTTTCGCCGCCAGACAGCAACGGCGTTGCCAGGGGAGCCGTAGTCGTTATGAGCATCCCCGACCTCGAAGTCGTCGAGGTCGGATGCTCAGAGGGTGTGCCTCCGTTCCCATACGTCCCAGGCTACCTCTCCTTCCGAGAGTCGCCGGTGTTGCTGGGAGCCTTGGAAAGGCTGACCATCACTCCCGACCTAGTGCTCATCGACGGTCAGGGACTGGCCCATCCCCGGCGCTTCGGGATCGCCTGCCACGTTGGAGTGCTGGCCGACCTGCCGGCAGTAGGCTGCGCCAAATCTATACTCAGGGGCAAGCACGCCCCTCTGGGAGATGAACGGGGCTCCTGGTCATATCTGAAGGACAAAGATGAGGTGGTCGGCGCTGCACTGCGCACCAAGGACAAGGTCAGCCCGATGTACGTCTCAATAGGTCACAAAGTTGACCTGGACACCGCTATGCGCTACGTTCTAGCCAGCAGTAAGGGCTACCGCATGCCTGAGCCGACTAGACTAGCCCATCAGGCTGCGGCAGGCAAGATACCGCAGCGCAGAGCTATTGCAGGCCCGGCCCAGAGCCGTATGGAACTAAATTGAATCATAGACCCGCAACGGGTCATGGAAGGTTGAAATGCAAGACATCAGAAGCAGGACAGAGCAGTTGCTGGAAAGAGTATCTCACCTAATGGTGCGTCTTTGAGGTAGACACGAAACAGGCTGCCATGGTCGCCTTGGAAAAGCGCAGCCTTGAGCCCGAATTTTGGAACAATGCTCAACAGGCGCAGCAGGATATGCGCCGCCTCGCCGGGCTGCGGGACACGGTGGAAAGCTGGCAGAGCTTCCGGCTGCGCGCCCAGTCTCTGCTTGAGCTTGTGCAAATGGCCCAGGAAGAGGACGATTCTTCCCTTGAAGTAGCCCTTGAGGAAGAGGCAAGTTCCCTTGAATCGGAGTTGCGCAAGCTTGAGTTCGACGTTGTATTCTCCGGCGAATACGACAATCGCACAGCCATCCTTGCGATACATGCCGGCGCCGGTGGCACTGAGTCGCAGGACTGGGCGCAGATGTTGCTGCGCATGTACCTGCGCTGGGCCGAGCGCAAGGGATACAAGGGCCGCATTCTGGACTCCTCGCCCGGGGAGGAAGCGGGTATCAAGAGCGCCCTGGTAGAGTTGCAGGGTCGTTTGGCCTATGGCTACCTGAAGACCGAGCACGGTGTGCACCGCCTGGTGCGCATTTCACCGTTCGATTCTTCACGCTCTCGCCATACGTCCTTTGCCCTCGTCGAAGTGTTGCCGGAAGCTGAAGGGGACATCGACGTTGAAATCAACGCGGACGACCTGCGAATCGACACTTTCGGCGCCGGGGGTCACGGCGGGCAGAACGTCCAGAAGAACGCCACGGCGGTGCGCATCACCCACCTACCAACGAACATTGTAGCCACCTGCCAGAACGAACGCTCCCTGACGCAGAACCGCGAGACGGCGATGAAGGTGCTCCGAGCGCGCCTCATGGAGATCGAGGTCAAGAAGCGCGCCGATGAGCAGGCAAAGCTGAAGGGGGAGCGCGTCTCCGCCGAGTGGGGCAGCCAGATACGGAGCTACGTCCTGCACCCGTACAAGATGGTCAAGGACCACCGTACCGACTACGAATCCACCGATCCCAATGCCGTCCTGGACGGGGACATAGATGCACTGCTGGAGGCGTATCTGATAGCCACCGTTGGCGACGGGTGATGAGTCCAGGCCGCCTCAAATCCATCCTTCACCACCAGCCGGTAGAGCAGCCTCCTTCAGGAAGCTAGATTGTCCCTGCGAACTCCTTGTACAAGCGATCCACCGCCATATCGAACATAGCCCCTTCGGACCATGACTGGAAGCCGGGCACCGTGATTTCGGAGATGGCCTTGGCCATGTCCACTCCGGCATCGTACCGCTTGCGGGTCTCATCCCTCAGAAGAGCAAGGAACTCGCGCTCCGTGGTGGCCATGCTCTTGTCGCCCAGCGTGCCGTGTCCTGGCACTATGGTCTGTATGTCCAGCTTTTCTACGCTTTCAATGACGTTGACCCAGCTGGCGGGGAAGCCGTCCTCCGTATAGGGCGGTCCCCCGGTTTCAGTGACCACGTCGCCTGAATAGAGGACTTTGTCGTCCGGAAGATAGGTCAGGATATCGCCGGAGGTGTGAGCCTTGCCAAAGTAGTAGAGCTCTATGCGCTTGTTGCCCAGGTATAGGGTCATCTTTTCGTTGTGGAACACCACGTCGGGAGGAGTGATGCGAGCGTTGCGGATCTCGGCGGCTTGCGCGGGGTCTGTGTCGTCGTAGCGGCTGGCAAACCTGTCCACGGAGTAGTCCCATTTCTCTATGATCTCCCGGCGGCACAACTCATGGCCTATGACGTGGGCCGGCAGATAATACTCGTTGCCAAAGGAATGGTCACCGTGAAAGTGGGTGCAGATAAGGCTGCGTATTGGCTTGTCCGTCACCTTCTTCACTTCCGCCTTCACCATTTCGGTAAGCTTCCTGGTCTCCAGCGCCTCCACCACAATGACGCCCTCTTCTCCAACGATGAAGCCTCCGTTGGTGGCTCCGTTCTCATGGACAACGCCGTAAGCGTCCTTTCCGACTTCCAGGATTCCACTGCGTCCTACTAAGGTCATTATTTATCCTCCGTGTTCCAATTTCAGCTAGGTTATACCGATTCGATAAAAACAGCACCCTCTTCTATCTGAACCGAGTACGTTTCAACGGGCTCAATGGCCGGGCCGCCGGTGACGTCACCCGTCTTCAGGTTGAAGAAGCTGCTATGGCAGGGGCACTCGACCTCTTCACCGTCCAGATAGCCTTCCGAAAGATTGCACTCTTCATGGGTACAGATGTCGCTGATGGCGTGGATCTCCCCATCTACGTTGGCCAGCAACACAGGCTTGCCGTCTACCTCCACCATCGTCATGCTTCCCGGTTCCAGATCCTCCACTTGCGCTACCTGAATGCGTCCCTCCATGTCGTGTCCTCCCTGGATGGATTTCTCAGCCAGAACATACCAGAAGTTGCGCCGGCTTGCCAGATGGATATGATATTAGCGTGAGAACAAGCTAGGAGGCGTAATTTGAGCCGATACGTACCAAGTCTACGCGCAATTGAGTTGGAAGAGGAAGATGAATCGCTGATGCCGCAACACTTTGTCCATGCACGCAGGGCGTGGGCAATGCAGGAGGAGGTCCTGGACAACGCCTATACCTACACTGTGGACAAAGAGAAGCAGGGTATATGGGGCGGCTCCCCCGGCGTGCCCAAGCGTGACTACTTCTGGCCCAAGAGCATACTGGAAAAGGGGAGTGGCTAGATCTCCAAAGAGGGCAGCAATATCTGCCAGGCGGTATGCGTATTGGGTAGATATGGATGTTATCAAGATTTGTGACTAAGAAGTTTATTATAAGCGGCCCGTGCTTCATTAAAGAAACCTGGATTCTGAGAGTATTGTTCGATTAACCAGTCGATGAAAGCCTTTGAATATATGGGACTGCCGAACTTCAGTTTGTAGCAGAACCCAGGCTTTGTTTCATCGATTCCGTGTACTCTTCTAACACTCAGAATGTCGTGTGGATTGACCGTCTGCTTTCCCAGCAACCGCGTATTTACTGCCTCAATGACTTCTGTTTGCCTATAAGGATGCGTTTGATTAGTATCTAATAAGCCATAAGAAGGGGCGGATGGGTCATCAACGATGCGAAAGTTACCTGGTATTGGTTGTGGCGCCACATTGGTAGGAACGGCTGTGAGTACGTCGGGTGCTTCGACTACCTTTCTTATGTTGGCGAGCCACGACCTCCGTGTCTTCCTAAGTAACCTAGCAAAGGTCTTTTCTAAATCTTTAGTAGTACCAGGTTCACTTTTGGTTCCATGCCTGAAATAGACAGTTCCACGCATAAATGCAGACTGCTGCTTGCCTGCACTGTCTGTATACGAACCTGGCCTTTCAAAGACCATGGGAGAAGATGTCCCAGAGATCTTAAGAACCGCAATAATATGACAGTCCTTTTCAACTTTTAGAACCTCGAATCCATCAAACTGTTCCCCTATGTAAGGAGATATCTTATTGGTGACGTCGGCGGGATCAAGGTCCAAAATAGGGGTGACGTCTACCCCTGATGGGCTACCATCATTTTTGAGTCCGACCAGAATTAAGCCCCCGCCGGAGTTGGCCATTGCCACGATGTCTTTGATTATTTCGCACCATTCCCGGGAGTTGCTTGGATCGAATTGCTGCTTGAAATCCCAATTCTTCGACTCTTTGGTTGCATTAAGAGCTTTTTCTAACTTACTAACCATTTCCACATCCGATTAAGCCAGTCCGAATTTGTCTTTAAGTATTGCGACTGTGTAGTGCCATTTATGGTCCTTGGGTTTTGCCACCGTGTTCTGGTTGCCAAAGAATCCTTTTTCTTTCACGGCTTGTTCAATTGGCAGCGTTTTGATCCAATGCACGGCCACAAGGTGTTCTCCATGCTTCGAGTCAAACATCCCAGGGGCCTCGACGGGCAGTTCTCTAATTGGGACACGGTTTCCTTCTGTTAAGACCATGAATTTGTCAACCGGAACCACAGTGTCTGTCACTCTCCCCACTCCAACATATCCCCTCCTGGGAATGTTTATCCATACTCTGTCCCCTGGCTGCAATCTCTTGAGTGTTCTGGTGTACCAGACCCCTCCACCGGCACTTATAAAGCCATATCGCTGAGCATCGTTCCAGCGCCTGCTTGCTCCTTCCTCGAATGATACGTAGTAATATTCACCATCCCAAGGTTGGTTCAATTCCATTTCATCTGGCTGAATCAATTCTTCTGTTTGCCTTGCGTTGCCATTGATTTGGTCTAGCCCTGCAATTCGTCGGAGTACCGAGTTGGGCGTATCTACAAATGGCTGTGCCTGTCTCTGAAGCCATGTCCAAACTTCGTCATCAATTCGTATTACTGTTGACATCAGCAACTCCTTATAACTTTGTTACCTCTAGTATAACAGTTGCAGAGTTTTGTTGTCAACCTCCTCCCCACTGACATTTCCCTCTTCCCCATAGCAGAACGTAGGTTCTATTCTGCTCACTACAAATCCCATTCAAGGAGCAGAGCAGATGGCACTCACACTTACCGAATCAGCCAAACTATCCAACGACCTACTTCTCGCCGGGGTCATAGAGTCGGTGATCAAGGAAAGTCCCGTCCTCCAAGAGCTTCCCTTCATCGAGATAACGGGCAATGGCCTCACCTACAACCGGGAGAACGCGGCGCCCACCGCCGCTTTCTTTGACGTCGGCGATACCTGGACGGAGTCCACGCCCACCTTCACACAGGTCACCACCGCGCTGGCCATCCTCGGCGGAGACGCCGACGTGGACAACTACCTCAAGGCCACTCGTTCCAACATCCAGGACCTGGAGGCCGCCGTCATTGAGATCAAGGCCAAGGCGGTACGCGACAAGTTCGAGGACACCTTCATCAACGGCAACATTGATGTCGACGCCAAGTCGTTCGACGGCATTGACCGGCTCACCGCCACCGGCCAGACGGTATCCATGGGCGTCAACGGCGCGACTCTGTCGCTGGACAAGCTGGACCAGCTCATCGACACGGTGAAGGGCGGCAAGCCGCACCTGCTGTTGATGAGCCGGCGCTCCCGACGCAAGCTGGGAGCGCTGTCGCGGGCCACGGGCGGAGGCCTCCTTGAGACCGACCGCAACGAGTTCGGCGCAATGGTGCAGTTCTACGACGGCATACCCATAGGCATCAACGACTACATCTCTGAGGCACAGACCGTCGGCACCAGCATGGACTGCTCCACCATCTACGCCGTGCAGCTCGGCGAAGGCGGGCTGGTCGGCCTAACCGCGCCTGGCGGCCTCCAGGTGGAGAGCGTGGGCAGCCTGGAGACCAAGGACGCCACGCGTACACGGGTGAAATGGTACGTATCTATAGCCCTGTTCAACACGCTGAAGCTGGCCAAACTGACCGGAGTGAGGTACTAGATATAGGAGGTAGCGCATGGACCTGCCGACAATGCGGGCCAGGGTGCGGCGTGACCTGCACGACGAGGACTCAGGTAACTACCGCTGGACCGACGATGAGCTTGACCACCACATTCAGCGCGCCCTGAACGAGGTGAGCACGGCTTCACCGCACGAGTTGAAGGCCGCGCTCACCGCCAGCGCGGGCAGCCGCGATATCGGCCTTTCCTCCCTGAGCGGCCTGCTCTCGGTGCAGGCCGTAGAATACCCGGTGGGACTGTATCCACCCAGCTACGTGCGATTCAGCGTCTGGGCGGATACGCTGACGCTGCTCGTCCAAGGAGCGCCCGCCGGGGGAGAGACCGTGGATCTTTACTACAACGCCTATCACGTCCTGGACGCCGTGTCTTCCACGCTGCCCGCCAGCCTGGAGGATGTGGTTGCGAGCGGCGCCGGGGCCTACGCCGCCATAGAGCGGTCGAACTTCGCGATCAACCGCAGCAACGTGGGCGGAGAAGAGGTCTGGTGGCGGTACTTGACCTGGGGCCAAGGCCGCATGGCTGCGTTCCTGCGTGGCCTGGCGGAGCTTGGCCGCAACAACGCCGTTCGCGTCCGCTCTCTATACCTGCCGGCCCATCCAACCCCCAGCCAGTCCACTGACCCTGGGCCGTAGGCTTCCGCTATTGTAGCTTCGCGCGACTAGACACTACAATTTTCAGCATGATGCACGCTTCAGATGTGGTGGAAGTGATAGATGCGCTCGAATCGGCCGGTGTTGACGTGTGGGTGTACGGAGGTTGGGGGATTGATGCGCTATTGGGAGAGCAAACACGCGCACACGACGATTTGGATGTGATCATTAAAGCGGATGACATCGAGATAGCTATACGGGCAACTAATGCCTTGGGTTTCTCTTTGATGACAGATGAGTTACCCCAGGGATTTGTAGTTCGTGATGCTTTGGATCACCGAGTCGACTTCCATCCCATACGTTTCCGAAGCAATGGCAGCGCAGTCCAGGAGATCAGGGGCGGCGGCGAATGGGTCTTCTCAGCGGCTGGATTCTTAGGCACCGGGTTGATCAACGGCAGGGAGATACGATGTTTGACGCCTGAAGAACATGCCGTGCGCGCCACCGATCAACCTGGGAGCGCTGGGTATGCACCCAACGAAATCGACCGACGCGATATGCGACTGCTCCGCAATCGGTTTGGGATAACACTTCCGTATCCATACAACAATGACCCATCATGAGCCGGTGCAGTCCCTTAGAGTCACAAAACTCTGTTAACCTGATATGTTGCGGGGCAAAGAAGAGGGGATTTTGACACCCGCCTCCTCCGGTGCTATATTCCTCGATGTCAGGAGGCATGGACTCCCGTTTTTGCAAATAGAATAGTTGATGCGTAACTAAAGAGACTCCTTAGCAAGCTCTAGGGGGTCTTTTGCTTTTCAAGGAGTGGTATGGACACAATAGAAGTTATCTGGCTGGCCCTTGTGCTGGTGGTGCTGCTGCTCTCCGCTTTCTTCTCCGGCTCGGAGGCGGCTTTCCTTTCCCTGCAACGCGGCAAGCTGGCGCTGATGGTCAAGAACAAGGTGCGCGGGGCAGAAAGCGTCGCTCGCATAGCGGGTCGACCGGAAAAGCTGTTGCCAACCGTGCTCACCGGGAACAACCTGACCAACACCGCCGCAGCCGCACTGGGAACCTCCCTCATTGCTACCAGGCTTGGCCCCAGCGAGAGCGTAATTGTTTCCACGGTGCTTATCACCGTGCTTCTCCTCATCTTCTCGGAGACCATACCCAAGACGATCGCCGCCCGGAACTCGGAGCGGTTCGCTCTGCTGGCGGTGCGGCCTCTGCAGTGGGTGGGAATCCTGCTTCTTCCCGCCGTCTGGGTACTGGAGCGGCTGGCCCGGCTCGTGGCCAGGTTGTTCGGCGTATCCGGGGCTAACATGTTCGCCGGTGAAGAGATACGCGCCCTCATTGTGATGGGGCGTGAAGCCGGCGAAGTGGAAGCGCCGCAGGCGGATATGTTGGAGCAGGTATTCCGCTTCTTTGGAGAGCGGCAACTGCGCGAGGTGATGACGCCCCGCACCGAGATCATAGCTTTGGAGAAAGGGGCCAATCTTCAGGACTTCCTGGATGTCTACAGCCGGCACTCGCACACGCGCTTTCCTATCTTTGAAGACAACCTGGATAACGTAATAGGCACCGTATCCGTGAAAGACGTGGTTCGCGCTATGTCCATAGATAAAATACCGCTGGACTACGATATTGCCCAATTGGTCAGAGACGCCTACTTTGTCCCAGAGACCAAGATGGTGGGCAGCATCTTCCCTGAGCTGCGACAGTCCTCCTACCAGATAGTCATGATCGCCGACGAATTCGGCGGTGTGGCCGGCCTAGTCACGCTCAAACAGCTTGTCGAGGAGGTTGTGGGGCGCGTTGGAGAAGAGGGAGCAGCGCCGGAAGAAGAGTTCCACGCCATAGACGCCAACACCTATCAGGTGGAGGGCGGTATGGATATCAACGAAGCTAACGACCGCATGGGAATCGATATCCCGGAGGGCGATTACGAGACTGTGGCCGGGTTCATCTTGAGCCGACTGGGCCACATTCCCCGTGAGACCGAGCGGTTACTGCACAAAGGCTTCATCCTGGAGGTCACGGAGATGCGTGGAGTCAGGATAGAGCAGGTGAAGGTGACCCGCGTTGCCACTGTAGAAGGGTCGACGTGAGGTAGAGTGAAGACCAGTCCTCTACAAGAAAGGGTGGAGGAGTCGCTGGACGCCGCCTCCATGCTGAAGTCCACTACCGTGATTCTGACGGCTCTTTCCGGGGGAGCAGACTCTTTGGCCCTGTTCCTGGCGCTTCACCGCTTGGCGGGCAAGCACGGGTTCAAGCTGCGGGCCGCTCATCTAGACCACGGGCTGCGAGGTGCTGAAAGCGACGCCGACGCCGCATTCGTGGCGGGTATCTGCTCTCAGTTTAGCGTGCCCCTTGTATTGGACAAGGTAGACGTGGCCGGTATGCGCGCCCAGAGGCGTCTCTCCTGGGAGCATGCCGCCCGCATTGCACGCTACGACTTTCTCACCTGCGTTGCCATGGAAACCCAATCCTCCGCCGTAGCCTTGGGACATACCTCTGATGACCAGGCCGAGACGGTGTTGCTGCACCTGCTGCGCGGCACCGGCATTCGTGGTCTCAGAGGGATGCTTCCTCTGTCAAGCTGGCGCACCGCGGACGGCTCGGCGACCCTGGTGCGTCCTCTGCTCAATGTCAGCCGTCAGGAGACAGAGGCGTACTGCTTGGAGCACGGCCTGACCCCTCGCCTGGACTCGTCCAACCTGGAGGAGCGCTTCACCCGCAACCGCATCCGACGCAAACTGATGCCGCAGCTGGAAGGGTTCAATCCTTCAGTTAAGAAATCGCTGCTCAGACTGGCCCGCACCGTGGCCCAGGACGTGGCTTATCTCGACCAGCAGGCGGCATCCGCCTGGTCATCCCTGGCTGTTGTGGAGAAGAATGGCGTCAGACTGGATAGACACGCCTTCAAAGCCCTGCACCCCTCGCTGCAGGCTCATGTGATGCACATGGCCTACGCCCAGACGGCGGGCGAGGCTTCCAGTCTGAACCTGGCGCAGATAGAGGCGATGAAGGATCTGGCCGAAAAGGGAGCCGGCCTATCCCTTTCACTGCACGGCGGCGTCAGGTTCGGCACCAGCTACGAGGAGATTTTCCTTACCGGCAAGAACGTGCCCCTTTCCAACCTCGCTCTGGATGAAACTAAGCTCAGGGTCCCCGGCGAGACCCAGGTCGGCGGCTGGCGCGTGGCCATCCGCGTGCTAGAGTGTCGCAACCGGCCGCCTGATCTGAAGCACGACAACCCTTATTGCGCTTATCTAAGCCTGGACGCCCTTGGTGAAGAGTTGAAGGTGCGAAGCCGCCTCCCCGGCGACCGTTTTCAGCCCCTGGGACTCCCCTGGGAAAAGAGCCTCAAAGAGTTCATGATAGACGCTCACGTTCCAAGATCCCAACGCAAAGGCACGCCCCTATTCATGGCCAATGATCGCGTGGCCTGGGTCGTGGGATGGCGCATCGCCCACTGGGCCAGGGTCACACCGGGAACGGAGGTTGTACTGGAGGTGAGCTTCCACAAAAACGGAGATGTAGAATGATGCCTACGCTCCGTTGGGCCGCTCCACCTTCGGAATCCCTCCGAACCGCAGGCGCAGCAGCCCTTTGAAATCGCCCCATGCTGTGCTTACCACCTTCACCCGCGAATCGGGGTCGTCCGTCCAGGTCACCGGAATGTCCTTGATGCGGAACCCGCGTTTCTCCGCCAGCAGCAACAGCTCCGTGTCGAAGAACCAGCCCGTGTCCTTCACGTGTGGCACCAGCGCCTGCGCCGCCTCGCGGGACAGTCCTTTGAAGCCGCACTGGGCGTCGCTGAAACGCGAAAAGAACATAGACCTTATGAGCAGGTTGTAGCTGCGCGAGATGACCTCCCGCTTCAGGGTCCGCCGGGATACCCTGGCGCCTTTCGCCAGCCGGGAGCCGACAGCCAGGTCGTAGCCCTCTTCCAGGGCTTTGACCATGGGCGCCACGGCGCTCAGATCGGTGGATAGATCGACGTCCATGTAGCTCACCAAGTCCGCGTCGCTTTCCAGCCAGGCCCGGCGCAGCGCTCTACCCCGGCCGCGCTGCTCCAGCCGTATCCATGCCACGTCGGAGCTCTCCTCGGAAAGACGGCGCGCTACCTCCGGCGTACCGTCTTCCGAACCGTTGTCGGCTACCACGATGCGCCATGGGTTGGAGATGGCGCCGGGGAGGTACTCACGCAACGTACGGACTGCTTGAGCCAGCGTTCGCTCCTCATTCAATACGGGTATGACTATATCAATGCTTGGAGGCATGGCGTACATTCTACAGCTACGGCATGGTGAGCAGTTGGTCAAAATTACAGAATGGGATTGAATCCATCTCTTGACAGTCGGAATGGGCAGCCCGTCCTGTGTAGCTGCTATCTTTAGCGAGTAAAAAGACCATCAGCGCGCTAAGAGTAATTCTCTTGTTGCCGTCTATGAAAGCGTGATTCTTGATCAGGGAACGGAATAACGCGGCGGCCTTTTCATAAACGCCTTTGTGAAGGTAGTGCCCGCCAAAGGTCTGTTGAGGTTCTGCCAGTGCCGATTCACAGAGACCCCTGTCATGGAACCTAAACACCGGCATCGGAGATGGATAGTCGGGGGTATAACTCCGATGCCAGAATATAGCAGATACCCTCGATGTCCTGAATTGTCAGGAAGGTGTACTTTCTACTAAAAGAGTATGTAGGATATGAGAAAGCCGACAATTCCACCGATGAAGCCTAAGAGAGCGTAACGCCAGAGTTGCTTGTTCATAGGTCTCCTAATGTTTCTCTAACTCTATTAGAGCGTCACGGTGAAGCTCTATGGCTAGACGAGTGGCAGCAAGTAACCTCTTCTTCTTGGCCTCTTCCTTAGCGTCCGGTTTACCGTTTACGGGTTTAGCCGCTACAGAGCGAGGTTTCTGTGTTAAGGATACGTAATCCTTGGACTTCCTGACTTTGTCGTCTTTCGTATTTGTAACCATCAGATACTTAGACGGGTCTGAATTTGTTAATATTATTATGACAGATTGACAAATGTTTACAAACCCGCGAGCTTCAGCATGCTCTTATCTCTCCTACCTCAGAACCCGTCTCAAATAGGACAGAGCGTTCCCTCCCGCTATCTTCCTCACCTCGTCATCCGAGTAGCCTCGTGATATCAGCCCTCGGATGATGTTCTTCCCGTCCGCCGGCGACTCCAGCCCGTCCATGTATGGAGCATTGGGCACGTTGCTGCCTATAGACCTGGTGGAATAGGCTACGTGGTCGCCCACTATGGTGTCCGTTCCTATCCCCACGTGGTCTATGCCCACCAGATTCACCATGTAATCGTAGTGGTCAAGCACCACGTTGATGTTCTGTTTTGGATCGTCGCTCAGGGAGTTGGGCACCGACGTGATGCAGACCATGCCGCCATTCCTGGCGCATGCCAGGAGCGCATCGTCCTTTACGGTACGCTTGGTCTGTCTCAGCGTGTAAGCGGCGTTGTGGCTGAAGATGGGCGGCGCTTCCGAGTGCTCTATGGCCTCCAACGCCGTCTGGTGGCCGGCGTGGGAGAGGTCTATAGACATGCCCAGCTGGTTCATGCGCTTCACCACCGCTATCCCGAAATCGCTGAGGCCGGAGTCGGTGCGTTCATATGAACCGTCGCCAATGTACGACTTGTGCGAGTAGGTGAGTCCCGCCATACGTACACCCATGCCGTACAGCACGTCCACCCGGTGTATCTGGTTGCCGATGGACAGGTGCTCCACTGTAGGTAGGAACCCCACCTTGCCCTGCCCGTGCGCCGACAGTATCTCGTCTGCGTTGCCAACCTTCACCGCAATGTCGCTGTGCAGGCTAACGTCGGCGAGCATAAGGCCTATCTCGTCCAGCACCAGCTCAAAGTCCATGGAGGATGCGTGCGTGGGTTTGATGCCACCGCGGAATCCGTTGGAAGTGCCCACGGCAGCCCAGCCTCCATGCTTCGCGGCCTGGTAACCCCATTCGTAGTTGCCGTTGCGGAAGTACTCAAGCAGATCGTCCATGCTCTCCGTAAACACCATGGGATGCTCGTGCATGTCCACCATGACAGTGTCTTCCATCAACCCCTGGAACCGCTTTTCGCCCTCCGCATCCAGCGCCACCGTCATGGACGGCACTCGCCCTATCTGTTTAGCAAGGTCTATTGTCCGGGTTGTCATATATACGCCTCCTGGAGAAGCTAGTGGGCCGATTGTAGTCTTTACTGAAGGCAACCCTCAAGTGCCCGGTTTGAGTGTATAATACGGGTTCACCCCTTTTCTAGGAAGTGTAGTTGGACGATAGGACTACTGCAAACACCTCCGCCAATACCGCGCCTCCGCATTCGTCGCCCGGCACCATAGCCGCCCTGGAGTTCCTCAGCAACGGGCCGCTGAGGGCGCTCCGCTATCCTCAATTCCTCTACCTCTGGGGAGCCTCCAGCATCTCCATTACCTCCTTCTTCCTCATGAACATCGCGCGGGGTTGGCTGGTCCTTGAGATGACGGACTCCGCTTTTCTGGTCACAGCCGTTCAAGCGGCTAGCATGCTGCCCCAGCTGTTTACCGCGCTAATCGGCGGCTTTGTGGCCGACCGCTTCGACCGCAAGAGAGTGATCCTCTACGCGGAGCTATTCAACATGGCGATATTGCTGCTCTTTGCCGGCATGGTCATCTTCGACGTTATCCAGATATGGCAGATATTCGTCATCTCCTTCCTCAATGGCATCTCCTTTTCAATCGGCTTCCCCGCTCGCACCTCCGCTGTCCCTGTAATGGTGGACCGCAGGGACCTCACCAGTGCCGTAGCGCTGTTCACCACAGTGTTCAGCGCAGGCCAGCTGGTGGGACCCGCCATGGCCGGCCAGCTCATAAAGGTGTTCGGCATGGGCACCACGTTCCTCAGCTCTTCTCTGGTGCTGCTGGTGGCCATTGGGCTGCTGATGCCGTTGAATACCAAGGCTACCTGGGGTAGTCATAACGCCGGCTTGTCCATGTGGCAGAGCATAGCCGAGGGAATTAGCTACGTAAGGCAAAGCAAACTGGTGCTCGGCCTTATGATGCTGGGCTTTGGCGCTTCTATGTTCGGGTTCCCCTTCATGAGCATACTGCCCGTGTTCGCCAGGGATGTCCTATACGTGGGCGCAGACGGTCTGGGCTGGCTTGCCGCCATGCAGGGTGTCGGCGCCCTGTTTGGCTCAGTGATCGTGGCGGCCATGCGCAGCCACAACCAGGTCAAGGTGCTGACCATAGCCGGCTCTCTGGGTCTACCCACGCTGGTCCTTCTGTTCGCGCTGTCACCCGTCTACTTCCTGTCGCTGGTCGTGGTGCTGTTGCTGGGCTTCTTCTTCCAGGTTTTCATGACCAGCAACTTCACCCAGGTTCAGATAGTAGTCCCGGATTCAATAAGGGGGCGTGTTCTCAGCATAAGGATGATCATCTTCGGCATGGGCCCGGTTGGCATGGTTCTTCTGGGCACTTTCGCCGAAATCATAGGCCCGGTCTGGGCCACCGCGGGAATGGGCGTTCTGGGTTTGGTAACAATGATCGCCACAATCGTCCTCTTCCCCGCCCTGCGCAAGCCGGAAATTGCCGTGGAGCCTGCCGGAGCCGAGACGCAGGCTGTCAGGTAGCTAGCGCCCTTCTCAGGGTGCACGAACAGACAAGTTGGAGGCCTCCTCCCTCTGCTAGTACTGGAAGAGTATGCTATCCAACTCTTCGATGCGTTCGTCCTGGGTATACCTCCAGATACCTATGTAGCCGCGGAGCAGATCGCCGTTCTCGTCCCAGTCCAGGGAGTTGCCAACTCCCTCGTAGTTTATTTCACGGCCATCAGCGAGCAGGTGAAGGCCATCGGCGACTCCCTCGAGAGTTCCCATGACCATCTCCCCGGGCGGACTACCGATGACTCGCAACTGGTCGCGGATGGCGTCGCCATTGAGGCTGCCCGCCGCCTGGGCAGCCAGGGCCAGCGCAATGGTCGCGTCGTAGGTCTCCTTGACGTAGGTGGACTGGGGCAGAGTGCCATACTCGGCCTCGAAGGCCGCCTCCCACGCAGCGGTGGCGTCGTTGTCCGGGGCAGGGGCACCCGCCGTGCCGTACATGCCGCCCAGCCGCTCGCCGCCTATCTCTTTGACCAGGCTCAGCCTCTTGGCGGCGTCGCCAAAGATGAACTGGCTGTAGATGTCCGCTTCCAGCGCCTCCCTAATAATGGACAGCGCCTGCTGCTCAAAGGTGATGACCACCAGCGCTTGAGCGCCTGCGCTCGCGCTCTCCCGCAGCTCTGCGAGGTGGGTCGTCTGATTGCTGTCGACTGCAACAGTGCGCAACGGCCCGTCCCACGACTCCTGGAAGCTGCGGGCCAGCCCCTGACCGTACGGGTCGTCTATGTAGAGCAAGCCCACGTTGTCGAAGCCCCGCTCCCCGGTCACGCGAGCCAGCACCGTCCCCTGGGCAGTGTCGGAAAGAGCGGTGCGGAAGAAGTAGCCGTCGTCGTCCGCCCCGGTCAGTTGGGGAGAGGTGGCCGAGGGACTGATGGTCGGCACTCCGGCCGGCCCGGTGACCGTCTCTGCGACAGGCAATGACACTGCGCTGGCGGTGGGCCCCACTATGGCGTGGACACCCTCCGTCTCCACCAGGCGCCGCGCCGCCTCAACCCCCAGCTGCGGGTCGCGCGTGGAGTCCGCTTCAAAGCTTTCGACCGGCATGCCGAGCACGCCGCCGGCCTTGTTGATATGCCGTATAGCGAGGTCAAAGGCGCGCTTCCTGTCGGCTACAGTCTCCGAAGCGCTGCTAAAGTTGAGCATCAGCCCAATCCTCATGGGAGTGGAGACTTCCGGCTCCTCTGGTGCGCCGTTATCACAGGCAACGGCGACGGTGAGCAAGCCGGCTATCATCATGAGCCGTATTAGGTTAGACATGAGAGACAGGACGCCTTTCAGTATGGCTTGAAGGCTGGGATAATAACACACTCGCAGGGTATGCAGAAACGCCGCCCGTTCACCCGTATTCTTGTTTGACAGGACGGGGATCTGGCGGCTATTGTATACCCTGTCTAGAGGCTCCCTCGAAAAGTCCCCCACTTATCAACGGAGGCATCATCACCAATTCCGGCTGGGTAATAGAAACCAGCGACCTGACCAAGCACTACGGCGCCATCAAGGCCGTGGATAGCCTCTCCCTACGCATACCCCGCGGGGGCGTCTTCGGACTCCTAGGGCCCAACGGCTCCGGCAAGACCACCACCATGAGCATGCTGCTCGGCCTGTCCAGGCCCACGTCCGGCAGCATCCGCCTCTTCGGGGAGCCTGCGGAAGGGGTCAATCCCCGACTCCTCCGGCGCATCGGCGCAATCGTGGAGGAGCCCAGCTTCTATCCCTACCTCAGCGGGCGCAACAACCTGCGATACTTCCAGGGCATCGCCGGCGGGGGGTCCAGGGAGGAGATAGACGAGCTTCTGGAGAAGGTGGGACTCTCGGCGCGGGCCAGCAGCAAGTTCAGCACTTACTCCATGGGCATGAAGCAGCGGCTGGGCATAGCCTACGCCCTGCTCGGCGGCCCGGATCTGCTGTTCCTGGACGAACCCACCAACGGGCTGGACCCGGCGGGCGTGGCCGAGGTGCGAACCATGATACGGGAACTGGGCAGCGACGGTCGTACCGTACTGCTCTCCAGCCACCTCCTCCACGAGGTGGAGCAGGTCTGCGACAGCGTGGCCATCCTCTCCAAGGGACAGATCATTGCCCAGGGCAGGGTACAGGACCTGCTGAAGGGGCAGGACGCAGTCCGTCTAGCCACCACCGACGACGCCCGGGCCGCCGGCATCCTCTCGGCGCTGGAATGGGTGGATGAGGTGCGGACGGAGGAAGGGGCGCTCGTCGTCGCGGCTCCTAGCGAACGCTCCTCGGAGTTGTCGGCCGCCCTGGCTCAGGATGGTATCCACGTGCGCGAGATGTCATCCGCCAAGCTCTCCTTGGAGCAGTACTTCCTTGAGGTCACCGGCGACGACGCGGGCTCCGCGGAGGAGAAGGGGTGATACTGGAACTGGCCAACCAGATTCGCTGGGAATGGTTCAAGCTCCGCCGCCGCTGGATGCCCTACATCCTACTTGCGGTCCTCGTCCTCATATCCCAAGTGGCGCTCTGGGCGACCATCCTCGCCTACAACGAAGCCAATGCCAGGAGAGATGAACGCCCTATTGGCGCCTCCGCAACCTCGACCATATTCGTCGATTGCAGCGAGCTGCTGGATGGAGAGGTATCTGAATTCAGCGCCCAGTTGAGGGCCAACGATCCCAACGTTAGCCAGGCGGAGGCGGATGAAGCGGTGCAGAGTGGAGTGACACGGTGCCAGGATTGGGATGAGCGCCGTCAGGAAGACGTACAAGGCCTCTACGACCTGATCACCCCTCCGGGGAGCGCCCGCTTTTCTCTGGCCATGGCCACCAGCATTGGCCTTGTGCTGATAGCCATTCTGACCGCCTCCGCTATAGGCACCGAGCACGGCTGGGGAACCATGCGCTTCATGCTGGTCAGAGGCGTGCGGCGGTGGCACGTGCTGGCGTCCAAGCTTGTCATGGTATGGATTGCCTTTGTCGCGGCCCTGCTGGTGACGACCTCCCTCGGGGCCGTCTCCGGTCAGATCATAGACGGGCTGCTCTCCGGCGCCAAGGGATTCGAGAACAGCACTTCGTGGGGCGAAGTGGCCGGTGCCTTCGGACGAGGCTCGCTCTCCGTTCTCCCCTACGTGGCGATGGTGAGCGCGGTGACGGTGGCGGCCCGCTCCTCGGCGGCCGGCATAGGCCTGGGCCTGGGATACTACTTCCTGGAACAGATCGTCGTCGGTATCTTCAGCGGCCTGTTTGACTGGTTCAGCAACGTGTCTGACTTCCTCCTCGTCAACAACATCGATGCCTATGCGGCGTCGGGAGGCGGGGTCTCCTTGGAAGGGGAGATATCCGGCGCCCCCAGTGAGCTCCACGCCCTGCTGGTGATGGCGGCCTACGCCCTGGTAGCCGGGGCGCTGGCCTTCTACCTCCTCCTCCGCCGCGACGTCGGCGGCGCCAGCCGGGGATAGGCGCGGGGATGCGGTAATGCTGCCCGTCCACCCGTATTCCTGTATTATGAAACATGGCGACTCTCAGGTTACAATACCTCTTGCAAATCTCTAAGCGAGGTCAAACACATGGTGCAAATTGACTCCAATGAAGTAAGAGTAACCGGCGAGAACTCCTTTATACGGCTTGCCCAGCAGGAGGGTGGCGAGTTCACCACCCGTGCCAGCCACTGGCGCGTCTTCTACTCGCCGGCGGGAGTGGGGCACGCCCTGTTCCTCCAGACCGAAATCACCGATGCTCCCATAACCGTCTATGCCGACAACGAGGATGTTGCTCGCTGGCTCCAGGAAGAGATCGAGTCGATGCTCTATCCCGCCTTCGCCGATACCGATATACCCATCGTCAAGGCTGCTTTCGAGCGCGGCGGCGACGTGCGCGGCACAGCCACCGAAACCGTCAAAGGCAGCGGGGTAGATATACTCATGTCCTGGTCCAGCGTCTTGGAGCCCTTCCCCATGCACGTTCCCCCCGGCGTCAACGGTCGCAGCCACGGCGTCTACAGCATTTTCTTCCCCGCCAGGGAGGCGTCGCTGGTCATCAACGGAAAGCGCGCCTCCGGCAATCCCCAGCGTGATGATCGCGGAGGCCGCGAGTCGATGAGCGCGGTCCTAGCCTGGGCCGAGTCCTGGGTCAGACCGCGCTCCTGATGGGGCGTGCCCTCTTATCTTGTGAGTAGAGATACTACGCCGCTGATGAAAGCTAAGCGCTGGGTGCGCCCTCTTCGTTGAGGAGCCTCTGCAACTCCTCCCTAGCCTTCCTAATGGCCTCTATCTTCAAGGATATCCCGTCGAAGAGGCCTTGGCGCGCCTTGATCCCTTCCGCAATGAGATAGGCAGCCGCCTCCGACCGGCTGCCTACTAGGCCGGCCTCTATAAGCTCGTTAATGCGTTCCATGCTCTCCTGGTTGACCCTGACCATTACCACGCCGTCCCTGCCTGTCCCGCGCACTCCACCCACCATGGTCTGTATCCTATCCTTTAAGCTCTGTCCAACTGACCCGGCCAGCTCCGACCCTCGGTTGTACGAGGTGCGCACGGATTTGGTTATCCAATCTGCCAGGGTTTCAGTGTCTTCTCCCTGCCCCTCGTCTCCCACCGCGTCCCGGACCGCCTTGCGGACTTCTCTCTCAACCGAGCCGAAATCGTGAGCCTTGTCTCCGCTGACGGCGTTCCTCACGGCCTCGCCGACGCGGTTCACAAGGTCGTCAATATTCTCCTTCTTTACCTTCTCGCCAAGTGTGTCACGTATGGCCCGCTCGACCTCCTCAACCAGGGAATCGACGTCTTCTATCAGCCTCTGATTTGTCATGGTATTCTTCCTCCAGTGTGTGAATTACCGTAAGTAACGTGAGTATCTTGCAACATTACATGTATGTCAATATAGTGTAGTATACTTACGGTATAAAAGGCGGACTGGCAAGAGAGTCTTCTAGAAGAGAGCTCGTTCAGCGCAGGGTACCGTTGTGGCCTTAGCTCTTGGTCACGGACGGCTAGTGCACTGAATCGCAGGCATCAGAATGCACTTGATAAGGGGGTCTGGAGAAGTCACACTACCCTGCTTTTAGGAGTGGGCAACTTATCTTCTATTAGTGGGACGGCGATTCAGGCTCTACGAATGTGCTCCTGAACCGATAGAGGGTCATCTCCGGCTCGTTGGGGGCCAGGGGAAGGTACTCCTCCTCCTCTATCTTGGCCACTATAAACCAGGGGCCGTCCTCGTTCAGGGCTTGCTGGAATACCTGGTCCAGGTCCTCCAGAGTTTCCACGGTAGCCGTACGGGGAATGCTGCAAGACTTGGCCACCTGTTCCAGGTCTGTGCCGCGTCCCGTATGGCTGGTCTGGTGCCCGGTCTGGCCCCACTCTTCGTTGTCCCACACCACTACTATCAGGTTCTTCGGCTGTTCCTGGCCTATGGTGGCTATAGCGCCCATGTTCATCAGCAGTGAACCGTCGCCGTCCAGCGAGATAACCTTGTCCGGTATGGAGAGGGCCATTCCCAGAGCGTTGGATGAGCATAACCCCATGGAGCCATAGGTGTAGAAGTTGCGGTCCCGGTGGCCGGCATGCCACAGCTCATCGGTTGTGGGGCCAAGGTTGGCCACCACAGGCTCGTCATTGAGATGGCCCAGGATGAGCTTTGTTGCCTCCAGTCTATGCAAGTTTGCCTCCGTGAAGCAGAGGAGTCATGCACAAGGCCAGCGGCTCTCTGCTTGCGTAGCACAGCTTCAAAGCACCTGAGACCACTGCGGGCATCTTTGCCGGGTCGTCCAACGTGTATTGGATGATGCCCAGAACGTCCAGGATCGGCCTCGTAGAGCGGCCCATGGGCACCTGCGCAATGTTGAACTCGTTCAGCTCACCGCGCAGGTTGATGAATAGCGGGATTGGAATGCGGCAGGGGATGCACAGGCTGTTGATGGCGTTTATCGAGTTGCCAAAGCCGCTGGACTGCATGAAGACAGCCGCATTCCGTCCCACTGCGTAAGCGCCCGCCGCTATGCCTATGGCCTCCTCCTCTCTGGTTGCCGAAACAACGTGGAAATAGGGGTCTCTTTGCATGAGTTGCGTTACCTGGGCAATGGATATATCCGGCACAAATGCAATTAGAGAAACCTTGCTTTCCTTGAGACATTGCACCATATCCTCGGCCCAGGTCATAGAAGTGCTCCCATGGGTAAGTTGGAACCCGCCTTTAACATAGCCGGACTCATTGGCCTACCAACGCCTGTCATTGAAGCTGTCGGCTTTTGGCCTACGGGTCCGCTCCTTGGCCTCGTCGACGCGCAAGGTGCGGCCCATGACTTCCTGTCCGTTCAGATTGCTTCACCGGCGGACTCGTCCGAGGTGAACTCCACGAAGCCGAAGCCCTGGTGGCGGTTGCTCTCTCTATCTCTGATCACAGCCGCCGAAACGACCTCTCCGTACTCGCCAAACAGCGACTCCAGGTCTTCCTCCGTCATGGAGAAGGAAATGTTGCGTACAAAGAGTCTCTTACCCATAGCTCCCTCTTTCCCGATTTATCGGTCGGGTACTTCTCTTCCATGCACGACCTACGAACGGTCAGAGCGAACGTCACGGGCAGCAACCGGAAGACCCGTCCCTTTTCCGCTGGAAGGATTGCACAAAGAAAAGCGGTAGTCAATGGCTGCCCGTGTGCCCGTTTCCTGTGGAATGCTGTTGGCTTGCCTGTGCCTGTTTCCTGGACCCTCGGACGACCATGTGCTGATGGTATGCCATGGCCACAGCGCCAAAGATGATTACACTGAGGTAGCTGATGGATCTGTCCAGCAGGGCAATGGATACCGCGCTCTCTTCCGCCACCGCCAACGTCAGCAGGCCGGCGATTCCGGACTCCACTATGCCCAGGCCGCCCGGCGTGATGGGCACCGCGGAGAGCAGCGCATTGGCAATGGTGACGAATAGAATGAGGCCAATGCCCACCTCCAGCCCCGTTGCACTGACCACCAGGTAAAGCCGGCCTACCTCAGACAGCCAGCCCAGCAGTCCAAAGAGAGCCACCTGGGGCGGTGCCCTGAAGCTGCGCATAGTCCCCTGGTGGAAGCTGACGTACGCTCTGCGCAGACGCTTGGGCAGTACGGCCGCTGCCTGTTTCCAGAATATCTGCATTGCCAGCAATCCCAGCAAGGAACCGGCCACCAGCACCAAGCCTATCACTATCAACAGATGAGAAGGCCTGTTTTCAGAATCAAGGGCAACCAGGAGGAAGCCTGCCAGCAGCAGTATAAAGACCAGCATCACGTCCATCACCCGTTCCGCCAGCACGGTGCCGCCGGTGCGGGCCAGTGGCGCGCCGCTTTCCTCCGTGTAGGCATAGGCTCGATAAGCGTCGCCCATGCGAAACCACGTCACCGAGCTGGTGAACCATCCCACCAGCACCAGCCTTGCCGAAGCGAACACAGAAGGTAGCGCCGCCGTCTGCGACACCCCCGCGTTATCCAGCAACACCCGCCAGCGCGCTCCCCTGAACAGAAACGTGGTGTAATGCACCAACATCGCCGCTAGATAGAGCAGCGGATTGCTGCTACGGATGGTGTCCCAGGTCGCCTCTAAATTGATCGAAAAGCGGGAAAACAGAAAATAGATGATGACAAAAGCCAGGACAAAGGATATCAGTGTTGGTACTGAGAAAAACCTTCGCCTCAGAGAGAACTTGGGCCGTTGCTTAGATGAATCTATGTTGGCTCTCCGTACCTCATAAAGGCCTCTTGGCGGGTATCCCCGTACGCCTGGGATACCCGGATGGCGTAGTTGATGTTTTCTTCACCACGGCAAGTTTTCGCTGCCCTTCTAGGACCTCTTCCGGCACCTCTACCATCTCCAGCCGTCCACCCCCCAGTTCCCGGAGGCCTCCCGACGCACGGTCCACCTCCTCTTGGACATCCCCCTTCTTCTGCATGATCACCAAGCCGCCTACCCGGCACAAGGGCAGGGTGTACTCCAGAAGTACTCTCGTCTCGGCCACCGCCCGCGACACCACAACGTCGAACCTCTCCCTGAATTCGGAGCGCCGTCCCACGTCCTCTGCTCTGCCGTTGATCACATCCACGTCCACCAGACCCAAGACGGATACCAGCCTTTCCAGGAAACCGGTGCGCTTGGCCGCCGAGTCCACAACCGTGAGCTTGATGCCGGGGAAGGCTATTTTCAAAGGAATGCCCGGAAAACCGGCGCCGCTGCCCACGTCGCACAGGCTCCCACAAGACTTGACCTGTGCCGGAAAGGCCAGTGAGACGGTCAACGAGTCTAGGAAGTGGAGCCTCTCCACCTGGAAGGGCTCCGTGATAGCGGTCAAGTTGACACGCTGGTTCCAATCCAGCAACTCCTTGGTATAGGCCTGAAAGTTGTCCAACTGCCCAGGCAATAGGTCAATCCCAAGCCTCTTAGCGTCTGTTGCAATCCCCTGTACTGTCCCCATTACGAATCATGGGATTATATCAAAGAAGCGGCAACCTCTCTGTAGGTGATGACTCTAATCATCTCTGCGCCCACCGTGATTCACAAATACCATAGCTTGGGCACGGTCGCCGCCTCTGTCCCATCCAGGGCAGCCTCCAGTGACCACACAGCAAACTGGCCTAGCATCCTCTGTCTGAATGTCCTGGGCGGCCTCAGGTACTTCATGCGGCGCGGCACCTTGCCAAGCTCAGCCGCCGTGTCCAGCGCCTTGTCGAAGTCGCCCGTCTCGTCTATGAGCTTGGTCTCCACGGCGCGTCTTGCTGTGAACACCTCACCCGTGGCGTACCTGCGTGCCTCGTCCAAGTCCATCTTCCGCGACTCCGCCACTTCTTCCAGAAACGCCTTGAACAGTTCATCAATCAGCGCCTGCAATTTGGCTCGTTCATCATCGGTGGGAGGCCTGTAGAACGCGCCCATATCCTTCAGCGGCCCGCTCTTGCTAACCGAAAAACCTACTCCCAGCCTGTCCAGCAGGCCGGAAGCTTCGGGGCGCATGGAGATTACGCCTATGGAACCCACGATGGCGCTGGGCAGCGCGATTATCCTGGTGGCGGCGCAGGCCAGCAGGTAGGCTCCGGAAGTGCCGCTGCCCCTGATGAAAGCCACCACCGGCTTCTTCTCTGAGAGGCGCCTTGCCTTCAGATACAGGTCCTCCGATGCGCCAACCGCTCCCCCCGGAGAGTCGATGTCCATCAACACGGCTCCCACTTTGGGATCGCGTTCCAGCCTGTCCAGCAACTCGTGATACACGGACGCTTGCAGGTTGGCGCCTATGATGCCGCGTATCTCTATAACTCCTATTCCAGCCCGTCTGGGGAACAATCTAACCATATTTCACTCCCTAGGCGGCGTTAAATAGTATGGAGGGTCGAGTTCAGGGGGCAGCGCCACCTCTATCACCACCGGCCTCCTGTCGGCGAGGGCGTCTTTGATGGCGGGGCCCGTGTCCTCTAGATACGACACCTTTACGCCTCTGGCTCCAAAGCTCTCCGCCAGCTGCACAAAGTCTGGGTTGTGCAGTTCAGTTCCCACCAACCGCCCTCCGAACCGCCGGTGCTGGTCCCGGTACGATGCCCCGTACCCGCCGTTGTTGAAGACCACTGTTACCACGTTGATTCCATACTGCACCGCCGTGGCCAGGTCCGCCATGGCATAGGCGAAACCACCGTCCCCCGTCAACGCCACCACCGCTTTGTCCGGGTTGCCTACCTTCACCCCCAGCGCGGTGGGAAAGCCGAACCCCAGGTTCCCCATGTACGACGACGTGATGAAGGTGCGCTCCTTGAGAGCGGGGTATGCCAGGTAGCTCCAGGCGCCTATGTTGGTAATGCCGCCTATCAGGAAGCCGTCCTCTGGCACCGCTTTCCTTATGTCTTCCACCAGGTCCACCTGCCTGGCCCCTGCTTCTCTGACCCTGTTCAACGTCCTTGCCTTGATCTCCTCTAGCCGTTCCCTGTCCCACCCGTTGCGGATGGAACGTCCCTGCAGCGCCGCTATAAGCCGGCTCAGTCCTATTTTGGCGTCGGCGGCGATACCGATTTCAACGGGCATCGTCTTGCCAAACTCGGTCATGTCTATGTTCAGGTTGATCAGCTTTTGGTCGCTTCGCGGTGTCGTTCCCGGCTCCGGCCGGTAGCTGCCCAGTCTGCTGCCCACGGACAGGACTACGTCCGCTTGGGGGAACATCTCTGCCCCTGGCCCCCAGCTGTAAGCCGTCGTTCCCATGGAGAGCGGGTGAGTCTCGGGAATGGCGCCCTTGCCCTCGGCCGTGTTGATCACCGGCGCTTGGAGCAGCTCGGCCAGGCGGGTCAGCTCCGCTCCGGCATCGGCCAGGTTCACGCCGCCGCCGGCCCAGATCAGCGGCCTCTCCGCCGAGGCGATCAGCTCAGCGGCGGCTTCTATGGCAGCAGGGTCGGGAGCCGCTCTGGTATACGCCTCCGGCTCCACCAGGTCAATGTCGGCCACTGTTCCCAGGGTATCGGGGGGTATCTCCACCTCCACCGGCCGCGGCCTGCCTGTCTTCATCTGTCGCATCGCTTCGTGGATGGCTTCCGGGATGTCCTCTGCTCTTGTCACTAGGTCGTTCCACTTCACCACCGGTTTCATGAACTCCAGCTGGTCCGTGATCTCATGGAGCTGCCCGAAGTCCTTGCCTATCTCGTTGCTCTCTATCTGCCCCGATATCAGCAGCACCGGCGACGACGTAGCGTAAGCGTCCGACATGCCCGCCGCGGCATTGTAAGCGCCGGGGCCTGGCACCACCAGCGCCACTCCCACTTTGCCCGTTGAACGCGCGTAGCCGTCGGCCATGTAGGCCGTGGTCTGCTCGTGCCGGCAGGAGATCACCCGTATGTCCGGGTTGTTGTAGAAAGCGTCGTAGATGTGCATTATCTGTACCCCGGGCAGCCCGAACACCACTTCAACCCCTTCCGCCGCAAGCGCCCTGACTACAGCTTCACCGCCGGTCATTTTTGGCATGTGCAGACCTCCGCTTGGTGCATTCTTCTTCTAAGTTCTGCGTCTCCACAAGTCATCCGCTGCCGCGGAGCTCCCACCACACCAGAGTCCCCACTGTGATTACCGCCGCAACTAAATGCATGAGCATCAGCGCCCCAACCGCCGAATTCGTTAGCCCGGGGAACGCGTCCTGCGACCCGGCGACCAGGAGAAGCAAGTTGGGTACGTAGGATCCGGCAAGCGCCGCAGCGGCGACTATTAGGAATGTCCTCGCGGGCCGGCGGGAACGTTGTCTGATGAAGTGAAACGCCACTACTCCGGCCCCTGTGCCTATTACAGTGAAAAACACGATGCGAGGTATCTGCATGGGCATGAACTCGTCGGAGATGTCCAATGCTGGTACGGCAATCGCCCGTATTATCAGGTTAGCCGCGACTGAGGCAAGCACAGCCGCCGAACCAACAACCCATATGCTGTTCACTCGCGCCTCCGTCCCTGAATGGTCGTCCTATCCAAGAAGGTGGAGAGGGCTGCTTATCCCTCCCCACAATAGGCCATCATATCAGGGAGGATAAGTGGCTACAATTGACACTCCTCACTTCACCCTCATAGCATGGACGCAATGGACGTCAAATTCTCCACCAGCTCACGCCCAGGCTCTTATAGGGACGTAATCGAATGGGCCCGCGCCGTGGAAAGCCTCGGATATCACCGCATGGGCATCGCCGATTCACCCGCACTCTACCGCGACCCCTGGGTCGCCTGCACCGTGGCCGCGCTCAACACCACCAACGTTCAGCTTGGCCCCTGGGTCACCAACCCCGTGACGCGGCACCCCGTGGTCACCGCCAGCGCCGCCGCCGCCCTCGATGAAATTGCCCCCGGTAGGGTCAGCATAGGCATCGGCACGGGGAACAGCGGCGTATATAACGCGGGCAACAGGGCCTCGTCGGTGGCGTCTCTGAGAGAGTACGTCATCGCCGTGCGCGACCTCCTGGCCCAAGGCCGCGCCGAGTACCAGGGAGGAGTTTCCCGGCTGCCCTGGGCCAAGCGGCGTATCCCCATCTACATCGCGGCCATCGCCGTGAGAGGACTGCGCCTCGCTGGTGAAATAGCCGACGGCGTTATTATCGGCTCGGGCACTTCCCCCGATGTGGCGCAGGGCGCCCTGCAGGCGGTGGAAGAGGGCGCAGCAGCAGCGGGGCGCACCATGAAAGACCTGGATATCTGGTGGAATGTTGCCTTCAACGTCTACACGGATTCGGACAGCGCGCCTTTGGAACGACAGGGCGGCGCAACCCGCGAGGCCAACTACCTGGGCCGCTACACCTTGGAGGGCAAGTTCATCCCAGAACGCTACAAAGAAGGGATCAAGAAGCTATCGCTGGCCTACGATCTGACGACCCACGGCAGGCCGTCCGTGGAGCAGCTGCAGGAGTACGACCGTCTGGCCGAGGAGTACGGCGTACGGGACTACCTCGACGAACGGTACCGCGGCATGACGGGCACTCCCGATGAGTGCATCGAACGGATACGCCGTCTGGCCGGTTTGGGTGTTACGCAGTACAACCTCAACGTCCCCGACCTGGACCGCCCTCAGCGCCTGAAAGCAATGAAGGAGCTTGTCATAGACAGACTGTAGGCAGGTCGCCCCACACAGTCTCCTCCCTGTCGTCTACAAGAACGACAAACCGGGTCACGTCATGCTGAGAGGAGTTGCCTGACTACGCTGCTGACCTGGGCGCCGTCTGCGCGCCCGCGTACCTGCGGCATGAGGAGTCCCATCACCTTGCCCATGTCGCCGGGGCCGGAGGCGCCTGTTTGAGAAATGGCTTCCCTGACCAGCTCGGCGAGCTTTTCTTCAGGGATCTGCTCGGGCATATACTCACGGATGATACGCAGTTCGGCTTCTTCCTTCTCTACCAGGTCCTGCCGGTCTGCTTTCTTGAATTCAGTAATGCTTTCTTGATGCTGGCGCACCAAACTACTGAGGACGCCTATGATCTCATCATCGTCTAGGGCTCTCCTCTTATCGATTTCCTGGTTTTGTACGGCAGCACGGATGAAGCGGATGGTGGAACGGCGGATTTCGTCTTTCCGGCGCATCGCGTCCTTCAGGTCTTCTGAAAGGCGTTCCTGCAGTGACATCTTTAGAAAAGTTACGGTTCTGAGGGAAAAGGCCGGCTAGCGCCTGGAACTCTTGCGGCGTTTAGCGGCTGCCTTCTTCTTACGCTTTATGCTGGGGGGTTCGAAGTGCTCTCTGCGACGTGCTTCGGAAAGAATGCCGTCTTGCTGCACCTTCTTAGTGAAGCGCCTCAGCAGGCTGTCGAAGCTCTCCCCTTCTGAAATTCTCACTTGGACCAAACTCTCACCCTCTTTATGCAAAAGTGAATTTAGTTGCCAATGATATGCGACCTATGGTGCGCTGTCAACGAACCCGTGCCTAGCGCTTTAGGACATCGTAGCACTCTTTGCATATGCGTGAAATGAGTGCTGAAGCAGCGGCGTGTCCCGCTTGTCCATCCGGCAGCTCCGCAGGGACGTTCTCTGTATAAACAGAGAGTATGAACAACGGCTCATTGCCTTGATAGATAATCCCTACATCATTTAGGTTTCGCGATTCGTAGCCGGTCCCCGTTTTGTGCGCTACCCTTGTGCCCAGCGGCAGCAGAGCGGGCAGCTTGTTGCGCAGTTTCTGCCAGCTGAGAATATCAATGGCCAGCCGGCATAGCTCTGTGGTGCAGCCCAACTTGTCCGCTGCCGTGGGGTGTGAGGAACCCTGCAGGATTAGGTCAAGCAGCAAGCCAACGTCATTTGGAGTAGTGGTGTTTACCTGGCCCAGCGAGTGATTGCGGCCCAGGCCCAGAGGCGGCAGGCCGACCAGGTGATTGGTGCCCTTCATGCCTATTGACTGGCAGACAGCGTTGACGTTGTCTAGGCCAACCATGTCTGAGATTGCGCCTGTACACGTGTTGTCGCTGACTATGATCATCATTACCAGGGCGTCCTGGAGAGTTATAGCAAACCCCGGCCTCAAGTGCTGAAAGCAACCTGAATCGTTGTTCTGATACTTGGACTGCACCACAACAGGCTGGTCTAATCTGAATTTGCCCTGGTTTACGGCTTTGAGGGCGGCTATCAGGATAGCGATCTTGCGGGTGCTGGCGGACGGGACCACTACGTCGCCGTTCAGGTGGGACGTTTCCCCGGAGGATACGTCTTTCAAGTGCCACCCTGTATGAAACGGTAGTTCATTGCACATTTCATTGAGCCTAGCGGCCAGCGTTTGCATACGTGTCATTTCTACCAATCCTCCATCTAAGGACTACCGGCGGCGGGTATGCACCGGTGCAGCGCAGGCTACAGCAATCCAGGGCTAGGCTCCACTCTGTGGCCCCTCATGCACGCCTTCTACGTGCTATATAGGTGCCGCTTCCTATGCCAGCAAAGAATCCTAGAGACACCTTCACAATATCTGCCAACAATGCACCTTCTCCGAAGTAGAGCAGCAGTCAAGTGACTCCAACCACGCCTGGGAGAACAACAAGAAGACATAGCAAGAATACAAACAGCCGATGACCTTCTCTGTCTTTGAGCTCGTTTTCGTCCACTGTACCCCTCCATCAAGCAAAGTCGAGTTTAGCTTCTAGTGTCCTCTTTGCGGCGAATTGAAAAATGCTATCGCTAGCGTTAATATTTATGCAATGAAGGGCGTCTGTGAGGTTTGGCGTTGCTGGCGGCAACGCTCCTCGGGGTAGACGCCCTTCATTGCGTATTCTCTCACGCCCCGCAACGTCACGCCAAGCGAGTTTGTGACACTTTTGTAAATCGGGCCTAGAATTCTTTTTGCACTCGCCTATACGGTTGAGCTTCTATCGACTACGTTCCAACGCTGCGCTATAATCCCAGGGTAAGTTGAACTGATATTACTTTGAAACAACAAGTGCGGCTCTCAGGAGCCGCGTTTTTTGTGGGATGGAGATGCAGCAACCCTCCAGAAGCAGATACCGCTGGGTCATAGAAGGCCTGCTTGTAGTGGCCCAGTTGAGCATAGGCATCAACGTACTGGCGCCGGCCCCGTTGTTCCCCCTGATAATGGACGAATACGGTCTGGACAGGAGCACGGTCAGCATCCTGGTTGCGGTTATGGCTTTGATGCTGGCCGTGGGCAACGTACCGTCGGGCTTTCTGGCGGCGCGCTTCGGTATACATAGAACATTTGCTTTCGGGGCTTTCCTGATGTCGGTGGGCATGCTGGCTCCGTTCATGCCCAACTTCGCCGGACACGTTGCCTGGCGGGTGGTCTTTGCTTTCGGAGCCGGGGTGGTAATTCCCCTGGTGGGCGCAGTGGCTTCGCAATGGTTCGACCGCCGGGAACTGCCAGTGGTCAACGGGATCAACTGGATGGGACAGACTGGCGGCATGGCTATATCGCTGTTCATAGGCGTACCTATTGCCAACCTCTTCGGATGGGACATAACGCTGTTTACGTTCGGTGCTG
Organism: Dehalococcoidia bacterium; assembly: GCA_965248955.1. GTDB lineage: Bacteria > Chloroflexota > Dehalococcoidia > Lucifugimonadales > QGNO01 > DAOUJH01. Next base: position 1,536,814 of record OZ252212.1, read on the forward strand.
TGGCCCTGGTGGGGGCCATAGCTTGGGTGGTCTTGGGTAAAGAACCGGCGGAAGACAGGGTATCGGTCAGCTCCCCCTCCATACCAAAGTTACTCAGCGTTCTTAGGGAAAGGACTACTATCCTGGTATCCCTAGCGTTTGTTGGCCCGTTCCTGACCTATTTGAGCTTCAGCTCCTGGCTGCCCACCTATTACAACGAAGTCTTCGGATTTTCTTTGTCCAAAGCGGGTTTCATCATAGGCATCCCCGCCTTCATTGGCCTGGTGGTAAGTCCCGTGGCGGGCCTGGCTTCCGCCAAATTGGGATTGAGACGCCCGTTTCTCATAGGGGCGGGGATTCTATACGTCGCCTCCGGGTTTGGCACGTTTCTCTTCAACAACCAGCCCCTGATATACGCGTCTGTAATCGCACTTGGAATATCGCAATGGGTATTCATCTCCATGGTCTTCACCGTGGCAACGGAGCTTCCTCAGAAATCGGCTCAAGAGATCGCCATGGTGCTTGCCGCCGGACTTGCAGTGGGCAATCTGCTCAGCCTCGCCGGACCGGTCTTGGTGGGCGTGAGCACGGATTTGCTGGGAACCTATCTACCCAGCCTAACGTTGCTTGCGCTGCTGCCAGTCACGTTGCTCATAGCGGGAATCCTCTTGCCTGAGACCGGCCCTCGCGCCACGGTCAAGAAAGGGCCGGGGAATCCTGAAGAGTTACGGCCTCTGAGGGAAGTGGCGGACTAGCAAACTAAGTGGGTACTGGCTACTATGGGCACTTGAACAGCCCATGAAAGCTGGGAAGCAAAGTGAGTATCCGTATTCTACTTATTGTCCTTATTGCAAGCGTCGTCTTGTCGATCGGCTGCGCTAGCCAGAAGGATGAAATCCCAATAGACGAGATTGAGGAAGCGCTTGGCTTTGTTTACGTCCCCGACTACATTCCGGACTCTTTCGCCTTCGGCGGCGTTGAAGTGAACGACCGCGAAGGCATCATACCCTACGTAAAGTTTATGTACGTCAAGACAAGTGCTGCGTCTGGGCCTACGCAGCTATTTATCGAGTATCCTAGGTACCCCAATCAGTGCAATATGAACATGTATGGCCAGGCGCCTGCTGATGCATTTGAGTCACGCAACTTCAACGGGCTTCCCGGCTGTATTGTTCGGGGCCGTTTGAAGCCGACAGTTGTTTTTGCTGACATGGACCGTGTAGTAATGTCTGCTACACAGGGAGATCCGTGGGACTACGAGCTCGGCTACCGGATACAGGTACATGCCCCGGTCACGGATACTAGGCGGACTTACATCTTGGTTAGCACGTTCAACCAGGGCAAGGTGTTGACAGAGGAAGACCTGATCAAAATCGCTGAATCTCTGAGACTCGTCACGGGCTAGCTAATGGAAGCGAGCGCCGCCTCAACTTTTGGGCTTGTCATGCCGGGCAGTTGCGTACTCTCTCAGGTTGGCTGCTGATTTCCTGGCGCAAGCTGGGGGGCTTAGCGAAATACCGTGCTGGCAGACAATCGTTAGATTTTGCCAGTCCACCGACCATTGCTCATGGGTGGCTTGCTGCAACCGGATTGCGGTCTTGGTGTAATCGTCAGTAATCTGTGACCCGAAGAACGGGATAGCGTTCATTCTAGCTCCTTACCTCGCCTGAACCATACAAATATAATAAGGCTATTCTTTCGAGGACACAATAGGGGGGCGAAAAGATTCCCGCGGCGGGGATGACGGGTGTGGCGGCCTGTCATGCTGGGGAGTCGGTTAGACCCCCTTGCCGGGCCAAGGGACGCCCCCCGCCCCGCCGCCCCTGGGATACCCGCCTGCGCGGGTATGACGGACGAGTAGAGCGCGGGCATGACGGGCGGGGCGCCCTGTCATGCTGAGGAGTCGGTTAGACCCCGTTTGCACTAAAACACCCCTGCCGACGAAGCATCTCCTGGGGGGCCAAGGGACGCCCTCACCCGTCAGGTTGCCCTGATCAGTAGCACGGGACACTCCGAGCTGCGTATCACCCGGTCGGCTACGCTGCCCAACACCCAGCGCTCTACCCCGGAACGGCCATGCGTTGTCATTGCTATCAGGCAGTTGGGGAGATCGTGGACTGCATTGATAATGGTGGATGCAGGGCTGCCGTGGACGACAAGTTCGTCCATCTGGGATACGCCCTCCTCGTTGAACTTCAAGGCCGTATCGTGGAGGTACTTAACGGCCGCCCTGGCCTCTTCTTCTAATACCTCTTCCACTGATGTATTGAAGTAATCTCTACCCTGGTAATAGGCCAGGGTAGTAGGGGTAGCTCTCAGCAGCACTATTTTGATGGACAGCGCTTGGGCTATGGAAGACGCCAGGGGCAATGCCTGCTCCGCTATGGACGATCCGTCAAGCGGCACCACAACCTGCTCGATCGCGGCGTCCCTGGAAAAATCCCGTTCGTCTTTTGCCCTGACTGCGAGCAAAGGGTTTGGTACGGCATGAAGCACCTTGTCCGTGATGCTTCCCAACATCCAGCGGCCTAGGCCGGTTCGTCCGTGGGTGGTCATTGCAACCAGCGTGCCAGGGTCTTGCTCTGCTTCCCGCACTATGCAGGCCGCGGCATCACTCTCATGGACCCGGCTGACAACGCTCAGCCCGCTCTTTCGTATAGGTCGCGCTGTCGTGTTGAGGTACCGCCTGGCGTCGTTACGCAGGCTGATGGCCACTCTGTCCAAATACAAGCCGTGTTTTGGGTCCGCCAGATCGGGTGGCACAGGCTCAATGGCGCGTATCAACCGGATGTTAGAGTGGAAATACTTTCCTAGCTGTCGCACGTATGGCAACACTTGTTCCGCAAGTGACGATCCGTCCAGAGGCACAAGGATTTTTGAAAACATAGCCGCCTTTCTTTCCCGGCTCTGTCCATGTGCAGCTCACAGCCGGATTTGTTGATATGCGCAGCCTATTCCCCAGTAGTCGTTGATGCCGTCTTCCAGTATAGCAATTTGTCCGCGCATGGGCGACAATTCCGGATGAAAGGGGTATAATCTCCTTTCCAAGAACTTATGAGCTATGAGGTTTGAGGCGTGAGCCTTCAAGGATTCCATCCACTTATACGGGACTGGTTCAACCAGCGGTTCGATGGCCCTACGGAGGCGCAGTCCAAGGGCTGGCCGGCCATTGCTGAGGGTAAACACACCCTGATTGCGGCGCCCACCGGCTCCGGGAAGACACTGGCTGCCTTCCTCACCTGTCTGGACAACCTGGTGAAAGCCGGCTTGGACGGCGGTCTGCCGGAGAGCACCCAGGTAGTCTACGTATCCCCCTTGAAGGCGCTGTCCAACGACATTCACAAAAATCTCTCCATCCCTCTCCAGGAGATAGCGGAGATGGCGGAGCGCAATGGCACGCCTTTACCGGAGATACGCGTGGCGGTGCGTACCGGAGACACCTCTCCCAGCCAGCGACAGGCCATGGCAAAGCAACCTCCGCACATATTGATCACGACGCCTGAGTCGTTGTACATCCTGCTTACCTCCAAGAGCGGCCGCCAGTCTCTGCGACAGGCGAAGACCCTCATCCTGGACGAGCTTCACGCAGTGGCCGACGACAAGCGCGGCTCTCACCTCAGTATCTCTGTGGAACGGCTTTGCAACCTAGCAAGCGATCCGGTAACCAGAATCGGTTTGTCCGCCACGCAGCGGCCCATAGAGGAGTTGGCTAGATTTCTGGTAGGCGCCGGGGAGATCGATGCTGAGGGCAAACCCGGCTGTCTGATTGTGGATACGGGCCACGCCCGAGAGATGGACCTGGCTATAGATCTTACCGACGACGAGCTGGGCCCCATCGCCTCTCATGAGCTGTGGGGCAGGGTACTGGACAAGATAGCCGGCGAGGTCAAGAGCCACACCACTACCCTTGTCTTCGTGAACACGCGTCGCCTGGTGGAGCGGGTGGCGCACCTGCTTTCGGAAAGATTGGGAGAGGAGTCCGTGGTGGCGCATCACGGTAGCCTCTCCCAGAAAACGCGCCACGACGCAGAGAAGAGGCTCAAAGAAGGGGACGTCAAGGTCTGTGTAGCCACGGCGTCGCTGGAGTTGGGCATAGACATCGGCTCCGTAGACCTTGTCTGCCAGATAGGTTCCCCGCGCTCTATTGGTCTCTTGTTGCAAAGGGTAGGCAGGTCCGGACACTCTTTGACCGGCCTGCCCAAGGGACGTTTGTTCCCGCTGACCCGAGACGAACTGCTTGAGTGCATGGCGCTGGTTCGTGGGTTCAACAGGGGTAATCTGGATAGGTTGGCCGTTCCTCCCTGGCCCTTGGACGTACTGGCGCAGCAGATAGTTGCCGAGTGCGCTTCCCAGGATTGGGACGAGGACGCCCTCTACAACCTGTGCCGCCGCGCCTATCCATATCAGAACTTACCCAGAGAGAGATTCAACCAGGTGGTCGAAATGCTCTCCTACGGAGTGGCTCCCAGGGAAGGCAGGCGCAACGCTTATCTCCATCGTGATGCGGTGAACCGCAAGCTGAAGGCGCGCCGCGGCGCCCGTCTAGCGTCCCTGACCAGCGGTGGAGCCATCCCGGAGAACGCGGACTACGACGTTATAGCGGAGCCGGACAACACGTTTGTGGGTACTGTCAACGAAGATTTCGCCATTGAAAGCATGAGGGGAGACGTTTTCTTGCTGGGCAATACGCCATGGCGAATTCTGCGCGTGGAGAGCGGCCGGCTCAGAGTGGAGGACGCCCAGGGAGCGGCCCCTTCCATACCCTTCTGGATCGGTGAGGCTCCCGGCAGGACCAATGAGCTATCGGACGAAGTTTCTGACCTGCGCGAAGAGCTGTATCAGCGTTCCCAAGACGGCAAGGGCGTTCAATGGCTTGTGGCCCAAGGCTTCTCCAGGGAAGTGGCAGAACAGGCATCGGCGTACATTGTAGAAGGTATGAGAGTCCTGGGAAGTGTGCCCACTAAGAAGCGCATCGTGGCAGAGCGCTTCTTCGATGAAGCGGGGGGTATGCAGTTGGTAATACACTCCCCGTTCGGGTCTCACGTCAACAAGGCATGGGGCATGTCGTTGAGGAAGGAGATCTGCCGCACTTTCGACTTCGAGCTTCAGGCGTCGGCGACCGAGGATGGGATCAACCTCTCGCTGGGTCCTTCCATGACGTTCCCCGTAGCCAATGTATTCAAGTACATATCATCCAGGAAGGCGCGGGAGGTGCTGGAGCAGGCCATACTCCAAGCGCCGCTATTCGGCATCAGGTGGCGTTGGGACGCCACCCGCGCCCTGGCCATATTGCGCTTCGCCGGCGGGAAGAAGGTGCCGCCGCCGTTCCAGAGGATGCGCTCGGAGGATCTTCTGGCCGCGGTGTTCCCCGAGCAGGTCGCCTGCCAGGACAACGCCATGCCCGGCGACGTCGAAATCCCAGACCACCCCCTGGTGTTCGAAACGATGCGGGACGCCCTCAACGAGGCGATGGACGTGGAAGGGATGCGCCGTGTGCTGGAAGGAATAGAAAAGGGATCAATTGAGGTGTTTGCCAGGGATACCGTGCAGCCGTCCGTATTCAGCCACCAGATATTGAACGCGATGCCCTATGCTTTTCTGGACGACGTGCCGCTGGAAGAACGCCGTTCCAGGGCGGTAGTGTTGCGCCGTGCTTTGCCGGAAGACTCGCGAGACCTGGGGACGTTGGATGCCTCAGCTATAGAAAACAGTTCTCAAGATGCCTGGCCCGTGGTGCGGGACGGCGATGATCTGCATGACGCCCTACTCACTCTTGGCATACTGCCTGAACGGGACATAGGGCGCGGCGCAAACCTTGTTGAGAAAGACCACTGGCTGGGCTGGTTCAACGAGCTGACCGGGGAGGGCCGAGCCCTGAAGGCGCTTTACGGCAACGGCGGCATGGCCTGGATTGCCCGGGAGAACGTCCCCCTGGTATCGGCGGCGTTCCCCGATGCCAGATTTGAACCGGCGCCCAACGGAGCGTTGACCGATGCGGAGCCTCCCGGCCAGGATGAAGCCGAGCTGATTCTAGTCAGAAACAGGGTGGAGTGCTCCGGTCCCTTCACGCCCGCCGGCATGGCCGAGGCACTGGGAATGAGGAAGGGCGCGGTGGACATTGCGCTGGCCCACCTGGAAGCCACGGGCGGCGTACTGCGGGGTTACTTCACTCCCGGCCTGGAAGATGAGGAGTTCTGCGACCGCCGCATTTTGGCCAGGATACACAAGGACACCCTCACCCGGTTGAGGCGTGAAATAGAGCCTGTGTCGTCGGCGGAGTTCATGAGGTTCCTCTTCCGATGGCAGCACGCATCGGCTTCATGGAGGGCGCGCGGCGAGGATGGCTTGCTGGAAGTTATCGAACAGTTACAGGGCTTTGAAGCTTCCGCATCATCCTGGGAATCGGACATACTGCCCTCTCGGATGGAGACCTACCTCCCCTCCACGCTGGACAACCTATGCCTGGCCGGTGAGGTCGTCTGGGGCAGGTTCAGCCGGCGTCCCGCCGACGGCCAGGCTCCGCTGGCGCGAATGCCGCTTTCCAGGAGCGGGACAGTGTCCCTGGGCCTCAGAGAAGCGCTGCCATGGCTGCTGCACGAAATGCCCCCGGATGGCTACCTGGTTACGGGCGCCGCCGCCGACGTCAAGGATTTCCTGTCCAGCTATGGAGCTTCGTTCCTTCCGGATATCATCGCCGGTACAAAGCGGATGCCCTCAGAGGTTGAGAACGCTCTCTGGCAGCTTGTGGCGGCCGGCCTGGTCACGGCTGACGGCTTCAACGCTCTGCGGGGCCTTGTCAGCGGCGCCGCAAAGCGTGTCAAGCGCTCTTCCAGGTTCAAGAGACGCTCCAGGGCGGGCCGCCCGTCCGCCAGTCGCTGGTCGTTGCTTCAGACGCATTACGCGCCGGACAACGCCGTGGAGGAGCGCGCCATTCAGCTGCTGCATCGCTATGGAGTAGTGTTCCCCGATCTGCTTGCCCGCGAGCCTATGGCTCCGTCATGGCGTACGCTTCTCCAATTCTATCGCCGCTCTGAAGCAAGAGGGGAAATACGCGGAGGCAGATTCGTTGCCGGGTTCATTGGAGAACAGTTCGCCCTGCCGGAGGCAATCGAGACTCTGCGCAATATGCGCAGGTCGGAACCGGATGAACGGTTGATGGCCCTCTCCGCCAGCGATCCGCTGAACTTGGCCGGCATACTGACACCCGGGGCTAAAGTCCCCGCCGTGAACGGCAACAGGATCATTTATCGAGACGGCATCCCCCTGGCCTCCAAGCAAGGCGGAGAGCTTCACGTGCACACGGAGCTAGACGAAGAGACCCGGGCTAGGGCCGTGGACCTACTGGGGCTGGGCCGCCGTATATCGGCAAAGGCCGGTGCTTTGGCATCCGTCCCTTAGCGCGAGAGCAAACGGGCGGCTAGTTGTCCCTTGGCGAACGGCTTGCCAGTTTGAGGGGGCGCCAGCGCATTTGGAGAGCGCGCCACAAAGCTTCCACCATTATGCCCAGGCTCATTTTGGAGCGGCCGGCGGCTCTTTGCTCGAAGGTGTACGGAATCTCTCCCATAGAAAGGCCGAGGCGCTGACACAGGTAGAGCACCTCTGTCTGGAAGATATAACCGCGGCTTCGTATGGACACCAGAGGCAGGGCTTGCAGACTCTCTCTGCGATAGGCCTTGAAGCCGGACTTGGCATCCTTTATTTTCAGCCCGGTAACCAAGCGCACGTAGAGGTCCCCGCCGCGGCTGATTAGACGGCGCAATAATCCCCAATCTCCCGATGCTCCTCCCCCGGGTATATACCGCGACGCGACCACTACGTGGTACCGATCAAGGGCGTTCAGCAGGTCCGGCAATACCTCAGGGGGATGCGACATATCGGCGTCCATTTGCACCACGGTCTCCGCTCCCAAACGCAGCGCCTCTTCAAACCCGGCTACGTAGGCGGGTCCCAGCCCCTCTTTTTGGGCGCGACGCAGCACGTGCACTCCACACCGTCGCTCTTGGCCGAGTCTATGCGCGAGGTCGGCGGTGCCGTCTGGCGAGTTGTCATCCACCACGAGGAGCTCCAGCCCCGGCAGTTGAAGTGCAAACAAGGCGTCGAACAGAACGGGGAGGTTTTCAGCCTCGTTATAGGTTGGAATGACAACTATGGTTTTCATTCAGGAGTCTATGGCGCGCTACCTTCCTCTAAGGGAGGCCCAGCGAATCTTGAGGATATCCAACATCATACTCAACCCGTCCCGCAGGGGACGCACCTTGCTTCCCGAGGAGTAATGCCAATCTATGGGTACTTCTACAAGGCGCAGCCCCAGGCGGCGAGCCACGAATAGTATCTCAACGTCGAAAGCAAACCCTGGGGTGTGCTGCATGGCGAAGAGTTTATCCGCTGCCGGTCCTGTGAAGCACTTGAAACCGCATTGTGTATCGCTGACCCCGGGCAAGACAAGCAATCTTGTCAGGGTATTGTATACCCTGCCCATGAGGTGGCGGCGGCGCGGTTCGTTGAAGCGGCGCGCTCCGGGCGCTTCCCGCGAACCCAAAGCCACGTGGTAGTCGGTGAGACGGGGCGGCAGGAAACGCTCCAGCTGTTCTATGGGCATGGAGAGGTCTGCGTCGCAGATGAACCGGTGCTGGGCCTGGGTATGAAGCATGCCGGATCGTACCGCCCAGCCCTTGCCAGCGTGGGGAACGGACAGCAGCGAGACGCCGGGATGGCTGGATGCGAAGTCGGAGACGAGGCGGGCGGTGTGATCACTACTGCCGTCGTCGACGACAAGAACCTCCCAGGAGTAGTCCTGGGTTTGCAAGTAGGCAGCGACCTTTTCCAAGGTTGAGGGGATGCGCTTTTCCTCGTTGTAAGCCGGGATGATTACACAGAGGAAGGGGTCATGCTGCGGTTTGGGTTGTTGCTGGGGCAATGGTGCTATTCTTCGTCCTGTTGGAATGAGGCGCGGAGGGCCTGCCCTGGGTGCTTTTGCTGGTTGATTATGCAACTGCTCACGGTTTCATCGAAGACTCCCATGGCTAAGTGGCGCCTATCATATTGTCTAGAGTGGCATGTGCTCCCTGCAAGGAGGGTTGGGTAATCTTTACACTGCCGTTGACTCCAGCCTTGTTTGCACCGTCTTCCATCTCCCTGGCTACGGTAACTTCGTTGCCTTTGGTGAGTGCAAGCACCGTTGAGCCTGCTCCGGAGAGGAATACGCCCAGGGCGCCGCCGTCCAGCGCACTCTGGAAAAGCGGCTTCATGGCGGGGAAGATGGTTTGGCGCGCCGGCTGGTGGAGGCGGTCCTGGGTGGCGACTCTCAAGTCGTCCAGCCGGCCTGTTGCCAGGGCATTCACAAGCAACCCCACGCGACCTGAGTTAAATACGGCATCGTTCAGGCTGACCCTCTGAGGGACAACGTTTCTGGCCTTCCTGGTTCCCATCGGCTGGTCCGGTATGAACAGTACGGCTTTGATCCCTTCCGGCAACGGTACGGGTGCTCGCACAAGGCTATTGCCGTCCGCTACCGCTATTTGACACCCGCCGAAGAGGGCCGGGGTGACGTTGTCCGGGTGCCCTTCCGTGGCGACTGCCAGCTTCCACATCACCTCCGGCTCAGGAGTTACCCCGCTCATTAGACAAGCTCCGAGGATGCCGCCAGCTATTGCCGCCGAGCTACTGCCGAGACCCCTGGCCAAGGGGATCCGGTTGTGGCACGTAATTGAGAACTGAGGCGGGAGCACGCCAGTTTCCTGGAAGTACCGTTGCGCTGCCCGGAACACCATGTTGCCCTGACCTGAGGTGAGCCTTCCTTCTCCTTCACCGATCACTTGTACTCCGGGCTGCCGGCCGGGGTGAAACTGTACGTAGTTCCATATATCCAGCGCCATGCCCAGGCAGTCGAAGCCGGGCCCAAGGTTGGCGGTGGTGGCGGGAACGGCTATGGTCACCGGTTTGAGCATTAGTTGAGTATAGCACTAGGAAGAAAGCCAAGCTAAGGGCGCCAGCCGAGCCGCGTGGGCGGATATGCGGCGGATTATGTTGCAGAACTAATTGCGCGTAATCCCTTTGCGATTCTGTCAGGTGGCATTCCATGCACCTGTAGAGGTGTCCCTTTGCCGAGTCTGATTTCATGTATCGCATGGGACCTTTGCCTAAGCACGTCGGCACGCCGTCCTCTGGTTGAATACCGTCGAAAGTGGAGTTACAATGTTGTACGCTATGAGGAGACGGAACCTCCGATTGGCTGGGGCTAAGTAGTTACCACCTACTTAGCCCCATCTTATTTTTGTGCCTAGATTAAACCTGAAGAGCGCACTTTAGGCAAGCAAAAGCAGGACTTTGCACTTCTCTCAATCTGGCAACCCGTATTGACACACAACCCGTATGTGACTAAGGTTTAACTTCATTCGTAATGCTAGTTGTCAGCTAGCGTTTCTTTTCTTGGACGGGACCCGTCCCCCGATAAATCCCCAAGCACAATAATCCAAGGAGGAGCTTCACAATGAATGGTGACAACTCCGGAGAAGCTAGAATATCCGTTCGCGGCGCGTGGAAAATATTTGGACCGGATGCGGACTCTCTTATACATCAGGAATGGATAAGAGAGGCGTCCAGGAAAGAGGTGCAGGAGAAAACAGGGCATGTAATTGGCATCAAGGACGTGTCTTTTGATGTTGGCGTCGGAGAGGTTTTTGTAGTGATGGGGCTTTCCGGTTCGGGGAAATCCACGCTGGTGCGGTGCCTCATTCGCCTGATTGAGCCTACCATTGGTGCAATTGCAATAGACGGTGAAGACATAACTCAATACAGCGATGAGCAGCTCATACGGTTGCGCCGTAAGCAAACCGGGATGATATTCCAGCATTATGGTCTGCTTCCCCATAGAAAGGTCCTTGACAATGTGGCCTACGGGCTGGAAGTCCAGGGGATTGGTAAAGAGGAACGGTACATGAAGGCGCATTCCACGTTGGAAATGGTGGGGCTGACAGGGTGGGACCAGTCCTATCCGGACGAGCTCAGCGGAGGGATGCAACAACGTGTGGGGATTGCACGCGCCCTGGTGTTGGAGCCGGAAATCTTGCTCATGGACGAGCCCTTCAGTGGGCTTGATCCCTTGATCCGTCGCGAGATGCAGGACGAATTGATTGCCCTTCAGGCCCAGGTACAAAAGACGATTGTCTTCATTACGCATGACCTTAACGAAGCGCTGAAGCTGGGCGACCGCATTGCCATAATGCGCGACGGCGAGATAATCCAGATAGGTACGCCGGAAGAGATAGTTACAATACCCGCGGACGCCTACGTGACTGAGTTCGTTAAGGATATATCACCGGCCAAAGTGCTGAGCGCGAGCAGCATAATGCAGGATCCGGAGAGCGTTGTCTACGAGTGGCAAGGACCGCGTGTGGCGTTGCATACCATGCGCTCCAACGATGTGAACCACGCCTTTGTCTTGGGACGCAACCGCGAGTTCCGGGGCTTGGTAGACCTGGATGCGGCGAACAGTGCGTTCAGAGGAGGCGTCGCTACGTTCAAGGATCTGGACGGTATGGATATGCCCAGTGTTACATCGGATACCCTGGTTGAGGACCTGGTGAACCTGGCGGCGGAATATGAGCATCCCATACCGGTTGTAGACGAGAAGGGAAGATTGCTGGGAGAAGTGCACCGCGCTGCCGTGCTGACTAGTATAGGTTCCGTGGTCACGGAGAACGGGGCTGAAGAAACGGACGAACAGCAGACCGCCGGAGCCACCAGCGAGGCGGAGCGGCCGTAAGAGCAACGGGAGATATCTAGTTCATCAAAGTAAAAGGCGGGCTGGCCAGCCCGCCTTTTACTTTGATGAACTAGATCTGACGTACTAGCTCATTTCCGCCAGCGCTTCTTTGACTTTGTCCGCGTTTTCACTTGGCATCCAGCTGGTCCATCTGTCCTCGTAGGTTTGCAGGTAGTAGATAGCGGCTTTCTCCCAGTCGCCCTGGATGTCGTTGTCTATAGCCCAAGCCGCCGTCACGTTGATGGGTTGTAGCCCCACGTTCATCTTACGGAGCATCTCGACAACATCGGGGGCCAGGTCCTCGAGGCTGCTATGGATGCCCTTGTCAACAGGCAGGGTCTCATAGGCGCAAGCCTCGGCGGGTGTGTAGGTAGCGTCATCGCGCCCTTTGATGACCTCTTCCCAGCACGATTCCGTGTATTGGGGCTCTTCCAGGACCACCCAGTCGTACTTCCCCATGAGAGAGGTGGGGGCCCAGTAGTAACCGAAAACAGGATCGCCCCTCTCCTGAGGTCCTGCTAGGCCGGCGTCCATGGCCGCTGAGGTGCCCGTGTCGATCATGTTGTAGTACTCGTCCAAGCCGTAAGCCGCGAACTTGGCGCGGTTGATCTCCGCGCATTGCCAGCCGATGATGCAGTTGATGAAGGCGCCCTTGGAGCGCTCCTCAGGATCGGGCAGGGCTGCGACCACTTCGGGCTTCTTCATGTCCTCGACGGACGTGATACCGTACTCCTCTGCGAAGTACGTAGGCACGACGAAGAACTGTGGGCCGCCCTCGTAGGTCTCCCCTAGATTGATGACGTTGCCCGCCGCCGTCTCTTCGTTGTACCAGTCGATGAGGTTCTGTTGCCACAGCTCCATATTCAGATGAATCTCACCGGTGGCCAGTGTTGCCTGCATGATGACCGTCGACATCTCTATGGTCTCCACAGGATACTCGTAGCCGTTCTCCACAACGAATTTGACCAGCGCGTTGTTGATCCAATGCGACTCGAACTGCTGATCGCTCAGCTTGATAGTGGGTTTCTCTTCTTCAGATGAACATGCGGCGAAGAGGGGAAGCGCCAACAGGGCGACGGCTATCAAGAAAAGCTTAGCCTTCATTTCAAACAGTGGTTTCATAGTCAACTCCTTTAGCTATTTATAGTGCACAGGGAAGGTTAGGTAGATCTAGCCCTCCTTCCCCTTGCAAGCCCTTGTGTAATACGGTCGATGATGATGGCCATGATGACGATGCCTAGTCCTCCTAGGAAACCTCGGCCCACCTCTAGCCGCGCGATGCCGTTCAACACCTCAATCCCCAGTCCCTTCGCTCCTATCATAGAGGCGATGACCACCATGGCCAAGGCCATCATGATGGTCTGATTGATTCCTGCCATGATAGTGGGAACAGCCATGGGAAGCTGGACCTTGACTAGTATCTGACGCGAGGTGGAGCCAAAGGCCCGCGCTGCTTCTACTACTTCGGGGTCCACCTGTCGAATGCCCAGGTTGGTCAGTCGGATCAAGGGTGGAACAGCGTAGATGAGGGTTGCCATGATTGCCGGGGTCTTCCCCAGCCCAAAGAGCATGATGGCCGGGACCAGATACACAAAGCTGGGCATGGTCTGCATGCCATCCAGGATGGGCCTGATGATGACGTCAAATCGGTCGCTCTTAGCTCCCAGGATCCCAAGGGGCATGCCAATCCCGACAGCCAGCAAGGTGGCTGTGACGAGGATGGCTAAGGTCTGCATAGCAAAGTCTAGAAGCCCTAACACGCCCATCAAGAAAAGCAGCACCACGGCAACTGCCGCGATTTTTCGTCCAACAATCCTCCAAGCCAAAAGCGCGATAACTCCCATAACAAACCACCAGGGGAGCCATAGGAGAAACTTCTCCAAGGGTACCTGGATCGCCAGGACACCGGTATTGATGGCGCTGAAGATGGGGTCCCAGTTCTTGACGACCCAGCGTATAGAGGTATCAATCCACCGTTGGATGTCTGCGCGTATTACCCAGTTCTCTGGAAACTCAAACATTGGTCTATAAAATTCCTCTCTATTTCGTGTCTATGGGACAAAGCAATAATGACCTAGGGAAACAATGGGGGAAACCTACGAGCGGGGGCGGATGATTGAAACGACCGAAACCTTGAAGACGAGAAGAAATATTCCTTGTGGCTTGAGAATTAGCCTTTACTGTACCTCATAAACAGTATACCCCCCGTGTAATTCTTTGAACGGGCTAACCTTATACGGGATACGGGCGCATGTCAAATTCTAAATTGCGTTTATACGGGCTGGGTCTAATCTTGACGGATAAAACTTTCACAAGTTTTTAAACGGCGGGCTGTCCCGGCTTCGGCTATGTTGTAAACAGACCCCTGTGCAGCTAAAAGCTTCGGTATTTCTGGTAAGCTAAGCCTAGCTTAGCAACACCTGGAGAACCAGTGATCCAAGCTACACAAGTTAGGTTTTCTCGGCTGCCAACATTCGCTGCCTTACATCACCGGGACTACCGTTACCTATGGACAGGCAGCACCTTTGCCGGGATGGGCGTCTGGTCAATGATAGTTGCCAGGGGCTGGCTGGTGTTCAATCTGACTGAATCCTCGTCGCTGATGGTCGGGGTAGTCACGTTTGCCGCAATGATTCCACTCATCATTGCCGCGCCCTTGGGCGGACTGCTTGCCGACCGCTTTGACCGTCGGAAGATGATTGCTCTAGGCTACGGGGTCAATTTGTTGCAGGCGCTGCTGCTCACGGTCTTGATTGCCGTTGATGCCGTGCAGGTTTGGCAAGTGATAACTTTCGCCTTCATAAGCGGGTGTGTCAGGGCGATGATCATGCCTAGCATGCAGGCTTTAATCCCCAATTTAGTACCGCGCAGGGATTTGCTCAACGCAGTAGCTCTTTCTGGCATTGCCATTCACGGCTCACGCATTGGAGGGCCCGGCTTGGCCGCGCCGCTGCTGGCCACGGTTGGCGTGGGAGGCGCATTCCTGCTGAGCGTCTTCTTCTACGCCGCAGGAGCCTTCTTTGTCTTGCGGGTGAACACCATTTCTAGAGGTGAAGTACGTTCTGAACAAGGTATGGTACGCAACCTGACAGAGGGGCTTGTCTACGCGTATCGTCACGCCACCATAGGACTGATGGTTCTCCTGGTGGCCCTGCACTGTTCGTTGACCATGTCCTTCGAATCAATGCTGCCGGTGTTTTCTCAGAGAGAACTGGGGGCCGGAGGATCAGTATTCAGCGTGCTCATCATGGCCACCGGTGGCGGTGCTCTCATCGGGGTTCTCGTACTGGCCAGTCTGACGCGTAGTCGATGGACTGGCTGGTTTCTGCTGGCCACGGGACTGACCAGTGGGTTGACTCCCCTAGCCCTGGCCGCCTCCTCGACCCTGCCTCTGGCGTTCTTAGCAGCGGTCGGGATGGGGGCCTCTCAGGCGACCTTCATGGCCATCACCAATACCTTGGTGCAGAGCGGCGTGGAGGATCGCGTGCGGGGCCGCGTCTCCAGCATCTACACAATGCATGCCGGCGGCACAATGGCATTTGCCAACCTGGCCAACGGTTATCTGGCTGACCAGTGGAGCGCGCCTATCATCCTCACCATCACGGGATCCATGTTCATTGGCTTCTTGCTGTTGCTCAGTCTGTGGCGGTCTACCCTGCGGCAGGTGTACAGGAACGGCAGAGTGACTCCCGCTTACACCACTTGAGCTTGGCCGCTTGACCGGCCGGGCCATCGAAAAGGCGTGTTTGGGAATATCACGGACCGATTACCGCCTTTGCGTAATTGCGATATAATCATCAGGTTATTGCGGGGTGTAGCTCAGTTTGGCAGAGCGCTACGTTCGGGACGTAGAGGCCGGTGGTTCAAGTCCACTCACCCCGACCAACACCCGTACTATTCAAGACGACTGCCGCCAAATGCATACCGGCGGCGGCGACTGAGGCGGCGGCGGTGTTTCCCACAGGTGCATTCAGCGTCGTTGCGGCAGCGATTTTACGGAGGAGATGATGAAATTGAAGGGCGACCTGCACCTGGAGGATTTCATCCGCAACGTGCCGGATTTCCCTGAGAAGGGAATCCAATTCAAGGACATCACCCCGCTGCTGGGGAACCCTGGTGCCCTGGGAACGGCGGTGAAGGCGCTCAGCGGGCCTTTCAACGATGCAGGCGTCGACGTTGTGGTGGCAATAGAGGCGAGGGGCTACCTTTTGGGGGCTCCCGTGGCCATGGAGTTGGGCACGGGCCTTGTCCCGGTACGCAAGGTGGGCAAGCTGCCCTGGCACACTTACAGAGTCGATTACGCCCTGGAATACGGCTCGGCGACCCTGGAGATGCATCGCGATGCTTTGAAGGAAGGGGCGCGAGCCCTGGTAGTGGACGATGTTTTGGCCACCGGGGGCACCATCCAGGCCACGGCTGAACTGGTGGAGCGGTGCGGAGGCGTGGTGGCCGGTATGGCCGTGCTCATCGAGCTGGCTGCCCTGAGAGGCCGCGATAGGCTCACTGATTACGACCTGCATTCGCTGATTGTGTACTAAGGAATGAGAGGGGAGGCGTGGGGCGTCCCGTGGCCCAGCAGATGCTTCGTCGGCGGGAGTGGTTTTAGGGCAAACGGGGTCTAACCGACTCTTCAGCATGACATCCCGCGCCACCCCGCCTGGATGCCCTAAACTCACAAACGAAGTGCAACACTTGGTTAAGGTGTTGTCATGGGAAAAAGATATGGACATGTCACCATTGAAGAGAGGTGTGAAATTGCCCGACTACAAGCCTCGGGATACTCGGTCAGCCAAATCGCGGCAAGTCTGGATCGCTCGCCATCGACAGTTGCTCGGGAGCTGAAGCGCAATGGTTCAAAGACCCAGGGGTACCAGCCCAGGTATGCGGACCAGCAAGCCCATGCCCGGCGTTGGCGTGGTTCTCGACTGGAGCGAGATGAGGCGCTGCGGGATAAGGTGCTCTCTGGACTCAAGCAGGGCTGGTCACCGGAGCAGGTGGCGGGACGGATGGCCATGGAGTCAGGGGATACAGTCATCTCCCACGAGAGCATATATAGGTTCATCTACGGCCAGATTGCTCGTAAGAAGGACTACAGCTGGCGCCACTACCTGCCCCGAGCTAAGTCCAAGCGTGGTTGGAGAGGCCACAAAGGCGGCAGCGCTGCTTCCTTCATGGCTAAGCGTCGTCCCATCACCGAGCGCCCGCAGAGCGCTGCTGACCGCCGCACTCCTGGTCACTGGGAGGCCGACCTAATGCTGTTCAGGGCCTATGGCCATGCCGTGCTTACCATGCACGAACGCCACTCCCGCATCCTCATAGCCCTGAGACCCCCTGGCAAGGCATCCGTCCCCATCGCCTCCGCCATGTCCCAAGTGTTGGGTCAGTTTCCCCCCGAATGGCGACGGACGGTCACCTTCGACAACGGGACCGAGTTCGCACTCCATTACCAACTCCACGATCTGGGTATAGAGACCTTTTTCTGCGATACTTACTCTCCCTGGCAGAAGGGTGGGGTAGAGAACGCCATCGGTCGGCTGCGGCGGACCCTGCCCCGCAAAACGGACTTGGCAGCGTTGCCTCAAAAACGGTTTACGCAAATGATTCAGGCCTACAATAATACCCCCCGCAAGTGTCTCGATTATAGGACTCCGGCAGAGATATTTTTGGATAGAGTGTTGCACTTGAAATGTGAATCCACCCTCCCGACTTCTCGGGAGTGAAGGAGAAGACGCAGACTAGAACCAGTCGCGGTAGAAGACGTCGTAGGGAACAAAGTCGGGACGGGCTTTGTGGGGTATGGGGAGTTGCACAGGCCCATCCTGGCGCGAAGGCAGGTAGATGCAGGCGGTACCCGGTGTAGAGACCTCGCCAACTTGGTTCTTGCCCTCTAGTCGGATGCCCACGGCGTGGTACTCGCGCTTGCCTGGGACGCCGCCCGGGCCTTGCTCACCTTCCTGGACCTCTTTGAACTTCTTGACCACCTCACCCGTGTAGTAAGTGGTGTCGCTGTAGAATACGGGCTTCCTGATAGCGGTCTGCTGCCGCCGTACAAAGCCTTCGTCCCCCATCCAGTCGCTGAGGAGGCGGTGTGGTATCTGTGTTCTCTGCACACCGCCATCGAAGGGGCCGGGCAGAGCGCGGAAAGCCGCCATGAGTGGATCGGAGTGTTCGGCGGAGGCCGACCATGGCCAGCGGGTGGCGGGATGGGTTACGTGGTGGCCTTCACCGCGCTTCTTGAATCGGTTGAATACAGGCTCAAAGGCCAGTTCGTCGCCGGGGTCGCCCTTGGCGATATGGAGCACGCAGGAGCCGACCATGTTGGGAGCCTCCAGGTCCTGGAGCGTCCAAGGGGGGACGACAACCGGGCCAAGCCTCTCGCCAACCTCTACGTCTTCCCAGTAGAGGGTCTCAGCACCGCGGCGGCTGGGGCGCATCCTTTCAATGTCTTCTACTATTGCCTGCAGGTCTTCCGCGGAATAGACCTGGGTGCCGCGTTCGTAGAGGAGCTGGGAGCCAACCTTGTCCACGTTCATGGAGCGAGACGCTCCCATAGCCTCGATGGGGACCATGATCAGCGTTCCATAGCACTTGCCGGCTAGGTCGCCGTGATAGTCCCAGTACATCAGCTCCGATATGAAGAAGATGAGGTTGCCGCGCGAACCCTGCTTGGTGAAGAGGTCCCTGGTTACCATGGAGGAGCGAAACTTGGAGCCCACCTTGACCGTATCGAAGAACTCCCAAGCAGCGCCGGAGAAGTAGTTGGCCACGGGATAACCTTCCCTGCGCTTCTTACCTTCACCGCCGTACTGTACGCCATGAGCGGTGATTCCCCTTATCTGAGACAGTATGGGTCCCGGCGCAATTAGACAGCCGTAACGCGTGCCTCTGGCATACTCGGGGTCGTTGTACAGGGGATTGTCGTCACCAATGGTGCGCATGTAGTTTTGGATGTTGCGCTGGTCGAAGCGAATGGGGTTTTCGTAGGGGGGGCCATCCTGCTCGTAAGGCGCGGGTGGCGCGGGGGGCATACTCTCCGCTGTCTCTTTGCCAACCAGGTCTCTGGATAGCTCTATGAACTCCTGGACCGCTTCTTCAAAGGTCTGGGTGGTAGCCACGCTTCACCTCCGGGCTTCTGGCTTGCTCAGGGGGGATGATAGCAGACGTTGCATGCCCAGGACAACGCTAGGCGAGTCTGGCAAAATGCTCGGTGCTTTGATTATATGTTCCGGGAGGGTGAGGCCCGGGCTATAGAGGGCTATTATGAGGGGTAGGGAGAAGAAGCGAGTAACAAGGGAGCACCATTGCATTTGCCTCCAACGCAACAAGCATGCAGGGGGGGAGACCAATGATTGAATCGGACATGTATCTTCCCGTGAAGCGGTTCCTAGAGTCGCAGGGCTACCAGGTTAAGGGGGAGGTGGGGAACTGTGACGTGGTCGCCGTGCGCAACGGTGAGGAGCCTATCGTTGTAGAATTGAAGCTGTCGCTGAACCTGGAACTGTTGCTGCAGGCAGTGGAAAGGCTTGCTGCTACATCTAAAGTATACGTGGGTATACCGGTGGGGAGCCACTTTCTGAGGAGGCGGGGGCGGCAGACGATGAAGCTGCTTAGGATGCTGGGACTGGGCCTGCTGACTATAGATCCGGCAGCCGAGATGAACAGCGTTGTTGCCATCCTCGATTCCGGAGAGTACCGGCCACGGCGATCCAGAGTACGGCGTGGCCGGCTGCTGGGCGAGTTCGCGAGGCGGGTTGGCGACCCGAATCTGGGAGGTACATCGGTACGGCACGGGATAATGACGGCGTACCGCCAGCGGGCGCTTAAGATAGCGGTGTTCCTGCAGAGCAACGGTCCGACGAAGGCGTCTGTCATTGCCAGGGCAATAGGAGACCCGAAGGCCAGAGCTATCCTGTATCGAGACGTGTACGGCTGGTTCGACAGGCCGTCTAACGGGGTGTACGCCCTGTCACCGCGAGGAGCAAAGGAGATCACCCTTTGGTCGGCTGCTGAAGGAGCATAGAGGCACACAGTGCTGTTATGGCGAAAGTGACGCTGCCTGAAGCCTCTCTTAGGGTGGCTCTCTCCGTTTCTTCACTGCGAAGCGCAGACCGGACCAGGTCTCATCTATAGAGGCTATTTTGTAGTCTACCAGGCCGGCGTCCATGCCTATCCTGCGTACGATCACCTGGCTGAGCTCCGTTTGCATATTTGAGGCCTTCTTGGGCCAGACGACCCATAGCCCGTCTTTCCCAATGGAGCGGCGCATGGAATGGATGTGGTCTTGCAGGTGTTCGCTGGAAGTGACGAACCAGAGGGTCAGATCGCTAGGGGCGTTCTTGTTCCGTTGCAGCAGAACTCCTTCCGGTAAGTTGCCTAGCTTGGCTTCAAACCGTTGAGGAGCGTCGACAAGGGATACGCGAGAACCGTCTTTGATGCCCAGCTTTTTGAAGAGTGGAGTACCCGCATAAGCATCGAAGACAGTCCGGGGCCGCACCGGATCAGTAGGGGGAGAGTCGATGGCTTCTTGAATGGCGGCGCCTATGCCTTGCCACGCGATGAACTTTGCGTCGGGGAGAAGCTCTTTGATTCGTGCTGCCTTGTCGGGCTGGCCGTCTACAAAGATGATGGGTACGGCGCGGGTGCTCTTGTACTGCCGCAAGGCCATCGCCACCTCGCGGCCATGCGAGGGCAGGCGGGACAGGTCTATCACAACGGCAGCCGGCGGGTTGTTCCTGAGGTGGCGCAGGGAGCCGGAGGTGAAGGGTGAGGCGTCTACCCGGTAACCGGCGGCTTCTATGAGTTGTGCGCGCTCCGCCGCCTCATCCCGGTTCCAGTGAATGAGACAAACAAGGCTGTCCACGTCTACCCCTTGTCCAGAAGCAGTGCCTGGCAGAAGCGGGCGGTGTCGGTCAGGTCGGCGATGGGCACGTACTCCCTCACGGTATGCATCTCCCGGGTGGACATGCCGACGACAACGCAGCTTATGCCGTGCTTGTTGAACACGTTGCCGTCCGTGCCGCCACCGGAGGGGGCAACCTCCGGCACTTTGCCCAGACCTTCAAGGATGCGCGACACCTTCAGGAGCATGGGGTCGTCCATACCCAGCCTGTACATTTCGTACTCTACGTTCATGGTCTCTTCTATGACGGCCTCTGGATATTTACCACGCGCCTGTTCCAGGACGTCACTGATCTCACGACGGAGCAACTCCAGGGACTCGATGTTGCGGCTGCGGAACTCGCCGGTGAAGGAGGCTTCTTCGGGAACGGCGTTGCGCACGGAACCGCCGGAGACAACACCGACGTTGATGGTGGTCTCGTCGTCGATGCGGCCTTGGCGCAGGCCGGTGATAATTTCGGCGGCGATGCGGATTGCGGAGAGGCCCTTCTCAGGCTCAACGCCGGCGTGTGCGGCGCGGCCTGTGACGTTCACGGTGAAACTGACGTAGGTGGAGCTGGCGCTGGTCACCTTGCTGGGCGGGCCGTTGCCGTCGAAGACTACGCCGCGTTTGGCCTTGACCAGCGATACGTCAAGATTGCGAGCGCCAAGCAGGCCGAGCTCTTCTTCGCGGGTGAAGACAAGCTGTACGGGCACCCGGTCTGCACAGTCCTCTTGGAGCGACTCCAATGCCTCCAGTATGGCGGCGACACCGGCCTTGCAATCGCCACCTAGGATGGTGGTGCCGTCGGAGACGATGCGGTCGTCCAGGACCTGCGGCTTTATGCCGCGGCCCGGCTCGACGGTGTCCATGTGCGCCGATAGCATCAACGGTTCGTCGCCCTGCTCGGAGGCTATCAGATTGCCGTAAGAGTCTCGCTCTACGCTGAAGCCCAGGCCGCTGAGACGCTCCGTGAGGTGTTGGGCTACTTCTTCCTCTTCTCCGGATGGGCTGTCTATCTGTACAAGGTCGCAGAACGTGTTTAACAAGCGGTCTTGCTTTATCATGATTGTCCTCGCTGGTTGGTTGGGAAGATTATAATGGAAGTCAGGCGGCAATGGGGAGGGATTCCCCGGTGAGCGAGGCCGGAGGCTACCAGTACTTTACAGCTAGCGCTAATATAATAAGGCGCAAGTTAGATATCCGCTTCAGGAGCTGCGGAGCAGAGGGAGGCTATGCCGGCATACTATCCAGTTTACCTAGACTTGAACGGACGCTCCTGCGTGGTGGTGGGCGGGGCAGGGGAAGCTGAGCGCAAAGTGCAGGGGCTCTTGGAGCACGGTGCGCGGGTGACCCTGATAAGTCCCGAGGTCACCGTTGTGCTTCAAGACCTGGCCGGACGCGGCCTCGTGGAGTGGAAGTCCCGGGAATACAGGCAAGGCGACCTGGAAGGGGCGTTCCTGGTTGTATCGGAGAACCTCAACGAGGATGAGTACACGAGGGTTGCCCAAGAGGCCCATAGCCGTGGCATCTTGCTCAACGTGGTAGATAGGCCTCAACTGTGCAGCTTCATAGCTCCCGCGGTGGCTAGAAGGGGGCAGCACGGTGAAGTGCAGTGCGCCATCTCAACCGCAGGCCTCAGTCCGGCGCTGGCTCGCCGGCTCAGAGAGAGGATGTCCGATCCTGAACTCTGCCTGTGCCTGCAGTGGGCGGATATGGTGGGCGTTCTCTCCGACGTGCGGGCTGAAGTGCGGGCAAAGGGCCTACGGCCGGACCCCGACCGCTGGCAGGAGTGCATGGATGATGAGCTCCTGGCTATGTTTCAGAGCGGGCAGGCAGCGCAAGCAAGAGAGAGGCTGCTGAGGATGCTGGAGGAAGAGCCTCGCGCATCCCAAGGAGTGGGAGATTGAAGATAGATCAGAGTAGCAACCTTGAGTAGTAGATCTGGTCCCGTAATTGCAGGCTCACGAGCCAGTGAACTGGCCCTGAAGCAGACGGAAGAGGTCTTGGAACTGCTGCGGGCCGCAGCCCCCAATAGACCCTTGGAAATCCGCACTATCTCCACCGGCGGCGATCTGGATGACCGGACACCCGTGCCTCAGATCGGCGTTGGCGTATTCGTCAAAGAGTTGGAGGCTGCCCTGCTGCGACAAGAGATAGACCTGGCGGTACACAGCTTGAAGGACTTGCCATCCACAATTAGCCATGGCCTACGCATAGGAGCGGTCATACGCCGTGAAGACACGCGTGACGCGTTGGTGAACAGATGGCGCCTTCCCCTGGCGGAGCTGCCCCAGGGCGCCCGTATAGGTACCGGGAGCCCGCGCCGATCCGCCCAGTTGCTTGCCATCCGCCCGGATATTCAAGTCCTGCCCATGCGGGGCAACGTCCCCAGCCGCCTTCAAAAGGCATCCGGCCAGGAATACGACGGTGCGGTACTGGCAATGGCAGGCTTGCTCAGGCTACGAAGAGAGGACGAGGCCGCTCAGGTGTTCGAGCCGGAACAGTTCTTGCCCGCTCCTGGGCAGGGAGCGCTGGCGGTCCAGATAAGGTCTGACGATGAGGCGATGCGGCAACTGGTGGAGCCGGTACAAGACCCAGATACGGCAATGAGTGTGAGGGCAGAGCGGACTCTATTGTCCCTTCTCGGCGCGGGATGCACCGCTCCTTTCGGCGCTTATGCGGAGATCAACGCTCAGACCCTGACCCTCAGAGCTATGCTTGCCGCCGACAATTCAGGAAAGCAATTGTTCAGAGTCTCCGCGTCGGGAAGCGCTGAAAACCCGGAAGCCGTGGCACGCGAGGCGTATCGAGAACTCGTCTCAACCGGGGCTATCGAAGCGGTGAAATCTGCTGGTGGCTTCAGATGAAGGCTGCACGGCCGGGCACCGTATATCTAGTGGGAGCGGGCCCGGGAGACCCTGGTCTGCTTACACTGCGCGGGCTGGAACTCCTGCGCAGTGCGGACGCCGTGCTCTACGATCGCCTGGTTGATCAGCGTATCCTCAGTTTTACATCTGACAGGACAGAGGTAATCTTCGTGGGGAAATGGCCGAACGGCGAGTCCAATGCTCAGGAAGGAATCACTGCCGAGGTGGTGCGCCGCGCCAGGTTGGGGCAAACCGTGGTACGGCTCAAAGGCGGAGACCCCTTTGTCTTCGGACGCGGTGGCGAGGAGGCGCAGGCATTGGCCGGCGCGGGCATACCCTTTGAAGTAGTGCCGGGGATAACCTCCGCCATCGCGGTGCCGGCTTACGCCGGCATCCCCGTTACCCATAGAGAGGTGGCCTCCTCTTTTACCGTGGTCAGCGGCAGCGAAGACCCCGGCAAGGAAGAGTCCCTCGTAGACTGGAAAGCGTTGGCGGCGAGTGGTGGTACCCTGGTGCTCCTCATGGGCTGGGAAAGCCTGGGCAGAATCGGCAGGACGTTGAAGGAAAACGGCATGCCTGCGGATACTCCCGCCGCCTTGATCCAGTGGGGTACCCGGCCCGGTCAACGTGTCGTGGAAGGGACGTTGGACACCGTGCTGGACCTTGGTAGGGAGGCTGGATTGGAGCCTCCTATAGTGGCCGTATTCGGCCCCGCGGTAGCTTTGCGTTCGGAGATCCGCTGGTTCGACAACAGGCCGTTGTCGGGAAAACGGATAATGGTCACCAGAGCGCGGACACAGATCAGCGCCACGGCCGACCTGCTCAGCAGGGAAGGCGCCGAGGTCATAGAGCTGCCCAGCATCAAGATTGTCCCCCCCGATGACGCCACCCCTCTGAAGCGTGCCGCGCAGGGCTTGGCAAGCTATAAGTGGGTCGTCTTCACCAGTGTCAACGGAGTTGAAGCCTTCTGGGAAGCCCTCAGAGAGATTGGCCTGGACTCGCGTGCCTTCGCTGGGGTCAAGGTCGCCGCCATTGGTCCGGCCACTGCGGAGTCGCTGGCCCGGCGTGGCATCCACGCCGACCGCATGCCTTCGGAATATATTTCGGAGTCTGTGGTGGAGTCGTTGCAGGAGCACATAGAGCCGGGTGACCGCGTCTTGCTGCCCAGGGCTGCGGAAGGACGCAATGCCTTAGTGGAGGGACTGCAAAAGCTCGGCGCGGAAGTGGAGCACGTCGTCACTTACAAGACCCTTGCCTCTGAGGAGTCCAAACAAGAAGCGCTTGCCCTGTTGAAGCAAGGGGCTGTGGACGCCGTTACCTTTACCAGCTCCTCCACGGTGTTGAGTTTGGTCTCCATCCTGGGCGGAGACATCTCACTATTGCAACAGCCTGCTATAGCCTGCATAGGACCCGTTACCGCGGCAACCGCCGCCGGACTGGGTTTGAAGGTCGCCGTCCAGGCCAGGGAGTACACTATAGCCGGTTTGGTGGAAGCCCTAAAAGAGCACTTTTTAAGTCAGGTCCAGTCCGGGTAGAAGGGAGGAGAAGTATGGCTGTGTTCCCACAGCTCAGGCTAAGAAGGCTGCGAAGAAACGAGACCGTTCGTGAAATGGTCAGAGAGACATCTCTGGCGCCGTCGGATTTGATATATCCGCTCTTCGTCTGCCACGGGCGTGAAGTGAAGGTCCCCATAGAGTCTATGCCGGGTTGCTACCAGCTTTCGCTGGATCAGCTGCTGACGGAAGTCACGGAAATAGCGGACATGGGCATATCAGGCGTAATGCTGTTCGGGATACCCGCTTCCAAGGATGAAGCGGGCACGGAGGCATACGACCCGCAGGGAATTGTGCAGGAAGCGGTGAAGATGATCAAGCAGACGGCGCCGCAGCTCTTTGTGATCACGGACGTTTGCCTTTGCGAGTACACGGATCACGGACATTGCGGCATCATAGGCGGCGATGGGACGGTAGACAACGACAAGACCCTGGACCTGCTGGCGAGCGCAGCTCTTTCCCACGCGGATGCTGGTGCGGACATGGTGGCTCCTTCCGCCATGATGGACGGCCAGGTCAAGGCTATCCGGACCGCATTAGATCAAAGCGGCCATTCAGAGATACCAATCCTGGCCTACGCGTCCAAGTTCGCCTCTGCCTTCTACGGCCCCTTCCGGGAAGCGGCTGGCTCCGCGCCGCAGTTTGGAGACAGGCGGGGTTACCAGATGGACCCGGCAAACGCCCGCATGGCGCTGCGAGAAATAGAGCAGGACATCAGTGAAGGCGCTGACATGGTTATGGTGAAGCCCGCTCTGGCTTACCTGGATGTGCTGAATAGAGCCAGGGGACGGTTCCAGCATCCGCTGGCGGCATAC
The DNA here is from genome assembly GCA_965248955.1 of Dehalococcoidia bacterium. Classification (GTDB taxonomy): domain Bacteria; phylum Chloroflexota; class Dehalococcoidia; order Lucifugimonadales; family QGNO01; genus DAOUJH01. The sequence continues at coordinate 1,562,673 of OZ252212.1, forward strand.
AACGTCAGCGGCGAGTACGCCATGGTCAAAGCGGCTTCCGCCGCCGGCTGGCTGGATGAAAAGCGGATCACCCTGGAGATCCTAACCTCTATCAAGCGCGCCGGCGCGGACGTTATTCTGACATATCACGCCAAGGATGCCTCGCGGTGGCTGAGAGGGCAAGAATAGCCCCATGGATTCTGTACCGCTGAGTGGCTTGCCGCTCAGCTAGGGTAGACCAGTTCGCCGCCGGCCGCACCCTGGCGCGAAGGTTGCCTTACCGGCGCGGCGCCCTTGGTCTTCCAGAAAATCTCAGCTATATCCTGAGTGGTGGAGAGCAGGTCCTGAGCGGCTTGCATGTCCTGGTTCTGCCGTACTTTGGAGGCGGCCTTCATGGCGTTAAAGAACTTTCCGTGAAGGTCGGGGTGTTCCTCGACATGTTCGGGACGGAAATAGTCCCCCCAGAGGATCCTCAGCTCCTTCTTGCAAAGCTCGGCATGCTCCTCTTTGACAGTGGTGTAGCGGCTGACGGCGTGGGCGTAGGCGCTGTGGTCCTGGGCGGAGGCATCTGCCCCGGGGGCTTCCAGGGCCTCTATGAGCTGGTTCATGCGGACCGTGGTCAATGCGGCTATCTGGGCCACATGAGGGTCGTATATTCCGCACGGAATATCGCAGTGAGCATAGGCTGTTTTGGTAGAAGCTATCTTTCGAAGCATGGTAGACAGACCGAAAAATGAGAACATTCATCCCTCCAGATTTGTACGTTCAGCAGAGCTAGGTTATCAAGAGACGCGCCGAGCATCAAGACTCGACACGTTGCTCACCCTTGATGCGAGGCCTAGAATTGACCATATGCCACCCCTACTCAGGTCCATCTTGCGCCTCCCCTTTCTGGGAACAGTGCTGCGCCTTCCCAGGGCGACACGTTTCTCCGTAGCAGGCGACAGTATGCAACCGGGGCTGTCCCATGGTCAGCAGATCATAGTAGACCGGTTGGCCTTTAGCTTTACGCCACCATCCAGAGGGGACGTAATAGTCCTGTTGGACCCCGGTCAGCCCGGGGTTCACTGCGTGAAACGGGTAATCGGCCTGCCGGAAGAGCACGTCAGGATCAGCAACGGCGTAGTTCTCATCGATGACCGCCCGCTCCACGAGCCGTATCTTGCCAAACCCGCTCCTACGGACATGCCGTCACCCGGTCAGTGGCTGCTGGGGAACGAGGAGTACCTGGTGCTTGGCGACTTCAGGCAAGACAGCCGCGACAGCCGTTCATTCGGTCCTATAGGCGCCTCTCACATCGTGGGCAAGGCTTGGATAAGATACTGGCCACTGAAGGCCGGCCCTAGTATCAAATAGCATCTACCTACGGATTTATGGCAAGTCCTTGACAGCTTGATGAAACCGGCCAATAATAAGAGCCGGCATGAACAGGTCAATAGCATACCTTTCCTACTATTTTGAGTTTACGTATAAAGCCCGGACGGGGAGGGTAGCTGTTTAATCCGCAGCAGAGTCAAATCAAAAAGCCCTCCTTGCGAGGGCTTTTTGATTTATACAAGAAAACGAGGAATCATCATGCGCCAACTGCAAAATATCAACGTCTCCAGCATACAAAGACTGCCTTCACCGGCGGAATACCTAACCCGTCTTCCCACCCCTGACTCGGTGGCACAACTGGTGGTGAAAGGAAGAGAGGAGATTGCGGCCATCCTCTCGGGAGAGGACAGCCGCTTGCTGCTCATCTCCGGCCCCTGCTCGATCCACGATACAAAGGCCGGCCTGGATTATGCCCGTAGACTCAAACAGGCTGCGGACAAATACAGCGACCGTATGCTCATTGTAATGCGCGTCTACTTTGAAAAGCCCCGCACTACCGTTGGCTGGAAGGGCCTTATCTACGATCCTCATCTGAACGGCAGCTTCGACCTGGAACACGGGCTGTACCTGGCGCGGGAATTCCTGCTAAACGTCGCCGAGATAGGTCTGCTTTCCGCCACCGAGTTCGTGGACCCCATCACGCCCCAGTACATAGCGGATCTGGTTTCGTGGGCTGCCATTGGCGCTCGTACCGCAGAGAGCCAGACACATCGCCAGATGGCAAGCGGTTTGAGCATGCCCGTAGGCTTCAAGAACGGTACCGGCGGCAGCATCCAACTCTCCGTTGACGGAGTGGTCGCCGCCCGCGCCCGGCACGCTTTTCTCGGAGTGGACAGCGACGGCCAGGCCTCCATAGTGATGACGCAGGGAAATCACAACTGCCACGTAGTTCTGCGCGGCGGCACTACCGGGACAAACTACGATGCCGCCTCTGTGGCCAGGGCCACGTCTTTGCTCGAGCAGGCCGGCGTGCCCGCTAGGCTGATCGTGGACTGCTCCCACGCCAACTCCAACAAGGACTACGCGCTTGAGTCGGTTGCCTTCCAAGACGTTCTCCAGCAGCGCCTATCGGGGAATACAGGCATCGTGGGCATGATGCTGGAAAGCAATCTATTCGCCAGCAGTCAGAAGCTTGACGAAGGCGACCCTTCCAAGCTGGAGTACGGTGTCTCCATTACTGACTCTTGCATCGGCTGGGAAGAGACCGATGGTCTGTTGTCCCAGGCTTACCAGGCACTGGCCGCAGGCGACCACCTAAAAGCTGGCACGCTGGCCTGAGCTAGCTGAAGGCGGACGGTGGAACCGGTCAGCCAGCAATTAGCGTCTGGCCATAGAGCGGAGTTTGCCCAGTACAATGGGCGCTATGCCCATGATGGTAATAACCGCACTGACTACAAGGGCGTCTCCGGCTCCTGCCACAAGTGCTTCGTTCTGTGGTAGGCCGTTGCTCAGATGATAGGCTTCGCGGGAAGCCAGTATAGCGCCGGACAAAGCCACGCCACCGGAGAGGCCAATCTGCCGGCCCGTGGCTATGAAGGCTCCCGCCATTCCCAGCCGTTCCGCCGGCACCGTACTCATGATGGAACTGGCGTTGGTAGGATCGAACAGGGCGGAGCCAAGGCTAGCCAGCGATAGGATCATGGCAAGTTGCCACACGGTTGCGCTTACTCCCAGCCCGGAAAGCAGAAATAGCGCCACTGAAACTACAACCAGGCCTGAAGCCATCAGCAACCCGTGACTTATACGGTCGGACAGCCAGCCAGTCACCGGCGAGGTCAGAGACCGCACCACTGAGAAGACGGCCAGCACAAGGCCCGCTTTGGCCGCGCTGTAGCCCAAGCCGTTTATCATTGCAAATGGTAGAACAAACGCCACGGCGCTCCATGCCTGGAAATGCGCCAGCAGCGTAGCAACGCCCGTGGAGAGCACCGGGTTGCGAAAGGCGCGCACGTCCACAATAGGACGCTGTGCTCGTAGCTCCCACCAGACGAATAGTAGGAAGGCCATCACTGCCAGCGCAATGGCCGCCAGCACCAGGGGAGAGGTGATTCCCAATCTGCCCGCCTGATTCACCGCCAGAAGAAAGCCGCTAAGCAGGACCAGGAGGATCACCGACCCCTGGCTATCCAGGTGCAAAGCGCCCGGAGTCCGCGGCTGCTGTGCCAGGAACAGCCAGCTCAAAGGCACTGCAACCAGGCTTAGGGGAAGTCGCGTGTAGAATACCGCACGCCAGTCCAGAAGATCGATGACCACGCCGCCAAGGAGCGGCCCACCGGCCAGCCCCAAACCGACCGTTGCGCCCAGCAGGCCAAAGGCAAGGCCACGCTCCTTGGCCTCGAAAGTCGCCGCTAAGATGGCGGATCCAACCGAAACTACCATCGCCGCGCCGATCCCCTGCAGGGCGCGCACCAAGACGAGTTGAGCTATGTTTTGTGCCAGAGCGGCCAGCGCCAGCGCCACCGCGAACAGCAAAAGCCCGGCTACGTACAGGCGTTCCCTGCCCAGAAAATCGCCGATCCAACCCATGGTCAATAGGAGACTGGTGCTGGTGAGGAAGAAGGCTATGCCTACCCAAGCCACAACGGAGGCGTCTGCGCCAAACGTTTCCGAAAGAACCGGATAGGCTATGTTGACTATGCTCCCATCCAGGGTGGACATCAACGTCCCTAGAGAGACAATGCTGAAGGCCGTCCACTTATAAGACCAGGGGGTTTTGAGCCGCGGCGGGGCCGGCTGCAAGGATTGACTGCTATCCAAACCCAAGCCTGCGTTTCTTCATGCTGATATAACTTCCATAAGAGCTCTGCCCAATTACTATATGGTCGAGCACCGTTATATCCAGGAGTTCGCCGGCTGCCACTAGCTGCTTGGTCACCGCTATGTCGTCAGGGCTGGGGTTAGGGTCTCCTGATGGATGATTGTGCACGAGTATGACCGAGGGGCAGTTGGACCTGACGGCGTCTTGAAACACCTCTGAAGCACGCACCACTGCTGAGTTGACGTTGCCCTTGTACACGGTTGAAACGTTGATGACTTGATTCTTGATGTTGAGGGCAACGACTCTGAATTGCTCCTGGTCGAGTAGCGTCATTTCCGCTCCCAGCAAATTGACGACAGCCTCAGGTGAATGGATCTCCGGCCTGGCGTCACCGCTAGCGGCCAGCAAACGTTTGCTCAGCTCAAGCGCGGACTTGAGCTGAGCGGTCTTGGCGTCACCCATGCCGTGGATGGAAGCCAGCTCTTGGAAGCTCGCTTTGGATATGCCTTCCAGGCCGCCGTACTTCGCCAGCAACCTGTTGGATAGGTCTATGACGTTCTCTGATGAGGTGCCGGTGCGGAGCAGAATGGCAATCAGCTCAGCATTGCTCAAGTAGGCGGCGCCGTAGTCCCTCAATCTCTCACGGGGCCTCTCTTTGGCGGGCATATCGCGGATTAGCAGCCGGTATTGTGGCTTATCTCGCTCCGCCATGATGCCCCTCAATGGTTCTAAGCACCGCTTTCTTCACGGCAACTCTGGCAAACAAATTCCTGGCCCTGCTCCAAGGCCATACCCACCGGCACATTGCGCTTGCGGCGGCACAACGTACAGTACACAGCCTCCATGGGAGTTTGCCCGGGACGGTTTGGCTCAACCGAATAACCCCGGAAACCTTTGTAATCCGGGTTGAGCCGCTTCATAGCTTCGTAACGGGCCCTGTCTTTACTACGGCTCAAAATCGGCACACCTCCTGATAGCGCCGGTTTACTCTACGGCAACAGTGGCGCCCGCTTCCTGCAGTTTCTTGAGCATATCATTGGCTTCTTCTTTGCCAATGCCCTCCTTCACTGCGACGGGCGCTCCTTCCACCAGCTCTTTGGCCTCACGCAGACCCAGGGTAGTCACTTCCCTCACGGCCTTGATCACGTTGATCTTGTTGGCTCCTGCTTCCTTGAGCACCACCTTGAACTCGGTCTGCTCCTCCTCCGCGTCAGCGCCATCGCCAGAAGGCGCCGCAGCTGCAACGGGCGCAGCGGCGAAGGCTACTGGAGCGGCTGCGCTTACTCCAAACTCCTCCTCCAGAGCTTTCACCACTTCTGACAGCTCAACAACCGACAACGACTTTATTGCTTCTATAACCTCTTCTTTGCCCACTGACGTCTCCTTACTAGTTGGGTTTCTGCAAATTGAGCTCTTTGAATTGATAGCGTTGTTCTACTTCCCTTCTTGCTGGTCCACCCTGGCCTGCAAGACGTTTGCCAGGCCAACCAGCGGGCCGTTCATCACGTTCGCCAGCCCCTGCAAAGGCTGGTTGATAGCTCTGACTAAGCGGGTGGGCAGCGATGCCATCTGCCCCAGTAGCTGGGCCAGAAGCACCTCTCTTGGAGGCAAGGTGGTTAGCAACGTGAGCTGTGCCTCCTTGTAGATGCGGCCGTCCATCATGGTAGCGGCCCTTACCACCATGGGCAGCCTGTTGTTGCGGACGTAATCGTGGATTGTCTTTATGGGTAGAAGGGGATCGGCAAAGCCCAGCGCCAGGCCCGTGGGACCCGCCAGCAGCTCCTTCAACTCCGGTCTACCCGCTGCATCAGCGGCCCTTTCGGTCAAAGTATTCTTGACTACCCTGAACTCCACGTCGGCCTCGCGTAGATGCTTGCGCAGTCCTGTCATGCTCTTGACCGGCATGGAGGTAAAATCCGCCGCTACAGCAACAGTAGCCTGCGAAAGCTTTTCAGCCAAGATTTGCACTTCGTCCATCTTTTTCTGAGTAGGCATCCTTACCTCAATAAAAAATCCCCTGCCGCAAAAGACAGGGGAAGTAAAGCCAACTTGCCGGCTCGCTTTCCTGCCTCGGCGGGCCTTGATTAAGCCTCTAGTGGCGCCCGCTGTCTACGGCGTTCGTTATTCAGTTTTGGGAGTCTATTCTACCCTCAGCTCGGTCAGAGAAGCAAGGTCAAGCGGAATGCTCGGCCCCATGCTGGAGGTCATGTAGGCGCTGCGGATGAACTGCCCTTTGACGGCGGCGGGGCGGGAGCGCGAGACCATTTCCATCAGGCTTGATAGGTTTTCATAGAGCTTCTCGGATTCAAAGCTAGCCTTGCCAAAGGGAGCGTGGATTATTGCGGTCCTGTCCATGCGCACCTCCACGCGCCCTTTCTTAGCTTCATCCACAGCCCTGCCAATGTCTCCCGGCTGCACCACGGTTCCCGTTCTGGGATTGGGCATAAGCCCCCGGCGGCCTAGCACTCGCCCAAGCCGGCCTATCTTGCCCATCATGTCCGGGGTGGCTATTGCAATATCGAACTCCACCCAACCGCCATCTATCCTTTTGATGACATCGTCGTCACCTACGTAGTCAGCGCCCGTCTCCCTTGCCGCTCTGGCTGCGTCGCCCTGAGCAAATACCAGAACCCTTACGGGTCTGCCCAAGCCGTTGGGCAAAAGCGCCACGCCGCGAAGCTGCTGATCGGCATGCCTGGGGTCTGCACCGGTACGGAGGTGAATCTCCACCGTTTCGTCGAAATTAGCCGTGGCAGTCTGTTTCACTAGGTTTATGGCCTCTTCAGGCTCATAATGCCTATCTCTATCCACCTTGGTTGTGGCTTCTGACAATCTCTTCTTTAGCTTGACCATTACTCGGTAACCTCTATGCCCATGCTGCGCGCTGAGCCCTCTATAATCTTCATAGCGGCTTCCACCGAACCCGCATTCAGGTCTTTCATCTTGGTTTCAGCTATTTCACGTATGGCAGAGCGGGGCACCGCAGCCACCTTTTCCCTGCCTGCCTGGGTGCTGCCCTTCTCTACGCCGGCCGCCTTGCGAAGCATGTCCGAGGCGGGCGAGGTCTTGGTTACGAAAGTAAAGGATCTATCTTCAAATACGGTTAGCTCAACCGGGACTATGCTGCCCGTCTGGTTAGCGGTTCGTGAGTTGAACTCCTTCACGAAACCCATGATATTGACGCCCTGTTGGCCCAAGGCGGGTCCAACAGGGTAGGCGGGTGTTGCCTGTCCCGCCTCTATCTGCAACTTGATGATTGCTCTTATCTTCTTCGCCATTATTGCAACACGCTAAAGCTTTTCCACCTGCAGGAAGTCCAACTCTACCGGTGTCTCCCTGCCGAAGAACGACACTAGAACGTTAAGCTTCCCCTTGTCGGTGTCTATGGTGTCCACCACTCCAATGAAGTCGGCAAAGGGGCCGTCCGTAATTCTGACGCTCTGTCCCTTGGTAAAGCCCACCCTGGCCTTGGGCGTCTCCGATGCCACCTGCTGGAGGATGTTCTCCACTTCCCAAGGCTCCAGAGGCACAGGCTTGGGCCTCTTATCACGTTCGTCTTCAGAAGACACAAAGCCGGTAACGCCGGGTGTGTTACGTACTATGTGCCAGCTCTCGTCGTCCATGTCCATCTGGACCATGATATAGCCGGGATAGAGCCGCACCCGTTTTGGAACGCGCCTGCCTTCCCTGATTTCAACCACTTCTTCAGTAGGAACAATCACTTGGACGATTTTATGGTGGGCGTCCATGGTGGTAATGCGCTGCTCCAGGTTTTTCCTGACACGCTCTTCTTGGCCTGAGTAGGTGTGGACAAAATACCAGCGAGGTTGTGTTGTATCGGTCTGCGCTTTGGTCTTGGATGTCATGCTGATTCTTCCCAGATTAAGACAGGACTATATCCAGCAGTTCAGTGAATAGAATGTCTATCAGACCCAAAGCCGTGCCTATTACTACGGATACGGCAATCACCAGTAAGGTAAGCCGGACCGTCTCCTGGGGAGTGGGCCAGGTGACCTTCTTGAGCTCGCTTATGACCTCGCCTAAGAAGCGGAAAAGCCCTCCTCTAGACGCCTCTGAGGAAGGCTGCCGCCTCAGGATGCTCCCACCGCCTTGCCTTGCCATGTTATCTCACTTCCCTATGGGCGCGCGCACCTCTACAGCGCGGGCAAAACTTGCTCAGTTCCATCCTGTTGGGGTCGTTGCGACGGTTCTTTTCCGTGGTGTACGACCGCTCACGACAATCGGAGCAGGCCAGCGTGATGATTATCCTAGCTTCACTTCTCTTCTTGGCCATGTCCTTACTCTACAATGTTAGTGACCACTCCTGATCCCACGGTCCTGCCGCCCTCACGTATGGCGAATCGCAGTCCGTTCTCCAGCACTATTGGCGAGATCAGCTTGATGGTCATTTCAATGTTGTCGCCCGGCACTACCATCTCAACGCCGCTGGGCAACTCTATCTCACCCGTAACGTCCGTAGTCCTTATGTAGAACTGAGGTTTGTAGCCATTGAAGAACGGGGTATGACGCCCGCCTTCTTCCTTGGTCAGCACGTAAACCTGGCCCAGGGCCGTTGTGTGCGGCGTTACGCTGCCTGGTTTGGCCAGCACTTGGCCTCGCACCACATCTTCCCTGTCCACACCGCGCAGCAGACACCCCACGGCGTCTCCGGGCTCGCCTTCATCCAGCAGTTTGTGGAACATCTCCACGCCGGTGACCACAGTCTTGCGGGTATCTACAAGCCCCACTATCTCTATGTCATCGCCGGGTTTCACCACACCGCGTTCCACGCGGCCGGTGACCACGGTGCCTCTACCCTTGATACCGAACACGTCTTCCACGGGCATCAGGAAAGGCTGGTCGCGTGGGCGCTCCGGCACCGGAATATAGTCGTCGACCGCCTGCATCAGCTCCAGGATGCCCTGCTCCGCTTGGTCGTCTCCTTCCAGAGCTTTTAAAGCGGAAACGCGCACTATTGGTATATCGTCGCCGGGGAAGTCGTAGCGGGAGAGCAGCTCCCTGACCTCCAACTCAACAAGCTCTAGGAGCTCCTCATCGTCCATCATGTCGACCTTGTTCAAGGCGACGGCGATTCGCGGGACCTCCACCTGCCGGGCGAGTAGGATGTGTTCCCGGGTCTGTGGCATTGGGCCGTCCGGTGCGCTCACTACCACGATGGCTCCGTCCATTTGAGCCGCGCCGGTGATCATGTTCTTGATGTAGTCGGCGTGGCCCGGGCAGTCTACGTGAGCGTAGTGACGGGTCCCGGTTTCGTACTCGATGTGAGCTATGGCTATGGTCACGCCGCGCGCCTTCTCTTCAGGCGCGTTGTCTATGGAATCGAAGGCACGGAACGCCGTACCGGTGTTGTGTTTAGCCAGCACCTGCGTGATGGCTGACGTCAACGTGGTCTTACCGTGGTCTACGTGACCTATTGTTCCCACGTTTACGTGCGGCTTTGTGCGCTGAAACTTCTGCTTTGCCATTTAACCTTTCCTCCCTGGTGGAGCCCACAATCGGATTCGAACCGATGACCTCGTTCTTACCAAGAACGTGCTCTGCCTACTGAGCTATGTGGGCCCTTGCCCAAGATAACTCTACTACTTCATGGTGGAGGGGGCAGGATTCGAACCTGCGAAGCCCTTCCGAGCGCCAGATTTACAGTCTGGTGGTATTAACCACTCACCCACCCCTCCTCAAGCGCCTCAGTGTAACATGCCACCAATACGGGGCGCAAAGGAAATGGCAGGTTTTAGCCCGAGAGGGGATTCGAACCCACCAACCTACCGATTACAAATCGGTTGCGCTACCATTGCGCCACTCGGGCACGTAGCTTCCTGCCTCCTCACCCAACAGCGACTCAAGCCATCCGTGACTTGAGCCGCTGACAAGTAACCATTGCAAATCCGAGCAATCTCAGAGATAGAGTATATCTTCATGGCCAAGCGCCGTCAAGAAAAACGGGGCAGGGCAGCCACCCCCTATTCCAAGGCCACCTCTACCGCCGCCGCTATCCACTCTTTGGGCGGCCTGCCAACCGGGTTGTCCTCTATCCAGTAGGCCCGGCATTCCAAGTCGAAACCGGATTCCAGGATGTCCGGCTCTACGTCCATGCCTTCCACTCGCACTGTCGGCGAGCCCAGAAACTCCATCTCTTCCGCCTGCTGCTGTGAAGAGATTCTTATCAGCTTCACGTCTGTGTCCACGTGATACTCGGCAAGGACGTCTCTCACATCCGCCAGCGTCTGCTCCCAGTTGAGACAACCGTCTAAGTAGAGTAGAGATACATTCATTGCCACACCTCATCGATATGCTGTAATCGCACGTTCATCTAACACCGTCTATTGGAAAAAGGCAACATCCTATTCCATTACGAGGTCTTTAGCCGTCTCCGGCTCCCGCATCTCCTCTGCATCTTTGCGCGCTTCGGGCAACATCTGGCGCACCGCCTGACCAAGGGTGGACGCGGCAATCAATTCAATGCCGCCGTCCTTTGCCTCGCTGGACTGTATCCAGGGCACAATGGCGCGGTGAAAGCCCAGCCGCTCCGCCTCGGCTAGCCGTCTTGCCAGATGAGGCACACCCCTCAACTCACCACCCAGGCCTATCTCGCCGATGGCCACTGTCCAAGGGTCGCATGGCACGTTCCGGAAGCTGGATATCAGCGCCAGAGCCACGCTCAGATCAACGGCCGGCTCCTTCACCCTCAGTCCACCCGGTATGTTCACTATGATGTCCTGGTTGCCAAGCGGGATGCCCAACCGCTTGCTGGTGGCCGCCGCTATGAGGAGCAGCCTTTGGAAATCAACGCCGCTGGTTGTACGCCTTGGCTGTGGGAATACGGTGAGGTTGGTCAGCGCCTGCACCTCCACCAGCAGGGGTCTGCTTCCCTCCATGGTCACGGTTACGGTGGAACCGGGGACGTCCCCGCGCCTGCTGGAGAGAAAGAGCAGAGAAGGCTCCGTAACCTCTTCCAAGCCGAGTTGCCCCATTTGGAAAACGCCTATTTCGTTGGTGGGGCCAAACCTGTTCTTGGCAGCCCTCAGAATACGGTATACCCCCATGGTATCGCCTTCAAGGTTGAGCACCACGTCTACCATGTGTTCCAGGGCACGGGGGCCCGCCACGGTTCCGTCCTTGGTGACGTGGCCGGCAAACAGCACGGGCACGGCGTGTTCCTTGGCCCACTGCGTGATCAGCCGGGCGCATTCCCTTACCTGGGCCACGCTTCCCGCCGCGGACAGTATTCCTCCCGTGGTCATTGTCTGGATGGAATCCACTACCACCAGCGACGGCTTCTGTGCGTTCATTTCTAAGATGACATTTTCCAGCTGGGTCTCCGACAGGAAATAGACACCCTTGCCGGGCAGGTTGAGCCGCTGGGCACGCATGCGCACCTGATTGGACGACTCTTCTCCGGAAACGTACAAGACCCTATGGCCTTCCCCCGCCAGCTCTGCGGAGGTCTGCAGCAGAAGCGTTGATTTGCCTATGCCTGGCTCACCGGACATGAGCACCATTGCTCCCGGCACAAGCCCGCCTCCCAGGACACGGTTGAACTCTTGGAACGACATTTGCAGCCGCTGCTCTAGGTCGAACGGAATACTGGATAGCTCTTCGACCCGGGATGGGCCGTCGGCGACCCAGGAATCGCGCTTGGTTTGTTGCAGCAAGGTCTCGGTCAGGGTGTTCCATTGGCCGCACTGTGAGCAGCGGCCTTCCCATTTGGCGTATTGAGCGCCGCACCCCTCGCACACGAAGACTTTTCTTGGCTTGTTCCTGTTCAGCAATGCGCCCCCTTTATCAGTGGGCGCATTGTAGCATAGGGTGCGGCCTTTCTCGTTATAGGTGAAAGGCAGGCTGTGACGGCTTTAAGATCAGGCTGTCTTCGTCGCTGCGCTCAGGTGGCATGGGGAATTGCCGTGCATCTGCGGTCTATTCCACCGAGGGCGCCACGGGAGCGTCCACCCGTAGGACTATTTCGTCGTCCTGCACTTCTATGTGAACGGTATCACCGGGACCAAATTTGCTGGCCAGGTACTCCTCGGAGAGCCTATCCTCTATTTTGTCCTGGATTTGACGGCGCAGAGGGCGCGCCCCAAAGTTGGGGTCAAAGCCCGTCTGGGCAAGAAGCTCCTTGGCCTCTTGGCTGACCTCCATGGAGACGCCCTTCTCCAGAAGCTGCTTGCCGACATCGCGGAGCATCAGATCCACTATCTGGATGATGTGTTCCTTCCCCAGGGAGTGGAATACAACCGTGGCGTCGATCCGGTTGAGGAACTCAGGCCTGAAGAACTTCTTGACTTCATCCATGACCTTGTCACTCATGCGGTTGTAGGCCTCCTTGGAGGTCTGCTCCTCGTCCGCGCCTTTGGTGGAGAATCCCATCTGGCTGTCGCGCCTTATCAGGTCGGAGCCTATGTTACTCGTCATGACAACTATGGTGTTGCGGAAGTCCACCTTCCGGCCCTTGGCATCGGTCAGATGGCCGTCATCGAACAGTTGAAGCAGGATGTTGAAAACGTCGGGGTGCGCCTTTTCTATTTCGTCTAGAAGGATGGCAGAGTAAGACTTTCGGCGTACGGCCTCGGTCAACTGGCCTCCTTCGTCGTAACCCACATATCCTGGAGGGGCGCCCACCAGGCGCGCCACGCTATGGCGCTCCATGAACTCCGACATGTCCAGCCTTATCATGGTGTCTTCGTCGCCAAACATGAAGTCGGCCAGCGCTCTTACCAGGTAGGTCTTACCGACACCGGTGGGGCCCAGGAAAAGGAAGGCTCCTATGGGTCGGCGTGGGTCTTTTAGACCGGCGCGTGCCCTGCGTACCGCCTTTGCTACCGAGACGATGGCCTCGTCCTGTCCTACCACCTTCTTGTGCAGCGCCTCTTCCATCTGAAGCAGGCGCTGGCTCTCTTCCGTTGCCAGTCTGGTGACAGGTATGCCTGTCCACATGCTGGCAACTTCCGCTACCTCTTCCGCCGAAACCATGGGCTGGTTGTCTTCTTGCTGCGTCTCTTCCTGCCAGCCCTTTTCCAGCTCCTCCAACTTGGTGCGAAGGGTCTGCTCTCGCTGGTGCAGCTCCGCGGCGTATTCGTACTGCTGGTTGGCCAGGGCCTCGTCCTTGTCCTTGTGGACGTTGTCCAGTACCTTGCTAACCTCCTTGACGGAAAGCGGCATGGTGGTCTTTCTGATCCTGACCCTGCTCGATGCCTCGTCTATAAGGTCAATTGCCTTGTCGGGCAGGAAGCGGTCTGAAATATACCGCGCCGAGAGGTGAGCGGCGGCTTCCAGGGCGTCGTCGGTTATGCTGAGGTGGTGGTGCTGCTCGTACCGCTCTCTCACACCTTTGAGGATCTCGATGGTCTCTTCTTCAGAGGGTTCCTCCACGCTCACCGGCTGGAAGCGCCTCTCCAGCGCTGGGTCGCGCTCCACGTATTTACGATAATCGTCCCGCGTGGTAGCGCCGATGCACTGCAGCTCTCCCCTGGCCAGCGACGGCTTCAGGATGTTGGCCGCATCGACGGCTCCTTCAGCGGCGCCGGCGCCCACCATTGTGTGCATTTCATCTATAAAAAGAATGCAGTTTCCGGAGCTTTTTATCTCTTCTATGATCTTCTTGAGCCGCTCCTCGAACTCCCCGCGGTACTTGGTGCCGGCCACGAGCACACCCATGTCCAGGGTAACTACACGGCGCCTCTGCAGGCTTTCCGGGATATCTCCTTTGACGATCTGCTGTGCTAGGGCTTCCACTATGGCCGTCTTGCCCACGCCGGGTTCACCAATCAGGACGGGGTTGTTTTTTGTGCGGCGGCTCAGAATCTGCACCACGCGCTGTATCTCATTGTTACGACCCACCACGGGGTCCAGTTTCTCTTGCCGTGCCATGTTGGTCAGGTCTATGCCAAGCTGGTCCAGCGTGGGCGTCCGGCTGCTTGTGCGGCCGCCCGATTGTGTGCCCTGCGATATACTCTGGCTCAGTATCCGGCTGGTCTCGGCGCGAACTTTGTCCAAGCTGACCCCCAGGCTCTCCAACACCCCGGCAGCCACACCCTCTCCCTCACGCATCAGACCTATGAGTAGATGTTCCGTGCCTATGTAGTGATGGTTAAGCCGGCGGGCCTCATCCACTGCAAGCTCTATTACCTTCTTGGCCCTGGGGGTAAGACCTATCTCTCCGCTGGCGGAACGCTCGCCGCGGCCAATGATGAACTCCACGGCAGAACGCACCTTGCTAAGCTCAACGGAAAGGTTGGAAAGCACGCGGGCCGCTACCCCGTCGGTCTCCCTGACCAGCCCGAGCAAGATGTGCTCAGTGCCAATGTAGTTATGATTGAATCGCTGGGCCTCTTCCTGGGCCAGTGAGAGGACTCGCCGCGCTCGTTCTGAGAATTTTTCGAATCTACTTGCCATTAGATAGCTCCATAAGCAGGGATATGAGTATGGATAACGCTATTCACCGGAAGACCAGGTCTCTACTCCGTCCCACTCTTCTTCTACCTGCTTCAAACTGAGGCCCAGTCTGCGTCGTTCAGGCTCCATCTTGATTATCTTTAGGGTAACCTCGTCACCCTCGTTGATTACCTCCCTTGGGTGCCTTATCATTCGATCAGATAGCTCTGAAATATGGATCAGGCCCTCTATAGTACCTTCTATTCGAGCAAATGCGCCAAAGTTCGTCAAGCTTGTGACCACCCCCTGCACAAGCTGACCAGTCTCATAGTTTTGGGTCACGGTCTGCCAAGGTTCAGGCACCAGCCTACGCAGGCTCAGGGCTATCTTCCTTGTTTCCTGGTCTACCTTGAGTACGTAGACCTCTATCTGGCTACCTACTGTTACGATGTCTGAAGGCGATTGAACTTGCTCCCAGGACATCTCTGATATATGCACCAAGCCATCGGCGCCCCCGAGGTCCACAAAAGCTCCGAAATCTGATACCCCGGAGACCACTCCCGTCCTTACCTCACCTTCCTTCAACTCTTGGAGCAGCCGGTCTTTCTCCTGGTCGCGGTGTTGCTGCAAAGCTTGCTTTTCAGATAGCACAACTCGGTTGCGCCGGCGGTTCAACTCCAATAACTGTAGGGATATTGTCTCACCGACACGTTTTGCCAGCGCCTCTTCTTGGTCTACGTCCGTTCCTCTGCCAATCGGGGCAAGCTGAGATAGGGGGACGAAACCCTGCACGCCTTCCACGTCCACAACAGCGCCCCCCTTGTTGAATCCCCTTATTGTTGCTTTCATAGTGGAGCCGGCGTCCAGATGGTCCTGCAGCACCTTCCATCCCCTCTCGCCCCTGGCTCTGTCCACGGACAGGATTGCCGGGCCTTCCTCGCTGTCGGGGCGCAGGACGTAGGCATAGACCTCATCGCCAACCTTGAAGCCGTCGGCTTCCTCCTCCGATAGTGTCTTCATCTCCCGGACAGGGATGAATCCCTCCGACTTATGCCCGATGTTAATCAGGAGGCCTTCCTGGCTAACATGCATCACCTCGCCCGTGACCACGTCACCGCGGCGCAACTCTTTGAACCAGGAAGATTCTTCTAGTAGTTGCCCCATATCCGGTTGGGTGGGTTGGGAAGCTTGTTCAACAGAGAAGGACAATTTAGATCACACCATTTTCAAGAGGGATGTTCGCCTAGCTATACATTATAGCCAGACGCTTTCCTAGCTGTAAAGGGAATTAGCTTTGTAACTTTGTATAAGCTATATGTCCCAGCATGGCGCACTAAATGTACCAGGTGTAGGTTCTCCATGAAAGCGGAAGGCGCGTGGAGCCGTTGGCGGAGAGCCCGTCTAAGATGGAGCGCAAAAAAATAAGCCCTCTGGCGATGGCTTATTTTCCCGTGCCCTTGCAAGCAGAGTATCGTCAGCGCTGGGGCGTTTCACTTCCGTGTTCGGGATGGGAACGGGTGGTTCCACCCCGCTCTAACCACCAGAGAGCAGGGTTATAGGATAGCAACTCTCTCTGCAAGGCGCAATACAAAATCCGTAGAAGAATGTAGAGACCCCCCCTAGACATGGCCAACATCTCACCTTATACTGGGGTCAGTCTTGGTGGTGTGGTTTGAAACACAAGGAGGTGATGCCGATGAGTAGTACCTTATGCAACTGTTCATTAACCCGTCTGGAGACCACTCCAGATTGAGGTAGGAGGAGGGCCCGGATTTCCGGGCCCTCCTCTTTTTCTCCCGTTGCACGGTTCTGCCGCCTCCTGCATCTGCCGCCTCTTGCAGGGGAGATATATACTCTACCCAGCAAAAAACTCCTGAGGAGGCCGCAGTTGCCCTACGAATTCGAACGGTTCCTAACCGTACGCAGCGCCTCGGCTCCCGCTTTCTCTCCCAACGGCCGTCGGGTGGTTTTTCTCTGGGATATCACCGGCGTCCCTCAGCTTTGGGCCGTGGACGTCGATGGAGGCTGGCCGGACCAGCTCACCGTCTACGCGGAGAGGGTGATGACCCTGTTCAACTCCCCGGTCTCAGAGCAGACGGTCTTTGGCATGGACTCTGGAGGCGACGAACGCCAGCAGCTATACCTGCTCTCCGGCAACGGAGAATCCATCAAACCGCTGACCGCCAATCCCCAAGCGATTCATACACCGGGAGCGTGGACGCCGGACGGTACGTCGTTCGTCTACGTTTCCAACCGCCGCCACCCCGCTTTTTTCGATATCTACGTGAATCGTCTGTCCAGAGGCGAAGTCCAGATGCTCCTAGAGCACGACGGCACCAATTTGGCGGCTCCCATATCGCCGGACGGTAGTTCGCTGCTCATCAACCGCACCGTGCTCAACCACTACAACGAGCTTTACCTCTTGCCCCTGGATATGGCAAGAGGAAGGCCCCGCCTTGTAACCACGGGCAAGGGGCGCAGTACGTATTCCTCGCCGGTGTGGTCCTCCGATGGCAAAGGGGTCTATCTATTGACGGACCAGGACAGGGAATGGAAGGGTTTAGCCCGGCTTGACTTGGATGCAAGAGAGATTTCCTACCTCCATTCTGAAGAATGGGACGTAGAGCTCATGGCCTACGCACCCAAGACGGAGCGCATCGCTTTCTCCATTAATGCGGACGGATATTCGGAAGCCACCGTACTCTCCTTGGAAGACGGCCGTTCGGAGCAGGTGAGGGGCCTGCCCAAGGGACAGATTCTGGACATGGCGTGGTCGCCCAACGGGGTAGACCTAGCCGTTACGGCCGGCGGCGCCACCCTCAACTCGGACGTTTGGTTGGTGAACGGGCAGACGGCGCAGGCCCGCCGGCTGACGCACAGTCCCAGGGCAGGCATAGCTCCCGAAGCGCTCACCGAGCCGGCCCTCGTCCACTATCCAACCTTCGATGGTCGTGACATACCGGCTTTCTTCTACCTGCCGTCCCATGCCGCTAAAGATGGGGACCTACCGGTGGTGGTCTACGTGCACGGCGGCCCGGAGAGCCAGTCTAGGCCGGTCTACAATCCCGTATTGCAGTACCTGGCTTACAGAGGATACGGCGTGCTTGTGCCCAACGTCAGAGGCAGCACGGGCTACGGTAGGGCTTACGAGCATCTGGACGACGTAGAGAAGCGGATGGATGCGGTGAACGACTTGAACCACGCCGCGAGCTGGCTTGTTGACTCGGGCTACTCCAGGCCTCGGCGCATAGCGGTGATGGGCGGTAGCTACGGCGGCTTCATGACCCTGGCCGCGATCACGGCCTATCCCGATTCATGGGGAGCCGCCGCCGAGCTGTACGGCATAGCTAATTTCCAGACCTTCCTGGCCAATACGGGCCCCTGGAGGCGCATGCATCGCGCCGCGGAATACGGCGATCCTGAGAAGGACGGCGAACTGCTCAACCGTATTTCACCTATACACTACGTGGACAGGATCAAAGTGCCGCTGATAGTAGTGCACGGCGCCAACGACCCGCGCGTCCCCATCAGTGAAACGGAGCAGATGGTGGAGGCTATACAAAAGAGGAACGGCTCCGTGGAGTACCTGCGCTTTGAGGATGAAGGGCATGGTATCGTCAAGCAGCACAACCGCATAAGAGCCTATACAGCCATAGCTGATTTTCTGGACAGGCACTTGATGAGCGCCGGGTAGCTATCTGTAGATATCCCGGTCGGGGGGGCGTATCAGCTCCTTGACTCCGCTCGTGGAAGTGGCGTACTCGTAGCCCCGAATTATCGCCGCCGGCACCATGTCAACCTTTCCCATCACCAGCTCCGCCGCCGCCGCCAGCTCGTCTACCACGGCCATCGCCGTTACCTGGAGCTCGTATCCGTAGGGGTCTACTGAGCCTCTGTAGTCGCGCAGGGGCGCTATACCCGCCGACCCAATGGCGATGTTGGTAATGCCGTCCCGCCAGGGCCTGCCCCAGGAGTCGGTGATCACCACCGCCACGTCAAGGCCGGTAAGCTTCCTGACCTCGCCCGCTATCCGCGCCGCCGAGGCATCGGGGTCTTTGGGGAGCAAGGCGACCATGCTTTCTCCCGGTATGTTAGAGGCGTCCACGCCCCCGTTAACACAGTAGAACCCGTGAACGGTCTCCGTAATGAGGACGCCTCTGTCCATGCGGGAGACGCGGCGGCTCTCCATCAAAGCCACCTCTATCAGCCGGGCATCCCTGTCGTACTCATCAGCCCACTGTTGAGCAAGGTGCGACGGTGTAATGGTATCCAGGTTCACCAGCATGCCTTCCGCCTTGGAAACCACCTTTTGCGTGATTACCAGCACGTCTTCCTGCTCTAGGGGCGTTTTCTGACCCTTGGCCGCCTCCACTATCAAGGATGCAAGCTCCATCCCTGGCGTGATCTCAGGCAAGCCCTCTATTCCAATAACGCAAAGCTCTTTAGCCACTTTGGTACCTCATTGATGCAATGTCAGCCAATTATACTCGCATCACGTGTTATACTCTGCCAGCAATGGCCGACCGTAAAGGGCAAGACCGCATCCTGCTTGAGGGGCTTTCCTTCTACGGTTTCCATGGGGTGAGACCGGAGGAACGGAGCCTGGGCCAGCAGTTCCTCGTGGACCTGAGTGTCTACCTTGACCTCAGCAAGCCCGGCGATTCCGACCGTCTAAGCGACACGATCAGCTATACCGAGTTGTATCAGACGGTGAAAGCCGTTGTCCAGGATGAAACGTATAACCTGTTGGAGGCGGTAGCGCAAACGATTGCGATGAGGGTTCTTGCCTCCTTCCCGGTAGAGGCAGTCTGGACGCGGGTAACAAAGTTATCGCCTCCCATAGAAGGAATTACTTCTAAGGGTGCCTCCGTGGAGGTATACCGAGCCAAGAGCTAGTATGCGCTTTCTTTCGCTTGCTTTTTCATCCGGGTTTGTTCTGCTGGCCGTTGCTTGCCTGCTTCTTCTCGCCGGCTGCTCTTCTCCCACGGCGGTCACGCCAACGCCAGTCGCTACCTCCAGTGTAGTGAACCTATCTCTGCGTACCGTCCTCGCCTCCTCGGACCTATCGGTTGGCAGCAACCGCGTGGTTTTCGGGCTTATCGATTCGAATAACGCGCCGGTGAGAGCAGCCTCGGCTACGCTAGCTCTGGCTCACGAGCAAGATGGAAGAATCGTCCAAAAAGGGGAAGTGGAGGCCGGCTGGCGCTCGTGGCCGGCCGGGCCGGGAGGGGTGTTCGCCGCCCAGATAGAGTTCGACCAAGCCGGCCTGTGGTTGGCGCAGGTCTCACCCGCCGACGGCGCCGCGGAAGGCCAGCTGGCGCGCATGGTTATGCGCGTATCCGAAGAGAGCAGCACGCCCGCCTTGGGTTCCCCGGCCCCGGCCAGCCTGAACCGCACTGCTTCCAGTGTGGCCTCCTTGGAGGAGCTCACCTCAGACGTTGAACCTGATCCGAACCTTTACTCCATGACTATTGCTGAAGCTCTGCAGACCGGCAAGCCCCTCGTCGTTGCTTTTGCCACTCCCGCCTTCTGCACCTCGGCCACCTGCGGCCCGCAGCTGGATGTGGTCAAAGAGTTGAAGGAGGGTTACCGGGAGCAGGCCAACTTCATCCATGTGGAGATTTTCGACAACCCCCTTGAGATGCGGGGCGACTTTGCAAAGGGAGTGGTCTCACCTACAGTCGACGAATGGGGTCTGCCCAGCGAGCCGTGGGTTTTCGTAATCGATGCTCAAAGACGGGTCTCCGCTAAGTTCGACGGCTTTGCTTCTTACAAAGAGCTGGAGCAGGCGCTGCTACGCGTCATCTAGGCGGCGTCCTCCACAAATGCTGCTATAAGGGTGTCGCCATCCTTCCTGTAGCGGACCCTTACCGGCTCTGCCAGCACCATGTGCTCTCTAAAATGGGAGGGCGTGAAGCCTATGAATCCCTCCGTGGTGAAGGTGAACACTCTGCCCTCTTCGTCCTCTATGGTGAACCGTTCCAACTCCACCACGGACCGTGCCTCCACGCTGGTAACCAGGCCCTCCACTTCGGAAAGCCCCTCTCCGCAGCTCAGTGAAAAGAGCAGCGCCATTACCAATATGAAAAGCGCGTTTGCGCTAATACCGTTGCTTCTTTCCCACAAGAGAAACACTCAACGTCTATATACTTAGGTTATGGTACATTATGGCAAGGCTGCGCCATATCTGTCTCACCGCATGGTGAAACAAACATTCACGTTACAGTCTTACGCAGGGAGTCAGCCTATTGGCAACACCTTCCCAGACCGCTGATTCCGGTCCCGTTCGCGAGTCCGCGCGCATAACCAGCCTGGACCTGATACGCGGAGTTGCCGTGCTCGGCATACTGTTGATGAACGCCGTTCACTTCAAGTTCGGCGATGCGCCTTACTTCAACCTGATCGCGGGCGGCTCGGAGACATGGCTCGACTGGGTCGTGGGCATCTTCGGCGAGGTCTTCATCGACCAGAAGTTCATGGGCTTGTTTGCGCTGCTGTTCGGCGCGGGGATGATTCTCTTCATAGACCGTGCCAGCGGGAGAGGAAGGCGCGCGGTCGTTTTGAACCTGTGGCGAAACGTGCTGCTGCTGCTAATCGGTGTTCTCCACATGCTTTTGTGGGATGGCGACGTGCTGAGGGCCTATGCAATATCAGCTGTCTTCCTCATCGCCTTGCGAAAGCTGCCGAATTGGGCGCTCATCTCCGTTGGCGTCGCCCTGTTCACGCTGTCCGCCGCACTTGCGCTGCTGGCACAGTACATGGCCGACACTACCAGCACGTCGCTTTCCGGCCTCTGGACACCGGGCGAGATTTCCGACGAAGAGCTGATTGGACTTCCTGTCCTGTCCGGCTATTTCCTACGGGCATTAGGGATGATTCTCATCGGCGCGGGCTTATATCGCATGGGCTTTATGAACGGCGACTTGCCCGCCAGGACATATCGACTGACCGCAATGGTCGGGCTTGCCGTTGGCTTGCCGCTTGCCGTTGCCGGGGTCATCATTACCGCAGTGAGCGATTACTCCCGCGAGGTCGCCTTTATCGGCCAGATTCCCAACACGATTGGCACCATTCCCGCATCGCTGGGATACATGAGTCTCATCATCCTCTGGAACAGCCGCACGGACAACTGGCTCAAGCACCGTCTGCGCGCAGTCGGGAGGATGGCGCTGACCAACTACCTGGCGCAGACGGTGCTGGGTGTGCTTGTCTTGACAACCTTGCTGGGCGACGTCGACCATGTAAACCGGAGTGCCGTCTTGGTGTTTGTGTTCGCGGTGTGGGCGCTGCAGGTGTGGTGGTCGCAGGCGTGGCTGAGTCGCTTCCTCTTCGGGCCTGCGGAGTGGCTCTGGCGAGTCGCTACATATCGAAGTGGACAGCCGCTTCGCCGCCCCAAGGACGCACAGCTTGTAGCATAGTAGAGCGTCAACTCCTCTGTAGTGCACGGTGGGATAGACCTGTGACCAAGTACCTGCTTTGCAACCTTCCAACAGAAGGGATAGCCGTATTCAAGGAAGGGCGCCATCCACTCAAACATCTACTTGGAGGATGCCAAAGTTTGCTTTAACCAGTGGCTGTAGCGGTAGTATGATGTAAACAAGCGATCTCTCTTATCGTAATACCCATCAGTTCATTTGTTGTCGCAAGGCAGTGTTGGGAGGTCTGATGACAGTCAATAAGAAGCCAAGGACAATACGGGATCTCCGCAAGAGTGGATACCGGGTCTTGCCAATCAGGGAAGAGCTCAGGCGCAACCTGGTGAAGAGGCTGCGTAACAAAGAGACCCTCTTCCCCAAGATAGTGGGCTTTGAAGACACCGTAGTGCCTCAGATCCAGAACGCCATACTGGCGGGGCAGGACATTGTCCTGCTGGGGGAGCGCGGCCAGGCTAAGTCGCGCATCATCCGCTCCCTGACGACTCTGCTGGACGACGAGATACCGGTCATAGCGGGATGTGAAATCAACGACAACCCGTTTGCCCCTGTGTGCCGCGCCTGCCGCGACAAGTGCCACGAGATGGGAGACGAAGTCGAGATAGCCTGGCTGCAGAGGGACGACCGCTACGGAGAAAAGCTGGCCACGCCGGACATCTCCATGGCAGACCTCATCGGTGAAGCGGACCCCATCCGCGTGGCCGAGGGCCGCTATCTGTCAGACGAGCTTACCATTCACTACGGACTTATTCCCCGCACCAACAGGGGGATATTCTCCATAAACGAACTCCCCGATCTGGCGGAGCGCATACAGGTTGGCCTGTTTAACCTCATGGAGGAGCGGGACATACAGATCAAGGGCTATCGCATCCGGCTGCCGCTGGACGTTTACATTGTGGCCACCGCCAATCCGGAGGACTACACCAACCGCGGCCGCATCATTACGCCTCTCAAAGACCGGTATGGCTCGCATATTCGCACCCACTATCCGCGAGCCATCGAAGAGGAGATAGACATAGTGGAGCAGGAGCGGGCAAACCTCGGAGAGATAGAGGAGATGGTCACCGTTCCGCAGTACATGAAGGAGATCATCGCGGAGATCACCGCTCTGGCCAGGCGCAGCCCGGACATCAACCAGCGCTCCGGGGTCAGCGTACGCGTCTCCATAGCCAACTTTGAGACGGCGATGAGCAATTCGGCGCGGCGTGCCTTCCTGCACGGGGAAAAGTCGTCCGCCCCACGCATCAGCGATCTCAGCTTCATCCTTCCCTCTTCCAGCGGCAAGATAGAGCTGGAGACCGTGGAGGAGGGAAGGGAGCCTCGCATCATAGAAGACCTCATCAAGAAAGCCGTGCTCAACGTGTTCAGCCGTTACTTCAACGTCAGGGACTTGGAGACGCTTATCCTCAGATTCGACGAGGGGGCGGTCATGGAAACGGGCAACGAGATCCCGTCCAGGGAGTACGCCAAGGCTGGGAGAAGCCTGGCAGGCCTCAGCGATGCGTTGACACGGTTGGAATCGGACGGCTCCCCGGAACTGGTCGCGTCCGGTACGGAGTTCATACTGGAAGGACTGCATCTGAACCGCAGGCTCAACCGCGATAGAGTGGAAGGCCGGTTCCGCTACCGGGCGTAG
This sequence comes from Dehalococcoidia bacterium, assembly GCA_965248955.1. Taxonomy (GTDB): domain Bacteria; phylum Chloroflexota; class Dehalococcoidia; order Lucifugimonadales; family QGNO01; genus DAOUJH01. The sequence goes on from OZ252212.1 coordinate 1,586,248, forward strand.
GGTGGTGGCGATTCTCCGCACCGTGTTAAGGTGGCAGACTATCGGACACCCCCAACGCTGTCACTCTGAGGCCGAACAGGCCGAAGAATCTTCAAGCACCGCCACCCAGCGTGGCAATCCTTCGTCGCTGCGCTCTTCAGGATGACAGTGTGGGAGAGTTTGGCAATCATCTGCTAATATGTCGCCTGTATAGTCCATTCTCAAAGGAGGCAGCATGGCAGACTCCCTTCCCCAGTTGGAAGACGGCGCGCAGACCGTCTTCTTCAAATCCGGCGGCGAGTGGTGTTTCTTCCGCACCCCGCCGTCTTACACCACGTCCGGCCCGCCCTTGCCCTGCGTGATCCAGTGCCACGGCAACAGCGGCTACGTCCGTGACGGAGAGTACGCCGTATCCACTTCCGACACCCTGGATGACCAGGGGAGGAGCATCTTCATCAGGACGCTGGTCGACGCGGGAATCGTCGTGGCCGGTTCGCATGCCAGGGGCAGCGCCTGGGGCAGACCCGACGCAGTGGCTGCTTACGCCGCCCTGTTCAACTCGCTGATCAAAGATGCCAACGTTGATCCGGAGCGCATAGGGATGCTTGGCGGCGGCCTGGGAGGCTCCGCCCTGTGGAGCGCTGTCACTGGCCCTCTCCTGGGCAAGGTCCGCGCCGCCGCATTGCAGCAGGCCACACTCAATTTCGACAACGTCATCAGAGAGCACAAGTTCAAGGGAGACCTACTGGAGGCCTGGGGAATTCCCAGAGAGGCGGACGATGACCTGGCCGTGGCCTCCCTTGCCGGCAACGACCCCGTGACCAGGACCCGCATGCTGATATTGGAGCGGGGAGAGGCGGCGGCGTCCCTCCTCCCGGAGGTGGGCTTCTTCCACGGCGACGAGGACGAAAACATGCTCTACGAAGGCAACCCGGTAGCTCTGGCCGGTGTCTTGGAAACGTGCGGAGCCAGGCATACCTTCTACACGTACCGGGGGGTGGGTCACGCCACTTACGCCATGGGCAAACCGGTTGCCGAAGACATCAAGGAGTTCTTCAGCAAAGCCTTTGGCATGGCATAGGAGGAGGAATCTATGAACCAGCGCGACTTAATTGGATACGGGGCCAACCCGCCCCGGGTCGAGTGGCCGGGTAAGGCACGCATAGCCGTATCCGTGGTGGTCAACTACGAAGAGGGCGCGGAATACTCGATACTGGACGGGGATTCGCAGGGCGAGAGCATGGGAGAGGTGCCATCGCCGGTTCCTCCGGGAGAGCGCGACCTGGCCAACGAGTCGTTCTACGAATACGGAAGCAGGGCCGGCGTGTGGCGAATTCTCCGCATTCTGCAACGGCTCAACGTGAAGAGCACGTTCTACGCATGCGCCCTGGCCCTGGAACGCAACCCTGAAGTGGGCCCTGAGATCGTGAAAGGGGGGCACGAGGTGATGGGGCACGGCTACCGGTGGGAGGAGTATTTCAAGATGGACCGTGACGCGGAGCGCGAGGCCATCCGCAAAGCGGTGGACTCCATCACCAAGACAACGGGTCATCGGCCCCTGGGCTGGTATACCCGCTACGGTCCCAGCGTCAACACCAGGGACCTGGTCATAGAGGAGGGCGGTTTCCTGTACGACTGCAACTCATACGCCGACGATCTGCCGTTCTACACCAGCGCCGTCGGCAAGCCGTGGCTGGTCGTGCCCTATTCGCTGGAGGTGAACGATGTGAAGTACTGGCGAGGGGGCATGTCCAACCCCAGCGATTTCTACGAGGCTATGCGCAACACCTTCGATCTGCTCTACGAGGAAGGGGCAACCCACCCCAAGATGATGTCCATAGGGCTGCACTGCCGTATAGTGGGGAAGCCGGCTCGGGCCGCCGTCCTGGAGCGGTTCCTGGAATACGCCGCTTCGCGGCCCAACGTCTGGTTTGCCCGCAGGATAGACATTGCTCGCTGGTGGCTGGATAGATATCCACCGTAGCCTTAGGCAGGCCTATCATCCGTCATCCAAGGCTTGCGCATCACGGCAAGAAGGAGGAGCTATGGTCACGGAACGCGATTTCATTGGATACGGCCCAAACCCGCCCAGGGTGGAGTGGCCCAACGGAGCCCGCATCGCGGTTTCGGTGGTGGTCAACTACGAAGAGGGCTCCGAGTATTCCGTGCTGGACGGAGACCCCCAGGGAGAGGGGCCGTCCCTGGTCGACCCCGGCCAGCGCGACCTCTACATGGAGTCGACCTTTGAATACGGAAGCAGGGCCGGGGTATGGCGCGTTTTCGACATTCTGCAAGAGTACAACGTCAAAGCCAGCTTCTTCGGCTGCGCTCTGGCCCTGGAACGCAATCCCTACGTTGGCCCCGAAATCATCAAGAGGGGCCACGACGTGGTGGGGCACGGCTACAGGTGGGAGACGTACTACCAGATGGACCGCGATACGGAAAGGGAGCTCATCCACAAAGCGGTGGAGTCTTTCATCAAGACCACCGGCCAGCGCCCTCTGGGTTGGTACACCCGTGCAACACCCAGCCTGAACACCCGTGAGCTGTTGATTGAAGAGGGCGGGTTCCTGTACGACTGCAACTCCTACGCCGACGACCTGCCTTTCTACACCAACGTCAAGGGAAGGAAATGGCTGGTTGTCCCCTACACGCTAGAGGTGAACGATTTCCAGTTCTTCCAAGGACTCATTGCCCGTCCCAGCGATTTCTACGAGATAATGCGCAGCGCCTTCGACAGGCTCTACGAGGAAGGAGCCACCCATCCCAAGATGATGTCCATAGGCCTTCACTGCCGCATGGTGGGCCGCCCCGCCCGCGCCGTGGCCTTGCAGCGGTTCCTGGAATACGCCGCGTCTAAACCGGACGTCTGGTTTGCACGCCGCACCGACATAGCAAAGTGGTGGTTGGAAAGATACCCTTGAGTGGCAAGTACAGGGCGCGGCGGTAGAGGTGGGGACGCGCCCCGCCGCCGGATTGCTTCGGTCCCTCGCAATGACGAGAGGGGGAGGCCGTTTGCCCGTTTGCCCGTCTGTCCGTATATAATGCCTCCGCTAGACACCGTCATCAAGGAGGCCTCTCATGACCATGACCATAGTCGGCTACGACCCCGGAACGGGTCAGTTTGGAGGAGCCGTTGCCACCAAGAACCCCGCCGTAGGCTCACGCGTACTGCGCGGCATGGGCGAAGTGGGCATGGTCGGCTTCAGTTCAAATGAGACCCAGCGCCGCCGCGGCATAGCCCTGCTTCAGCTGGGCTTCCCCGCCCCCGTTGCCTTGGAAGCGCTGATCAAGGTCAGCAAAGGGCAGGGCCAGTACAGCCTGATTGACCGGAGCGGCCTCTCCGCCGCCTACTCCTCGCCCTCCCTGGCTCCCTGGCATGGTAGCCGTTCCGGCAAGAACTACGCTTGCGGAGCCAACACCATGGTCGGCCCTGCGGTGGTGCAGGCGCTGGGAGACACCTTTGAACAGACCGAAAACAGCGGCCTGCGTCTGGAAGAGCGACTCCTCATGTGCCTGGAGGCAGCCCAGGCCACCGGCGGCGACAACAGGGGCAGACAGTCCGCTGCCGTGCAAGTCCACTGGAAGCGCATAGACGCCAACCCCTACTTGGACATCCGTATAGATGACCATCCCAACCCAATTCCGGAGCTGAAAGCCGTGACCAAGATTTACCGGCAGGCCTACCCGGAATACTCCTCTCAAACCTGGCCTGAGCTCGATGCCGGCGGTCATCCCATACTCTATCCCGGAAGCTGGTAGCACGTTGACATAGCCGCATATGTCATTAAAATTGCTTCTAGTTTCTATTCGTACCGGGAGGCGGCTGGGCCGTTGCCTACACCTTGGATGGCATCCCTCTGAAGGAGTGTGAATCGTGCCTGTTGAAAAAGAGATCTCCGCCAGTGTTATCAATTCTCTGAGGTGGCGCAACATCGGCCCGCCCCGCGGCGGACGCGTGGTTGCTGTAGCCGGGCATCCCACGCAGGACATGGTCTTCTACTTCGGCGCCTGCACCGGCGGCGTCTGGAAGACCAGCGACGGCGGTACATACTGGGAAAACGTCTCGGACGCCTTCTTCAAGACCTCCGCCGTCGGCGCAATCGCCGTCGCAGACTCGGACCCCAACGTCATCTACGCCGGGATGGGCGAGGCGTGCATCAGGGGCAACGTCTCCTACGGCGACGGCGTCTACAAGTCCACGGACGGCGGCGCAACTTGGGCCAACGTGGGATTGCAAGATACCCGCCACATAGCCCGCGTCCGTGTCCACCCTCAGGACCCTGATCTCGTTTACGTGGCCGCACTGGGTCACGCCTATGGCCCCAACGGCGAACGCGGCGTCTTCCGCTCCGCCGACGGCGGCAAGAACTGGGAGCGCGTGCTGTTTATCAGTGACAACACGGGCGCTATAGACCTCACTTTCGACCCGACCAATCCGCGCATACTCTTCGCCACCACGTGGCAGGTGCATCGCACCCCGTGGAGCCTGAACGGCGGCGGCCCGGAAAGCGGCATCTTCCGCTCCCTGGACGGCGGGGATACCTGGCAGGATCTCAGCGGCAGGCTGGGACTCCCCCAGGGAATCAAGGGGCGCATAGGCATCACCGCCTCCGCCGCCCGCCCCGGCCGTGTTTGGGTCACCATAGAAGCGGACCCGCCGGGGGTGTTCCGCTCCGACGACAACGGGGAGACGTGGCAGCTGGTCAGCGACAGCCTGGACGTCCAGGCCCGGCCATGGTACTACCAGCACATCTTCGCCGATCCGAAAGACGCGGAAACGGTGTGGATACTCAACTCCTCTGTCTGGAAGTCTACCGACGGCGGCCGCACCTACAACCAGGTGAACACGCCGCACGGTGACAATCACGACCTCTGGATAGACCCTCGGAATCCCCTGCGCATGGTTGAGGGCAACGACGGCGGAGCCACGGTCACATTCAACGGCGGCGACACCTGGTCGACTATCTATAATCAGCCCACCGCCCAGTTCTACCACGTGGACACCGACAACCAGTTCCCCTACCGCGTCTACGGCACGCAGCAGGACAACTCCGCGATAAGCGTGCCCTCCCGTACCCACAAGGGAGTCATCCCCTGGGGCGATTGCTACACTGTCGGCAGCTCTGAGAGCGGCTATATCGCCGTCCACCCGGACGACCCCAACATCGTCTTCTCAGGCGCAATAGGCAGCTCTCCCGGCGGGGGTGGCAATCTGCTCCGCTACGACCATAGCACAGGGCAGGTCCGCATCGTGACGGTTTGGCCGGAGTTCTATACCGGCTGGGGCGCTAGGGACATGAAGTACCGCTTCCAATGGACGTATCCCATCAAGTTTTCTCCGCATGACTCCAACGTCCTGTACGTAACCGGCAACATGGTGTTCCGCTCCACCGACCAAGGCGATAGCTGGGAAGCCATAAGCCCCGACCTCACCCGCCATGATCCCTCTACCCTGGAGCCCTCCGGCGGCCCCATCACCAGGGACACCTCCGGCGCTGAGACGTACGCCACCATTTTCGCTTTCGCGGAGTCACCACTGGAGAAGGGTCTCTTCTGGGCCGGCTCGGACGACGGCTTGGTGCACGTCTCCCGTGATGGGGGCAAGAGCTGGCAGGACGTTACGCCCAAAGACCTTGGCGAGTGGACCCTGATCACTATGATAGAACCCTCGCCGCATGACCCTGCCGCGGCTTACATGACCGCCACGCGATACAAGATGGACGACCCCAGGCCTATGCTGTTCAAGACCTTGGACTACGGAGCCACATGGACATCTATAGTGGTCGGCATCGGGGAGGACGATTATCTGCGCTGCGTACGTGAAGACACGGTCAACCCGGCACTTCTCTACGCGGGCAGCGAGACCGGCGCCTACGTATCGTTCGACCAGGGAGCGGCCTGGCAGCCTCTTCAGTCCAACCTGCCCGCCGTCCCCGTCTACGACCTTGCCGTGAAGAACGACGACTTGGTGGCCGCCACTCACGGTCGCTCCTTCTGGATACTGGACGACGTTACCCGCCTGCGCCAGATAAGCCAGGATGTAGCGGGCAAGAGGGCGCATCTCTTCAAGCCCCGCGATACGTACCGTCCCGCGGCGCCATTCGGAGCCAGGCGCGGTTCGGCGGGCAAGAACTACATGCTTTCACTGGGAGCCCCCATAGCCTATTACGAGACCAAGGACGAGATGGGGAACGTTGTTCAGAAACTCCTAGACGCCGGTGAGAACCCGCCTTCAGGCGTCATCCTCACCTACTATCTGAAAGACGCCCCGGAGGGTGAACTGAACCTGACCTTCAGCGACTCCAAGGGCGGTCTGATCAAGACCTTCTCCAACTTGAAGCCTGAGCAGCCGTCCCAACACCAGCCGGAAGACCCCCGCCTGCCCGCCAATCAGGGCGGCAACAGCTTTGTTTGGGACATGCGCTATCCGTACGCCCGCAAGGTTCCCGATGACAAGGCGCTGGATCCAGTGACCACTGGTCCCCTGGCCCCGCCTGGGACGTACACCGCTACCCTCACCGTGGACGGCGAGTCCCAAACTCAGAGCTTCCAGCTGCTCAAAGACCCTCGCGTCGCCGCCAGCCAGCAGGACTTCGACGAACAGTTCGCCGCCGCCCTGCAGGTGCGCGACAAGCTCTCGGAGGTCACCAACGCCATCCTTGACCTGCGCAGCATCAGGGAGCAGACCGAAGAGTGGGCCAAGCGCGCCGAAAGCTCTCCCGCCGCTGACACGGTAACCGCCGCCGCCCAGGGGCTCAAGGACAAGCTCACCGCCATAGAAAACGAGCTGATGCAGACCGGCTACGGGGGCGAGCGGGACCGCCTCCACATTCAGACGAAGCTCAACCGCAAGCTTGCCGAGCTGATGAACGTGATTTCAGCCGCCGACTTCAAGCCGCCCAAGCAGATATACGACGTTTTCACGGATATCACGGGGCGCATAGACCCCCATCTTCACAGCTTGCAGCAGATCAAGGACAAGGACCTGGAGGAGTTCGTCAATCTGCTCCACGAGATAGAGGTGCCGCCAATAGTCCCCTAGCTCCCGTTCACTCTGAGCCTAAAGTTAACCATAAGCATAGCCGAAGGGAAGGGAGTGAGCGGGAGAAAAAGCGCTCATGGTGAGTCTGTCGAACCAGATGAGCGCTTTGCCGCGTGTGGCGTATGACATATCGGCGCTTAGGATCGAACCTAAGGGTAGAGTATATAGTCGGAGAGAGTCGCTACCTCCGTTTCGCTGAATATCGGTGTCCCGTAGGAAATGTAACGGACAATTTCCTGGAGGGTCAGAATTTTCACATGCTGGTATTCTTCTCGTGGCTTATGGTTCATGAGCAAAATGATGTTCCTTGGAGAGATTTTCCTGTCTCCCCAGTTTCCTGAAAATACTCGCCACATCCCTCCATTTCTAACTGCATCATTCAACAGTACAAACATGGTGAAGCTGTGTCTGTTCAATTGTTTTACCGGGGAGAACAAATCTCGGCTTTCTACCGAATCTTTGCTCCAATTCTTGGTCTCAACTAGATAGATGCCGGTCGGTCCAATGACGATGTGATCTATCTGTACCGAGTATATTCTGTCATTTTCCCTTCTGTTGTAGATTGGTTTAGCAAACTTTAATCTGTAGTCATTGATGACTGTGTACGAGTCCGGCAGCTTCGATAACTCTTGCAATGCCCGCTCTTCACCTTCTGCGCCGTAGAACAGTGAGCGATTGGCTTGGAATATCGATAATGTTCTTTGGTGTTTTGCAATTTCGCTGGATGAGTATGTTGCATCTCAAGTGGACCCCATCATCAGGACAGCGGTGAGGCTAAAATAAGAGAGTCTACCGCTGGGGTGTCTCGTAACCTTCATCCGATGGTAAGGCTTGTGGATGTTCCAGTAAACACCTTTGTGGGCTCACTGCTTGGAACACCTGACCCGGTGACCGATAGCCCAGGGCTTGATGGGGCCGCTCTTGGTTGTAGAAGGCCAGATAAGCCCCATCAAGTGGACCCCATCATCAGGACAGCGGTGAGGCTAAAATAAGAGAGTCTACCGCTGGGGTGTCTCGTAACCTTCATCCGATGGTAAGGCTTGTGGATGTTCCAGTAAACACCTTTGTGGGCTCACTGCTTGGAACACCTGACCCGGTGACCGATAGCCCAGGGCTTGATGGGGCCGCTCTTGGTTGTAGAAGGCCAGATAAGCCCCAATCCCCTTTCTGGCCTCAGTCCCATTTTGGTATGCCTTCAGGTACACCTCCTCGTACTTGATGCTGCGCCACAGCCGTTCCACGAAGACGTTGTCCATGCACCGGCCCCTGCCGTCCATGCTCACTTGAACGCCTTGCGCCAGCAGCATGCTGGTGAAGGCCTCGCTGGTGAAGGCTGAAGATCTGTGGCCGACCCTTGCTCAATAAGCCGCAACACAGAAGTCTACCTCCAGGGTGTTGGACAGCCGCCAGGCCAGCACGTAGCGGCTGTGCCAGTCCATGATGGCCACCAAGTAGAGGAAACCCCGAGCCATGGGTATGTAGGTGATGTCGGTGGCCCACACCTGGTTGACCCGGTTGATCTCCAGCCCCCTGAGCAGGTATGGATAGACCTTATGCCCTGGGTTTGGCTTGCTGGTGTTGGGACGCCGGTAGATGGCCTCCAGGCCTATCAGCTGCATCAGCCGGCGGACCCGCTTGCGGTTGACCTGGTGTCCGTGATTTCTAATCCTTCTGGAGCCGTAGAAACCTTTGTGGGCTCACTGCTTGGAACACCTGACCCGGTGACCGATAGCCCAGGGTTCCACCTTGATGGTAGGCCGACCTCTTGGTCCTTCTCCTGGCGTCCAGCACCATTTTCAAAGAGGTGCGGCGCCCCCTGAGTCAAGGCCTTCTTCCAGGCATGGATCTGGCTCGGGTGGACTTCAAACCGGCTGGCTAGCTCTGCAATGGTGTGCTCCCCCTGAGCGCGGCCAAAGCCTCTTGGTTGTAGAAGGCCAGATAAGCCACCTGTCCAATCCCCTTTCTGGCCTCAGTCCCATTTTGGTATGCCTTCAGGTACACCTCCTCGTACTTGATGCTGCGCCACAGCCGTTCCACGAAGACGTTGTCCATGCACCGGCCCCTGCCGTCCATGCTCACTTGAACGCCTTGCGCCAGCAGCATGCTGGTGAAGGCCTCGCTGGTGAACTGGCTGCCCTGGTCGGTGTTGAAGATCTGTGGCCGACCCTTGCTCAAGGCCTCTTCCAGAGCCGCAACACAGAAGTCTACCTCCAGGGTGTTGGACAGCCGCCAGGCCAGCACGTAGCGGCTGTGCCAGTCCATGATGGCCACCAAGTAGAGGAAACCCCGAGCCATGGGTATGTAGGTGATGTCGGTGGCCCACACCTGGTTGACCCGGTTGATCTCCAGCCCCCTGAGCAGGTATGGATAGACCTTATGCCCTGGGTTTGGCTTGCTGGTGTTGGGACGCCGGTAGATGGCCTCCAGGCCTATCAGCTGCATCAGCCGGCGGACCCGCTTGCGGTTGACCTGGTGTCCGTGATTTCTGAGCCAGGCAGTCATCCTTCTGGAGCCGTAGAAAGGTGTCTTCAGGTACTGTTGGTCTATGAGGGCCATCAACTCCAAGTCCTCGGCGCCGGCCTCGGTTGGCAGGTAGTACAACGAGGAGCGGCTGATACCCAGCAAGGCGCACTGGCGCACCAGAGACAGCTTCGGTTCTTCTCGGTCAATCATGGCCCGGCGTTGGGACCGGCTCACAACCCGAAGCTCCGTGACAAAAAATCCCGTTCCACCTTGAGCTGCCCAATCTGTTGGTAGAGCTGGGCAGTGAGGACCTCTTGGTCCTTCTCCTGGCGTCCAGCACCATTTTCAAAGAGGTGCGGCGCCCCCTGAGTCAAGGCCTTCTTCCAGGCATGGATCTGGCTCGGGTGGACTTCAAACCGGCTGGCTAGCTCTGCAATGGTGTGCTCCCCCTGGAGCGCGGCCAAAGCCACTTTGGCCTTGAAGACTGGGCTGTGCTTCTTACGTGTTTGCTTCATGTCCTGCTCCTTGTTTCCGTCCTATTTTAGGAGCGGGACTCTCTCTTAGCCACCTGTCCGAATTTTGGGGTCCACCTCAATCCATCTTTCTGGGTTGGCCTTTTTACTCTTAATGTCAGATTCAATGCGGGCAACATCTTCCAACGATCGCCTAAACGGTCTTTCAACTTCACTGCTTAAGGAACTCTCAAGAACCGCCTTTCTTTTTGAGATTCTTCGATTCTTAACAGATGCAACTACTCTTCCTAAAAAGTTTGTCGGGGGATTGGTTGCATTCATCCCTGTTTTAAGCATCCTGAGTTCAGCAAGCAGTTCATCCTCCCGTCTCTTGATTCTGTTGTTTAGGTCAGATGATAGCTCCTGATACTTCGACTCGAGATTTGCTATATCTTGCAACAAGCGCGCTCTGCTATTCTCCGTTATTTTCTGGATTGTATCCTTGTAGCTGGCACGAAATTTACGGATAGAATCCAGTGTCTCAAAGCCACCTATGCCTGATTCCTTGAGTAACTCGACGAGTTGGTTTAGGCAGCCAATCTGTCCATGTATTATTGCCATTGGGTGACCCTTGTCTTATGGTTCCCTGCGATCACTACCTGTTCGAGCGCGTCTCCGGCCAGCTCAGCCCTCGAGGGGACGTAACCCTTGTCAAGCCTATTATGCCATTCCTGAGCAAGAGCGATTGGGTTCACCGTCTATTGGAGGCGATAGCGCCCAGACCTCTCTGCGAATCTGTAATAATATGGCTACACTGATGCGGGTCAGTGGATTATCCAACCTTCTTGAAGCATGGTCGGCATGGAGAGAAAACTCACTCGTGGACCTGGAAAAGGAAAAGAGACGGCTCCTAGGGCTGATTTACAGGGAAGTCAAAGACCGCAGAGTGGTGGACGCCATGGCAAGGGTGCCCAGAGAGGCGTTCGTGCCCGCAGCCAGCAGACACCTTGCCTATGAAGACATTCCACTGCCCATAGGCGATGGGCAGACGGTATCTCAACCGCTGATTGTGGCCATGATGGTTTCCATGCTCAACCTCAAGCCCGGAGACAAAGTCCTGGAGGTAGGCACGGGATCGGGGTATCAGGCGGCGGTGCTTTCGCTCCTCGCCAAAGAGGTGATTACCACGGAACGGTTGAAGGTTCTTGCGGATAGTGCAAGGGAGCGTTTGCAGTCTCTGGGCTATCACAACGTCACGGTGCATCAGGCAGGCGATGTCCTGGGGAGGAGCAAGGATTCCCCGTTCGACGCCATAATAGTTGCCGCCGCAGCGCCTCGACTGCCCAGGGTGCTGCTCGAGCAGTTGAGCGAAGGTGGCCGTATGGTGATCCCGGTGGGCTCGCGGAGCTTGCAAGACCTTCTGCTCTTCACGAAATCGCACGACGGCTATTCCGTGAAGAACCACGGGTCGTGTCGCTTCGTCCCGCTGGTGGGGGCTGGAGCTTGGACTGAGCACGAGGCCGGGGATACAAGCTAAGGGGGCCTCTTCCGAAGAGTCCTGGAACAGGAGGTGTGACGGGTGAGTACGCGGAATCTGCCGCCGGGCTACGTCGAGATAGACACATGGACTCCCAGTAGGTTGTCCGGGAGAGATTGGGTTGCTCTGGTCATCGCATTTGTGATTCTGGCGTATGTTTCTCTCCAGCTCATGGCCCTGTCCCAGTTGGCATTCGCCGGCGTGGACAGCTTCACCGTAAAGCAGGATGTTCTCATTGCCGGGCTTGTCATAGGGACAGTAGCTGGGGTCGTGCTGCATGAGCTGGCCCACGCCATCGCCTTCTCAGCGTACGGCGGACGCCCGCGTTTTGGATTCAAGCTCTGGACCAAGTTCGGCCCGGTCTTCTGGGTGGGAGCCCCCGGCTGCTACCTGAGAAGGGCAAAATTCACAGTGGCGGCGCTTGCGCCGCCGGTGCTCCTGACGGTGCTATTGCCGCCTGCTCTGCTTCTTGCCCCCGTGGGCGGCCTTGCCCACTTCTCCGCCTTTATAGCGTTTCTCCTGGGAGTCTCGGGGTCGGCGGGCGATGTTGTCATCCTTATTAAGGTGATGCAATATCCCCGTAGTGCACTTTTTGAGGATGCCGGCGACGGGTTCAAGGTGTACTCAAAACGAGATGATATAATTTCGTGAGGCCATCCCACGCAACCATGATGACAACCACAGTAGAGACCGGATACGAAGCGGTAATTGGGCTCGAGGTGCACGTTCAGCTCCTCACCAAGAGCAAGATGTTCTGCGCCTGCCGCGCCGGCTATCAGGGCGCCGAGCCTAACTCAGAGGTGTGTCCGGTTTGCCTGGGTATGCCCGGTGTCCTCCCCGTGATAAACAAACGTGCGGTGGAGTTTGTCATGATGACCGGCCTGGCGCTGAACTGCGGCATCGCGGCGGAGACCAAGTTCGATAGGAAGAACTATCCCTATCCCGACCTGATGAAGGGATACCAGATCTCTCAGTATGACCGGCCCATAGCCAGCGGCGGATGGCTGTCCATCCCGGCGGACAGCGGCGAGAAGAAGGTGTACATCAACCGCGTCCACCTGGAAGAAGACGTGGCCAAGCTGTTCCACCGCACCGGCGAAACGGGAGAGGCCTACAGCCTGTTGGACGTAAACCGCGCCGGCGTGCCCCTCATGGAGATAGTGGGCGAACCGGACCTGCGCTCGGCGGAAGAGGCCAGGCAGTATCTGATAAAGCTGCGCACCATCCTGCGTTACCTCGGTGTGTCCACCGCCAATATGGAGGAGGGCAGCTTCCGCTGCGACGCCAACATCAGCATCCGCCCCCAGGGCAGTGTCGAGCTTGGCGCCAAGGTGGAGGTGAAGAACATGAACAGCTTTCGCTCCGTGTTCCGCGCCCTGCAGTATGAAAGGGAACGCCAGGCTGCGGTCTTGGAAGAAGGAGGGCAGATTGAACAGGAGACGCGCGGCTGGCTGGAAGACAGGGGTGTGACCGCGTCGCAGCGCTCTAAGGAGCATGCCCATGATTACCGCTATTTCCCGGAGCCTGACCTGGCGCCTTTGAAGATCAGCCGTCAGTGGGTGGACGAGGTGCGGGCGAAGATGCCTGAGCTGCCGGATGCTAGGCTCCGTCGCTACGTCGACGAGCTGGGGCTGAGCGAGTACAAAGCAGGTCAGCTCATCCTGGGCACGAGCGCTGCCAGCAGCTATTTTGATTCCGCAATGAGCTACGCCGGCGATATGAGTGAAATGGAGAGGCGCAAGCGGGCCGATGTCTTGTGCAACCTTGTTCTCGGCGATGTTACGCGGTTGTTCAACAGCATTGGCGAAGAGGTAAGCGGCGATGGGTTAGATACCAAGCACCTCTTTGAAGTCGCCGTTATGCTGGAGGAGGGTAAGCTGAGCACCAACATGGCCTCAGAAGTGCTCGACGCCTTATTTGAGTCACCCGAAAAAGTGCCGGCGGATATTGTGAAGGAGAGAGGTCTGGAGCAAATTTCCGATTCTTCCGCCATACAGGCCGCAGCAGACCGGGCCATTGGCGAGAATCCCAAGGCGGTCCAGGACTACATGAGCGGCAAGGAGACGGCGGTCAAGTTCCTGGTGGGCCAGGTGATGAAAGCAACCAGGGGCCAAGCAAACCCCGCCTTGGCCAACCAGGTTCTGCAGCAGAAGCTGGAGAGTTTGAAGAAAGGATGACGTTGAGGTCAGCTTGACACCTGAAGCGTCCCTGGTAGAGTAGTCAGAGGGAACAAGAACAAATGCAGACTTATGTAAGTATTGCGGCAATAATCCTCTCCGTTGTCCTCATAGCAGTGGTGCTGGCACAGGTCAGAGGCGGAGGCACCGGTCTGTTCGGTGCCGCCGAGGGTACGTTTCGCACCCGCCGCGGCGTAGAGCAGACCCTGTTCCGCTTCACTATTGTTCTTGGAGTTGTTTTTGTAGTGCTGTCGCTCATCGGCGTCTGGAGGCCCTGGGAACGGTTCTAGGGAGCCATGCCGGGCCCGGTAATCACCCTGCTCAGCGACTTTGGCCTGTCCGATTCTTACGTCGGGGCTATGAAAGGGGTGATCTCCAGCATCTGCCCCGGGGCGAGCATGGTAGACATAACCCACGAAGTGCCGCCCCAGGATCTGCTCCAAGGGGCGTTCCTGTTAAGCACTGCCTGGCACTTCTTTCCGTCCGGCACAGTACACGTAGCGGTAGTCGACCCCGGCGTTGGAACAGAACGCAAGCCTCTGCTGGTACGGGCGCGGGACCACTTCTTCCTGGCGCCCGACAACGGTATTCTCAGTCTGGTTCTGCCCGGCGAGAACGCCGGGATCCCTCCCTTCCAGGCCTACCAAGCAGCCATTCCACGGGGAGTCGAAGCGTTTGCTTTGGCTAATTCCGAGTACTGGCGGCACCCGGTGAGCAACACCTTCCACGGGCGCGACATCTTTGTCCCAGCGGCGGCCAATTTGCTGCTGGGCGCTGCACCCAGCGATATGGGAGAGCGCGTGGAGAAAATGGTCAGGCTGGCAGTGCCGCGGCCGCTGTGGGAGGACGGCTTACTAACGGGCTACGTGCTGCACGTGGATATGTTTGGCAACATAGTGACCAATATCTTGATGAAGGATATTGCGGAGATGTCAGGTGGAATTGAAATAGAGGTTGGGAAGAGTAAGATAAGTCGCTTCTCGGGCACCTATGGTGAAGCCGGCGAACTGACAGCTCTCATCGGCGGGCAGGGGTACTTGGAGGTAGCTCTACCCAATGGCAACGCGGCGCTTGAGCTGGGAGTCCGGGCTCAGGACCGGGTAGTGGTGAGAGGGATCAGCCCTTCACCACCCTGACGGCGTCTCCCGGTCTCAGGGCGCCGGTTTTTACCACCGTAGCGGTTACGCCCCTGCGCCCCAGAAAGGACTTGATGATCTCTTTGTGATACACGTTGAGCGTGGCGCAGGGGGCGTTCTGGCCGGTAACCCGGACCACGGCGTCCGACCCCAGCTCTAGAAGATCGCCGGCCTTTAGGTTGGACAGATCGTCGAGGCCGCTGACCTGTATGTTCTCCCCAATGGAACCGGGGCCAAGCTCCACCTGCAGATAGGCGTTTACCGCTTCCAGCGCTTCCTGGGCCACTATTGTAACGTGGCGCGTATTCGGCTCAGGGCTGCCGGTCTTCTTGTGCTTGTTGATTGGGCCGGAGTGGAAGTCGCCCTCCACGCCATGGATCCCAATCGCTATCTCAGGCTGTGGATACTTGGGCACGCCGCTTTCTGGCCTGAGGCATACGGCTACTACTATTCCATGCTCCAACGTTTGATGCATCATGCTTGCCGCCATTATCAAAACCGGGGTTCAGAGCCCCAGTTTACCAGGATTCATCAGGTTGTGAGGGTCAAGGGCGCGCTTGATGCGCCTGGCGGTGTCCAGCCTGTTTCCCCATTCCTCTCGCACAAGGTGGGAAAGCTTCAGTCCGACGCCGTGGCAGTACTCCATGGTGCCGCCCATCTGTTGTGCCAAGCGGAGCACCGCGTCCACCGTTTCCACGAACCTGTCCTGCCGCGAGTTACTTTCCAAGCGCGCCCCGGTCATGATGAATGAGAACAGCCCGGGGTCGGTCCAAACGGAGTACTCTCTAACTGCAATGTTGTTTCGGCTGCTGATGGCTTCCACCCGCCGGCGGAACTCAAGAACGGAGGAAACAGGAAAGGCCAGGTGTAAATAGTCCCAGTGACCCCTATCGGCCCACCATCTTGACCACCGTTCCCGGGGTGATAGCTGGAGGAGTTCTTGCTTGTAAATCTCCCCGCTGTTGTGTCGTGATTTCCAGTACTCTATTGTCTCATCCGGCCCGATGTCACTGCCTCCGTGCTCCTTGCAGATGCGCAAAGCGCGCATCTCCTGGGCATCCACTTCCTCTTTGTACCCTTCGAAGACAAGATACAGAAGGACGCTGTCTCCCGGCTCTTCAGTGAGATCGGTCAGAGCGGGGCGCAGGCCAATGGAGGACATCTCTGCCACGGCTTGAAACCCATCTTCGAAGGTATTGAACGAGACTGTGGCGAAGCGACGGTGCTCAGGTACAGGGAAGACGCGCAGAGCGGCGGCCGTGATTATGCCCAGAGTCCCTTCCGAGCCGATGAAGAGTGTGTTCAGGTCCGGCCCGGACGCTGGTTTGGGCACGGCTTTGGTAGTCATCACGTCGCCTGTGGGTAGGACCACTTCCAATGCAGCCACCTGTGCACCCATGGACCCGTAACGGGCAGCGAGATAACCGACACCGTTGGTGGAAATGGCTCCTCCCACGGTAGCGATGGGCTTGCTGTACGGGTCGTGTCCAAGCATGAGGCGATGATTTGCGAGCACGGCATCCAGGTCCTCCAAGACCACGCCGGCTTCGGCCCAGGCTATTCTGTCGTCTTCCGAGACGGTGCGGACCTTATTCATACGCTGCATGTCTACGACAATGGCCCCTTCTGGAGGTACGGCTGCACCCATCACTCCAGTGCCGCCTCCGTAGGGGACTAGAGGCGTTTTATGACGGCCTGCCACCCGCACGATTTCAGACACTTCATCCGTGGATTTGGGGAAGACCACCCCCAGCGGCGCACTCCATGCAGAAGGGTCCGTATGGTAAGCCCGCGAGGGGTTCAATGCATCGGCGGAGTGGAATTCAACGGTCTGTTGATCGGTAAATACCGAATGGCTTCCAAGAGAGCGCCGTAAACAGTTCACTGCATCGTGAGGCATGTTCTTATGTTATCAGCCAGGGATAGATTGCGATGGCTAGCTGGTGCTCCCTTGCTGAAAGCGCAGCTTGTCAGGAGTCCAGCTAACGCACCCGCCATTGAGTGCCTTCCGGTGAGTCTTCCAGGGAAATTCCCAGCCCGGCCAGTCCATCCCTTATGGAATCGGCCAAGGCAAACTGCTTGGCCTCCCTCAGCTGGGTGCGTACCTCCACCAGCATATCTATAAAGGGATGCGCCGCAACGTCGTCCCTGGCTTCGGGGGCGGCAAACGTCAGACCAAGGAGTTCACCAAGGCTGCGCAAAAGCTGTTGCGCTTCAACCATGCTCTTGCCCTGGCCGCGCCCACGGTTGATGTCCCTGCATAGGTCAAATAGAACCGCTATGGCCCTGGGAGTGTTGAGGTCGTCGTCCATGGCGTCTTCAAAGCGCTGTTTGTACAAGGTTACGTCCAGCGGCTGCCCGCCTGCCGGCGACGGAAGGAGGGCGGCGCGCATGCGCTCCGCGGCGCGCTCTTGCGCTAGGACGTTTTCGTCGCTGTACGTGAGGGGGCTTCGGTAGTGGGAAGTGAGGAAGAAGAGACGTATGGCATCCGTGGAAAAACGTTCCAGGGCTTCTCTCAAAGTGATGAAGTTCCCCAGAGATTTGCTCATCTTGTCCTGGCCCATCCTGAGCAAGCCATTGTGGACCCAGAACCGCGCCATTGGCTTGCCGTTGTTATAGGACTCGGTTTGGGCTATCTCGTTTTCGTGGTGGGGAAAGACCAGGTCCTGGCCTCCGCCGTGTATGTCGATGGTCTCTCCAAGATAAGCCAGCGACATGGCGCTGCATTCTATGTGCCAGCCTGGTCTGCCTTTACCCCAAGGGCTCAGCCAGGACGGCTCGCCGGGCTTTTCAGATTTCCATAGCGCAAAGTCCAGGGGGTCTTGCTTGAGCTCGCCGGGTTCAACTCTGGCGCCGGCCCTCATGGTGTCCAAGGTGCGATGGCTGAGTTTACCGTAGTCCTTGTTCAGTCTGACCCGGTAGTAGACATCGCCGTTTGCCTGGTATGCCAGGCCTTTCTTTATGAGGCCGCCGATCATTTCTTGGATTCCGGGTATCTCATGCGTGGCCCTGGGGTAGACGTGTGCACGCTGAACGTTGAGGGCGTCCATCTCTTCAAGGTAGGCTGCAATGTTGCGCTCCGCCAGCTCCTGAACGGATATACCCATCTCAGCGGCTCCCGCTATCATCTTGTCGTCTATGTCGGTGAAGTTTTCAACGTGCTTGACTTGGTGTCCCCTGTACTCCAAGTAGCGACGCAAGACATCGAAGACGACGGCTCTCATGGCATGCCCAATGTGGGTGGATGCGTACGGTGTGACGCCGCAAACGTACATCTTTAGTGTCCCGTCACAGGGTGTCAGCTCTCTTTTCTGCTCGGCAAGGGAATCGTACAGGTTCATGATTCAGGCTCAATGGAGGCCACACTGTAGCAGGCAATACCCTGGCTGCTTCCCGTAAAACCCAGGCCATCTGTGGTTGTGGCTTTCACACTTACTCTAGTCGGCTCTACTCCCAAAGAGACGGCAATGGACTGCCTCATAGGCTGGAAGTAAGGCGCCAGCTTGGGGCTTTGAGCCACGATTGTAGCATCCACGTTCAAAACACGCCAACCATCCTCTCTGAGAATGGCGTTCGCTTTCGACAGCATCTCCAGGCTGCTTATGCCCGCATAGCGCGGGTCTTCAGACGGGAAGTATTCGCCAATGTCTCCCAGGGCGGCTGCGCCAAGCAGAGCATCTATGATGGCATGGAGCAATACGTCCCCATCGCTATGCCCGGCCAACCCCTTGCTGCTGGGAATGGAGACTCCCCCCAGAATAAGCGGGCGCTGGGGAACAAGGCGGTGAGCATCATAGCCTACGCCGGTTCTCAAACTCCCACGTCCTGGCGTTGCTTCAATAGGGCTCGGGCTATTACTGCATCCTCCCTGGTGGTGACCTTTATGTTGGAATAGGAGCCAAAATAGAGATGTACCGGATAACCGGCCTGCTCCATGAGCGCCGCTTCGTCGGTTACGGTGGCGGCGACTTGGTTGAAGGCGTCACGCAGTCTCTTTAGGGGGAAGATCTGGGGCGTCTGAGCGGCCCATAACCTGCCGCGGTCAAGGGTGGTCTCCACCTGTCCGTCGCAGCGCCGTACTTTGATGGTGTCCGTTACCGGCACGGCGGCTACGGCGGATCCCCATCGGATTGCTTCATCTATGCCTTGCTCTATGAGGCCCTGTCCAATGCAGGGACGTGCGCCATCGTGCACCACCACCCATTCCGGGTCATCCAGGCATTCCAGGCCGTTGCGCACTGAATCCTGGCGCCGTTCGCCGCCGGCTTGAATACTGCTTACCTTGCGGAAGCCGTGCGCTTCAACAAGGGCATTCCCCGAGTCAATAGAGGAGGGACGGAGCACCAGCACAACGCTTTCGATAGATGGGGCAGCTTCGAATGCAGCCAGGGAATAGGTGAGCAAAGGCAGGCCTAGAATATCCATGAGGGTCTTGTCTATGCCGTCCATTCGCTTGCTTTGTCCGGCAGCTACAATCACGGCCCCCGCCCGGCGAAGCAAGGCGTTGTTGGGGTCAGGGCTGTTCTCGTCCCGGGGCATGCCTAGTGAGCTCTGGGCTGGGCAAAGATGAGGCGACCTGCCGCCGTCTGCAGCACTCGCGTCACTGCAACCTCTACGGTGCTGTCCAAGAAGACTCTACCGCCTTCCACCACTACCATTGTGCCATCATCCAAGAAGCCGACTCCCTGCCCGGACTCTTTGCCCTGCTGGATCACGTGTACGGACATTTCCTCTCCCGGTAGCACCACTGATTTAAGGGCATTGGCAAGCTCGTTGATGTTGAGAACGTGCACTCCCTGAATTTCGGCGACGCGGTTCAGATTGAAGTCGGTGGTTACAATGGGGGCGTTCAAACTTTCTGCAAGCATGACTAGCTTTGCGTCGACCTCCATACCGTTCCAGTGGTCAACGTCCATTACTTGTACGGGCGTAGAGGATTCCTTGCGCAGCTTGTTGAGCATTTCCAAGCCTCGCCGTCCTCTGTTTCTACGCAGGGAGTCGTTGGAGTCGGCAACGTGTCGCAGTTCATCCAGGACAAACCGGGGTATCACCAGTGCTCCGTTGATGAAGCCGCTCTCGGAGATGTCCGCGATACGTCCATCTATGATGGCGCTGGTATCCAGTATTATCTTGCCATTGGAGACCGCGGAGTGAGCCTGAGATTTGTCGGCTTGGGGGAAGAACAGGAGCAGATCACGTTCCCTGCTCACCGCAATAGCCGCGCCTGCCGTGGCGAACAACAGGTTGAGGACAATGGGCAGCCACACGCCGGGCCAGCCAGGTATTCGTGAGAAAGGAAAGGAGATCAATATGGCAATAACTAGGCCGGCAACAAGTCCAAGTGACGCAGCGGCCAACCTGGCCGTGGAGATGTTCCGGGATGCGTTGACCGTGCTTTGTATGAATGCCCTGGATACGTATGGGGTAGCAATAGCGCCAACGACGGCTCCAATCAGCGTGCCGGCGAGACCCAGGGGAACATAGCTGGTGGAGTCAACGGTATTACCGACAGCTACGCCAAGCGGCCATCCCCCCAATCCCAATAGGACAGTTCCAATGAGGCGAGGGAAGAGATTGGAAATAGACAAATAATTCCTCCTCTACCACCCCTTCTCTCCCAGCGACAAGATTTGATGATTTCGCCGGGCAATGATGGAGGACATCTCTCCGGCAAGCCTTTCGCCAAATCCACTCGCAGGCATACGGGACAAAATCAAATAATAATTATGGCCAAAGTGTAGCAAAGGCGCGGCTACCCTGTCAAAAACAGAGTTGTCAAGAGGCCGGATCAGGGACTCCCAAGAGGTCTATTCCATAAGCACAACCGTAAGCTATGATAATCGAGCGCACCGTCTTTCCCGCGGCGGCAGCGGCGAGGAATTTCCAGGCAGGCATGCGCAGAGCGCCGGCCGCCAGTCCCGCGAAGTCAAAGATGGGGTTTGGTATAAACCCCAGGAGGACTATGGCTACCCAACCCCGTCTTGCCACCCAATTATTGATCCGTTCATAGTACCGGCCTTTTTCAAAAAAGCCCTGCCCCCCAAAGCCGGCGATGTAGCCCGTCATTTCTCCCAACGCCTGGCCAGTTCCGCCTAGGATCCCCACCAGAAGCGGATTGAGAATGGTCCCTCCGGTACAGACCACTGCAATGGCCGGCACGGGAACAATCAACGTAGCGTTGCCGAAGAGAGATATCAGGAATACGGCGGGATAACCCAGAGAATCAACGCCGGGTATGCGGTCGCTGAGGAGAAACGCCACTATGATTATGGCGACGCTGAGCGTCAACATCATGACGCTCATCCAGGGCCCCGCGACAGAGAACAATCTCACCCATACGGGGGGTGTGTTATCCGCTTTAGGAGTCACTTATGGCGGACTCCCTATCCGGGCTGTAGACGCGGTCTAGAAAAGCGAGAACGGCTTGATTGAACGCGTCCGAATGCTCCATTTGCGGCCAGTGGCCGCAATCTTGGAATATACGCACCTCTATGGAGGGATATCGCTCAGCTGCATGGTGCGCCTGTTTGACGGGTACTATCTTGTCTTGTCTGCCCCACACCAGGAGGGTGGGCACCGGCAGGTTCAGGAGGTCATGGTGAGGGATGACCAGCGACTTCCGCAGGCCGCGGAAGGTGACGTTGCGGCGGATCACGCTAAGCTCGGTACGGCGCGCTTCGGGGACAGAGCGGACTCGTATCAGCTCCCGGTAGGCCTCTGGATGTAGAGTACTCTTGTCATGGAAGATGCGCTGCACAAATCTTGTCTTGCTTTTGCCGTCCAGCTTATGGAGTGGTTTCCCTATCAGGGGAAGGGATGCCAAGCGTACAGGCAGCCCCAACTCGCGGCCAAGGCCCACCGGTGAGATCAAGACCATGGCCTTGAACCGTTCGGGTTGCCTCAGTACGGACGCCATTGCAACCAGTCCCCCGGCCGAGTTGCCCATTAGGGTAACGTTCCGATCCAAGCCAAGCGCGTCTAGGAACTCGGGTAGAAATTCTACGCCTGCGTCCAGGCCGTAGGGGATGTCGGGCTTGGCCGTATCGCCATGGCCGGGGAGGTCCGGTGCGTAGACCGTGTACCTGGAGGCGAATGCGGAGACGTTATTGTGCCAGGTAACCACAGAGGCTCCTAGTCCGTGGAGCAGCACCAGTGGCGGACCCTGGCCGGCCTTGACGTAGTGTACGCTGCCTGTGCTCCCCAGGTTAACGTACTGATGGCTTAGACTGGATTCCATGCGCCAGACCTGCACTTTCAATGTAGAGTCTGTTCAGAATCCGTGCTCTTCTAGAATGGAGTCCAGTTGAGTTTTCTCTTCCTGGGCTAGATGCCAGCCGGCGGCTTTGGCATTGGCAGTGACCTGTTCCGGCTTGGTGGCGCCGGAGATGACGCTGCTGACCGCCGGATTAGCCAAAAGCCAGGCAATGGCAAGCTCCACCATTGTTCGCTCACGCTCGGCGGCGAACTCTTCCAGCTTTTCTATGAGATCAAAGTTGCGGTCGGTGAAGGTGGCCTGCGCCCGCTGTGGATTGCCCGCTAGGCGTGTGCCTTCCGGCGCCTGCTGATTCCGCTTGTACTTGCCGGTAAGGAATCCACTGGCCAGAGGGAAGTAGGGAAGGATTCCCATGCCCAGCCTTGCCGCCGTGGGTCCCTCTTCCTTCTCCACGTCCCGTTTCATCATGCTGTATTCCGGCTGTGAGCTGACGAAAGGTTCCAGATTCAGAGCACTTGTTACCCCCGCGGCTTCCACCATCTGCCATGCCGTGTAGTTAGAGCAACCTATGTAACGCACCTTACCCTGGTGTACCAGGTCGTCCAGGGTACGCATGGTCTCTTCCGCGGATGTGTTCGGGTCGTAGCGGTGAATCTGGTACAGGTCTATGTAGTCGGTCTGCAGCCTGCGAAGGCTGGTCTCCACCTCTTGCGTGAGGTGCTTGCGAGAGGTCCCACTCTGGTTGGGGCCGTCACCTATATTCATGCCTGCCTTGGTGGCCAGCAGCACCTGGTGGCGCTTACCCTTGAGTGCTTTGCCCATGTACTCTTCCGAGAGGCCGCCGCCGTATGTGTTGGCGGTATCCAAGAGGATGACATCTTCTTCTATGCACTGGTTGAGGACGCGTTCCGTGCCCTGGGCGTCAACTCGTCCACCAAAGTTGTTGCAGCCCAAACCCACTATTGAAACCTTGAGCCCTGAATTCCCTAGTTGACGGTATTCCATATCTACTCCTTGGAAGATTCGCTGCTTTATGGACGGCCAATCTATCATTGGTTGCCCCGGCGGGCAACTACGCTAAGAGTCCAAGAAGTGACGCTGCACGTTGGTTGTGGGGAAGATGGCAATGAATCTGGCCGGCCTGTCACTTTTGTTGACCAAGGAGTGCTTGGCGTCGCTGGGGGCCAGTATGGTATCTCCCGGGCCTACCTGCTCCACGTGGTCGTCTACTACGGCTTCAAGATTCCCCTCCAAGACAAGCATGCACTCCTCGTGACCCGGGTGAGTATGTAGAGGGATCTCTCCTCCGGGCGGTACGTCCAGCTGGAATACGGTTAGTGCACTTGCTCCCAGGTCTCCATTGACCAGGGTCTGTCGCTTGTTGCCTGAAAGCTCGTCCGGTGGTACGTCTCCCGTATGGATGATTGGCATCTTTGCCTCCGTGTTACATCAAGGGTGACTTCCAGTATAAACCAATGCTTTGAAAGACGTCAGAGTGGCTTTTCTCCGATGTAGACTGCTACTGAACCCATGCCGACTTTCAAGTAGCGCACATTTTTCAAGCCGGCCTGCACCATCAGGGATGCAAACGCCTCCGCGGAAGGGAACAGGTCTACGGAACGCGGCAGGTAGGTGTACGCTTCACTGTCTCCCGCGAGCAGCCCTCCGATCAGCGGCACTATTCTGTGGAAGTAGAACCGGAACAGCTTGGGGAAGAGGCCGTTCTGCTGGAATTGGGTGATCTCCAGCACTGCCACTCTCCCACCGGGTTTTACCACCCTGGTCATTTCCGCTACCGCCAGCGGCACGTCCACCACGTTGCGCATGCTGAATCCGGAGGTAGCGCAAATGAAGGTGTCGTCCTGGAACGGCAGGGCCAAGGCGTCTCCCTGCAAAAAAAGGGTGTGGCCAGACAGCCGCAGCCGGTTCGCCTTGAGGGCGGCAAGCGCCACCATCTCCGGCACAAAGTCAACTCCTACGGTGGAGCTCACTTCGCTGCGCCTTGACAAAGAGAAGGCCAAATCGCCGGTGCCCGTGGCCACGTCGAGGGCGTTGCCTTCCAGTCCTTCCGCGGCCAGACGCGCGGTCAGCCTGCGCCAGCGGTGATGCAGTCCCGCGGTCATCACGCTGTTAACTAGGTCGTATCGCCGTGAAATGCGGGCAAACATGCCGGCTACGTATTGGGCTTTTTCCTTCCCGTGCAGAGTGTGAGGTGATGTATTTTGAGGCATTGGTTTCAAGGGTGCTCGTGAATCTGCCAAACCATGATATGGCCTGCCTGCGGCGGGTCTCCTGAAAGTCCGCTCATCCGCCCACCACGGCCAGCGCTTCTATCTCGATGAGAAACTCCGGCCGTACCAGTCCGCTGATGAAGAGCAAGGTGCTCGCCGGCGGTGTGCCCTCCCAAAAGCCGGCGCGGGCCTGTCGCATCCCCTCCAGGTCGTCCCGGTTTGTCATGTAGACGCGAATGGCCGCTATGTCTTCCTTTGTGCCTCCGGATGCCTTAACCGCCTCTTCCAGATTGGACAGAGCTTGTTTGGTCTGCGCCTGGATGTCTCCTTCACCGACGACGTTGCCATCCTTGTCGATGGAGAGCTGACCGGCTATGGAGACCAAGTTGCCGGCTTTGGCTACGTGGCTATATCCGGTTGGGGTGTGTATGGCGGCTGGATTGATGAACTGTACGGGCATGACGCCTCCCACGCTGGAATGATGCCTCCACTTTATCAAAGAGGCAGATGATCAGGCCACTGAAAAGAGTGTACCCGTGCTAGCTCGTTTCGCCACATCTCTGTATTGACGCCGCCCGCTTCGCTCCACCAGCCGTCGCCGGGGTGTCCGCTGTCCTTTCGCACTACCAGGCTGGCTATGTCCGGATAACCGTTGGGCTGGCAAACGCATGAACAGAGCGGCGCTACTACTCTTCTGTGAATGCTGCGTTGCAGGTGCGGCAGTCCCACAGCCAGGGCAAGCTCGCCGTAGGAGATGGTCTTGCCTGCCCTGGCGGTATCCACCAAGACTACCCAGGTGCGTTCCAATAGGTCTCTGGGGCTAGCTGTTGCTGGGGAAGGCATTTGCAATTTGGGCTGAGAGTTCTGTCTAATGGCGCTTGAATCACTAGCATGTTAGCATACTCATCCCTATAATCTGTGCCGCTTGAAGCGGATGGTTTACTGCGAATCATGAGCGAATACGAATTAACGGCAGGCCGCGAGTTGCAGCCGGCAAGCTTCGTCCTTGACCGTGCCATGCTGGACGAATACCTCTCCATCTTGGGCGCGGAGTCGTCCGTCTACCAGGAGGGTTACGTGCCAACGACGGCTCTGGCCGCCCTGGGGATCAGGACCCTGCTCACGGGCCTGGGCATTCCCGAAGGCGCGGTGCACGTATCGCAGGAGTTGGAATCGCACCGTGCCGCCAGGGTAGGGGAAAGCGTGTCCTGTCACGCCAGGATCGTCCAGTCCAGCCAAAGGGGTAAGGGCGGTCGCTTCATAGTGTTGGAGTTCACAATTGCTGACGATCAATCGTCGCCGGTGCTGGATGGCCGCAGCACGTTGATCGTGTTCGGAAAGGACGGGTAGACCATTGCGACAGAGCGCTTCACTGCCTGAGCTGTCCAGGTCCCTTACCCAGGACCAAATCAACCGCTACGCCGAGGTTTCAGGCGACCACAACCCGGTGCACCTGGACGCCGAGTTTGCCTCTCAGAGCACCTTTGGGCGCATTGTGGTTCACGGCATGCTGGTGCTGGCCTTCATTTCAGAAATGCTGACCAAGGAGTTCGGCAAGGACTGGCTGGACTCGGGGCGTTTGAAGGTGCGCTTCCGCTCGCCGGTCTACCCGGGCGACCGGGTGGTTACTTTTGGTGAGGTGATTGGTGAGGTGAAGGGTATCACTAACAGTGAGGGCGGCAATAGGGTAAACTGTACCGTTGGATGCCGCAAAGAGGACGGGGAGGACGTCATCACGGGAGAGGCGTCCCTATTTGTAAAGGCTCCTTAGAGAGGATACGGAATGTCAGAAGCAGGTAAGTTCAGAGTCGCCATTGATGCTATGGGTGGAGATTTTGCCCCCATGGAACCTGTGGCCGGCGCTGTGCAGGCTGCCAGGGAGTACGGCTACCACGTGTTGCTTGTTGGAGACCGGAGCGCCGTGGAAGCCGAGCTGTCCCACCTGGACGCGGGCGGCCTGGATATCACGATTGCGCCTTCACAGAGAATTATCGAAGAGACGGACAACCCGGTGCGAGCTATCAGGGAGAAGCCCAACGCCTCCATAGTGGAGGCGACCAAGCTGGCCAAGGCCGGCGAAGTGCAGGCGGTGGTGTCCATGGGCTCCACGGGAGCCTCCATGGCTTCGGCCACGCTGGTGCTGGGCTTGCTGAAAGGCGTAGACCGCCCGGCCATAGGCGGGCCGCTCTTCGGCAAGCTTTCCCAAACGCTGCTCATGGACCTGGGCAGCAACGTGGACTGCCGGCCCATCCAGCTCCTGGGGTTTGGCGCGCTGGGAGTCGCCTTCGCGCGCACCATGCAGGGCGTTCAGACGCCAAGAGTCGGCCTTTTGAGCGTGGGTGCGGAGGAAGGAAAGGGGAACCGCCAGACCAAGGAGGCCTATCCTCTGTTCAAAGAAAGCGGCCTCAACTTTGTGGGCAACGTGGAGGGCATGGATCTGTTCTTGAATAAGGCCGACGTGGTGGTCTGCGACGGATTCGTTGGCAACGTGTTGATGAAGTATGCGGAGGGACTGGGCATGGCGCTGCGCCGGTACCTGCCTGAGGCATTGGGTCAATGGCTGCCGTCCCAAGCCCTGGAAGGAATCTCGGGGGAGCTTGCCGCCATAACCGCTCCCGCTGAGGTGGGCGGCGGCGGCCCTCTGTTCGGCGTGGACGGCACAGTGATCGTTGGCCACGGACACGCCCGCGCCGATAGCGTGGCGGAAGCCATCAGGCTTGCCGGGCGGGTTGTCGACGCCGGACTGGTTGAGGCGATGAGGAGCGAGCTGGCGGCGCTCGATATCTCGGACAAGGTGCCAAGATGACCCGGGAACGCCCGTTGCAGGGGAAAGTGGCCCTGGTTACGGGCGCGTCCGGCGGCATTGGCCGCGGTATAGCGTTGAAGCTTGCCTCGCAGGGCGCGCGCCTGGGGGTGCACTACAACTCGGCCAGGGCGCGAGCGGAGGAGATCGCTGAAGAGATACGCCGGGCTGATTCGGAGGCGATACCGCTGGCCGCGGACGTCACCGACTCGGCGCAGGTGCAGGATATGTTCCACAGGCTGGAGGACGACTGGGGCGGCGTGGACATCCTGGTCAATAACGCGGGCGTCAACAAAGACAGCCTTCTCATTCGCATGTCGGAATCGGACTGGGACGACGTGGTGGAGGTCAACTTGAAAGGGGCCTTCCTCTGCTGCCGGGCCGCCGCCAAGACCATGCTGCGGAAACGGCGGGGCAGGATCATCATAATATCGTCCATAGTTGGCTTGGTGGGCAACGTTGGCCAGGCCAATTACGCCGCTTCCAAGGCAGGCTTGGTGGGGTTGACCAAGAGCCTGGCAAGGGAGATGGCCTCGCGCAACATAACGGTCAATTCGCTTACTCCGGGTTTCATCGAGACCGACATGGCGAAGACGATGACAGAGGAGATGACGGAGCTGGTCACCAGCCGCATTGCCATGGGACACCTGGGTTCTCCGCGGGACGTGGCCAGCCTGGTGGCCTTTCTTGCCGGCGAGGAGGCCGGCTATATCACTGGCCAGGCCTTTGCCGTGGACGGCGGCCTAGTGCTGTAGCGGCGCGTGGGCATGGCAGCGGCGGCGCGATTCAACCGTTGCGCCCTTGCTCACCGGCTGGCCGCCATTTCTTCCGTGGGAAGCTCCTTCAGCGTGGCTTGGCCTACGATGGCGCCTCCTGCGTCAACCACTTGCAGAACGGCGCCTGCCTTGATATGAGCGGACCGCACCACGCCTAGTCCGATAGCTTGCCCAGTTAGGGGATGCACTGCTACGGACGATACCCAGCCGGCGTCTTCTTCACCGGCCCGGAGCTTTGCTCCGTTGGCTACGTCACCCGATGGCAGCCGTAGAGAAACCAGCCTTCGTTGTACTTTGTTGTAGTTGTACAGGCGAAGGATTACCTCCTGGCCCGTATAGCATCCCTTTTCGAAGTGTATGTATCGGTCAAGATTGACCTCCCAGGGGTTCACGGCCTCGCTCAGCTCCCAGCCGTACCTGGGAATCCCGGCCTGGATGCGCAGCGCGTTGTACGCTTCTTCACCAACGGGGGTGGCTCCACCATCCACCAGCGCTTGCCATATACGCCCGGAGTCTCCCACGTCTACAACAATGTCGTAGCCGGGTGAATCGAGGGGGTCTGTTCTGAGCAACGTTGCGTCCGTGCCGTTCAGGGACGCCTTCCGGCTGCCGTACAGTTCCGGCCGGGCCGGGTGCAAGCCGAAGAGGCGTTGCAGTAGCC
This sequence comes from Dehalococcoidia bacterium, assembly GCA_965248955.1. GTDB lineage: Bacteria > Chloroflexota > Dehalococcoidia > Lucifugimonadales > QGNO01 > DAOUJH01. The sequence continues at coordinate 1,614,721 of OZ252212.1, forward strand.
CCTCGACTTCGGGGCCGTGCAGCGTCAGCATGGCCGTCCGCTCCGTGGCGTCTTCCAGAGAGACCTCTTCCATGAAGGTGTATAGCTCTATCCACTCCGCCACGCGCTGCCTGGTGTGCGGGCTTGTCGTCATCAGGAGGCCGTCTTGGGTGGCGAACAGTTGCAGCAAGTCTATGACTCGGCCTTTGTTGGTGGGAAGCACCGTAGCCGCGCCTGTCCCTTCCGGCAGCACGTCCACCTTGTAGGACGACAGCCTGTTGAGCAGGTCCAAGGCGTCCTTGCCCTGGACGCGGAACCTTCCCAAGTATGACCTGTCAATGAGGGCGACGTCTTCCGTGGCCGCTCTATACTCGCTGGCTGCATCTTTGTAGGTGGCTGGTACTTCCCAGTCCGCCAAGCCTATAAAAGATGCGCCAAGCTGCCGGTGTACTTCGTGTAGAGGTAACCTGTTCATATCAACGCTAAGTATAAGAGTTGCTGAGCTTATAGGCCAGCGGCGTTGACACTGCATTGAACGGCCAAGTACCATTTTCCTATGGAGGGCGCAATTGGCTGAGATGCTTCATCGCACCGCACTGTTTGATACGCACGTCTCTTTGAACGGCAAGATGGTCGATTTTGCCGGATGGGAGATGCCCATCCAGTTCGAGGGCATTCTGGCCGAAGCGCGAGCCGTTCGCTCCGCCTCCGGCTTGTTCGACGTGTCGCACATGGGCCGCATTATGCTGCAGGGCTCCGATACGGCTCATCTCTTGAACTGGTTGACCACTGCAAATGTACCCGCTTTGCGCCATAACCGGGCCCGCTACACTCTAATTTGCACCGAGAACGGGGGCATCTTGGACGATGGCATCATCTACCGGCTGGGTGATGAAGAGTACATGCTGATATGCAATGCGGCCAACAGAGAGGACGTGTGGAGCACCTTGTCGATGTGGCGCGACACCAAGTTCCGGAACGTCATGATGGGTGACCGCACCTTCCAGGTGGGCATGATCGCCTTCCAGGGCCCGCTGGCTGCTGAAACCATGGATAAACTTGCGCCGGGCTTATCCCAATCGCTGAGGCCGTTTCGCATTGCCAGGGTGGAGATGGACGGCATGTCCGCCTACGTAGCCAGGACCGGATATACCGGGGAGGACGGATTCGAGATAATGCCGGACGCCGCGCAAAGCGCCGTTCTGTGGCAGCGACTGATGGAGATGGGCGCCGTCCCCTGCGGCTTGGGCGCCAGGGACGTGTTGCGACTGGAAGCGAGCCTGCTATTGCATGGGTCGGACATGGACGCTACGGTGAATCCGTTGGAGGCTGGACTGGAGAGATTCGTACATACGGATAAAGAGTCCATTTATTCAGCGGCGTTGCAACGCAGCATGGAAGAAGGCTTAAAGCGAAAGCTGGTGGGCATTAGCATGGTTGGCAGGGGAGTGCCCAGGCACGGGTACCGGATCCTCAGCGAGGGGTCTGAAATCGGCGTGGTGACCAGCGGAGGCTATTCCCCTTCGCTTGACAGCTATATTGGCTTGGGATATGTTCAAACGGATATGGCTTCTCCGGGCGCAAGGCTTGACGTAGACGTGCGTGGCAGGGTGGTGGAGGCCAGGGTTGTCGACCTTCCGTTCTATTCCCGTAGGAGGACCTGATGCATCCCACCGATAGGCGCTACTCCAAGGAGCACGAATGGGTCCTGATCGAAAGCGAAGGCCGGGCCGTAGTGGGCATCACTCAGTTTGCGCAAGACCAGCTGGGTGACGTTGTTTATGTGGACTTGCCTGACGCCGGCGTCGCCGTTGAGCAGTTTCAGAAACTGGGAGAGATAGAGTCCGTGAAAGCCGTATCGGACCTGTTCAGCCCGCTGTCCGGAGAAGTGGTTGAAGCCAACAAAGACCTGGAAAACAAGCCGGAACTGGTTAATGAGGACCCATACGCCGGCGGCTGGATGGTTCGCATAGCTGGCATAGACCAGGCCCAGCTGGACAACCTTCTCAGTGCTGAAGAGTACGAAAGCTACCTTTCGGAGTTAGAGTAGTAGTCCGGATGGAGAACGTCCCCCTTCAACACCCGTACATACCCAATACCATCGCCGATCGCCAGGAGATGCTCCAGGCAATCGGCGTTTCGTCTGTTCGCGATCTGTTCCAGGACATACCGGAAGGCTATCGACAGCCTTCGCTGAACATTCCGCCGGCTTTGTCGGAATTGGAGCTTGGTCAAGAGCTGCAAGCGCTTGCCGGTGAGAACAGCCATGCATTCCAAGGCCCCTGCTTCTTGGGCGCAGGGGCTTATCGTCACTTCATACCGGCAACCGTACAATCCATTGCCAGTCGAGGAGAGTTCCTCACGGCGTATACTCCCTATCAGCCGGAGGTAAGCCAGGGCACCTTGAGAGCTGCCTACGAATTTCAGACCATGGTCAGCCAGCTGTTGGATATGGACGTGGCCAATGCCGGCATGTACGACGGCGCCAGTAGCCTGGCAGAGGGCGCTCTAATGGCCTGTAGGGTGAAGCGCCGATACAAGGTGGCGTATCTTGACACCGTCTCTCCTTCTTATATTGAGGTATTGAGGACGTATACCCGTCCCCAAGGTGTTGCGATATATCCGGTGGAGCAGAATTCACCCGGCTTGGAACCGGATACGGCGTGTATCGTTGTACAGAGTCCCAATTTCTTTGGCTATATGGAGGACGTGGAGGGCATTGTGAGGACTGCTCACGACGCGGGTGCTCTGGCGGTGGCCTCCACGGATCCAATAGCCGCCGCCATGTTCAAGCCCCCCGGCAGCTACGGTGCGGATATAGTTGCCGCGGAGGGCCAGCCCCTTGGGGTTCCCGTCAGCTTTGGCGGCCCTTACGTGGGCCTGTTCACCTGCCGGAGTGAGTTTGTCCGCCAGATGCCCGGACGGATTGTGGGGAGGACGGTGGATACGCAAGGACGGACGGCGTATGTACTGACTCTCCAGGCAAGGGAGCAGCACATACGCCGGGAGCGCGCCACCTCCAACATATGCACTTCCACCGCTCTGATTGCCCTCATGACTACGGTCTATACGGCTACGCTGGGCAAGCACGGCATTAGGGAGGTCGCCGAGCTCTGCTATCACAAGGCACACTACGCCGCGTCTCTCATGGAGCGAATACCGGGCTATTCACTGCCTCTGAAGGGTACATTCTTCCAGGAGTTCGTGGTGCAGTGCCCCAGACCACCTTCGGAGATCAACGCCGCTCTTTGGGAGCGGGGAATCATCGGAGGGCTGGACGTCAGCGACCAGGTGCCCAATGGGCTGCTCATCTGTGTCACGGAAGTCAACTCAAAGGAAGAGATAGAGGATTTGGTTCAGGCCTTATCGGAGATCGCTTAGCAGAATGGCAATTGAAAGCAGAATGGAAATCGCCGACTCAGGTATGCTGATGGACCGTAGCGCAGCGGGACGTCGCGGCATAATCATGCCCGCGCTTGACGTCGACGAGCAGCCCCTGCCTGATGCTAGCTTACTGAGGGAGGACCTGGAGTTGCCGGAGGTTTCTCAGCCTGAGGTAGTGCGATACTTCACCAGGCTCAGCCAGCTCAACTACTCCATCGATACCAATTTCTATCCGCTGGGCAGTTGCACCATGAAGTACAACCCCAAGATAAACGATATGGTGGCGTCTTTGCCCGGTATGGCCCATCTTCATCCCATGAATGCCGCCGAGCTTTCTCAGGGGGCTTTGAAGGTCATGTACAGGCTGCAGCAGTACCTTGCCGATATAACTGGTACAAAAGCCACCAGCCTGGCCTCCATGGCCGGCGCTCAAGGGGAGCTGGCCGGGGTACTGATGATACGTGCTTATCATGACAGCAGAGGTGATGAAAAACGAAGGCTCATGCTGATACCTGATAGCGCGCACGGCACAAATCCGGCGTCTGCGACTATGGGCGGGTTCGAGGTCAAGGCCATTCCTTCCGACGACCGCGGCAACATGGACATTGCCGCTTTGAAAGAGTCGGTAGGTGAAGATTTGGCCGGCATTATGCTCACTTTGCCCAGTACGTTGGGCCTGTTTGAAACGGACATTCTGGAAATATGCGACGCAGTGCACAAAGCCGGAGGACTTGTCTACGGCGACGGCGCTAACATGAACGCTATTTTGGGCCAGACCAAGCTGGGCGACTTGGGATTCGACGTTGTTCACATCAATCTTCACAAGACCTTCAGTACGCCGCACGGCGGCGGCGGGCCCGGCGCCGGACCTGTATCGGTGGGGGACAAGCTTGCGCCGTTCTTACCGGCGCCGGTGGTGGTGAGGGAAGAATCGTCTCAGGGTGAGCGGTACATTCTGGGAGCCGCGCCGCATACCATAGGCAAGTTGGGTGCGTTCCACGGGAACTTCGGTGTGCTGGTGAGGGCGTACGCTTACATCCGCTCGTTGGGCGCGGACGGCCTTCGCCAGATCAGCGAAAATGCGGTTATCAACGCCAACTATCTATTGGCCAAACTGGGGTCCGCTTACGACCTTTCCTACGATCGTCTCTGCATGCATGAAGTCGTGTTGTCCGCAAGCCGCCAGAAGAAGAACGGAGTGCGAGGCTTGGATATTGCCAAGAGGTTGTTGGATTACGGTTTTCACGCGCCAACCATGTACTTCCCGCTCATTGTGGACGAAGCCCTGATGGTTGAACCCACAGAGTCGGAAAGCAAGGAGACGTTGGACGCTTTCATAGACGCAATGCTCCGCATAGCGCGTGAGGCTGAGGAGGACCCCGATCTTCTCCACAACGCCCCGCACACAACCCCGGTATCTCGCTTGGATGAGGCCCGTGCTGCACGCCAGCCGGACCTCAGGTGGCGACCGGTTTAGCCAAGCCAGTGTAAGGTGCTGTATGTCTCTGGCTCTCCTCATAGATTTTGGCAGTACATATACCAAAGTCACGGCGGTAGATCTTGAAACAGACCGTTCCATAGGTAGGGCGCAGGCGCCCAGTACGGTGGACACGGACGTGCTCCAAGGCCTATTCCGGGCGCTGGAAATACTCAAAGCCCAGGTAAACCTGGACAACGTCTCGCTCAAGCTAGCCTCCTCCAGCGCTGCCGGTGGTCTGCGCATGGTCGCCGTGGGCCTCATTGCCAGGCTGACCTCGGAAGCCGCCAACCGGGCGGCTCTTGGCGCTGGCGCCAAAGTGATCGACGTGTTTGACAGAGCATTGAACCACCGGAAAGTCAGGCAGTTGGAAGAGATAAATCCAGACATCATACTCCTGGCCGGCGGTGTGGACGGCGGCAATAGAGAGGTCATCCTGCAAAATGCCCAGCAAATAGCGTCCTCCAAAGCGAAGGCGCCTGTGGTCGTCGCTGGCAATGTGGACGCAAGCGATGAAGTAAGCCGGGTATTGAGACAAGGCGGGCATCAGACGTACCTGTGTCAAAACGTGATGCCGGAGATGAACACCCTCAACGTTGATTCCGCCAGGGAGATGATTCGCGAGGTCTTCGTCAAACACATCGTAGAGGCCAAGGGTCTGGAACGTGCCGTTGATTATGTGGGCAATCTGGTAATGCCCACGCCAATGGCCGTGCTCAAAATAACGGATCTCTTGGCCTCGGGCACTGAGACGGAGCCGGGAATTGGCGACACAATGGTCATAGACGTAGGCGGCGCCACCACGGATGTCCATACCGCAGCCAGCGGCCTGCCGGTGGAGGCGGACGTCAGGATGATGGGCCTTGACGAGCCGTTTGCCAAACGGACCGTGGAAGGCGACCTTGGGTTGCGCGTCAGCGCCAGATCTTTGATAGATGCCGTGAGTCGTAGCATAATGCCCAGGAACATTCGAATGGCGCTGGAGAGCAACGAAGCCCTTCTGCGCATGGAATACCTCACCGCCAATATCTCCACTTTGCCCCACGTCTCAGATGAATGGGAAATGGATACAAAGATGGCCGCGGCCGCCTCTTTCATTGCCGCGGAGCGCCATGCCGGCCGGCTGGAAACGGCCAGGACCGACTTTGGCACAACCGTTATGGCGCAGAGGGGTAAAGACCTCACCCAGGTGGGGACGCTGATAGGCACCGGCGGCGTTCTTGCCTTTGGGCGCAATCCGGAGATCATACTGGCCGAATGCCTGTTCGATCGCAGCGACCCGTTTTCCCTGCGGCCCAAACGTCCGCGGCTTATGGTGGACGCTGGCTATATGATGTACGCCGGCGGTCTGCTCTCCACGGTATATCCGGACAAAGCGATACGGTTGGTGAAGAGCTCCCTAAGGCCTGTGGAGCTGCCCAAGGAATACCTGGTGACCGGCGATGCGTAGTTGAGGGAATAGGGTATGAATCCTGCTCAGTTTATAAAACGATTGAGAGGGTTGAGTTTTGAGAACACGTTTAACCCGTACAGAGATCGATGCCCTGTTCACGATTTAGATGACGCGCCCCAACGCAGGTCAGAAATATTATTGGCTTTGCTCAGTGCAGCGTTAGACCGAGGTGTTGATTCCTTGTGGGTCGGACAAGAACTTGGGCACCTTGGCGGCAGACGGACAGGACTCGCTTTAACGGACGACATTTACTTTGATATGCACCTTGAGCGATGGGGACTATCATGTGAACAACCGACAAAGAATCCGGTAGTTGTGGAGTGTACGGCAGCAACTGTCTGGGGGTTGTTGGCGCGGATACAGAAAGCTGTTTTTTTATGGAATGTCTTTCCCCTACATACGCATAAGCCTGGTAATTGTTTCAGCAATCGCTCTCATAATCCTGTTGAACGCAAAACTGGAGAAAAGGTTCTCTCTGATCTGATCCTTCTGCTAAAGCCAGGCCGATTGATTGCACTTGGTAACGATGCTCACAAAGTAACAAAGCGTGTAGCACAACGCTCACCTTATCAGTACGAGGTTCATAAAGTGCGTCACCCTAGCCGTAATGGCCAGATGCAATTCCTGCGGGAAATGCAGGAACTATACCTATCCCCCAAACAAGTATTCGCCCTTTGGGGCTAGGTGAACAGAAGCTCTTTCCCCGAGCCTAGTGTCCAGTAGTACACCAGGTATCCCCCCGTCAGGACCAGCGCCGCGGCGCCTATGGTTTCAACGTGAGGCATGATGACCCGCAGCCCGTTGGCCACCGCGGTCTTGAAGAAGACAACGCTCAGGGTAACGCCGATTATTATTGCGCCCATGCCCAGTCCATAGCTGACGAACTGGATCAAGCCGGGCACTATTCCACCCAGACCGAGCGCGCTGCCTACCACCACTAGAAATATGGGCAGCGTGCAGCTGAGAGAGGCCAAACCGTAGCCAATGCCGAACAGATAGAAACCCCGCACGCCCTTGATTGTCCTTGGCCCTTGGAACCGGCTGGCCGCTAGAATGCCGATATGCTTTCTGCTAATGAGAAGGAATAACCCAAGAAGAACCAGAAGGATTCCTACTCCCAGGCCCCAGTAGGGGAAGAACTGTATTATGAACCTTCCGCCCGCCGAAATGATCAGTCCCACACTGCCAAACAGTGTGACGAACCCCAGCGTAGCCACCAGACCCATGGCCGTTCCGTAGGTGGAACGAGCCAGCGCGCTCTTCGATTCGTCGCCAAGGCCAAGATGGTACGCAATGTAAGCCGGGAGCATCGCGAATCCGCAGGGGTTGATGGTGGCCACCATGCCTGCTGAGAAGGCGTAAATTACGGGGATATTATCGAACATCGACTATTCAACTCCGTGGTTGCCCCACCGTCATACCCGCGCAGGCGACCGGGTGGATTCACATTTCAAGTGCAACACTCTATCCAAAAATATCTCTGCCGGAGTCCTATAATCGAGACACTTGCGGGGGGTATTATTGTAGGCCTGAATCATTTGCGTAAACCGTTTTTGAGGCAACGCTGCCAAGTCCGTTTTGCGGGGCAGGGTCCGCCGCAGCCGACCGATGGCGTTCTCTACCCCACCCTTCTGCCAGGGAGAGTAAGTATCGCAGAAAAAGGTCTCTATACCCAGATCGTGGAGTTGGTAATGGAGTGCGAACTCGGTCCCGTTGTCGAAGGTGACCGTCCGTCGCCATTCGGGGGGAAACTGACCCAACACTTGGGACATGGCGGAGGCGATGGGGACGGATGCCTTGCCAGGGGGTCTCAGGGCTATGAGGATGCGGGAGTGGCGTTCGTGCATGGTAAGCACGGCATGGCCATAGGCCCTGAACAGCATTAGGTCGGCCTCCCAGTGACCAGGAGTGCGGCGGTCAGCAGCGCTCTGCGGGCGCTCGGTGATGGGACGACGCTTAGCCATGAAGGAAGCAGGGCTGCCGCCTTTGTGGCCTCTCCAACCACGCTTGGACTTAGCTCGGGGCAGGTAGTGGCGCCAGCTGTAGTCCTTCTTACGAGCAATCTGGCCGTAGATGAACCTATATATGCTCTCGTGGGAGATGACTGTATCCCCTGACTCCATGGCCATCCGTCCCGCCACCTGCTCCGGTGACCAGCCCTGCTTGAGTCCAGAGAGCACCTTATCCCGCAGCGCCTCATCTCGCTCCAGTCGAGAACCACGCCAACGCCGGGCATGGGCTTGCTGGTCCGCATACCTGGGCTGGTACCCCTGGGTCTTTGAACCATTGCGCTTCAGCTCCCGAGCAACTGTCGATGGCGAGCGATCCAGACTTGCCGCGATTTGGCTGACCGAGTATCCCGAGGCTTGTAGTCGGGCAATTTCACACCTCTCTTCAATGGTGACATGTCCATATCTTTTTCCCATGACAACACCTTAACCAAGTGTTGCACTTCGTTTGTGAGTTTAGGCCGTCATACCCCGCAGGTGGGTACCCAGGGGTGGTGGCAAACTTCCTAGAGTACATTATAACCCGCATTTGGCCGGTAGGTTAGCCTTGAATTGAATTTCTTATGATATACTTAGAAACCCTGGAAGATACCGGGCCATGTATCTATTCAAAGGAAAGTTTTTTCTCGATGAGACGTTGAAAAAGTGCGTTCCACTCGTTGGGAGGAGGGGGTATGCCGGAGAAGTATCGACGCGAGATCGAGGACTTACTGAGTCAAATAGAGGGGCAGAACGAAAGGGTTGAGCCCAAGAGGCCAAGGTCCAGTCGTGCGCCGTTCAAGGCAATGCTCCGGTTCTTTGCCGGCAAGGGCTGGAGTATCACACCTGGAAGAATAATCTTTGCAAGCGTGGTGTTGCTTCTCATCGCACTGCTGTTCCATTCCAGCATGCCCGGCCTTCTGGCGCCTCTCATTGGCTGGGGAGCCGTGGTTATCTTCATACTGGGGTATGCCTTGTTCTTCATAAATCCCAGCGGCTCCTATGAGAAGATGTGGCGCGGTCAGCCTATTGAACAGCCTCAGCCTCCCACCAATCTGTGGGAAAAGCTGCGCAGAAAGCTCCAGCGCCGTTAGCTATCCCGGTACGCCTCCGCCAGTATCGACGCCACTTCCGGCCGGGTGAACTCCTGGGGCGGAAGCTCCCCCCGACTCAGCATAGCCCTGACTTGCGTCCCGCTTAAGAAGACATGTGAGTCGGCGTCGTGCGGACAGGTCTTGGACGTACCCATACCGTTGCACTCTTTGCAGTAGAAGGAGTTTTCAAAGAAGAGGGGTTGTATGCCCAGTTCTCCGGGTTTGAACTCGCTGAATATATATTGGGCGTCGTAAGTGCCGTAGTAGCTGCCAACTCCGGCGTGGTCTCTGCCCACTATGAAGTGAGAGCAACCGTAGTTTTTCCTCACCAGGGCGTGGAATATGGCTTCTCTTGGACCGGCATAGCGCATGAAGGCCGGATTGACGGAAAGGAGCACGCGGTTCTTGGGATAGTATTTCTCCAAGATGGCCACGTAACAACGCATACGTACCTCCGCCGGTATGTCGTCGTCCTTGGTGGCGCCCACCAGGGGATGAAGCAGAAGCCCATCGACGATTTCCAGGGCGCACTTCTGCAGGTATTCGTGGGCTCTGTGCACGGGATTCCTTGTCTGAAAGCCCACCACCGTCTTCCACCCTAGATCTATGAACCGCTGGCGCGTTTCCTCCGGTTCAAACCTGTACTCGTGAAATGGCGCTAGCTTGCGTGGCTGTTCCAGGTATCGTACTGGACCTCCCAGCAGAACCGGGCCTTGAGCGTATAGGTTCGCCACTCCGGGGTGGGTCTCGTCCGTTGTGCGGTACACCAGGCGGGCCTCTTTCTCCCCATCATAGGTATATTTCTCCTCGACTATCATCGAGCCTATGAGCCTGCCACCCTTATCCCTCAACGCGACCTCGGCGCCATCTGAAATACTCTTCGCCGTTTCCCCGTCCACGGACAGAGTGATTGGTATGGACCAGGCTTCTCCTGAAACCAGGTGCATGGAAGAGACCACTTCTTCATAATCCGCCTGAGCCATGAAGCCCTGGAGCGGGCTGAACGCTCCTATGGAAATCATCTCCAAGTCGGAGGCTTGGCGAGGATCAAGTCTAATAGAAGCCAGGCCTTCCGCCCGTTCCAAGAGGTCCTCTTCTTCATCAGGAGTTAATTTACGATTTATGAGAGTCCCGCCATGAGGTGAGACGATTGCTGGTGCTGGTGCGGTAGTCGAACTCAAACTTTCTCCTTCCTTACTCCCTGGTAATCTTTCTGTTCAATTGCATTTGCAGCACAGGCTTAGCCCATTCAGGAGTTCCAATCCCTGCCACCCGGACAGGAGTGGCGGGGCTAGTTGTCCGTGGGCAACCCGGCCAGATGAAATGAGACCTCTTCCACCGGAAGATATCCCAGTTCCCGGAGCTTGCCGAGCACTTTGCAGTTGCTCTCCTCCACAGACTCGTTGTCTGTGCTAAGAGAGACCTCTGGGTTCAAAGGTTCCTCATAGGGGTCGGAGACGCCTGTGAAATTGGGCAACTCACCGGCAAGCGCCTTTGCATAGAGCCCTTTCACATCTCGCTTGACCAGCTCATCCAGGGGGCAGTCAACGAACACCTCTATGAAGTCTCCGATCTCGTTGCGGATCTCATCACGGACCTCGCGGTAGGGAGAGATCGCCGCCACTATGACGGTCACCCCGTTTCTGGTTAGAAGCTTGCTTACAAAGCCTATTCTCCTGATGTTGGTGTCCCGGTCTTCCTTGCTGAAGCCCAAGCCCTTGCTGAGGTTGGTCCGTATCACGTCACCGTCCAGGACCTCTACCCGTTTACCCAGCCCCTTTAGGTGACCGTATAGCTCTTGGGCTATCGTGCTCTTGCCGGCGCCGGAGAGGCCGGTAAGCCAGATGGTTGCGCCGCGGTTCAGATATGGTGATTTGGTTTGGGTCATGATATCTCCTGAGGGGACAGGTGGAGTCCGCATTCGATTTTAGAGGAGCCTGCCCACCGTCCGGCCCTCTGGTCTTCTCCCGGCTTGACCGCCCTGGTGCACTGCATACAGCCAATGCTCGGGTATCCATTGTCGTAGAGGGGATTGTACGGGACATCGTTTGCACGGATATATTCCACCACTTGTGCTTCGGACCATGCCGCGAGCGGGTTCAGCTTGACCAGCCCGAACCTCTCGTCCCATTCCACTACCTTGAGGCTCCTTCTCGTAGAAGCCTGATCGCGGCGAAGCCCGGCAATCCAGGCCCTTTTGCCATCCAAGGCGCGTAGATTGGGTTCCACCTTGCGGATCTCACAGCAGAGGTCCGGGTTGTGCTTCCATAGCTCCTCGCCAAACTCGTGAGCCTGGTCACGCGGAGACCATCGAGACCTGTAAACCACTGGCTCTATTTCGTATCGTTGTTTCGTCTGCTCCAGCAGTGAATAGGTTTCAGGAAATAGGAAGCCGGTGTCCAGGTAGAACACGTTAACTTCAGGCTCTATCTTGACCGCCATATCCAGCAATGCCATGCCGGTGACACCGCCAAAGCTGCATGCCAGGGTGATGTCCGGATGGTAGCGTCTGAACCCCCACTCTAGGATTTCTTGTGGACTGGCGTATTCCAGCTTCAATGCTTCCAGTTGAAGGTCTTCCTCCACCCCGGTTTCTGCTTGTATTACCAATTAAGTGATCTCCTCTCCTGCAAAATAAAGCCCCCCTTGGATTGTTCCTAAAAGGGGGGCAGACTTCGTTTGTCGTTTGAATCAGGCGTCAGGCAAACCTTATACGTCCCCCTTTAAGGCAAGAACAGGAGCACATACAAGAACATGTGCAAGTATCAGCGAAACTGAGGAACGGTTTATTCAAACCCGCGTAACCCAAGATCAGACGGCGCATTCGCCTTCTCCGCGTTCTACCTTGTACAGCGTGGTGCGTTCCCAGTCCATGTACAGGTCTATGGTATCTCTGTTGAGTTCGACCAGCTTTGAATGTTTGGCCGTTATCTCCTGCAAGGGCCCCACGCCTACGCGGTCCACAAAGGTGTTGAACGCTTCATTGTCCACGCGAGTATCCTTGTAGAACTGGATGACCTCTTTCAGCATGGTCGGCGCCCGTTTGGCCGGGACTTTCCCTTTCAGTCTCTGCCCAATGCGGGCGTCGCCGTTTTCGTAGCCGCCGCCAACGAACATCTCGTAGGATGGCACCTGCTGTCCGCCCGGTCCTTTCATCGAGCCGCCATGGAAGCCTATGTTGGCTATGTGATGCTGGCCGCAGGAGTTGGGACAGCCGCTCATCTTGATGTGCATGCCGCGAACTAGGGGGTCGGTGATATCAACCTCTTCCAGGAGTGTCCGGCGGAGCTCCCAGCCCAGCCCCATCGAAGAGGTGATGCCCAGCTTGCAGCTGTCGGTGCCCGGGCAGGACGTTACGTCCGAGATCTCATCGACCCCGGACTCGCCAAAGCCGACGTCATTCAAGTCCTCCCATACCCTGCGCAGAGCCGAGTCGGGCACCCAGCGCAGCATCAGGTTCTGACCCTGGGTAACACGCGCCCTGCTGCCGGCGTAATCTCTTGTAATGTCGGCCAGCTTGGGAAACTGGTGATGAAATACGTCGCCTATGGGGATCTTGATCAGAACGGTGTTGTATCCCGCTTGCCTTTGCGCGGTTACGCTGGTTCTGAGCCACTCTTGATATTCTGGGTCGTTGCTGCCGTGCGAAGCATCGCCATTCTCAAAGACGGAGGGATTGGGTGCGTCCAACTCTTCTTCGGGGATGTCCATCCAGGGGGTGGGATCAAAGGACTTCTGTGCCCATTCTCCCTTCAGTTCTTCCTCTACCAGCTTGCGGAATTCGTCTATGCCTATGCGGTCTATGAGGAACTTGACCCTGGCCTTCATCCGGTTCTTGCGTAGCTCTCCCGACTTATCGAAGACTCTCAGGGCTGCCTCGCAGACCTTCAGGTACTCGTCGAACGGCAGGAATTCGTAGAGGGTAGGGGCAATGCGAGGCATAATGGAAAGGCCGCCGCCCATCACCATTTTCAGGCCCCACTGCCCGTTCTTCTTGGCGGGCAGGAAGCCAACGTCGTGAATGGCGGTTATGGCGCAGTCGTTTTCGCACCCGGAAAAGGCGCTCTTGATCTTTCTGGGCATCTTTTGGGTGACGGGGTGCCGCACAAAGTACCTGGCATAGGCAGCGGCGTACGGTGTCATGTCAAAGGGCTCATCCGGGCAGACCCCCGCCATGGGACATCCCACTACGTTGCGCACCGTGTTGCCGCATGCCTCACGAGTGGTTAGTCCCACCTCTGCAAGGACCCGCATTGACTCCGCGGCCCCCTCCAGGCTCATGTGGTGGAACTGCATGTTTTCGCGCGTGGTGAAGTGGCCCTTCTTCAAGGGCGTATGATCTCTGGCGATAACTCCCAGAGCATCGATCTGGTCGGCGTTAAGGCCGCCGTAGGGGATTTTGACTCGGAACATCTGCGCATCGGGCTGGCGCTGACCGTAGACTCCTCTTAGCAGACGCCAAGCCATGAACTGATCAGGTTCCCATCCCCCGTCGCGGAAGCGACGGACTTCATGCTCATATTCGTCTATCTCTTCTATTACTGGGGGGATGATAACTGTTTGTGCGGCTTGAGTTGCCATATCACCTCTCTACTTTTCCGGGTCTCATCACGCGGGCAATAAAAAACCCTCCCAGCTTGGCCAATGAACTGAGAGGGGTTGAAGCGCTTCCCAGAACGCTTACCCCTATTTCATACAGGAACAGGTGCAGATTCTTGTAGACATATTGCTGGTTAGTGTAGCACCAAGCCTGGCCTTGTCAACCATTAGACCACTATCCCGTAACCCTTCTTTATTATGACTAGATTGACGAAAGTTTCGGTACGGCGGATCCCCGGTGTAACGCCAACCTTGTTGCGCAGGAAGTTGCCCAGTTCTTCTGAGCTTGGCAAGGCCGCCCAGACAAAGATATCAAAGGAGCCGGTTGTCAGAGAGATGTATTGGGTCTCCGCTAGCTTCGCCAGATTGCTGGCCACTTCATCTACCTTGTTAGGGTCGGTTTGTATGCCGACGAGGGCCACAGTGTTGTATCCTATTTTCTCGGGGTCCGGGATGGCGGCAACACGGATGATTTCGCTTTGAATTAGATGACGTAAGCGTCTCCGTACTGTTCCCTCGCTGACCCCTACCTCGCGTGCAATCTGTGCGTTGGAGGCCCTGCCGTTTGTTTGCAGGAGCTCGATGATCTTGCGGTCTAAGTCGTCCATTTTTTTATCTTTTTCGTCTCGTTTCATAGTATGGAGCCATTCAATATCAGATATCGTAGTTAGTTCTGACAACTCTGTCAATAAATCGTAGTCAATTGACTATAAAGGGAACCTTTCACTTCAGAGCGCCACTCATGTTTCATGACATAAGAGGCACGGCCGTTTTGCCTTGACACCATATTCACCCCTATCATACTATGAACCCCGCGCCGAGGTAGCTCAGTGGTAGAGCAGTGGACTGAAAATCCACGTGTCGGCAGTTCGACTCTGCCCCTCGGCACTGTACACGCTGGTGCATGACGGTCGGCAGCAAGCGGAAGTGGCTCAGTGGTAGAGCATCTCCTTGCCAAGGAGAGGGTCACGGGTTCGAATCCCGTCTTCCGCTCCAGGACAAGCAACGTCGCCCCGCTCAGGGGCGGCTTTTTCTGTAGAGTTGTGGACTCATAGGGCTCTGGAGGGGCAAATGGCAGTGCTATGCGTTACTTCACTGACACAGGGTGAGGGCAAGACGGCCCTCTCCGCCGGCATCGCCCGTCTTCTCATGGAGCAGGGCCGTGCCGTCCACGCCTTCAATCCGCTCCGCGTCGCCGGCAAAGATGACGCCGGCCGGGACTCCGCCTTCCTCGCCTCCCTCACCGGAGCCACGCCGCCTACCGGCTGGCCTTTGTCCGTCCAGCCTTTCGACGCCAACAACAACCTGGCAGTAGACCTCACCCAAACAATCTCCAACGCCTTGGAGCCTGGCTCCAACACGGTAATCGAGGCTCCTGCCCTGTTTACTGAAGGCATCGATACTACTCCCCTGGTGCAGAGCCTGGCCGCTGCCCTGGACGCCCGGGTACTCCTAATGGTGCGCTACTCTCCCGACCTCACCGCACAGCGGATTGTGGAAGCAGCCAGCGGTTTCGCAGACAGACTGGCAGGCGTGGTTGTCAACCGCGTCTTCAAGTACCGCACCCAGGACGCCCAGGCCCAGCTGGCCGAAGGTCTCATGTCCCAGAACATATCCGTCTTGGCGCTCCTTCCAGAGGAGCGACGGCTCCAAGCCGTCACCGTCGATCGCATGGCTCAGCACCTCAACGGCGAGTACTTCCTTGGACAGGACAAGAAAGACCAGCTATTTGACAACGTCCTCATTGGAGGAATCGTCCTCGATAACGGAGTGGAATACTTCGGTATTAACCACACCAAGGCAGTTCTGGTTCGCGCCGACCGTCCCGATATACAGATGGCTGCCCTGCAGACACCCACGCGCTGTCTCGTACTCACCGGCGGCCACCGACCCATCCAGTACATTGAGCACGAAGCCAGAGAGGAAGAGGTGCCGGTGATACTGATCCAGCAGGGGACGTTGGAAGCTTCCAGGCAGATGGATACTCTCTTCGACGGGGCCGCCATACACCATCCCGACAAAGCGGATGCATTCGCGGACCTGCTTCAGTGCCACGCCGATTTAGAGACTCTGGAACAAGCAATTGGCCTTAAGAAATAGATCAAGGGTTGCGCACGCAACCGACTCAGGTATAATTATCGTTTGTGATTTCAAATCGGAGGGCGGGTGAGATTGAATGCACTAGGAATACATCTGATACAAGAGCTCAAGCAGTGTGACAGCAGCCTACTGAACGACCTCAGTTACGTAAAAGACTCTATGATGCAAGCCGCGCAAGTCGTCGGGGCAACCATAATCGACGAAACGTTTCACAAGTTCAGCCCCATGGGCGTCACCGGCGTGGTGGCTATTGCGGAGTCCCATTTGACAATCCACACCTGGCCGGAGTACTCCTATGCCGCAGTGGATATCTTCTCCTGTAGTGGGGGGTTCCAGCCACAGAAAGCAGCCCTGTTCCTCAAAGACAAGTTCCGCGCCGCTGAGTCATCCACTACGGAATTGGCCCGCGGCGTCCTCACGGAGCTCGCCGCCGCAGGCTAGTACAGTGCCAACCGTACCCGATCCACCTACCAGGTGGTATTACGAATACATAACGCCCGACCTGTTCCTGGCGTCCAGCCTGTCGAAGGTGGCTTACTCAGGAAAGACCAAGTACCAGCGCGTGGAGATCCTGGAGACCGTACCTTTCGGAAAGACCCTTATCCTAGACGGACGTACCCAGTCTTCGGAGGCCGACGAGTTCGTCTATCACGAAGCCCTTGTCCACCCCGGCCTCACTTCCATATCCAGCCCAAGGTCTGTGTTAATTGCTGGCGGCGGCGAAGGCGCAACCCTCCGCGAGACGCTGGCTCACAGCACGGTTGAGCGAGTCACCATGGTAGACCTTGACCGTGAGGTGGTGGAGCTCTGCAAGCAGCATCTGCCCAACCATCATCAGGGCGCTTTCGATGACCCTCGACTCACCCTGGTCCACGACGACGCATACCGATACTTGGAAGACAACGACGATAAGTACGATTTCATCATCATAGACGTGCCGGATCCCCTGGAAGGAGGTCCAGCCTATCTGCTCTACACCCGGGAGTTCTACTCTCTGACCAGACAGCGCCTTAACCCAGGCGGACTGATTGTGACCCAGTCCGGTCCCTCCGGACCGCTAAACTATGCCGAGGTGTTTACCGCTATCCATCACACCCTTGGCTCGGTCTTCCCCGCCACTGCTCCCTGCCAAGCCCACATGCCGTCCTTTGGACTGCTCTGGGGCTTCATCATCGCGGGAGACAATATAGAAACCCTACCGGCCCAGGAGATAGACCGGCGCATCCGGCAGCGGGTAACCCGCGACCTCCGCTACTACGACGGCACTGCCCACTCCGGCATGTTTACCCTTCCCAAGTACCTCCGCCGCGGCCTCGCCGAAGAAAAACGCCTCATCACAAAAGCCAACCCGCTATACGCAGTGTGAGGAGCCTTACTAGGCCCGCACTGGGATTAACGGTTAAGGCGTCGGAGGGCGGCCCGTGCGGCGAAGTAACCACACATGCCGTGCACACCGCCACCGGGCGGCGTCGACGAGGAGCAGATGAAAAGGTTAGTCGAAGGGATGGTATAGGGACTGAGCATACTAGCAGGACGGGAAAAGAGTTGGCCTAGGTCCTGAACTCCTCCGTTGATGTCGCCGCCGACGTAGTTCGGATTGTACTCCTCCAAGGCAGACGGCGGCCGGACGCTCCTCTTCAGGATACGCTCGCGGAACCCCGGGGCGAAACGCTCCACCTGTGCCTCGATCCTGTCGGTCATATCGAAGTCTGACCCGTTGGGGACGTGACAATAGGCCCACGCCGTGTGCCTTCCCTCCGGGGCCCGGGACGGATCGAAGAGGCTCGGCTGGGAGAGCAGCACGAAGGGCCGTTCCGGATGGCGACCGCTCCACACCTCACGCTCGGCGTGGGCGACCTCGTCCATCGTACCGCCCAGGTGGACAGTGCCAGCCCGCGCACACTCCTGGGCCTTCCAGGGCACTGGCCCGCTCAGTGCCCAGTCCATCTTGAAGGCCCCCGGTCCGTAGCGATACGCCTCAAGCCTACGTCGGAAGCGATTGGGAAGGTGTGATCCAGCCATCCTGACGACCTGCTTGGGCGTAATGTCTAGGAGCATGACCGCTGCTGAGGGCATGTCCTCCAGCCGCTCCACACGTATGCCTGTTTCGATCCGGCCGCCGAGAGAGACCAGATGGGACGCCAAGGCCTCTGATATCCGTTGGGCTCCGCCCCGCGGCAGTGGCCAGCCGACGGCGTGACCACTTGCGCCCAGAACGAGGCCGACCGCAGCGCTGACAGGTTGTTCGAGAGGCAGCGCCGAATGTGCCGCCAATCCGGCGAACAGCGACCTGGCATGTTCGCCGCTGAAGTGGGCCTGAGCCACCGACAGTGCAGACCGCAGTCCGTTGAGGCCAAAACGGGCGGTCGCCACCGGGTGACGCGGTATTCGCAAAGGTCCCAGGATATCGGTGGTGAGCTTGCGCCAGTCCCTCACGAGAGGGCCAAACAGGCTTCTATACGACGCCGCATCGCACCCCAGGCCGTCGGCAGTCGCCTCTATCGAGCGCTCCATCATTACAGTCGTGCCGTCGTCTAGTGGATGCGCCAGCGGCGCGGGAGGCTGCACCCAGTCTAGGCCGTGGTCGCGCAGCGGCAACTTGGTGAAGAAGGGCGAGCCCACGGCCAATGGATGGACCGCCGAGCACACATCATGGAGGAATCCTGGCAGTGTCAGGGCGGTGGACCTGGCGCCTCCTCCAACCGTATCCCTTCCCTCCACGACTAGCACCGTACGTCCAGTCTGTGCGATAGCTATTCCGGCCGACAGGCCGTTTGGTCCCGCGCCTACCACGAGTGCGTCGTAACTAGCCGTCTGTGGCACCGAACTGTTACCCCTCGATCAAACGACTCAGCAACTTAGCCAGATTGCTCCACAACGCTGAGCACAACGTGAGACGGGTGACCGGCGTCATGGTGGACAGTGTTCAGTGCCACGCGGGTATGCGTGTTGCGCCCCAGAGGCTCTCCCGTGTTGGGGTTCACGTCAAAGCGGGGAAAGTTGGAGCTGGACACGTCCAACCTTATCCGGTGCCCCTTGGCAAACACGTTCGATGTAGGATAGAGCACTATCGTCACCGGGTAGACCTCGCCGGGGCTCATTGGCGACGGCTTCTCCCATGAGTCTCGATAGCGCATTCTGAAGATGCTGTCCGATATATTGAGGGCAAACCCGTCCGGGTAGTCCTCGTTTGGCGGATAGACGTCTATCAGCTTTGCCGTGAAATCGGTATCCGGCGCATCGGACGATACCCACAGCTTCACCTCGATTGACCCGGTGACCTCAACGTCACATTCCAAGCGCTCCGTCTCAAACACCAGCACGTCGTGCCGGGCGCTCAGCGGCGCGTTGAAGGGAGGCTTGGCTCCGTAGACGTCCTCTCGTTCTCGCTGGTCCCAGCCGCCGGCCGTCACTATCTGCTCCACGCGGTATCCCTGCGGCAGCAGCGACGAGTCTGCAATGAAATCCGGGACCGGGCGCAGCGTTGCCAGCGACGATATGTTGCCTCCCACGGAAGGTACGGGGTCCGTGGGGTCGAACTGATACGTGGTGGAAGAGCTCTGCTCTTCAGGAGCGTCTATGCGCAAAGAGCCGTCGCCGTGGAGATGGTAGCTTAAGCTTGCGGCGCGGGAAAGCGGCCACTCCTGCTCGTCCCGCCAGCGGCCCCCGTGATTGAGGCGGCCTTCCCTGTTCATACGGCCGTCGCTGCCGCCCATGACGAAGATGCGCACGGTAGGGTCATCCTCAACGCCGTTGTCCGCCCCTTTGAGCCAGTGATCGAACCAGCGCAGGCGCTCCTCGTTGTAGTCGATAGGTGCCTCGCGCCCTAGGTCGATGCCGCCGGAATGGGTGAGAGCCATCGTACCGTCCCCGTGCGTCCAGGGGCCCATGAGCAGACGGTAGGGTCCTCTCTTTTGCTGAGACAGGCCGACAAAGTTCTCCAGGTTGGCCCTGGTATAGGAGTCGTACCAAGCGCTGGAGAAAACCGTAGGCACGTCCGCGAACTGGTCCCAGTGAAGCTCAAAGTTGACGCTGGGGTCCTTCCACAGATCGTCATAGTCACCTCGAGTGAGCAACTGAATCGCAAGCCGCTCGTAAGCCGGGGCGTGCGCCAGCGGCGTCTGTCCCTTTTTGATGGGCAGTCGCTTCAGAATCTCCCGTGTATCCGACCCGTCCAGTGCCCTGGCTGCCGCGGGGTTGCTCTTGAGCATGGCGTTGGAGTTGGTGCCGGCGTGCCAGTATAGCCAGGTTAGGAAACGCAGCTCCAGAGCGCCTCCCTGCCGGAGTGTGCTGGTATAGCCGTTGGAAGCACCCTCGTTGACCCACATGCAGGTCAGCCCCGGCGGGTCTTGCACCGCCAGCGAGTTCTGCGTCCAACCGGCATAGGATGTTCCGGTGGTGCCTATCTTGCCGTTGCACCAGGCCTGCTCAACCAACCATCTCATGGTGTCGTAGCCGTCCGGCCCTTCCTGCCAGAAAAAGCCGAATTCGCCTTCCGACTGGTAACAGGCGCGGCAGTCCTGCATGACGAAGATGTAGCCCCTCTTGGCAAAATAACGGCAGTTCTTTTCCACTCTGTCAGGGGCGCGCTTGTTGTATGGCGTGCGCTCCAAGATTACCGGTAGGGGGCCCTCCACGGGCTTACCTCCATCAGCAGGGAAATAGACGTCAGTTGCCAGCCCAACGCCATCACGCATGGGCACCGTGACGTCTTCCAGGACCATAACGCCGTATTCAGGCTTAGAAAAACGCATAGAGTCACCTCTCAGACAGGGGTCGGCCCGAATATATCACCGGCCTGTTAGAGGGTAAAGGCAGCAGGAAAACGGACAGGGAGGGAGGAAGCGGGCTGGCTTGTGGGAGTGTGAGATTCGTCGCTGCACTCGGAATTGTAGAAGTTGGACCTCCTGCAACTGCTCCCCATGCCTCCATGTCCGTCTGCATTGACGGTAGAGATATGATTTAAGTGACGCTGGAAGTACCACTTGATGGAACCAATATCCACCGAAACAGCCATAGGTAAGAAGAGGAACAGGATCTTCTTTGGCTGGTATATAGTGGCTGGGGCAGCACTGCAGGCGTTCTTTACATCGGCTACCTTCTTCTTCGGATTTACCGCTTTCTTCAACCCCATAACCAACGAGTTGGGCTTCAGCAGGGTGGCCACTGCCACCGCCCTATCACTTCAGCGTACCGAATCAGGAATTGCCGGGCCGTTCGTTGGTTTCCTGGTGGACCGGTATGGAGCGCGGGGTGTGATGGTGGCGGGTACCCTAACCACGGCACTGGGGTTCTTTGCACTGGCGCGCATAACGTCCCTGCTGACCTTCTACCTCTCCTTTGGATTGCTGGCGCTCGGCATAGCCATGGCCACCATGGTAACCACTACTCCCATAATCAGTAACTGGTTCATCCGCAAAAGAAGCAGGGCGCTCACCTTCGCCTTCGCCGGCGGGTCATTGGGAGGCATTGGCGCACCGGTTCTTGTTTGGGCAATCAGCAGCTACGGCTGGCGTCCTGTTCTCGACTGGATCGGAGTCGGCACGCTCTTGGTTGGGATACCGGTCGCGCTCATCATGCGCCACCGGCCTGAGCAATACGGCTATCTGCCGGACGGCGTCCATCCATCCCAAAGCAAAGAAGATCCGAAAGAAAGAGAAGACGCAGTGGACCCGCCCGAGTATAACGAGGTCAATTTCACCGTGAGACAGATGCTGAGGACACCCGCTCTATGGCTTTTGGTGCTGGGAATGGGATTGTCCGGCATGGTGATGTCCACAACTGTGGTTATGGTTATACCCGGCCTGGAGAGCTTTGGCATAGCCACCACCACCGCCGGATTTGCTGTTCTGGCTTTGGCCCTTGGCAACATAACGGGTCGCTTGGTTCTGGGGTTTCTTGCCGACACACTGAATAAACGCAACGTGCTGGCTTTCACCTACGTGATGTTCTCCCTGGGCGCTCTTTCCTTTGCTCTTGTAACAGAGGTGTGGCACATAGCAATCTTCGTACCGCTGTATTCGCTGGCGCACGGGGGCACCGTGCCGGTGCGGTTTGCCCTCCTCGCCGACTATTTCGGCAGGAAATCTTTTGGAGCGCTGGTGGGGCTGATCATGACCTTGACAGCCGTATTTGGCATCGTGGGGCCTGTATTCGCAGGTCTTGTCTTTGACATCACGGGCAGCTACAGGCCGGCGTTCATAACAATGGCGTTGCTGATGATCCCCGCCGTGCCGTCCACTCTGATGGTTAAGAAGCCCAATCTTAAACGCCCACAGGGCGTTGGATTCAAGACGTAAAGGTTGCCCCTCAAAGTGACGTGCTGTGTATAATATACATACATAACATTGGTTATATCAGGAGGGTGACCCAAGAATCATGAACCTAATAAAGACAGGCGTGCTGTTCATTTTTCTGACCTTTCTATTGCTTCTCACCGGAGCACTGATAGGCGGCGGCGACCCCTCCATAGTGCTGATCTTCCTCTTCATAGCCCTGGCTATGAACATTCTTGGCTTCTGGTTCAGCGACAAGCTGGTGCTATCCATGTCGCGTGCAAAGCTGGCCTCTCAGGATGAAGCGCCAGAGTTGCATAGCGTAGTGGACGAGCAGGTGCACTTGGCCGGAATCCCCAAGCCCAAGGTGTTCGTCATGGATTCCGATTCGCCCAACGCCTTTGCCACCGGCCGCAGTAAGAAGAAAGCCTCGATTGCGGTGACCACGGGTATCATGCGCATTCTGAATCGCGATGAGCTCGGCGGCGTAATAGCCCATGAGCTAGCCCACGTCGGCAACCGGGATACGCTGATTATGACAATGGTGGCCGCGGTGGCCGGCGCCATAACCATGATAGCCTGGATGGCGCAGTGGTCGCTTATCTTTGGCGGAATGAGCGGCCGGCGCGGTGGAGGCGGCGGCGCTGTAGGATTGATAGGGTTGCTAGTTGTAGTCATCGTCATGCCTCTGGCGGCAACCCTTGTGCGGCTGGCCATATCCCGCACCAGGGAGTACCAGGCCGACCGTAAGGGCGCGGCGACGTCTGGCAAACCGCTGGCCTTGGCCAGCGCATTGGCAAAGCTTCAGAAGGGCAGCAATGCACGGAGCATGGACATACCCAAAGAGCGTCTTGAGCCTGTTTCGCACCTGTTCATTGTAAATCCGCTGAGCAGCTTGAGCGGTCATGGATTGGCACGCCTCTTCTCGACGCATCCCCCAATTGAAGAACGCGTCCGACGCCTTCAGGCAATAGAGGCCAACAGCGGTCCCAGGATGATTAGATAGCAGGCGCCGGCGGGGCTTCCAAGCAATACGCGCGGAATCTACGGCCTGTTTCAGCGCATCTCGATTTCTGATGACCGGGAGGAATTCGAAGCAAAGAGAGGCATTCGATGGCCGCACTGATCACGGCGGCTTCAGACCTTGAACCTGCATATTCAGAGATAGAGGGAGGGATACCCAGTGGCTGGCAACGCTGAATTCGACGTAATAATAGTAGGTGGAGGAGCAACGGGGCTGAGCGCGGCTCTATACACGTCCCGCGCCATGCTCAAAACAGCGATAGTCGAAAGACTTGCGCCAGGAGGACAAATCCTAATTACCGACGTCATAGAGAACTACCCCGGATTCCCCGACGGCGTTACCGGACCGGAGCTGGCCCAGCTATATGAGCAGCAAGCCACCAAGTACGGCGCTGAGATTCAGTACGATTCAGTCGTTGGACTGAAGAATCTGGATGGCGCGGTGAAGACCGTAATAGGCTCGGAGGGTGAATACAGCGCCAAGGCGATCATCATCTCTTCCGGTGGAGACCACAACAAACTCGACGTGCCCGGCGAAGAAGAGTACTCCGGCAAGGGCGTCTCCTATTGCGCCACCTGCGACGGCAACTTCTTCCGGGATATGCCGGTTGCCGTTGTTGGAGGAGGCGATTCAGCAATGCAGGAAAGCCTGTATCTGACGCAGATGACGGAGAAGGTGACCGTTCTACACCGCCGAGACAAGCTCCGGGCCAGCAAGATTCTGCAAGACAGAGCAATGAAGCACCCCAAGATAGAGTTCAAATGGAACACGGTTGTAGAGAGGGTCCAAGGCAACGGTCTGATGGAGTCCGTGCTATTGAAGAACACGCACTCAGGCGAGACATCGAGCTTGGATGTGCCTGGTTTATTCGTCTTTATAGGCTTCCATCCCAATACCGAGTTTCTCAGAGGAAGCCCCATAGAGCTCGATGGCGGGGGTCATATCATTGCCAACATGGCAATGGAAACCAACCTGCCCGGAGTTTATGGAGCCGGCGACGTAAGGGCCAACTCCGACCGGCAGCTGGGCACCGCTGTGGGAGATGGCATAACGGCTGCACTCAGCGCGTACCACTACATTGAAGAGTTAGGAGATGAAACCCCGTAGTAAATGAGAGAGGGAGTTGGATATCCAACTCCCTCTCTCATTTACTCAAACCCTATACTGGCTAGTGGCCGCCACAGCCGCCGGAGCCGCCGCAGGCACAGCCGCCGGAGCCGCCGCAGGCACACCCGCCGGACTCTATATTGGGGTTATTGATTACAAAGCCGCTGCGCATCAGCCCGTCCATATAATCTATTTCAGAACCCTGCAACAACGGAAGACTATCCTGATCAACCACAATCTGAACGCCGTTGGAATGCATTAGCATATCATCCTGGCTGGTCTGGCCGTCTAAGGAAAGGGAATACCCCGGTCCGCCATGAGGACTCGCCGTGACGGCTATTCTCAATGCTGCCCCGATTTCACCTTCCTCCTCTATGATCTCCTTCAGCTTGGTTGCCGCCAGTTCGGTAACTTTAATCTCCTCCAATTGCGGTCTCCTTTCGCTCCCCTAGTAGATAGGGTGAAACGCAGCTTATCCTTGGCTGCCAGTTTAGCACCCCAAGTTGAATAGGGTCAACCGAAGTCGCCTCATGTTGGGAGGGGAGATTGCGGGGTAAGAAGGCTGTCACTACAATGTGGATACGCCGAAGTGGCGGAATGGTAGACGCGATGGTCTCAAAAACCATTGGGGGCAACCCCGTCCCGGTTCGAGTCCGGGCTTCGGCACCAGAATGTCACTCGTTTGCTCTGGCAGAAGAAATCCGGGGCCGACATTCCAGCGTACTACGGTAAAGTAAACGGTCAGCGCATCAATTTGACAGAGGACTATGGTTTATTGTATGTTTCCTCGGCACAATCGTTGCTTAATCAATATAGGGACGATTGTGTTTTTCTGATAAGAATCACTATTCACAGACCAAGCCAAGTAAGATTTTGAGTTCCATTAGGAGGGTGCGCATTATGCGAACAGTTCTCTCGCCTCGTAAGTTCTTAGGGGCTGCCGTAGGCATAGGCCTTTTGTTTGTGCTGGCGTGCGGTTCGGCTGAGGAAGACCCAACGCCGACGCAGCGGCCGGCAGATACGCCTACCTCTGTGGCGGTGCCTACGCTTGTGCTGCCAACGGCGACAGCTACACCAATACCACCACAGCCAGGTGTAACGGCGGCGCCCACCGCGACCAACACACCAGCACCACCGACGCCGACGCCGCTGCCCGGTGATGAGCCGCAGTACGGCGGCAGCGTGACGGTGCCGGGTAACTGCGGACCGCTGGACGCCAACCATAGCCAGACCGGTTTCTGCTGGAACGGCTTGGGATGGATTGGGAACATCTACAACGGACTGATAAGAGTGAACCCCGTAGACCGCGTTACCGTTGAAGGCGATCTGGCCGAGGATTGGAGCGTCAGTGGAGACGGCACAGAGTACACCTTCAATATCAGACCCGGAGTGGTGGATCACGAAGGCAACCCCTACACGGCCGAAGACGCCGCGTATCAGCTGATACGCTATGAGGAGCGCCCGAACGGCATCAACCCCCGCCGTCAGGGGTGCATCCAGGCATATGTGGCCGACATACTAGATGACAATGGCAACCCGGTAGCCAACCCCGGTGCCGAGGCCGTTGATTCTTCGACACTGCTGATAAGGCTGGATGCTCCCCGCGCTGCGTTTGTCTCCTGTATCTCCGGTGCATGGAGCGCGTTCTTGCCGGATACATACACCAGCCAGATTGACGACCCCATGGTAACGCCGGACGGCTACAGGGACCTTGACTTTGCACAGGGTGAGGCTATTGGCACCGGCCCATTCAAGGTCGTCAACCATGAGATTGACAACATCACGGAGCTCGAGCGACACGACCAGTTCTTCCGTGACGGGTTCCCCTACCTTGACGGCTACACATCAGTGTTCATTCCAGATGCGGCAGTTCGGGTGGCCAACTTCCGTGCAGGCAGAATTGATGCCCTGGGTGTCTTTGACAACCAGCCGAGCAAGTCGGATGCAGAGGAGTTGCAGAGGGCGGTAGGCGACGATTTGGTTGCCCCTCTAATCAACGCCATGGGCTGGCGCGGCATACAGTTGAACTTGTCTAATGCGCCGTTTGGCCCCATAGGCGACCCCACCGCAGACAAGATCCGTACCGCCATCCAGATGGGCTTTGACCGTCAAGAGATGAGCAAGCTGAACTACGATGGCATTGGTACGTTGGCTACGCCTTACTTCTTCTACTGGGACTGGATTGCCACGCCTGACCAATGGTTCGAGGCATTGCCTGGGTTCGACCCTGACGAGATGGTAAGGGAAGAGCAGCTTGCTGCAGCGCAAGCTCTCATGCAGGAGGCTGGCTATGGCCCGGACAACCTGCTCCCCGTAGAGGCCGTAGTCACGACCGGTAGTCAAAATGAAGCGGAGATACAAGGCCAGTGGCTGAGAGACAACCTCTATCTTGACGTGACAACCACCAATATGGGTAATACCTCCGCTCTGCGGGCACGAACCGGCCCCGGAGATTTCCAGATGATAGCTGTGGAGAGCATCGGCGCTTCCTTCGCTGACCCTGACGCCTTCAACTTGGGTGTGTTCTTCACTGACGAAGAGGGTGGTAGGAACTGGACATCATGGGTAAACGAGGATTGGCGTGCACTTCATGAGCAGCAGCTCGTGCTAAACGACCCGGCGGAGAGAGGTCCGGTGCTGTTCGAAATGGCTAAGATTCTCTATGCCGACGCTGCTCTGGTTGGCAACAATAGGCCTGCCCTGGTACATGGTTGGCGTGGCAACTGGAGGGGCTACGTGGCTCCCATCATCCACGCCTCCAACATGACACTGGAGCACGTCTGGCTGGCTGAGTAGCGTAGAGATACTTGATGAAAACGAAGTCTGCGGTCCATCAAGGGCCGCAGACTTCGTTTTAGAAGCCCGTGATTTTAGATCCAAAGTAGGATAAGCTAGAGGGGCAATGAGGAAATACATTCTGAGGCGCGTGTTGCTTTTCGTGCCTACTCTGCTGGGTGTTGCACTGGTCATCTTCATACTCCTTCGCATCCTACCGGGAGACGTTGCCGTGCAGATACTTGCCGGTCCCAATGGAGAGGCCGAGTATACCCAGGAGGACGTGGATAACCTAAGAGAAAGACTTGGCTTGAATGATCCGGTCCACGTTCAGTTTGTGAAGTGGGTCTGGGACTTCGCTAGGGGAGACCTGGGCCACTCATTCGCCACCAACCGCCCCGTATGGGGTGAGCTAAAGCGACAGTTCCCCATTACTCTTCAGCTTGCTGTCCTGACCGCAATTGTGGTTACTGTCATCGCCATACCGATTGGAATCATCGCCGCAGTGAAGCAGGATGGGTGGCTGGACTATATCCTGAGAACGTTTGCCATCGTGGGGTTGGCGATGCCCAGCTTCTTTGTGGGTCTGCTTGTCATACTGGGGTTGTCGGTCTACGTAGGGTGGCTGCCTCCGGTCGGGTTCACCAGCCTTTGGCAGGATCCCGTTACCAGCGTCCAGCAGCTTCTTCTGCCCGCTGTCGCGCTTGGGTTCAGCAGCAATGGATTGCTGCTGCGGATCACTCGGACTCAGCTCTTAGAGGTGCTGCGTGAGGACTACGTGAGGACGGCAAGGGCAAAGGGACTGACGGAACGTGTAGTCATCATGAAACACGCGGTGAGGAACGCGCTGTTGCCTGTTGTGACGGTAGGAGGGACGCAGATAGGCTTCCTGTTCTCCGGTACCATTGTCATAGAAACGCTGTTCAACCTTCCCGGGCTGGGCAGAGGGTTAATAAATGCCCTCAACACTAGGGACCTGCCTGTGATCCAGATATACATCATGTACTTTGCACTGGTGGCCCTTGTGGCGAACTTGATAGTAGACCTAACGTATGCCTGGCTTGATCCGCGTATCCGCTACGCCTAAGTCCGCTAAAGAAGGTCGGTTATGGCTACGCAAAACTCAATTGAAAGCACCGGGATATTAGCACCCCAGGCTCCCTCTCCATGGAGCAGACGCTGGCGAGGCTTTACGCGGTTCCTGCGCTCTAAACCGCTGGGAACAACGGGGCTTGTTCTGGTGGTTTTCTTTGCTGTTCTGGCTGCTTTCCCCGACATATTCGCTCCACAAGACCCAAGGGCATTCGACTCAAGCAAGCTCCTGGAAGGGCCGAGTGCGAATCATCTCTTTGGTACGGACTTCGCGGGTAGAGACGTTCTCAGCCGTGTGATATTTGGAGCAAGGATTTCCATATATGTGGGGATGACGTCGATGCTCATCGCGGCGGTGGTGGGCTCGTCAATAGGAGTCACCAGCGCATATTTTGGCGGAAAGCTCGACCTTGTGGTGCAGCGCTTCGTAGATGCATTCATAGCCTTCCCCTCTCTGGTGCTGGCCCTAGCCTTGGTCGCGCTGTTCACAGCGTCTTTGACTAATATCATCATCGCCATCTCCATAGTGTTCACACCCAGGTTGGCCAGGGTCATACGGTCGGTGGCGTTGAGCATCAAGGAGATACCTTATATAGAGGCGTCGCGGGCCATAGGGGCCAGCGACGCCCGTATCATGCTGCGGCACGTTTTACCCAACACCTTTGCCTCTCTCATGGTCTACTCCACCAGCTTGGTGGGCAGCGCAATCTTGATAGAGGCCTCGCTCAGCTTCCTGGGTGTTGGAATGCCTGTGGGTACCATCACCTGGGGCGCTCAGCTCAGCGGTCAGGTGCTGCGGTACTTCACGGTTGCGCCGCACATTGCCATATTCCCAGGCTTTGCTCTAACGTTGGCCGTGTTTGGAGTCAACATATTGGGCGATGCCATGCGTGACGCGCTTGATCCGAGGTTGCGCGGCAGGTAGCCGGGGATGCTTCGTCGGCGGGCGTGGATTTAGGGCAAACGGGGACTGACCGACTCCTCAGCATGACAGACGCCCTTCTTCCGTCATGCCCGCGCAGGCGGGCAGGTGGATTCACATTTCAAGTGCAACACTCTATCCAAAAATATCTCTGCCGGAGTCCTATAATCGAGACACTTGCGGGGGGTATTATTGTAGGCCTGAATCATTTGCGTAAACCGTTTTTGAGGCAACGCTGCCAAGTCCGTTTTGCGGGGCAGGGTCCGCCGCAGCCGACCGATGGCGTTCTCTACCCCACCCTTCTGCCAGGGAGAGTAAGTATCGCAGAAAAAGGTCTCTATACCCAGATCGTGGAGTTGGTAATGGAGTGCGAACTCGGTCCCGTTGTCGAAGGTGACCGTCCGTCGCCATTCGGGGGGAAACTGACCCAACACTTGGGACATGGCGGAGGCGATGGGGACGGATGCCTTGCCAGGGGGTCTCAGGGCTATGAGGATGCGGGAGTGGCGTTCGTGCATGGTAAGCACGGCATGGCCATAGGCCCTGAACAGCATTAGGTCGGCCTCCCAGTGACCAGGAGTGCGGCGGTCAGCAGCGCTCTGCGGGCGCTCGGTGATGGGACGACGCTTAGCCATGAAGGAAGCAGGGCTGCCGCCTTTGTGGCCTCTCCAACCACGCTTGGACTTAGCTCGGGGCAGGTAGTGGCGCCAGCTGTAGTCCTTCTTACGAGCAATCTGGCCGTAGATGAACCTGTAGATGCTCTCGTGGGAGATG
Source organism: Dehalococcoidia bacterium (assembly GCA_965248955.1). Taxonomy (GTDB): domain Bacteria; phylum Chloroflexota; class Dehalococcoidia; order Lucifugimonadales; family QGNO01; genus DAOUJH01. The sequence continues at coordinate 1,644,764 of OZ252212.1, forward strand.
ACTGTATCCCCTGACTCCATAGCCATCCGTCCCGCCACCTGCTCCGGTGACCAGCCCTGCTTGAGTCCAGAGAGCACCTTATCCCGCAGCGCCTCATCTCGCTCCAGTCGAGAACCACGCCAACGCCGGGCATGGGCTTGCTGGTTCGCATACCTGGGCTGGTATCCCTGAGTTCTTGAACCATTGCGCTTCAGCTCACGAGCCACTGTCGATGGCGAGCGATCCAGACTTGCCGCGATTTGGCTGACCGAGTATCCCGAGGCTTGTAGTCGGGCAATTTCACACCTCTCTTCAATGGTGACATGTCCATAACTTTTTCCCATGACAACACCTTAACCAAGTGTTGCACTTCGTTTGTGAGTTTAGGGCATCCAGGGGCAGGGGTGGCGTCCTGAAGGCGCTCCTTTCTATTAGCTGAACGACTTACTGGCTCGATCGACTATGTACTTACCCAATGCTAGGGATGACGTTGCCGCCGGTGAGGGAGCGTTCAGTACGTGCAGGGCGTTTTCGGTCTCCACAATGCTGAAATCATCCAGTATCGCCCCTTTGCTGTCCACGGCCTGGGCCCTGACGCCGGCGCCGGCGGGCGCCAGGTCTTCCTTTTTAATTTCGGGCAGTAGCCGTTGCAGGGCCCTGGTGAAGGCCGGCTTGCTCAGGGAGCGGTAGAACTCGCCCAGGCCGGTGCGCCAGTATTTCCAGGCCATCATCCAAAAGCCACGATAGGTGGCTGTGTTCAGAAACTCCGGGATGTTGATGCTGGACATGGTATAACCCTCCCTGGCGAAGGCCAGAACGGCATTGGGTCCGGCCTCCACTCCGCCATGGATCATGCGAGTAAAATGCACGCCTAGGAAGGGAAACTGAGGGTTGGGTACGGGGTAGATGAGGCTCTTCACAAGGTGATGCTTCTCAGGCTTTAGGGTAAAGTACTCTCCACGAAAGGGAATGATACGCACCTCAGAACTAAGGCCCATCTTCTCTACTATGTCATCGGCGTGAAGGCCGGCACAGTTGATTAGGTAGCTGGTCTGGAAGTCTCCCTTGGTGGTCTCCAGGTTGATCAAGCCGCCGGCTACGGTGATACCGTTCACTTTGGCGCCGAGCACAATTTCGGCGCCGTTCCGCTGTGCGTCTTCAGCGTAGGCGGCGGCGACTTCCTTGAAATCGACGATGCCGGTCTTGGGCGAATGCAAGGCTTTGATGCCGTAGGTGTGCGGTTCAAGCTCCTTGAGCCGTTCGGGACCTATCGTCTGCAAACCCTCTACGCCGTTGGCAGTGCCTCTTTCGTAGAGGGTTTGCAGGCGTGGCAACTCCTCTTCATGCGTGGCGACGACGACTTTGCCGATGAGGTTGTAGGAGATGCCGCGATTGTCGCAGTAGTCGCGCAGGGCGCGGCTCCCCGCGATGCAAAGCTCCGCTTTGTACGACCCCGGCCTGTAGTAGAGGCCGGAGTGGATGACGCCGCTGTTGTGCCCTGTCTGATGTGAGGCGACTCTTTGCTCTTTTTCTAGTACGGCTATGGAGTAGTTCGGATATCTGGCGGATAGCTCCAAGGCGGTGGCCAGTCCAATGATGCCTCCGCCTATTACAGTGACCTGGTGATTTGTGTTCATGCTTAGAGGAGAGTATAAGGCAGATGGCAAGCGATGTTTAGGAGCGCTTGCCTAAAGCTGCCGGGGCGCTTAGCATTATATGGTAGGTATTGCGATGCCCGGTAGTGTAGCGGTAGCACGTCAGCCTTTGGAGCTGAAGTCCCTGGTTCGAATCCAGGCCGGGCAGTGCGCCACCTACTCCTTCCCCACACCGGAGCCCTGCTTTATCATGTATCCATGAACGCTATCCGCAAATTACCGCCCCTTGGAGCCGGCCCCGCACCGGCTTCTCCTCGACGAAAACCGTTGCACCTGTGACGACTTTCGGATTTGTTTCCCATATTTCCACTTTCCCCGTGCCTGTGCTAGACATAACGTTTGAAACAATTCAGGTGCGTCTTTGAACAGGCGACAGATCCTACAGAGATTGGAGAGGGGATGGCGGGAGCTTAACGAGTCCTTGAACGGGCTTTCCGAGAAGGAGATGGTGGAGCCCGTCTTTGACGGAGGATGGTCGGTTAAGGACTTGCTGGGTCACGTGACCACTTGGGAAGAGGAGGCCATCAAGGCCATGGACTCGATGGCGAAAGGTCAGCCCCAGCCGCGCTACAGGCAATACGGCGGGGTGGACGGTTTCAACGCCTGGGAATCGGAAAAGAAGGCGGGCCTTTCGCTGGAAGATGTGCAGAGCCGACTTATGGAGACACATCACAGGCTGATGTCGGTAGTGGCCCGCATGGCCGAAGAGCATTGGGCAAGGGAGACCCGCATTAGGCGTCGCTTACGGCTTGATACGTACGGCCATTACCGTCTGCACCACGAGCAAATCATGGATTGGCGTGGAGAGAGAACTTCATAGTAGGCAGCGGCATGCGCCGCTGCCTACTATGTGCGGACTAGGGCGCAATTGCTGGCACGCCCAGTTCGTTGAGCTGTTCCACGAAGCCGGCGACGTCCTGGTCTATGATCTGCTGAAGCTCTTGGAGATGATGGTCTACCAATCCCGAAAGCTCATCGTATACGCCGAGCTGTCCCTGTGTGGGCGCGAAGTCGCCGGTGGCCACCACCTGTGACAATGCCATGAGCTTGGCGTCAAGGCGCACTGGAGGCACAGTCTGGGCGTAAGGTTCGTGGACGGATGCAAGCTGGTCTTCAATGGGCCATAGCTTGTCCTTGATGGCCTGGACGGTGGTGGACAAAACGTCCCGGGATGCCTCGTCTCCGGCGCGGCCCACCCATTCGTCTATCTGGTTGCGAACACTGCGCAGGCGGCTCAGCCCCGTGTTGTTCTCCACCAGCTTGTCACGGACCTGGACCAGCAGGTCAAACTGCGCCTTCAGGTCCTCCTCCGTAGCGGAGACGCGGGGGTCTTTGAGGAGTTCGAACGAGTCTGTGAAAGTCTGGCCATCCACCGTCAACCGGACTTGGTATGCTCCAGGCGGCGCCAGCGGTGAGATACCGGCCGGCCTGCCGCGGGCGTCGGGGCCGGCGGTGGGTGGGTAGCGCATGTTCCAGACTAGCTTGTTCATGCCCGCCTTTGGACTCCGTTTGAATGTGTTGATGACGTTGTCGTTGGAATCCAAGATGGCTATGGTAGCGTCTTCGTCCGGGGCATTCTTCAGGTAGTAGTTTATGGGAACGCCGTCTGGAGGGTTCTGTCCCGCGTTGAGGTAGACCCGTTTCACCTCGCCGGCTTCATTGCGCTTCTCATAGAAGGTTACAGTCTCACCGTTGATACGCTGGTAGTCCTTGCCGGGGACGCCTCCACCACGGCCGAACCCCAGAGGTTGAGCGGTGCGGTGCGTGGCTCTGGGTTTGAACAGGTGGACGTCACTGCCGGTAACCTCGTCCGAGATCTGTTGAAGAGGCGTGAGGTCGTCCAGAATCCAGAAAGAGCGGCCATGTGTGGCGGCTATCAGGTCGTTGTTCTTCACGGCCATGTCGTGGATGGGAACCACCGGCAGATTGGCTTGAATCGGTTGCCATTGTTCGCCGTCGTCGAAGGACACGAGCATGCCAAGCTCGGTGCCTAGATAGAGAAGGCCCTGTTTAGCAGGGTCTTCACGTATGACGCGGGTGAAGTACTCATCAGGTATTCCGTTGGTGATCTTGCGCCAGGTCTTGCCGTAGTCGCTGGTCTTGAACACGTAAGGTGAGTGGTCGTGCAGCTTGTAGCGCGTAGCAGCCAGGTAAGCTGTGGCCGGATCGTGTCGAGACGGCTCGATGGTGTAGACCAGGGTCCACTCCGGCAGGTCTTGCGGGGTGACGTTCTCCCAGGAGCCTCCGCCGTCTCGGGTTATGTGGACCAGGCCGTCGTCTGAGCCTGCCCAGAGAACGCCGGGCTCGCTTGGAGATACGGCAAACGCGAAGATAACGCCGGAATAGTCAGCGGTGCCGCCTGAATCGGTGCTAAGGCCGCCGGAGGTGACCTGCATCTTGGACTGGTCGTTTCGCGTAAGGTCCGGGCTGATGCGCTCCCAGCTTCCACCATCATCCGTACTTCTATAGACGTACTGGCTGCAGCAGTATAGTAGATCGGGGTCGTGGGGGGAGAAGACGGTGGGGTAGGTGAAGTAGAAGCGGTTGATGATGTCCTTGACCGGCGAGCCGGACTGGTCGTGGGGCCAGACGTGGACGATGCGTGTTTGCCTGGTGCCGAGATGGTAGCAGAGCTGCGTGCCGCCTCCTCCCGGCGCCGAGCCGTTGGCGCCGGAGAAGATGATGTTGGGGTTGTTAGGCTTCACCGCAATGTATCCGCTTTCAGAGTTGCCTACCACGTCGCAGTCTTTCCAGGGGATTGCGCCTTCGTCGCCGCGGCTGGGGACTTTGATAGCGGTGTTGTCCATCTGTGTGGCGTACAGGTTGTATGGGAACTGGTTGTCCACGTCCATTTTGAAGAGGCTGGCGGTGGGCTGGTTGTAGAGCGTCGACCAGGAAGCGCCGCCATCCAGGCTTACCGATGCGCCTCCGTCGCTGCCACTGATCAAACGCTGATTGTTGCGTGGGTCAAGCCAGACGTCATGGTGGTCGCCGTGTGGCAGGCGCATCTCGAAGAAGGTGCGGCCGCCGTCGTTGGACTTCCAGAACTGCACGTCCAGGCAGTAGCAGGTGTCTGGGTCCTGGGTGTCTGCGAAGACGTGAGTGTAGTACCAGGGACGCCTGTATATCTCCGGCTTGTCAGTTATCTTTTGCCAGGTGGCTCCGCTGTCATCTGAGCGGAACAGGCCCCCCTGGGAGTTTTCTATCTCCATCAAGGCCCAGACCCGTTCCGGCCTTGGCGGTGATATGGCCACGCCTATCCTGCCCTTTAGACCCTGCGGTATACCGGGGTTTTGGGTTATCTCCACCCAGGTATCGCCACCGTCCGTGGACTTGTAGAGGCCGCTGTCCGGCCCGCCTGAGGTCATGGTCCAGGGCTGACGCAGCACCTGGAAGATGGCCGCGTAGAGAATGCGGGGGTTGCTGGGGTCCATGGAAAGGTCTATGGCGCCTGCTTTGTCGCTCTTGAAGAGGACGTGCTCCCAGGTCTTGCCTCCGTCCATGGTGCGAAATACGCCGCGTTCCGGGTTGCTGCCCCATTCATGGCCGGCTGCGGCAACGTAGGCGATGTCGGGATTCGTAGGGTGAATGCGGATGCGCGCGATGTGGCGTGAGTCGCGAAGCCCCACGTTTTGCCATGTCTTGCCTCCGTCGGTCGTCTTGTAGACGCCGTCTCCGTGAGTGGCGTCGGCACGGAAGCAGGACTCTCCGGTGCCCACGTACACTACGTTGGGGTCGGAATCGGACACGGCGATTGCGCCAGCGGCGGCGGTATTGAAGAAGCCGTCGGACACGTTTTCCCAGTACATCCCGGCGTCGGTGGTCTTCCAGACGCCGCCGGCGGTGGAGCCGTTGTAGAAGACCAGGGGATTCTTGGAGTCGCCGGCCACGGCAACGGAGCGGCCTCCGCGGAACGGGCCTGCCAGGCGGTACTCAAGAGCGCTAAGATAGCTTGGATGCACCGTGGAGTGGTTCTCAGTCACGCGACACCTCCCGGGTCTGAAATTGAACGCGGTTGAAAGGCAGCATGACCTTACAACCAAACCTGCCAAATGCCAAGAGCCTGGGTCACTGCCCAGGCTCTTGGTGTGCTCTGTCTGGGGGGTTTACCTGCCGCGCAGCTTGGGGTCCAGCACGTCGCGCAGGGCGTCTCCGAAGATGTTAATCCCGAAGACCACGAAGGTGAGGGCAAACCCTGGGAACAGGCCTATCCAGGGAGCGCCCGCGAAGTCAACGAGTTGCTCCTGGTTGAGCATGGCTCCCCATGTGATCGTGTTGCCTGCGCCGCTAAGGCCAAGGAAACTCAGAGACGCTTCAATGATGATTGCGCTGCCCACCAAAGAGGTCGACACTACAACCAGGGAGGCAAACGTATTGGGAAGTAAGTGCCGGAGCATGATTCTGAGGTCAGACCCTCCTATGGCCCTGGAAGCCTCAACGTACGGCATCTCTTTCACACTGAGAGCCACGGAACGAACAATACGGGCTATCCTGGGCAGGAAGACTATGCTTATGGCCAGGATCACGTTGTTCAGGGAAGAGCCGAGGGCAGCCATGAGCGCCAACGCAAGCAGTAAGCTGGGAAAGGCGGACAGTGAATCGACCACTCTTTGAACAATGAGGTCGTACTTGCCGCCGTAGAAGGCGCTGGTCACCGCTACGAAGCTCCCCACCGTACTGGCGGCTATCATGGCGATTATTCCTACGTAGATGGAAACCCCGGAGCCATACATCGTGCGGCTGAGGATGTCTCTGCCCAGTCTGTCGGTGCCGAACCAGTTGTCAAGGGACGGAGGTGTCAAGACCGCTCTGACGTTGATATCGTACGGATCATACGGCGCAATGTACGGTGCGGTCACAGCAATAAATCCAGCAAACACCACTATGGCAAGGCCGGTGGTCCCCAACGGCTTGCGGCGCAGGAAAATGGTAACCGCTCTTAAGCGGCGCGCCCATGGTGAAATATCCCGGGTTGGCTGAGCTAGGACGAGTTCATCCCTGGCGTTCATCTAAAGTCCTCCGCGCGTCCGGTGGTTCCCAACATCCCTCATTCGTATCTGATCCTTGGGTCCAGCCAGGCATAGGTCAGGTCGACTACCAGGTTGATTGCCAGTGACACAAGGGCGAAGTACATGATATACGCCTGGATGGTGGGCAGGTCACGCAGGAATAGGGCGTCTATCAGTCCGCGCCCGATTCCTGGGAGGTTGAAGATTAGTTCTATGACAACGGTGCCTGAGAACAGTATGCCGAATTGAAAACCGGCGTAGGTAACCACGGGCAGCAAAGCGTTGCGTACGCCGTGTTTGATGATTACCACCCTTTCCGCCAACCCCTTGGCCCTTGCCGTGCGAATGTAATCCTCCCTCAGGACCTCCAGGAGCTGGGTGCGAGTGAGGCGCATGAGCAGGCCGCTGCTATGAATTCCCAGGGCCACGGCCGGGGGCACCAACTGTTGCAGGGTCTTGACCGGGGTTTCCCAGATATGATCGAAGCCTAAGGGAGGAAGCCAGTTAAACCCCCTGGATAGGAACAACACCACCAATAGGCCAACGAAGAAGCTGGGTATGGCCAGCGCGAATATGGCGAAGCCGCGCAGGAAGTAGTCGGCCCAGCCATCCTGCTTCACGGCTGCAATGATCCCAACCGGGATGGCGGAAATCACAATGGTGATGAACGTTAAGATGCCCAGTTGCAGCGTCACGGGGAACTGCCGCTTGAGTTGTTCGAAGATTGGTTTATTTACTACAAAGGAATTGCCCAGATCGCCGCGGATCAGGCCCCACATCCAGTCCACGTACTGTATGTAGATTGGCCTGTCTAGACCGAGTTCCTCGGTCACACGAGCAATATCCTCTTCGGTAAAGACTCCCTCACCGGATGGCCCGGCCAGTATCGCGACTGCCACGTCGCCGGGAATCACCCTTAGCAAAATAAAGATGACCAGTGACACCCCGATCAGTGTCGGGATGAACATCAGGATCCTTCTTAAAATATACTTGCGCATGATGTTTATTAGGACGGTGCTGACGCGGCTAGAACAGCCGCGTCAGCACCGTCCTATATTTCAATGAGGCTTAAAGCGCTGGATAGGGGTTCTCCATCTCGTCTGCCAGCCACACGTTCTCAATGGAGTAGTTGGATGCGTGGAACCGCACAGGCGTCCAGCCGCGCCAGTTGCCGCGGTGGCCCTGCAACAGTCCTGGCCTCACCATGCCAATCCAGGCAGCGTCCTCGTTCCAAAGGATGTTAGCCATCTCCCGTAGAAGGGGTGCGCGCTCTGCGGGATCAGTCAGTAGTACCTGTTCACTTTGGAGCTCTAGCCATCTGGGATTTTCCCAGCCGCCAAAGGTGAAGCCGCCCTTATCGAAGATCGGGTGTATGGAGATTGCGAAGGCATCCGGGTCAACGAAGGATGCGCCTTTGCTCTCCAGTCGCAGACCGAACTCTTGTTTTACGGCTTTTTCACGATTAGCCGCGCTGCCAGGTACACTATCCTTTACCAGGTCTATGTAGATCTCTGAAAGAGCTCTTACAATTGTGTCAGCGCGACAATCGGCGCCCCGCCCGAGGAGCAGGGTAGATGAGATCCTGTTTGAATCGCTGTAACCCGCCTCTTCCATCAACGCTTTAGCTTTGGCAAAGTCCTTCTCTTTCTTCGTGGGGTCGGGGTCCAGACCAATCATGTTGTCGAACCACTCCTGTTGCGTGTAGACCCAATCAATCCCGATGAAGTACGGAGTTGAGAAGAAGCCGATGCCATCGTGGCATAGCGTGTTCATGTCCCCGCGATGCATCCGGTACTGAATCGCCTGCCTTACCTTTGTCGCCGTTGGGTCGCCAAGTGGACCGAAAGGAGGCTTGGTCACGTTCAACTCGAAGCCGCGCCAGCCTGGGGCGGCGACAATTGGAAAGGCCGCTTCCTCCCCAAGAGCGCTCTGGAGATCGCGGACGGCGTTCAGATTAAAACTTGATGCGCCTGTGAAGATCTCAGCGGCGTCTATGCGGCCTACCCTGAAGTTGGCAACGCGAGTCGTTCCGGTGGGGATGTTGAACAGGTTATAGCCGTCCAGGTACGGTAGGCCTTCGCGGAAATACTGGTCGTGGCGCTCGGCGCGCCAGAAGTTTCCCAACTCCCCTTCGACGATCTTGAACGGACCCGTTCCGACCACCTCTCCTTTTTCGAAGTCGAAGTCGCGGTATCCGGTCGCTTCTTCATCTATCGCTCTGGCGTAGGTGTCAGGCATAATTCCACCAAATCCGCTGAGGAAGCAGGCGGCGAAAGCGCCTTTCGCAACCGGCTGGCGGATGGTGAGCTCCCTGGGCCCCGTGACCTCTGCCCCGGGGTTCTCTACTGCCATCATGCTGTCGTCTACTATGGGGTTGAGGTAGTCTCGCACGCAGCCCCATCTGTTGGCCACTACCTTGTTCGGTCGTTCTATGACCCTGTAGAGGGTGTAGTAAGCATCTTCCACGGTGAAGGGGTTGCCCTCGTGGTCTATGACTCCGTCTCGCATGGTTAGAATCCAAGTCCGGCCATCGTCAGTGACCCGCCACGACTCCGCAAGGTCTCCCTCAATGGTTACGCGGTCTTGAAGGTTCGGTCGAATGAATTGCCCGAATATATTGCCTACGTTGCCAAGCGTAGCCCATCCGTATCCGGTATTGCCAGCGTGCGGGTCCCAAACATTAGTCTCGGACGCTATGGGCAGGTTGACTACTCCCCCGTACTGGGGCTGATCACCAGGTTCTGGCATCGCCGTCGGTACGCTTGTAGCCACGGGTACGGCTGTCACGCCAGGCTGGGGCGTCACGCCAGGCGGAGGCGTCACGCCAGGCGGAGGTGTCACACCAGGCGGAGGCGTCACACCAGGCGCAGGCGGCGGCGGTGTCGGCGTTGGCTGCCCAATGTCAAAGGTTGGCATTGGGGGTATTGGGGTTGCCGTCGGCGTGGCAGTTGGGTCGGCTTCTTCAGCAGAGCCACAAGCAAGTATTACAAGCAAGCTAAAGGCAATCAACACTCCGAAGAGCCTTTTGGTATATTTACCTAAGCTCATTATGCACCCTCCCTAAACAAGTCAATCCGAGCAAGGTGCTTGCCAAGCGTTCCCTCTTCTCGGATTAGTTGGTGTTTGATAACATAAAGGTATTGAAGATGTCAAGCCTTTTTATTCATCAATAACAAGATATTTAAAACATCTATAGCCCCTTCTGCCATGCCAGGAGCCCCTCACTGTCTTTACTATATAAAGTAGGCCTCGCCCTAGGTGCGCTCCCTTTTTAATCCCCCAGGCACCATTCACACACCCATCGTCATTGCGAGGAACCGAAGCAATCCGGCGGTGGGTGCCACCCACTACCAGCCCGTCCTTCTCCCTCGTACCTGCTGCCGTTCGCTGCACATAGGACGCGCACCCCAGACGCTCCACCCCTGGCTGCTCGCTGGCGTGGTAGTATGTTGATACGGCCAAGAGGAAGTCCCTCCGGCACACTACATAGGAGAGAGCAGATGACGTTGTGGATGCTGGTGCGCCACGGTGAGACCGACTGGAACAAACAGCACAGAATCCAGGGTCACGCGGACGCACCGCTCAATGCCACAGGCATCGAGCAAGCGAGACGCCTGGCATCAAGGCTAGTTGGTGTGCAGGTTGACGCCATTTATTCAAGCGACGTGTCACGTACGAGGAAGACCGCCGAGATTATTGCTGAAGGCCGGGGAATAGGTGTAGGGGAGCTCTCAGACCTGCGGGAACGGAACTACGGAAGGTGGGAAGGGGTCACACAGGAAGAGTGGCAGGCTGCCGACCCCGAAGGTTTCGCCCATTGGAAGAGGTCGCCGGATACTTATACGCCGCCTGGCGGGGAGAGCTTGGAGGATGTGCTGGCCAGGGCTTCACGTGCCGCCAAGTACATAAAGGGGCGACACCCCAACGATGATTCGATAGTCGTGGTGGGACATGGCGCCTCTCTCCTGGTGCTGGCGGTGCACCTTCTGGATCTACCGCTCTCCTATAGGAACAACTTTACCTTGGGCAATACCAGTCTTTCCGTGCTGGACGTCGGCACGGAGCGCACCGTTATCCGGCTGTGGAACGACACCTCTCACAGCGATGGGACGTGGTAACCGGCGGAGGGCGGGAGAGTCGGAAGTAGGGTAGAGGCCGTATTGAGATGTCCATGAAGAGAACCACGGCCATACTGACGGCTTCCATAGATACTGGGAGCGTTGTCCACTTCGGCTATCTTGGCTTGGTCACAGCCCGCTGGTACCGGGTTGGACGGCCCTGCCGTAGGGAGAGGGGTGGTGTCGTCGCCGGCGACGACAAAAAGACGACAGCGGATACACTACGCCCCTGGGATCGATAGACGAGTGCACTTACGAGCCTGATCTCGCGGCATGGTTCGTCAGTGGTCAAATGCCTGAGAAAATTCAGGTTGGGGAGTACCAGGACGCCTTTTACAAAGCCCTGCGAGACTTAAGGTTTCGCTACGGACTGAACTCCGCGCAGGTGAAAATCGCCGACCTTGAGGTGACTGAACATAGCGAGGTCAGCAGAGAGATCAAGATGAAGTTGCGGGCAAACAATGCTATATACGTCTATGACGCCGCCACGGAACGCGTGACGCCTGTAGAGCCGCGATAACAGTGGTAGCTTACCGGGCCGGTCGCTCGTTTTCAGGTAGCGCCCGGCTTATACGATACCGACCAGCCAGCAAAGGAGGGAGATATGCCGGCCAAGGTGCTAGTTTCAGTCGATATGGAGGGTGTCAGCGGAGTGGTGCATGCCGACCACACGGGCAGGGAAGGCAAGGATTACGAAATAGGAAGGCGCTTGATGACCCTTGAGGCCAATGCCGCTATAGAGGGTGCTATTGAGGCAGGAGCGGACAATGTAGTGGTCAACGACAGCCACGGCACGCAGCGCAACCTGCTGCCAGAGCTGCTGGACCAGAGGGTGCAGCTTATCACCGGCTCACCAAAGCCGCAGACGATGATGGCCGGCCTGGACACCACCTTCGATGCCGTATTGTGCGTGGGGTATCACGCCAGGGCGGGTTCCAAGGGGATACTGGACCACACCATTTCGGGTCGAGTGGTGCAGGAGATACTGGTCAACGGCCAGCCGCAAGGGGAGCTTGGCCTCAACGCGGGCATCGCCGGGCATCACGGCGTGCCCATTGTAATGGTGGCGGGCGACGCGGCCTGCTGCGAGCAGGCCAGGGAACTGATACCCCGCATAGAGACGGCGGAGGTAAAATCGTCCCTGACCAGGTACGCTGCAAAGGGACTATCGCCCACAATGGCGCAGGCCCTCATCAGGGAGAAGGCACAGCGCGGCGTGGAACGCCGTGCCGAGATTGCTCCTGTTGATTACTCGTTGCCGGTAACGCTTACGCTGCGATTCGCCAATTCAGGCATGGCCGACGTAGCGGAATGGGTGCCCGGCGCAGTGCGGCCCGATGCCGTGACGGTTTCCTATACCTCTGACATCTTTCCGGATGCGTTTCAATGCCTGCGGGTGATGATCCTTGCCGCGGGCGCAGTTGGCTGACGCATCACGGCGCGGAGAGCTGTTCGGCCAGCGTAGCCGGATCCGTGGCGGGCATCATGCAGACGTAGTTCTCGCAGACGAAGGCGGAGGGCAGACCGTTGATCATATACTTGTCCTCGAGCAGGGGATACCCTTCGTAGCTGTCGGACCCGTTGGGATGGCAGCCGGTAATGACTCTATTGGGAATGTAGCGGCCAAATACCTCGTCGAGAAGCGCTCGAGTGCCTGGATCTTCGGGCGGCCCTACCACGGCTACCTCCTTTGGCGTGGAGAGATAGAAGTCCAGGGCACACAGCCAGTGCCCAAAGCCCATCGGTGCGCGCGACATGACCATGCGGAGAGAACGCAGCATGGTGGCAGCGCGATTCCGATATTCGGTGTTGCCGGTGAGAACGGCCAGCCGCAGAAGGACGTTGCTGGCTACGGCGGAGCCGCTGGGCTCTGCGTTGTCGAAAAGGTGGCTGGGACGGATGATGAGCTTCTCGTGGTCGCTGCCAGTATCGTAGAAGGCGGCCTCTTTGGGGTCCCAAAATAGGTCCAGCATGCCATCCGCCAGGGAACGCGCCTCGTCAAGCCATCGCAGGTCCAAAGTGGCCTCGTGCAGGGCAATCAAGCCGTCGACAAGGTTGGCGTAATCTTCCAAGTAGCCTTTGAGGGTAGCTTTGCCGTCCTTGAAGCTGCGCAAGACGCGGTCCTGCGGGGAACGGAGAGCGCCCAGTAGGAACCTGGCGTTCGCCAGCGCCGCCTGCAAATAGTCGTCGCGGCGCAGAACAGCGGCGGCTTCGGCAAAGCTCCGCAGCATCATGCCGTTCCAGGTGGTGAGCACTTTATCATCGCGGCCTGGAGGCACGCGTTTTAGGCGCCGCTCCAGCAGCTTGGCGCGAGTGTTATCCAGAGCCGCCGCGAGCTGTTCTTCGCCGATGCCCAGCTCGGACGCCGCCGCTTCAGCGGAATCGTGGACGTGGAGGATGTTTCTACCCTCGAAGTTGCCCTGGTGAGTGACGCCGTAGTAGCGGCTGAAGAGTACGACTTCCTCCTTGCCCACGACTTCCTCGATCTCCCGGGGTGTCCAGACGAAGTATCTGCCCTCTTCGCCCTCGCTGTCAGCGTCCTGGCTGGAATAGAATCCGCCCTCTGGGCTGGTCATCTCACGGAGAACGTAGTCCAGGGTCTCCTCCACAATGCGCCTGTACTCCTGCCTGCCTGTGATTTGATAGGCATGGAGATAGAGTCTGCTCAGCAGTGCATTGTCGTACAGCATCTTCTCAAAGTGAGGCACCAGCCAGAACGGGTCGGTGGAATAGCGGTGGAACCCGCCGCCAAGCTGGTCGTAGATGCCGCCGTGGGCCATCTTCTCCAGGGTAAGGTCCACCATGGCTAACGCCTCGGTGTGGCCGCTGTGGGCATAGTAGCGGAGCAAGAACTCCAGGATCATGGGCTGAGGAAACTTGGGCGCGGCGCCTATGCCACCATGCTCTTTGTCCATTTCGGAAGCAAGGCCATCAAAGGCCCGGGACAGTACCTCAGAGGTCAGCGGCTCCTGTCCCTGGGAGGTCATCAGGCCGCTGCTCAGATGCGCCACGAGCTGGTCGGCGGAGTTCACCACGTCATCACGCCGGTCACGGTATGCTTCTATGATGGCTTGCAGCACCCGCGGAAAGCCGGGTATGCCGTGACTATCCACCGGCGGAAAGTAGGTGCCGCCGAAGAAGGGTTTGCCTTCTGGGGTGAGGAACACGGACATGGGCCAGCCGCCGCGACCGGTTTGCGCCTGTACAGCCTGCATGTATATGGAATCTACGTCCGGGCGCTCTTCACGGTCAACCTTGATATTGATGAAACCGTTGTTCATCAGGCGGGCGGTATCCTCATTTTCAAAGGACTCGTGGGCCATAACGTGGCACCAGTGGCAGGCGGAGTAGCCGACGCTGAGGAAGACGGGTTTGTCTTCCTCCCTGGCGCGAGCGAAGGCATCCTCACCCCAGGGATACCAGTCGACCGGGTTGTCGGCGTGCTGGAGTAGGTAGGGGCTTGTTTCGTTGATTAGGCGGTTAGGCATGATGGAGCATCTATTGTCGCATAGAGCAAGGCGCAGGGGAAGGTGCGGGCGGCCTCCTACAGCTACTTGACAGCGGGCGCGTCATTTCTTGACGCACGCAGATAGGCCGTGGCAAAATCGGCCAACGGAGGTTGCAGTGCAAAGAAGCCTGATTCAGTTTATTGGCAACACCCCCCTGTTGCGACTCGATGCCATGGAGACGGAAGGCTCGGCAGAGCTTTACGCCAAGCTGGAGAGCGTGAACCCGGGCGGCAGCATCAAAGACAGGGTCGCTCTTGCAATAGTAGAGGAAGCCGAGGATGCGGGCCTGCTAACGCCGGGCTCCACCATGGTAGAGGTGTCGGGAGGGAATATGGGGGTGTCACTGGCCATGGTAGCGGCGGCCAAGGGTTACCGGTCTGCCATTGTGATGCCGGAGAACGCTCCGCAAGAGAGACGGCGCTTGATCGCTAGGTTTGGGGCATCGGTGCATCTCACCCCTTCTAACCTGGGGATGGTCGGCGCGAAACGCGCAGCGCAGCGAATGATGAAGCAAAACAGGGGGTACGTTCTACTAGACCAGTTCGCCAGTTCGGCAAACCCAAGAGCCCACTACCTGGGAACGGGCCGGGAGATACTGGATGCGCTGGGAGGGCACAGGGTGGATGCCTTTGCCGCGGGCGTGGGCACGGGAGGCACTATCACAGGCGTGGGACAAGCTCTGAAGGAGAATGACCCTTCCGTGCTGCTGATTGCTGTTGAGCCGGCTACGTCTCCTCTGCTCAGTGAGGGGCGGTTTGGGGAACACGGAATCGTGGGACTGGGCGCCGACTTCGTTCCTGAGATACTGGACCGCGAGTTGATAGACGAAGTGGTCACAGTCAGTACCCAAGACGCGTTGAATACCACACAAGAGCTGGCTAGGAAGGTTGGGACTCTGGTCGGGATTTCCTCCGGCGCCAACGTCTTCGCCGCCATGAAAACCGCGCAGCGGCTGGGCCAGGGCAAAGTGGTGGTCACGGTCCTGCCGGATACCGGTGAGCGATACCCCTCCTTGTACAGCTAGGCTCGGTAAGCCTACAATGTAAGGGCTTTTTCCTACGTTTCAGTCCAATTCCAAGAAGGGAGCCTCCATGCAAGAGGAAGCCATCAGGCTGACCACTTTAGCAAGCTGCGCAGGCTGAGCCGCCAAGTTCAGTCCTGAGGACCTGGGGCAGGTCCTGAGCCGGCTTCCCACCGTATCCGATCCCAACCTCTTGGTGGGTACGGAGACAGGCGATGACGCCGCTGTCTATCGTCTACGGGACGACCTTGCCCTTGTCCAGACGGTCGATTTCTTCCCGCCCATTGTCGACGACCCGTACCAGTTCGGCGCTATTGCCGCGGCCAACGCGCTGAGCGACGTTTACGCCATGGGCGGCACGCCTCTGCTGGCGCTGAACCTGGTGGGATTCCCGGTTGGGCTGCCCAGGGAGATACTGGTGAGTATTTTGAAGGGCGGCTACGAAAAAGCGGCGGAGGCGGGCGTGCTGATAGTGGGCGGGCATACCGTGGATGACGCAGAACCGAAATATGGTCTGGCGGTCACCGGGCTGATCAAGCCAGGAGACCAGATCACCAACTCAGGCGCAAAGCCGGGCGACGTGCTGGTGCTGACCAAGCCTATAGGCACGGGGATCATCACTACGGCAGGCAAGAACCAGGCTGTGGACGACGGCGTGCTGGCGGGAGCGGTGGCCTTGATGGAGACGTTGAACAGGGGTGCATCCAACGCCATGGCCCACGTGGGAGTCAACGCCTGCACGGACGTCACGGGATTCGGGCTGTTGGGACACCTGAAGGCGATGATGCAGGGCAGCGGAACGTCGGCGCGCGTATACTGGTCGAAGGTGCCGTTGCTTCCTGGACTGTGGCAGCTGGCCGAGCAGGGCATAGCGCCCGGAGGGACGCAGCGCAACCTGGCTTCGCTGGAGGATTCCGTGCGCTGGAAAGAAGGCTTGTCGCATACCGTACAGGTGGTGCTGTGCGACGCCCAAACGTCGGGCGGGCTTCTCATATCGGTGGCCCGAGACAAACTGGACGTTCTGCTCGAACAGCTGGAAGAGCACGGGGTTGCCGGAGCGGCTGTCATAGGAGAAGTTGTGGACAGCAAGACCTGGACAATTGAAGTGGACAGCTAGGGCTACAGAGGTTGCCTCATGCCGAAAACACCCTCACCAGTCACGATTCCCAGCAGTCTCCTCCAGGCCGTCTATAGTGAAGCCAGGAAATACTACCCCAACGAGGCCTGCGGCTGGCTTGTAGGTTCGGCAGCCGACAATCGGGCCGCCGCCATTCGCGCCTGCATCAACGCCAAGAGCCTGGGTATCCACTCCACGTTGGTTGATCGCGGAGCGGAGACTGCCTACGAATTCACCGCCCAGGATGCCCTGGACCTTGACCGTAGCTTCGACACCGACGCCCCCGCCGTGGTCATCTACCACTCTCATCCCAACGGACGGGCCTACTTCTCTGACACGGATCGGCGGTTTGCCAAGTCGATGTGGGGTGACGGGCCCTCCTACCCTGTTCAGCAGCTTGTGGTGGGCATCGACGCTTCCCGCGTTGTGGAAGCGGCCCTTTTTGCCTGGTCATGGGAAGCCAACGACTTCATTGATGTCTCCAGGTTCCAGGGGGATGCCGTCTAGCCACTCCATTCCGGTAGCTGGGCTCAAGACCTGACAAATCCGCCGCTGCTTTCGTTATTTAGGGCGCAATGCCAGGCGCGAGTGGAACGATATGAAACGGGTGGTAATCATAGGAGTTGTCGCGGGCCTTACGGCTATCATAGCCAGCGTAGCCATAGTCGTCGGCGGGGCTCTTCCCTGGAGCCAGGAGGACACGGAGAAAGAGATGTCCCATGCTCGCGGCTGGCTGGGTGTACGGATTGCCCAGATAAACCGGAGTTTAGCGGACAGATACGATCTGACGGTCGATTCAGGGGTTGTCGTGGTAGAGGTGCAGGACGGCGGCCCAGCGGACGCTGCCGGTATGGAAGCCGGCGACGTATTCAAGTCGATAGGTGGTACGACGGTAGAAGAGGTGGATGAGGCAGTGGATGCCGTAGGCAACCTGGAGCCATGGACGGAGGCCACCATCGCCGTCGTCAGAGGGAAAGACGATATCAATCTTCGGGTCACGCTGGGAGAACCTGAAAAGCCGGTATCTTCCTTCAGGTATGCAATACCGGGCTCCCTGTTAGGGTTGGGCATGGGTTTCCCCGACAACTTGGTCCAAGCCGAGATGGAGATGCTGGAGGAGGATGGAGATACCGTTACGGTGGGGGTGACAGCAGGTACAGTCCAGTCAGCCACGGACGATTCCATAACCATAGTTCGCAGAGATGATAAAGAGGTGACGTTCAGAGCAACGGACTATACCAAGGTGATTGTTGGCGGCCGGTCCATCAATATGTCCGGCTTGAAGCAGGACACTACTGTAATGGTAGCTACGGAAGACGGGGATCTTTCAATGGTGGTCGCCTGGCCGGGATACGTATACCCGTTTGGCGGGCGCTTGTTTTGGGGCGGTGACGAACCCGGCGTGGAGAGGTTCAGTCCCTGGATTTACGGCGAGTTCCCGGGAGAACTTTCGCCTTCCATGGAAGACCGGATAGACGACTTGCTGGAGAAAAGGTTTAAGAGCAAGGACGAATGGAAGAAGAGATGAGCTAGCCGGCAGGTCGATTACTTTAGGCACCTCTCTAGCCAGGCAGGGTGCTCCGGATCACCAGGACGCCCTGCTTGTATGCCGGTCAGCTTTGCAATACCGCGTCAGCCACGGCTTTGCCCATTTCGGTGGTGCCTATGGAAGGCTGGCCTGGTCCGGCCAGGTCGGGCGTGTAGAGGCCGCTTTCCAGCACTCGTTCCACCGATTGCTCCACGGCACTTCCTTCGTTGATTAGGCCCAGGGAGTAACGCAGCATGAGGGCCATGCTGAGGATGGCGGCGAGAGGGTTCGCCTTGCCCTGCCCCGTAATGTCTGGAGCGCTGCCGTGAATCGGCTCGTACATGCCGCGGGCACGGCGACGTCCCGTGGCGTCTGGTACGCCGGCAAGGCTCGCCGAAGGAAGCATACCCATGGAGCCCGCGAGCACGGCTGCTTCGTCGGAGAGGATGTCGCCAAAGGTATTTTCAGATACGATGACGTCGAAGCGGTTGGGGTTTTGGACAAGCTGCATGGCACAGTTGTCCACTAGCATGTGGTCCAGGGCAACGTCCGGGTACTCCGGGGATAGCTCGATAGCTATCTGCCGCCACAATCGGGACGTCTCCAGGACGTTGGCCTTGTCCACGGAGGTCAGCTTCTTACGCCGTCCCCGCGCAAGCTCAAAGGCGGCTCTGAGTATACGCTCTATCTCACGCTCTTCGTACTTGAGTGTGTCGACGCCGCGCCTGCCCCGCGAGGTATTCCACTGCTTCTTGGGCCTGGCGAAGTAGAGTCCTCCCGTGAGCTCTCGCAGAACCAGGATGTCCACGCCCCGAACCACTTCCGGCTTGAGCGGACCGGAGTCTTCCAGGAAGGGGTAGACTTTGACTGGACGCAGATTTGCCCAGAGCCCCATGGCCTTGCGGATGGCAAGCAGTCCGTCTTCTGGGCGTACCTTGGCCTGGGGGTCGTCCCATTTGGGCCCGCCCACGGCTCCGAAGAGAAGGGCGTGGCTACGGCGGCAGGCCTCGGCGGTTTCAGCGCGAAGGGCCACCCCGTGCTTGTCTATGGAGACCCCGCCGACCAGGTCCTCGGTAATATCGAAGGTGTGGTTGAACTTCCGGCCCACGGCCTGCAACACGCGCACCGCTTCCGCGGTCACTTCCGGGCCAATCCCGTCACCAGGCAACACAGCTATCCGGAAACGCATGGGCAAAACCTCACTTGAATCAATGGCGTGGTGAACTATACGGGATTGGGCCCAGCCTGTAAACCGGGGAGGCGTCTACCAATCTCCCATCTAAAGACCCGTCCCGGGATCCTTCACTGAGGGAGTTCATGCCTGCTGCAGGCATGAGGTCTGGCACACTGCACGTATAGAGGCGCATGGCCGCTGGGCCTCCCGTGCGCCCGTGTGCTATAATCGGCGAACTCATGACTATGGCTCCGTCGACTGTCCCCATAGTGCAGGCGCATGGACTCTGGAAGCGGTTCGGCGACAGGGTAGCGGTGCAGGACGTTTCCCTCTCTGTATATCCCGGCGAAGTCATTGGACTCGTTGGCCCGAACGGCTCAGGGAAGACGACGACCATTCGGATGATGCTGGACATCATCCAGCCGGATGCTGGGGAGGTCTCCGTCTTCGGCGCCGCCCTGACCACGGGCGCCCAGGAGCGCATCGGTTACCTGCCGGAGGAGCGCGGCCTCTACCGCAGCCTGCGCGTCATCCCGAATCTGCTCTACCTGGCCGAGCTCAAGGGCGTGCCCCGGGAGCGCGCCTTGGGCCGTGTGGGCGAGCTGCTCCAGCGGCTCGGCTTGGAGCAGCACCGCGGCAAGAGGGTTCGCGAGCTGAGCCGGGGACTTGGCCAGTTGGTCCAGTTCGCCGCAACGCTCATCCACGAGCCTGCGTTCGTCGTCCTAGACGAGCCGTTCAGTGGGTTGGACCCGGTCAACGTGCGGCTCATGAAGGACGTCGTTGCCGAGTTGCGCTCCAGGGGCGTCGCGCTCATGTTCTCAACCCACCAGATGACGGACGTCGAGGAGCTCTGCGACCGCGTCCTCATGATCGACGAAGGCCGCGTAGTGCTGGACGGTCTGCTCACCGATATAAAGCGCCGCTTCGCTGGCAGCGAGCTCTTCATCGCCAGCGACCTGGCGCCGGACGCGATCGAAGGCGTGCTTGGGTCTAGGCGGGACGGCGCTGGGTATGTGCTTCGTCTCGCGGACGGCCAGGCGCCAGAGGCGGTGTTGCGAACGCTGCTAGACCGCGGCGCGAAGATAGACCGGTTCGAGCTAGCAACGCCGAGCTTGGAGGAGATATTCCTGCGCGTCGTCGAGGGCCGCCATGCATAAGACGCGGCTCGTCGCTCGGCACGAGTTCTCGATCACCCTCGGTCGTCTCAGCTACCGCATCTTCGCCGCTTCCGTTCCCGTGCTGGCGGTGATAGGGTTCATCGCCGTTGCGATTATCCAGGCCGTCATCTCCGACGATGCTACTGAAGAGGCCGCTCCACCGCATGTGGTCACCGTCGGCTACGTGGACCTCACAACCGGTGATGACGGACAGCCTCTCTTCGGTGGTTTCCAGCGGCAGGGGAGCACGACCTTCGCGCCGTACCCTGACCAGGAGACGGCCACTCGCGCGCTCCTTGAAGGAGGCATCGATCATCTCTTCGTGTTCCCCGCAAGTTACATGGAGACCGGAACTGTTGTGGAGGTTCGGGAGGAAACGAGTGGTCTGTTGGAGGACGGCGGCCAGAGCGCTGCTCTCCGGCGCTTCATCGTCGAGAACCTGTTCGCCGGACAGGTCGGCACTGAGCAGATCGAGCGCATCGTCAGTCTCTACAGCCTTGATACGCTGGAGGTGAGCGAGTCGGGCGCTCCCACTGATGACAACGGCTTCGGCGGAAGCCCGTTCTTCATCGCCGTCGGCATCCTGCTCATCGTGTCCGCGTTGACCGCCTCCGGGTACATGCTCCAGGGCCTGAGCGAGGAGAAGGAGAACCGCGTCATGGAGGTGCTGCTCTCCTCCATCAAGCCGGAGCATCTGATGTTCGGCAAGCTCATTGGGCTCGGCGCTGCCGGCCTGCTGCAGATGGCGATATGGGGAGCGGCAGGCGCCATGTTCGCGCTCTCGCTCGGCCTGCTCATCGATTTCCCCCCGGGGCTTACGCTTGTGCCCTCTCCTAGGGACCTCCTCATAGCGTTGGCCTACTTCGTCTTGGGCTACGCCTTCCTGGGGACGCTGCAGGCGGCCATCGGAGCGGTCACTACGAGCCAGCGCGAGGCTGGCAATATCACCGCCTTCGTGATTCTACCGTTCATCTCTCCCATATGGTTCCTCTTTACCCTGCTCCAGGAACCGGAGAGCACGTTCGCGCGGGTCCTCAGCTTCATCCCGTTCACGGCTCCCATTACGAGCCTCGCGCGGCTCAGCCTTGGTGGCATGGGCATCACCGACGTCATCATCAGCCTGGCCATACTCATGCTCAGCGTCGCGATCGCGGCATGGCTCACGGCCCGTCTCTTCAGGGCCTACCTGCTGAGCTATGGCCAGCGACCCCGGATAGGGGAGCTGCTCCGCACCCTGCGCGGCGGCTGATGCGCTGCTCAGCCGTCGTCCGGGAAGGATACGCCGATGCGGAAAGGGGCAGGCTCCAGGGTCTGCTCCTGTACCGCGGAAACGACAACGACGGTGTGCGAGGAGCCGCTATCCGGCCCCTCGATTTCGACCGTGGCGGACGCTTCGTCATCGAGCGCGACGCGGCGCACCACCGGCTCAGGCCCCATCTCGATGACGGTGAGCAGGTACTGCTGGGGGACGGTGTAGGAAGTCCGCACGAAGCCGTTTGCCTCCCAGGGGCTGATGTCCGTTCCGGTGATGGAGATGTCGTCCAGGCAGAGGCCCGTGCCGTGGATGGCGTCGTCCGTGACGTACTCAAAGCGGAGGAGCACCTGCCTGCCGCGATACGCGGTCAGGTCTACGCTGTCTTCAAGCCAGCGTCTGCTGTTCCCGGTATAGCCGGGGCCAAAAGCGTTGCCCACGGGGTCCAGGGGAGAGGAGAGGTCGCCCTCCAGCACGTCCCAGGTTTCACCGTCATCGGTGGAGACCTCTACGTAGGCGTAGTCCCACCCTTCTTCTATGTTGTACCAGAGGGAGTAGCTCATGGCGAGGGAGTCTTGATCAGGCAATGCCGCTTCCGCGGTGAGAGTGGAGTCGATGGAGTCTCCGCGGTTGCTCCACCAGCAATGGCCTCCGCCGGCGGAAGGGCGCGGCACAAGGGGCGTTTCCACATGTCCCTGGAAACGCAGGATGGCCGGGCCGCGGGAGACTATCTCGTAATACTTGGACCCGTACTGGTGCACCTCGTCTTGGAACCGCGCCGGGCCGGCTATGGTCCGCACCTCCGCTATGCGCACCCGCGATTCCGGGTAGCCGTGAGGCCCGCCGCCGTCCCTATCCAGGTAGTTGGCCACTGTCCAGTCGGCGAATACGTCGTTGAAGCTCCTGCCGGCGTCCACGTATTGCAGATAAGCCTCCACCCCCCGGATACTGTCGGCGGGATGCTCCATGAGCATCCCCAGGGTTTCCGTGCCGTAGTGCTGTGCAAGGTAATCGAAGAAGAGGTTTGCGCCGCCGTAGCTGGCAATGCTCGAACCGGGATTGTCCGGCCAGTTGATCAAAGAGGTGGAGGGCCTGGCGAGGAACGAGTTGCGAAAAGAGGTCACATAGCCGGCGACCTCAGCGCCTATTTCCGCCAATCCTTCATTGACCCAGCTTTCATCCGAATCGTCGGCACGAAACTGGATAGCATGGGTGAGCTCGTGGGCCAAAGTCCCCAAGTAGCTCCGGCTATTGAGGGGCAAAGAGGAGGTCATATAGATCATCTCACGCTGGTTGCTGTAGGGATGGACAAGGGACGGATATTGATCCGCCGAGGAGTAATAGCCGGCCACGCCGGACAGCGGGGCGTGCAGAACGGTCAGGTGAACGTCGTTGTCCACGCCGGGCACAAGCTCCGTGCCGAATACGGCGGTCACCCTGGGGTGTACCTCTTCTTCAAAGACCCTAGCCGACTCCTCCAGGTCGTCCGGGTTGAACTGTATGCCGTCGGCGATATACCAGTACGCGTGGTCGGTGACCGCGTGCAGAGTGGCCTGCAGAGGGTAAACGTCACGGTCCGTAATGTCGGTAACGTGGAAGGTGTCCTGCCGTCCCGCCTCATAGGCCACGGGCAGGGGGTTCACCACCCGTGGTATGAGTTCCTGTGACTTGGTGACCAGGCGGCCGGTTAGATCATAGAGGTCGCGGTCCGGCGGAGCGGGGTAGTGGATTCCCGGCGCCGTTCCGGTTGCCGCGGCTGTGGCTGTCGGCGTCACGGTGGGTGTTGGGGTGGACGTGGGCATAGCACGTGGAGTTGGGGTTGGCGTCGACGCGGCAGGAGCTGGGGTCGGTGAAGGTGTGACCGAGACCGGTGTCGCCGGCAGGGAGGTGGGCGTTCCGGTTTGGCTTGGCGCGGGAGACGGGGTTGTGGAGGCGGTGTTTTCGCCGCCTCCCAAAGAGCAAGCCACGCTGAGAAACGCAGCCAAGGCGGCAAGGAAGCTACGCTTCATCGCTGTCCGTGCCCTGTGCACGCCGGTTGAAATTGTTCATAGCGGCCTCAATTCCGCAGCGGACAATGCAGGTCACGGCCTCCGCGGCGCGGATGAGCGTTTCCCCGATTATCTCGGATTCCGGCGGGGTGAAGCGCCCAAGCACGAAATCGACAGGGTCCTGCTGAACGGGTTGCCCTATGCCAATGCGCAGCCTGGGGAAGTCCGGGCTTCCCAGCTCCTGGATGATGGAGTTGGCACCGTTGTGACCAGCGGAGCTGCCGCGCGGTCTAATCCGGATTTGCCCAACCGGCAGGTCTCGTTCATCGTAGATGGCGAGCAGGTTTGAAGGCAGCAGGCGGTACCGGTCCAACAGGTAGCGCGCGGCTGTTCCGCTGAGGTTCATGTAGGTGCGAGAGCGCGCCAGCACCACTGGCTCTCCTTCCATAGATCCTTCGCCGAGCAAGGCGTGGCGGCGGCGCTGGTCAAGCGGTATCCCGTACTGCTTGGAGAGAATGTCCACGCACCTGTAGCCGACGTTGTGGCGGCTCCCGGCGTAGCCGGATCCCGGATTGCCCAGGCCCAGAACTATCATCATACCGCTGACAAGCCGCGCTCCAGGTCGGCTGCGATGTCGTCCGCGTCTTCGATGCCCACGGAGAGACGGACGAGTCCATCCGTGATCCCCTGTTCACTTCGTTCCATGGCCGAAATAGCGCGGTGGGATGTCTTGGCGGGATGGGTTACGGTAGTGGCTACGTCTCCCAGGCTGGGGGCGTATTTGATGCGTTGGAACCCCTTGAACAACCTGGAGGCTCCCTGGAATCCCCCGGCAACCTCGAACGATATCATGGAACCGAATCCGTTGCGCATGACCCTTGCCGCTACGGGATGGTCGGGGTGGGTCTCCAAGCCGGGATAGTTGACGGAGACGACCTTGGGATGCCCGGCCAGGTAGTCCGCTATAGCTGAAGCGCTGGCGCTGCTCCTGGCCAGCCGTACCGCCAGGGTTTTGAGGCCGCGCAGAGCCAGCCATGCCTCGAAGGGGGCCAGGTTGACCCCCATCAGCGAGACCTTGCCCTTGACCGGCGCGATTCTCTTGCCATCCCCGACGACAACGCCCGCCGTGACGTCGCCGTGCCCGCTGAGGAACTTGGTGGCGCTGTGCACCACCAGATCCGCTCCCAGCTCCAGGGGGCGTACGTGGTAGGGAGAGGCGAAGGTATTGTCCACGACTACGGTGGCGCCGCATCGCCTGGCCGCATCCGCGATCCGGGGCAGATCGGGCACTCTGAGCAGCGGATTGGTCTCCGTTTCCAGGAATACTACGCCGGCAGGCCGGGACAGCGCCTGTTCCCAGGCTCCCGCGTCCTGTCCGCCTACGAAGTCAACCTCGATGCCAAGCGGGGAGAAAACCGAGCGCAGAAGGGCAGTGGCCTTGCCGTACAGATCGCGCGCCGCCACCAAGCGCGTGCCCGGCTCGGCTGCGGCAAGCAGGGCGACAAGGGTTGCGCCCATGCCGGAGGAGCAAGCCGCGCCTGCTTCGGCGCCTTCCAGAAGCGCAACCGCCTGGGCAAAGGCATCCGTGGTGGGGTTGCCGTCACGGCTGTAGAAGTACCCTGGCTTTCTTCCCTCGAATAGGTCGTCGGTGTCCTCCAGATTTTCGATGGAAAATACGGATGCCTGATAAACAGGTGGCACCATGCTATCGACGGCGGGTGCGCCGCTGCCGGCGGTGGCGGCCAGGGTATCTATGGACTCTTCTTGCGGTTTCTTGGACATGGTCAGAAGTTTCAGTGCATTATGAGGCGGCCTCTTCCACCAAGCTGCCTTCCAGAAGCTTGAGGAACCGCGCTTCATCCAGGATTTGCGTGCCCAGCTTTTGGGCTTGCTCCAGCTTGGAGCCGGGATCTTCTCCAACCACCAGATACCTGGTCTTTTTGCTCACGCTGCTCCCCACTGAGCCGCCAAGCTCTTTGATGCGGTCTTCCGCTTGTGAGCGGCTCATGGAGTCTAGCCGACCGGTGACTACCATCTGAAGCCCCGTTAGAGGAAGGCCGCTCCCGTTCTGTGCCGTTGCGCCGCTTTCCAACCGCACACCGACTTGGCGCAGCTTCTGAATGACGACTCGGTTGCTCTCCTGAGCGAAGTGTGCCGCGATGCTCTGGGCCACCTTGGGCCCAACGCCGGGAACCGAGGACAGCTTCTCCTCGGAGGCTTGGGCGATGCCGTCCATGGAGCCGAAGTGGCGCACCAGGGCATCGGCCGTTTCATAGCCGACGTGACGGATTCCCAGGGCATAGAGGATGCTTGCCAGGGGACGGTTCTTGCTGAGCTCTATGCTTCTTATCAGCTTGCTGGCGCTTTTCTCGCCCATTCTTTCCAAGGAGAGCAGTTGCTCTCTGGTTATGGAATATAAGTCGCCGACGTCCTTCGCAAGACCGGCGCCAATGACGGCCAGGGCAACTCTTTCTCCCATGCCCTCTATGTCCATAGCGCCGCGGCTGACGAAGTGCATGAACAGCCTGGCAAACTGAGCGGGGCAGGCCGTATTGAAGCAGTAGGTCATAGCCTCGTCGGCGGGTCGGGCCGTTGGAGTGCTGCAGACCGGGCAGAGCCGCGGCATTTCGAACTCACTCTCCCCCCCGCTGCGGCGCGAGACGACGGGGCCGACCACTTGGGGTATGACTTCGCCGGCGCGCTCCACCACTACCCAGTCGTTGATGCGTATGTCCTTGCGGCGGATGTCGTCCTCGTTGTGCAGGGTAGCCATCTTGACGGTAGCGCCGCCCACGTTCACCGGCTCCAATATGGCGTATGGGTTCAGACTTCCCGTGCGACCCACGTTTATGCCAATGTCAAGCAGACGGGTTATCTCCTGTGTGGCGGGGAACTTGTAAGCAATGGCCCAGCGCGGCTCGCGGCCAACGCTGCCCAGATGCCTCTGGTACGATAGCGGGTCTATCTTGACTACGGCGCCATCTACGCCGTAGTCAAGGGACTCCTTCTTCTCCAGCCAGTCCCGGTAGTACGATTCTACGTCTTCCAGGGTGGAGCAGACGGCGTTGGCCGGGTTGGTCTTGAAGCCCAACTCCTTGAGATATTCCAGGGTTGCCCAATGAGAATCCGGCACTACGCCGCCTTCCGCGTAGCCAAGGGCATAGACAAAGATGTCAAGAGGCCGGGAAGCCGTGATCCTGGGGTCCAGCTGGCGCAAGGAGCCTGCCGCAGTGTTGCGGGGGTTGGCGTAGGGAGCTTCTCCCTGGGCAACCCGCTCCTCGTTTAGCTTCAGAAACCCGGACTTGGGGAAGTACACCTCGCCCCTCACCTCAAAGCGCCGTGGAAGGCTGTTTCCCCTGACCACCAGAGGTATGGACTTGATAGTGCGCAGGTTGGAGGTGACGTCCTCCCCGCGCAAGCCGTCGCCGCGAGTTGCGCCGCGCACCAACCGGCCGTCTTCATAGGTTAGGGCAACGGCCAGGCCGTCTATCTTCAGCTCGCAGACCATGCAGAAGCCGGCGCCTTCCAGCAGGTCCTGGGCCCTTTTGTGCCAGGCTCTCAGCTGGTCCATATCGAAGGCGTTGGCCAGGCTGAGCATGGGAGAGGGGTGCTCCACCTCCGTAAAGCCTTCCAAGGGCGATGCGCCCACGCGCTGAGTGGGGGAGTCGGGCGTTACAAGCTCAGGGTGCTCCACCTCCAACTCCCTGAGCTGTTTCATCAGGTCGTCGTAATGGGCGTCGCTGACTAAGGGATCGTCCAGAACATGGTAGCGGTAGTTGTGACGATCTATCTCTTCTCTAAGCTGCTGTATGCGCCGTTCAGTGGAAAATTCCGCCATAGGCAGTCCCTTTCAAGGGCTAAGAGGAGTATATCAAGTGAAGTCTATCGTGCCTATTAGTTGGTATACTGTGGATATCCACAATTGGGAAGTTTTTGATGGCAAACGTTAGACCGTTCCGCGGCGTCCGCTACTCCGCTCAGGCCGCATCCCGTCTCGGCAAGCTGATCTGCCCTCCGTACGACGTGATCTCGCTTGATGACCAAGAGGCGCTGAGAACCAGCGGGCCTCACAACGCCATACACCTGGAGCTGCCCGAGGGGGAAGCCCCAGCCAGGTATGAAAACGCTGCCGGAAGGTTTCATGCCTGGCAGAGGGAAGGTGTACTGGTAAGGGACGGGACCCCCGGCTTCTACGTGCTTAGGCACAGCTTCTCGCACAGGGGCGCGTCGTTTGAAAGATGGGGCCTCACCGCCGCCGTCCGGTTGGAGGAGTACGAAAGCCGGGTGGTGCTTCCACACGAGGAGACGCGGGCCGCACCCAAGGAGGACAGGTTCCGGCTTATGCAGGCCTGCCGGGCCAACTTCAGCCCCATCATGTCGCTCTACCGCGACGGCAAGGGCAGGATCAGGGAGGCGATGCTGGACCTGGCGGGAAGAGAACCCGATGCCGTCGCCCAGTACGGGGACGATCACTTCTCGATGTGGGCGGCGCCTTCAGACCATCTGGGAGAAGTGGTGAACGGCGTTCTGGAGGATGCTTCGCTATTCATCGCGGACGGGCATCACAGGTATGAAACGGCGCTTAGATACCGGGATTGGGCGAGTGGACAGTCCGGCTCATTGGACGAGGAAAATGCTTTCAACTATGTAATGATGACCCTGATTGAGTTTAATGATGCCGGCCTGCTGGTGCTGCCCTATCACCGCACCCTGGGAAATATGGACGCTCCCACGTTGACATCGGTGCGCGAGCAACTGCTGAGTGTGTTCGACATTCAGACGTTCGCGTCACAGCCGGTCTCTGCGGGTGAATTGGAGGAGGCCGTAAAGTGTACGCAAGGGGTGGCGCTGGGACTCTTGGGGCCGGACGGTGAAGGCCCGTATCTGCTCAAGCTGGAGAACGAACGGGTGCGAGACGAGCTGCGCCGTCTGCCGGGAGGAGATGCGCTACGTGATTCCGAGGGGTGGGTTCTGCACCAGGTCCTGATGCATGAGCTGGGGGACGAACTGCAAGACCACCTGGAGTACGTGCACGACCCGGAAGAGGCATGGTCGAATGTGGTGATGGGGGAGCGGCAGATGGCGTTTTTCCTCAAGGCTTTTCCCCTAGACCTCTTCCGAGCAGTGGTCGGGACGGGACAGAGGTTGCCGCCGAAATCCACCTATTTCCATCCCAAGCTGCCGACGGGGATGGTATTCAACCCATTGGAGGGGAGGCTCTAAGGTACGGGCTCCTGCTCAGAGGCACGCCGTTGTGCCAGGTCGGTTATGGCTTTACCGGCGCGCTGGCTGTAGTCGTTGATGAACTGCTCCAGGGCCTCGATCTTGGAGATGGTTTCGCTCTCTTTGGGCCGCAATGACTGGAGCTTTGCCAGCGTATCCTTGGCATCCTCAACCCGGCGCGTCAACTGCAGCGCCTCCAACTCTCTGTTGGCCCGCTCCTTGATCATAAGCAGGTGCTTCCGCTCCGTCTCTATTCTATCCAGCCTCTCCTGGACCTCACTCATGACGTTGAGCGAGGCTTCCAGGGGAAGGTGTGCGTAAAGAGCTTGCTGTGGAGCGCGATTCATCTGCTGACGGAACTGCCTGAGCTGGGCATCCAGATGGTTTTCCTTGTTGTTCAGTTCAGCAAGGAAAAGCCGGAGCTTGGCGACGGCGGAGTCTATTTGACCCATGGGTGCTTCCTACATACCTAGAGAACTACAACCTCAACCCTATCTATGTTGGGGATGTCTCTGATCTGCCTCAACACCTCTTCAGGCATGGGGTCGTCCAGGCCTACCACCATCATGGCCTTGCCTCTTGGCGCCTTGCGTCCTACCGCCATGAACGCAATGTTTATGTCATAGTTGCCGGTTAGAGTGCCCAAGGCGCCGATCATGCCCGGCTTGTCCTGGTGCTCAATGAAAAGCATATAGGAGCTGCTTGGCACCACGTCCAACACGTAATCGTTGACCTGGACTATGTGCGTCTCGTTCTGAATGCGCGTCCCCATCAGCGAGAAGCTGCCCTGGTCCGTGCTGGCTTCGACGGTGATAGCGGCGTGGTAGGCCCCGGACTCGGTGTCCGCCTCTTCCATAATGCGGAGGCCCCGTTGGGCGGCCAGCACACTGGCGTTGACCAGGTTGACGCGTTCCTCGGAAACCTTGCCCAGGAAGCCAACCAGTGCCGCGGACCTGAGAGTGGGGGTACTGTACTTGGTCAACTCACCGGCGTACTTGATGGTCAGCGATGAGAACTGACCCCTGGCGAGCTGAGAGACCAGTGTCCCCAGTACTGTGGAGGTCTCCAAGTAGGGAGCTACAACTTCCTGTACCTCCGGCGATAGGAATGGCATATTGACGGTGGACTTGGCTGGTCTGCCGTTGAGGACGGCAAGTACCTCCTCCGCCACTTCCTTGGCCACTTCCGCCTGGGCCTCCGTGGTGGAGCCGCCCAGATGTGGGGTGGTGATTACCCTGGGATGGCCGACCAGCGGCGACTCTCCCGGAGGCTCTTTGACGAATACGTCCAGGGCCACGCCGGCAATGCTGCCTTTGTCCAGGGCTTCCAGAAGGGCTTCTTCATCTATGATTCCGCCCCGGGCAACGTTGATCAGCCTAACGCCAGGTTTCATGACAGCCATCTGGGCTTCGCCTATGAGGCTTTTCGTCACGTCCGTCATGGGGACGTGGACGGTGATGAAGTCGGAGCCTTTATACAGCTCTTCCAGCGAAGTGAGGCCCAGGCCCAGGCGCTTGGCGTGCTCCGGCGAGACATACGGATCGTAGCCGAGCAAATGCATGTCGAAGCTGGCGGCGCGGCGGGCTACCTCCGAACCCACCTTGCCCAGGCCGATGATGCCCAACGTCTTGCCGCGCACCTCTGTTCCAATGAAGAAGCTGCGCCTCCACTCTCCATGCCTCATGCTGGCGTTGGCCTGGGGCACGTGACGAGCCAGGGCCAGCATCAGCGCTATCGTGTGTTCGGCGGCGGCGATGGTGTTGCCTGTAGGGGCGTTGACCACGGCGATCCCTCTGTGAGTGGAGGCTTCCAGGTCTATGTTGTCCACTCCAACGCCGGCACGGCCAATGACTTGAAGTTTAGCGCCGGCATCTACAACGTCCGCCGTGACCTTGGTCTCGCTTCTCACGATGAGACCGTCGTATTCCGGCAAGATGCGCTTCAATTCCTCTTTATCCAGTCCGGTGCGGACGTCGACCTCGGCCTGCCGGGAAAGGAGTTCTACGCCTTCCCTGGCGATGGGGTCGGAGACAATGATCCGCAGCATTACCTGCTTACCGCCTTTGCCGGATGAAAACCAACCCTGGGAAGGGCGCCGGCCAGCGAGTCCAGAACGTTCTGAATATCGCTTTCCGAGCAGTATCCCAGGTGGCCGATGCGAAAGATCTTTCCCTCCAGGTCCGCCTGGCCCCCGGCAAGGACAACGTCATAGTCCGTGCGCATGACGCCAATGAGCTCGGAGGCTTCGACGCTCTCTGGTACGGCTACCGCGGTCACCGTATTGGAGGCCACCGATTCGTCGGCGAAGAGACTTAGCCCAAGCGACTTCACGCCCTCACGGCACATCCTGCCGATGCCGGCGTGGCGTTCGTGGACGTTGGCGATTCCTTCATCCATCAGCTTGTCCAGCGCCGCCTCCAGCCCGAACATAACGCCAACCGCCGGAGTCCAGGGCGTTTGGCCTCGCTGCAGGTACCTCTTGGCTGCCGTGAGATCAAAGTAGAAGCGCGGGGTCTTGGCCTCTTCACATGCGCTCCAGGCCCGCTCGCTGACGCTGATCATAGCCAGGCCGGGAGGGGCCATCCAGCCTTTCTGCGACCCACTGGCCACTACGTCCATGTTCCACTGATCAACGGGACATGGGATGGAACCTATGCTGCTGATTGCATCCACAAGCAGCAACTTGTCGAACTCGCCCTTGACGATGCCTGCGATGCTTTCCAGGTCGTTGGTGACGCCGGTGGACGTTTCATTGTGTGTAGCGATCACCGTTTTTATAGAGGGGTCCGCCTGAAGCGCTTTGCGTACCTCGTCAGGGTCTATGGCCTTGCCGTATTCGGCGGAGAGGACGGTAACCTCGGATCCGTAAGTCTTGGCAATCTGGACAAATCTGTTGCCGAAGACGCCTACCGTGACGGCGAGAACTCCATCCCCAGGAGAGACCGTGTTCACCACGGCGGCTTCCATGGCGCCGGTGCCGGAAGCGGTCAGTACGTACAGATCGTTCCTGGTTGAGAAGAGGTCTTTGAGCTTGCCGGTGATGCTTTCTATTAGCTCTTTGAACTCAGGGCCCCGGTGGTTGATCATGGGCTTGGCGGAGGCCTGGAGAATGTCGTCCGGAATGGGAGTGGGCCCCGGAATGCGCAGGTTAACGGTCATCGATCCCCTCCTGAAGCGTCTATTGTGAATGGTATCACTTTGAGACCCGGGGCGCAGGCGGGAACGTTACGGATTAAAGCAGGATTTGGGGAACTTTTTTCTTGCTTCCGCTGCGGCCAAAACCGGCTGAAAGTTATCTCAATACCCTGGCAAAGCGACGTTTGCCGACACGGATAACGTCTCCCGTCTTTAGGGGGAGGTAAACAGTGTCGCCGGGGACGGCAACCTCGTTGACCCGAACGGCGCCTTGCTTGATGAGGCGGACCGCGTCGCTGGCGCTTTTCGCAAGGTTGGCCTGCTTGAGAACCGTAGACAGGCGAGGCGTTGCGTCCGGCGTCAGATTGCGCAGGTCGACCTCCTCGATCTCGTCCGGCATCTCACCGTGCTGGACAGTGCGCTCGAAAGCAGCCGCGGCATCGCCTGCGGCCTCCACGCCGTGAAACTGCCTCACAATTTCAAGCGCCAACCGTTTCTTCAACTCCATTGGATTGACGGAGTTGCCGGCAAGGGCGTTGCGCATCTCTTCTAGTTCCTCATTAGGCAGGTCGGTGAGCAGTTCGAAATAGGGCATGACCATATTGTCGTTGATGGACATCACCTTGCCGAACATCTCCCCGGGCTTCTCGGTTACACCTATGTAGTTGCCCAGGCTCTTGCTCATCTTCTGCACGCCGTCCGTGCCGACGAGAATCGGCACGGTCAGTATCTGCTGCGGGCGCTGGCCTTCCGTTTCCTGGAGCTCACGGCCCACCAGGAGGTTGAACTTCTGGTCAGTGCCGCCGAACTCTACGTCGGCGTGGATGGCTACGGAATCGTATGCTTGGAGCAGAGGATAGAGTAGCTCGGTGATGGCTATGGGCCGCTGCTCGCGGAACCGCTTGCTGAAATCCTCGCGGGCCAAGAACTGGGCAACGGTGAACTTGCTAGTGAGCCGTATCACCTTCTCCAGGTCAAACTTGCCGAACCATTCGCTCTGGTAGACCGCCTCCGTCTTGCTTCTATCGACGATTTTGAAGAACTGCTCCATGTAGGTTTCAGCGTTGGTTTCAACCTCCTGCTGGGAGAGCATTCTTCTAGTGGCCGACTGCCCGCTTGGATCGCCGATGCGAGCAGTCCAGTCGCCCACGATGAGCACCACTTTGTGGCCCAGGTCCTGGAACTGGCGGAGCTTGCGCAACCCCACCGTATGGCCAAGATGTATGTCCGGGCTGCTGGGATCAAAGCCCATCTTGAGGCGGAGCGGATCGCCCCTTCCCAGGAGACCCTTCAGATCATTCTCGACGATGATCTCGGCAACGCCGCGGTGGAGGATGCTATGCAGGGTCTTAGAGTCTGGCTTCATAGAAGGCCCCGGCGAGCACCTGCCTGGTATGCTCTACGTCTCTTTCTATTTGAAATCGCAGTTCCTGCGTGCTGGAGAAGTAGGCCTCGTCTCTCAAGCGCTGCACAAACTCCAGGTAGGCAGTTTTTCCGTACAAGTCTCCATTGAAGTCTAGCAGAAACGCCTCCACGGTACGATTGGAACCCCCGAACGTGGGGCGCACTCCTATGCTGGCGGCGGCCTGAAACCAGTTTCCCTCTACAAAAGCCATGGCGGCGTATATACCGTCGCTGGGCAGGGCTTTCTGGGGCGGGACGGCTATGTTGGCAGTGGGGAAGCCCAGCGTGCTGCCGCCGCGACCGTCTCCGTGGACCACCTTGCCGGAGACGGCATAGTTTCGGCCCAGTAAACGGGATGCCGCGCCAGCGTCTCCCCTGGACAACGCGCCACGTATCAATGAGCTGCTTATGGGGACGCCGTCGCTCTCCTCTAGCTGTGCCACCTTGAGGGTGAATCCGCTCATCTGGCCCAACGCGGCGAGAAATTCCGGAGTGCCCTCTCTATTGTGCCCCATGGCGAAATCTGGGCCT
Source organism: Dehalococcoidia bacterium (assembly GCA_965248955.1). GTDB lineage: Bacteria > Chloroflexota > Dehalococcoidia > Lucifugimonadales > QGNO01 > DAOUJH01. The sequence continues at coordinate 1,678,564 of OZ252212.1, forward strand.
ACCACAAGGCCGCGCATACCTAGGTGCTGCTGAAGCAGTTTGACGAAGTCAGCGGCTCTTACCCGGGAAGCCTCTACGGTGAACCGTACAGGCACCACCAGCTCCATGCCTGCCTGGTGAAGCAGATCAATGCGCTCCTCCGGCGTGGCCAGCCAGGCCATGGAAAAGGCCGGCGTTAACACCTCTCTCGGGTGATTGAGGAACGTAACCACACCGGGTACACAGCCATTTCCAGCCGCCTCAGCCGCCAAATAGCTCAGAAGGTGCCTGTGTCCAAGGTGCACGCCGTCGAAAACGCCTACGGTGAGATAGGTGTTGCCGGAAGGCCTGTACTTGGCGAAATCTCCGGAGAAAGGGTCCATGTCAGCTATATGACGCTCGCTCATAGAGTATGGGAGGCTTGGCAGGGAGGACGCCCGTACAGGTCACCTAGGCATCCTCCGTACCTCGCGCTCGCAAGTTAGCGGCGCCTCGCAGGTATACATTGACCAGCTCACCCGGTTTCATGTCTGTGTTTACCAGGAGAAGGACACGAATGCAACCGGGCACGTCGTCCGGCACCGCCATTTCGTGAGTGTTGAAGAGAGCTACGTGCTGCCATCCCAGCCTTGTCCTTGCTGCTACTGCGGGAAACTCTGCGTTCAGGTCGTGCGTGGTGGAGAATATGGCCGCGGCAATGGAGTCCTTGTCCAGGCCGTTGCCTGCTATGAGCCGCTCCAGCAGCTCCTGGGTGGCTTCCAGAATGGCCTGCTTGGTGTTGGCGTCCGCCGTTGTCGCGCCGCGAATGCCTCTGCACATGGTCATGACGCACCTCCGGGTAGAGGCTGTTGAGATTGGCGCAGTCCAGAGATGAACTCTGCGGCGCGCCTCACTGCTTCCCCGGGCGGCGCGGCGTCTATGACGTTGACCAGCGCGCTACCCACTACGGCGGCATCGGCGAAACGCCCCACCGCCCGTACGTGCTCTGCTTGGGAGAGTCCAAATCCTACGGCTATTGGCAAATCGGTATGGCTGCGTACTCTCCTCACAAGTCCCTCCGCTCCTTCCGATACACGGTCGCGGCTGCCCGTGACGCCGGTGAGGCTGACGCAGTAGATGAATCCACCGGCAAGGCTGCAGGCAGAGGCTATGCTACGGTCTGTGCTGGTGGGCGCCAGAAGCGGTATGAGGTCTATGCCATGGGAACGGCATTCGTCCCCCAGCGGCCCCGCTTCTTCAGGCGGCAGGTCCGGCACTATTACACCATTCAAACCGGACCTCTGAGCCTCCGCTGCAAACCTCTTCAGTCCAAAGGCCAGGAACTGGTTGTAGTAGCCCATGAATACCAGGGGAACTTCCGTACCCTCGCTGCGCAGCCGGGAGCAGACCTCAAGGCACGTCTTCATGGTTACGCCTTGCTCCAGGGCGTGGAAGCTGGCTTTCTGTACGGTGGCGCCATCGGCCAAGGGGTCGCTGAAGGGGACGCCCAGCTCTATTATGTTGGCGCCGGCTTGGGCCAGGGCAGGCGCCAGCTCCAGTGTGGTGTCCACGTCGGGGAATCCAACGGTAATGAACGGGATGATGCCGGTATTGCCTGAGCCGGCCAGCCCTTGAAAGGTATCTCTGATGCTTCTTGATCTCATTGCTGACTTCAAACCGGGGCGGTTACGGCGAATGCCAGCGCATTTTGTGCCCCGTGCGCGATAGTGGTATTCCAAAGAGAACCGGTGCGATGGTACAGCCAGGCAAACAGCATCCCGGACATGAAAGCGGGAACTATTGAGCCAGGCGCGACGTGGCTTATAGCGAACAGGCCGGAGGAGATGATGGCTCCGGCGAGAAGTCCCCACCTGTTGGCGAAGGCGGGGAGCAGGAATCCCCGGAAGAAGACCTCTTCCGCAAAAGGCGCCAGCAGCACGACGACGAAGAAGCCCGCCAGTCGTTGCAAAACCGTTTCGGTAAGCTCGGCGGGAAGAGGCTCCGGGGCGAGGACATCCTGGCCGAAGAACGACACGATAAGACCGTATACGGCGGTCAACGCCAGGCTGGCAAAGAACACCAGCAACGCCAGTAGTGCGCCGTTGTTCAACGAGGGTATGAGCCCCACGGCGCTCCAGGAACTGCCGTATCTCCGCAGGCCGAACATCCAGACTCCCAAAATCAACAGCAGTTCCAGCACCACCGAGAGCAGGATGACCACCGGCGCCGACAAAGATCCGGCGACCAGTGCAACCAGGCCTCCGATAAGTAGAGTTCCAAATACAACTAACAGTATGGCCCCGGCGACGTCCCTGAGATTCCAAGGGACAGCGCTGTATTCGGAAGTTGTTGGGTCTGTGTAAGGACTGTACATACCGGTATTGTAACGCAGGCTTGAATAGTAGCACGGCGGATATGTAGCGGCAACACAAACCCCGGAGCGCATACTGATGAGCGCCTCTCCTCTACATTCTGAGCCGAGCGGTCAACACCTTTGCTAACCTCCAACCCATGCTTGGCGAAGGGTTTCATCTCCCTAGGTGGCCTCGCAAGGGCATGGTGATTCCACGGCTGTGAATTGACCCGCAATAGCACTTGGACGTACACTAATCAAGGCAAGTTGTTTCCTGGACTCCGTTGCATCCTTCTTTTGCAACCGGAATCTAAAATACTAGAAGTACCGTAAAGGGAGGTCCCTTCGTATGTCCCAAGCAGTACCAGTGACTGAGCAGACGTTTGAAGAGCAGGTGGAAAAGTCGGCCATTCCGGTTTTGGTGGACTTCTGGGCCGATTGGTGTATGCCCTGCAAAATAATTGCGCCTATAGTAGACGAGTTAGCGGAGGAGTACGACGGCCGGGTAGCCTTTACCAAGATCGACGTTGACTCTGAACCCAACATCGCAATGAAGTTCGGCATCCGGAGCATACCGACGCTGCTGGTATTCAAGGACGGCAGCCCAGTGGAACAGGTGGTGGGCGCCGTGCCCAAGGCCGTTCTGAAGAAGAAGCTGGAAAGCGCCCTGGTCTAACTCCCGGCTGCCTCTGGTATAATTCAGAGCCCTCACCGTTTGGTGTAGGGCTCTGTTTTCCTTGTTGGGAGCGGATGGGGCCCGGTGGCTCTCGCGGACTTCAAATCCGTTGCCCCGGCGCTAGCGCGCCGGGGGGTGGGTTCGACTCCCTCGCGCTCCCGCCACTCACTCTGTCATTCTGAGGCCCAAACGGGCCGAAGAATCTCTCCCCCTGTCATTTAAAGGGGGCGCACGCCCCATCGTCATTGCGAAGTAACGAAGCAATCCGGGCGGCGGTGTGGCGCCTATTCACGAGCGCCTCCCGTGAAAGGGTGCGTCTTCAGCCAGACGCCAAACGGCAATGAACTAGCAGGTCCTTATACGAAGAGCAGTATAAGGATCTGCTGGATGACGAAGATGATGATTATGGCCACCATCGGTGTGAAATCGAACATACCCGTGCTCGGCAAGATACGCCGTATCGGCGACAGTATAGGCTCGGTCACGGCATAGACAAACTGAACGATAGGGTTTTTGTACGACATGTTGGGAAACCAGGATAGTATGACCCTGGCTAGAATGACCAGGTACAGGAAAGTGCCTATGGCTTGTATTAATTGAAACATGCTTACCCGTTCTCTCCTAGCCGTTTCGCCTTCTCGTAAGCGGCCACTACAGCGTTGATTAAGGCATCCCTGAAACCCTTCTCCTCCAACACCTTCAGCGCCTCCGCCGTGGTGCCCCCTGGCGACGTCACCATATTACGGAGCCGGGCCGGGTGCTCCCCCAACTCTTTGGCCAGCTTAGCGCTTCCCAGCAATGTCTGTAACGCCATCCGGCTGGCCATGTCGCGGGACATTCCCATGTAAACGCCGGCGTCTATCAGGGTCTCCAGAAAGAGAAAGACGTAGGCCGGCCCGCTGGCGCTCAGCGCCGTGCCCATCTCCAGGAAATTCTCGTCGCTGACCTCTATCTCCTCACCCAGCGTTTGCAGGATGGTGCGCGCCGCTTCTTTGTGCGATTCCCCAACCGATGCCGAAGCCAGCCAAAGACTCATGCCTTCGCCAATGCGGGACGGCGTGTTTGGCATGACCCGGATCACGTTCCGATGCGCTAGGCCTGCGACCAGCGTCTCCATCTTGGCTCCGGCTATGATGGAGATTGCGGTCTGGTCTTCCCGCAATGCGCCTGTGAGCTGTTGCGCCACGTCGCTGAGACTCTGCGGTTTCACCGCCAGTACCACTAGTTCTCCGTGGCGCGCCGCCTCTACGTTATCGCTGGCCACGGCTATTCCGTGCTGCTTAGCTAGGTGCTCGCGGCGTGCCTGCAGGGGCTCTCCGGCGCATATTTCCCGCGGCTGGGCTACGCCCTGCCGCAATATGCCGGCGATGATGGCCTCCGCCATGACGCCTCCACCTATGAACGATATATCCATTAGTGCTCCACACAAGGGATACTCTATTATAGCAAGTAGGCCATTGGAAAGCAGGACGCAGCTATGATTCTAGTGCGCCGCCTCAGCGCGGCAGCCCCTTTCCTGAAGCAACCGATGCCGCCAGCTTGATAGCTTCGATCATGCTGGCGGCCTGCGCCACTCCCTTTCCCGCGATATCATAGGCCGTGCCGTGGTCCACGGAGGTGCGGAGCAGCGGCAGACCCAGATTTATGCTCACGCTTTCCTCAAATCCGTAGACCTTGACCGGAATATGCCCCTGGTCGTGGTACATGGCAAGCACCACGTCGTACTTCCCGTCTATAGCCTGGTTGAAGATGGTGTCGGCGGGCACGGGACCGGCGGCCTCCACCCCCTTGTCGCGTGCCTCGTTTACCGCAGGCTCTATTGCGGTGGCCTCTTCATCTCCAAGCAGCCCGCCGTCAGAGGCGTGGGGGTTCAGCGCCGCCACGCCAATGCGAGGATGCTCGAAGCCCCACTGCCTGAAAGAGTCGTGAGTGAGCATTATCTTGGCAAGGACGTTTTCCCTGGTCACGAAGTCCGGCGCCCTGCGCAGGGAGCGGTGCGTCGTCAGGTGTACCACCCGCAGCTTTCCCGACATCAGCATGGTGGCCACCTGGGGCGACTTGGTCATGGACTGCAGCACCTCCATGTGGCCGACGTCTTTGTATCCCGCCAGAGACGCCGCTTCCTTGTGTATGGGCGCCGTGGCCATGGCCTGCGCCTCACCCGCCAGGCATAGCTCTGCTGCCGTTTTTACCCACTCCATGCTGGCGCGGCCCGCCTCTGAAGATATCCGTCCCCACACTACGTCTTCCGGGTTGAGGTTGTGCATGTCCAGCACGGAAACCACCTCCGGCGACGTGTCGATGCCGCCGGGGCCTTCCACCTCTTCAACCCGAAGCGATACCCCGGTCACTCGTAGGCCCTCTTCCATGATCGAGACGTTGCCCACTACCAAGGGAAGGCAGGCGGCGCGGACTTCCTCGCTGCGCAGCGCCCTGGCAACGACTTCCGGCCCTATTCCACAGGGATCTCCCATGGTAACTGCGATCACGGGCAGATTGGACATGGCTCACTCCATTGATTTGCTGAGAGGATTATATTGACAGTGATGACCGATTGCCAGTCCGCTTACGCCATTCCACTCAATCCGGGGGCTAGTGCAACCCTTTGGTAGCGGGCTTGCTCCGTCGTGGACAGCGAAATCTACGATGTCATGTTCGATACGAGATAATCTAATAAGTACACTTGCCCTAATATTCTTCATGCGCCTCCTTGGGCCTCGCCAGGGCCTCCACCACTTGCAGTCCTTGCAGCGGTTCATAACGCCTCCCTTTCCGATACGCGTTGTCCTGCAATGCCGATAGGGCCGTGAGTGCCAGGGATGAGCTTGACGGGCGATGGGACAATCCAGCCGCGCCCGACCCTCTGCGCCCCTTCGATGCGCCCTTGAGTGAGCAACTGCTGGATTCGCCTCTGGGAAACGCTCAGCTCCTTGGCGGCCTGTTTGCTTGATAAGAATCGTTGTCGTATCATGTTCGTGACAAGTCGGGTGCTAAAAGGGGCGGTTCAGCTATGCTGGACTGCTCCTTTCTTTTCCCTTTTGGAGGTCTGTTGTATAGTGTCCCGCGCCAGAGGAAGGGATGATGGGGCATCTCAGTCCGGATCTTCTCAGAAGCCTCTAAGCGGATCGAAAGAAACATCGGCCCGCAGGAGGCAACGGGCCGCTGGTGAAGGGAGGCGTCCCTTGATGGCGTAGGGACACCTCCAAGTGTAGGTATCGATGGTCCACCCGGGGAAGGCGAACCGACCGGCCCCCGTTTTACCGGGGGACTCTCAGGAAGTGAAGGGGATGCCCCAGCAACTATGAGAGATGATTGGAAACAACATGCCGGGGCCATCCTGGACCTGTGCCTCGGCAGCTAAGCCGGGGCACCCCATAACGGGACAGCCTTGATGCTAAGGCTGGGCACCTTCCAGTTTTCTATCTCCTCTAACCCTCCTTTTGAATCGACTCTATAGATAGAACGGTCCATGTCTATGAAAAACCTCTGGCCAGCCCTGTAACGTCCAGACTCCTGCCCCTGCTGGTGCAGCAGGCAGAACTCCAGGTGAAGCAGGTTGCGCAGCAAGCCCTCCTCTGAGCAGTCCTTGCTATCCACCACGGCTATCGGCGGACAATTGGAGGGAAGGGTGCGGCTCCTCAGGATGCCGCGGTTGGCGGTGACCACCCAGCGCCCCTCCTGAATAGCCTCGGTGATGAGGTCGCGGCGGCAGTGGGAGGACGGAAGAGTATCAGGCTCAACCGCCTCCACCTGGGGCAACCCGTTGTCTATCAACCAGCGTATCTTGCCATTTCCTGCCGGCATGTTTCCCCTCCCTTTGCCGACTGTTGTCTAGCTACCTATGGGGCACTGAGGCTTCATCACCCTCCACACTGGTTCCAGGCGCAGAACTGGCATATCACGCAGCCTTCCTGGAAGGCCACCGGCCCGCCGCACTCGGGGCAGCTGAAGCCTACCGCCGATACCGGCTGCTTGGCCTCCACCTTGCCGCTGCCGTTTGTTTGACCATTGCCGTTGTTTACGGGAAACCCCAGCTGAGCTCCGTAGCTCTGCTCCATCTCTGGAGCGTCCAGCACGGCGTGCTTGCGCAATACCTGGGCCAGGGCGTCCGGCACTGATCTCACCATAACCCCCTGGTCCCACACCGGGTGGCAGGTGATGCCCTGCAGCTGGTCCACTATCTCTTCCGCGGGGACGCCGGAGCGCAGTGCCAGCGACACCAGCCTGGCGATTGCCTCTAGGTGTGCTGAATCACAGCTGCCCGCCTTGCCCAGGGTGGTGAACACCTCAAAGGGCTGGCTATCCTGGTCCAGATTGATGGTGACGAACGTGTTGCCGTGGCCGGTGCGCACGCGCTCAGTGATTCCCTGCATCTGAAGGGGGCGCTCCCGCTTGATCCTGGTCACCGCCGCTTCTGCCTGAACAACGGCTCCGGTCACCTGGCCTTCAGAATTCTCACGCTGTACCTCCAGCACCTGCATGGACTTGGAGCCATCGCGGTATATGGTGATGCCCTTGCAGCGGTTGTTGTAAGCCATCCAGTAGGCACTTTCCACGTCCTCGGCGGTGGCGGAGTTGGCCATGTTGATAGTCTTGCTCACGGCAAGGTCGGTGTGGGCTTGGAACACCGCCTGCATCTTCACGTGAGCATCAACCTCTATCTCGTTAGCCACCTTGAACAGAGCCTTCACGTCGTCGGGGACACCGTCTATGTGCTGGCAGGAGCCTGTCTTCGCCACTTCGTCCATCAGCTCCTCTGAGTAGAAGCCGCGCTGGTGGGCAACGCGGAGGAACTGCTCGTTAACCTCTCGCAGATGCTTGCCGTCCAGCACGTTCTTCACAAAGGCAAGGGCAAAGATGGGCTCTATTCCGCTGGAAGACCCGGCTATGGCGCTGATGGTGCCCGTGGGCGCAATACAGGTGCGCGTGGCGTTGCGGATGGGCTGGTCGTCCTCCGACTGCGGCTTCCAGCCAGGGTAGGGGCCGCGTTCCCTGGCAAGCTCCAGTGACACCTCACGGGCCGTATCGTTGATGGTGGCCATCACCTTGGCGCCAAGCTCCAGCGCCTCTCCCGATTCGTAGGGGATGCCCATCTGTATCAGAGCATCGTGCCAGCCCATGACGCCCAGGCCGGTCTTGCGCGTGGTGTCTACGGCCTTCTTCACCTCTTCCGTGGGGAAGGAGTTGACCGTGACCACGTCATCCAGGAAACGGGCGGCGATGGACGAGGTAACCCTCAGCGATTCGAAATCGAAGCAGGGGCCTCCGCTGTCTTCGATGACAAATTTGCCCAGGTCTATGGAGCCCAGGTTACAGGCCTCGTTGGCCAGCAGCGGCACCTCGCCGCAGGGGTTGGTGCTCTCCAACCTCCCCAGGTGAGGCGTGGGATTGTACCGGTTGGCTTCGTCTATGAAATAGAGTCCGGGGTCTCCTGTCTTCCACGCTGATTCTATGATCTCGTTCCAGATCCGGCGGGCGGGCAGCGTCCTAACCATCTCTCCGGCTTTGTTGGCTCCGCTGTCTTCAGGCACCACTAGGTTCCAATCTTCGTCGTTCTGAACCGCCTTCATGAAGGCGTCGCTGATCGCCACAGAGATGTTGAAGTTCTGCGCCGTAGCGTCGTCATCTTTCATGTGGATGAAATCCATTATCTCCGGGTGCGACACATCCAGTATGCCCATGTTGGCGCCGTGACGCTTGCCCCCCTGGGTGATCATGTCTGAAAGAGAGCTGAGCATCTTGAGCACGGCTATGGCGCCGCAGGCCTTGCCCTGTGTGGTCTTGATTCCGCTGCCGCGCGGCCGCAGTTTGCTGAAAGAGTAGCCCAGTCCGCCGCCGTACTTTTGAATCATGGCAGAAGCGCGCGCCGCCTCCATTATGCTCTCCATGGTGTCCTCTATGGGAAGAACAAAACAGGCGGAAAGCGTGCCCTGGCCCGTGCCCGCGTTGAACAGGGTAGGGGAGTTGGGCAGGAACTTGGTGGTAGCCATCAGTTCGTAGAAAGTGTCGGCCCACCGCTCACGGATCTCCGTATCTTCCGGCTCCGCCACGGCCCTGGCGACTCGCAGGAACAGGTTCTGCGCCGTCTCGTCGCCTATCAGGTAGCGTGTTTTGAGGATGGTGTGAGCGTTTTCCGTGAGTTGTGGCTCTATTCTGTTGGTGGTCATTTTAGATCCTTTCTATCTATGCCCTCAAAAGCTACTTTGATAAAACGGAGGGCGGAATAATTACAGGCGGCCAGGCTGAGTGAAAGCGGGTGTTACCCACCGCAGTCGCAGGTGCAGCGCTTCTCTTCCGCGCCGCTGACTAAGCAGCCAATTGCCGCATAGATTAACGGTTTGTTGTTGCTCATGGCCATGGTGTTTTTTCTCATGATTGGGTCAGTTTCTGGCCCTACGCCGTCCTCTTGTCCAACAGAAGGCCGAACTGGCCACTGCCGGGGCAGACCCTGTCCTGCTTGTCCGGCAGATCGTGGAGGGGAACATTCATGATTCCCGGCTCCGTGGATAAGGTTTGTGAGCAACGGAGGCACTGGATTGTGTAGATACTGGGATTCATAGCTATTCGCCCTGCCTGGCGGCGCTTTGCTGTTTGGGCGGCCTGCCCCGGCGCTGTGGCTTCCACCTGCCCCTGCCCTCATCCAGCGGAAACAGCGTGCCCTGGTTCTCCGGCGTCAGCCCTGTTTCCCGCGACGATAGCATGGCGTCCACCTCGTCCCGGAACGTCTCCAGATCCTCGAAATCACGATAGACACTGGCGAAGCGGATATACGCCACCCTGTCCAGTCTTCTTAGGCGTTCCATCACCATCTCACCTATGGCCGAACTTGGAATATCGGCGCGCCCCAAGCCTTGGAGTTGCTCCTCTACGTCCGACACAATTCTCTCAATGGCCCCCATGGGCAGTGGCCTTTTGGCGCAGGCGACGCGTATGCTGTTGAGCAGCTTTTGATGGTTGTACTCCTCTCTGCGATTATCGCGCTTTAGGACCATCAGCGCCGTGGTCTGTACTCTCTCATAAGTGGTGTAACGCAGACCGCACTGAAGACACTCACGCCGGCGGCGAATACCGCCCCCGGCGTCACGGGTGTCTATAACGTGAGAATCGCTGTGGCCGCAATGCGGACACTGCATTTCCAAGAGCTACCTTAATTTACACAACTTGTGGGGTAATGCAAACATCAAACCACAATCCCTAGTGCTTGGGGCCTAAATAGATATACACCCCGTTGCATACCGGTGTCAAGGGGGTTGTGTCCTTTATTCAGCGGATTGAAAAAAGATTGCAGCAATATGTTGTGGGTGCCTTGCAGGAGCTAAAAGGAAGCCCGGTAGGCATCGCGCCTACCGGGCTAGAATCTGAAGGCCGTCCCGGGGGAGGGAAACCGGGACTACCCTTGATCGGTCTCCGAGTCGCCAATGATATCCCCTAGAAAAGTAATAATGTGCAGGCGCTCGGAGAAGATCTACCAGTTAGATTAGAATCCCTGCCGCCCCCTTCTTCGCAAAGTCGGGTGCCGGCGCAGGAAGGGTGGTACGTCTAGGTCCTCTTCTTCATTTACGGAGGACAACGAAAGCTGGGAGAACAGCAGATCATCCTCTGGAATAAAAGATTCCACTCCTGGGAAGCCGGTTGCAATGATGGTGACGCGCACTTCATCATCCAGCTTCAGGTCCTGCACCATACCGAAGATGATATTGGCGTTGGGGTCCACCACCTGCTCTATGACCGCGGCCGCTTCGTGTACTTCGTGCAGTGTAAGATCGGCGCCGCCGGCTACGTTGAGCAGCACACCCTTTGCTCCTTCAATGGATACATCCAGCAACGGGCTGTTGATGGCGTCGCGAGCTGCGTCCGTGGCGCGGTTCTGCCCGCGGCCGGAGCCTATGGCCATCCAGGCGGGGCCGGCCCCGCTCATTACCGACTTTACGTCGGCAAAGTCCAGGTTGATAGTGCCTGATACGGTTACCAGCTCCGCAATGGACTGAACGCCCTGTCTCAGCACGTCGTCGGCCAGCTTGAACGCTTGTTCCGCAGTGACGTCGTCTTCACACATCTCCAGAAGACGGTCGTTGGGAATGACAACCAATGAGTCCACTCTGTCGCGGAGCAGGGCTATGCCATCCTCTGCCTGCTTGCGACGCTTGTGTCCTTCAAAGCCAAACGGCTTGGTCACCACCGCAATGGTGAGCGCGCCGCTTTCCTTTCCTATCTCAGCCACTACGGGGCAGGCGCCGGTACCGGTGCCTCCGCCCATGCCTGCGGCTACGAACACCATGTCAGAGCCTCGCACCGCTTCATATAGCTCGTCGCGGCTTTCTTCCGCGGAGTCTCGCCCCATATCGGGGTTGCCGCCCACGCCAAGGCCGCGGGTCAGCTTGTCGCCAACGCGTATCTTTACCGGCACGTCTATCTGTATGAGGTGTTGTGCATCAGTGTTCACCCCTATATATTCCACGCCAATGATGCGATCATGATACATCCGCGTCACCGCGTTGCACCCGCCTCCACCTACGCCAATAACCTTTACAATTGCTTGACCTATTCTGTCAGGGTTGTGGTATTTGAGGGTTTCAGAAGACATTGCTCACTCCTAAGATTTAGTTCCTGCCGGCGCCTATGAACCGCGCTAGCCAGTGCAGCCAGCGCCGTCCCTTGCCAGAGCTACCGTTTCCGTTAGCCCTATACGCCAATTGTTCTGTAGGGTGATGGATTCCCCACAATAGGATCCCAATGCTTGTTGAGTATGTTGGGCTCTTCAAAGTGTCCGGTAACCCCAGAATGTCTTTAGGCTGTGCTATTCGCACAGGCCCGGACATCATGTCTTTCGCCACCACTTCCAGACCTGGAATGTTGGCTCCGCCGCCCGTGAACACAATTCCGGCCGGAGGCATTACCCTGAGCCCGCTTTCCTTAAGCTTTATCAGGACAAGGCGCAGGAGCTCATCGGTACGGTCGCTGAGGGTGCGGCTGAGGTCCCTGGCGCGCACCAGGTGCGGCCACTCGCCGTCGCATCCCTTTATTTCTACCGTTTCATCACGGTCTACCATGTCCGGTATTGCGTGTCCGTGATCTAACTTCGCCTTCTCTGCCTCCTGGTAAGGGATCCCTAGAGACACGACAAGGTCATTGGTGAACTGGAACCCGCCTACGGGGATTACTGCCGTCTGCGCCATGACGCCGCCCATGAAGATGGCCATGTCGCTCGTGCCTCCGCCTATGTCTACCAGGACAACGCCAGTCTCCTGTTCTTCCGCGCTGAGCACGGCCTCCGCGCTGGCCAGCGGTTCCAACACCATGCTGTTGACCTGTAGCCCTGCGCCTTCAACCGCGCGTACCACGTTCTCCAAAGAGGTGGCCTCTCCAACTACTGCGTGCGACTCCACTATAAGCTGGTGTCCTTTGAGGCCCACGGGGTTCCTCACTCCGTCCACGCTGTCCACCTTGTAGTTCTGGGGAATCACGTGGAGCAGCTCCTGCCCGGAGGCCACCGAGGGATGGGACTGCTTCACCACCAGGTCCATCTCTGATCGAGTAATGGTCTTGGTGGGGTCCCCGTTCAGGTTGTTCAGCTTGGCGCTGGTGTGGACACTGAAGATGTGTGCACCGGTGACTCCTATGCAGGCGCCGGGAAGTTCTCTTTCCAGACCGTAGGAGGCCTGTTCCACCGAGTCTCTAACCGCCGCTTTCATCTCATCTATGTCCACCACCAGTCCTTTGCGCATGCCCCGTGACGGCTCCACTCCCGTACCTACTATTTCAAGCTCACCATCAGGTGAGACCTGGGCGATCAGTGTGCAGACTTTTGTAGTCCCCACATCTATAGCCATATATAGGTTGCCGCTATTCATTTTCTTCTCAGCCCTCCCGGGCCGTTGGTTTGCGCCCTCTGTCACCTTGCCCCGGTTGAGGGAGGTGTTTGTCGTGACGAGGGTTTGACCGGTTGTATTATTTTTATAAGGGATTGGCCTCACACGATTTGAGAAAGTTATCTAGTACGTGGAAGGCGCCGAATTTCGACTGCCTCCCTCAACCAGCATATTGTTCCGTTGCCGCTCCCAAGGCCATGCAGGCCCTGAGGCGGGCGCTCCTTATCCTGGGGTTTTCTAAGACCTCTTCCCTGGTGGGTTTGAGCACTTTTCTACTGAGCAGCCGTATAGTGGCCACGTGGCCGCAAACGCACTCCATCCGCTCCGGCGGGCAGATACAGTCGCGGGACTCCCGCCGCATGAATGATTTAACTACGCGGTCTTCCAGGGAATGGTAGGCGATTACAGCCAACCGGCCGCCTTTGGCTAGAATCCTTACCGCCTGTCCCAGCGCTGATTCCAGATTTTCCAACTCTCTGTTCACTACCATTCTGATTGCTTGGAACGTGCGAGTGGCCGGATGAATGCGCCGTCCCCGCCGCGGCACTACTTTCTGCACCGTGCTTGCCAGTTCTGAGGCAAGCCGGATGGGACGATTGCTCACTATGGCCCGTGCAATGCGCCGCGCCATGGGCTCCTCGCCGTATGTTGATATGAGCTCGGTCAGCTCAGTTTCCGAGTAGGTATTGACTATGTCCGATGCCGATATGAGTTGATCTGGATTCAGCCGCATGTCCAGGGGTACGTTCTCCATGAAACTGAAGCCTCGCCCGCCCGATTCGTAATGCCAGGAAGCAAGGCCCAGGTCCATCAGAATCGCCATCACCGGGGTGAATCCGCTGTCTTCAGCGACGTTTTCCAAGTTGGCGAAGTTATCGTTGCATAGCACGATGCGTTCGGCATAGGGCCGTAACCTTTCCCCGGCTCTTTGCAGCGATTTCGGATCGACATCGATGCCCAGCAGCTTTCCGTCAGGGGCAGTGGCTTTCAGAATCGCCTCGGCGTGTCCGCCGTCACCGATCGTTGAGTCCACGCACCGGTCCCCCGGTTTTACGTCCAGGAGGCCCACGACTTCTTCCACTAGAGCAGGTTTATGATATGCAGCTTGAACCATAGATAAGGACCCTAAAATAAAGGCTGGTCTCTGGCCCTGCAAAGAATCTGAAAATTACTAATTCCGCTGATTTTTACCACTATATCAGAAGATTGTCAAGCCCCTGCATCAAGAAATTAGTAATAATTCCTAAGGATATTTGGGGAAATGTACATAATGCAAAACATCTGTTCATATATGGGGGTGCTTTGCGATTTGCCTCTGTGATACCATGCCCGTGCTATGCCTAATCTGGGCGTTCTCACCGCAAGCGATCTGGGCTCACAGGGAAAACGCGACGATTCCAGCGGCCGCCTTATTGAGAAGATCCTCTCGGCCCACGGTTTCCAGCTCCACCGCTATGAAGTACTGCCCGACGACCAGGCGCTCATTGAGGACCGGCTGCGGCGCTGGTCAGATGAGGATGGATTGGACCTCATTGTCACCACCGGCGGCACCGGGCTGACCTCGCGGGATGTCACCCCGGAGGCCACGCTTGCCGTCATCGACCAGCAGGTGCCCGGCATGGCCGAGGGTATGAGGATGCAAACGCTGAAGCACACTCCCCTGGCCATGCTGAGTCGCGCCGTGGTCGGAGCCAGGGGTAATACCCTGATCATCAATTTGCCCGGCAGCACCAAGGGAGTAGAGCAGTGCTTGGAGGTGCTTCTTCCCGTCATACCCCATGCCCTGGACATGCTGAAAGACTTTCCGCCTCCACACCAGGGCTAGAGCCGCACCTCATCAGGCAAGAGCTTGGCCCCAATCAGGGCCTTCATCAAGGACGTGTCCTAGACGAGATCTGACGGTCACTATTTCGCCTGCGTGCATGAAGTGATGTGCGGTAATTCGCATCAGAGCGTAGCGCAAGGACAGGCCAATCGGGCGTAGGAAGCTAATCGAGCCATCATATGGGATCACGCGGTCAAGGTCAGCCGCTTGGTCGGAGTCAAGGAACCGTCTTGCCGTCTCTCGGACTTCCTTTACCGAGCTTTGAACCGTTAGCCAATCATTCTCTTCGCCGCTTCCACCCGCGCGGAAATTCGAATTGCTGATGAATGTGTGGGTCGGCAGGCCTTGGAATCTCGTATTGATCCAAGAGGCCACCATGTGGGTGACGTGGCCCGTTGTCCAAGCGATACTACTGCCACCATCGTGGCGTATTGTCGCCTCCTCAGGAGTTAGCCCGCTTATCGCCCGGTCAACTTGGGCCCAAGACTCATAGGTGAAAAGGACTAGCTTGTCACGCCGGATGCTCATATTGCTAGGGTACAGTCGATGGGCTGGCCCATCCAGATAATTAGAGTCTCACGGCGTAGCCCACCAGTTTCGACGTATCTTATCAGATTTTCGCCCGATTCGTTCCATTTGACACACCACCTCAATTCCTGCCATACTTGGCAGCATTACTAGACCAACCGGTCGGTACAACCATGGCCAGAACGCCTACCCTAGATTCCGCAAATGCCCAGGAGCGAATCCTGGAAGCTGCCCTGGACGTCCTTGCCCAGCATGGATACACGGGAGCAGGCGTGCAAGAGATAGTGGAGATGTCCGGCACTTCCAAGGGCAGCTTCTACTTCCACTTCCCCAGCAAAGAGAAGATGGTCGTGGCCCTCGTCGATCGCATGAGCCAAAAGCTCATCGACAGGACCTTGAACAGCATCCGCCATGAGCCTACGCCGCTGCACAGGGTGGCCGCCGGCATAGAATCGTTGATCTCCACCTTCGCCAGGCAGCGCAAGATAGCACAGGTGCTCCTTCTCAACGTGCTGGGACACGGCAAGGCCAGCGACAAGAAGTTCCTTCCCATGCGCGAGAGGTTCTCAGCTTTCATCAAGAAGGAGCTGGACGATGCGGTTGCTCTCGGTCAGATAGAATCGCAGGACACCGAGTTGATCGCACACATCTGGTTCGGTGCATTGTACGAAATCATCATTCGCTGGCTTCTTACCGGCCGGCCCACCCCATTGACCACGGCGACTCCCGTATTGCGCACCGCGTTGCTCAGAAGCGTCGGCGCGGAGCCTGCCTTGCCCGCGACGGGTGAATGGAGCCGTCCATGAGACCTCCCGCCGCAGAGCTGGAACCGGCGCAGCTGGCATCGTGGTTTGCCGAAGGATGCCGGCGCGCCGCATCGCTGGGCCGTCCCGTACTGGTTAGCGTCGCCTGGCCTTTGCAAACGCCTCCCGATCCGCTGGCCTTCTTTGCCGACGCCGAGAGATGGGACATGCGCAGCTTTTGGGCCAGACCCAACGACGGCTTCTGGATGGTGGGAAGCGGCGCAGCCGCCGTCCTCAAGGCGAACGGCGAACGTCCCATAGAGACCATCCAGCAATACCTTGCTTCCTTGCTGGACTCCGCAATCATCAAAGGCGCCGAAAGGCGGGGCGTCGGTCCCGTGTTTACCGGCGGCGTCCGCTTCGACCCTCTCGCCGACAGGCGCCCGTTGTGGGCAGGTTTCCCCGACGCCGGCCTAGTGCTGCCCAGGCTTCTCCTGACCCTATCGAAAAAAGGTGCCTGGCTGACGGCCAATCTGCTGGTTTCCTCTGAGACCGACCCACGGCTGGAGACCCACCGGGTAACGACAATGATAGACGCTTTGACGTCGGCCGGGTTCCAGGCTGAGCCGCAGCCCAGGATCCTGCTCGAATCCGCCGACGGGTATAGCCGGTGGAAGGAGTGGTTGGAGCGGGCCCTTCGCTTGATTGAAGACGGTGGGTTGAGCAAGGTTGTGCTGGCTCGCCGGCGCACCCTGCTGGGCGACGGTGATTTCTCTCCACTTATGGCCCTAGACAGGCTCGTCGATTCGTATCCTCAATGTACCGTGTTCGCCGTGGACAACGGGGTCTCAACGTTCCTGGGCGCCACCCCGGAGGAGTTGGTGCGTCTGCAGAAGGGCTCCCTGGCTCTCTCCTGCCTCGCCGGGACCGCTCCGCGAGGCAATACCCCGGAAGAGGACGACCGGCTGGGCCGGGAGTTGCTGGCCAGTGTCAAAGAGCGGCGTGAGCACCAGGCGGTGGTCAGCATGATGGCTGAAGCGCTGAGCAACGCCTGCAGTGAGCTTCATTGGAACCGGCAGCCTGACATTGCGTACCTTAGGAACGTGCAACATCTGAGGACTTCCTTCCATGGACGTCTCAGCTCCAACCGCGGCATCCTTCACATGGTTCAGCTCCTACACCCTACGCCCGCCCTGGGGGGCACGCCCACCGGGACCGCTCTAGAGCTAATCCGGCGTCTGGAAGGAGACCGCGGCTGGTACGCCGCTCCTCTGGGCTGGTTGGACCATGAAGGCGACGGCGAGTTCAGCGTGGCCATTCGCTCTGCCCTCTTGCAGGGGGACCAGGCCACGCTCTTTGCTGGCGGAGGCATTGTTGAGGGTTCTGATATCCGGCGAGAGTTCGAAGAGACCGAGCTGAAGTTTCAGCCGCTGCTCAGGGCTTTGGGCGAGGGCTGACGTGCATTTCGAGAACAGGAACTACGCTCTCGCTGGCGCATTCGTCGACGAGCTGGCCCGTTGCGGATTGGAGCACGTCTGCATCTGCCCCGGCTCTCGATCTTCACCCCTGGCCATTGCCTTCGCCCGTCATCCCGGTATCAGGAAGTGGGTCCACCTGGACGAACGTTCGGCGTCCTTCTTCGCCCTGGGTATGGCTCGTGCCACGGCCAGGCCGGTGGCCCTGGTCTGCTCGTCGGGTACGGCTGGCGTCAACCTCTTTCCCGCGGTCGTTGAGGCGCGTTACGGCTCTGTTCCGCTGCTCGCTCTCACCGCGGATAGACCTCCGGAGGTGGTGGACTGGGGAGCCCTACAGACCATCGACCAGACCCGCATCTACGGAAGCCATGCTAAGTGGTCGGTGAACATGCCGCCGCCGGAAGCCACCACGGAGTTGATGTCCTATACCAGGTCCGCGGCCTGCCGTGCCTACTTCAGCGCAGGGTCGGCGCCAGAGGGGCCCGTGCACGTCAACTTCCCCTTCCGTGAGCCTCTGGAGCCTGTGAACGCCCCTTCCGATTTCCCGGCTTCGGTTCCGGAGCAGGACATGGCGGCTTGGCGCGGCCGTGAAGGCGGTAAGCCCTTCGTCTTCAGCCCGGACTACGAGAAAAAGCCCCGGCTCGAAGATATACGACCCCTGGCCGCCTATCTGGCCGCGACGGAGCGCGGCCTCATCGTCTGCGGACCGCAGAGCGGGTCTATGCTGGCGGACCCGGTCATCGGCCTGGCCGGGAAGCTGGGCTATCCCCTGCTGGCGGACGCCTTGTCCGGCGTACGTTGCGGCCCTCACGACAGGTCGCTCGTCATCGACAGCTACGATGCCTTCATTCGCGACGATGAGCTGACGGACTCCCTGGCGCCTGAGCTGGTAATCCGCCTGGGCGCTTTGCCCGTGTCCAAGCCGCTTACGCAATATCTGGAGAAACACCGGCAGGCGCGGCATATACTGGTGGACGATAGCTGCGACTGGCGCGACCCCTTCCGTTTGACATCCCAGCTTTTCCCTGTCTCGCCGCCGCTTTTCTGCGAATCCCTTTCGTCGGCCTTGCACGTCGAGCGTTCGGACGGAGATTGGAGTAGGCGCTGGCGGAGCATCGCAGGCTCCTTACGCACTGCCCTAGATGGTGCACTGGATGGATGCGGCGAAATGTTCGAAGGCAAGGTGTTCAGTCGTCTGGCCGCACTGCTTCCCGACGACACCGTTCTCTTTGCCGGCAACAGCATGCCAATACGTGACATGGACACCTTCTTTCCTTCCACCCACCGTTCCATCCAGTTCATGGCCAATCGCGGCGCCAGCGGCATAGACGGCGTTGTCTCGTCCGCTTTGGGAGTGGCCGCCGTTTCTCAAAAGAGGGTTGTACTTGTTCTGGGCGACATCTCCCTCTATCACGACATGAACGGACTGCTGGCCGCTAGGGCACACGGCTTGAACGCCACCATAATTGTGTTGAACAACAACGGCGGCGGCATATTCTCCTTCTTGCCCCAGGCTGATTATCAGGATGTCTTTGAACCTTACTTCGGCACGCCTCACGGGCTGACCTTCCACGATGCCGCTAGAATGTACGGCCTCCACTATTCGCTGGCGAATAACTGGGAAACGTTCGACCGGAGCGTGCGGAAAAGCTTGTCCGGCAACGGTACCGCCCTCATAGAGGTGCCCGGCGACCGTGAACGCAACGTGGTGCTGCATCGACAGGTATGGGAGACGGTGTCCGCGGGAATCAAAGCGGGGAGGGGAAGATAGCTTGGCTCGAATGGCTGTTAGCGCTCTTGAAGGCGCAGAGCTAAACGTGGAGATGACGGGCCGGGGGCCTGCCCTGGTGGCTCTCCACGGCTTCACAGGCGACGTCCAAACCTGGCGGTCGTTTCCCCAAGCCGCCGAGACCGGTTTCACAGTGGTCGTCGTCGACCTGCCCGGCCACGGCGCATCGGACTCTTCCCCGGACTCCCACCTGTACACCATGGAGCGCCACGTCCAGGCCTTGGCCGAAATTCTCGACCGGCTGGGCCTTGAACGGGTTGCCTGGCTGGGCTATTCACTGGGGGGGCGAATAGCGCTCGGCGCCACCGTTGCTCTGCTAGAACGCACCACGGCGCTTATATTGGAAAGCGCCTCTCCGGGCATCGCCTTGGAGGAAGAGCGACGACAGCGCATCCGGGAGGACGAGGCTCTTGCTTGCTGGATCGCGGAGGTCGGCGTGCAACGGTTCGTGGAGTACTGGGAATCACTCCCGCTTTGGCACAGCCAGAAACGCCTGCCCGCCGTTATCCGCGACAGTTTGAGGTCTCAGCGCCTGCGCAACAACCCTTGCGGGCTGGCCAACAGCCTCAGGGGCGTGGGTACCGGCGCTCAACCGCCCATCCATGACCGGCTTGAAGAGATCACTACACCGGTGCTGCTCGTCGCTGGTGAAGAAGACCAAAAGTTCATCGGCATAGCCCGCGAAATGCACCGGGCAATACCGACGAGCCGTTTGGCGACGGTTCCCGGGGCCGGACACGCCGTCCACCTTGAACAGCCCGAAATCTTCGAAAGCGCGGTGACCGGATTCCTTGAAGAAATCCTCACCCCGGCGGCTTCCCGGTGATGGAGCCCGCTACGTTTATGCCGTACTTCTCCAGAAGGCTGCCGTCTACCGATACGCCTAGGCCCGGCCCGGCCGGAGTCATCACGCTGCCCCTCCAGGGCAGCGCCGCCGCCGAAAGCAGGTCGCTCTCCAGCAGCGGTCCCGTGGCCAGCCCGTGGGCAAAGGGGTGTGCCGTCAGCGTCGCCGCCAGATGGATGCTTGCCGCCAGGCCAACTCCACATTCCAGGGAAGAGGTCATCACCAGTCCCTTGCCTCTATCCTCAGCCAGCCGCATCAGCTCCAGCGCCTCCTTCAGTCCGCCCAGCCGTCCCGCCTTGATCACCAATACGTCCGCGCTATCCGTCACCGCCAGGCGTTGCATTCTGTCCGCGGCGCCCAGCGCTTCGTCTACCGCCACCGGGATTGCAACGGAGCGTCGCACTTCGGCCAGGCCGGACGCGTCGTGCCCCTTGATCGGGTCCTCCACATATTCAATGTCGTACTGCTCCAGCCTGTGCAGCCCGGCGATGGCTTCTCGCAGGCCCCACTTCCGGTTGGCGTCTATGCGCACTTTGATCTCCGTCCCAACCGTCTGGCGCACCGCTGAGACAAGCGCTTCATCCTGCTTTGCGGATTCGCGCCCCACCTTCAGCTTGATACTTCCGAACCCGGCGTTGGCCGCATCCCTGGCCTCCATGGCGGCTTCTCCGGGCGTTTCCGCCGCTATGAGAGCGTTGACTGGCAGGGATTTGGCGGCTCCGTTCAACAGTTCGCTGGCGTTGCGCATCAACGCCTTGCCCCGCAGATCGAGAAGGGCCGCCTCTATCCCGAAGCGCAGAACGGGCGGCGAGTTCCACTCCGGCAGGTTGGGAATCTCCGTGCATGACCGCGGCTCGGTTCCCAGGAGCTGCGGCGCAGTTTTCTCAAGGTATGCCCCAATGGCCTCCACCTCTTCCCGGCTGCCTGCCCCCACCGGCGATGCCTCTCCCACGCCTATGGACCCATCGTCGCCATGGAGAAACAGCAGGAGCCCATGCCGTGTGCTGAATACGCCCTGCGACGTAACGTACGGCCTGCGGAAGGGAATAGAGAAACCTTGCCAGGAAACGCGTTCTACTTTCATATCTTTAAGCCGGATTGGAGGAGTGGAATGACCGGACCATTGAGCGGTATACGAGTCCTTGACCTGACCAGACTTCTGGCTGGACCGTTTTGCACCATGATCTTGGCGGATTTGGGCGCGGATGTAATCAAGATAGAGCGCCCCGGGCAGGGCGACCCGGCACGGAACTTGGGACCCTTGGTGGGAGATGAAGCCGCATATTTCATAAGCATCAACCGGGGTAAGAAAAGTATCACGTTGAACCTGTTTTCGGAAGAGGGGCAGCATTTGGTCCACTCCATGCTCCCTCACTGTGACGTGCTCGTTGAGAACTTTGTGCCGGGCACCATGGCCCGCTTTGGACTGGAGTATGAAAGCGTAAAGAGCCTGCATCCCGGCCTTATCTACGCCTCCATCTCCGGTTTCGGGCAGGACGGCCCGGAATCCCAGCGTCCCGCCCTGGACATAGTGGTGCAGGCCATGGGTGGGCTCATCAGCGTTACCGGCCAGCCGGACGGCCCGCTGATTCGCCCCGGCGCATCTCTGGGAGACAGCATTGCCGGAGTATTCACCGCTCTCTCCGTACTGGCCGCTCTCTACCAACGCGAGGCCACCGGGCAGGGACAGTACATAGACATATCCATGCTGGACTGCCAGGTGATGATGATGGAAAACGCCCTCTCCCGCTATTTCTCTACCGGAGCAGTCCCCGGCCCCATTGGCGCAAGGCACCCCGTCGCCGCGCCCTTTCAGATATTCCAGGCCAGCGACGGCAGCTTCGTCGTGGCCCTGCTCAGCGACGATCCCGCCGTATGGCATCGCTTCTGCATGGCCGTAGACCGCCCAGACCTCGCCGCGGACGCGCGCTTCCAGACCAACCGCGACCGCATGAAGTGCTACGATGAGCTTCTGGCTCCTCTGCTGGAGGCGCTGTTCCAGGAAAAGCCCGCTTCGCACTGGCTGTCCGTGCTCACGTCGGCGGATATCCCCTGCGGCCCCGTGAACAGTATCGCCGACGTAGCTGAAGACGCACAGGTCAACCACCGCGGCATGATCGCCGCCATACCGCATAGCTCCGAGGGGACCTGGAAGGTAGCCAATACACCGTTCAACTTCAGCGAAGCCGCCACCGGCCCCGCCGGGCCTTCACCCGGGCTGGGTGAGCATACCTCTGAGGTATTGGACTGTTTGCTGGGTATGTCCGGGGAAGAGATCACCCAATTGCGCAATGCAGGAGCTATCTAACCCACTTTGGAGGAACCTATGGACGACTATCAGGACATCATCTACACAAAGAGGGACGGCGTGGCAAAAGTATCCATCAATCGCCCCCAAGTCCTCAACGCTTTCCGCCCCCTCACCATCGACGAAATGCGGGACGCCTTCCAGGACGCCTGGAACGATACTCAGGTAGGCGTTGTGGTGCTCACCGGCGAAAACGGCAATTTCTGCACCGGCGGCGACGTGAAAACCCGTGGAGAAGGCGGCTACCAGGACGAAGCCGGTGGCGTTCGCCTGCATGTCACCCATCTCCACAGGCTGATCCGCGAGATTCCCAAGCCCGTCATCGCAATGGTTGACGGCTATGCTATAGGCGGAGGACATGTGCTCCACGTACTTTGCGATCTGACCATCGCCTCGGATAGAGCCGTCTTCGGGCAGATAGGCCCCAAGTTCGGTAGCTTCGATGCCGGGTTCGGCGCCATTTACCTGGCGCGCATCGTCGGCGAGAAGAAGGCGCGCGAGATCTGGTACCTCTGCCGCCGCTATCCGGCCCAGGAAGCGCTCCACATGGGCCTGGTCAACGCCGTAGTGCCTCAGTCCCAGCTTGAATCCACCGTCATGGAGTGGAGCCGGGAGATGCTGGAGAAGAGTCCCACCGCACTGAGGTTCCTCAAACACGCCTTCAATGCGGACACCGACCACGTCTACGGCATACAGAACCTGGCCCACGGCGCTACCGCCCTCTATTACACCACGGACGAATGCAAAGAAGGCAGCAACGCTTTTTTGGAGAAGCGCGCTCCTGACTTCGGCAGCTTTCGCCATCATCCCTGGTAGGTTTCCAAAAGTGGAGCAAAGAGCTGCGTCAACCATTTCTCTATGGAGCAAACTGGATGCCTGGTACAAGGCTTCGCGCCCCTTCACCCTGCCCGCATCCGTAGTCCCAGTCCTCGTTGGCTCGGCGCTCGCCTTTCGGGAAGGCCGGGCCGGCCTCGATTTGTTCGTCCTCATCCTCGTAGCGTCGCTTCTGGTGCAGGTGGGAGCCAACCTCGTTGATGAGTATTCGGACCACGGACGCGTAGAGGAAGGCCGGAAGATCCTGGCCCCCTACAAGGTGATATCTCTGGGACTGCTCTCGGTGCGGGCGGTAAAGCTGGGCGCGCTAACCTCCTTTGGCCTCGCTTCTCTCGCCGGCCTCTATATCGTGGCCGTTACCGGCTGGCCCATCCTGGTCGTCAGCCTGGCAAGTCTGACCGCGGCCTATCTTTACGCCGGCGGCCCCAAGCCTTTGGGCGCCTACGCCCTTGGCCAGCCTATGGTCTTCGTTTTCATGGGACTGGTCATGGTGATGGGCACTTACTACGTGCACACGCAGACCCTGACCGTGGATTCATTGTTGCTCGCTGCCGGCGTGGGCTGTATGGTCACCGCCATCCTCGTCGCTAACGACCTGCGGGATAGGGAAGAGGACCTGAGCTCCGGAAAAAGCACCCCGGTCACTCTCTGGGGGCGTCCTTTTGGCCGGTTGCTCTGGGCCGCATTGGCGGCGGTGGGATTCGCCCTGCCCGCAACCCTTGCCCTCTTTGGCGGCATGGGCCTTCTGCTGCTCCTGCCGTTCATCGCCTTGCCCAGGGCTTACCAGGCCTGGCGCACCCTCCGACACGGCAACGACCGTCCCGCCCTCCTCACCGGCCTCAGGCAATCGGCCAGCCTCCACTGGTGGTACGGGCTTCTCCTTGCTTTGGGGGTTGGCCTGGGCAGATTCGACTGGTACCTTGTTTAGGAGTGCAGATGACAAACGTAGAGAAACCATCTAGCTTTCGCCAGCAGGTCCGCGTTCGCTGGGTTGATACCGATGCATCGCGGAGGATACATTACACCGCCATGTTCCGCTTCTTTGAGGTGGCGGAAAGCGAGTTCATGCGTTCCCTGGGGTTCACCAGCGCCGGCTTCCGCGAAATGGGTCTCGACCTGCCCAGGGTGCATGTAAGCTGCGACTTCAAAGACCCCATCCTCCATGACGAGTTGCTGCAGATGGGCGTAAGCGTGGAGAGAGTGGGAAATACGTCGGTCACCCTCAGCTACGTCGCCGAAAAGGAGGACGGCGTAGCCGCCGCTGCCGGCAGCATGACTTTTGTCACCGTGAGTTTGGAGAATGGAAGACCGGTCCCTGTGCCCGATGAGCTCCGCCAGGCGCTGTCCCGCCATTAGCCGCCATGCGAATCGACGTCTTCACGCTCTTTCCCGATATGTTCCAGGGGCCTTTGCAAGGCAGCATTCTGGGTCGTGCCTTGGAGCGTGGCCTGCTCAGCGTAGATCTGCACAACTTCCGTGACTACGCCCGCGACCGCCATCATACCGTGGATGACTATGCCTATGGCGGCGGCCCCGGCATGGTGCTCAAGCCTGAGCCGCTGTTCCAGGCTGTGGAGTCCCTTCTCGGTGCGCCTCCTCGATGTCCCGTGGTGTTGCTTACGCCTCAGGGCAGGGTCTTCCAGCAGGCCGATGCCGAGCGCCTTGCCGGGGAGGAGCGTTTCGCCTTGATCTGCGGCCACTATGAGGGCTTCGATGAGCGGATAAGCGGGCATCTCGCCACTGAGGAACTGAGCATCGGCGACTTTGTGCTCACCGGCGGCGAGATCGCCGCCATGGTGGTCATCGATGCCGTCGCCCGCCTCCTGCCCGGCGTACTGGGCTCGGACGAATCGGCCGCCGCCGGTTCGCACGCCTCCGGGCTGTTGCAGTACCCGCAGTACACACGTCCCGCCGAGTTCCGCGGCTGGACAGTCCCCGACGTGCTGCTCTCCGGCGACCACCAGGCCGTCGCCAGGTGGCGCCGCCGGCAATCTCTGAAACGCACCCTGCAACGAAGGCCAGACCTACTGAAGAAGGCAGACCTTTCCGAGGAGGACAGGGATTTCTTGCGGGAGATTGGCTACCCGGAATAGCTAGGAGTACGCGCGGCTTTCTGTCGCTGACAGGGCCAGGGTCTGTTGGTGTTAACCAACCAGCACACTCGCCAGCCTCTGGAATAGCCTGGGACTGGCTCCGTGACTTTCCAAGTACGCTTGCATCGACCCATAATCCTGTCTTATGGCCGCAAGCATCTGCACCATAGCTCCTTTGGGGGCCCCAACCACGTGGGCTCTAGTACGGCGAACCTCGTCAATGGTTGAAGCTGGATTCCTTGACCAGAAGGAGTAGAGGGCATCCAGGTGTTCCTCACTTTTGGTATAGTCTTCGACGACCGCCTCGTCTCCGACTCCCACCGAACTCAGCACGGCTGCAGCCATCATGCCAGTGCGGTCTTTACCAGCCCCACAAAAGACGACGGCCGGCAAAGTAGATGCTTCAGCCAAGATTGAGAGCGCTTCAACCAACCGGTTACCTATGTGGGGTCTCTTTAGGAAGTTCACGTAAGCGTCACCCAGGCTGGGGAATACTGAAGCATCGTCTGCGGATTCCAAAATGGGGACGTTCGTCAATTTTCTAGGCCAGCACTGCTGCATAGTAAAGAGGTCTCGTTCTTCTCGGTGCCTTAAGTCCAAGAGTGTCCTGACGCCGAGTTCCTCGATCAGTATCTCCAAGTCTCCCGGCGTGGCGTCGGTGAGAGCGGCTGACCTGAACAGCAGACCACGCCTTGTTTGGCTGCCAGCCTCTGTGACGTGGTCGCCCAAATCTCGAAAGTTGAAAATCTGTTCAAATTTGGGGTACTGAGTATCGGGTTCTGTCATTTCTAATATGCCCGAAGCTTCTCGCAAAGCACGGTAGCTAGCCTGTAGCCTCAAGAAAAACCAGGAAATCAAGATCACCTGGAGACTGACCGTACTCCGTGAGGAGTGCGGCAGCTTCTGAGCGGTGCTGAGTACCATGGTTCACAACGTGCACCAAATAGTGCCAGAGTAGAGACTCCTCTCCTCTTAGTGCCCTGACTTGCCGTGGCCACTTGGATTGGCCGTAATGCAGCGCCAAGTCCTCGTCAGCTAGGCTTGCCAGGTAGCTTCGCATGGCCTTTTCTTCTTTGTGTCTCCGCTTTTCCAGACTTTCAAGAGTGGAGTATAGCTTCTCATCTAAGCGTGTAACGGTGGTGTCTTCAAGACGAGCCCGCCAAACAGCTTCAGCGCTTATTAGATGACGCAACGTCCCACGCAGCCCACCGTGTGGAAAGTTCTCTGTCGCCTCGAACTGTTCTACAGTCACCTTTTGCGCTGAACAGAAGATTTGATCATTCGCCCAATAGTTGTACTCGTAGAGCGTCTTCACGTCGTCGATGTTCAAGTGACTCCTCCTCGGACACGGCACGTTCAATATATTATATGCACTCCTTCTTGTCGCTAGACTCAAACTGTCCCACTACTCCACACCCTCATCTTTACAGACGACAGCCTTCACGTTAAACTAGACCAGTTGTCATTTTCGCCATCGGATTCCTATGAACATCGAAACCGTAGTACCCGTAGAGCCAAACCCCAAAGTCCAGGAGTTCCGCCCCGGCGACACCGTGCGAGTCGGCATGCGCATCCGAGAAGGAGACCGCGAGCGCGTCCAGACCTTTGAAGGCGTCGTGATTCGCCGGCAGGGCAGGGGACCCGGGGTTTCCTTCACCGTGCGCCGTGTCACTCACGGCATCGGCGTGGAGCGGACGTTTCCCGTCTACTCACCCAGGCTGGAGAGCGTGCAGGTGGTGCGCCACGGCGCCGTACGAAGGGCCAAGCTGTACTATCTGAGGGGACGCACCGGTAGAGCGGCGCGTATCAAAGAGCGCCGCCGCTAGCTTTCAAGACCATCCATCAGCTTTCTGAGAGGGACGGGCCCTTTCCTCAAACAGTGGATGTCCCCTGACTTTTTTCTCTTACCTCTAACCCGCTGCCTCGGTTATCATCGTAGGAGACTCATCGGAAGGTGTTGATGGCTCAATTTCCCTACGCTGAAGTAGCCGTGGACGCCCCCATCAGGGACATGCGAACCTTCACCTACTCCGTGCCGGAGGGGATGACCGTCTCTCCCGGCCAGATGGTGCAGGTGCCCTTCGGCCCACGCATGGCCGATGGCGTCATCTTCAGGCTCAGCCGCAGCACCGACATAGACCCCGTCCGTCCCATCAACGCCTCCGATCCTGCCGGCGCCCTCCTCAGCCGGGAGCAATTGGACCTCGCGGCATGGATCGCCGAGTACTATATGGCCTCGCTGTACTCCGCCATTGGACTCATGCTGCCTCCGGGCTTCCGAAACCGTACGCAGCCCTATCTTGAAAAGCCTGAGGAAGGCGCATTGCAAGAGCTCGATAGTGAATTTGCAACGCGCCTGCTTGGGCAGTTCAAGGGCCGAACCGGTCTTGCCCAGGAAAGCTTGTTGCGCCGCGCCTTGGGTATGGAAGAGAGGCGTATCCTGGATAGGCTCGTCAGCCGGGGAGTGGTGCGTCGCACCTGGAAATGGCGAGGCTTCAGGCCAGCGGACTCCGGCGGCCACGCAAACTCTGAGCCATCCCAGGCGCCGGAGCCATTTCTAATACCCAGCCCCCATCAGGCGGAAGCACTGGAAAGCATAAACTCAGCCATCTCCCAGGGCAGGCATGAGGCCTTTCTTCTTCAGGGCGTTACCGGCAGCGGCAAGACAGAGGTGTACCTTCAGGCGCTGGCCCGCTGCCTTGAGAGCGGTAGGAAAGCCATACTTCTCGTGCCTGAAATATCGCTCACTCCACAGATGCTGCAGAGGTTCCGCGCCAGGTTCCCGGGCCGCGTCGCTGTCATACACAGCCGCCTTTCACAGGCTGAGCACCGGCGCACGTGGTGGGGAGTCCACCAGGGACAGTTCGATGTCGTGATAGGCTCGCGCAGCGCCCTCTTCGCACCTCTTAGGCCCCTAGGCCTCATAGTCCTCGATGAGGAGCACGAATGGACCTACAAGCAGCAGGACCCGGAGCCCCGCTATCACGCACGCACCGTGGCCATGCGCATGGCCCAGGCAGCCAAAGCCGTCCTGGTACTAGGCAGCGCAACCCCGGACGTCGTTACCTATCACCGCGCCATAACCGGACGCCGCCTGCGCCTTTTACAGATGCCGCACCGCATTGGCCTCAGCAGCTCCATGGCTGGCGTAAGGATTGTTGATATGAGCCAGGAACTGAGGGACGGCAACCGCAGCATCTTCAGCCGCGCTCTGCAAGATGGCCTGCGCCGCGTTATAGATGAGGGCAATCAAGCTATCCTCTTCCTCAACCGCCGCGGTGCAGCCGGCATTGTGCAGTGCCGCGACTGTGGGTACGTAGTGCGATGTCGCAGCTGCGATGCTCCGCTTACCTACCATACCTCTCCCGAAAGGCTGGTCTGCCATCAGTGCAACCGGCGCTCCAGAACAATGGCGCGTTGCCCAAACTGCCGGCTTGACCGCATTCGCCATCTCGGACTCGGCACACAGACCGTTGTCAAAGAGCTGGAAGCGCTCCTTCCCGGTGTCACCTCCTTGCGATGGGATAGGGACGCCGCCGATGAGATCGGCCACGAGGCCATCCTGGAGCGCTTTGCCAGTGCTGAAGCCCAGGTCCTGGTGGGCACCCAGATGGTGGCCAGGGGGCTGCACATCCCATCCGTCACCCTGGTAGGCGCCGTCCTTGCCGATATAGGGCTCCATCTACCAGACTTCCGAGCCGGGGAGAGGATATTCCAACTGCTCTGCCAAGTCGCCGGACGCGCCGGACGAGGGTTGGAGCAGGGAGCCGCACTCGTGCAGACCTACAGCCCCAACCACTATAGCGTGGTGCAGGCCTCCCAGCAGAGCTACGCATCCTTCCATGAGCAAGAAGCCGTCTTCCGCAGAGTCCAGCGTATGCCTCCGTACGCCCGCCTGCTCAGGCTCATCTACTCTCACGTCAACCCTGGCCGGTGCCAGCGTGAAGCCGAGCGGCTGGGAAAGCTCCTGCGCAAGGAGCGTTCAGACTGGGCAATGACGGAAGTAGACGTCCTGGGCCCGGCCCCGGCCTACAACTCGCGCGTTAGGGGACGCTACCGGTGGCACATCCTGCTGCGAGGCCAAGAGCCGCGCCTGCTCCTGGACAAGGTCGCTTTACAGGACGGTTGGGTTGTAGACGTTGATCCGGTTACAGTGCTCTGATTCCAGTCTAGGCGCGAGACCTAGCAGGGAGCAGCCTGAAGCGGCGCATAGTACGGCCTATCTCGCCCACTTCCCAGGAGACCAGCACCTGGCTGGCTATGGCTATGGAGCTATAGGTGCCTGAGATCAGCCCTATTAGCAGCACGAGCAGGAAATTGCGGATGGTCTCTCCGCCTAGCAGGTACAGCGCCAGCACCGTAATCAGCAGCGTCAGGCTGGTGTTCAGCGATCGTCCTAGCGTCTCCAGCAGACTGGTGTTCACGTTTTTCTCCAGCCGTTCCGCGGGCAATCGCGCCACGTTCTCCCTGATACGGTCGAAGACTACAATCGTGTCGTTGACGCTGTAGCCAATGATTGTCAGCAGTCCCGTGATGAACATGGCGTTCACCTCCAGGTTGATCAATTTCCCCAGTATAGAGAAGATGCCAAGGACAATTAGCACGTCGTGGATCAGCGCTATTATGGCCGCCACGCCGTAGCGGAACGGATTGGGCACTTGCCGGAACGCCCATGTGATGTAGAGCAGAATGGCAATGGCCGCCACCACCACGGCTATGAAGGCGTTGCGTACGGTATCCGCCGCCACTACTCCCGAAACCGAAGAAACGTCCATGCGGTTCACCGGCGCCAACTCCTCGAACGCCTCCATTATGGTCTCGCGCTCCGGTGTGATGCCCTGCTCCGCGTCTCCCTCACGCAGGCGCGACACCCTGATGAAGAACTCCCCATCGCCTGACGGTTGCACTATTGCCTCCGCATGATCCAGACGGGACAGCACGTCCCTCACACCCTGTTCCGCGACGTCCTCTTCGAATGCTATGCTGATCGTCGAGCCGCCCGTGAACTCTATGCCCAGGAACAGCGACGGCGGAATGATCAGAGAGATGATGCCAGGAATCAATATCATCGCCGACAGCAAGTAGAACCAGCGCCGCTTGCCTACAATGTTCATTAGCGGTCGCCTCCCTCTTCAGTCGCACTGGCCGCCACCGTCCTTGCCTTGGGTAGCCTCTCAGGACTGAATATCCCTCTGCGCCGACCCAGCAGCGAGAAGTTAAGCAGGTTGAGCAGCGTCTTGCTCACCGTCAACGCGCTGAACATGCTCAACGTCACCCCAATGGCAAGCGTGAGGGCAAAACCGGCTATCAGGCTGGCCCCCAAACGCTGTCCGAACCAGAACAGGATGGCACAGATGATCAGCGTGGACACGTTGCCGTCCCTTATGGAAGTCCAGGCTCGGCTGAATCCTATGTCAATGGCCGAGGTCAGCGTCCTGCCCAAGCGCAGCTCTTCCTTCATCCTTTCAAATATCAAGATGTTGGCGTCTACCGCCATTCCTATTGATAGAATGAAGGCAGCCACGCCGGCCAGCGTCAACGTTATGGGCACCATCTTGAAGACGCTGAGCACCGCCGCCGTGTAGATGATCAGCGCCACCGCAGCCACCAAGCCGGCCATCCTGTAGTACATCACCATGAACAGCAGAACAAGGCATAGCCCCACTATTCCCGCAATCAGGCTCTTTCGCAGCGATTCCGCCCCGAGAACCGCGTCGACATCCTGCTCCTGCACAACCTCGATTGGAATGGGCAGCCTGCCCGACTCAAGCTGGATGGCTATGGTGTGCACCCGTTCCGGAGAGAAACTCGGCCCCTCTATAAAGGCGGCTCCCGCCAGAATGGGCTGGTTCACCACCGGCGCGACTATCTCCTCTTCGTCAAGGAACACCGCAAAGCGGTTGTTGGTTCCCGCCAGCCGTGTTGTCAAGTCGGCGAAGATACGCTGACCCCGGGAGTTGAACTGTACGTTCACAATGGGAGTACCCTTGGTCTGGTGCGTACCGGCATACGCTCGCGCCAGGTCCTCACCCGTCAGCCCCGTTTCTTGGTCAACGTGGTTGTCGGGAAGTCCGCAGGGGTATGTCACTTCTCCGCTGGGCAGCGTCAAGCCGGTGACCTGCAGGCAGTTGCGCTCCTTGAACTCCAAGCGCGCCGTCTGCCCTATCAGCTTCTTCACCTCCTCCACGTCGCGCACCCCGGGCAGTTGCACCAGTATCCGGTTGTTGTCCATCAACTGAATCACCGGCTCGGTCACGCCAAACGGGTTGATGCGGCGGGCAATGGTGTCCAGGACACCGTCCATTTGGTCTCTGGTCGGGTTGGCCACTATGTCCTCGATGGTCATCGTTTCTACCGGGGCTATCTGCTCGCTCAGAGCGTTGCGGATGATGTCCTGGTCGTCTTCTTTGAGCACGTTGCCCTGGGCGTCCAGGATGGCGGGGTTTATCGCATTCACCCGCACTATGGCAACGTTGTCCTCGCTGCCTTGACGCACCGAGGCCTCCGTCTTGCCAATGTCGTTGAACACGGCATTCACGGCTTCCAGGTCGGTCACAGGTTCTTCGAAGGTGATCGTTAGCTCGTTCGTTCCTCTCGCCTGGTAGACCAGATGACTGCCTCCCTGAAGGTCCAATCCCAAGCGCATCCCCAGAATAGCGTCGCTGCCGCGCTCGAAACGACTCCCCAGAGCACGGAAGTCTATATTTTGAAACGCCAGCGAGTACGCGGAGATCCCAATGACCGCAATGATTATAAGAATGCGCCAAATGCTTACTCTACGCATAATCGCCTTCTATTCTACCAGCAGAGGCTACCTCCCTTGCCAGGGCAAGAGCCTCCTTTCTACTGGCGATTTCTCCCGTGGCCTGGGCCTCCTCGACCACATTCAGCACCTTCCCTAGGATTGGTCCCGGTTTCAGTCCCAGCGCATCCATCACCTCGTATCCGTCCACCAACCGAGGGGAGGAGACCTCTTCTTCTTGATGCAAGCCGGTTTCCAGCGCATGGCGTATTACTTTCGTATAGCTCTTCCACTCTTCCCGTTCCATCTCCGGTCCCCGCGCTGCCAGGTAATCCGCCAGACTGAGATAGAGGGTATCGATTGCTGTGTCTCCCAGGCTGCGAAAGAATCGGTACACGGCGCGCTGAGTCGGCATCTCGCCTTTCTGGCTCAGCTGGCTCGGCCTTAGGTGGTGCTCTATCTGTGTCGCCACTATCTCCCTGCCGCGGCGGCTCAACCTCAGACGGCCCAGCGTCTTTCTTGCTGCCTCTGCTCCCTGATCCGGATGTCCAAAGAAGCGTGTCCTCCCCTCCGGCGTCACCATCTTAGTCGCCGGCTTGGCAACGTCGTGCAGCAGCGCAGTGAGCTTGAGCAGCGTGCCCCGGGTGTGCCCGTCAGAGATCACTTCAGTAAAATGTCCTTCCAGTTTGTCGTCCCAGGGCACTTCCTCCAGTACCCAATCAGGCTTCAGCGAGCGGGCCAGCAGGCCTTCCGCCATCCTCACCGATTCGATGTTGTGCTCCAGCACGGTCCAGTAGTGCTCCTTGGGTTGGGTTACCCCCCGGCCTTCTTCAAGCTCGGGAAGCACACGGCAAAGCAACCCCAGCTTGTCCAAGAGATATACGTGCTCCACCGCCTCTTTGGATGCCAGTATGGCCAGAAACTCGTCCCGCACCCGCTCCGCCGACACCTTGTCCAGCAACGGCGCGTCACGCTGGATGAGACGAAACGTCTCGTCCTCAATTTCGAATCCCAGGAAAGCCCGCAGGCGTACCGCCCGCAGCAGACGTATGGCGTCTTCTTGGAAGATGCCGCTTCCTACGGCACGGATCACACTGTTCGAGATGTCCCCCCTGCCATCGAACGGATCGAGTATGCACTCCGTCCACCCTTCTTCCAAGAGGCTGGACAGGGGCGTGCTCATGGCGTCGATGGTGAAGTCCCGCCTTGCCAGGTCCTGCTCTCTATCGACCTGCAGAGAAGCCAGGTCTATCCACCACTCCCCCTCGCTTTGCAACACCACGCGGGCTATTTGGTGCGGCTGGTCCAACACCACGTACGACCCGCCCATCTCGTCGGCCAACCGGCGGGCCACCTCCATGGCATCTCCACGCACGGTTACATCCAGGTCCCTGGTGGGCCTGTCCAGCAACGCGTCGCGCAGAAAGCCACCCACGGCGTGAGGCTCCTCCTCTTCCGAAATCTGGGCTATGACTCGCCGGATTAGCGATTTGACCTCGGTACTCAGTGGATTCATTGCAAAGTAGGCTTATTCTAGTGTCGGGCCCCGCCTCAGCCGACGCTTTCCACAGTTGCCTTGGAACCAGCGTATTCGACCTCTTCTCGCTCTTCGTAATCCTTGGGTTCCAGCTTGTACAGTTTGTCCTGGCTTTCCAGGTGGTCGATGTAGAGAACGCCGTTCAGGTGATCGGTCTCGTGTTCCAGCGCCTGCGCCAGCAGTCCGTCTGCTTTCACGGTGTAGCGCTTGCCGTTCCTGTCCAGTGCCCGCACCTTCACCGTTTCGGAGCGAGTCAGGTCTCCACGGTACCCCGGTATGCTCAGGCAACCCTCGTCGACCTCGCGCTCACCCGTTCGCTCCACCACTTCAGGGTTGATCAGGACCAACGCCTCCTCCATCTCCGGGGTCTGAATCACGACCACCTTCTGCAACACGCCCACCTGGTTGGCGGCAAGGCCCACGCCGTTTTCATGCGGCATCGTCTCCAGCATGTCGTCGATCAGACGCTGGGTCCACTTGTCGATGTTGCGTATCTTCTTTGCCTTTTCACGCAGGACGGGGTCAGGCACGAAGCGGAGGCTGAGCAGAGCCAAGATACACCCTTTGCATTAGAGTTACGGATTTCGAAACTTCATTATATGTTCGACGCTTTACACCTGTAAAGGCGCGGGCACTATGCAGGCACTCGGTAATTATTGACCAGGTTCCTGTGATGTGATAGGTGTCCACTAGAAACCGGAGAGGTGCGGATGTCCGTATGAAGAGTCACAGACGCCCTCATGTCCAGAGAGCCTTCGGTTCTAGCCATCAGGGGTGGGACAGTAGATTATGAGTACGGCGTTATTGAAGTGCATCTCAGGTTTACTTGTGCTTGCAATGACGTTGCTTGCATGCTCTGACTCAAGTGATAAGGCCGATTCACCTGAAGGCGCTGCGACATCGACCGCAGGTATCCATGGGGCGGGCTGCTCAGTGACGATTTCGAACGGTCAAAGCCCGCCGGGCGAGAGGCCAAGTCCTTACCACCACGGGAGCGATGGACTTTGGACAGGCCTATGGCCAGATGGGGTCGTAGAATTTGTGCCAGATGGCCCTGGGGCTTTGCTGGAGGACGGATCCTTGTCTATGAAGTTCTTTTGGTGGCGTGGGCCAGGGGTATTCGGGCCGCTGGAGATCACCGGACGGAGGCTGGACTCCTCGTCTCCTCCTCTCCGTGCCGATATTCCCGAAGGATATGGGGATAGTGGTTTCCAAGCAAGCGGTCTCATTTTCTCTTCCCTTGGATGCTGGGAAGTCACAGGCAGGGTTGGAGAAGTTGAACTGACTTTTGTAACTTTAGTGGTCAAAAAGGCCTAAGTGACTCGCCTTTCCGAGCCGAGGGGACCACAGGCCAGTTGCCCTTCTGGCCCGTGGCCATACCCCTAAACGATTGGAAGCAATTCCGCTATGCTAAGCGGAACACTGAATGCAAGAGGAGACGCCATGAATATTTCCATATTGGGCACGGGACGCATGGGCACGGGCCTTGCCAGGGGCTGGATCGAAGCGGGTCACCTGGTGACCCTCGGCTCAAGGGACCCCGGCCTGAATAGAGCCGCCGCCGACGGTATCGGCGCAGGGATCGCCTGCTACACGGACGCCATCCGCGACGCTGAAGTGGTAGTCATCGGCGTACCGTACGGCGCAGTCCTGGATGTCGTAGCTCCGCTCCGCGACCTGCTGAAGGAGAGGATCGTCATCGACATCACCAATCCCATGGACAACCTGCCGCCGGAGGGCTCTGGCGCACAGCGCACGGCTGCGGCCATCGGCCCCGGGGCCAGGGTGATTCCCGCCTTCAAGGCCACATTCTCCGGCACGTTGGGAGAACCCACCGACCCCGACACCGGCACGGCGCGCGACGTCTTCTTTTGCGGCGACGATAGCGAGGCAAAAGAAGCAGTGGCCTCCCTGATAGAAGACCTCGGCTTTCGCGCCGTGGACTGCGGGCCTCTGAGCCGGGCCAACCTCTTGGACTTGATGGTGCCCCTGATCATAGAGGTAGACGGCCGTTACAACATGGGACGGTCCGGGTCGTGGAAGCTGCTTGGCCAGCCCACTGACTGAGCTTACTTTGACACCCCCCAAAGGGCGAAATATAATC
Source organism: Dehalococcoidia bacterium (assembly GCA_965248955.1). Classification (GTDB taxonomy): domain Bacteria; phylum Chloroflexota; class Dehalococcoidia; order Lucifugimonadales; family QGNO01; genus DAOUJH01. The sequence continues at coordinate 1,714,242 of OZ252212.1, forward strand.
CCGCCATTCAGTCCGTGCGGTAAGGACAGGGGAGGAAGACCATGACTGTGACCTCTAGTCAATCTTTTGAGGAAGCTGTTGCCGAGTATATAGAAAAGTCCAGGGCCCAAATAGGGGAGGAGATCATGGAGCACATCCCCCCTTGGCCGCCTGCTCCCTTTGAACAGGGGCCGCCTCCCTTTGAAGCGGCGTTGCGTTTGGACTCCCAGTCGATCACGACATTTGCTAGAAACCTGGGAGACGATAATCCCCTCTACACGGATCCTGAGTACGGAGAAAGCACCCGCTACGGCTGCCAGATTGCCCCCGGCGTAGTGGTCTCCACCGTCCGTTACCCCACCGGCCATGGCGCCAGGAGGCCTGAGGGATACCCGGTGGCCAACTTCTACTCAGGCACCGCATTTGAGTTCTTTGACGCAATCAGGGTGGGCTCTAAGTTCCGCACAACCAAAGTGCCCAGTGAGCTTGTGGAGAAGCAGGGCTCAAAGGGCGCCCTCCTTTTTCTCATCACTGAACTGAACTACTGGGACTACCATGGAGACCTTCTGGGCAAGGTCTACTCCACACAGATACAGGTGCCCACCGCAACCATGGGGGCCACCAGGTCCATGGACCCCAAGCGCCTTGGTGAGCGCATGCTTTACGAACGCGGCGCTTCCAGCTACAGCTCGGATGACATTGAGGAGATCATCCAAAAGATGCAGAACAAGTTCCGCCGTGGAGCTGAAACGCTCTACTGGGAGGACGTTGAAGTTGGGGAACGGTTGGGCCCGGTGATTCTGCCGCCATGGACACTGCAAGACCAGCTTGCCTATCACTTCCTCACCTATGCTGCGTCTGCCGGTGAAGAGATGGACGGAGACGTCTACAGCTTTGAGCCGGCGTACCGCAATATGCGGCGGTGGCCCGGCCGCGCCCGCATCCATCCCAATACCTATTGGCCGTGGACGCCCGGCAACGAGCATGAGGACGCTGTGCTTTCACCGTATCGCACCCAGCCGCTGCCTTTCGATTTCGGATTGCAGCGTTGCCAGTTCCCTCAGCAGCTGCTCACCAACTGGATGGGCGATGATGGCTTCATCCGCAGGCAGCAGGCAAGTTTGAGAAGGCCCGTCTTCTACTCGGACGTCACCACTTACACCGGCGAAGTGGTCAAGAAGTACAGGGTTACGGAGAAGGGCCAGGACGGCGGGGTGCCGGGTGAGCACGAGTACTATGCTGTTGGTATACGCATAAGTGGCAATAATCAGGTGGGCGAGGAGCAGGCCCCTGGCACGGCAACGGTCTATCTGCCATCCAGAGAGGGAGGCCCGGTTAAGTTGCCCATTCCACATCCGGCCAAGCCGCCGTACGTACCTTTTGAGACTTTTCGTAGGGACTGGTTCTAGAGTCCGTCTCAGGCCATCGTCATTCTGAAACGGTCGTGAACGAGTACCTACTGCCTGATGAACTTGACGATGCCGTTGGATACAGGCGCCGCTCCTGGGAAAGTGCCTGACAAATAGAGGTCTCCCCTGGAGTCGCCGAAAAGGCCCAGCCCGGCATCGGGAGCTTTGCCCCGCGACAGAAGCTCTCCTTCCGGGCTGATGACGCTGAACCGCGGCGTCTGGTCGGTGACGTAGGCCACGCCGTCGCCGTCCATCCAGATATCCATGGGGTGATACAGGTCGTTCCACTCCCTTAGGTAGCGCCCGTCTTCATCGAAGATCTGCACGCGGCTGTTCTCACGGTCGGCCACGTAGACCCTGGACTCGGCGTCGACCCATATACCGTGCGGCGTACTGAACTCTCCTGGCCCGGTGCCGGGCTTGCCCCAAGACAGAAGGTGCTCTCCTTCCCCTGAAAAGCGGTGCACCGCGGAGTTGCCATAGCCATCGGCCACGTAGATGTCCCCGTTGCTTGACACAGCCACGTCGGCAGGGTGGTTGAACGGCGCCTGCCAGTGCGCCCGTGAGCGGGCGCCCATTCTGAGCAATACCTCGCCTTCCAGGTTGAGCTTCAGCACTTCGTGGGCGTCCCTATCGCAGACTATTATCTCGTCGTTGGGGGTGAAGAGCATGCCGTGCGGGTCTACCAGTGAATCGCCACCCCAGCCTGCCAGGTAGTTGCCGTCGCTGTCGAAGACCAAAATGGGAGGAGTACCAATCCGCGACACGTAGACGCGTCCCTGCGAATCGACGGCAACGCGGCTGATCACTCCCCAATTCATCCCGGCGGGCAGCTTTCCAAAAGGCTGGACTACCTCATATATGTAATCACCGGTGCCGAACAGTAGTCGGGTCATGGTCCTCCCCTAGCTTTGCAACCTTGCCATTTTGACTATGCCGCGCAGGCTGGCCGCCAGGTACAGGTTGCCTTTCGAGTCGCCGTAGATGCCGTGGCCAGCGTTTGGCGCGCGGCCCCTCGCCAGTATGTTGCCATCTCTATCCAGCACTGTAAACCGGGGCACCTGGTCTGTGACGTAGAAGGTATCCTGCTTGTCCATCCAGATGTCCATGGGATGATAGAAGTTGCCCCAACTGGTGATGAAGTTTCCCTCCTCATTGAAGACCTGGACGCAGTTGTTCTCCCGGTCCGCTACGTAAACTCTCGACTCTCCGTCCACCCAGATGCCGTGGGGCGTGGTGAACTGACCGGGCTCTCCGCCGGGGCCGCCCCATGAAAGGACATGTTCACCGTTGGGGGAGAACTTGTGGACCATGGAGTTGCCGTAACCGTCCGCCACGTAGATATCGCCGCTAGGCGACACGGCCACGTCGGCGGGATGGTTGAACGGTGCCTGCAGTGCCGACTTTCCCCTGACTCCTATGCGGAGCAGCGGTTCTCCTTGCAGGGTGAACTTCAGAACCTCATACATGTCCCTGTCCACTAGAAACAGATCGTCCTCCGCAGTGACAAAGATACCGTGAGCATCTATTAGCTGGCCGTCGCCCCAGCTGTCCAGGAAATGACCGTCGCTATCGAAGACCACTATGGGCGGGTCCTTGCGCTGGAAGGCGTAGACCCTGTCTTTGGAGTCCACGGCCACGTGGCTGACGTTGCCCCAGCTCATGCCGTCGGGCAATGTTCCAAACGGATCTATGACCTGGTAGGTGTACTTGCCTGTGCCGAAGAAGAGTTGAGTCATGGCTATACGTCCGGCCTCATGGTGTGCCACTCCGTGCTCTCCTGGTAGGCGTGGCCTATCCTCAGCGCCAGGCCGTCCTGGAATCGGCCCGTCATGATCTGAAGGCCGACCGGCATGCCGTCCGAGCTGAAGCCGCAGGGCACGGACAACGCCGGCGCGCCTAGGAAAGCGGCGGGAAACGTGGCGCTGTTGCGATGTCCGAACCTGAGATTCGCCTCTTCACGAGAAGCGACTCCGTCCACGTGCTCTATCTTGCCGGGCGGGTTGAGAATAGTGGGGCTGATCAGCGCATCGAACCGCTCCAATATCCCGTTCCATTCTTCCCGGAACAGAGTTCGTATCCTTGCTGCCTTGTGCACAATCTGGGTCGGTATCAGACTGCCCGCAATGAGGCGTCGCCGGGTGTTTTGGCCGTATTCGTCTGGCCTGGTGCGCAGCCACTCTCTGTGCACAAAGGCTCCGTCGCTTTCAGAAATAGCTGCCGCCACGATGCTGATATCGGTCACTGTGGGAAACGAGACTTCCTCGACGAACGCGCCAATCTCTTCAAGCCGGGTTGCCGCGGTGGTCACGGCGTTGAGCACGTCCTCATGTGCAACCTCTTTCTGCACAAGCTCTTTGAGCACGCCGACTCGAACCCCCTTTAGATCTCCGGTCAAAGATGCGGTGTAATCCGGGACAGGTAGCCTGGAGGTCTGCGGGTCGTTGTGGTCGTATCCTGCGATGGCATTCATCATCAGGGCGGCGTCTTCAACGGTGCGAGTCATTGGCCCGGCGGTGTCCATGGACCAGCAAAAGGGGAGCATGCCGTACCGGCTGACGCGGCCCCAGGTGGGACGCAGCCCTACGATGCTGTTGACCGATGCGGGCATGCGAATTGACCCCCCCGTGTCTTCACCCAGGGTTATTGCGGCAAGCGAAGCGGCAATAGCGATGCCGGAGCCGCTGCTGGAAAGACCGGGGGTGCGCTCCGGGTTCCAGGGGTTGCGTGCTTCGCCAAAGGGGTAGGGGTCTCCACCCCCGGCGGCAAACTGCGTCATGTTGAGCTTGCCAATGAGAATTGCGCCGGCGTCTCTGGCCCTAGCTATAGCGGTAGCATCGTGGTCTGGCACGTAGTCCGCCAGGATGCGTGACCCGGCCGTGGTCAAAATGCCCTTGGTCTCAAGCTGGTCCTTCACCGCCAGGGGCAGCCCGTGTAAAGGTCCCAGTGAATCGCCGTTGACCACCGCTCGCTCCGCCTCCCGGGCTGCCTGCATTGCCTCTTCAGCGCACACGGTGATGAAAGCGTTGAGCTTCGGGTTAATGCTCTCTATGCGTTCCAGGTAAGCGTCGGTCACCTCAACAGGGGAGAGCTCTTTGCCAGCGATGAGGCCTGCAAGCTGAGAGGCGGTCAACTCGGTGAGACGGCTACTGTTCATGGCGCGCCTCTTCAAGGGGAGGAAAGGGTATGGGGTCTACGGAGTCCAACCCCGCATGCGAAAAACGCTCCACCCCGGACACAATTACATTGAGACGGTGGGTAATTTCCACCAGGTCTTCCTCGTCAATCTTCAAACCCAGGGAATGGGCTAGTATCTTGACGTGGTCAGGCATTATGTCGGGCATATCGTCACCACAGCATGGAATACGCGTGAGCCTACCATATCAACGGGCGGTTGACCACAGTCATTGCCGAACCGACAATGGAACCGTTAAACAAGACTCCAAGGAGAAACGCTATGCCAAAGCTCGATGTATTGCTTCACGGGTATCGCATGAACACACAGCAGGGAATCGTCGGCTTTTGCAGCATCATCCTAATCGAAGGGCGAAAACGCACGCTGGTAGACGTGGGCCACGTAGGGCGTCGCGTTGTCCTGCAAGAGGCGCTTGATAAACGCGGCCTGTCGCCGGCGGATATAGATGTGCTGGTCATGAGCCACGCCCACTGGGACCACAACCAGAACTTCGATATGTTCGAGCACGCCCCGCTCCTCATGCACTCCTGGGAGCGCAAGTACGCCAAGCGCCCCCACAGGAACGACTGGTCGACGCCAAAATGGACGGGCGCCATGATAGAGAGTCACCCCAGGATTCAAGAGGTTGAGGAAGGCTTCGAGATCGAGCCTGGTGTGCGCGTCCTGCACACTCCCGGTCATTCACCGGGCAGCATCTGCCTTCTGGTGGAGACGGATCAGGGCAAGTGCATACTCACCAGCGACGTGCTGCTGTTCGCAAATCAAGCGCTGTCCCGCAAGCACCCCGTGGTCTTCTGGAACCAGGAGCAAGCCATCAGGAGCCTAGACAGGGTCATTGAAGAGGCGGACGTCATCTATCCCGGCCACGACCAGCCCTTCCGCCTGGTGAACGGTGAAATAGAGTACGTGGAGCAAATGAAGCTTAACATTACGGGGGTAACCCAGGACGAGCCGGGCCTGGAATTCACCACCGCGGTGCCCAACTATTATGTAATGCCTGGCATAGAAGAGCAGACCCCGGAGTCTTTGGGAGTATCGTGACTTTGGCTTATCAACCTTTCACTTGCCTCCGTAATACGTTAATAGGTGAAAGAAAACCTTGAACTCTCCGCGTCCTGGAAGAAATGAGCCGTTTGCGAAATAGAGAGACGGTCGGCCCGGTCTTCGCCTTCGCCGTGGTATCGCTGGCGCTGGTCGCTGCCGCCTGCGCTCTTCCCTTCCGTAATCCGACCCCGTCTTACACTCCAACGCCTGACCAGGTTGTAGAGGTCACCGCTACTCCAGATGAGGCCAGCTTTTCAGGGTCTATAGTAATCAATGGTAGGCCCTACGTCAGGGAAGCTCTGCTGGATGGCGCCGTTCTTCACTATGAGCCTTGGATAGAGTTCGCCACTCTGCAGCAGATAATGGACACCTATTTTCGCACCACAGAGACGCTTAGAAGAGAGTTTATGATAGAAGACCCCCCACTTCCCGAGATATACGTGTTGCTTCCCGAGCAGTTTCAGCACTTTGTGGCGGAAGGCAAGTTCACCAATCCCGTATTCCTCGCCGGAATGAGTTCGCATATTTTTAGAGACGGTGAGGTCTCTGAAGCTAAGGTTTATGTGAATGCAAAGGGACAGGAGCTGCTGCGCAACATAGCTCATGAGCTAACCCATCCCGCCACACCCAACTTGCCCACATGGCTCAGTGAAGGTACTGCGGAGTACATTGCGGCCAGAGTGCAGATGGAAACTGACCCTGCTCAGGCCCGTTTCCGTGTTCTGGATTCCAGGGGGCGGGTGCGGCGTGCTTTGCAGAGCGGCGACTTGCTGGACTTGCAGGGGTTGCAGGACTTCCCTTGGAAAGAGGCGGAGCAGCTTCAAGAGCTGGAGCTGGCCTATGCGGAGAGCTGGCAGCTAGTGGAATACATGGTGCAAGCTACATCTACGCGGGCCTTGGTTCATTTCATGGAAAGCCATAGAGAAGATGAGCTCGGAGAAGGCGATCTGTTTCTGGACAGCTTGGGAATTACTTCTGAAGCTCTTTGGGGAGGCTTTACCGAGGACTTGCTGGAAAATCTGACCGTGGAAGAGACCGAGGGTGCTACTCTGTGCGACGTGGCGTACTTGGGCAACGAGGCGGGGTTGATCAGCCGCGATTGGAATATCTTCTTGAACCAGATAGACCAGTCCCAGCCGGAGCTAGCCATAGAGGAGCTAAATGCATTCAAGGAGCGCTGGCAGGGTCTGATGCGGGACGGCGTTGGCCACACATCTTCGGAAGAGCTGACTCCCTTTAACGATCGGATGGAAACCTACCTTGAGAACATGGTCGTAGTGATGGACGCATTCATTGAGAACAACATATCGACCGGCAACAGGCTGCTTCTCGCGGCCAACCTGCAATATGCCGGTATACTGGACGATTTGCAGAATGAGTTTGCCGCGAGGCGCTGGCTGCGATGCGTTCCGCCGGAACCGGCCTGAGCAGCGTCTCCTCCGTTATTGCGAGGAACCGAAGCAATCCGGCGGTGGCGTGGCGCTTCTACGAGCGCGCCTCCCTCGTCATACCCGCGCATTCTTTGACATTTCAAAATACGCCTTCAATAATGAGTCGCAGCAGTTAATCACATTGTCAGGACTCTACTATGCGTATTGGAGCGCACGTATCAACCGCCGGCGGCTTCGACAAAGCCATCGATCGCGCTGTTGAAATAGGCGCCGAGGCCATCCAGTGCTTTGGTTCGTCTCCTCAGAGTTGGGCTTTTCACCCAGTGCCTGAGGAGCGCCTGACTGCCTTCAGGGAGAAGGCGCAAGCCAGTGATATAAGGCCCGTTTTTCTGCATGGCATTTATCTCATTAACCTGGGCACGGATAATCAAGGGAACGTTCGCAAAGGGGTGCAGTCGCTGATCAACTACATGCACTTGGCCTCTGCCATGGGTGGAAGTGGAGTCATCTTCCATGGCGGGAGTCACAAAGGGGCCGGGTACGACGCTATCTTCAGACAGACGGTTGACTGTCTGGAGGAGGTCCTAGCCGACTCTCCTAGCGACGTATATCTGATCATTGAGAATAGCGCCGGGATGGGTCATACCATAGGTTCCAAGTTTAACGAGATAGCCCGGATACTGGAGGCGGTAGACAGTTCTCAACTCAAGGTGTGTTTGGATACGCAGCACAGCTTTGCTTCAGGCTACGATCTGAGGACGGCTGAAGGCGTGGCGCAGACTATGGAAGAGTTCGATAGGGAGATAGGTTTGGACAGGCTGGTTGCCGTGCATGCAAACGACTCCAAAACGGAGTTCGCTTCAGGAGTTGATAGGCACGAAAATATAGGCATGGGATCCATGGGAGAGCAAGCGTTCCTTGCAGTTGCCGGTCATCCTGCGTTCAAGGACGTCCCATTCCTTCTGGAGGTGCCCGGCCTGGAGGGCAAAGGTCCTGACAAGGCCAACGTGGATAAGCTCAAGCAGTTGAGATTACAGGCTGGCCTTGCTGGGTGACCATGATTCGCGTATCGCACAGAGAGTTCGAGAAGCTGGTGCTAAGGGCGCTGGATGGACTGCCAGCGCAGTTCAAGGAACGGCTGGATAATGTCGACGTTGTAGTGGACGACTGGCCAAGCTCAGAAGAGGTCAGGGAGCTGGGCCTACAGAGTAGGTATGATCTCTTTGGCCTCTACCAAGGCATTCCCCTTACCGAACGTTCTCACTACGATATGGTGCTGCCTGACCGCATAACCATTTACCGCAATCCCCTACAGGCGGCATGCTCCACCAGGGGAGCAATGGTCGAAGAGATCAGGGCCACGGTGATTCACGAGCTGGCCCACCACTTCGGCATTGACGATTCTACCTTGGAGCATACCGATTACCGGTAGCACCGGCTTGCTGAACTGTTTATAAACCAAAGAAACGACGACGCTTGGGCTTTTCCGGCTCGTCAGGTAATTTCGACAACATCTCTTCCGTCCTATCTGACAACTCCGGAAAAAGCACGTCCAATGGAGAAGACTTGGACAGCTTGGGCTTAGGCCGCCCGGCAGACTTTTCCCCCAAACGCTTCCTTTCACACTCAACACAGGTACAAGCCAGGGGGTGACCCTGCCACCGTCGCTTCATTCAGAAATCTCCTTCCTGCCCTTGGCTTCGCCCTCTGATTGGCGCCGGTATCTACAGGGCTTTAACGCCGCTACTGCTCCGTTATCAGCACTTCTGTGAGCGTATCGCCTTGAAAGTCCGGGTTTTGGTTGGGATCGCGCGGCGTTAGAGAGTCGACCACGTCCATGCCCTCTATGACCGCTCCGAAAACCGTATGCGCCCCGTCCAGGTGGGGTGTTGGCACAAACGTGATGAAGAACTGGCCACCCCCGGAGTTGGGTTGGCCCGTGTTGGCCATGGAGATGACACCCCGTTCATGGGTGAGATCGGTGAACTCGTCCGCGATAGTGTACCCGGGATTGCCGGAGCCGGTGCCTGTGGGGTCTCCGCCCTGCGCCATGAAGCCGGGAATCACGCGGTGGAAGGTGGAGTTGTTGTAGTACCCGCTTCTTGCCAGCTTCACAAAGTTGTCAACTGTAATCGGCGTCTTGTCCGCCCGTAGGACTATGACAATGTCGCCTTTCTCGGTGCGCAGTGTAGCCGTGTATTCTTTTTGAGCATCTATAGTCAATTCGGGCTCCGTAGTTGGTGTTGGTGTAGGCCATGGCGTGGGCGTAGACCCGCACGCCAAAGCCAGTACCATGATAACAGGGGCCGCAAGCAGAATGTAACGAGTTTTGAATTTCATTCTAGGTAACCCTTCCTGACCTTACGTACAGAAGTGATGCGTTCCTCCGCCAGCTGGTTGGCGGCTTGAGCAGTGGTAATCCCCTGGCTTTTTGAAGCCGCTATGATACTCTCCAACGTCTGGTAGATGCGAGCCGTCTTCTCCATGGCCGCCTCTTCGCTGTAGGACATACCCACCTCGCAGGAAACGTTGATTATACCGCCTGCATTGACAATGAAGTCCGGGGCGTACAGGATGCCCCTTTTCTGAAGAGCAACGGCGTCGTCGTCCTCTGAGAGCTGGTTGTTGGCGGAGCCACAGACAATGGCCGCCTTGATTTCCGGTATGGTGCTGCCATTGAGTACGCCGCCCAGGGCGCACGGGGCAAATATGTCGCACGCCATGCCGTAAATCTGCTCCACGCCGGCGATTTCGGCTCCGGATTCCCTGGCTTTGGACAAAGCCCCTTCATAGATGTCGCTGACTATTAGCTTCACGTCCTGCTCGTTGTCAATCAGCTGCTCAGCCAGGGCGCGTGCTGTGTTGCCGAAGCCCTGGATAGCAATGGTGCTACCGGACAGCGAGTCGGAGTTCCAGACCTCCTTGGCGCAGGCTTTCATTCCCTGGTAAACGCCAAAGCCCGTCATCTTGGACGTATCGCCGCTTCCGCCCATGGAGATGGGCAGGCCCACAATGTACGAGGTCTCCTGGGCTATCCACTCCAGGTCACGCAGTGTCATGCCCACGTCTTCCGTGGTGATATAGCGTCCGCCGAGCGTCTCCACAAACCCGCCGAAGGAGCGCATCAGAGCCTCCGTCTTGTCCTTGCGGGGGTCGGCGATGATCAGCGCTTTGCCGCCGCCGAAGTGAAGCCCCGCCGCCGCCGATTTATAGGTCATGGCCCTTCCAAGCCGCAGCACGTCCTCTACCGCCGCTTCCTCGGTGGAATGGGGCCAGACGCGCACTCCGCCCAGCGCCGGACCCAGGGTTGTGTCGTGTATGGATATCAGCGCCTTCAAACCTACTTCCGGATCGGTGTAGGCGCTTAGCTGCTCGAAGTTGTTCCGCTCCATATACTCCAGCATGCTCATCGGTACTTTCAGTATATAGCCTACCTGCGGCGACTTCTAGGTAGCTGTACGAACGGCAGGTGCGGACAACTTATCCGAACAGATCCCGGCTATCCGCCTCCACCTGGCGCCGGAGCTCCGCGGCATCGCGAAAGCCGAAATCGCGATAGGACTCCTCCGTGCCGTACTCTCTGGCTCGTATCACCACCGGCATGGGCAAAGCGTGACCGAACAGCAATGCTTGCTGCTGTGAATCCAGCCTGGACAGGACGGATCTAAGCTCGCGGGCGCCCGGCGCTCCGGCCAGAACGCCGTCCACGTCGCGCTCGTTGTCCAGCAGGTAGGTGAACCGCGTGCCCAGCTGGCTGAGCACCTCCTCGTCTATACCGCTGGGGCGTTGGTCTACTATGAGCAGCGTTACCTTGTACTTCCTCATTTCCCTGGCAATGGCGCCAAAGATGGTCTGAGAGGCCACCCCCGGAGTGAGGAAACGGTGTGCCTCCTCCACCGTAATAACCAGTGGCTTGGGTTCCCTGGCCCTATCGCCCATTGCCTCCTCCGTGCGCTGCACGTACCTATCGTGAATCCGGCGGGTGAGCAGGTTGGCGACTAGAACGTAGGCGGGCAGGTCGTTGCCGTAGCGCCCGAACTCCAGCACCACGTGCATGCTGCGGTCAAGGTAGTCGAGGATACGGCGTACGGCGTCGTCGGGCGACTTGGGCAGCAGGAAGTTCATGCGTGCCAGGGTGCGCAAGCGCCTGTGGAGGGTGAATAGGACTTGGAACACCTCCGAAGTTTCTTCAGCTAGGACCGTCAACTCCTCGCGTGACTCCCGCTTCAGGAACTCGTCCAGCCAGGCCTCCTGGCCGAAGCGACGTACCAGGCTGTACACCGCTGCGACTCCTTGCGGTGTCAGGTTGAGCGTTTCAGCTAGGGTCTCCATGTCCTGCGGCTCTATTTCGTTGTAACCTATCGTGACCTCTGCATCCGGCGTGAGGCCGCGCCACTGGGACATCTTGGGGTCTAGGGAAAACACGGCTACCTTGGAAGGAAAGAGCTGCTTCAGTCCCTTTACGGGGGGGCCTCCCTCCCTGGTTCCCTGCCACCCGTATTCGTTGTGCATATCAAAGACTAGGTTTACTGCCGCATCCTTCTGCAGCGTTCCCGCCAGAAGAATGCGGGTGAGGAAGGATTTTCCTGTACCGCTCTTGCCGAAGACGCCGTTGGATCTTTTAACAAGCTCTTCCAGGTCAAGATGGATGCGCGTGTCCTCCATGTCCAACGGACTGCCGACCCAAATGTGTCGCTCGTCCTCCGCGCCGAACACGGCGAGCACGTCCTCCTCGGAGGCCTGGTACGCGCTGGAAAAGTGGGGTGGTATGGCGCGCGCCGGCTGGGGCCCTTCGATCATGGCCAAAGGGCTGCCGCCAAGGACAAGCTGAGGCAGCACGGTGACAATGGCGTAGGCGTTTGTATAGGACATCACAGAGGCTACGAAACCGTCCCAAGCCTCCGGAGGCATGCCGCGCAGGGATGCGTCCGCCGTTTCAAGTGCGACGTCTGAGACGATGCCGAAGAACCGCTGCGCTTGTCCCTGGATTGCTACGAATCCGCCCACTTTGACGCTTTCCACGGGAAACGAAGGGTCCAATCTGACCTCGATGCCCCTGTTCAGTGACCCGCCGATGACCGTTCCCATGAATGCCCCGTTCCTGTCGTTCATGGGTGCAGACTCCTTAGCAATGCGTCCAAGCGGCGCGCATCGCGGGCAAAAAGGCGCGCCAGCTGGCGACCGGCCGCCGCTAGGAAAACCTCGGGGTCGGAATGCAGAGAGGAGGCTTGTCTGAGGAAGGCGGACACCACTTCATCGGTCAAAGGACCCCCTTCCGAGAAAATCAACGGGAAGAAGTTCAGGTCCTGGCTGAAGGAGAGGATCTCTTCCGGCGAGCAGTTGTAAATGAACGCGTGAATACGCGGCGGATGAGGCGGGAGGTGCTTCCGCATCACTCCATTGGCTTCATGCCCCACAATGGTGGCTTGGAAGTCGGTGCGCAGCAGGTGCGGAAGCTGAGGGTTGTTGGAGTACACCTCTTCTTCGTCCTCTTCATTCTGGGCGCGCGCCACGGGTCGTCTTGCTGGGTTCATGGGCAAGGTGGTTATGCCCCGCACCACGGCAAACACGGGCTGCTCCCCGCTCGTGCGGATCAGCGCGCCCAGTGGAGGCGCTTCATAGAGGCGGTAGCAGTGGGCAGTGAAGCCGTTGCTGAAAGACTCCACCACTTCAGCGATGCGCCCGCCGGTTGACTGGGGCTCTGTAGATGGCTGCATCAAGGCTTCACCCTCGCCATGGAGTAAGCGTCTACGTATTCGCCTTCGCGAAATGCCTCGGCCCTGTGGGTTCCCTCTATGATGAAGCCGGACTTGTCGTCACGGTAGTCGTCAACTCTGGCGGCGCGTATCTCAACGTTCAACTCAGAGCAGCCTCAGCCTCTTTGAGAGTTCTTTCTGAGAAGTGTAAACGGGCAGGTGATGCTGCGCTAGCGCATCCTCCACCATTTGGCGGAACGTTTCCCTCTCTGCGCCGCCGATTACCGCTTGCTCGTGGGCTTCCATGATGGCGATAGGATAGCCGAACCCCTTGCGGCACTGGTCGAGTATCAAGGCATGAGACATCTCCAGCATGGCATCATCGTGCGCGACCCAAGCGGGGACCTCCACCCGGGCTATCTCGTCACCGGTATTCAGATAGTAAAAGTAGACCGCGTGGCCGCCGTAGTATTCGCGAACAATCGGTGACGTACTTTCGAACAGCGACGACCTTTCACCACGGGCTAAGACCTGCTGGAAGATGTCCCTATCGGTCAGCTGGCTCACTTCGTCTTGAGGCAGATGGCCCAGGGGCAACGTATTGAGCACGGTGGTGCTTCTGGGCAGACTGACGTAGGCCGCCAGGGCCAGGGTATGTTTGGCGGCAACGGCCCGCATTCTATCCAGCGCGGAGAGAATTCCCCCGGCCAGGAGGCTTTGGTGCACGTAATCGGGATAGGTGGAGAACGCCGGATCCCATAGGCCCAAAGAGCCATCGATTAGAGCAAGGGTAGGGGTATCGTCCCGGGTATCTTCGGCCAGTTCAGCAAGAGCCGTGACCTCTTCAACGGCGCGCTTCATGCCCATGAGTGCGCCTTCCAGTGGCCGTCGGTCTGTGCCGTTGGGGTCACGGATAAAGAGCTCCTCAGGAGATGCGTACAGCTTGGGATAGCTCTCCAGCCTGGCGCCCGCCGACGCTCCATATTGAAGCACTACCTTGCTTATGTTGATCAGGGCGCAGCGCACTGGCATGTGGCGGTTCACGTCTATGTGCGAACCGTCCACGGCAATGGTGCGGTAACCGGCTGGCGGAGCCGGAGAGGGGTAGCAGGCATCCTCTCCGATGGAGCGTAGGGCATTGACGGCCTGTTCGATGTGTCTGAGGCGTTGCGCGCTCTGCGATTGGAGGCTGACGCTCATGGCTTCCACTTGGGCCGAGACGTGGTCCAGGTTCAGCGGCATGCTATCTCAGCACTCGCTCGTCGCCGGCGCGGCGAGTGATGCGCCTCTGATCCAGATGTTCCATGAGGGCAAGGGCGTATTTGCGGCTGGTGTTGAACAGGTCGCGTACTTGGGCAACGGTTATCTTGCCTTCACTTTCAAGGTGCTTCACCACTCTGTCAACCATATCCTGATAGGTGTTGGAAGAGAAGACAACGGTGTCGCTGACTTTGACCACTTTTCCTTCTTCTACAAGAATATTGAGCAGGTCTGGACGGGAAAGGTTGGCGTTGGGGGGAGAGAAGGGGTCCGATTCAAGGAGCGCTACGTATTCATCGAGTTCGCGCCGTTGTGCATCACTGATCGATGGCCGGTGTTGGGGGAGCTTGAAGAGGGATTCGTCTTCCACGACCGCGCCTTCTTCAATCAGCTTTTCCAGCAGGAGCTGGGATGTTTGCGAGGGTGAGCTCAGCCGGCTCCTCACCTCCTCGCGCGGCGCGCCGCGGCGCAGGGGATGTTGCGTGTGGTATTCCGCAAGTAATGTTTCCACCTTCCGCTTGGTTCTGGACCATAGAGAGAACGATACCAAGATTGACGTACCGCCGTGCTTGGGGTCCAGGGAAAGGATATCTCCTTCCTCAGTGAGAGACGCGGCCCAATTCCGCGTCTCTTCCAGAGATAGGTTGACCTGCTGGGCCAGCGTTTTGATATCCAGTGGGCCATGGGCTTCCAACGCGGCCAGCAGCGCTTCTCCGTTGCTGCCCTCTTGCAGCATTGCCAGCCTCTCTATAGTTGAGGCGTCGTTGCGCCTATGTCGACGAGCTTGAGCGCCCACTACGTTGCCGCCGCCCAGGGTGGTCTCTGAGGAACGAAGTATGAAGTAGTCGCCTTTCACCACGGGCACAGGATGTTCCAAGCGCAGTTGCGCCCACCCGGTATCGCCGGGATGAAGCTGGTCGCGGTCCAGGAGCAGCACGCGGCACAAGGTTTCACTGGTGCCGGTGTGAAGAGTAACGGTTGTATTGTGCTTGAGGGGACGGAGCAGGCTCGCCACCAACCTTAGCTGCACGTCGATTGTCCTGGCAGTCTTCAGCCATCGGGGGACCGTGAGCACGTCGCCGCGCCGCGCCTCCTCGTGTGATACCCCCGCCAGGTTGGCGGCGGTACGGGTGCCGGGTTGTACTGTTTCCTCGCTCTTGCGGTGAGTTTGAAGACCGCGAATACGGGAACCTTTCCCGGCCAGTACAAGCTCAACCTCCTGTCCTATGGAGAGCGTGCCCTCCATTAGGGTACCCGTGACCACGGTGCCGAAACCGGATATGACAAAGGATCGGTCTATGGGGAGACGGGGCCGTCCAATGTCGCGCCGCGGCGGGGTCTGTTCCAGGAGAGAGTCTATAGCCGCAATTAGCTCAGCCAGGCCGTCTCCAGTAAAAGCGGAGACGGGAAGAATGCCGGCTCCTTCCAGTGCCGTCCCTTTCAGAAGCTCTTCCGCTTCAGCCTCGACGAGCTCTAGCCAGTCGTGGTCCACCAGGTCCTTCTTGGTGATGGCGATGAGTCCCCGGCTGACCTGGAGAAGGTCTAGGATGGCAAGGTGCTCACGGGTCTGAGGCATCACCGATTCGTCGGCGGCGATCACCAGCAGCGCCAGGTCGATGCCGCCCACGCCGGCCAGCATGTTCTTGATGAACCGTTCATGGCCCGGCACGTCGACGAGGCTGACTTCATGGCCGCTGGGCAAGGTCATCCAGGCAAAACCAAGGTCAATCGTCATCCCCCGCCTCTTCTCCTCCTCGAGGCGGTCGGGGTCTATGCCGGTGAGAGCTTCCACCAGCACGGATTTGCCGTGATCGACGTGGCCAGCGGTGCCTATAACAAACATAGCGACGGTTGAACGGTTGTCAGGGATGGAAGAAGGATAGCATATTCAAGGGCGGAGACAGCGATGGAGCTAGGCCTAGGGGAATAGAAACCTTTGAAACACCTCGTTCCCCAGCAGCCTGCCCCTTGCAGTAAGGACTAGGCGGTCTTCTTGCCAGGCCACCAGCTCCAAGCCCAGTAGCTCGTCGATTTGCGGGCCGTACGTTTCGACAAGGCTGGCGCCAAAACGACGTCGAAATGCTCCTTGCGAGATGCCTTCGCTGAGACGCAGCCCTAGCATCATGGTCTCCCCCATCTCAAGGCGTTCGTCTATAGCCTCCAGGACGTCCAGCAGACCGTGCTCCTCTAAGGCAGCGGGATTGACTTTGGCTGAGGGCAGGGCGCCGGCCAGTTGTACGTAACGTTTGGGCGAGCGTAGGTTGGAAAATCTGCGGCCGTTGAGATAAGAGTGAGCTCCTGGCCCAATGCCAAGGTAGGGCTGATTGCGCCAGTAGGTGAGGTTGTGCAGGCACTCACGGCCAGGCAGGGCCCAGTTGGAGATCTCGTAGTGATAGTAGCCGGCATCCTCCCCCAGTTTACTGGCAAGCTGGTACATATCGGCGCCAAGGTCAGGATCAGGGTAGGGCACCTTGCCCTGGCGCACCGACGCTTCCAGTGGAGTGCCTTCTTCCAGAGTGAGGCTGTACATGGAGATGTGTTCCGGTCTATCTTCCAGCGCTTTCTCTAACGTACCACGCCACTGGTCTAGCGTCTGGTGGGGAAGGCCGTACATCAGGTCTAGGTTGATATTGGTAAATCCACCGTTGCGCGCTGTTATATGAGCATCCAGCGCTTCCCGGGCGGTATGGCGGCGTCCCAGCAGCCTGAGCAGCCCGTCATCCAGGCTCTGCACTCCAATGGAAAGACGGTTTATCCCCGCCTTGAGCCAGGACTCAACCCGTCCTGGGCCAATGTCGCCGGGGTTGCTTTCTAAAGTGATCTCGGCGCTGGTTGCAAGATGGAAAGCGGAACGGACTTCATCCAGGATGCGGGCGATGTCTCCTGGGGGTACGTAGGACGGCGTGCCTCCGCCAAAGAACACGGTGCTGATGGTTGGCGAATGATGCCGGGATAGAGCGTCCCCCCAAAAGCGCGCCTCTTTGATCAAGGCGTCCACGTATTCAGGGATCAGCGGCTCTATGCCTGCGTACGTATTGAAGTCGCAATAAGGGCATTTTGTCTCGCAAAACGGGATGTGAACGTAGAGAGAGATGGTCTCTGCTTTGAACGCCTCGCTTATCTGAAGGCTTTGGGTTTGCTTGACTGTCATGGTGCTGGTTCTATGCTGGAGTTGCGGGATCGCTCTGCAGGCCGGTTAAACGTTGAAGAGGAAGTTTATCACGTCGCCGTCCTTGACCGGATAGCCCCTGCCTTCTGAGCGCAGCAGGCCTCTGCGCCTGGCTTCCGCCAGTGAGCCGCACTCCACAAGGTCGTCATACAGGATTACCTCGGCTCTGATGAAGCCGCGTTCCATGTCTGAATGAATACGCCCGGCGGCCTGTGCGGCCGGAGTATTCTGGGGGACGGTCCACGCTCTGACTTCAACGGGGCCGCCGGTCAAGAAAGAGACAAGGCCAAGCAGACGGTGCGATGCTTGAACAACCCTGACGTGGCCGGGCTCGCCCGCGTTGAGGGATTTCCTAAACTCGGCTTCCTCTTCTTCATCCATCTGGGACAGATCTTCTTCCAAACGTCCGCAGAGAGCAACACAGGACACGTTTGGCCGGTTGACCTTCTGCTGAAGGCCGGCTTCCAACTGGCTGACGCTGGACAGCTGCTCCTCTCCTACGTTTAGAAGCACAAGCAGAGGCTTGGCGGTGAGAAGCTGGAAAGCGCTGATCTGCTTCTTCTCCTCGACGGTGATATTCTGCTCTCTCACCGGTATCTCTTCCAGCAGCCTCTCTTTGATCTTCTCCAAAAGAGCGCTTTCACGATTGATCCGGTCGCGTTCCTGGGCTTTGGCGCCCTTCAGTTCCGCATCTAGTCTCTCCAATCGGCGTTCCAAAATCGCCACGTCAGAAAAGGTGAGTTCCAGGTCCAAAGTAGCGATGTCACGGAAAGGGTCTAGGTTTCCCTCGATATGGGGCACGGCAGGATTTTCGAAGGCGCGCACCACGTGGACCAATGCGTCCACGCGTTGCAGAGCATTGAAGTATTCGCCGCTTATACCGTGGTCTTTGCCCAGGCCTTCCGGGGTGTTGAGCATGTCGATATATTGGACCTCGGCGTTGGTGATGCGTTTCGGCCTGAATATGCCAGCAAGTACGCCTAGACGCCCATCGGGCGCCTTGGCGGTACCAACGTTCGACTTGGCGTTGGCGCCCGGCGCGGTGGAGACGCGTCCACGGGTAAGCGTGTTGAATACGGTGGACTTGCCGCTCTTAGCCAGACCGATGATGCCGAGTTCCATGGAGACGCTACTGAACGGCTATCAACCGGCCTTCGATAGTAGGGACGAGGAGCTTATTGCCTGCCAGCACCGGCGAGGATATAACCGATCCATCAACGGAGATGCGCCACTTCTCTTCGCCGTTGGAGACGTTCAGGCCGTAGACGCTGCCGTCAGTCGAGGTTTGCACAACGGTATCGCCGGTTACAATGGGAGAGGAGTAAAGCGTACCCAGGCCTTCCGTCTCCCACTGAGTAGTTCCCGTCTTCAGATCCAAGGCGCGCAGTACGCCGTTAGTTGTGTTGACAAATAGTAGGGTGCCGTCGCTGGCCATGTCGCCCACAACGGTCTCACGCAGCCGTCTGGCCCACTGCAACCCTGGAATGGGGTCCGGTATTGGCGCTACGTTCCAGATCCAAAGTTGGAACCACCAGTTCCACACTGCCTTCTGAAAGGCTGCGCTCTTTTGCGTGTAATCGAATGCCACCACGGTACCGCTGCGAGTCGCCACGTAAGCAATGCCGTCAACAATAGTAGTGGAGTTGTCTATGCCGCTGCCAAGGTCCACTTGATGGCGGAGTGTGCCGTTGTTCGCGTCGAACATATACAGCTCACGGTCCTGCCCTCCAAAAACCAGGATCCCCTGGTCAACGCTTGGCGAGGCCACCACCCAGTTCTCGGTTATGCTCTTCCACCGCTCTTCTCCCGTCAATGCGTCCAGCACGTAGATTCCACCGTCGGATGAGCCTACGTAGAGAACGCCTTCGACAACGGTGGGTGCGCCGTAGATGGCGGCGCCCGTCTTGTAGACCCAGACCTCGTCGCCGGTTTTGTAGTCAAGGGCAAGGAGCCTGCCGTCGCGCAGTCCCCAGTAGAGCAGGTCGCCGGCCACGGTTGGCGTTGAGTTGGGCTGTATATCCAGGGGGTATTCCCACACCACGCTGCCTGATTCCGCGTCCAGGGCCACAATGCGCCGGTCGTTGGTTCCAACAAAAGCCAGGCCGTCTGCCACGGCGGGCGATCCCAGGATCTGTCCCTCTGCTTCAAACTGCCACGCCACGTCTCCCGACGGATTGAAGGCCGGACCGGGGACGTGGCCGGTGTGGAAGTTGCCGCGCTGCGCGGTTACCCATTCGCCGGAGCCGGACACCGCGGTGATCGAGCTGGCAGGCCCCGGCAGGGGCGGGCGCGCCTCTATCAGATTGAACGCCCACCATCCCGCAAACGCTGCTACGGCGGCAATAGTGGCTATCCAGGTGATACGCTTGCGCTTTCTCAGCTGCCCCCAGTAACGCTCCAGCAACTTCTCCTCTTCCTCTACGGAAACAACTGGCTGGGCGGCGAGCGAGCCCCAGCAGTTGGAACAACGCCTAGAAGAAGCGGAGTTGCCCGTGCCGCAGTGCGGACAAAAAATACGCTCAGCGGTCTCCATGTCCACGTCGGGAGCAACGACAGTAGTTTGTTCCAGCCGGCTTTCCGGACCGGTTCCGGCCTCCTCTCCGGCTTCCGCATCGCTTTGCACGGATGGCCTCTGAGCAAGTTCAGGCCCAACCGCCTGGATCAGGCTTTCCACGAACTCCGTTGAAGTGGCAAAGCGGTTTTCAGGCTTGGGATCCAGGGCTTTGAGAATGACCTCGTCGGCACTGGAAGGCATACCTGCAACCAAGCGAGACGGAGCCTCCGGTTCGTATCTGAGTTGCCTGGAGAGGACGGAGTGAGGTGTCAGAGCATCAAAGGGAGGGTTGCCGGTTAGAAGCTCATATGCAAGCACCCCCAGTGAATAGACGTCACTGTACGGGTTGTAGTGGAGACCCTGATTCTGTTCAGGTGCTGAATACCCGGGCAGGGGTATGTTTATGGTAGTCCTAACCAGGGCGTGCGTGCTTTCCACCAGCCTCACGATGCCGAAGTCGGATACCATTACCTCGCCGGATCTCTCGTCGTAGAAGATATTGCTGGGTCTGATGTCGCGGTGCAGTATCTTCTTGGCCTGGGCGAAGTCCAGGGCCGAAGCCGTCTGCTTTAGGATGTTTATAACCTCACCCACGGGCATTGTCCGCGCCTTCCGAGCTTTGAGGGTAGGGTATGATACGTAGTCCATCACAATGGCGATGTCCTCTTCGCCATGCTCGACACCGCGCATCGGCACAATATTGGGATGTCGAAGATGGCTCACCTGCTTCATCTCTTCCAGGAAGACGCGCAGCGCTTCGTACTCCTTGGCGAAGTAGGCGTGCAGTATTTTCAGAACGACGACGGAGCCGGTTTCAGTATCACGCGCATGAAGTATGGAAGCGATACCGGAGGTGCTCAACCATTCTATGACTTCATATTTTCCTAAGATTTCACTTGCCGTGGGGTTCATTTGCAATCAAAAGAGCAAAGGCAAAAACAGACGCAACAACCGGGACGGTCTTATTGAGGAGTCAGTAATCACTATCTGGTGAACATGTTGTATCCGTTAAGAGTATTGTAAGGTATCTGGCGTGTCAACGAAAATCTCCCTGCCGGAAGAAAGAGGGCTTCCGTGATCTACGTTCTTCACGGTGAAGACGATTTTTCCAAGAAGGCGTTCTTGAATGCTCTGCGGGAAGAGATAGGCCAGCTTGACGTAAGAGACGCCAACACTACGGTTCTGGAAGGCTTGGACCTGAAGTTGCCGCACCTGTTGGAGGTGGCCAGCGTGGTCCCCTTTTTGGCGGAGCGCCGCCTGGTGATTGCCGTGGGACTGCTGGGCCGCTTTGAAGAAGTGCGGCCGGCACGGAGAAGCGGAGCGGCAGCCGGAAGGCAGAACGACCTTTTTGAAGAGTGGAAGGGCTTGGCCGAGTCGCTGAGCGAGCTGCCCCCCACCACCTTGCTGGTTTTCTTGGAAGGAAGACTGAACAGGGGCAATCCGTTGCTATCGAAACTAAGCGACTTGACTGAGGTAAAGGAGTTCCGCATCCTAACCGGGGATGCCCTGAGCCGGTGGCTGGCAAGGCGAATAAAGGAGATGGGGTTGAAGATCACCGGCAGCGCCACACAGCAATTGATGGACCTGGTGGGTGGAGATCTGTGGGTGATGCAGGGCGAATTGGAGAAACTAGCCTTGTATGCAGACGGCGAGACCATTGATCATGAGGTGGTCCAACTTCTGGTTGCTAATTCAAGGGAAGCCAACATATTCAGAACGGTGGATACGGTGTTGGGAGGAAGGACGTCCAACGCCATGCGCCTCATAAAACAGTTGCAAGAAGGCGGAGCGGAGGCTGGCTATATCATAGCCATGCTGGCACGTCAGCTGCGCCTAATGCTGCTGGCCAAAGACCTGGTAGGACAGGGCGTACCGGGTTCAGAAATGGCGCGGCGTTTGGGACTGACGGCTGAGTTCGCGGTGAAGAGAATCCAGGAACAGGCACGCCGGCACAGCAAGGAGACAATAGTGGCAATGTACGTTAGCTTGCTGGAGGCGGACTTGGCCATCAAAAGAGGCGCGCTCAGCGACGACCTTGCCATAGAAACACTGTTTGTTGAGCTGGCTCAGGCGTCACGGGTCAGGGCATAGGCTAATCGTACCGTTTCTCGTTGAAGCAAGCCACGGCATGATTGTCCGCTATCATGCGCAGGGCCGGCCTGGGGCTGGTGTGGCAGATACTGGTTGCGTTAGGACATCTGGGCAGAAAGGAGCAGTGTTCCGGCGGGGCGTCCAGCTCGGGCGGCCTCCCTGGCATGGAGACAAGCTGGCGTTCTGCGTCGTCCAGCCTGGGTAGCGCTTGAAACAGACCGGCGGTATACGGATGCGCGGGCCTTTTGAAGAGATCGATAATGCCGGCCCGTTCGACGATGGTCCCAGCGTACATCACTGCCACGGAGTCCGCCATCTGGGCAACAACGCCCATGTCATGGGTTATGAGGAGAATGGTGGTGCCGTACTCATCTCTGAGGTGCCGGAGATGGCTGAGGATAGCGGCTTGAAGAGTGGAATCCAGGTTGGACGTAGGCTCGTCGGCAATGAGAAGCTTTGGCCTGAGGGCCAGAGCAATGGATAGCATTACTCGCTGGCACATGCCGCCGCTTAGCTGGAAGGGGTACTGCGTAAGCACGCGTGATGCATCGGGCAACCCCATTTCCACTAGCAGCTCTTCAGAGCGTTCGCGGGCCTCGCGCTTGGTCATGCCTGTGTGCGTGAGCAGCACCTCCTGCACCTGAACGCCGATGGGTATGCTGGGATTTAGCGATGCCCTTGGATCTTGGAAGACCATGCCTATGAGGGGCCCTCTAATAGCGCGGATGTCCTCTTGGCCTAGCTCCAGGAGGTTGGTGCCCCCCATTCTCACGCTTCCCTCCGTCACCCGTCCCGGAAAGGGCAGAAGACCAACAGAGGCCAGAGCTGTGACGGACTTGCCCGAACCGCTTTCCCCTACTACAGCTACAATGGAGTTGTCTTCCACATTGAGGTCAACGCCATTGACCGCGTTGATTGGCCCGTCCTTGGCATCGAAACGGACGTACAGGTTTTCTATTTCAAGGAGTGCCATCGGAGTCTCATCCGGGATTGAAATCAAGGGTTGTACAACTCTTGATTTCAGTGTGGCACTCTGCATTTAGGATGTCAACAAACCACCAAGCCAATGACATTGATTGTGTTTGCTAGAGCCGGTGTCTCCTACAGGCGCTTCACCACATTTGGATTTCAATCCACGTCTGCAGGGCCTTACGTCAGCCCCTTGTGGCCACTCCCCGATCGCACGCTGGACGCCTCGGGGAAAAATGTGCTCAACACTTGATGGGCGATGCCCTCGGCGTCCAGTTGCAGCCGGCGGCGCTGATCGGCCGCAGTGCCGTGGTCGACGAAGGAGTCCGGCATACCGATGCGGTGGACCGATACGTCCTCGATTCCGGCCTCGGCGAGGGCTTCGAGTACGGCAGAGCCGAACCCGCCGGCCAGCACGTTCTCCTCCACGGTAACGATGCGTCCGGCGCTGCGGGCCGCTTCCAACAGAAGGTCGACATCCAGCGGTTTCACGAAGATCGGGTCCACGACGCCGCACTGGACTCCGTGCCCGGCAAGCGTTTCAGCCGCCTCGACGGCCGCGGTGGCTGGCTTGCCCAACGCGAAGATCACCACGTCGTGCCCCTCTCGAATCTTGGAGCCCTTGCCGAGAGGTAGATCCTTGAGGTCCAGGTCTAGGGGCACGCCGACGGCGGCGCCTCTCGCAATGCGGATGGCGAACGGCCCACGGTGCTTGTAGGCGGTATAGACGAGATGCTGCAGCTGGTTCTCGTCCCTTGGCGCCGCTATGACGGCGTTTGGAAGGCACCGGAAGTACGAGATGTCGAAGGCGCCGTGATGCGTCTTGCCGTCCTCGCCGACGATCCCTGCACGGTCCGCTATCAGCGTGACGGGCAGGTTCTGCAGGCAGACGTCGTGCACCACCTGGTCGAACGCGCGCTGGAGGAAGGTGGAGTAGATGGAGACGAAGGGGTTGAGTCCCTTCGAAGCCATTCCGGCCGCCATGCTGACGGCGTGTTGCTCGGCTATGCCGACGTCGAAGATCCTGTCGGGATAGTCGCGCTTCACCTCGGCCAGTCCGGTGCCTTCCAGCATCGCGGCGCTGATGCCGACGACGGTGTCGTCGTCGCGCATGATGCGGGAGATGGTCTGTGCGAAGACCTTGGAGTAGGTGGGGGCACCCGAGCCGTCTCCGAGCGGAGAGCTCGGCTGGTGGAACTTGACGGGGTCGTCCTCGGCGGGCTCGTAACCGTGCCCCTTGTGCGTGACGACGTGGATGAGCGGCACGGAGCCGGTGGGCGTCTTGGCCTGTTCAAGGGTCTGTTCGAGCTGCCTGAAGTTGTGGCCGTCGACGGGGCCCAGGTAGTGGAAGCCCATCTCGGTCCAGAGTCTGGTGGGCAGGATGCTGGCGTCAAGCCCAGTGTTGAACCTCTTGACAAGCCGGTATGCCAGGTCGCCCATGGGCATCCTCTTCGAGAGGGCCTTCATGCGTCGGGTCATCGTGTGGAACTCGGGGTGGGTGATCACGCGCTTCCGCCAGTTCGTGAGGAACCCGATGTTCTCCGAGATAGACATCCCGTTATCGTTGAGGACGACGATGAACCTCTCGGGGTTTAGGTGCACGATGTTGTTGAGCGCCTCGAAGCTGGAGCCGGAGGTCATCGCCCCGTCTCCGACCACGGCGATGGTCCACGAGTCGAGCCGGCGGTTCACCGCGCTCTGCGCGACTCCCAGGGCGATGGAGAGGCCGGTGCCAGCATGGCCCGCGCACAGTGTGTCGTGCGGGCTTTCGAGCGGCTCGCCGAACCCGGACAGACCTCCCTCTAGGCGGATGTTCTGGAACTCGTCGCGCCGCCCCGTCACCAGCTTGTGCGTGTAGGTCTGGTTGGTGGTGTCCCAGACTATGCTGTCTTGGGGGCTGTCGAAGATGCGGTGCAGGGCTAAGGTGAGCTCGACGACTCCCAGGTTGGAAGCCAGGTGGCCACCGCGCTCGGTTATGACGGAGATGATGGTGTCCCGCACCTCTTGGGCAACCTGAGTTAGCTCATCGTGGCTGAGGCCTCTGAGGTCACTAGGTGCGTCGATGCGGTCCAGAAGACGGTCTGCCATGGTAGACCTCCTTGTGAGGTGTCAACTCTTGACTTCGTGGAGTTTGGTGGGCCTGTTTTTGGCAGTGGGAAGTACCATCTTTGAGATGTGGCTTGGGCCTGGCAGGCTCACCAAGGTCTGCTACCTCCACTATTATGACAGGATGGCATGGGTGGGGCAACATCGCCCCGTGCCATTGACGGGGATCTGACCCAAACCCAGTCGCCGCTACCCCCATCAGCCTGTCAATGATTTGCACAGTATAGCTCACGGCCTAGCCCTCTTAGTAAACACGCCACTAAGGATACTAATGCACCTCCCTACATTGTGTTCAATTTCACTTGAAAGCCAGATGTCCTGCATGATATGGTGTAGCAGGTTTAACCAGGGATACTGTAGAGAAAGAGCATGCTTGATAACTATTTTCAACAGTACGGCCTTCTGGCTCTCTTGGTTGTATTCTCCATAATCATCCCGGCAAGTATGCTGATTCTGTCCTGGCTGGCCTCCTTTATCCGTCTCCGCCCTAGAAAGCCGGATCCAGTCAAGAGCCAGGTGTACGAATGCGGCGTGGAGCCTATAGGCGGTCGTCGCTGGTCGCAGTTCAACTTTCACTACTACGTGTATGCCCTTCTTTTTGTCATCTTTGACGTGGAGACGGTCTTCCTTTTTCCCTGGGCTGTGCAGTTCCAGCAGCTTGGATTGTTTGCCCTATTTGAGATGTTGGTCTTTGTTCTGATACTCGTGATTGGACTGGTATACGCTTGGCGTAAACGCGCCTTGGAATGGGAGTAGAACTGAATTGGAGAACGACCAGAACTCTAAAACCATCCCTCTCTACGCCACAACGTGGCAACTGGATAGAGAAGAGGGAGCCAGGATACAGCACCTCAAGGACACCTCCCTGGCGCCCTATGATGAGCCGTTGCTGGAAGTGCCGGAAGACCTCGGGCGAAACGTAATGGTAACCTCGGTCGATGCGCTGTTGAACTGGGGACGCCGTTCTGCCGTATGGCCGTTGGCCTTCGGGTTGGCCTGCTGTGCGTTTGAAATGATGGCCAGCGCAATGTCCCGTTTTGACATAGCGCGGTTTGGTATGGAGGTGTTTCGTCCGTCGCCACGTCAGGCTGATCTGATGATTGTAGCGGGCACCGTTACTTGGAAGATGGCAGAGGTGATAAAGCGCATCTATGATCAGATGGCAGAGCCCAAGTGGGTCATCTCCATGGGGGTTTGCGCCACCAGCGGCGGGCCCTACTACCAGTCCTATAGCGTAGTGCCCGGCGTGAACCACATAATTCCCGTAGATGTCTACGTGCCGGGTTGTCCTCCCCGTCCGGATGCCCTTCTCTACGGCATTATGCAGCTTCACGAAAAGATCAAGAAATACAGTCTGACTAGAAAACCGGCAGGTCGGTAGTAGATGATTACAGCCCTGCGGGGAGAAGACTTGGCGCAGCGTATCCGGGAGGTGCTCCCGTCCGCTGTGCAAGAGTGCGGTAAAACCGAGATATGGGTTTTGCCTGAATCCATATTGGACGTCTGCCGGTATTTGGCAAAGACCCCGGGATTGGAGTTCGATCTGCTGAGTTCGATCTCAGCGGTGGACTACATAGACCACTTTGAGGTGGTCTATCACTTGACGTCCACCATCAATATGCTCAGTACCGTGGTGAAGACCAGATTGTACGGACGTGAAACCCCATCATTGCCTTCAGTTACCAACGTATGGCAAGGGGCCGACTTTCAAGAGCGCGAAATCTGGGATCTGATGGGCGTGGCGTTTGAAGGCCACCCCAACCTCAAAAGGATTATGCTCTGGGAGGGATACGAAGGCCACCCGCTGCGAAAGGATTACACCGAGCAACCCAGGTAGCAGGGATTATGACGTTAAGCGCGCCGGTTACAGTCAACGTAGGGCCTCAACATCCAAGCACTCACGGAGTGCTTCGCCTGCGCGTCACCTTTGACGGGGAGGTCATAATGGACTTGGAGCCCGTATTCGGTTACCTCCATCGCGGGTCGGAGAAGCTCGCTGAAGAAAGGACCTACACTCAAGTCATCACGCTGACGGACCGCCTGGACTACGTGGCGTCCATGACCAACAATCAAGCTTACGTCATTGCTTGCGAAAAGCTGGCGGACGTGCGAGTACCGGAGCGGGCTAAATATCTGCGGACCATAGCGGCAGAGCTCCAGCGCATTGCCAGCCACCTTGTAGCAACGGGCTTCCTGCTGAACGATTTGGGAGCATTCGCCACGCCTCTGATGTACTGCTTCAGGGAGCGCGAGAAGATACTGGACTTATTCGAGATGCTGTGCGGGGCTAGAATCACCGTCAGCTATATGAGGGTGGGAGGCGTATTCCAAGAGGCGCCCGACGATTTTTGGCCGGCATTCAAGAGATTCCTGGAGGAGATGCCCCACTATATAGATGAATACGAACAGCTCTTGACGGGAAACGAAATACTGCTGACCAGAACAAAAGGCGGCAACGTACTGACCAAGGAACAGGCCTTGAACGCGTCCATTACCGGGCCCGTCCTCCGCTCTACAGGATTCCCCTGGGACCTGCGAAAAGTGGAGCCATACGAAAATTACGATAGATTTGACTTTGACGTCCCGGTAGGGGAACAAGGTGACAATTTCGACAGGTTCTACGTTAGGATGCAGGAGATGAGGCAGAGCCTTCGCATTCTGGAACAGTGCCTGGAGCAGATAGAACCGGGTGAGGTAAAGGCGGACGTTCCCTATCTGTACCGTCCCCCTGCCGGCGATTCTTACGGCAGGGTAGAATCGCCCAAGGGCGAGCTTGGCTTCTACTTGGTCAGCGACGGCAGCGTATCACCCTATAGGTGCAAAATACGCTCCCCCTCTCTGATAAACATGACGGCGATCAAGGAGATGCTGGTAGGCTGGAAACTGGCTGATATGATAGTTACCCTGGGAAGCATCGACATCAATATGGGCGAGGTTGACCGCTGATGGACTCGCTGCTGGCAGGCAATTCCATATACAGGAACGTCTATTGCTTTTTGGGAGCAAATCCGGGCAACGCTGCATATTGCAGCCCCGAGGGGGCCATTGCCATTAAAGATGGGATACTACCCGCCGGCATGGAGTGGCTTGCCTTCACCCTGGCCGGACTGAGCGTAGTGCTGCTCATAGTCAACGCCTACCTTGTTTTTGCCGCGCTCTTTACCTACGTAGAGCGCCGGCTGCTCGGGCGATTCCAAGCCCGCCTCGGACCCAATCGAGCCGGGCCTTTTGGAATACTACAGCCGCTGGCGGACGGGATAAAGCTGATGACCAAAGAGGACACCATGCCGGAAGGTGCGGACCGCTGGGTCTTCAACCTGGCTCCCATAATAATGATGGCATCGGGCATAATGGTCTTGGCCGTGTTGCCCTTTGGGAAGAACTCGTTTGTAGCGGACCTGAACATTGGCATTCTGTACGTGTTTGCCGTAACCGGAGTGAACACACTGGCCATGTTCATGGCTGGGCTGGCATCCGGCAACCGTTACGCCATGTTTGGAGGAATGCGGGCGGTGGCGCAGCTCATCAGCTATGAGATACCCGTGGTGCTTTCCGTGGTTGGAATCATCCTCATGGCGGGCACCATGTCGTTGGTCGGTATAGTGGAGGCTCAGAAGGTGCCCTTCTTGATAGTGCAGCCCCTGGCCTTCTTCATATTCCTGGCGGGAAGCTCCGCTGAAATGAACCGGTCGCCCTTCGACCAGGTAGAGGCCGAAGGCGAAATAGTCGCGGGATACCACACCGAGTATAGCGGTATGAAGTTCGGCATGTTCCAGGCGGCAGAATTCGGCGCCGTCCTGATTACGTCGGCGCTGCTGGCCACGCTGTTCCTCAAAGGGTGGGAAGGGCCGCTGCTTCCGTCTCACCTCTGGTTCCTCATCAAAGTTGCCCTCTTTGCCTTCATCTTCGTATGGTTCAGGGCTACATTGCCCAGGCTGCGTGTCGATCAGATCATGGCGTTTGCCTGGAAGTTCCTGCTGCCGCTCAGCTTGCTGAACATCTTCGTGGTGGCAGTGGAAGTATTGGTATTCGGAGAAGAAGTTGTAGTGGACGGGGTAACCAGAAGAGTCTTGACCACCGCGGATATGTGGATCATGGGTGGAATCAATTTGGTGGTGGCGCTGCTGGGAATAACCGTTTTGGGTAAACTTGTTGGGTTGAGTGCCAAGGAATCCACACCGGTGGCACGGAGAACAGCCGCCGTAGAGGTGACTTAGAGAGGTGACTTAGAGATGTATGGCCTGGGAATTTTCAAGGGTTTGATGGTGACCATGAAGAACTTTGTCAGAAAGCCGTTCACCATCCGGTACCCGGAGCAGCGTGTCGCACAGCATCCACGATTTCGCGGTGAGGAGTTCACCTGGTACGAAGAGAGATGCACCGGTTGCGCCAGCTGTGCCAAATATTGCCCTCTGGGGATCATACGCATTGTGACGCACCCCGGCGGGGAATACATGTCGGAAGGCCAGGGATACGCAATAGACGTCTTTGACATAGACATAGCACGGTGCATGTTTTGCGGGCTATGCGTTGAGGCTTGTCCGTATGACGCGCTGTTCATGGGGAGCGGCTTTGAAGAAGGGCAATATAGCCGCAAGGACCTGGTCATAACGGTGGACAGGCTGCGAAAAGCGGAGAAGAAGCCCAGCACGTGGTTCAGACCTCAGCTTGAAAACCGGGGGTACGATCCGCATAAAGACCCGGGGCTGGACTGGGAAAACGCGGGGCGCGAGCCCTGGCCGTACCACTTACCGCAAAGGCCCCAGGAGTCAAGCGACGCTTTTCTTGAAAAGGAAGAGGCCGGTTGATGGTCCAGGACTTCCTTTTCTGGCTGCTTGCCGCACTTAGTGTGGCTGCTTCAATTCTTGTGCTCAGGTTCCAAAACCTTTTTAGGGCTGCTCTGATGCTTGTAGTTACCTTCGGCGCAGTGGCAGGCCTGTTCGTATTGCTCAACGCCGAGTTCCTTGCCGTAGTGCAGGTGCTCGTTTATGTGGGTGCAATAGCAGTGCTTATTATCTTCGGTGTCCTTCTCACACAGGATATAGAGGTGGGGAATCCTTCCAACAGCCTTCGCCTGCCCGCTCTGATCGGGGCCGGTCTCGTTCTGGCCGTTCTCATTTTTGTAATCGCGGATACTCAGTGGGAGTTGTTTGAACGAACGCTGTCCGCCGACAGCCTGGCGAAGGTTGAGCAGGTGCTCTCGTCTACGCCGCAATGGCTGGCCGGCCTGCTGCTCCAAGAGTGGGTACTGGCTTTCGAGGCGGTCTCAGTGCTTCTGCTGGCTGCGATAATCGGAGCCATAGTCCTTGTACGGGAGCGGCAGTCTTGACGCTGGAGAGAGTCCTCATACTGTCGGCCATATTGTTCAGCATTGGATTGTACGGTGTTCTAACCAAGCGGAACGCCATAACCATGCTCATGGCTATAGAGCTGATGTTCAACGGCGTCATTCTTGCCGCCGTTGCTGCGGCGCGGTACGTTACACCAGCCGGGCTGCGTGTTGACCCTTTGTCAACGGCTGACACCGTGGCGCAGTTTGTACTTACGGGACAGGTATTCGCCATGTTCATCATTGCGGTGGCGGCGGCGGAAGTGTCTCTGGGAATTGCTATTATCATTGCCGTCTACAGAGCAAGGCGCACAGTGGACGTAACACAGGTCAACTTGATGAGGCGGTGACATTGTGTGGGTTGATTACTTGAAAGCGCCAAACTTGATTGTTGCCGAGATGTGGAAGAATCTCCTGGAAGGGGAGGGGCTTCCCACCATGATACTTCCGGAGGGAGATATCCTGGACTGGGCGGAAGAGAGCCCCTTCAAGGTGATGGTGCCCCGGGGAAGGGAACACGTAGCGGATGAAATCTTGAGGAAGCTGTGAAGGTCCTATGATAACCGAACCTATAGCCTGGGCCATCCTGTTCCTACCCCTCGTATCTCTTGTCCTGATTGTACTTGTCATTCGTCCTCTCTCACGGAGCGTGGACCCGCGCCTCAGCGGGTACGCCACCATACTCACCATAGGGTCTGCGTTTGCACTGTCGGTATGGGCCTTGGCGAGCACAATAGGCCAACACGATGCAATCGGCTGGGACTCACACACCTGGCTGACCATTGGCGAGCTGGAGATCAAGATAGGGATCCTCATGGATCCGCTCACCGCCATCATGCTGGTAGTGGTTACCGGCGTGAGCTTGATGGTGCAAATATATTCGCTTGGTTACATGCAGAGGCACGAGTATTCCCGCTATTACGCCTACATGTCCATATTCACCACTTCCATGGTGGGCATTGTCCTGGCCAGGAGCATTCTCCAGGTATACGTGTTTTGGGAGCTTGTCGGTTTGAGCTCGTACCTGCTGATCGGGTTCTGGTATCAGCGGCCGGCGGCTGCGGCGGCGGCAAAGAAGGCGTTCTTGATAACCCGCATCGGAGACGTGGGTCTGCTGCTGGCCATCCTCTACCTATTCGTACAGAAGGACTTCTATCTGTCCCTGGGGCTCAATCCCTTCGAGATTCCCGACATACTCGGCTCCGCCGCCGGCCTGACCGCCTTCGCGGCTACCTGGCTGTCGCTTGGCATATTCGCGGGTGCGGTGGGCAAATCGGCTCAGTTCCCTCTGCATACCTGGCTTCCCGATGCCATGGAGGGCCCCACTCCGGTCAGCGCCCTCATACATGCCGCGACTATGGTTGCCGCGGGCGTGTTTCTCATAGTGAGGTTCTTTGGACTCATTGCCGAGTCCGAAACGGCCCTGACGGTGGTGGCGCTGATTGGTGGATTCACGGCGATATTTGCCGCCGGAATGGGACTGGTGATGTACGACATCAAGCGGGTGCTGGCCTACTCCACGATCAGCCAGCTTGGCTATATGGTAGCCGCCGTAGGCATAGGCGTTCCGGCAGTGGCAATGTTTCATCTGTTCACTCACGCTTTCTTCAAAGCGCTCCTGTTCCTTGGGTCCGGCAGCGTGAACCACGCCACCGGCACATTCGATATGCGGTATATGGGGGGCCTGCGCCGACATATGAAGTGGACTTATTACACCTTCTTGATAGGCGCATTGAGCCTGGCAGGTATCTTCCCCCTGGCTGGCTTCTGGAGCAAAGACGAAATCCTTCTCGATGCCTGGCATGGCGGAGACGCCGTTAGCCAGGTGGTCTTCTGGCTCGCTTTAGCCACTGTTTTCCTCACCGCTTTCTACATGTTTCGTGTTATCTACATGACTTTCCACGGCGAATTCCGTGGAGGTATCGAAAAGGAGGACCCGGAGCATGCCGGGCATGGTGTGCACTTGGCGGAATCGCCGTGGGTTATGGTGCTTCCGCTCGTCATACTGACGGTTGCTTCGGTAGGAGCGGGTTACCTGGCCAACCCACTGGGTGGCCTGGCAAACATACCGGCGCACTGGTTCGTTGAGTTCTTGGGAGGACACGTCAAGGACTTCAACCTGGTGATTGCCGGAGTTTCAACAGCCGTGGCATTGCTGGGGATAGGACTGGCTACATTGATGTACCAGACCGGAGCCATATCGCCTCAGAGCGTGGGGCGGAAGCTCCGCCCGGTTAGAGACCTCCTCTTTAGAAAATACTACATGGATGAGTTGTACGAAGGCGTCTTGGTGCACCGCGTCTTTTATCAAGGCGGAGTTAGGCTGCTCGACTGGTTCGATAGGGAGGTGGTGGACCGCATCGTGGACTATATAGGCATGGTCAGCCGCAATGCGGGAAGGGTCGTGGCGCCTGTGCAGAATGGTCAGGTACAGGCCTATGGCATCGTTGTCTCCTTGGGAATGTTGTTGATTCTAGGAGCTTATCTTGTACTTGGTAGATAAAGACATGGGGAGAGCCCGTTGCTAACCGCCACGCTTTTTCTCCCCCTGGCAGGGGCGTTGCTCATCCTCCTGTTCATCAAGCCGCCCAGAGCCGTCCGTCTGTTTGCAGTCGGTGTAACTATCGTTGAGCTGGCTCTGACGTCCGTGGTGTTTTACATCGTGTACCAGGGCGGAACGGACGCCCTCCATCTGGTTGAAAAGACCGCCTGGATAGAATCCCTGAACGTTCAGTATTTCCTGGGCGTGGACGGCTTGAGCGCGCCGCTGGTGTTCTTGACCGGACTGCTGGGGCTGTCCGCGGTATTCGCATCCTGGAAGGTGGATGTCAGGGTAAGGGAGCACTTCTTCTGGCTTCTGGTGTTGCAGACAGCCGTGCTGGGCGTCTTCATGTCCTTGGACTTTGTTCTATTCTTCGTCTTTTGGGAGCTGGAACTGATCCCGATGTACTTACTGATCTCCATTTGGGGTACGGGCCGCAAAGAGTACTCGGCCATGAAGTTCCTCATCTTCACCATCTCAGGGTCGGCGCTCATGCTGATAGGGATACTGGTGCTCTTCTTCTCGACAGGGACCTTTGATATGACGGAACTGGGCAACCGCAATCTGACCGGTTTGCTGATCCCTGCCCAGATGGTCTTCTTCCTCTTCTTCATAGCGTTCGCCATAAAGCTGCCAGTATGGCCCGTCCACACCTGGCTGCCTGATGCACATACCGACGCGCCCACGGCGGGCAGTGTCATGCTCGCTGGCGTCCTGATCAAAATGGGCGGCTACGGCTTGATACGCGTCAACACGGCCATGTTCCCAGGCATAACCCGCGACTATTCCTGGCTACTGGTGACACTCGCAGTGTTCACCGTGATCTATGGAGCAATGGTCACCCTGCGCCAGAGCGACCTCAAACGATTGATTGCATACAGCAGCATCAGCCACATGGGGTTGGTGGTGTTGGGGATAGCCTCTCTGGGTGCGGCGGGTCAGGTCAGTGCGGTGGGGCTGAACGGCGCCGCCATGCAGATGTTTACCCACGGAACTATAACCGGGCTTATGTTCTTGCTGGTGGGCCAGGTGTATGAGAAGGCTCACACTCGCTACATCCCGGACATGGGCGGGCTCGCGCCGCGTATGCCGTTTCTGGCTACCGCAATGATAGTGGCCGGACTGGCCTCGCTGGGTTTGCCCAGCCTCAGCGGGTTTGTATCGGAAATGCTTGTATTCCTGGGCGCGTTCCCCGTATGGTCCTGGCCCACCGCGATAGCCGTGTTCAGCATTGTTCTAACGGCCGGGTACATCTTATGGATGATCCAACGCGTGATGTTTGGACCGGAGAAGCCCCGCTTCTCCGGAGTTGGCGACGCCAGCCTGGTAGAGGCGATCCCCGTAGTGCTGCTGGTGGCGTCTATTGTTGTAGTGGGCGTTTACCCTGCTTTGATTACGGACGTATTCTCCTCAACTCTCACTCCCATGGTGACCTCACGGTTTGGATGAGTACAGATGACAGGGCATGACATCTATCTAATTGCTCCGGAAATTGCGCTCGCCGTAGTTGGGGGTGCGGTCATCCTCCTTGACCTGTTGCTGCGCGATAAACGACTCCTTCCCCTGATCGCCATCCTGGGTTTGCTGGTCCCGGCGGGCTTCGCCGTAGTCTTGTGGAATGACGTCAGTGCTGAGAGCAGTGGTGCCCTGACCGGCCTCTTCGATACGCTGGTTGTGGACAAATTCGCCCTGTTCTTCAAGTTCCTAGTGTTGAGCATTGTAGCGCTTGTAGTGCTGGGGTCCAGGGATTTTGCAAACAGGTTCCACCATTCACAGGGTGAATTCTACGGCCTGATTCTGTTCTCTGCCGTAGGCATGATGCTGATGGCAGCCACCAAGGAGCTCATATCCATCTACATCAGCCTTGAGCTGGCCACTTTGCCCATTGCGGCGCTGGCGGCTTTCATGAGAGACGAACGGTCCAGCGAGGCCGGTCTGAAGTTTCTTCTGCTGGGCGCAGTGAGCTCGGCGCTGCTGCTGTACGGCATGGTGCTCGTCTATGCGTTCACCGGCAGCACCCATCTGGATGTTATAGCGGACAGCGTCAGCAGTGGCAGCGTGCCTTTCGGGAGCAACGTCATGCTTGTGGGCATTACGCTGATCGTGGTCGGCTTCGGCTTCAAGATATCCATGGTGCCGTTCCAGATGTGGGTGCCCGACGTTTACGAGGGCTCTCCGACGCCGGTGGCCGCCTTTTTGTCGGTGGCCAGCAAGGCTGCGGGGTTCGCCGTTGTTCTAAGGGTCTTCTACGTAGCATTTGCCGGCGTAGACGTGGATTGGAGCATCCTGTTTGCCGTACTCGCCGTGCTTTCAATGACGGTTGGCAACCTGGTTGCAATTTTACAGAACAACGTGAAACGGTTGCTGGGCTACAGCACTATAGCCCAAGCCGGATATATCCTAGTTGGAGTAGCCGCCGTAGCGGCAAGTACACCCGGCGGTGGCGTAGGCGGGTTGGGGCCGAGCGGCGTGCTGTTCTATCTGGCGGCCTACGCCGCCACCAATCTGGCTGCTTTCTTTGCCGTGATGGCCATAGCCAACCGCACTGGCAGCGATCAAATAGACGACCTTGCCGGAATGGCAAAGCGTTCTCCCTTCTTGTCCGGCGTACTTGCTTTGTCCATGATATCGCTGATTGGAATTCCACCCACGGCCGGGTTCATGGGCAAGCTGTATCTATTCAACGCGGCGGTAAGCAGTGACTTGATATGGCTGGCGGTTGTAGGCGTGCTCAACAGCGTGGTGTCGGCCTATTACTATCTCAGGGTTGTAAAGACCATGTACCTGGCGCCTGCTGAACCTGCTGAATCGGAAGAAAGCATAACCTATTCATCTCCCGTATTGGTAGCTGTGGCCGTCTCTGCAATAGGAATTCTGCTGATTGGCATATTGCCTGGGCCGCTGCTTGAAATCACGGAGAGCGCGGTTCGCACTCTTCTGCCGGCTGGATAGACTGCTAGGTACCGCTTCATTATCTTGAACAAGGCTATGATTTCCAGAGACACCGCTGGTATTGTCTACAACTCGCAGATTACGGAGGCCAAGGAGCTTGCTCGCACAATAGCCGCTCATCTTGGCCTGGGGAGCGATGCCCTGGTGGCTGCCGTCGAGGAGTTGGAACAGGCCAGGGAAGGCGACTGGGATACCGGAGTCAATCTACTGATCACGGTGGGAGGCGACGGCACCATTCTGAGAACGGCGCACATGGCGGCTCCCAAACAGGTGGCTATTCTGGGCATAAACATGGGCCAGTTCGGATTTTTGACCGAACTCCGCGTTGACGAAGCCCTGGAGAAGCTGGACAAGTACCTCGATGGCAGC
Organism: Dehalococcoidia bacterium; assembly: GCA_965248955.1. Taxonomy (GTDB): domain Bacteria; phylum Chloroflexota; class Dehalococcoidia; order Lucifugimonadales; family QGNO01; genus DAOUJH01. The sequence continues at coordinate 1,750,298 of OZ252212.1, forward strand.
GGCTGGATAGAGGAACGCGCCATGATACAAGCTACGGTGCGCAGGTCTGACGCGAGAGGCGATACCCGGACGTACCAGGCTTTGAACGAGGTGGTAATGGGCAGAGGAGAGGTGGCGCGCTTGTCCATGATTGGGATTACCGTGGATGACAAACCGTTGACCACCTACCGTGCAGATGCGGTGATTGTGGCTACGGCAACGGGAAGTACAGGATATGCATTGTCAGCCGGCGGGCCGATACTCCATCCACAATCCAGGGACATTCTGATGACGCCTGTTGCGCCTCATCTTGATATGTCATGGACGCTGGTTTTACCACAGACCAGCCGGATCGAGATGAGCTTCTTATCGCAAAGCAACGGCGTGCTGGCAATCGATGGATTCATAGATGTCGAAGTCCAATATGGGGATAGCGTAGAGGTCAGCATAGGCGCACCGGCGGCGCGGTTCCTCAGGGGCAACCCACCTGGCTATTACTACGCGGAGCTGGTGCAGAAGCTGGGACTTGATCCCTGGGAAATCTCCCATGGCACTCGTTAGGAAACGGCATGGCTGATAACCCGGAACCTACCGTGAGCAGCAGGCGCATATTTAACGGCAAGATACTATCCCTCCGAGTGGACACGGTTGCCCTGTCCAATGGAATCCAGGCTACCAGGGAGATCATTGAACACGGGCCGGCCGTTGCCATTGTGCCGGTGGATGACAGGGGGAACGTGCACCTGGTCAAGCAGTACCGCAAGGCCGTGGGCGATTCTTTGCTGGAAGTGCCCGCCGGTAGAATGGAGGACGGTGAAGACCCCGCGGAAGCAGCCCGTAGAGAGCTTGGCGAAGAGACGGGGTTGAAAGCCGGGAAGCTAGATCTTCTGGGCAGCTACTTCACTACTCCTGGATTCACGGACGAAGAGATGTATGCGTTCTTGGCCACGGACTTGAGAGAAGGAGACGCCCACCCTGACGAGGATGAAGAGGTGGAAAGAGTCACCATCCCACTGGAACAGGCGGTGGAAATGGTGATGAACGGTGAACTGCACGACGCCAAGAGCATTGCCTCGCTGCTGCTGGCTTGGCACCGCCTCGGGATGGGGTAGGGGGCTACAATTGCAGCTCTTTGGCAGCCTCTTCTATTGCGTCGATGGTCTTCCGGATGTCGTCGTCCGTGTGGGCCAAGGACATATAGAACTTCTGCCCGCCTTTGAGGACGCCTCGCTCTAGAAGCAGACTATTGAACCGCTTCAACATGGCGCCGTCGGCATTCAACGTTGAACGGTACGTGGTGATCTCCTGGTTGGTGAAGTACGCGTCGAAGACGGTGTCGTCGCCAACGACGCTGACCGGGACCTCAGCCTGGTCCATGATCTCTTGGAGCGCCGTTTTGAGCGCGTTGCCGCTGCCGCGTAGACGCTGGTATGTGCCGGGTTTACGCATTTCAGCCAGCGTGGCCAAGCCTGCAGTAGCAGCGATGGGGTTGCCATTCAAGGTGCCGATCTGTGGAATGAAACCGTCCTCCTCGGCTGATGAGGCGTCGTAAGCTAGCATGATTTCACTTCGGCCTGCCACTGCCCCTAGGGGATAACCGCCGCCAACGATTTTCCCCAGAGCGGCCAGGTCCGGAATCACGTTGTAGAACTCCTGGGCGCCTCCGTAAGCCAGGCGGAAGCCGGTGACCACCTCATCGAATATCAGAGGAATCTCGTACTGACTTGTGATATCCCTGAGTCCTTGCAGGAAGCCGTCTATAGGGGTAAGGATGCGTTGCATTGGCTCTATGATCACTCCGGCCAGCTCGTCATGGTTGTCGGCTATGATCTGAGAGGTGATTTCCAGGTCATTGTAAGGGGCTATGAGCATGGTCTCCGTAATAGCTCTTGGTATGCCGGCAGAGCCCGCTTCAGGTTGTGGGAAGTCAAGGAGTCTTTTGGGAGCCACGCTTTGCAAGGCGTAATCGCTGGTGCCGTGGAAACCGCCCTCGAACTTGAGTATTTTGTCTCGCTTGCGATAGGCGCGAGCGGCGCGCATGCACTGGAAGGTTGCATCCGTGCCGCTGGTGGTGAAGCGCACCAGGTCGGCGCAGGGCACCGCATTCGATATCTCCTCGGCCAGGTGAATTGCGGCAGCATTGGGTATGAAGTAGGTGCTGCCCCGCTCCAGATAGTCGCGAACAGCCTGCACCACGGATGGATGAGCGTGTCCCAGCACCATTGGGCCAGAGCCCAATAGGTAATCGATGTATTCGTTGCCGCTGAAGTCGTAAAGCTTGGAGCCTTTCCCCTCCTTCACAATGAAGCTGTCTTCAAAGTTGCCGGAGCCGTTGCCCATTTCACCGGCGGGCATGTTGCGCCGGGCCTTTTCCAGGAGGCTCTTTTCTTCTGCGCTCTGCGGCTTTCTTGACATCCGGGCCTCTAGGTGGTGGAACTATGCATGACGCCGACCAACTCTTCCACGGCATCCACCGACTTCTGGAGCATGGCCTGCTCCTCTGAGGAGAGCTTGATTTCTACAACCTCTTCCAAGCCGGATGCGCCCAGCTTAACGGGTACGCCTGCAAAGTAGCCGTCGACCCCGTATTCGCCCTGGAGATAGGCGGCACAGGGAAGGATGCGGTGTTGGTCTAGAACAATGGAGTCCACCATTTCCGCCACTCCGGCGGACGGAGCATAGTAGGCGCTGCCCGTCTTGAGCAGGGCGACGATTTCTCCACCGCCGTCACGAGTGCGTTGGACAATGGCATCCAACCTCTCTTTGGACACCAGCTCGCTGATTGGCCTGCCACCTACCGTGGTATAGCCGACTATGGGCACCATGGTGTCACCGTGCCCTCCCAATACGTAGGCTTGGACGTCCCTGACGGAGACGTTCAACTCCTGGGATAGGAATGTCCGGAAACGGGCGGTGTCCAGGATACCGGACTGGCCTATGAGCCGTTCCCTGGGAAAGCCGCTTACCTCAAACGAGTGCTGCGCCATGGCATCCAGCGGATTGGTCACTACGATGATGATAGAGTCGGGGGAGTGTTTGGCGGCTTCCCGCGTCACTTCGCCCACTATGTTCATGTTGGTGAGCAGCAGGTCATCGCGGCTCATGCCGGGTTTACGGGCCACCCCTGAAGTGATTACAACTATATCGGAGCCTTCGGTTGCGTCGTAGCTGTTGCTGCCAACAATACCGGCATCGGAGCCGACGACAGGTCCCGACTCCAGGATGTCCAGGGCTTTGCCTTGAGGCATCCCCTCAACGATATCTACAAGCACAATATCCGCATAGCCTCGCTCAAAAAGGCGCTGCGCCGTGGTTGCTCCAACCTGCCCCGCTCCAATTACGGTTATCTTCTTACGCATTCTGTCTATACTCCTTGTTTGGTTGCTATATGTACGTTCAGCTCGCGTCTACGTACCCTTGCCACTTGGACTCCAGTCCCTGGTCCTCCACAGTGGCCATTATGTAATCACCGTACTCTTGGGCGGTTGCTCCGCTGTCTCTGCCGGTGGTTATCACCCTTCGTTCGTACTGACCGCACACTTCCAGGGCCATGTTGAGCCTTCTGCCCAAATCTCCGTAGCCTATGTGTTCCAGCATCATGGCGCCGGCGCGGATGATCGAGCTGGGGTCCGCATATTGAGCGCGGCCCTCACGCACCATGCGGGGAGCGCTTCCGTGAATAGCCTCGAACATAGCGCTCTTCCTGCCGATATTGGCGCTGCCCGCGGTGCCCACGCCACCCTGGATTTCGGCGGCTTCATCTGTAAGGATGTCGCCGTACAGATTGGGCAGAGCGAATACTTGAAAGTTAGAGCGACGGGCTTTGTCCAAGAGCTTGGCCGTCATGATGTCTATGTACCAGCCTTCCCAGCTGATGCCGGGGTAGCGCTCCGCAACTCTGCCCGCTACTTCCAGGAATTTGCCGTCTGTAGTCTTGACTACGTTGGCCTTGGTTACCACGGTGACGTTGGTCTTGCCCGTCTTAGCGGCATGGGCAAAGGCGGCCTCAATTATGCGCTCCGAACCCTGCGTGGTTATGACGCGGAAGTCTATGGCAAGATCGTCGGTAATGTTGATCCCCTGGCTGCCCACGGCGTAGAGGTCCTCCGTGTTCTCTCGGAAGAACGTCCAGTCTATGTCTTCTTGTGGGACGCGTACCGGCCTCACGTTGGCAAAGAGATCAAGCTCACGGCGCATGGCAACGTTGGCACTCTCTAGATTGGGCCAACCATCTCCTTTTTCAGGAGTATGGGTGGGGCCCTTCAATGTAACGTGGCACGTTTTGATCTCCGCCAGTACGTCGTCAGGGATTGACTGGAGCTTTTCGGCGCGGTTTTCTATGGTCAACCCTTCAATCACCTTGAACTGCACCTTGCCGCCGTTTACTTCGCTGCGCAGTAGATACTCCAAGACGCGCTGTGCCTCAGCGGTGATGGCAGGTCCGATGCCGTCGCCGCCTATAACGCCGATGATGATGGGGTTAACTTTGGAGAAGTCGGTACTGGTGTCTTCCGTTTTGAGTCGTTCCACCCGGTCCAACTGCTGTTGGACTATGACTCCAAAGTGCTCCCTAGCCTTTTCAACAACCTGATTATTGGTCAAACCTAACTCCTTTCGGGCAAACAAGCACACTGCACAATATAAAGTGAGTTGTACTTTGACGGCCTTTCCGTCTGTGGATCTAAGCGACAGGAGTCGCAAGTAATAGCGCTTTCAAAGCGTTTGAAAGTATTGAATCAACTGCTTTTCAGCTAGCCCGGATTACTAGCCCTGGATTATATCAGGAAAATGGATTAGGGCAACGTAAAAGGCGTGGATTATATGCGACCCCAGCCAAGTCCCTGCCATAGCAGGTTCTGGGACAGGGATTCGGCATGCCCACTCTTCCAGGGGTTGCTCTTCTGGTTGATCAGAGAATGCTGCCGGCTACTCGGCGCAACCTTGACAATGGTACTGATAGCCGCCCAAAAAGAGGGGATTTCGCTTGTGTCCTCTGGCCGCTTGTCTTCGATCATAATCGCATCTATAGAGGAATGCTGCCGTGTTTCTTTGGTGGAAGGCTATCCCGTTTGTTTTTTAGCATTTCCAGGGCTCTTATAATTTGTGGACGGGTCTCCACCGGATCAATTATGTCATCAATGTAACCACGCCCGGCGGCTATATAAGGATGGGCAAACTGCTTGCGGTACTCTTTGGCAAGCTTTGTCTTCAATTTCTCAGGATTGTCCGCATTGGCAATTTGCTCACGGTTTATTATGCTTACCGCGCCTTCTGGCCCCATAACGGCTATCTCCGCAGTGGGCCATGCCAGGTTGATGTCCGCACGCAGGTGCTTGCTGCCCATGACTATGTATGCGCCGCCGTATGCCTTGCGAGTGATCACCGTCACTTTGGGAACAGTGGCCTCCGCATACGCGTAGATGAGCTTTGCCCCATGGCGAATGATGCCCCTGTGTTCCTGGTCTGAGCCTGGTAAGTATCCCGGCACGTCCACCAGGGTGACGATGGGAATATTGAAAGCATCGCAAAAGCGCACGAAGCGCGATGCTTTGTCGGAGGCGTCTATATCAAGGACACCCGCCAGGTAGGCCGGCTGCTGCGCCACTATGCCAACGGGACAGCCAGCCATGCGTGCGAAACCTATGATTATATTGGGGGCAAAGAGCCGCTGTACTTCCATGAAATCGCCGTCATCCACAATTCTGAAGATGACGTCTTGCATGTCGTAGGCTTTGACTGGGTCATCGGGGATCATCTCGCCCAGTACCTCATCCGCACGAGCTGAGTCATCAAAGGAGATGATTGAAGGTGGGTCCTCCATGTTGTTTTGAGGGAAGAAGCTGAGGATACGCCGCACTTCCTCTAGAGTCTCTTGCTCTGTGGGCAACGTGAAGTGCGCCATGCCGCTGAGACGGGCATGTGCGTCTGCTCCGCCAAGGGACTCGTGGTCTACCACCTCGCCGGTGGCGGCCTTGATGACATCAGGGCCGGTGATGTACATCTGTCCGTTGCCAGCTGTCATGAAAACAAAATCTGTAATGGCGGGAGAGTAGACGGCGCCGCCCGCACAAGGCCCTAGGATGACCGAGATCTGGGGCACTACGCCAGATGCCATGGTGTTTCTGAGGAAGATGTCGCCATAGCCGCCCAAGCTTATTACGCCGTCCTGAATGCGGGCTCCTCCTGAGTCTATGAGACCCACCACGGGAGCACCGTTCTTCATAGCCATATCCATGACTTTGCAAATCTTTTCAGCGACAGCTTCTGACAGTGAGCCGCCGTAAACGGTAAAGTCTTGGGAATATAGGTAAACAAGACGGCCGTGCACCGTGCCATAGCCGGCGACTACGGCATCCCCGGGATGAAGGTCACCGTCCTTTCCAGGGCTGGTGGACCACTGGGTCACGAACGGGTCTAGCTCTCTAAATGAACCTTCGTCAAGGAATAGGTCAACCCGCTCACGGGCTGTCAGCTTGCCCTTCGCGTGTTGCTGCTCGATGCGCTTTTTGCCGCCGCCTTCGCGGCTTCGTTCCCGAAGCTTACGTAGGTCCGCCAAGCGTTCGTTGGTCTTTTTTTCGATAGCCATTGTAGCTCTAGTTCAACGGCTGCTTCAGGCCTGCCTGAAGAAAGCTTGGGGGATGCTAGCACATTACTTTGCAAGGCGCAACATTGGCGGAAAATGAGCAGCTTTCCTATCATTAAACCGTTTAGCTTCACTTCCTAGAACAAATTTTCAAAGACAAGAGCTTTTTGATCGGGTAAATAAGCTGAATAAAACCTCATCTGATAAGATAGCTTGTTAGTTGAAAGTCAAGTTTGAAGCCGTCTATGCAGGCTTGGTTACTGGAGAAGCGATATGACCTTCAATATGGAAGAAATGAGCGTTCTTGACAGACGCCGAATTGAAGCGGGCGTCCTAGGTCCTGTGTTCAAGGCATTCGCCAGGGAGATTGGTGAAGATACGGCTAGAGAGATCATAGGCCGCACCATTGTAGAGATTGCTAAGGAACAGGGTAGGGCTCTGGCTGAACGTTCGGGCGATAACGATCTGAAGACCTTTGCTAAGGCCAAGGAACCGTGGACAAGAAACGGGGCCATAGAGACGGAGACGATTAAGGAAGATGAAGAGAACTATTCATTTAACGTAGTACGTTGCCGGTATGCTGAAATGTATAAAGAGCTGGGTATTCCCGAGCTAGGGTTTTTGCTTTCTTGTGGACGTGACTTCGCCATGTCGCAGGGGTTTAATCCTGAAATCAAGCTGGCTAGAACTCAGACAATAATGCAAGGCGCTTCACATTGTGATTTCCGCTATGCTATGAGCGACGTTTTACAAACTGCAAAATCGAAAGGCACTTGATATCTAGAAGGGGAGAGGGTCTCCAACTAAAGCAAAGGTTACTTCATTTAGTAAACTTTTGGTAAAGATGCTCGGAATCGCGTGGGCTTTAGCCACAAAAACGCCTCCGGAATCCTTGCAAACTCATATAGCTTGCCGTTACTGCTCAAACACTGGCTATCTTGCTGCTTACCAGTTCTTGGATTACTCTCCGTACTTCAGCAGCCAGTATTCCAGGCTGTCGGTCATCGCAGTCCAGCTGGCTTCGATTATGTTGGGTGAAGCCCCCACAGTCTGCCAGGTGTGCGCGCCGTCCGTGGATTCCACGAGCACCCTGACTACGGCGCCTGTCCCCCCGCTCTGGTCGACTACGCGGACCTTGTAGTCCACCAAGCGGATGGCGCTTAGCTCCGGGTAGTCTATGAGCAACGCCTTGCGCAAAGCGCCGTCCAGGGCGTTCACGGGACCGTTTCCTATTTCCACGGTATGCCGGACTTCCGTGCCCACCTTGATCTTTACCGTGGCTTCCGAAAGCGGGTCGCCGTTGCTGATTACGTCGGGGACGTGTCTTTGCTCAATGATTACCCGGTAGTCTATGGGCTGAAAGGGGCGGCTATATCCGTCTACGGTGCGTCGTACAAGTAGCTCAAAGGAAGCCTCTGCCCCTTCATATTGATAGCCCAGGCTTTCTTTTTCCTTGATCTCTTCCACCAGCAGCGCCGCTTTTCCCCGCGGTACGTCCACGTCTATTCCAAGCTCTTTGATCTTGTAGGCCACGTTGCCGCGTCCGGCCAGCTCCGAAACCAGCATTCGCATGCTGTTGCCCACCAGTTCAGGCCGGATGTGCTGATAGCTATCCTCCAGCTTGGCCACTGCGGAGCCATGCAGGCCACCTTTGTGGCTGAAAGCGCTATGCCCCACAAAGGGCTGGTTGCCCGCCGGGGGCATGTTTACTATCTCACTTATGTATCTGTGTACTTCAGTTAGTGATTCCATCTGTTTGTCACTGATGGTCGGGATCCCAAGTTTCAGCTTCAGGTTGGCCGCGACCGAGAGGATATTGGCGTTGCCGCAACGCTCCCCGTATCCGTTGATGCATCCCTGTACTTGTCCGACACCTGCCGCCACTGCTGCCAGACTGTTGGCCACCGCCACCTCGCAGTCGTTATGGGCGTGAATGCCCAGCGGCACGTCGATCTGCTGCTTCACCCTAGATACGATTTCTTGCACCTCGTGAGGCAGCGTCCCTCCATTGGTATCGCAGAGAATTATGGTCTCAGCGCCCGCGGAAGCAGCGGCGCGGATGCATTGCGATGCGTACTCCGGATCCGCCTTGTATCCGTCGAAGAAGTGCTCAGCGTCTAGGAACACGCGCCGGCCATGTTCTTTTAGAAAAGCAACGGAGTCTGAAATCATGGCCAGGTTCTCTTCCAGGCTTGTTTCCAGAATTCGCGTAACCTGCATGTCCCAGCTTTTGGCTACCAGAGTGATCACCGGAGTCTCCGCTTCTATGAGCGTTTTCAGATTGGCGTCTTGATCGGCAGGAACGCCTGCGCGCCGTGTGCTTCCAAAGGCGGCGATAGTGGCGTTCGATAGGTTGAGGAATCGGGCCCGGCGAAAATACTCCGCGTCTTTGGGGTTGGAACCGGGCCAGCCGCCTTCTATGTAAGCCACGCCAAGCTCGTCCAGCTTGCGTGTAATCTTGATCTTATCCGCTACGGAGAGGGAGATTCCCTCCATCTGGGCGCCGTCTCTTAAAGTCGTATCGTAAAGCTCAACTTTGTCCATATATGTCCTGCTCACTGGTCTACATATAAAAACAGCCCGTCTCATAAGAGACGAGCCTTTCACCCGTGGTACCACTCTTCTTCCCCAATATTAAAGACCGGGGCACTTTTGAGGCGCAGTCACACCCCTGTCCGTCATAACGGGAGACAACCCCGTCCCTGTCTACTCTCCTGCCCCTCTTTGAAACAGGATTTCGGCGGGAGGCTCAGGAGGGATTTTCGGCCGGGCTCCTAACGTCCGCTTCCACCCTACCGGACTCGCTATGCTGGAGAACCAGCTTACTCGTCTCCGTCTTAGCCGCTGTTGTTGAGCGTAGCACAGCTAGAACTTATGGTCAAGGTACGGTTGGTGGGCCTGTAGTTGGCGCAGAACTGCAACGTGCCGTATTCCTTGTTTGCAACACCTATCGGGGACTTTCATCTGTGGTCCTCTGGCTACTCCGTTTTATGTAGCCTGCCAGCCGGAAGGCTGCAAACGCCACTAGCGCAAAGGCCGAGAGTTTGGCCAGACCCAGCGGGATGCCGAGGTGCAGCCACAGCATGAATGCCAGAATGACAAGGACTTTCATACCAACCAGCGATGCGATCGTAGCCCGCCAATAACGGAGGCGCAAAGAAATCAAGAGAGATGCAATCCCAAAGGTAAGCGCTGCTACACCGATCACATACTCTTCAGAGTTATAGAAGTCATTAAAGTCTCTGACATCTGAGCCACCGAACATCCACAGGAATGCAACCGATGCCAGAAGAGCGTAGATGGCGATTGCCGAAGCGATGGTCCAGATTGCTCTAGTATTGCGTCCCCAAATTGAGTAAGCGACCATTCCAAGTAGAATTAGAGCTGAGAATTGGGGAGGGACAGAGTTAAAGCCAAAGAGCGATACTCCAAAGTAAAGCAACGCTAAGACAATGGCTCCCGGTACAGCTACGGCTAGCATGAGAGACCGCCATCCCATTCCTGCAGATTCACCCGCCAGAAAAAGCAACACCAGGCCTATGATCATCAATCCACCGTACACACGCGGAGGGTCAGCTAACAGGGATAATGCCCCTGAATAGAACAACAGCAGGCCGAGGCCTCCCAAAAGGGTGCAGAGCAGCACACGTCGCATTCCTAGGGAATTCTGCAAGAAAATCAGGCCGGCTGCTGTCATCGACATTGAGAGCGCGAGCACAGCGGCCCAGAAGCTGATATTTGGCAGCAGCAGGCCTGTCTTGCCTAAGAAGGTGAAGTCCGTCGGGGTGTATCTCCCCACAGCGTACGGCGTCCAGCGCCCGTCGGGTGTTCCCACAAGGACACCTTGGCTTCCCATGGCGATAATCAGGTTGCCGCTGTGCTCGTCGTAAATGATGTGGCCGGCGGGTCGGGTCGTTATTATACCGAACCTGGACCTGGAATGCCGCTGCGCCCATAAGTTTCCTGCATTAGAGAGGTAAGCGGTCGAGTAGACTACTTCGCCCCTCCCATCAGCGCCTATCAGCATGATGCCTGTGGCCACCACGGTGTACCTGCCCCTGGGCGTTTCAGCGGTTTGGCCGCCCCATGTGACATTGCCTTGGTAGTCAGGTTCTGTAACCCATGTCAGACCGCCGTCGGTGCTCTGATGTTTAGAGGAATAATTTCTAGGATAGTCATAACTGCTAGCATAGTCGTAACTTGCGTTGGCGTGAATGAGCCCGTCCTCGGAAACTCCTACGTCGGTGATACCCAGATCTAACTGTTCAGCCGGCGTTGCTATGCTGGCAAGCACCGCCACCCCCGCCACCAGCATGCCCCATCGCAGTCGCAGGGATTCGGCGCTGAGGGCTGGCCGTCGCCACACCCAGATGGCTATGCCCCATCCCAGAGGTATGACGATAGAGTCCGTGGCATCTAGCGGGGCCCCTGCGCTTCCACCGGACGCTATAGAGATTCCACGCAGAATCCAGTAGTGTACTGGCTCAAAGGTGTTGAAGGCAGCGTAGAGCAGGGGCAGTCCTACGTAGGCCGTGATGAAGGCTGTACGGGCGGCGGTGCGGTTGCCGCGGGTACAGAGGGAGAGGAGGAATGCGAGTAGAGGAAGTGCAAAGATCACCCAGGCTAGGTCGCTGAGCTTGCCGGTAATCCATGCGTGTGGCCAGAGGGCCTTGAAGAGTACGTCGTTGAGCAGCAGGGTTGCCAGCGCGATGACGGTTGTGGGATGAGTGAGGGCGGAGACGCATCGCTGGTTGAAGCCGCCGTTCGTCCCCGGCGCCCGCCAGGGTTCACGGCTCTCAACAGGGTTGCTCATAGCTGTGCTCCAGCGGCATGCTTTCCGCGTTCTTATGATAATACGCATCTCTATCCTTCTCGTATCTCTTTATGCACAACCTGTGCCTTTTGTTGTGAGAGAATAAGGTTAGTGATGCATCGCAAGCCCAATATCATCGTCCTCCGGGTGCTCGGATTTGATATAGTTTAAGGGGCCACAAGCAATCGGCGGATCTCAACGGAGGGTCACAGTTCTCATGAGGATCCCAACTCTAGCGGATGTATTTCGGGCGCGGCAGGTGGTGTCGCGTTACCTGCCGCGTACCCCGTTGCACCACTATCCCAGGCTCAGTGAAATGTTAGACGCTGAGGTTCACCTCAAACATGAAAACCATCACGCCCTGGGTGCCTTCAAAGCCAGGGGAGGCATCAATACAATGCATAACCTTGGTGATGAAGATCGACGGCGGGGTGTGGTAACGGCGTCTACAGGGAACCACGCTCAGGCCATAGCGTATGCTGGGTCCGTGCTGGGAATCAAGGCCGTCATTGTAATGCCGGAAGGAAGCAACCCCAGCAAGGTGGCGGCGGTACAAGCGTTGGGAGCCGAGGTGGTCTTTTTCGGAAAAGTGTTTGATGAGGCCAAGGTACATGCTGAAAACCTGGAGAAAGAGTACGGCTACAGATATATCCATTCGGCAAATGAGCCGGACTTGATTGCAGGCGCGGGAACCTATGCTCTGGAGATCCTGGAGGACCTTCCGGATGTGGAATACATATTCGTACCCCTGGGGGGCGGAAGCGGCGCTTCCGGAGCTTGCATTGCGGCCAAGACGGTGAATCCCAACGTCAAGGTGATAGCCGTGCAGTCGGAACAGGCGCCGGGGGGCTACCTCTCCTGGAAGAACCGGGAGCTCACGCAGGCGGCAAACACCACTTTCGCGGAAGGTCTAGCGACGGGTGCGGGATACGAGCTGACGCAGAGAATCTTGTGGGACATGCTGGACGACTTTGTGCTGGTCAGCGACGAGGAGATCAAGGAAGCCATGCTGCACCTGATGGAGCGCGCTCACACCATGGCCGAAGGGGCGGGCGCTGCGGCGCTGGCCGGAGCCATAAAAGTCAAGGAAGAGATACGGAACAGACGAGTTGTGCTGGTAGTCAGCGGCGGGAATCTGTCCCTGCCCCAGCTCAAGGAAGTGTCCCGCATCATTGGCTAGCTGCGCCGTAACAAGGTGAGGGCTTATTCATCATGGAACAGCCCTCATATGAGGGGACCAGAGTCTCCCAAGCCCCGGACCAACGGTGCAAGCCCGCCGTGACGCAACCCCGGGGCATCTCCCAGCTATGGCGACGACCCGTAGGAACCCTCTTCTATAACCAAGCTGATGGTGTAGATAAGCCCCCTGTACTCCCGTTCCGTGATTTGCTGGGCTTTCACCACTTCCGTCTGGACGGATGGAGGTGCATTCTGAAAAGCCTTGTAGAGCATAGGCGCACGGTGGTTGAAGTCCCACTGCAGCTTGGCATGGAGGCGCTTTAGGTTCTCCAATACGTTTGGATCCAGCCTGAATTTCACGGGCGGCCGTCTTAGCTCACTGCCCTGGATGAAGATTGGCCTGAATTCGGTTGGAACGGGTGTGCCATCGTCCAGATAGAAGACGCGTACACCGGGAATGGCAAAGAGCCGTACCTGCTTCAAGCTGTAGCCCAGGTCCTGGGTCAATCGTGAAACGTGTTCTGTGTTTCCCCTAACTCCCAGAATTTCGAGCTCAACCAGGCGCCGTTCGGCTAACTTGGCATACAAGTCCGCTTTGCTCTGCTCACCACGCGTGAAGAAAACCTGCGTCTGTTCCACCGCACGCTTTACGGAATAGAGAGGCTGGTCGGGCGTGCTATTGTTAGAAGCCGTAACCAGCCCGGTGCCCGTGAACGCCAGAATGATCATTGCAGCGGTGGCGCTGATCGCCCAGCGATGCCTGGCCAGCAGAGAAGTAGACAACTTCCCCAGGTAACCCAACAGAGTGGACGAGTAACGATTTGCCTCGTGGTTCTCGATGGCTTGTTGAAGCGCCGCACGAGCCCTTGCTTTGGCTTGAGGGCTGGGTCTGAAGTCGAATTGCTTATGGGATTCCACGGCCAGCCTCAGAAGCGGCTCCAGCTCTACAGCGTGCTCCGGATATTGCTGAATGCAAAGCTCCAGGGAGCCGCCTTTGTGCAGGACCTGGTCCAGGCAGGCGTCCAAGACTTGTTCAAAGTTGCCCCTTTCTATGTTCATGTTATCCTTCCACCTCAATGCTTGGGGCAGGCTGGGCATTGAGAAGAATTCTCAGTGCCTTCATCGCACTGGATTGAAGCTCTCTAACCGCGCCATGGCTCCTCTTCACCACGTTTGCCACTTCTTTGGAAGTGAGGCCCCCAAAGAAGCGCAAAGCCACTACTTCACGCTGGGCCGGGGTTAGAGACTCCATGGCTGCCATGATCTCTTCTCGCTGTAAGGTGAGCACCGCCTCGTTTTCCGGGCTGTCCGAAGAGGCGATATCAAGGGCTTCGTCTAGGGTAGTGGCCTTGCGCCGCGAGTTCTTTCGTAAGTAGTCGACAACCAGGTTGTGGGCAATACGAAACAGCCAAGCCTGCATTGGCACGTCACGCCATTGAAAGGTATCTATCCTCTCCAATGCTCTCACGAACACATCTCCGGCCAGTTCTTCCGCGTGTCCGGTGTTGCCGATACGTACTGCAATGTAACGGGCGATGCGCTCATAATCCGATTCGAAGAGGTCGGCCAGGGCGGCTGCGCCCTGCTTCACCTGGTCTGCCTCTGACATCAGCCCCTCTTCAGTCCTCGTTTCTGGGGAGGACGCGCAACTGCTTCGCTCATGATAACGGAACATAGCAAGGAAGTGTCAGGTAGACAACTCCAGCGCTTGCCTCGGTGTGAAGCTGTATAGGCCTGACGAAGCCCGTAAGTTACAAGTATACTAGCTCGTGAGAAGAGACAAGGAGAATCGGCAAATCGATGAGGACCGCAACGTTGGCCCGATGGCCCCGGCGAGGCCGATGGTTGCGGCTATCACGCCGAGGACCGCCCCCCGCGACTCTGGACCATAGGCTCGGCTGGCAAGCGTCATCCCCAAGCCGGGGATCGCCGCACCCCCGATCGCCTGGACGATCCTTGCCGCCAGCAACAACGAAAAGTCGTCGCCAGCGCGGGCAAGAGGGAGTTGGCTGAGAACACGGCCACGCCGAGCAGAAAGAGCGGGCGAGCGCCATACCGATCGGCCAGACGACCGTACAGAGGGATGGCTATCCCCCATAGACCAGGAGGAACCCGGTCATGAGCCAACCAAGCTGTCCGGTATCGACCGACAGGTCTGCGGCGATCTCTGGCAGAACCACCCCCACCGCCGAGGCGTTGAGCACCCCGAAAAACAAGGCGACGCAAACCGTCAGCAGCACACCTTTGCAGCCTGTCCCGCCGAGTGATTCTCTCCCCGGCTTGATCCTGAGCCTTTGTCATCCATGCCTGCCTCCCGCTGCCCGGCGCGTTGCCACACAAAGCGTCCCAACGAGCGTAGGCCGCCTGACATTTGCCTGGGAAGATGGCCTACCTGGCATCTCAGATGAGGAGGAACGTCCAACATTCGGGATGCCAAGTCGCCATCCTTCGGCGGCCGTGTCTCGAAGGTAAGACCGTTCTATACGCTCCTAGGCAGGTGCACCTCCATAAGCTCGATAAACCCGTTCATGTCGTACTCGGCCATATTCAACCGGCCCAGCTCGGCCATCACCGCTTCCCAAGTGACGGGAACCGCTCCGGCCTGGATTATCCGCTGCATACCGCGTTCGTGGGCATCGGCGCTGGTTCCGCCCGAGGCGTCGGACACGGCGTACACCTGGTATCCTTCGTTCAGCAGGTCCAGTGCGGGAAACACGAGGCAAACTTCCGTCCAGAGACCGGCCATTATCAGCTTTTGGCGTCCGGTGGCGACCACCGCCTCGCGAAAGGCGGGCTCTTCCCACGCGTTCACTTTCGAGCGGTCGACGGTAGGAATACCGGGCAGGACCGACTCTAACTCGGCAATCGTGTCCTCCTGGTAACCGGCGCTCACCCCGACGGTGGACAGCACGACAGGCAGCCGAAACAGGGTGCCGGTCTTGGCCAATGCCACTACGTTGTTGATTAGAATCTCCTGGCTAACGGACTTGGTGCCGTCAATGAGGCCCGGCTGGAAGTCGATCAGAACCAGGGCGGAGTTTTCAGGTGTGAGCAGGTGGTCGGTTTTGGGGTCTCTAGTTATCTGAGCGGTCATTGGTTCTCCTTTTCTGCTGTATTCTTGGACTACGTGGACACAGCGTCCGGGACCGGATTCAGTGAGAGCTCCCCTTCAAGACCTGTGGCGTACCATCATTTCCCCTCCTTTCTCAGAACGGCTTGGGGCGGGTTTGTGGGCATTCATGCCGTTAGCTAGCTAAGTATCACCGTAAAAATGTCGCCCCTATTGGTCCCCAGCCAGGTTCCGATAGACCTGTAGAAGCAGACGGCGGAGCAGGACACGCTCCTCGATGCTGAACCCGGCGAAGGACTCCTGCTCCAGCTTGCCCCACTGCTCCTCGACTGCCTCCTTCAGACCGCGGCCCTTCTTGGTCGCGTATACGCGAGAGATACGCTGGTCTTCCGCATCCGGCCTGCGCTCGACGATCCCGGCCCGTTCCAAGCGTTGGAGCATGTTCGTCACAGTGGCGGGCTGTATCATCACGTAGTCCGCCAGTTCAGTCTGGGTCAATCCTTCCTTTTCCCATAGGCCGGACAACAGCATCTCTTGGCCGACATGCAGCCCGATCTCATTCAGCAGCACCTCTGCCCGCTGGCGATGATGCTTGCAGGCTTGGGCCAACATATACCCGGTGGTGCTCTTTATTGACATCGTACCCGAGGACATCTCCGCCAATTGTTACTTTAGCCGCCTGATAGTCAGGTGGCTAAAGAATACCACCGGCTAACATCCCTGTCAAGGTTGCTCGTCCAGACCACAAAGAGTTGGCACTCCCAGACTTACACTGATCAAGTAATTAGACGGTGGACGACGTGAGGTCGCCTTGGTCGATATGCCAGCTAAGGCCGTCATGCCGCCTGGCGTTGAGTTGGCCGTCCTCAACCCAGCGGGTACAAGTGCGGGGATCTATAGCCAGCATCCTGGTGCAGTTCGTTTACATACTGACGGAAAAGTGACGGGGAAAAGAGCCATCCGCGTCTTTGTGTCGGCGGTCAAGCCTGTCTAATCTAGAGTTGCACTTCCCAGGGAGGGCGTCCCGCCCTCCCTCAGACCAGCCGATGAAGCCGGGACAATAAAAGTGATAACAGACCCCTTGTAGCCCCTCTGATGTGCCTATTTACCAAGTATACTAGCTCAACCGTTGTGCCAAGGTGAGCATATGACTGAAGAGAACAGATCATCGCAGAGCGCCGCTGAGCAGTTCGGCAGACAGGCGGAGCACTATGCTGTAAGCACGGGCGTGCACGCCCACAGCGAGGGATTGGACGTATTGCAAGGGTACGCATCCCTGGGCGGACGCGGCGTTGCCGTGGACATCGCCACGGGGGCAGGGTTCACCGCGTTTGCCGTATCGCCATACGTGGAGCGGGTGCTCGCCACCGATATAGCTGTCGGAATGCTGCGGCAGGCCGGGCAGTTGGCCAGCGAGCGAAGCCTGGAAAACGTAGAACTTGCCTTCGTTGAGGCGGAGCACATGCCTTTTGCCGGTGGTTCTTTGGATATGGTGACTTGCCGTCAGGCGGCGCACCACTTCTACAACCTTCCCCTGGCGCTGCGGGAGATCAGTCGCGTGCTTAAGCCCGGCGGGGTGTTCTTGTTGAGTGACACTTGCGCCCCTGAAGAGGAGGCTACCGCGGTATGGATGAACGATGTTGAGCTGAGGCGCGATGCTACTCACGTTTGGGATAGGAAGCAGTCGGAGTGGCGCAGCATGCTGCAAGAAGCCGGACTGACGGTAACCCACCTCCAGATGACTAGAGTTCACCTGGAGTTCAACGACTGGGTGAAGCGATCGGCGACCTCAGAGGGAGAGGCGGACTCCTTGAGAAGGGACTTCCTATCGGCTTCTGAAGCCGTTGTGGATGCTTTTGGCATAGAGCCTGAAGGCAGCGGCATCAACTTCAGCTGGCCGGTAGTGGTGTTGCGGGCCGTGAAGTAAATAATATCCAAGTTATCAAGCACTTGAGGTGTAGTCTCATTGCTCCCGGCTTTGTCTTGGAATCAATCCGATATCGATTTACGTACTGCAACCACCCAGAGCGAAAATTGTTAGCGCCGCCGTGAGTCTCCGTAGATGGGCAGCCCTACGTGTCCTAACCACCGTGAAACCATCAACATAGCCAAGATAGCTATGGCAACCGCACCTATGCTCATCGCGGCCCCGGAGTTAGGGATGATACCGCTGGTGCATATGGACCGTTCGCCACCCGTTAGGGGTCCAACGCTAATGGTCCCTTGCTCTCCGACATTGGGTCGTGGCTCCCACCTGGAGTGTCCGTCCGGGCCCTGGGTCAGAACCCAACAGCGAACCTCCAGGTCCTGGTGCTGAGTCCACAACAGGGAAAAGAAGCCGAACCCCACAATCGCAGCGATCAGCAGCCCTGCAACAGTGGCAGGTATCGCCGTCCCCAGCGGGCGTCTCGCGACAGTCAAACTTCTGATAGCGGCGAACCAAATAACGAATGTAGCGGGCAGAAAAACAAAAGCGATTATTGAGAAGGTTGAGAAGATTCCTATTAACGACAGTAGACCCATACCCAGGAGCAGTCCACCGCGTACTCCAGGGTCTCGCACCCTAGAGGCCACGAACGCCAGCACATACGGCGAGAGGAGGAGTAAAGCCCAGGCTACATAGCCCAAACGTTGAGCGGCGACATGGGGTTCCTGTGACGAAAGCCAGTAGAAGGCCAGGGAGATAGCAGGAACGAGGCCGGCAGCACTACCAACTATCGCCGCTCGAGTCCCGCGCTTCTGATTCCCCAATTCACTCATTTGCAAGCCAGCAGACATAGCATTGATTCGAAAGGCTGAAAGTCGGAATAACAGCGCGACACCCTTGGCACTCTACCGAACTAAATATTACACGATCTCCTAGAGGCTGAATAGGACGATTGTTGGGATCACCACTCGACTCCAGAAACCTATCAACCTGCGTCATTGGAGTCTCCTCATTACCCTTTTTCTCCATGTTCCCTTTTCAAGCGCTCGGCTACCCCGGAAGAAGAGGTGGAACCCTTGAGAAGGGACTTCCTATCGGCTTCTGAAGCCGTTGTGGATGCTTTTGGCATAGAGCCCGAAGGCGGTGGCATCAACTTCAGTTAGCCGGTAGTGGTGTTGCGGGCCGTGAAGTAAATAGTACCCAAGTCAACAAGAGTCTTACTATGAAGTAGACGGTTAGGAAATACGACCCAGGTTCCTGCTCATGGTGAGCCTGTCGAACCATATGAGCGGGAAGATTACGGTCCCATTGCTCCCGGCTTTGCCCTGCAATCAACTTCTAAATCGATTTACGCAGCGCCTCCAGGTTCGCCTCCGGGCAGCGTGGCGAAATTGAGCATGTGGAGCTAATCATAAAACCCCGGCCATCAGTCTGGGCGATCGCCTCTTTGACTTCATCGGCTACTGATCCAAGTTCGCCGTGAAGCAGTGTTTCCCGGCTAATACCCCCTACGAGAGGTTTGCTTGTGAAAGCACGGGCCTGTTCAAGAGAAGGGTTGGTGGTGTCCTGTGTGTCCCAGTTGAAGGCTTGAACAGGATAATCGATAAGGTCGCGCAGCATGTTGTGGCTGCGGCAAACGTGAAGTATGTTGAACCAGGCATCTTTGGCCGCGTTGAGGACACGTAGATCGTAGGGACGGCCAAACTCCGCGTACTCTTCGCTGGTTATAAGGTCCGTAGTGGCCCAGGACGTGGTCGCGAAGAAGATACCGTCAGCGCCGGCGTTCAGAATTTCGCTGACGTAGCTGCAAAAGGTCTCAGTGATCACCTCAAGGGCTGAGTGAATTCTGTCTGGGTGATTCCGCATCTGCTCCACAAAAGCACCCTCCGACTCCACTAGGCGTCCCGCAATGGAGATGGGGTTGAACACCGTCATTATGAAAGGCGTCTCACCGGCTAGGCCTTTCTTGATATCGCTCAGAGCCATGAGATGTTCACCGAGGACACCCGTAGTCGCTTTCAGAGGTTCAATTTGCTCCCATTGCTCTGGCGAACCAACCGGCACATCTAGCGCAGTCGGGCCCTCGTTCGGGTCTGCGGGATAACGGAATGTGGCGCCCCAGTCTTCAACGTGATATTGAGCACGCGGATTCACCTTCATGAAATCCCAGTCGTATTGCCGCTGGAAGCCAAGCATCGACTCGACAAGACCTTGGCTAGTCGTTTCTTTACCGTAGAAATGCCGCCACACACTGATGGGTGGTCGGTCAACCGTTTCACCTTCAAGCACCGCCTGTACTCGTTCTTGTTTTGTCAACGTCATCGGAGCCTCCTATTGCCCTTTTTCACCATGTTCCCTTTTCAATCGCTCGGCGCGGCGGCGAGCGATTTCTTGCAGCAACCGCACGCCGCTGCCGGTAACGCGCATCTTTCGCTTGCTCTGCCGCTTCCGCTCCCGCCGCTCTGCCTTGGTATCGGGCTCTTCGCCAGCCATAACCCGATGGTAAGGCAACATTTGGCCTTTAAGCAAACTGATGCCAGATAGCATGATTTGGGTTACCATGTCCGTGCTCATAGGATGCAAGTATGGACAAGCGGCGCTTGGTGAAACAGCTCGAACACATCGTAGGGAAGCAGTCGGTGATTCACCACCCCGACGACCTGCTAGTCTACGAGTACGACGGCTCCGTGGATAGGGGATTGCCCGCGGCCGTGGTGTTTCCTACTTCTACCGGACAGGTGTCCCGGATAGTGGATCTGGCAGGCAGAGAAGGCCTGCCGGTTATACCAAGAGGCGCTGGGACCGGGCTGTCCGGCGGCGCCATTGCCTGCCAGGGCGGGATAGAGCTGGCGCTGACCAGGATGCGCTCTATTCTAGAGATAGACCCCCGGAATAGAATAGCTGTAGTTGAGCCCGGCGTTGTGAATCTTGATCTGTCGGTCGCTGCTTCCCAGTACGGTCTCCATTTCGCCCCGGACCCCTCGAGCCAGCGCGCTTGCACCATAGGCGGAAACGTAGCCGAGAACTCCGGAGGGCCTCACTGCCTGCGCTACGGGGTGACGACAAACCACGTGCTGTCCCTGCAGGTGGTATTGGAGGACGCGTCCGTGGTCTGGCTGGGCGACCCCTACCGGAGCCGGCCCGGCTATGATTTGGTAGGAGCGTTCGTTGGATCAGAGGGTATGATGGGGGTGGTTACAAAGGCGGTGGTGGGTTTGCTGCCCGCTGCGCAGTCGGTGAAGACAATGCTTGCCGTGTTCAGTGAAATCGAACAGGCCAGCACGGCTGTATCCGCGGTGATCGCCACAGGACTGATACCAACTGCAATGGAAATGATGGATAGCCTGGCCATAAAGGCGGTGGAAACGGCAATCAACTTTGGATATCCCACAGACGCCGGGGCAGTGTTGCTCATAGAGGTGGATGGCCTGGAGGTGGAGGTGAATGAAGCGGCTGCCATGGTTAGGGAGATTTGCATTGATGCGGGGGCCACGGACGTTAAGGAAGCAAGCGAGGCTGTGGAACGGGAACGGCTCTGGGCAGGA
The DNA here is from genome assembly GCA_965248955.1 of Dehalococcoidia bacterium. Lineage (GTDB taxonomy): Bacteria > Chloroflexota > Dehalococcoidia > Lucifugimonadales > QGNO01 > DAOUJH01. Next base: position 1,771,394 of record OZ252212.1, read on the forward strand.
AGGAAAGGCGCCCTGGGTGCGCTGGGAGCCCTGGCGCCGAATTATTACCTGGTGGACGGCGTGGTGCCAAGATCCAAGCTTCCCGATGTGCTGCGTAGGGTAGGGGAGATCAGTGAGGAGTACGGCCTCCTCGTTGCCAATGTTTTCCACGCCGGAGACGGCAACTTGCACCCCTGCATTGTTTTCGACGAAAGGCAGCCCGGCCAAACCGAGCGAGTCATAGAGGCTGGCGGCAAAATCCTGGAAGTGTGCGTAGACGCCGGTGGAGTCCTCACCGGCGAGCACGGTGTCGGCCTGGAGAAGAAGGCGTACATGCCGCTGATGTTCAGCGACGCCGATATGGATGCAATGCTTCAGCTAAAAGAGACCTTTGCCCCCAGGGGTCTGTTCAATCCAGGCAAGATGTTTCCTGACGGCGTGTCCTGCCTGGATGCCAGGCAGCAAGCGGCGGTGAGCAGAGCCGGCGCAGGAGCCTGGGCGTAATGCCGTCTCCTGCCCAAATGCGGGAAATGCTCGTCCACGTGATGAACGGGACTTCCCTTGTTCTTGACTCTGATCTGTCCCGTCACGCGGTGGAAGGCCTCACTCCCAAAGCCGCCGTTTTCCCCGCTTCTGAAGAGGAGCTATCGGCCTTGCTCAAAGAGGCAAACGAAAAAAGTTGGGCTGTAGCGCCCAAAGGGTCGGGAAACGCCGTCCGGCTGGGGAACTTGCCCCAAAGATTGGATGTTGTGGTTGCCACCGAAATGCTGCCACATCGCATCGACCATAATCCCGGCGACTTGACGGTAAGCGTCGGCGCGGGGATCAAGTTCGGACTATTGCAGGAGCGGCTCGCGGAGGAGGGTCAATGGCTGCCGCTGGACCCGCCGCTGGCCGCTAGGAGGACCGTGGGCGGTATACTTGCCGCAAACCTGTCCGGGCCGCTCAGCCTTTCCTACGGCGCTGCCCGTGATTTTGTACTGGGAGTGAGGGTTGCAAGCGCCGATGGGACTGTTACCAAAAGCGGTGGGAACGTGGTCAAGAACGTCACCGGGTTCGATTTGCCCAAACTGCACATAGGTGCGCTGGGGACGCTGGGCATAATCTTGCAGGCCACGTTCAAGGTGATTCCATTGCCCCAAGAGGATACGACCTTGGCCGCTGAGTTCGACGATTTGGGGAAGGCAGTAGATGTCTGCCACGAGATTGCTGATTCTCAATACGCCGGTGAGGCAATAGAGCTTATCAAGGGAAGCGACGGACGGAACCGGGTTTACGCCCGTTTCCTGGGCTCAGTCCCGTCTGTGGAAGTTAGACTGGAGAAGGGGAGGTCTCTGCTGGAGCAGGCCGGGGCGGAGAACGTCAACACCCTTGCCCAAGATGAAGCAAGAACACTGTGGGAGGCCGTCGCGGATTTTGGGTGGAACGGCAGTGCCGAGGAGGAGGTTCTGCTCAGCTTGGGGCACCTTCCATCTAAGACCAAGTCCGTAATCGGCGCAATATCCGAGTATTGCCTGCAGAACGGCTATAGCCTGGAAATGGCCGTAGGACCGGCGCGGGGTGTTGTCAAGTGCAAGATTGCGGCCCCTTGCAATCAAGTGAAGAACGTAGTATCCGGCCTTAGGAGCATAGCCGCATCCGCGGATGGCTATGCGTTGGTGGAGCAGGCGTCTCTGCAGGCGAAGGCTGATCTGGACGTGTGGGGTGACCCGGGCCCGGCCCTGCACCTGATGCGGCGATTGAAGAACAGAATGGACCCCAACCGTATTCTCAACCCCGGCAGATACGTGGGAGGCATCTGAGATGGTGCAACAACAGGCCCCAGGCAGTTCCGTCTTTGCCGGACCCCGTGACGAAGACCTGTACAAGTGCGTACATTGCGGTCTCTGCCTCAATGCTTGCCCCACGTACTTGGAGACCGGCCTTGAAACTGAATCACCCAGGGGACGTATTGCGCTGATGAAGGCGGTGCGTGAAGACCGTGTCTCCTATACCAGGCAAGTGACTTCGCACATGGACTTGTGCTTGCAATGCCGGGCCTGTGAAGTGGTGTGCCCTTCCGGCGTCCCCTTCGGCAGGCTAATGGAGGCAACGCGGGAAGAGATATCCAAGCAAAAGAAAGCGCCGCTGTGGAAAAGATTTGCTTTGAATCTTACGTTTCACCATCTCCTGTCCTACCCCGGACGCTTATATGCTTTGGGCACGGCGCTGCGACTATACCAGCGGACCGGCCTACCCAGGCTGTTCGGTCGGATCCCTGGGATGGCCGGCAGATTCCACAGACAGCTGCCAAACCTACCAGGCAAGTTTTTCAAACCGCCGGGAGATGTTGCTGCCCCCCGTGTCAAAGCCAGGGCCAAGGTCGTCCTGCTGTCCGGTTGCGTTATGCCGCTGACCCATGGCTCGACTATGGAAGCCGCCGTACGCGTGCTTGCCAGGAACGGTTGCCAGGTGGCAGTGCCCCAGGACCAGGTCTGCTGCGGCGCTTTGAACCTGCACGGTGGGGATAGGCGGCAGGCACAGAGTATGGCGCGGCGTAATATCGATGTTTTCTTGGCTGCGGACGTGGACGCCGTGGTGGTGGCATCGGCGGGATGTGGCTCCACAATGAAGGAATACGATGACCTTTTGCGCGACGACCCTGAGTATGCGGGTAAAGCGCAAGCCCTCAGCGCCAAAGTCAAGGACATCTCCGAGTTCTTGGTCGGCTTGCCCTGGGAGCCTCCCAAGGGGAAGCTGACCATTCGGGTAACATACCAAGACCCGTGTCATCTGGCCCACGCCCAGCGGATAACGGATGCGCCTCGCCGGCTGCTTCAGTCGATACCCGGGCTGCAACTGGTGGAGATGGAAGCTTCCAGCCGCTGTTGTGGAGCTGCCGGTTTGTACAGCACGTTGCAGCCGGAGATGTCGCGCCGGCTTCAGAGGAACAAGGTGTTCTCTGTGCTGGCCACCGGTTCAGAAGTGATGGCCACGTCCAACCCCGGTTGCGCAATTCAAATGGAGACGGGACTTAGGGAAGTGGCCAGCCCGGTTAGGGTGAGTCACGTAATAGACCTCTTGGATCAGGCCTACGCCCTGGAATAGACATGGGCTGGTCCAGGCATCACCCCACGGGACTCATATTCTCCGCGCCGCAACTGTGCTATCCGGGGTACACCCTGTTTGCCAATGCCGGAGGCGGCACTCAGCCCAGCGAGTCCGACAAATACGCCAACTTGATAGACCTGGAAGGACGTATATGTCACCGCTGGCGGCATGAGGAGGGTATCAGGTACGCTCGCCTGCTTCCCGGTGGAAACCTGCTCTGCCGCACCAGGCCGCCGGAAAGCGTCGACCTTCCCGGCCATGCCGGCGGCGCGGCGGCGGCGATAATCGAGTTCGATTGGGATGGCAACGTGGTCTGGGAATACCGCGACCCCTATCTTCACCACGATTTCGTCAGACTGTCCGATGGCAATACCTTGCTCCTCCTCTGGCAGCGCATGCCAGAGGAGTTGACCCCTCGCATACAGGGCGGATACAAGACGGACGATGACCCGGCGGCTATGTTTGGCGACGTGATACGGGAGATTACACCAGGGGGAGACGTGGTTTTCGAGTGGCGTTCTTGGGAGTACTTGGACCCGCGGGAGGACGTCATCTGCCCCCTGGAGGGCCGCGAGGAGTGGACTCATGGAAACTCGCTGGCGGTCATGCCGGACGGCGATATCCTGGTCAGCTTCAGAAAGACCAGCGTCGTCGCCATCGTATCCAGGGAGAGCGGAGAGATCAAATGGAAATGGGGCCCCGGTGAGGTATCGCATCAGCATCACGCGTACCCCCTGGACAACGGGCGGCTGCTGCTGTTCGACAACGGATCGCACCGCCGGGGCATGGACTATTCTAGGGTGATAGAGGTCGACCCGTCCACGGGCCAAACCGGCTGGGAGTACCGGGGCGACCCACCCGTTTCGTTTTACAGCTATCATATCAGTGGAGCAGAGCGGCTGCCCAACAGCAACACGCTCATTTGCGAAGGCGCACACGGGCGGTTATTTGAAGTTACGCCGGACAAGGATATAGTCTGGGAGTACGTAAATCCGTTCTTCTCTTCCGATTCCGGCATGGAACGCGCCAACTGGGTGTTCCGGGCGCACAGATACGGCCCGGACCATCCTGCCTTCAGGGGAAGAGACCTGCGGCCCAAGCTGTTACAGTGAGCCGCGTTATTGCAAGGAGATTGCATGGATATAGGAGTTGGCATCGACGGTTCTTTGGGTCTGTCGCTCCAAGACCAGGAGCAGGTATCCAGGGAAGCGGCGTGTTTGGGCTATTCCAGCGTATGGACGCCAGAGGGGCCCGGCATGGATTCCTTCCATCTCTGCCAACTGCGATGGGCGGCTACCACCGATGTTGTGGAAGGCGGACTGACCACCGGCATTTCCGTGTCACCGGTGTCTTTACGCGGGCCGGTAGCCCTGGCGATGAGTGCAGGAACGCTGAGCCAGATTACGGGAGGGCGGTTCCTGCTTGGAATAGGCGTCGGAGGGTTGTACCAGGAGGAGACCCGTCGCGCTTTTGGTGTGCCGGAAGTATCGCCGGTGCAGCTGATGAGGGAATACCTGGCAACCGTCAAAGGATTGCTGGCGGGTGAGGTGGTTACCTATAAAGGCAGGGTTGTGAACCTGAGAGGTGTTCAACTTGCCTTTGATTCCCCGCCGCGTACGCCCGTATACCTTGGCGCTCTTGGGCCCCAAATGTTGAGATTGGCCGGCCAGCTTGCCGATGGCGTTGCATTGAACTGGTGCACGCCTGACCAGATTGCTTGGAGCAGAGAAAGGGTTGCAGAGGGTGAAGCGAAAGCAGGCCGCGAACGGGGTTCCGTGAAGGTCGTTGAGTATATAAGGATGTGCCTGGACGAAGACGAAGACCTGGCCAGGCGCGCCTTTGTAGCTGCTCTGCTTGGTTACGCGCTGGGACAGCCCGGCACTCAGAGACCGCGTGGTTTGGGATATCGGGCACATTTCGATAGAATGGGATTTGCCGATGTACTTTCTGACCTGGATGAGATGAGGAACAAGGGCGTACCTGAGGACAGGATAATAGAGGCCTTTCCGCCGGAGATGGCGTTGCGTGTAGGCTACTTTGGCAAGCCGTCCGGTGCGGCCGAGGCCTTCCGTAAGCTGTCGGAAGGATTGGATACAGCAGTGGCGCGGGTGGTCGTGACGCGCCCCGGAATAGGACCCGTAACGGCAACTATGGAGGCTTGTAGGCCGTAAGTTGAAACCACAAACTACGGTTTGAGTCATTGCATGATTTAAAAGGAGGTATACATGGTAGAGCTTTCAATGTTTGATCTGACGGATAGAGTGGCTATAGTGACCGGCGGCGGTCACGGAATCTCGAAAGCAGTCGCTATAGGCTTCGCTCAAGCCGGAGCTCACGTGGCGATAGTGGACAAGGTTCCGGAGAGGGCGGAGGCCACCAGCGCCGCTATTGAAGACCTTGGCCGTGAATCGCTATTCGACACGGCTCACATAGGCTATGAAGACAAGGCCAGCGGTTTTGTAGGCAGAGTGCTGGATAAGTTTGGCCGCTTAGATATTCTGTTCAACGGAGCAGGCGGGATGCGTACCGCGGATGGGCTGTACTACGAAAAGCCCGTGGAGGAGTTGACCGAGGACGTACTGGACGAGGTTATCAGAAACAACGTGAAGTCGTGTTTCTTCATGTGTAAGGCCGTGGGGCCTACCATGCTAAACCAGGGCAAAGGCAGCATCATCAACGTGAGCTCGGTGAGCGGATACGAGCCTTCACCCCGACGGACGCCGTACGGCATCAGCAAGGCGGGCATCACCAACTTCACCAAGAGCCTTGCCGCGGAGTGGGGGCCAAGAGGCGTCCGCGTCAACGAAATATGGCCGCTGGCGGTGACACGGCCCCAAGAAGCAAGATACCAGGACCAGGAGAACGTCAAGCGCCTTACGGACCGCATCGCAATCGGACGTCTCGGTGCGCCGGAGGACCACGTTGGCGCAGCCATATTCCTCGCTTCCGACGCCAGTGAGTGGGTGTGCGGAGCCACCTTCAGGGTAGACGGAGGCCGCACAGGCTAGTCAAGACAACTCTGTATTTGAGCAGCACTCAATTTGTTGAAGAGCGCTTGCCTCTAGGAGACATGGGTGAGGCAGTGCCGTGGATTGCTTGCTCTTGAAGAGGATAGAGGACGCCGTTTGTAGGCCTGTCAGTTTGACGAGGCCCGCCGACGGTATTCTTGCGACCGTCAGCTACCGGGACGCAGCCAGGAGATATCAAGCCGAAAGCGCCCGCTCGGCGGCGGCAACGCCTTCGCCTCGCGCTACCTCGTACCCTTCCTTTTCCAGCAGTTGCTCAAGGGCGGACAGTACGGCCAGCACGCTTGCCGGATTTGAATTCTCGCCCATCAGGCCAATGCGCCAGATTCTGCCGGCAACCGGGCCAAGGCCACCGCCTATCTCTATGTTGTAGTCGAAGAGCAGTGACCGGCGCACTTTGGCCTCGTCAATCCCCTCCGGAACCCATACCGTAGTCAGCGTGGGCAACCGGCTGTCCTCATCGGCGAACAGCTTCATCCCCAGCCCTTCCAGTCCGGCACGCAGGGCGGCGGCGTTGTGCTCGTGCCTGGCAAAGCGGGCTTCCAGCCCCTCCTCCAGCACCACGCGCAGACCTTCCCGCAGCCCGTAGACCATGGAGATGGGGGCCGTGTGGTGATAGGCGCGGTTCTCAGACCAGTAGGACTTGAGCAGGGACATGTCCAAGTACCAGCTTTGTACCGGTGTCTTGCGGCTGTACAGCACCTCTTCCGCGCGCTTTCCCAGCGTGAGGGGGGATAGCCCCGGCGGACAGCCCAGGCACTTCTGAGTGCCGCTGTACGACACGTCCCCATCCCACCTGTCCAAGGCAACTTCCAAGCCGCCCAACGATGTCACCGTATCGATGATAACCAGGGCGTCGTGCTCATGCGCAACCCTGGTTATCTCTTCGGCGGGGCTCAGCACCCCCGTGGAAGTTTCGGCGTGCACCATGGCTACGGCCTTTACCGAGGCATGGTTCTTGAGCTCCGCGCTGATTGTGTCGGGGTCCAGTGGCTGGCCCCACTCTGCTTCAACGCGGGCCACGGTAGCGCCGGCGCGCTCCGCTATCTGGACAAGCCGCTCGCCGAAATATCCGTTGATGCCTATTATGACCGTGTCGCCCGGCTCCACAACATTGACCACGGCAGCCTCCATACCCGCGGAGCCCGTACCGGAAACCGGCAGAGTTATGCCGTTGTCGGTTTGGAAGACCAAGCGGAGCATGTCCCGCACGTCGTCCATGACCTTTAGGAAGTCCGGGTCAAGGTGACCGAGCAGGGGCGCGGACATAGCCTGAAGTACACGTGGGTTTACGTTGCTGGGCCCTGGCCCAAGTAGGAGCCTGGACGGGGGATTGAACTCTTCAAGATACTGTGGCATTCATGTCCTTTCGGTGGTTGGTAGTTTCACAAGCAATTCCAGCTGAAAACGAACAGCCAGCCTATTATAGCACTAGCCACAAATATGCGGTCATCCCTACGGAACAACGTGGTCCGGCTCCAACCTGGCGGCAAGCTCTACCGTGTCCGCGGAGAGTGGTGCTTCTTCCAGGTCGTATCTGGCGGAGAAGGCGTCGATTATAGCCTGCTGGACGTCGTGGTAGGTTACAGGACCAACCTCGTCTCCAATGCTGCCCGCCGTCTCCGGATTCCAATCGAACCCCAGATCAAGTCTGTATGCGGGCAGCAGCACATCCCGGACCCGGCTTTCTCCGTTCACCACCACCACTCCTCCAACGTGGGCGGCGCTGGGAACAAGGCGCTGTCCAACTCCCATGAGCTTCTTCACGCCGCGAGCGTTGACGCTATAAGCGCCTGGGCAGTATTCGCCGGGTATTTCGCCTACTCGTGCGTCCACTCCCAGCCTTCGAAACGAATCCTCCATGATCCCGGCCATCTCTTCAAAGCGAGCTTTTACCCCTTCTCTAGGCTGCCGGTCCGGTATTGTCCAGGCAAAGGCTAGGGTGTCTTCGTGGAACACAGCGGCTTTGCCGCCAACCAACCGCTGTACCGCCTCGAAGCCGTTCTCTCTGGCCGCTTGAACAGCGGCTGCGTAGCCGGGCGACCTGCTGTCTTGCCGGCCAAAGGCAACGATTGCAGAAGACCTATGGAGCCGCAGAGTCTCAGGCTCTCTTCCATCAGCAACGTTCAGCAACAAAGACCGCGATACGGCGGTATCCAGGGCAGGCCGCTGGAGAAAGGCCTCCGTAGTCAGCCTGATGGTGCGCTTATGCATGGGCTGTGCTTATCTTAGGAACCTCTGAACAAGTCGTAGACATGGCAATCTGCATAATGACGCCGTCGCCGTCATTCCCGTGTAGGCTTGTCCTCGTGCCACGACACGGGGACGGGAATCCAAGTGGTACGGGTATGGATTCCCCGATTTCTCGGGAGTGACATAGACTCGTTCAGACCATTCCTAAAGTCAGTCCTAGTACCAATCCCTGTAGAAGGTCTCGTACGGAACGAAAGAAGGCCGTTGGGCATGGGGAACGGGAAGCGATACAGGCCCCGCTTCTCTGGACGGCAGATAAACCGTACCCGTGCCGATGACCTGGGCCTCGCCGACTTGATTGAGCCCTTGGTACTTGATGCCCACGGCGTGATACTCCACCTTCCCAGAGACGGCGCCTTGCCCGGATTCGCCTTCCTGGACATCTTTGAACTTCTTCACTACCTCGCCCGTGTAGGTGGTCACGTCTCCGTAGTAGACCGGTTTGCGCAGAGCAATCACCAGTCGACGGATGAAGCCGTCGTCGCCCATCCAGTTGCTGAATAGCTGCTCGCACATCTGGGTGCGCTGCACACCGAAATCGAACGGGCCCGGCTGTCCGCGGTAGACGGCGGTGAGGGCGTCTTCGTGCTCGTTGCCCGGGCCGCGCCAGCGGGTAATGGGATGTACGTGGCCGACCTGGTTGAGCCGCGCCCGCCTGTACATAGGCTCGAAAGAAAGCTCGTCACCCCCGGCAAGGGGCCCCGATACAGTTGCATAGCTCAGCGAGTGATAGCAGACCTGGTCCTGCAGCGTCCACGGCGACAAGGTCACGGGGCCGACGGTATCGCCTTCTTGCACGTCCTCCCAGTAGCGCATCACCGCGCCGCGCCGCGGCTCGTTTTCGATCTCACTGAGCACTTCTTCTATCTGCTCTTTGCCGTATTGAGACGTCTTCCGTTCGTACAGCATCTGCTCACCCAGCCGTTCCACGGGCATGGAGCGGCTGCTCCCCATACTGGACATGGGCACGTAGATCTGTGTGCCGTAGCACTTGCCGAGGAGGTCGCCGTGGAAGTCCCAGTAGTGGTTGTCTGAAATGAAGAAGACCAGGTTGCCCCGCGAGCCCGGCTTTTCAAAGATCTCCTTGGTTACCTTGGAGGAGCGGAACTTTGTCCCTTCCCGGATGGTGTCGAAGAACTCCCACGCCGCGCCGGAAATGAAGTTGGCAAGCGGGTAGCCGCCGGGACGCACCGCACCGTGTACTGAGGGGTAGCGGACCAGGGCCATCGCCGGCCCCGGCGCTATCTGACAGCCGTAGCGGGTTGTTTTGCCGTACTCCGGGTCGGTGAAGATGGGATTGTTGTCCCCAATTGACAACGCGTACCTGGCGATGAAGTCGGAGGTGAACCTTTGAGAGTACTCGTAGGGCGGCCCGTCATGGTCATACGGCGCCGGCATCCATGGGGGCAGGTTCTCATCGGACTCTTGATCTATCTGCTCCCGTGACCTGGAAAGAAACTCTGCAACTGCTTCTTCAAAAGTCTGCGTTGTCATTGCTCCGCTCCTTAGCGCCCTGTGTTAGGCTAATTATTGTCTCTGCCTGGACTCAGCGGGGTAGGGGGGGGTAGCTTTGACTCGACCGCTCAATCCGGCCCGACCATGCGATTCTATCATCTGGTCTGGCATGGTCAATGCCCGCCCTCCACCGCATCGGCCCCCCACCGTCTTGCCCGCGCAGCTTGCCCCGCACTTGATGCGGGGGCGGGCATCCACCTTCCCCTCGTCATTGCGAGGAACGAAGCAATCTGGCGGGGCGGGCACACCCCTCGCCATTGCAACCCGCTCACCTGAGCATAGTCGAAGGGCATGAGCGGGCACCCCCTCCGCCGCATCGGCCCCCTCGTCATGCCCGTGACGACGGGAAGGTGGATTCACATTTCAAGTGCAACACTCTATCCAAAAATATCTCTGCCGGAGTCCTATAATCGAGACACTTGCGGGGGGTATTATTGTAGGCCTGAATCATTTGCGTAAACCGTTTTTGAGGCAACGCTGCCAAGTCCGTTTTGCGGGGCAGGGTCCGCCGCAGCCGACCGATGGCGTTCTCTACCCCACCCTTCTGCCAGGGAGAGTAAGTATCGCAGAAAAAGGTCTCTATACCCAGATCGTGGAGTTGGTAATGGAGTGCGAACTCGGTCCCGTTGTCGAAGGTGACCGTCCGTCGCCATTCGGGGGGAAACTGACCCAACACTTGGGACATGGCGGAGGCGATGGGGACGGATGCCTTGCCAGGGGGTCTCAGGGCTATGAGGATGCGGGAGTGGCGTTCGTGCATGGTAAGCACGGCATGGCCATAGGCCCTGAACAGCATTAGGTCGGCCTCCCAGTGACCAGGAGTGCGGCGGTCAGCAGCGCTCTGCGGGCGCTCGGTGATGGGACGACGCTTAGCCATGAAGGAAGCAGGGCTGCCGCCTTTGTGGCCTCTCCAACCACGCTTGGACTTAGCTCGGGGCAGGTAGTGGCGCCAGCTGTAGTCCTTCTTACGAGCAATCTGGCCGTAGATGAACCTATATATGCTCTCGTGGGAGATGACTGTATCCCCTGACTCCATAGCCATCCGTCCCGCCACCTGCTCCGGTGACCAGCCCTGCTTGAGTCCAGAGAGCACCTTATCCCGCAGCGCCTCATCTCGCTCCAGTCGAGAACCACGCCAACGCCGGGCATGGGCTTGCTGGTCCGCATACCTGGGCTGGTACCCCTGGGTCTTTGAACCATTGCGCTTCAGCTCCCGAGCAACTGTCGATGGCGAGCGATCCAGACTTGCCGCGATTTGGCTGACCGAGTATCCCGAGGCTTGTAGTCGGGCAATTTCACACCTCTCTTCAATGGTGACATGTCCATAACTTTTTCCCATGACAACACCTTAACCAAGTGTTGCACTTCGTTTGTGAGTTTAGGGTCCTCGTGCCACGACACGGGGACGGGAATCCAGGGGTAGCGCGGCGGGGCCACCCACCCCCGCTCTGTCGAAGGATCGCCATCTCCCCGTTCCCCATTGGCCGCCGTCCCCTTATCATTGACCACATGAATACGTGGCGTTGCCCTCAATCGCTGTTCCTCAGTCCGGGAATCTCTAGGCGTGTCTTGTCCCCAAGCCCACAACGAAAAACGAGCCAACTTTGGCGGAATTCGGATTTGTTTCCCATATTACTAAAAAGTTTGGTTCGTTCTAGCTTTGAAGTTGACATAACCTTGGAAACAAATACCTCCACAACCCTGCGGCATCACCCCCATGCCCGCCTTGCCCGTCTGTACATACTTGGTAGAATAGCCGGAAAACCTCTCGGTACGGAGAACATGCCTCAAGAACAATACAATCTAGGACACGTAGCCAAACTTACGGCCAAGTCCATTGGGGAGCCCGGTTCAAGGCACTTCCAGGTGGCGGCTGAAGCCAGAAACGGTCAGACCGTAATGATATGGATGGAAAAGGGCCAGCTTTTCAACCTTGGAGTGCAGGTGAAACGGCTGCTTTACGAATATCAAGATGATGCGGAGCGCAGCTCTTCTGAAGATTCCTACCAGGAAGCCGTCTTCGGTGTGCCGGACCCGCCTGTCCTCGAGCTAACCGCCGGACAGATGTCTATTGGATATGATAGGACGTCCGCCATGTTCTTCCTGGAGGCGCACCACGTTGAGCAAGAAGACTCCGTTCCCCTCATAAATCTCGAGGCCACGTACAGGGAAATAGACTCTCTGGCGGATCAAGCGTTCGAAGTATGCGCCGCCGGCAGACCGCGCTGCCTGTTGTGCGGGGCTCCCCTGGACGCGGAAAAGCACCTCTGCCCCAGGCACAACGGACACGGAGTGATGGCTACTTAACGGAGTTCACCTGTGACGGTCAACAGCAGGAGTGATCGATTCCGATCTAGCTCTCAACTCTTCGACCTGCTAGCCAGGGGCAAAATGGGCGAATGCAGGCTGACCCCGGATGGGTCTAATTACACGTTCCTAACCACGGTTTCCAAGGGCGGTGAACACCTCAAGGTCATTTACAAACCTCGCCGGGGCGAGATGCCTCTGTGGGACTTTCCCGCAGGGACGCTCTACCTCAGGGAGTACGCGTCTTACCTGCTCAGCCAAGCCTTGGGTTGGGGCTACGTACCGCCCACGGTTATACGCGACGGGGAGTTTGGAAAAGGATCGGTGCAGCTGTACGTAGAGTGTGATAGAAGAGAGCATTATTTCACCATGCGCGAACGTTTCATGGAGGATATGTTGCGCGTCTGCGCCTTCGATGTCGTTGCCAACAACGCGGATAGAAAGGCAACTCACACCCTGCTGGGCAACGACGGCGGCGTATGGCTGATTGACCATGGAATCACTTTCCACGCTCAATACAAGTTGAGGACAGTAATATGGGACTTTGCCGGGCAGCCGTTGCCGCACTGGTTGCTGGAAGAGCTGGAGTCCCTCAGAGACAGCTTCGATGCGCCGGCAGGGCTGGGCGAAGGCCTGAGCAACCTACTGAGCAAGCCTGAAGTGGATGCGACTCAATACAGGTTGCAGGCGCTGATAGATCAAGGAGAGTTCCCCGTTCCCACTCTGAGGCGGGCCGTCCCTTGGCCGTGGCTCTAAATCAGAGCCACGGCGCTCCCCGCTGGTAGCCGCCCGTGAGCTGCAATGCAGTCCCAGACACCCATCTTGAAGCCGGACTGACCAAGTACAACACGGCTTCACCCACGTCCCGCGGGGTGCCAAGTCCAAGGGGGTAACTCTTGACCCTTGCCTCGCGCTCTTCCCGTGACCATCCAAAATCCCGCGACTCTACCTCCGCCGGCATGATTGCGTTTACCCGCACGCCCTTGTCCGCTACGTGGGCGGAGAAGGCAGCCGTAAGCCCAATTAGACCTGCTTTGGCCGCATTGTAGGCTGGCGACCCCCCGGCGCTGGCGACCCGTGCAGCCTGCGAGCTTATATTCACAATGCACCCTTCTCCTGCTTCCAGCATGGGTCTGAGAGCAGCCTGGGAGCAGTAGAACACGCCGCTCAAGTTCACGTCTATCACCCTCTGCCACTCTTCTATTGGCAGATCCCACGCGTTGCCACTGGGTGCGTCTATTCCCGCGTTGTTAACCAGAATGTCCAAGCGGCCGTATTCTTCCAGGGAAAGCTCAACCAGGCGGTGGGCGTCTTCCGGTTTGCTGGTGTCCATCACAATGTGGCTTGCACTACTGCCTTTGGAGCGGATCTCGTCAGCGGCGGCCGTCGAATCCTGAAGGTCGCCGATGACTATTGTGGCGCCGGCTTCGGCAAGGACCTGCGCAATGCCCCGCCCAATGCCCTGAGCGGCCCCGGTGACTATGGCCACCCTTCCATCAAGTCTGCTGCTGTCCGTCATTCTATTCCTCCCGGATGATCCGCCAATCAGCAAGCTTAGCTACACTTCCCCCGATGTGATTCGCTTTTCCAAGCAGCCAAAAATCCTGTCTGCCAGAGAGACCGCGGCGCCCTTTGAAACAGTGTCGGGTATCGCTGCCAGCAGTCCGCTTGACTTCATGTCCGCGCTCCATATCAGCTTTGTCTGATCCGAATGCTCCTCTAACCTCATTTCGGTCAGAATCTCAAAAGCGCTGCCAATGGACTTGCCGTCTATCCTTACTCTGGTCAGGTGATTCTCCATGCTCAGCACTTCAAAGTTCAACGTGACTGTCCCTTTCAAGAAAGTGAAGGAATGGCCCACTTTGACAACGAAATGCGTAGGGTCTTCTTCCTTGAAGCTCTTGATGTTAGGGATGCATTCACTTATCCCCTTGGGATCAGACGTGAGTTTCCAGACCTCCTCAACAGGAGCACCGATTGAATATTCTTTCTCTGCATGCATAATTAGGTAGTTGCCAGCCTAATATTAACCAGTCCTGGGTTTGATGAGCACGGAAGACAATAAAACCTTGGAAGACGTCAGACGCTTCTGCGATAATCTTCGCCCTTTGGAAGACATATTCTACCTTGAACACAAGTACAACGACCAACTGATTCCTCTTGCCCGCGAATCGAACATTCTTGGCATGCCCGTCAAGGAGCAGTACGGTGGCCGGGGTTTGAGCAATCTGTTGTACGCGGAAGCCATGGAAAGAGTAGCTGCGGAAGGCGCCGGCGTCCGGACGTTCTTCTCCGGGCATTCCTCTCTGGGGCAAAAGACCTTACAGCACTTTGGGACGGATTTGCAGAAGCAAGAGTACCTTGTCCCCTCAACCGGAGGGGAGATCATTCTGGCATTTGCGCTTACGGAGCCGGATGCAGGGAGCGATCCACTCTCCCTAACCATGAGCTGGGAAGACAAAGGCGACCACTATCTCTTGAACGGAGTCAAGTACCTCATCTCCAACGCAGGCGTTGCCGATATCATAATAACGTTCGCCAGGGGAGCGGATGGATGGATAAGCGCTTTCCTTGTCGATACCCGGGAAGAGGGTATTGAAAGAGAGGACCTGACCGCAAAAATGGGCATGCCAACCACCAACACCGGCATGTTCGAGTTGACCGACTATCGAGTTCCTAGGGAGAATCTCCTCGGCAAGAAGGGCGATGGTTGGAATATAGCCAAGTATTCATTGTTGAACGGTCGTCTGAGCGTTGCCGCCGGCAGCGTTGGCACCATATCCGACTGCTTGGCGGAGTCCCTGAGCTTTGCCAAAGAGAGGGTGCAGCACAGGAAAGCAATAGCCAAGCATCAGCTGATTCAAGAGCACATTGCAGTAATGAAGACAAATTTGGAATCGTCCAGACTGATGGTCAGAAGGGCCGCCCAGCTGGTGGACAGGTTTGAAGCAGAACGCGACGACGAATCGTTCGAAGCTGCTGATGCCGCGGTAGCCGAGGCCAAATTTCACGCTACCAATGCCGCCTGGGATGCCGCCGATAGAGGCGTTCAGATCCTGGGAGGCAGGGGATGGTCGTTCCTGTACAGGCCGGGCAGGCATCTTGTAGATACCAGGGTCTGCCGTATATATGAAGGGACCGATGAGATTATGAAACTGAAGATAGCATCGGCGCTTCTGGGTAAAGGGTTCGAAGCCTACCGGTAGGGCGGTGTGCCTAGCTGGTGTGATTCATCAAACCACAATTCCGTGTTTCGACGGGAATCATGACCTGACCGAGGGAAATCGTACACCTGATTAAATTGTGATTCTAATCACGATGCAAAGGACTTGACAAGCTCCGAAGTGCGTTTTAAAGTTAGGAACTTCAGAGGGTGCAGCTTGGTTGTTGGTATACCCCTGTTAAAACGAGGTGGGTCGATTTGCTAGTGTCGGAATCGACGAGTGATGAGGAGTCATGATGTTGAAACCAATGCCGCAGTTACTAGTTCGCTTGATGATAGGTGCCGCTCTGCTGTTGATGCTGGCATGTGGCACCGCCGAAGAAGCCACTCCGACTTCTTCGGCTCCCACTCCGACACCTACCTTATTCGTGCCTGCGGTGCCTGCGGTGCCGGTACTCGCAACGGCGACACCGACTCCGCTGCCCGGCGTTACTGCCGTACCAACAGCCACCTCCACACCGGTGCCGGTTGGCGACCAGCCGAAGTACGGCGGCGTCCTTCGTTTCGCTAACTCTGCCCAGCATACGCTGGATACCATTGCAAACACCGGGTCCAACTACGGGGCCATGATAGGCGAGGCCGCCATCTTCAACCAGCTCGTCAGAGTCAACAACCAGGACTGGGTCACGGTCGAAGCTGACCTGGCCGAGTCGTTCTCTGTAAGCGGTGATGGTACTGTATGGAAGTTCCAGATCCGCCAGGGAGTGGTGGACCATGAGGGCGACCCATATACCGTGGATGACGCCTACTGGGGTGTGCTCCGTATCATAGAACGTCCCAACGGCGTGCAGGCTTTTCGCCAGTCGTGCCTTCGCTCCTATCTAGAAGATGTCTGGGACGAGAACATGCAGGCGTTGCCCAACGGTGGAGCCGAGATCACCGGCGCCAATGAGTTGACGGTGCGCCTCAAAGCGCCTGCGATGAGCTTTATTCCTTGCATCGCTAACCACGCAGTGGTGTTTCAGCCGTCCAAGTATGTGAAGCTCATAGACACCGACCCTAGTGGAGAGACCAGGGATCTGACGGTGGCTGAATACGTAGGCACAGGTCCCTTCAAATTCAAGGACATGCGTTTGGACGACTTCTTCGCCGTGGAGCGGTACGATAACTACTTCAGAGAGGGGCTCCCATATCTGGACGGGATCGAGGTCTTCGTAATGCCCGAGCAGAGCACCTGGGAGGCCGCTTTTAGCACCGGCAGGATAGACTTCAACTCCAACTCCGTTGGCCCGTACGTAGTCTCTAACGCGACGGTAGACCAGATGAAACGCGTGCTCGGAGATACCGTGCAGTTCGACAGGGTCCTGGCCATGGGTCTCGGCGGCTTTGACGTAAACGTTCGCCGACCGCCTTTCGGTCCTGCCGAGGATCCCAATGCAAAGAAACTCCGCTGGGCGATTCAGATAGCCATCGACCGAGGCGAGATCAACGAACTGGTCTACGATTCGAACGGCTACTTCACCTTCCCATACTTCGTGGGCTGGAGCTGGATACACACGGAGCAGGAGTGGTTGGCCAATTTCCAGGGTTTCGACCCCAGCCCAGAGGCCAAGGCCAGAGACATGGCAGAGGCCAGGCAGATCATGGAAGAGCTTGGCTACGGTCCGGACAACAGGCTGAGTTTCACCTTCCTGGCGAGTCCGACGGGTGTGACGCCCGCCTACGCCCAGGTGGTGGCCAGGCAGTTGCGCGACCTTTATATGGACATAGAGGTTGTAACCTCACCTGAGCGTACCGCGATATCCCGCACAGGCGATTTTGATATTGTCACATTCATGAACGGTGCCAGCTTCCCTGACCCTGACACCTTCAATACAGATATCAACCTTGAGTGGGGCAAAGGTGGACAGCGGGTAAGTGGCTGGACGAACCCCGAATGGCTGGCGATGCATGAACAGCAGGCGCTGGCTCAAACTTTGGAAGAACGCGCCGTTATCCTGCGGCAGATGGCACAGATCTGGCACGAAGACTCGTTGCGCATCGGCACTGTCCGGCCCGAGATGAATGAGGGGTGGAGGACGTATATCAAAGGGTGGATATCACCACCCTACCACTTCATTCAGCGTAACTTCGAGCGTGTCTGGATAGACAAGTCGTAGACTGGAGACACGCAAGTGCCCTGGGGGTCATTGAACCTCCTCCGGGGCACTTGCGTACACTGTGCCAACTAATGTGCCCCGGGTCTTGTGACGGAGGAGCAGGTGAAAAAATACATTGGCAAACGGCTTTTGCTATTTTTTCCAACCCTGACAGGCGTAGCTCTAGCTATCTTCATTCTGATGAGAATTGTGCCCGGAGACACGGCTGAGCTTATCCTGGCCGGACCGAGCGGCGAGGCGTCGTACACTCAAGAAGACCTGGATCGTTTGCGTGTGCAGCTTGGCTTGGACAAGCCCATATACGTTCAGTTCGTGCGGTGGGTAGCGGACCTGGCACGGGGCAATCTGGGGTATTCAGCAGCCAAGAAGAGGCCAGTAGCTGGCGAGCTACAGCGTCAGTTCCCTGTGACTCTACAGCTGGGACTCTTAAGCGTTATTGTGATCTGGAGCATCTCAATCCCTATCGGTGTCCTTGCTGCGGTTAGGCAGGACTCCTGGATCGATTATGTTTTTCGCGGTACAGCTATCGTTGGCCTTGCCATGCCAAGCTTCTTTGTTGGCCTGCTGGTAATCCTGGTGCTATCCCGGTTCTTCAACTGGCTACCGCCATTCGGATTTGTCCACGTATGGGATAATCCTACGATCAGTTTTCAGCAGCTGATCTTCCCGGCCGTTGCACTTGGATTCAGTTCCAGCGGTACGCTGCTCAGGATGACTCGCACCCAGGTACTAGAGGTCTTGCGTGAAGACTACATTCGCACGGCGCGCGCCAAAGGACTGAGCGGAAAAGTAGTGCTCTGGCGGCATGCCGTGCGCAACTCCCTACTGCCGGTAGTGACCATTGCAGGGACACAGATAGGGTTTCTGTTCTCTGGTACGGTTGTAATTGAGCGGATTTTTAACATCCCAGGAGTAGGACGAGGGCTCCTAGAGGCGCTTACCGTTCGGGATCTGAATGTGATCCAGGCCTACATTATGTATTTTGCGTTTATCGCCCTGGTCGCCAACCTTCTGGTGGACCTGACTTACGCCTGGTTGGATCCCAGGATACGTTACGGATAGCAAAAAGTGTAACAGTGAGCAGTTCTCACAAGGATCAGTTGCATGCAGACCGAAATAACTGAGCCAATCCTAAGACGGCGAAGACGATCATATACGCTGTGGTCAAAGTATCCTATGGCCCTGTTGAGGCTTACCAAGAAGAAGCCCCTGGGTGCTACCGGGCTATACATCCTCATCTTTGCTGTAATAGTGGCTGTCATTGGCCCGTCAATCGCTCCGTTCGATCCATGGGATACTCACCGAACCAGCCGGCTCGTGGCCCCAAGCAGCACCTTCTGGTTTGGAACTGACAGTCTGGGTAGGGACCTTCTTAGCAGGACTATTTATGGAGCTCGCATTTCTATATTCGTTGGTCTGGTAACGACTATTGCAGCGACGGTAATCGGCTCGTTTATAGGTGTAACCAGCGCCTATTTCGGCGGAAAGTTTGACCTCATTGTCCAACGATTCGTAGATGCACAAAGCGCTTTCCCATCACTTCTCCTAGCCCTGGCTCTAATGGCTGCATTTGGTGCTTCTCTGACCAGCGTCATGGTGGCCCTGATAATTATCTTTTCAAGCAGGGGTGTGCGGGTGATCCGCTCGCAATCACTTAGCATCAAAGAGACTCCCTATATCGAATCCGCTCGTGCCATCGGTTCAAGTGACTTCCGCATCATGTTTCGACATATACTCCCCAATACGTTTGGCCCTATGATGGTGGTGTCCACAACCTTGCTTGGTTCAGCCATTCTTCTGGAAGCATCCCTGAGCTTCCTGGGTGCAGGAGTGCCGGTAACCGTGATCTCCTGGGGCGGCATGCTCAGCGGTGATGTATTGAAGGACTTCGCCGGCGCGCCTTGGATTGGGCTTTTCCCCGGACTTGCACTCTCAGCAGTGGTCTTTGGAATTAACGTGTACGGGGATGCGCTAAGAGATGTTTTAGACCCCAGACTACGCGGAAGATAAAGCCTTTCTGAGATGGGCTCAGATTCACACATACCAGACTCAATGGCCAGACTCAATGGTTTGTTATAGTGTAACCCGGTCCCGGTTGCAGATGCTAGTGAGACGCACCCTCCACTGGCGTCTGCAACCTCATTCTCGTGGTGAGTAGAGATATATGACCATACAACAGACGTTTGAAGAAGCCATTGCCGAGTACCTGGAGCGATGCCAGGAGCAGATAGGCAAAGAGCGTATGGAAGGACTGCCACCCGGGCCGCCGTCCCCGTACGATCAGTCCGGGCCGCCATACGAATCGCCGCTGCGGCTCGACGCTAGGACCATCCGCAACTACGCGCTCAGCATAGGCGACGATAATCCCATCTTCACCGACCCGGAATACGGCAAGCGGACTCGCTACGGCTCCCAGATTGCCCCCGGCCCCATCATGGTCGTGGTGCGGGCAGGCGGTGGTCAGGGGCCGATGCGGCCGCAGGGATACCCCGTAGCCGACTTTGTAGCGGGGACGGCATGGGAGTTTTATGACGTCATCCGTGTGGGCACCGGACCAGTCCGGTCTTCCAAGACGGATCGCGAGGTGTTCCAAAAACAGGGGTCGCGGGGTGGACTTATCTTCCTCATCTGCGAGCTTTTCTACTGGAACGCCCACGGTGATCTGCCCGCCAAAGCTTACGGGACTTTGATCATGGTGCCCACGGAGAGCATGGGCAGTTCCAGGGCTATGTCCGTGGACAGACTCGGCGAGCAGATGATGTATGATCGTGGCACCCAGCGATATGAGCCCGATGAGATCGCGGGATACATGGAGCTGATCGGCAAGCACAAGCGGCGGGGATCGGAGACCCTGTACTGGGAAGACGTGGAGGTCGGCCAGGAGCTGGACCCGCTTGTGCTGCCGCCTTGGACATTGCAAGACCAGATAGCCAATAACCTGGCCCGCTCGCTGACCGGCCGCAATCCCGAAACCCGAGACGATGAGCTGGCGTTCGAGCAGATATATCACAGCCTGCAATCCCATAGAGGCGGGGCTCGCACCCATCCCGTTTCCATGTGGCCTTGGACCCCCAATTCCGAGCACGAAGATGCCCTGCTGGCGGCCTACAGAGGCCAATCCGGGCCGTTTGACCACGGAGTGCAGCGCTTCCAGATACCGCAGCAGTTGCTCACCAACTGGATGGGAGACGACGGTTTTGTTAGGCGTTATCAGACTGCCATTCGCCGTCCCGTCTACTATGGGGACGTGACTATCTATCGCGGCCGGATAGCCAAGAAGTTCACAGAGCGGCAGACCGGAGAAAACGCGCCGGGTGCGGCGTCCGGAGACATAGAGTACAATGCCGTCGGAATAAGGATGGAAGGGGTCAATCAGACGGGAGAACTGCAAGCCCAGGGCACCGCTGTGGTGTATCTGCCCTCCAGGAAGACTGGCCACGTCCATCTGCCGGTTCCGCACCTGGCACAGCCGCCTTACGTACCTTATGAGACGTTCTATAGAGACTGGTTCTAGCCAGTGTGATTCATCGTCAACCGGGGAGGAGATTCATGGCGACACAGACATTTGAAGAGGCCATAGCAGAGTACATAGAGCGCTGTTATGAGTCGGTGGGGAAGGAACGGGAGGAAGGGCATCCGCCGGGACCGGGGACCCCGTACCCTATCGGCGAGCCTCCGTACGAGGCTGCAATAAGGCTGGATGAAAGGACGGTGCGCAACTACGCCCTCAGCATAGGGAACACCAATCCTCTCTATACAGACCCTGAGTACGGAAGGCATACCAGGTACGACGCCATGCTGGCGCCGAATACGGCCCTTATCCTTGTACGCAGCCCCGGCGGTCAGGGTCCAACGCGCCCTGAAGGCTATCCTGTGGGAGACTTCTTCTCAGGGCTGGCGTGGGAGTTCTTCGACGTGTTGAGGGTTGGTGACGCACGCTTCAAGAACACCAAGAAGACAAGCGAGTTCTTCGAGAAATCGGGTTCCCGTGGACAGTTGCTTTTCCTCATTGAAGAGATCAAATACTGGAATGCTCATGCAGACCTCGTGGGTAAGTGCTACGGTACCCTGATTCTGGTGCCCATCGCTAGCATGGGTGGAACAAGGACTATGAACGTGGAGCGCTTGGGAGAACAGCTTATGTACGAACGTTCCACTTCCAAGTATAACCGGGAGCAGTTGGACGAATACGCGTCGCTTCTGGAAGCCAGTACCCGCAGGGGTTCCAAGACCCTGCACTGGGAGGACGTACAGGTCGGGGATAGGCTTGGGCCTCTTATCGTACCCCCGTTCACCTTGCTCGACCAGACAGTCCAACGGGTCGTATCCGCTGCCGCTACGGGAAGGTACGGGACCTCAGGAGACGAACTGGCCTTTGAACCGGTGTATCACCATAACCGTGAAGGGAGAGGCGGTTACGGCAGGGGTTTTGCCCATCCCGTAACCCGCTGGCCCCACGGACCCGGAGATGAGCACCAGGACGCTCTCATGGCGGCTTATAGAGGTCAGCCAGGGCCGTTCGACGGCGGCCAGCACAGGTCTCAGCTGCCCCACAGGCTCATCAGCGACTGGATGGGAGACGATGGTTTCATCAGGAGATACCAGTGCGCCCTGCGCAAACCCGTCTACTACGGAGACACCACCTTCTACACCGCTGAAGTAGTGAAGAAGTTCAAGGAGTCCCAGGAAGGCGACAACGAGCCGGGAGGGCAGCCCAGCAAGGCGGAATACTACGCGGTGGGCCTGAAGCTGGAAGGCAAAAACCAGGTGGGAGAGACCCAGATGCAGGGTACTGTTGCCGTGTATCTGCCATCGCATGAGGGCGGCCCGGTCCAGCTTCCCATACCGCACAGGGGCAATCCTCCTTACGTGCCTTACGAGACCTTCTATAGAGACTGGTACTAGTCTAAATACCGGCGGACACCGAAAGGATAATTCCCTATGAAGATGGATGGGATGCTCAGCGGCATACGCGTGCTGGACTCCACGACGGCCGTGGCAATGCCCACGGCGATGCACATCCTGGCCGACATGGGGGCCGAGGTGATCAAAATAGAGACCCCCACCAGGGAAGAGTCCGGCCGGCGGGATGAGAGCTTTCAATACCTTCATCACAGCAAGAAAAGCATGACCATCAACCTGAAAGCCCCCGGCGGCGTCCAGCTTTACAAAGACCTGGTCGGCAGGAGCGACGTTCTCGTAGAGAACAACCGCGCCGGAACTCTGGACCGCCTGGGCGTGGGCTACAGCGAGCTGATCAAGGTAAAGCCGAACATCATCCTCCTTTCCAACACCGGATTTGGGCAGACCGGCCCCTGGAAGCGCTATGCTGGCATAGGAACGTTTCTGGAGCTGATTGCCGGAGTCAGTCACTTCACGGGCTATCCGGACCAAGGGCCCAGGCAGGTTGGCAACGCCTGGATAGACATACACGTAGCATGGATGGCGGTCTTCTCCATACTGGCGGCGCTTCACTGGCGCGAGGAGAACGGAGAAGGGCAGCACATAGACTTTTCCATGTACCAGGTTGGCGTTTCAACCATGGGAGCGGAGGTACTTGATTTCATTGTAAACGGCAATATAGGGAAGCAGATGGGGAACCGTCATCCGGTGCATGCCCCCTATGGTGTCTACCCCTGTCGCGGCGACGATAAGTGGATAGCCATAGCCGTAGAGAATGATGAGGAGTGGAGCGCCCTCCTTGAGGCTATGGGCAACCCTGAATGGGCGGACAACCCCAAGTTTGAGGATGCTCTGTCGCGCCACCACAACCAGGATGAAATAGACGGCCACATCCGTGAATGGACAAAGGACAGGGACTTCTACCAACTGATGCATCTGCTCCAAGCCAACGGCGTTATAGCCTCAGTAGTTCCCAACACCGCCGAGCTTATGACCGATCCACACATGAAGGCCAGGGGCTTCTATGAAAAGTTGACCCACTCGCCGGAATCCGGTCTTGGCTCCAGGGTCTTCATCGGCAGGCCCTGGAAGGTCTCCAAGACACCGTCTCGGTTCCGCGGGCCAGCGCCCACGCTGGGACATGACAATGAGTACGTCATGAAAGAGGTACTGAAGCGCACCCAGGAAGAGATAGACCAGCTATATGAAGCCGGAGTACTGGCTAAGCCGACCTATGGGGAGACGCCTCCATCGCCGCGGACACAGGCGGCTCCTGCTCAACCCAGGCCTGGCGCTGCTAACCCTGCTCCCAGCCTGGAAGAGGGTACCCTTGCCTATATAGACGCGGACTATCAGCAGCGCTTGGGAGTGGAGTGATGGCCGGCAGCGTGTTCGGAAAGTTTCGCGTCGTGGACATGACCCGGGGCATAGCGGGACCATTTGCCAGCAAGCTCCTGGCGGACTATGGAGCAGACGTCATCAAGGTCGAACCACCTTATGGAGACCCTTCGAGGCAAATGGGCCCCTTCGCCGCAGGCGACCCTCACCCGGAAAAGAGCCTGCTCTTCCTCTATCTCAATTGCAATAAACGGGGAGTAACCCTGGACGTTGAAACCGGCGCTGGAAGAAAGCTCCTCCTTGATCTGGTGAAGACGGCGGACGTCGTGATGGAGGACTACACCCCGGGATTTCTGGATAGCTTGCAGTTGGGCTACCCGCACTTGGAAGAGATCAACCCAAAGCTGGTGATGACCTCCATCACACCGTTTGGCCAAACGGGGCCCTACAAGAACTACAAGGGCAATGACCTTGTCTACTATGCCATGGGCGGCATGATGTACACCAGCGGCGCCTACCACAGGGAGCCACTTAAGCACGGACACCCGCAAAGCCTCTATCTAGGGGGCATAGTAACCGCTTACGTCACCTCGGCCGCGCTCTTTGCCAGGAGGACACTGGGCCAAGGACAGCACGTCGATCTGTCTCTATCGGAGGTCATGGCCGCCGACCATTACCAACCTGTGGCCAGGTATGCCTTTTCTGGGGGAGTAACGCGGCGCGCCCCCAAGAGCGATACCGGCCAGGAGAAGGGCGCCGGCTTCCTGGGCATTGTCCCGGCAAAGGACGGGTACGTTAGGGTCTCCATCAGCCCTCCACAAAGGCTATATTCTCGCTCCGCGCCTCAACCCTGGCCTGAGTACGCCGGCTTGCTGGGACATCCGGAAATCGGCGATGCCCTGGCTGAAGCAACCAGCACCCAGGAGATCGATGAGATACTGCTGCCGGTGATAAGAGAAATGCCCAAGATGGAGTACTACCACAGGTTGATGACAAACGAATGGCTGGCGGCGGCGGCACAGACGCCGCAGGACTTGGCCAATTGCCCGCAGCTTGAAGAACGGCAGTACTTCACGGAGGTGGAGCACCCCGTCATTGGCCGGGTCAAATTCCCCGGAGAAGTGGTGAGACTGCCCAGCTCTCCCTGGGGCCTTCGATTTCCCGCTCCTCTCCTCGGCCAGCACAATAGGGCCGTCTTCTGCGGAGAACTGGGCCGCAGTGAGGACGAGCTTGTTGGGCTTAGACAGGTGGGAGCAATCTGAAATCCCTTTGAACGCAGGTGAGCCCGTTCAGCCAGCGCTCTCCCTGGAGTCGCAGTGGACTCCCGCTAGGAACGCATCTCCCCTGTGACGCGCCGCTGTCGCTTTTCCAAGAAAGCCGGCGTAGCGTCGTCGCTGTCTCTGCTCAGTTGGCCAACCATGAAGTTCAGGGTATATTGCATATCCCAGGCCGCCTGCTCAGGCAATTCTCTGCTCTTGACCGCGAACTCTTTGAGCATTCGCACCGCTACGGGGGGCATCTCACAGATCCTGCGGGCAAGCTCTTCGCAGCGGGCCATTAGCTGGTCGTGAGGCACAGTCTCATAGATAAGGCCAATCCTCTCCGCTTCCTTGGCGTCTATCGGCTCATCGGTCAGAAGCATCTTCATGGCGTGAGCATAGTTGAGCTGGCGTATCAGGTGCGTTGCAGAAGGCCCGCTGCCAATCCCACCCCGATTGGAAAGCAGGGCGAAGTAGAAGCGGGCGTGCTCCTCACAGGCTATACGGATGTCAACGGTGTTGAGCAGCATGTAAAGCCCGGCGCCGGCGGCCCATCCGTTGACCGCCGCTATCACGGGTTTCCACACGCGTGGGAAGTCAACTCCTCCCCCAAAGACCACAATGTCGCGCCCGTTCACCGTGCCGGGTCTTGGCCAGAAGAAGTTCTCAGCCTGCTGCTGCCGCACGTCGTCGTAGGACATGCCGGGAGGCGGGGGCTGAATGTGATGACCGGCAGAGAAATGCCTATCGCCAATTCCGGTTAGGATCATCACCCTCATCTCTCTGTCCTGCCAGAAGTCTCGGTAGGCCTCTCCCATCTCCTCCATGACCTGGGAGTCCATCACGTTGGCCTTCTCCGGGTTGTTGACGGTTAGATAGGCTATGCTCTCTTTCTTTTCATAGATCGTCTTCTTTGGCATGCTTCACCTCCAGATCCTTGTCCCTGTATATATCCGTTTGTGGAACTAGTCAAGCGTTCGATTCGAAAGGTGTGATTTGTAGAGCATCAAGCGTCCAGGGCGTTTACCAAGTGTAAACATCGACTCTCCGCCGCGTAATCTCTACCCAGGATGTTGGGAAGGCAAACCAACCCTCTCTGCATCGCCGAGCAGCCCGCCCGCCTTCAGCGCTTCGATGATCGCCTCCGTCCTGGAGCGGACGTTCATCTTTAGCAGGATGTGCGTGACGTGAAGCTGGACTGTCCTCAGGCTGACGTGCAACTGAGAAGCCACTTCTGTGTTGGTTAGCCCCAGAAGCATCAGGCGCAAAACCTCCTTCTCTCTTGGCGAAAGAGATTCAAAGCCACGGTTGCGCCCCGGAGCAACCAGGATGTGAGTCATGCAGAAGTCGACGCTTGCCCTGGCTTCCGCTCCCAGAACCGTTATTCCCTGTGCGGCAGCCCGCATAGAGCATTCAAAGGCCGCTCTTTCAATATCCAGTGAGAGATAACCAAGTACGCCGGCCTGCAAGCATTCGTTCACCAGCACGGGGTCCTGGCGCGCGCTAGTGGTCAGCACCACGATTTTGGAAGAGAGCCCCGCGTTGCTGGCAAACCGCCTTGCCAGTGTTGCCGGGTTGAAGTCATCAGGGTTTGCTCCCACCACGACCAGGTTCGGCTGCAGCAGTTTGACCAGCTCGTAACCCTCGTCGAAGTTGTTGGACTCACCCAGTACGGCGAAGTCGGGCATCTCATCCACGAAGCTGGTAATCGCTTCCCGTATCATGGTGCTTCTGATGAGGATGACTACCCCGCACGAATCCGCAGCAGCTCGACCGTTCCCCTTAATGGCACCCCTCCATTGATATGGACGATACTCAAGCTTGGGGGCATGATACCTACACATTTGCGAAATGTCAAAATATGCAGCTTCTACTTCGCTTTTTCGCAAAGATATATACGTATCGGTACGGATTGCAAAGATGGTCTAATTTAACTAACGTGCAAATTAACTTTGGCGTTATTTTGTCAATTATCGCATCAGGGTGAAACGCCGATGCAGTGGGAGGTTTGTATGGACGCTTATCGCATTCTCCGCAACAGACTGTGGATCACCGCCATCATTTCAGTGGGCCTGATAGCGCTGCTGGCTTGTGGCTCCACGGAGGAGGCAACACCGACGCCTACGGCAACGGTTGCCGCGCCCGTCAGCGCCGCCACGCCTACGCCTGAACCGCCAATGGCTGACGATCCGGTCTACGGCGGCGTGGCAAGGATTGCCGACAGAATACGGGCACAATCCTTTGAGCTTACCCCCCTTGGTGGAGGCCTGCAGCCCGCCAACGGCATCGGCCCAATTGTCTGGTCGGCGCTGATCAGAGAAAGCATCGTGGACCGTGTAAGCTTGGAGGGCGATCTTGCCGAATCCTGGACAGTAAGCGCGGACGGTACGGAGTGGACGTTCAAGATTCGTGAAGGGATCGTGGACCACAACGGAGATCCATACGGTGCGGAAGAGGTACGTTATCTTTTGCACCGCATGGTCGACCGGCCCAACGACGCCCCTTACTCGCAGGGCGGCGGCTGCATGAAGACGGCGATAAAGGAACCCACCAGCGCCGGCGGCGCTGAGGTTAGCGGGCCGAACGAGGTTACCATTCGACTCAAAGGTCCCACTTCATGGTTTGCCGCTTGTGTCAGCAGCGGATACGTGATGTTCGGCCCTGCCAAGCAGTACAAGGCAATCGACGACACGGGCGAGTGGAGACTCTTGGACTTCGATAAAGATGAGATAATAGGCACCGGGCCTTTCAAGGCCGTGGATCTATTGGAGGAGTCAAGGGCCGTTTACGAAAAGAATGAAAGGTACTTCAAAGAAGGCCGGCCCTTCCTTGACAAGGTGGAGATATTCCACGCTGTTGAGCGCTCCACGGTGATCGCAGCCATGCTGGCCGGGCAGAACGACCTGA
Source organism: Dehalococcoidia bacterium (assembly GCA_965248955.1). Classification (GTDB taxonomy): domain Bacteria; phylum Chloroflexota; class Dehalococcoidia; order Lucifugimonadales; family QGNO01; genus DAOUJH01. The sequence goes on from OZ252212.1 coordinate 1,799,292, forward strand.
TTGCCAATACCTGTTGCGACGGATTCCGCGCCGAGTTGACTCCCATAAAGAGAAGCCATGGAGCCAAGATTGTCATGCCTATCGCGGTAGGCTACGGACAGGCGGGGATCATGGTGAACCTCAGGCGCGCCCCGTTTGGTCCGCTGGACGACCCAACGGCGCGCACCATCCGCAAGGCTATCCAACTCTGGTACGACAGGGACGAGAGCGGTCTAGCGGGATACGAGGGCATGTACATGAAGCCCTATTACTACTACCCCGGCTGCGCCCACTGTGAGCTGCCAGGCTTCGACTGGATACACACACCAGAGGAGTGGGAACAGTTCCCCGGGTTCAATCCGGACACCAAGGAAGCGGACATAGCCGAAGCCCAGCGTTTGATGGAATCCATAGGGTACGGACCAGACAACATGCTGGAGTTCGACTTGGCCGTGACCGCCAGCGGCAGCACGCGCCGCCAGGCTGACGCCGCCATTCCCAAGATGGCCCAGATTTATCTGAAGCCAAACGTACGGGTCAGCCAGATTGGCCAGGGCGAGATGGGGGAGGACACCACGCAGATGGTATTCTTCGTCCGCGGATTTGGTCTCCTTGACCCCCAGCAGTACGACGACCAGCTGTACCTGCCTTTTGAGGTCTACCAGAACTCCAACTGGAACCGCTACGACAACCCTGAGTACCTCAGGCTGCACAGCCTGGCCGCCACCACCGTCGACCAAGCGGAGCGCGGCAGCCTCTACAGGGAGATAGTCCAGGTTCTCTATGAAGACGCAGGCATAATGCCAAGCAGCCGTGCAACCCCCATCCACCCCTTCAACGGTGCTTGGCGTGGCTGGACGCCCAAGACAAGGCACGTTCAGAATTCAAGCATTGAAAACGTCTGGATACATCCCAGCGGTGAGGCCAGCCAAGAGGTGCTTGAGCAGTACGACGTCTTCACCAAGTTCCCTGACCAGTTCCCTCAATAGCCTACTGTATTAGAGTTAACGCTGAGCCACCTACGATCAACTTCGCAGGTGGTTCAGCGTTAAATGACCATCGGTTATAGCCAAGTAAGCGCCGCCGGCTAACCTACCGGATCATGAGAAACTACATTATCAAGCGGTTGTTGCTCTTCATCCCCACCATTCTGGGGGTTTCAGTGTTCGTCTTTGGCGCCTTGCGTATCCTGCCCGGTGACGTGGCGGAGTTGATTCTGACCGGGGGAGACCCCGACGTGGTGGTCTCCGAGGATATGAAGGAGGAGCTGAGAGAAGAGACCGGGTTGGACAAGCCGATACACGTCCAGTACCTGGACTGGATATGGGGAGTGGCCAGGTTTGACCTAGGCAACTCCTGGAATACGAACAGACCAATTACCCGCAACCTCAAGCGCCAGTTCCCTGTCACCCTCCAACTCGCCGTGGCGTCCCTCATTCTGGTCGTCCTCATTGCTCTCCCCATAGGGATGCTCGCCGCCCTCTACCAGGATAAGTGGCCCGATTACCTGCTGCGGGGCACCGCCGTCCTGGCTAGTGCAATGCCGGGCTTCTTCGCCGCCATACTGATAGTGCTCATCCTTGCTGCCGGGTTCGGCTGGCTGCCTCCTCTCAGGTTCTACAACCTCTGGGAAAGGCCGTGGGATTCCATGACTCAGCTGTTCTTCCCCGCGGTTGCCCTGGGATTGCTGGGAACTGCAACGCTGTTGCGAATGACAAGGGCCCAGATGCTGGAGGTGCTACGTGAAGACTACGTTCGCACCGCCAGGGCCAAGGGCCTGACCGAGCGAGTGGTGATAACGCGCCACTCCATGCGCAATGCGCTGATACCCGTGGTTACCGTCATAGGATTCCAGGTGGCAGTCCTACTGGGCGGTACCGTAGTGATAGAGGTTATCTTCAGCCTACCCGGCATGGGCGAACAGCTGGTGCGGGCCGTCCTATTGAGGGACTTCCCTGTGGTGCAAACTTACGTTCTCTACCTTGTGTTAATCTCGCTGCTCGTCAATCTCATAGTAGACATCTCCTACGCCTGGCTGGATCCACGGATTAGATATGCGTAACCAGCCATTCAGTTCAGGGGGCTCATGAGTACGGAAGGCGCAACCGGCGAACTCACACTGCAAAGCCAGCAGCAGAGATTCTTGAGGCCGGCCGTTGCCCTTTGGGGCTTTGTCCGCAGAAAGCCCCTGGGCGCCGCCGGCTTGGCCATTTTGGTATTTGCAACCGTGATCGCTTTCACCGGCTCCATTATCGCCCCATACGACCCGTTCGAGACCAGGCTGGACATAGCGTTGCAGGGCCCAACCGCTCAGCACTGGTATGGTATGGATAACCTGGGACGGGACGTATTCAGCCGGACCATTATTGGCACAAAAGTGTCCCTCTACGTAGGCCTTACAACCATGCTGATGGCCACGGCCATAGGGATGTTCCTCGGGGTCTCCAGCGCGTACCTGGGCGGAAAGTACGACCTCATTGTACAGAGATTCATTGATGGAATTGTCGCTATACCATCCTTGTTGCTCGCCTTGACTCTGGTCGCAGCATTCGAAATCGGAATGGAAAACGTAATCCTTGCCCTCACCGTAGTCAATACGCCGCGGATTACTCGCGTAGTGAGATCGTCCGCCCTCACCATCTTGGCAATGCCATATATAGAGGCGGCTCGGACCATTGGCTCTAGCAACTTTCGCATAATGCTGAGACACATTACGCCCAACACCTTCGCACCACTGGTCGTGGTGGCTTCCGCCGCGGTGGGGTCAATCATCACCGCTGAAGCCAGCCTGAGCTTTCTGGGTCTGGGCGTCCCCTACGACACTCTTTCCTGGGGAGGTCTGCTGGGGGGAGATACTAGACAGCTCTTCATTTCGGCTCCATGGATGGCCTTTGGACCAGGAGTCAGCCTGACTCTGGTAGTCTTCGGCTCGGCCATCTTCGCCGATGCTCTACGGGACGTTTTCGATCCCAAGCTCAGGGGGCGTTGAGCGGGGAGCTTGTCTTGCCAAAACGTACATTGACAAAGGGGTAGGAGCATAATCGTGGTCACCATTGAGTTTGAACTGGACAACGCTACTATTGCTAACCTTGCACCCCGCATTCAGCGGCGTGAGGTCTCACCGGTGGAGATTGTGGAATCCTCTCTGCGGCGCATAGAGAGGCTGCAGCCCGTTCTGGGTTCCTTTACCACTATTGCTGCTGAGCATGCCATGCTCCGCGCTAGTGAGGCGGAGCAAGAAATTGCCCAGGGGCGTTACCGGGGACCTTTTCACGGCATCCCCTATACGTTGAAAGACGTGGTAGGCACCGCAAACATCCCCACCACGTGGGGCGACCCGCGGGGTGTGGACTACAAACCGAAAGAGAGCGCCACCATCCACACGTTGCTGGATGAAGCCGGAGGTATCCTCCTTGGAAAAGTGGTGTCAGAGATAGGACGAGGGCAGGGTGGCCCCGTTGGCTGTCGCAATGCCTGGGATCCCACCCGTAGCCCGGGGACCTCCAGCAGCGGGTCCGGCTCAGCTACCGCGGCCTCCATGGGGCTGGGTTCCATAGGCACCGACACCGGCGGATCGGTGCGTCATCCCGGCAGCAACAGCAACCTGGTCGCTCTGCGCCCTACGCACGGCCGCATCAGCGGCTTTGGGGTTCATGCCAGTTCCGTAACCACGGACCAGGCAGGGCCGTTGACCAAAACGGTGGAAGACAACGCCATCATGTTGCAAATTCTGGGCGTGTACGACCCAAAGGATCCCATCAGCATCAACGAGCCGCGCTACGACTACCAATCTGGGATGCAGGATGGCATCAAAGGCATCCGCATAGGCGTACCAGTGGATGATTGGGTCTGGAAAGACTGGCTTACTGAGGAAGAGGAAAGCGTTTGCCGGGACGCCATCTCAGTGCTCCAGGAGTTGGGCGCTTCTGTAACGGAAGTGGCTCTTCCCAGGGCTGCTGAGGCTCGTTCCAACTCGTTCTCATCGAGGGCGCCGGGTGTCCTCGTCTACGTTGACAAATTCACCAGGGAGCAACTGGACGCCTGGCCCGAGGTGGGCGCAGGTATCGATGAGGCTTTGCAGGAGTCGGCAGTAGACTATCTGCGCTTGCAGCAGCACCGTGCCCTCATCAGGCAAGAGGCCAATGAGGTCCTGCGCAAGGTAGACGTAATAGCCATGCCCACGGGCAGCACGTACGGTGACGCATGGGACGCTGAAAACATCGCCATTCGAGGCAGGACGGTATCCGCCCGGTCGCGTGCCGTGTACCGCAACGCCTTGGCCAGCATTTGCGGACAGCCCGCCATCAGCGTGCCTTGTGGATTCGGCAACAACGATCGCTGGCCAATTGGACTGATGCTTCAGGGACGCGAGTTGCGGGAGGCGTTGCTCTACCGAATTGCGTGGGCTTACGAGCAAGCCACGCCCTGGCACAAGCGTCATCCCAACATTGACTATGGTGTTCAATAATCTGGCCGAAGACCGGCCATAATCTCGGGGAGAGCTTGGCGAAGAAGGTCGCACTCCACTTGAAGCCAGGCTCTCCTTTCTGGAGACCAAGAAAAGCCACGAACGGCTGGCATGAGGAGGATGAAGTTGACTACTGGAAACTTAGACCTAGACTCCGCGACTATAACTGAAACCGGCAAATTGCTCAGGGAGCGCAAACTATCGCCTGTGGAGCTGACCCAAGCCACTATAGATAGGATGGAAAGGCTCCAGCCCGTCCTGTTGTCTTTCATAACCCCCACGCCGGAGTATGCTCTGCAGCGCGCCAAAGAGGCCGAGAAGGATATTATGGAAGGCAGATACCGCGGCCCTTTGCATGGTATACCGTACACCTTGAAAGACTGGATGGACGCCAAAGGGATCCCCACCACCTTTGAAGGGCCCAGCGGCCCGGCCCAACACTACGTGCCCAAGGAAAGCTCCACTATCCACGCACTGCTGGAGGAGGCCGGAGGCATCCTGATGGGCAAGGTGGACCCCGGAATAGGGATAGAGAGAGACACCGGTGGCCCCGTTGGTTGCCGCAACGCCTGGGACCCTACAAGGAGTCCGGGCACCTCCAGCAGCGGGTCCGGTTCGGCAACCGCAGCCTCCATGGGGCTTGCCTCCATCGGCGCCGATACAGGCGGGTCGGTGCGCCATCCCGCCAGCAATAGCTCACTCGTCGGCATGAGACCAACCCAGAGCCGCATCAGCGGCTTCGGGGTCAAGGCATCGCCTTTGACCACAGACCAGGCTGGACCGCTGACCAAGACAGTGGAAGACAACGCCATCATGATGGACATCCTCGGCGTGTACGACCCCAAGGACCCGGCAAGCGTCAATGAGCCCCCGTACGATCATCGCGCCTGGCTGACGGATGGCATTAAAGGCCTGCGCATTGGCGTGCCCGTGGACGACTGGGTATGGAAGGATTGGCTCAGTGAGGAGGAGGAGCGGGTGGTAAGAACAGCCATCTGCGCCCTGGAGGAACTGGGCGCTTCCATCATAGAAGTGAACGCTCCCCTGTCCGGGGAATCGCGCGCCCTTATGCAGGCTGTGGGAGGGGGTGGCGCCCTCTACTACCTGGAGCACTTTACTGAAGAGCAGATGTCGGCTTGGCCTGAAGTGCGCGCCAATCTGGAAGCGTCGCTTCAACGGCCGTTGAAAGACCACTTTGAGGCCGTTCTCAAGCTCACAAGTCTCAGGCAGGAAGTGAACGCGATATTGAGAGAAGTAGACGTCATAGCCATGCCTACTGGCAGCACCTACGGCGACGCATGGGACGCTCAGACCGCCGTCATTCGCGGTAGGACTGTGCCTGCACGCTCGCGCGCGGTATGGCGAAACGGTATGGCCAGCGTATGCGGCCATCCCGCTGTGTCCGTGCCCTGTGGCTTTGGCAATAACGATACGTGGCCCATTGGGCTGATGCTGCACGGGAAACGCCTGCGGGAGGCGCTTCTCTACCGGGTCGCCTACGCTTACGAGCAGGCCACGGAGTGGCACTTGAGGCACCCGGTCATATAAGCCGGAACGGCAGGCGCTCCTCCCAGCTGTACGGTGGAAGGCGGCTACTTCGCCGCGCTTGACAGGAACTGTCTTACGTGCGGGAGCACTACGTCGTCCCGTTCCAGCGCCTCTTGGTGGTCCAGCCCGGGCAATACCACGAAAGTAGCGTTAGATATCTGGTCAACGCACCTCTCCAGCCCTTCGCGCCAGAAAGTATCAAGCTCGCCGACATAGACCAGGCTGGGCATCGTCATGTGCTGCAGCGTGTCCGTCTGGTCTGGCAGGTCGCGCACCGCCGTCAACGAGGCTGCCTGCGCCAGCGGATCGTTTGCCCGTATCTTTGCCTCGTCTTCCTCGGTCAACTCTCCCTCGGCTTTCCTCGCCGCTATCACGGCATCCAGTCCTTGCAGCCACTGCTCTATCGCCTTGTCACGCTCCTCCTTAGGCCGTTTGTATGGTGACATACTGCTGATGATCAGCGAGTGAAATCGCTCCGCGGCATATTTGGCGCAGCCGAATCCAATGCGTCCTCCCATGGAGTGACCCCAGTAATGGGCCTTATCTATTCCCAGTTCGTCCAGAATGGCCACTATATCCGCCACGTTGTGCTTGATATCGTACGCTTCCGCATCGTGGGGTTTATCGCTTTCCCCGTGTCCTCGGGCGTCGACGACTACAAGCCGGTACTCGCTTTTCAGCGCCTCGACGTGGCAGGCCTGGTACCACTCCTTCATGCTATCGCCCTGGCCGTGCTGCAATACCAGCGCCGGCCCTTCCCCCTCCACGTGGTAGTGAATGTGCAACCTGTTGTTTGTTATGTATGGCATGTTCCAACCTCACTTGCTGAACGGTGAGCCCATGATATATTGCTTGGCTCACGGCGAACAGTGGTTAGGTGGAATTGCAGCCAAGTTTTCCATAGAGAGGGCGCGGACATGCGCGCATACAGGCATGGGGAGGCATCGTCCGTCTGCAACGGGGGCCCAGACCTCCGCCTCAGTGGCGGGCGGCGGTCATCCTTAACAGCCCAGCCAGCTTTGTCCTATCACACCCACATGGGCAACCTGGCATGTAGCCACCCCTTGACTCAGCAGTGCCTCGTTGATATGTTGCACTCGGCGCCATTTTCCCATAGTCGTAACTGGCTCATCTGGATCGGTGACAAGACGCCAATTCGCCTCTACACGGCGCACCGGGGAGGGAACGAGTGGCCAAGAAGACAATTTATGAAAAGAAAGACGGTATTGCCTATCTCACCATCAACAACCCGGAGAAAGCCAACGTAATGGATGACGTCGTCATCGAGGAGATGGGAGAGGAGTACAGCGACTTCTGGGAAGACCGCGACATGCGGGTCATGATCATCACTGGTATTGGCGACCGTCACTTTTCCGCCGGACACAACATACAGCCTCCTCCACCAGGTATGACCCATGACGACGTACGACAGGACAGGGTGGACCAGTTCATCTGGCCCCCTTCCGCTTCTATCAACGGTCGGATGCCGTCGGTGGACGTGAGCAGCGGGCACGATTTTCCGCAGATATGGAAACCAGTCATTGCCGCGGTCAACGGTTGGGCTGCGGGCGCAGGTCTTTATACTCTTCTCACCACCACGGACATACGCATCGGTTGCCGGGAGCACGCCCGCTTCTATTTCGCTCTTCTATCCAATAGAGGCGGCATTGGCAGCGGGCCCACCGCGGCTCGGCTCATAAGACAAGTCCCTCACGTTCACGCCATGAAGATGCTACTTACGGATGAGCCGGTCAACGCAGACGAAGCAGTGCGCATGGATCTGATCAATGAAGCCGTGCCCCATGATCAGTTGATGTCTCGCTGTGAAGAGCTTGCCCGCCGCATCTGTGAGATGCCCCCAATAGCGGTTCGTTTCCTCAAGGAGTTCCTCATCAGGGGCGTTGACATGACTACCGACCAGGCCTGGCACCTGCAATGGGTGTTCAACCACCTGGTGAGCCAGCACTCCAGCGACAGCGATGATGCAACGGAAGCGTTCTTGGAAAAGCGCGAACGCACGGTGACCGGCGAGGTGCGCGGCAGCACGTCGGGCCGCAACCGTGACGAACGGGGATACCTTACTTACGATAGATTTGGCTGAAGATACACTCATCAGGAGCACATCATGGACGGTCCGCTCTCCGGCCTACGCGTCATAGACTCCACTACGGTCTTGGCCATGCCCACGGCCATGTACATCATGGGCGACATGGGCGCCGAGGTAGTCAAGGTTGAAGCCCACACCAGGGGACGAGGCGGCGGCGGCCAGGTCAGCTACGCCGACAACGTTGTTCCCAAAGAGCAGCACTGGAACCGGGATGGCAGTTACCACGCTTTGCATAGAAGCAAACGCGGAATTACGTTGAACTACAAAGTCCCGGAGGCGGTGGAAGCCTTCAAAGACTTGGTCAGGGTCAGTGACGTCCTGGCGGAGAACAACCGCCCGGGCACCATGGAGCGCCTGGGACTGGGATATGAAGAACTGAAAAAGATCAAGCCGGACATCATCTACTTCTCTTTCAGCGGTTTCGGCTACACCGGCCCCTGGAGAAACTACCAGGGCATTGGCAGAATGTTCGAATTGACCAGCGGGGTGAGCCAGTTTACCGGCTACCCTGATGAGGGCCCCCGCCGTGTCGGCTCGGCATGGTTCGACCCGCCCAACGGATGGATGGCCGTGTTCTCCATCCTTGCTGCCATTCACCACAGAAACAACACCGGCAAAGGCCAGTGGATAGACCACTCCATGTACCAGATGGGCGTGTCCACCATTGGCGATGCTCTCTTGGACTATATTACCAACGGCCGCAACGGCCGCCTAATGGGCAATCGCCACACGTCAAAAGCGCCCCATGGCGCGTACCGCTGCAAAGGCGATGACAACTGGATAGCCGTCTCCGTGGAGACGGATGCCCACTGGGACGCTCTCAAGGAAGCGATGGGCAACCCCTCTTGGGCGGAGGCTGATGATTTCTCGGATGTCCTATCCCGCTGGCACAACCAGGATGAGCTGGACAACCATCTCAATGAGTGGACGAAGGATTACGAGCACATAGAGCTGATGCACGCATTGGTAGAAGCCGGAGTGCCGGCGGGAGCCGTACTCAATCCCAAAGAAGTCATGACAGACCCCGACATGAAGGAAGGCGATATCTTTGAAAAAGTAGAGTTCCCTTCCCAGACCGGTATGGGGACTCGCATGTTCCTGGGGCGTCCCTGGCGCATGTCGGATACGACCAGCCACATACGCCGCCCGGGTCCCGACCTTGGCGGAGACAACGAATACGTCCTGGGTGACCTCCTGGGCCGCGACGAGCCGGAGATCGCACGGTTGTACGAGCTCGGCGCCTTGGGCAAGGAGCCGGAGCCCATCGGCAGGCCCGGTGTACCCCAAGACTTGGACAAAGAGGTGAAGGACGGCACTCTGAGAGGCTACGACACCGACTACAAACACATTCTGGAGATAGCTTGATGGCCAGCACCGCTTTACAACAGTTCCGCGTTTTAGAGTTGAGCGGCGGTATCGCCGGACCGTTTGCCGGCAAGCTGTTTGCCGACTACGGAGCGGACGTAATCAAGCTGGAGCCGTTGCAGGGAGACGAGGCACGTGGACGGGCCCCCTTCTTCCATGACGAGCCTCATCCAGAGAAGAGCCTTGCCTTCCTCTACCTGAACACCAACAAACGAAGTGTTACCCTCAACATTGGAACAGCACACGGAAGACGGATCTTCAGAGACCTAATTGAAAACGCCGACGCGCTCATAGAAAGCCATCCTCCAGGCTACTTGAACGGCCTTGGACTAGGCTACGACGAGCTTTCACGGTACAACCCCAACCTGGTGCTCACCTCCCTCACACCGTACGGGCAAAACGGTCCCTACAGTGACTATCCGGGCAATGACCTCATATACGAGGCTATGGGCGGCATCATGTACACCAGCGGCGCATACGCCAGGGAGCCGTTGAAGCATGGACACCCCCAGAGCCTCTACATAGGCGGCATCACCGCCGCCTACGCCACCTCTGCGGCGCTGTTCGCCAGGGGATGGCTGGGCAAAGGGCAGCACATCGACCTGTCTCTGCGAGAGGTGGTCGCGGCCCATCACCACAGCACGCCTACCCGCTACAGCTTTGTCGGCTCCATAGAGCGGCGCGCTCCCAAGGTGGATGCCGGCTCACCCAAGGGCGGCGCTCATTTCGAAGGGATAGTGCCGGTGAAGGACGGCTACGTTGGCGCCACTTTCCAACGCGGCGTCCAGCGCGGTACATATTCGGACTACGTCAAGATGCTGGGGCGTCCCGACATGGACGACCCGGATTTCCCTCCAATCATGTTCCCCGCTCGCATACCGGAGGACAAGGACGAGATACTCCTTTCCATGCTCAAGGACTGGGGAAAGTTCGACTATTTCAACAAGGCCGCCTCTGAGAGTTGGGTGGCCGCAGTTGTGCAGACCTCTCAGGACTTGGTGGAAGGAGAGCACCTCAATGCACGCGGCTTCTTCACTGAGATGGAACACCCCGTAATCGGCAAGATCAAGATGCCCGGGGAAATCTCCCGTCTCACCGGCAGCCCTTGGAGCCTGCGCCGTCATACGCCCCTCTTGGGGCAGCACAACAAGGAGATATATTGTGGCGAGCTTGGATTTAGTGAAGAAGAGCTCGTCCAGCTGAAACGCCAAAGCGTGATCTAAACAAACAGGAGGAGAATCCCATGGCAGGTATACTCTATGAAAAGCGCAACCGCATAGCCTATGTCACTCTCAACAACCCGGAGAAGGCAAACGTCCTCAACGACCAGGTGATGGTAGAGCTCAGGGACGCCTGGAAGGAGGTGTGGGAGGACAAGGACGTACGAGTCGCCGTCATCACCGGCAAGGGCGACCGCCACTTCTGCGCCGGCCATGACCTTGCCCCAAGGCCGGGCCAGACCGAGGATGAGCGCCGCCGCGAATTTGTCGAGCGCATATTCTGGGCCAACTCCCAGAACACGTCCTCCGATTACAAGCCCATCTACGGCTCGGTGAACGAATATCCCACGGGCGTGGACGGGCGGAGCGCCGGTCACTTTCCCCAAATATGGAAACCCGTGATAGGCGCTATAAATGGCTGGGCCGTTGGCGCAGGCTTCTACATGATGCTCACAACCACGGACATACGCATCGCCAGCAGGGAGAACGCCCGTTTCCAGTACATGCTAATGAACCAGGGCTGGCTGGGCAGCGGCCCCGGGGCGGCTAGGCTGCCTCGCCAGATCGGCCACGTGGACGCGATGAGGATTCTGCTCATGGACGAGCCTTTCGACGCTGAAGAGGCGCTGCGCATTCGTCTCATCAACGAAGTGGTGCCGCACGAAAAGCTCCTGGAACGCGCCGAAGAGCTGGCCACCCGCATCGCCAGCCTGGCCCCCGTAGCCGTCCGCATGATGAAAGAGTTCCTCATCCGCGGCGCCGACCTGCCCTTCGATGCCGCCTGGCAGATGTCGCACCTGATGCAGCACCTGGTCATGCAGCTCACCACCGACCCGGAGGAAGGGCGAAACGCCTTCAACGAGAAGAGGGAACGCAACTTCACCGGCGGACTCAGGGTGCCGGGAAACACGGACGGCGTATGATCGGTGTAGACCGGGCAAAGGGGGAGCAATATGGTTGACAATATCACCGTGGGTAACGTGAGCGTCGCCGTTGTCTTGGATTCGGCGCCTCCGCCTTTTGATCCCAACCGGTTCTATCCGGACGTGCCGTTGCAGGCTTGGGAGCCGTACAAAGATGACCACCTGGACGAAAACGGCAAGTTCCGCACCAACTTCTGCACCTGGGTCCTGCGTTCCGCTGGGCGGACGGTGCTTGTGGATACCGGGCTTGGCAACGGCCGGCTTATTGAGGGCTTGAAAGCCATCGGCGTCACGCCCGGGGATGTCAACTCAGTGGTCATAACCCACCTTCACGGAGACCACATTGGTTGGAACGTGACAGACGGCAAAGCCACGTTTCCCAACGCCAGGTATCTCATACCCAGGGGAGACTGGGAGCACTTCACCAAGAACGACATACCCGATCCCTTACGGGAGAACGTGACGCCACTCGATGAAATGGGCCTCATGGACCTCATAGACGGCGATTACGACGTCACCCCGGAGATAGTCACCCTTGCTACGCCGGGTCACACGCCCGGCCACGTCAGCGTCCTGATCAACTCAGGAGGAGAAAAGGCCTGTGTCGTCGGCGACCTCTTCCATGGCTCGGTGCAGGTCACCGAGACGGATTGGAACGCGGGGGCGGACATGGACAAAGAGTCGGCGCGGCGCACCCGGCACGCCGTGCTGGACAGGTTGGAGCAGGAGGGATACACCCTGGCTGCAGGCCATCTTCCCATTGGCCGCAGTATCGGCAGACTGGCTAGGCTGGAGGGCAGGCGTTACTGGCAAGCGCTTTGAACGCAACGGGCCCCTGCCTCGCTCACGCCATTTGACTGGCTATGGTGAGCTTGCCAGGCACTTACTCAAGGGAAACAAAGGCTTCTACGTCTTAATGGTGGAGAGTTCCACTATTTCCGCGTGGGCCCTGCTGTTTTCTATGGTGAGCAGGCCTATTTGCCCCAATCTGCTCAAGTGACCTGGATTGGTCGGGCTGCCCGGGTTGACGTACAGCACCCCTTCCCGCAGTTCCACCAGCGGCAAATGCGTGTCCCCGCACACTATCACGTCCACGTGCTCTCCCAACTTGCGCTCCATGAGGCTGTCCAGCGTGGTCCAGGGAGCGTCTTCAGGCAATGGGAATCCGTGGGTCAGACCAACCTTGAGACCTCCCAGGGAAAGCACGTGGGCTTCTTTGACTCGTGGATCGTTCTTTGGAAATGGCGGCCTTAGCGGATGGCCGTCTCCATTGCCTCTGGCTCCTAGAACAGGCGCCAGAGGCTCCAGCCAGTCCAGCACGTCTATGACGTGCATGTCGCCGCCGTGGAGAATAAGGTCTACGCCTTGAAAGACCTTGTATACCTGGGGCGGCAACTCACTGGCTGCCTCCGGTATGTGCGTATCTGAAAGAAGGCCAATCCTCACCGTAGGATCACAGGCGGATAACCCCTACGTCACCCTCTATCTCAATGGACGTGCCAAAGGGCTTGGATACCTCCTGACACCAGGCCAGGATTTCCTGGGCTGCCGGCCCCTCCGCAAGCACCGGCCTGCCCCGCTGGGGTATGGGCCGGCCAAAGCCCATGTCAATAGGGTAGAGCAGCACCTCTTTCAACTCGCGGTTTTCGTAGTTGCACACACCCACCACGCTTTGCCAGAACACGGGGTCGGAGGGAAAGCCACGGGCACTGGAGTCGGAGCGAGAATCGAAGTAGTCTCCCGGCGTCTGGTCAAAGTCCAGCCCGAACCGCCGGTATCCCTCGGACGGTACCCAGTCCACCGACTCGTTCTGGAAGATGAAGTTGCCCAGGCTGTAGAAAATGGGCTTCCCTTTGTATATCTCGATGCCGCGCAGATAGTGCGGTCCGTGTCCGGCGAAGAGGTCGCAGCCCTGGTCAATGCTCCAGCGGGCGAACTCAATGAGGAAATCCGGCGGCGAAACGCGGGAACCGCCGTGATACTCGCCGCTGCTGCCGCTCTCATGACTGTGCGCACCATACACCACCCAATCCGCTTGCTTCTTGGCGCCGCGGATCCAGTTCCCTATGCCGGCAATGTCCTCCCTGTTGACCGCTGTCTCGATCTTGAACTCCTCTGAAAGGTGAAAATCGCCCCCCATGAACTGCACTTGGCTGCTCTTATCCGCCTGCGCCCCGCGCCCTGAAAACCCGAACCTTGCGCCCGCTTCTTCCTCCTCCTCGTATCCCAGCTCCCGCTTTGCTTTGTGGAACGCGTCGAACACGTCTCTCTCCACGTAGTGGAGCTTCTCGTGCCGCAGAGCGTTGATGCCGGACTTGCCCGGGAAGTCGTGCCTGCCCGGTCCGGCGCGCGATATGTCGGTGAAGGTGCTCGATGCCGACATCACGGCTACGCGGCCCCGCGCCGAGTCCACGTATACCGGCGCCCTGGCGTGGTCTATGTCGCTGCCGCCGCCGGCGTGTGCAAGGTCCATCTCTTCCAGGTGCTTCAGAGTGGTGAAGAAACCACCCTCGGAAAAATCGAAGGAGTGATTGTTGGCGGTGAGCACGGCATTTAGCCCCATCCACTTCAGCTCTTCCAGGTTCTTGGGGTCAGACCGGGTATACGTGCCTCCCGTCCACTGCCAGGAGCTTTCATAGTCGTGAAAGAGGAACTCCAGATTGGCTATGCTCACGTCGGCCTTGCGCAGTATGTCCACCAGCTTGAGAAACTGCGGCTCCTTGAAGGCTTGCATACGGCGCGATATCATCGCATCCCCGGCTACGGCTATCGATATACCGCCACGCTCAGCGTCGTAAATCATCTCTCCTCCGTTTTCTCCACTTGGCAGAGTTAAAGACTTATTATCCCCACGTCGCCTTCTATCTTGATCTCTGTGCCAAACGGCTTGGATGACTCTTTCAGTACTTCCAAAGACCATTGAGCCGATTCACCTTCGGCGAGCACCGGCCGGCCCCGCTGCGCAATGACCTTTTGAAAACCCATGTCTATGGGGTAAATGCGTATCTCTCTCAGTTTGCCGTCCGAAAAATTGGCCGTGCACACGGCGCTGCGGTAGTGCACTATGTCAGATGCAAATCCATACACGCCGCCGCCGGAGCGTTCATGGCCCCAGTCCCCGGGTGTTGCGTCCATGTCAAGACTCTGGCCGCTGTAGGCCGGCTCCGGTACCCACTGTACAGCTTCATTTTGGAAGATGAAGTTGCCCAGGCTGTAGAAGATGGGCTTGCCTTTGTATATCTCTATGCCCCGCAGCATGTGGGGCCCGTGTGCAAAGAAAACGTCGCAACCCTGGTCAATGGCCTGGTGGGCGAACTCTATGAGATGTGTCGCCGGCGATATACGATGGCCGCCGTGATATTCGCCGTAGTTGCCGCTTTCGTGGCAGTGGACTCCGTACACCAGCCAGTCCGCCTGCTTGCCCGCACCGCGAATCCAGTTGCTCACTCCCCTCATGTCCTCCTCGTTGATGTGCGTGGTTATTTCATACCGGTCGTCCAGGTGGAAGGATGACCCAAGGAAGCTCAGGTCGGTATCGTTGTTGGGCGGATGCGATACCTGCGGCTGGAACTTGCGCGACGCCTCTTCTCGAAGCGATATGCCCAGCAAGTCCTTCAGGTCACCCAGCGCCTTGAAGTGCTCTTGCTTCACGTGATGGGTCACGCTGTGCCGCACGGCGTTGATTCCGGGCTTTCCGGCGAAGTCGTGGCGGCCCGCCCTGGCCGGCGACTGCTCCGAGTACGTTGTTGTTGCCGACATCACGGCAACCCGTCCAGAGGCCTTATCCAGGTAGAACGGGGCCCGGGCGTGGTCCAGGTCTATGCCGCCGCCTGCTTGCGGTATGTTGTGCTCCTTCATGTTGCGCAGTGTTGCCAGCAGTCCCCCCTCCGAATAGTCGAAGGCGTGGTTGTTTGCCGTCGTCACCACGTCGAACCCCATCCACTTCAGCTCGTTCAGATTGGCCGGGTCGGATACCTGGTAAGAGATGCTGTCTTTGCCCTGCCAGCTCATCTCGAAGTTGTGGAACAGCATCTCCGCGTTGACCACGCTCACGTCAGCGCCGCGGATCACCTCTACCAGCTTGAGAAAGCTGGGTTCCCTGAACGATGACATCCGTTTGGTGATCATGGCGTCGCCGGCTACCAGGATGGAGATATCGCCTTTTTCAGCCTCGTACAACATGAGAAGCCTCCTTTAGTACATTTGAGAGGAACAGAGATCGTCTGAACGGCAAGAGTCCGTCCAGACTCCTGGATCTAGGCGCTCCTCAGTCGCTGAAATCAGCCACTGAGAAGCGGATCAACGGCCCCGCAGCTTGGGGTCCAAAACATCTCTGAGCGCGTCGCCGTACATGTTCATACCGAAGACCACCAGCGAGATGGCTATTCCGGGCCCCAGCAGCGTCCAGGGCGCCCCCGCAAAGTAATTCCGCGCATCTCCACTCACCAGCGCGCCCCAGGTAAGGGTCTCCGGATTCACTCCCAAACCAAGGAAGCTCAGTGTGGACTCCGTGATGATGATGGCTCCTATGGCGGAGGAGGCTACAATCAAGAGAGGCGCCATGGTATTGGGCGCCACGTGCCTCAACATTACACGAACATCGGTTGCGCCAATTGCCCTGGCGGCTTCCACGTACGGGATCTCCTTGATGCTCAGCGCCGCCGAACGTATGACCCGGGTTATGCGTGGAATCTGCACGATGGCAATAGCCAAAATCACGTTGTTTATCGACTGTCCCAAAGCGGCGACTAAGGCTAGCGCCAGGATCAGTGTCGGCATAGCTATGATACCGTCAACTACACGCTGGATGAGCAGGTCGAACTTACCCCCTATGTACGCGGAGCTTACGCCAAGAATCAGACCACCCGTGGCGGCCACGAGCATAGTCACTATCCCGACATAAAGTGATACTCTGGAGCCGACTAATGTCCTGCTAAGAACGTCACGACCTAGCTGGTCCGTTCCAAACCAGAAGGTTTTCCCGGTTGCAGCATGTACTGTCAGAGGCGCCTCAACCGGGTTTCGGCGGTGAATTTCAGTGGGCGGAAAAGGCACAATGAAATCCGCCGTGATAGCTACAAGTACAAAGAGGAATACGATTGCCAGTCCCACGGCGCCCAAAGGCTTCCGCTTTGAGAAGCTCCAACTCCTCAAGGCTGTACTAGAGAGGAAGCCTCTCTTTGGCCTTACATCTGCAAGAACTTCTACGGACTGTGCCATAACTTATCTCCTTGACCTGGAGTCTACGAATACTGAATCCGCGGGTCAAGCCAGGCGTAAGTCAAGTCCACCAAGAGATTGGCGGTCATTGCAATGATAGCTATATAGAGGACGTAGGTCTGGACTATGGGGAAGTCTCTGAGCAGAGTAGCCTCAATGAGCTGCTGGCCCATGCCCGGAATGGCAAAGATGATCTCGATGACTACCGTGCCGCCCAGCAGGAACGCCACCTGAAAGCCGAACAAAGTAACTACTGGCAACAGGGCGTTCCTCAAGGCATGCTTGACGATTACTGTCCGTTCGGCCAGTCCCTTGGCTCGCGCCGTTCGTATATAGTCGTCGCGGAGTACCTCCAGCATTTGACCTCTGGTCATTCGCATCATCGTGCCGCTGCTGTGGAAGCCAATAGCCAGGGCAGGGAAGATCAACTGTTGGAAGGAGACCCAGGGATTCTCCCACATATGGACAAAGCCGAAGGGCGGCAGCCAGTGGAAGTACCTGGAAAGGATGAGCACTGTCAGTAGGGCAATGAAGAAGCTTGGCATGGCCAGCCCAACAATGGCGAAGCCGCGTAGTATATAGTCTGGCCACCTGTCTTGATAAATCGCCGCCAGCACTCCTATGGGTATTGAAACAATGGCAACCAGGATCGCTGAGAAGAACGCCACCTGCAAAGTCACGGGCACTTGCTTTTTCACAAATTCAATAACGGGGCGGTTGAGTAGAAAAGAATCACCCATGTCGAAACGTACAACACCCCACATCCAATCCAGGTATTGAACGTAAATGGGTCTATCAAGGCCAAGCTGTTCGGTAACTCGAAGCCTGTCCTCTTCTGTAATAGTGACTTCAGGATCACCCGCCTGGATAATAACCGCCGCCACGTCACCGGGGAGGATACGGAGTATGGCAAACAAAGCCATTGAAACAAAGATGATCGTGGGGATAAATAGAAGCAGCCTCTTGATTATATAGGTGCGCATATTGCTCTCGCTGCCGCTTGATGCGGGTGATGCATAATAGACAATGATGGCGCCGTTCTGATGACGGCGCCATCATTGCACTGAATCAACTCCTACTTGAGCTCGTACTGCCCTGTGTCAAAGATATCGGTCGCTGCTTGCTCAGGCCACGGCTTTCTATCATCAGGAGTTAGCCATACCTGCTCCAAGCTGGCCGAAGAAGCATGCAGCCGCTTCGGAGTCCAGTTCCGTACGTAGGCCATGTAAGGATGCGGCGGGCGGAACCGGTTCATCGGCAGGATCGGCAGGTCCTCAAAGAGTATTGCAACCATCTCACGGTAAATCCTGCCGCGCTCCGCCTGATCGCTGACGGTTAGCTGCTGCTCGTAAAGATTCAGCCACTCCTGGTTGAGCCAGCGCCCGTAGTTCTCGGAACCGTCTTCCACTGGAAGATACTTGTTCTGGTCAAAGATGACCGGGTCTTCCAGGCCGTAGCCGGACACGTCGTACACCAGGTCGAACCTGCCGGCGAACTGGTCGTCATAGACCGACTCGCCACCGGGAGGCACACGTAGTTTGGCCTCAATGTACATATCCTTCAGTTCTTCCTGCAGCAGCTCCGAGCCGCGGCGGCTACTGCCGCTCTCGCCGGTGAGCAACTCGATCTCCAGCATGTTGTCAGGGCCGTAGCCCAGAGAACGCATGATCTCTCTGGCCTCCTCCCGCTCCTCTTCCTTCTTCATCGCGTCCTCGGTATGGCCTGGGAACTCCAACCACTCGTCGCAGGTGTGGATCCAGTCGAAACCGCAGTAGTAGAAGAATATCTGGAATCCCAGCCCCTCATAGATCAACTCGTTTTCAACAAGACGGTCTATATGAAGTTGCACGGCTTTCCTGATCTGCTTTGCCGTGGGGTCGTCCTGCGGTCCGAAAGGCGCTCGCTGCATATTTACAATGTAGCTGGCGGTGCCGAAGGCGAAAGATTGGGGTACGACAAACTCCTCGCCGTACTGCCTCTTCAAAGGCGCTATGTCGGAAAGGTTGGGCTCACAGCACGGGCCGTAGATCCATCCCTCGGAGCGCCCGGCGGCCACCGCCGCCACCTTGGTAGCTAGCTCTGGTACGTGGGTGATCTCGAATCCGTCAATGTAAGGCAGACCCTCTCGGAAGAAGTTATCGAACCGCTCAAAGGTGATCTTATTGCCGCGGTCGTACTCTTTCACCGTGAACGGGCCTGTGCCAATGAGCTCGCCGTCTTCAGGTGAAAGCTCGCGGAACTCGCCTTCCGCTACAATCTTCCTGTACCCGTCACCCGGGCCAATCAGGGAGAAGTGCTGCGCCATGCAGGCGGGGTACCAGGCAATTGGAGAGTGCGTCCTTACTATGAACTCCAACTCACCCGTAATCTCTACGGCGGTTCCTGCTGCCGGTCCGTTGGGATCAGCCTCGGCTGCGCCCTGCTCCCAGCAGAGAATGCGGCGTAGGGGGTCGTCTACCGGCCGGGCAATGATCTTCCATACCGCATACGCAACGTCATCCGCGGTCCAGCGCTTTCCTGAGTGGTCTATCAGGTTATCCCGCAGCTTGAAGGTATACTCGGTACCGTCATCGCTCACCGACCAGGACTCAGCCAGGTCTCCTTCAATTGTCTTGCGGTCGCTCAGGTTGACGCGGATGAGCTGGCTCATCCAGCCCTGCATCTGATTGTACTCGCCGGGGTTGCCGGCAATGGTGCCAATGTCCAGGCTTCGCACCGTATCAGTGAGCTGGATGATTCCGCCGTACTTTGGATCCATGCTGGTGTCTCTGGGCGTGGGTGTATCCGTTGCCGCCGGCTCTGGAGCCGCGGTGGTCGCCTGTGGAGCCGGGGCGGTCGTCGCCGTTGGAGTCGGCGTGGCCTCCTCCGCGCCGCCGCAAGCCAGGCTCCAGAGAAGCCCTACTGCCAGGGCTAGCCCCAGCAAACTCCTAAATCTTATCTTGGAACTCATGTGCACCCCCATCGATTAGTTAGTTTTTTAGGAAGTCCTAAGTAGCTTTGATGAGTCCTATTCCATTTTCTCGTTGTATCTTGGTATTGAACCGGTTGGAACAGCGCTGGTATCTATCCAGCACCTCGTCTATAATATCGCCTTCTGCCAGCACGGGCCGGCCCCTCTGTCCCATGGGAAGCCCAATACCCAGATCAATAGGATGAAGCTCTATATCCTGAAGCTCCTTGCCATTCCAGTTGACCACCGCCACCGCGCTCTGCCAGTTCTCACGGTTTATATCCTGCGCCACCGTCTCATTGCGGCTGCGAGTGAAGTAGAAGTCCGATGGCGTGTTTTCCCAGCCCAGTCCGTATCTGGCATAAGCGTCCGATGGCTGGAAAACCGGCGTATCATTCTGCAGAATGAAATCGCCTATGCTGTAGAAGATGGGTTTTCCCTTGTATATCTCAATGCCCTTGTCGCGGTGCGGCCCGTGGCCAATGAACACGTCCACTCCATTGTCTATTGCCTCATGAGCCATCTTGACCAAGTGGTCCGGCGGATCGTCGGAGGTCTCCCCGCGGAAGCCGCAGTGGAAGCTGAACATCACCCAGTCCGCCATACGGCTCGCGTCCCGGATCCACTTCAGGTTGCCTTCCCAGTCCTCTTCATCCACAACGGTGGTGCGGTTTATCTCTTCACCAACCCGGAACAGCAACGAGCTTCGTCCCCCGCCAATGGCGGAACCAAAGTAGAACTCGGTATCGCTTTCCTGGTATTTGTGGATGGGGAACCTACCGGACCGCGCTGCCTGCTTATCCCTGTCGAATCCCAGCTTGGCATCCAGTTCCCTCAGCTGATCGAAAGTCTCCCTGTCCACGGTGTGAATGGGTTGTACGCGGATCATATTGGCGCCGGGGCGCCCGCCGATTTCGGGCCGTTCTTCGGCGGCGCGGCCTGCGGGCACATTGACGTGATCCGTTGCTGAAATGAGAGCAACGCGCCCCTTTGGGGTGTCCAAATACCCCGGAGCGCGGGCCAGCGTCATATTGCGGCCCGTCCCGGAGTTCACGATACCGTATTCGTCCAGGTTGTCTTTATTGACAAGGACCCCGGTCTCTGTGTAGTCGTAGGCGTGGTTCATGGCACAGGCGGCAATGTCGATTCCGGCCCACTTGAGGTCATCCAGGAAACGGGGATCGCAGCGCATGTGGGTGCCGCCGGACTCTTCACACGGGGAGCCTTCGAAGTCGTGGAACAGCATTTCAGCGTTGGTGAATGTCACGTCCGCATTGCGGAGCATATCCACCATTTTCAGGAAGCCGTCCTCACGGAATGGCTTGAGCCCTCTGGTGATTAGAGACTCACCGGTCAGGGCCATTGTCATGTCACCGCTCTGCGATTCGTAAAGCACAGCCACCCCCCAGCGTCGTGTGGGTTACCCCAGCTTAAGTAAGCTTTCTAGCACAAGCACAATGTAGGTGTCAAGGCTTTCAGGTTCAATTAAGCGCTACGATTCTAAGTGCTACGATTTTAATACTCGTGGTTCGTATTCTGTTGTGGAAATCCACAAACTCGCCCCTGCCTGAAAGCCCCGACCCCAAGGCCAAGGTCTATACTAGGCCCTGGCGTGCGCCTCCAGCAGCGTCACTTCCTCCAGCGCTTTCAGGTGGTGCGGGTCCCCCTTTGCGCATCGGAAGGTATCTCCCGGGCCCACTCTGTAGGTTTCGCTTCCTATGGTCACTTCGGCTCTGCCCCTCAGAATGTGCCCAATGATCTCGTAAGGATGCTGGTGAGCCGACGAAAACGCTCCGTTCTCGAACGTTATCTTCTCCAGGACCGTTTCTTCTCCTTCGAAAAGCACCTTTGACCGGGCGGCTCCCTGCACGGGCTCCCCCTCTATTTCAGATATAACGTCGTAGCCTACGTCCAATGCTCTCGCTATAACCATTTTTGTTTCCCCCTCAGGATTTGGATTAGTCTATGACCTGATGCCGCCGCTTACATTGCGCTGCCTCTTCTCCAGGAACGATTGCGCACCCTCCAGGGCGTCCGAGGAATGAGTGCTGGCCAGGTGGTTGTAGACCCATTGCAGGTGCCACGCCTGGTCCTGCGACAAGTCCTGGCCGCGGATGAGGAACTCTTTTAGGAAGCGCACCGCCACCGGAGGCAGGGATGCTATCTTGTTGGCTATCTCCTCGGCGCGGGTCATCAGTTGATCGTGGGGCACCGATTCGTTGACCAGGCCTACGCGCACGGCTTCCTTGGCCCCTATCGGTTCGTCCATGAGCAGGAACTGCATGGCGTGAGCGTAGTTCAGCTGCTTCATCACCCGTGTAGCAGATGGCCCGCTGCCTATGCCGCCCAGGTTCGTGGTGAATGCGTAGAAGAACCTGGCGTGTTCCTCGCAGGCAATGCGGATGTCCGTGGTGGTTAGCGTCATGTACAAGCCTGCTCCTGCCGCCCAGCCGTTTATGGCCGCCACAACCGGCTTGTAAATCTGGGGAAAGTCCACCCCGCCGTTGACTACGGCTATCTCGCGTCCGTTCACCGTTCCCGCCTTGGGGTACACAAACCGCTCTATCCCTTCCTGCCTCCTCTCCTCCCACGTCTGCCCGGGAGGCGGCGGCTGGATGTGGTGCCCCGCCGAGAAATGGCGGTCGCCAACCCCTGTCACTATCAGACAGCGCAAGTCTTGGTCCTCCCAGTAGTCCCGGTACGCCTCTCCCATCTCCTCCACAATCTGGGAGTCCATCACATTCGCCTTTTCAGGGTTGTTCACCGTCAAATAGCCAATGCGGCCCTTCTTCTCGTATATGGTCTTCTTCGGCATTTCCTCCTCCTTCGCAACTGCTTGCCCCTTCTATATCGCTATTCAACCAACAAGTCAACCATAAAGCCCTGCGGCCTCAATCTCCTATGGAAGGTGTCATCTCTTCGGCGGCGGTGCGCCGCGTGGGCGTCTTCAGCACCCAGAAGATCGCCGCCGACATGAAATACGCCACTCCCACACCGACCAGCGCGTAGTTGTAGCTGCCCGTGGTATCGAAGACCCAGCCGGCGGCGATGGGTGCGCCAAAGGACATTACGCTCTGAATAAGGCTCATGCCGCCACGCAAGGATGCGAATTTCGCACGGCCAAAGTACTGTCCCACAAGGGCCCAGGTGATGGCATTGCTGCCCTGGGCCAGGGCGAATAACAGAACGAAGAGCGCCCCCGTAGCCAATCCGTCCGGGCCCAATATGGCCACCGCAGCCGCCAGCGTACCGGAAAACATGGCAAGCGAAGCAACCCTT
This sequence comes from Dehalococcoidia bacterium, assembly GCA_965248955.1. Lineage (GTDB taxonomy): Bacteria > Chloroflexota > Dehalococcoidia > Lucifugimonadales > QGNO01 > DAOUJH01. Next base: position 1,822,351 of record OZ252212.1, read on the forward strand.
TGACGCGACCACATGTCTGAGACCAACCCGAAACCTATCACGGAGGGCAACCTGAGTAGGGACATCAGAGAAACCAAAATAGCGGCCACGCCTTCGCTCACGCCTCGGGACACCAATATGGGCACTATGTGCACAATGAGGACCTGCTGCCCGGTGAGGCGAAAGCCTATCGAGACGGCCAGCAGCCAGTACGTGCTGGTGCGTAGCGCCTCTCCTATGGAAAAGTCAACGTTGGCCATTTGCTGGCGCGCTTCTGGACCTCGGCTTTGTGCCCCGGTGGCGCGCGCCGGGGCTGGGATCGAGTCCTCCGGCTCCGTCTCGCCGGGTTTGGGGCTTCTTACCATGAGCACCAGTGGCAGTCCCAGACAAAGTAGAAGGATCCCGGAGAAGACCGACGCCAGGCGCCAGCTCTCGTTGAGCACTATCCAGGCCACCATGGGGGTAATGATGAACCCTCCTATGGCCGAACCGCTGATTGCAAGCGACATAGCCAGCCCCAGACGGCGTCTGAACCACTGATTGATGGTGGCGAACAGCCCGTGGTGGGGTACGGAGACCCCTAGGGATACCAGTCCCAGAAAGACCACCAGGAAGAGCTCGTAAGAGTTGGTGGTGGCCATCAACAGGTAGCCGACGCCGCCCAGGAGCACTCCTATGATCACCATCATTCTGCCGCCCAGGCGGTCAACCAAATACCCGATTATCGGCCCCTCCAGGCCGCCTTCCAGGGTACGGAGGGCAAACGCCACCGACATCATGGCGCGGGATACGCCGAACTCTCGGGTTAGGGGCAGGAAGTAGACCGAAAGCCCTATGTGTCCAATGCCGCCCATGAGTCCATGGAAAAGCGCTGCCACGCCTACTACGTGCCAGCCGGGGTACTCCCGCCACCCCGCGCCCGACGGGCCTCGCGGGTCTTCAGCGGTGTCGTTCGAGTTGCTTGCCAAGCCTAGAGGCTACCTTTCGTGAGGGCACTGGGTTTCCAGCGAATCAAGCCCGTTTCGCAAACGGTCGATGTCCACGCTGAGCTTGACCCCGCCGGCTGTCCAGATGTCTACGCAGGGATCGTTGAGCCGTTTCTCTAGGAAGAGAAGCGGCCCGGGCCGACGGCTTATGTCGACGGAACCCCCGTTCATCGCTTCGATCACTGTGCCGCACGGCAAAATAGCCACTTTGTGGGATTCCATGTTGCCTGCCGCCATGACACCCTCCAGGAACGGATATGTCCGCTACCTTACTATTCAATGAGTACGAGTTCCAGGGTATAGTCAACGGTGAGTGTGGAAAACGTACCGTGGGGATGCCTGACCGGAAACGCCGGCTGCGTAAGCGAGTAGTTTCTCTGCACACTCGCCTGCAAAGCGTCTATCCTATCAGCACATGGACGTCTCGCAGGTTCCTATAGGCGCCCATGTAGTCCAGGCCGTAGCCTACGACAAAGACGTCTGGCACTTCGAATCCACAATAGGCCGCCTCGATGTCATGCGCGCGGCGGGAGGGCTTGTTCAGCAGGGCGCAAATGTTGACAGACGCCGACCCCAACTCTCGCAGCTTCTGCGTCAACAGGTCGCAAGTAGCCCCTGTGTCGACCACGCCTTCCACAACCAGGACGTCCCGCCCCTCTATCCGTTCACGCAGCGGCAGCCAGCTCACCGTTATCTTTCCCCCCTCCATGCCCTCATACCTCCTCATCCGCACCGTTGTCACGGCCACCGGCGCCGAGAACGACCGCATCAGGTCTGCCAGAAAACAGACCGCCCCGTCCATTGCACCCACCAGGACCACCTTGGACAGATCGTAGTCCTCGCATACCTTGGCTGCGATCTCCTCGACCGCGCCCGCTATCTCTCTCTCGGAGACCAGTACTTCGCCTAGCTCCATCTTTCCTCGCTATGCCAGCCTGTGTGCAACTATCCCCTACAGCGCCGCGGCGTGTCCGTCGCCGCCGGGGGCTAAGCAGCGGCCATCGCTCCCTGCCATCTCCTCCTTGCTCATGCCAACCCGCTCACGCTATCCTCTGTCCATGCCTACAAACTGTGTTCTAACCTATCCGCATTCGTTACGAAAACCTACTACCCTACGACGAAAGTCGGATTTGTTTCCCATATTTCCAAAAAGTTTGGTTCGTTCTAGCTTTGGAGTAGACATAACGTCTGAAACAATTCCCCCACTCAAGCAGCAACCCTCAGCCAAAAGCAGATCCATTTCCCCTTGCCCGCCCATCCTGAGCATAATCGAAGGGAATGAGCGGGGCGAAGACACTTCCTCCACCCCCCTACAGCGCCGCGGCGTGTCCGTCGCCGCGCGGGTCAGACCCCGCCTTGAGCACACCCGTCTCCCCGTCCACCTGTATGATTTGCACAATCCCGTGGCTTATCCCTTCCTGCCCCCACGTTACGCTGTGTCCCTTGGCTTCCAGCCCCTCCGCTATCTCACGCGGCATCATTGGCTCCAGCTGCACCAGCTCGGGGTCGTCTATGGTTGAGGGGTCGGTGCCGGGTATGCTCGACCACCTTGGAGCGTCAACTGCTTCCTGCGGCGACAGCCCGTAGTCGACGATGCCGGTGATCATCTGTACGTTGCCTTGCGGCTGGTAGTCGGCTCCCGGCGTGCCTCCCACAATGAACGGCGCGCCGTCCTTCAGCACCATGTATGCGTTCAGCGTGTGCATGGGGCGCTTCCCCGGCGCCACCGTGTTGGGGTGACCCTCCTCTAGCCTGAACCCGCGCTGCCTGCCATTGAATACCACTCCCGTGCCTTCAGCAACAAACCCAGACCCGAATCCTTGGTACAGGCTGTGTATTAACGACACCGCGTTCCCTTCGCCGTCCACCACGCAGAAGTAGCTGGTGTCGGTGCCCGCCGGCACCAGCGACGCCGCCTTCACGTCGAACGATGCCCTGTCCGGGTCGATCAGCTTGCCGCGCATTGCCGCATGCTCCTTCGACAGCAACACGTCCAGCGGCGCCTGCTCGATCCGTGGGTCGGCTAGGTAGGCGTTTCTATCGGCAAAAGCCAGCTTCTTCGCTTCGATCATAGTGTGAATGCTCTGCGGGCTGAGATACGCCATGCCCGCCAGGTCGAACCCCTCGATGATGTTCAGCATCTCCAGTATAAGCATCCCCTGCGATGGGGGACGGTTCTCTACCACCGTGTAGCCGTGGTACTGCGTGGCCAGAGGCTCGTAAACCTCGATTTCATGGTCTGCCAGCGTCTCCTCCGTGATCAGCCCGCCCGCTTCCTGGAATCGCTTTGCCATGTCCCGCGCCAGTCCTCCACGGTAGAATTCTCCGGCGCCGCCCTCCGCCACTCGCCGCAGCGTGCCCGCCAGGTCCCTCTGCACCAGCATTTCGCCCGCTTGGTATGGACGGTCGCCCTTCATGAAAATCTTGCCCAGCGCCGGTATCTTGGACATGCGCTCGGCGTTTGTTGCTATGAGACGCCCAATCCTGGGTGAGATGGGGTGCCCCTCCTCCGCGTACCCTATGGCCGATTCCAGCAACGCCGCCAGCGGCAGGGTGCATAGGTTGTCGGCAAAGAACTGGTACGCCGCGACCTCCCCGGGAGGCGAAGCCGCCAGCGGGCCTTCGTAAGGCATGTACCGGTAGCCCTTGGAGCGGTAGAAACCGGGCGTGGCTCCCTTTGGCGCCGCTCCCGTCGACGTCAGCCCTTGCACCTTGCCCGTCTTCGCTTCGTAGAAAATGGCGAACACTTCCCCCCCGATTCCGCACATGCCGGGCACGGTCACCGCCTCCACCGCCGCCGTTGCTATCGCCGCATCGAAGGCGTTGCCCCCCTGCGACAATACACGCAGTCCCGCCGAAGCCGCCAGCGGAGACGTGGACGCCACAATACCGCGGCTGCTCATTACCGTTGCTCTGGAAACTAGGGGAATAGCCACTACGCACCTCCCAAGGGTGTATCAAGAGGAAACCGGCGCCATTTTAGGCGTGGCCTACGCCTCTGTCAACGAACCGCACTTTGAAGATTCATTCTCCTCATCCCTCGCCCATTGCCCGCACAAACGCCTCACGCATGCGGGGTCCCACCTGCTCCAGCTCCTCCACGCTTGCCGTGCTGAACGCCAGCCGTATGTGGGATGTATCGTCGGCATCTCCTTGGAGGAAGAATGTTGCCCCTGCCGGGAAGATAAGCCCCAGCTCGGCGGCTTCTCGCATCAAGTCACGAGCTTTGGGCCCTATGCACTCCACCCAGAGGAAGAACCCGCCTTCCGGCTTGGTGAACCGCACGTACTGTGAGCAGTGCTCCTCCAGGCTGCGGCACAGCGCCTCGCACTTAGCTTTGTACAGCGGACGCATCTGCTCCAGGTGCTCCTCCATCTTCTTGGACCCCACGTATGCGGCCAGTGCCCGCAGCAGCACCGGGCTGTTGCCCATGTCGTACTTCACCCGGCTCAGCGCATCTATGAAGTCCTCGCGTCCCTGCACCCAGCCTATGCGCAGGCCCGTAGCGATGGGTTTGCTGAAAGTGCCCACCTTCAGCACGCCCTGGCCGCCCGCCAGGCCGTACAGCGATGGCGGACGCGCCGGGCCGAAGTAGATGTCGGCGTAGGCTGCGTCCTCCAGGATGATCACCTGGTGCTCGGCGCAAAGCTCTATCAGTGCCTCCCGCCTCTCCGCGGACATGGTTACACCGGTGGGGTTGTGGAAATCGGCTATCGTATAAAACAGCTTGACCCGCTTGCCGGAGGCCTCCGCCTCCTCTATGGCACGGGCCGCTTCTTCTACCAGAACGCCTTGATCGTCTATGGGAACCGGCACTATCTCCGCCATGTGCCCGCGTATAGTCCGTATAGACCCCGAGAAAGAAGGCGCCTCCACTATCACCACGTCGCCCTGCTCCAGGAAAGCGTCGCACACGTTGTCTATGCCCCCAGCGCTGCCGTTGCTCGTAATGAAATTGTCCAGCGTCAGCGGCAGACCGTCTATCCGGCTCCAACGCTCTGCCAGCGCCTCGCGCAGCCCTTCGTATCCCAGCACGCCACCGTAGCGCAGCGTCTCCTCCGGCGTCTCCAGGACGGCGTTCGCCAGCGCTTCTTGCAGAGCCTTGGCTGGCAGCGTGGCAGGGTCGGGGATACCGCCCGCCATCGTTATCGGCGTTTCCACCTCTGTGGTCAGCGTCCACGCCACACCGGCGTCCGTGGGCGACCCTGCTCCAATCGCCATCGCCGACTCTGCCAGCAGGGAGCGTATGTCCACTTCCCTCCAGCGCCCGGCCGCCTGCTCCAGACCCTTGCTGCGACGCACATCAACCATAGGTTGCTCCTGAATGTCTACTCATTTTCAATACTACCTATATCTTATCCCCTGTGGCCTTCTTCCTCAAACCCAACCTTTGATTGACGCCCCAATTCCATGTCCACTACACTTGCCCTGTACCGGTTTAACACTGCCCGCAAACCGTCCGTCAGGCTCAATTGGAACGATTTCGTGGAGGCATACCGGTAACCACCGCTCGACTCTTACCAACGTCAGGGAGGCGCCGCATGGACGCAGAAGTCATCGCCAAGCCGGGAATCGACGACATGAAGGTCAAGCCCAACCTCTCCCACTATGAGGAGGCGCGCAGTACGTTCACCTGGGAGTCCCTCTTTTCCGACTTGGACTGGCTCCCCGGCGGCGCACTCAACAAGACCCACGAATGCATCGACCGCCACGCTGCCGCCAACCCGGACAAACCTGCCATGCTCTGGCTTGGCAAGAACGGTGAGGAAGAGACTTACACCTTCGCCGATATGAAGCGTCACACCGACAAGTTCGCCAACGCCCTCCGAAACCTTGGCATCCAGAAAGGCGACCGCGTATTTATCTTCATGGACCGCGTCCCAGAGCTTTACATAGCCTTCTTCGGCATTCTCAAGGCTGGCGCCGTCGTCGGGCCCCTCTTCTCCGCCTTTGGCCCTGACCCGGTGAAGGACCGCCTCCAGGACGCGGGCGCTGTGGCCCTGGTCACCTCACCTGATCTGCGCAAGCGCATCTCCGGCATTATTCCGGACCTGCCGGACCTCAAGCACGTCATCATCGTGAACAAGCTGGGCCGTGAATCCACGCCCATCGAGAATGGAGACCTCCTCTACGACGACCTCATGGAAGCAGCCTCTGCCGAACCGGCCATAGAGCCCACCTCCATGTACGACTATTCGGTAATGCACTACACCTCGGGCACCACCGGCAAGCCCAAGGGCGCCGTCCACCGCCACGTTGCCATCCTCCAGCAGTACGCCACCGGCAAGTGGGCGCTTGACCTTCACCCGGAAGACGTTTACTGGTGTACCGCCGATCCCGGATGGGTCACCGGCACTTCCTACGGTATGTTCGCTCCTTGGAGCAACGGAGTCACCCAGATCATCTACGAAGGCGGCTTCCGCGCCTCTACATGGTACGATGTAATCCAGAAGTACGGAGTCACCGTCTGGTACACGGCCCCCACCGCCATCCGCATGCTCATGAGGGCAGGCAACGACGTTCCCAAGCGCTACGATACCTCGTCCCTTCGCTTCATCGCCTCCGTCGGTGAGCCGCTCAATCCGGAGGGCGTCTCCTGGGGCGTTGAGATATTTGGCATGCCGATACACGACAACTGGTGGCAGACCGAGACCGGGGCCATCCTCATCGCCAACTACGCCGTTCAGGAGGTGCGCCTCGGTTCCATGGGGCGGCCCATTCCCGGCATCAAGGCCGGCATCCTGGACGAGGAGTACAACGAGGTAGCCCCCGGCGAGGAAGGGCACTTGGCTATCCGCCCTGGCTGGCCGTCCATGTTCCACGTCTATTGGGGCAACCAGTCCCTCTACAACTCACGCTTCAAGAAGGGCTGGTACATCACCGGCGACCGCGCACGCATGGACAAGGACGGCTTCTTCTGGTTCGTTGGCCGCGCCGACGACGTAATCAACACTGCGGGACACCTCGTAGGCCCGTTTGAGGTCGAAAGCGCGCTAATCGAACACCCCGCCGTAGCCGAGGCCGGAGTCATAGGCAAGCCCGACCCCATCGCTATGGAGGTGGTCAAAGCCTTCGTCTCCCTCCACCAGGGCTACGAGCCTTCCGACCAGCTGCGGCAGGAGATCACGCGCTTCGTGCGCGGCAAGCTGGCCGCCGCCGTCGCTCCCCGTGAGATAGAGTTCGTCGACTCCCTGCCCAAGACCCGCAGCGGCAAAATCATGCGACGCCTCCTCAAAGCCCGTGAGCTAGGCCTCCCCGAAGGCGACACCAGCACCCTGGAAGAGGAGTAGGGCCACCCTCCGTCACTCCCGAGGCGTTGGGAGCGGCCGGCGAACGGGGCGGCTGATCTTGCCTGTGTCGGCGTCCCCAGGCGTTCATCTGACAGGCCGTTTTGCTCTTGTGCCAGCCAGGCAAACGGATATTGCGCAAGAAGGGTATTGCACACTACAACAGTTTGAGCTTAGAATCCTGTGTCCCCTAGAGGGAGAAAGGATTTATGACTCTATTCAAGCAGGCCGAGTACAAATCAACTCTAAGGCGAGAAAAGTCCAAGGAAGCAATTGCCCTAGCCATGGAGAACCGCTGGGAGGAGGCGGTAATCGTCAACCAGGGAATTATTGAAGTGTTTCCCCAGGACATAGAGGCGTACAACCGGCTGGGCAAGGCATACGTAGAGCTGGGCAAGTACAATGAAGCTAGGATCGCCTTTACCAGGGCGCTCCAGCTTTCACCCAGCAACTCCATTGCCCAGAAGAACCTGGTTCGCCTTGATCATCTCAAGCATGGGGACAACCAACCCAAGAGAGCCCGCCAGTTTGCCCCGCAATATTTCCTGGAGGAGAGCGGAAAGTCGGGGACTGTGGTCCTGGAGCGGATCGCCGCTCCCTACGTCTTGGCGCAGCTGGCCGCCGGCGACGCCGTAACGCTGCACATCATGGAGAGAAGGCTTGCCGTGCTGGACAGCAACGGAGATTACCTGGGGCTCGTACCCCCGCGTCTGGCTAATCGCATAATCCGTCTTATCAACGGAGGCAACCGGTATCAGGCGGCCGTCACCCGTCTCAGTGGAGGCGAAGTGACAGTCATGATCCGTGAGGTGTACCAGCATCCCACCCAGATTGGCATTGCCTCCTTCCCCAACCGTAGAGAGCAGGCCCCCAGCGCCGCCGCGATCGACATAGATCTGCCGGATGAGGATGAATACATCCTGGACCAGAGCAACGCCCATGAATGGGATTATGACGAAGACGACGCTAATCACTATTCCAAGGTTGCCTTCCTGCGCCAGGCTTACGCCCATGCCGAAGAAGAGGAGGGCTAGCAGCCCTAGCCCTCCTCTTCTCAGTTGAAGATTGCCCCTAGCGGTTGGCCTTTGCTACCATTCCGGTTATGAATTCTGTCATCCACGCCAAGGACCTTACTAAGCGATTCGGTGATTTCACCGCCGTGGACCGCGTCTCCTTTTCCGTAAGCCGGCAGGAGTGCTTCGGCTTTCTTGGACCCAACGGCGCGGGCAAGAGCAGCACAATAGGCATGATTACCGCCGTCTCGCCGGTTACGTCCGGCCTTCTGGAGGTGGGTGGCCTTGACGTAGTTAGGCACTCCAGAATGGTGAGGCGCATTGTGGGTGTGGTTCCCCAAGAGGACACCCTGGACGGCGACCTGACTGTAATCCAGAACCTCCGAGTCTACACCCGTTACTACGATATGCCGGCTCCCCTGGCTCAGAGCCGCTCACGGGAGCTCCTTGATCTCTTCCAGATTACCGACAAGGCAAACAGCGAGGTGGACACCCTGTCCGGCGGTATGCGGCGCAGGCTGCTCATTGCCAGGGCTCTGCTCCATTCACCCGCCATCCTCATTTTGGACGAACCGACTACGGGCCTCGACCCTCAGGCTAAGCACCTGGTATGGCAAAAGCTGAGGCTGCTCAAAGCGCAGGGAACGACCATGCTGCTCACCACGCACAACATGGAGGAAGCAGCCACTCTATGCGACCGGCTCGTCATCATGGACTACGGCCGCATTCTCGTCCACGGCATCCCCGCTGAATTGGTCACACAGCACGTAGGCAGTGAGGTGGCCGAGGTCAGGTCCACCGTCGAAGCCCGCGATGCTGTTACCAAACAGCTCCTTGATATGAACATACCCTTCCAGGACGGCGGCGACCGCTTCTACGTCTACAGCGTGGACGGACAACTGCTGGAGCGGTTGGCTTCAGCTCACGATGGGCGGCTTGAGCGCCGGCCCGCCAACCTTGAGGACGTCTTCTTCCGCCTCACGGGAAGGGACATCAGGGACGAATGAACACCGCAACCGTAGCGCATCAACTTGCGGATAGGGGTGGGGTTCTGGGAAGCCTGGCCCGTTCCTTCAAGGTATGGCAGCGCAACAGGGACGCCTTTTTCCGTGTTTGGAAAACCGAGCTTGGCGGCGTAGTGGCGGAACCGCTGCTCGTGCTCACAGCAGTTGGCCTGGGGATGGGCACCTACATCGGCGATATAGGGGGCCGCTCATACACCGAGTTCGTCGCCGCCGGACTGCTTGCCAGCTACGCCATGTTCGGCGCCACCTTCGAATGCACCTTCGGCACCTACATGCGCATGGAGACCCGGCGCCTGTTCCAGGGCATCCTGGCCACTCCCGTCAGCGTGAACGAGCTGGTTCTCGGAGAGCTCTTCTGGGCGGCTACCCGTTCCCTGATGCACGCCACCGTGTTGCTCACTGTGTCGTTCGTTTTCGGCCTCACCCAATCGCCGTATGCCCTCTTGGCCCTACCCGTCTCCATCCTAATCGGCCTCATGTTTGGCGCACAGGCCATGCTCGCTTCCTCTGTGGCGCCCTCAATCAACAGCCTCACCAACTTCTTCACCCTCTATGTTGTGCCCATGTTCTTCTTCAGCGGCGTTTTCTATCCCTTGGACGGACTCCCCGACGCTATACAGAGGGTGGCCTGGATTCTCCCCTTGACCTCGGCCACGGAGTTGATGCGCTCCCTTGCATACGGTGAGATAGGGACGCACTCCTTCCTCTCGCTGGCCATCCTCGTCATCTTCACCGTCGTCTTCATCCCCCTCAGCATCCGCGGCATGCGGAGAAGGCTGGTCAAGTAGCTCCCAAATCCCGTCTCCCTCGTCATTGCGAGGAGCCGAAGTAATCCGGCGGGGGAGGGAGGTTTGTTTTCCTGATTGCCCGTCTTCATCTGTCCTCTCCTTGGCACAACGGAGCTGATTCCTCTAGAGGTTGCGAATTGATGGAGACGCATGGCGATAGAATAGATCGTGCACCTCATTGCGTCGCCTAGTGGGATAAATGTGCGCTGCACCTATTGAGCGTTCCATCAATTGGGCAACCCATCCAGCTATTTTCTCTCCCTCTTCGTCGTATGTGGCAGGAACCAAGCCTTCCTGTATCTCAGCATGCCGCCGTAGGAAGAAGGCTAAGAAATCTGCCACTTGAAGCAATTCAACATCTTTGGAATCCTGGAAGGCAGGGACATCAATTATCTGATCAAGACGTTGCTGGTTTCTCCCCAAATCATAGTAGTCATCGCTCCATTCTGGAGGATTCTTTACGATGTCATTGAAACGAACTCGTTCACGTTCTTGATTATCAAATACCAAGAATGTGTTGCCCTTGTTCCGCTCCTCTCTCTGAGAGTATCGTTGAATTGCCAAGGTCAAGTGAAATCCCATAAGCCGCCAAGGTGAATCAAGCTCTCCTCGCAATGTCTCTTTCTCTCGGGCCTCATGGTACGACGTCTTTAACACAGAGGAATAGACAATACGGTGCTTCCTGTCAGCCATCCACTTTAGGATTTCTTCAATTACGTTGGCTCTGGTCTGACCACCCATACCACGCCATGGCGTGTTGCCTCTGTAGAAAGCCGATGTGTGCAATTCTGCAATTGGCTTTCCGGCTATACCACTCAGTATTTCTAATAGCTCCTTCCAATGAGTCTTGGTCAAATGCATACGTGTAGTGTCAACAATAATGCCAACCATAGTAGCAATCGGCTCTTGTCCCGTACCGCTCTCATCGACATAGCAAAAGTTCACGTCATCATACCTTTAGGAAAAGATTGATTCATTCTAAATCCTTCCCGTTACTGTGCCAAATATATTGCCCTAATAACCTACTCATCACTCCGCACTTCAATGAATTTTGCACTCACCTAGAAACCAGCACAAATCTTGTAACTTACCCACCATATATGGTAGAATCGCTTAGCTGAAACCACTACTTATTGAGCCTGAATTAAGCTAATTCTCAACAAATTATCTCCGTCTAAGGACACCTTATGACTAGCGAAACCGTCAGACCCGTACGCATCATAGATGAGATGCGTAACTCCTACCTGGATTACGCAATGAGCGTCATAGTCTCACGCGCCCTTCCAGACGTGAGGGACGGACTCAAGCCCGTACAGCGGCGCATCCTCCACTCCATGGATGAACTCGCCATGCGCCCGGGCACATCCTACAAGAAGAGCGCCCGGCTCGTCGGTGAAGTCATGGGTAAGTACCATCCTCACGGCGACAGCCCCATCTACGACGCTATGGTGCGCATGGCGCAGGACTTCTCTATGCGATACACCCTTGTCGACGGACAGGGCAACTTCGGCAGCGTCGACGACGACCCGCCCGCCGCCATGCGCTACACGGAAGCACGGCTCTCTCCCATCGCACAGGAGCTGCTTGTAGACATCGACCAGGACACCGTGGACTTCTCGCCCAACTTTGATGGCTCCCTCAACGAGCCTGTCGTACTGCCTGCCAGGCTTCCCAACCTCATTATCAACGGCTCTTCCGGTATCGCTGTCGGCATGACCACCAGCATCCCCCCCCACAACCTATCCGAGATCTGCGATGCCATCCTCCATCTCATCGACAATCCTGAAGCCACCATCGATGAGCTTATGCAGATTGTGCCAGCCCCGGACTTCCCCACAGGCGCCATCATCCTCGGCCAGCAGGGCATAAGGGAGGCCTATCAGACGGGAAGGGGCCGCGCCGTTGTCCGCGCCAGAATGGAAGCAGAGGAGATGGCCCGCGGCGGACGCTACCAGCTCATTGTCAGCCAGATTCCCTACCAGGTCAACAAAGCCGCCCTCGTCCAGAAAATAGCCAGCCTCACCAAAGAGCGGAAGATAGACGGCATCAGCGAAGTGCGAGACGAATCGGACCGGCACGGCATGCGCGTCGTCATCGAGCTGCGCCGCGACGCCCAGGTGCAGCGAGTGATGAACAACCTCTACAAGCACACCGCTCTTCAGTCGGCCTTCTACATCAACGTGCTGGCGCTGGTGGACGGCCAGCCCAGGACGTTGCCCCTCAACGCCGTCCTTCAGGAGTTCATAGATCATCGCATAATAATAACCCGCCGCCGTTCTGAGTTCGAAATGCGCAAGGCCCAGGCCAGGGTCCACATCCTGGAAGGCCTCCTCAAAGCCATCGACGACCTGGATAACGCCATCCAACTCATCCGCAACGCCCCGGACGTAGAGGCCGCACGCCTGGCGCTCATGGAGAGATACGCCCTTGACGAAGAGCAAGCCCAGGCCATCCTTGAAATGCAGCTCCGCCGTCTGGCCGCCCTTGAGCGCAAGCGCATAGAGGACGAATTCAAGCAGCTTAACAAGCGCATCGCGGAGCTCCAAGCCCTCCTCGCAAACCCTTCCGAAGTCCTGGTGATCGTGGCCAACGAGACCAGAAAGCTCAAGGAGAAGTTCGGCGACGAGCGCCGCACCGAGGTCACCTTGGACGAAGCCGGCGACTTCAGCAGTGAAGACCTCATCCCGCACCAGGAGGTCGTCGTCACCCTAAGCCAGCGCGGCTACATCAAATGCGTCCCCGCCGAGACGTACCGCAGGCAGCACCGTGGCGGCAAGGGCGTGCGCGGCCAGACCACCCGCGAAGACGACGCCATCCGTGATCACCTCGTCGCGGACACCCACGACTTCCTTCTCTTCTTCACCAATACCGGGCGAGTCTACAGAAAGAAGGTCTACGAGTTGCACATGGACAACTCCAGGGTGTCGCGTGGCGTTCCCCTGGTGCAGGCAGTGAACATCCGCCCTGACGAGTCCGTACAGGCCATCCTAGACGTCTCCTCCTTCGATAGCGGTGAGGACATCCTCTTCGCCACCCGTAGGGGGGAGATCAAGCGCATGTCCTTGGCCACCCTGGCCAACATCCGCTCCAACGGACTCAGGACCATGGATCTGGAGCCTGGCGACCAACTGGTCTCCGTACGACTCGCCTCCGAGGTGGACGACGTAATCATGGTCAGCCAGCAGGGCATGTCTGTCCGCTTCCCAGCCGTGCAGGTCAGGCGACGCTCTCGCGCCGCAGGCGGAGTGCGCGGCATGAGGCTCAAGGACGCCGACATTGTGGTTGCCATGGACGTGGTCGAGAAGGACTGCGCCCTGCTTGTCATCAGCCAGCGCGGCTACGGCAAGCCCTCCTCCATGGACCACTACCGCCAGCAATCCAGGGGCGGTTTCGGTCTGAAGACCTTCCGCATCACCTCCAAGAGCGGACCCGTGGCCACCGCCCGCGTCGTCAAAGAGGGAGAGGACATCATGATCATCTCCCAGAAGGGCCAGGTCACGCGCACCAACCTCAACGAACTGCGCGAACTCAGCCGCCGCACCCAGGGTGTTACCATCGTCTCCCTCCCGGACGACGACATAGTGGTCTCCATCACCTCCATGGAGCCCAAGGCAAGACACGTCCGCGACACCAAGCCGCGCCCTGCCGCGGGTAGAGACGTCTCGCTGATAGTCGACACGCAGGCCATCTCCACAAACGGCCACGAGACCATCTCAGAAAATGGCCACCTCCCCAGGGAAGGTTTGGAGGAAGAGGGGTAGGGGTGAACAGTGGCCCATGCGGCCTTTGCAAGGACATAGTGATCCCAATGTGATAGAATTTGAAGGCCGCATTATGGTAGACGGGAGCCGTCAATAATGACTAGGCGCATCATCTGCATACTGGCCGTTGCGCTCGCTCTCATTGTGATGGTAGCTTGCGTGGGAGGGGGTTCCTCTCCCATAAATGATCAGCCTAGCACCACAGCAAATAATACGTCTACGCCCATATCCATAACCATAGCTACACCGGATGCAATCCCCACCGCTACCGCAGTCTCAACCCCTACCGCTACGCCGTACCCAACCCCTACTCCCACGCCCATACCAACCCCTGTTCCTACTGCCACGTCCGTACCGGTCCCTACATCCACCCCATCCCAGCCCACTCCTGCCCAAATTTTTGCAAAGACCTCCCCGGCCGTTGCCTATATTGAAACTAGGAGTTCTTCGGGAACTGCTCTACTTGTTAATGGAGGATATCTAGTTACCAATGCGCATATTGTATGGCCCAACGATGGTGCACAGGTTACCTTCCCTGACGGCACCTTTATTCGTAGAGCACCATTGGTGGGGTGGGACTTGCTAGCTGACTTGGCAGTCTTAGGTCCCGTTAGCGTTTCGGCCCAACCACTTGCCCTCGCTGAGACTGCTACAACTAATATTGGTTCGGAAGTACTGACTATCGGCTATCCTGGCTCACCTGGAGATCCGCCACAACCCACGTTAGGCCGGGGAATAGTGTCTAGATTTCGTGAATGGCCTGAAACAGGCCTCACATACATACAATCAGACTCTGCGATAGAAGGTGGCCACAGTGGCGGAGCTCTTGTATCCAGTTTAGGCGAGGTTATTGGAGTCACAACCTATTCGATAGGAGAAGCCAACCACACTCTATCCCTTGCGTCCTCCGACCTGACGCCACGAATGCTTAGCTTAATTGCGGGCAACGAGCCGCCCGGAATAGGGGCGCGCTTACTTCCAAAGGCGGGAGGAGGAATCCGGCACCTCGATTCTCTGGGAACGTTCTGGGACACCACTGCTTACATTATCGAAGAACCTGCGGGAACCAACGTTGAAGTGGCAGTGAATAGCGATCAGGATGTGGACTTTACCGTCTATGACTCCCTTGGGGAAGAGACCCTTTATGTAGATGATCATTTATCCGGACTTGAGACCGGAAGTGTAACCATTGATTACGAGCAACCCTACTTCTTGGTGGTATCTCAGTTTGGAGAAGACCCAACGAACTTTACTCTGGACACAACTCACAGCGTGGTTCCCATACCTGACCCTGATGACGACAGACGTCTTCGCATCGGCCAGTCAGTTCTGGGGAACGTCGATTACCCGGGAGACATAGATACTTACACCGTCCGCATAAGGGGAAATCAGAAAGTCGAGATCTCTACAACCTCGTTGCCGCTCGACACTTTCTTGCTCATCGACTTCAGCGGTGCCTCTGATGAGCAAATCATCATTGACGACGATAGTGGCGGCGGAATGTTCGGTTTGGACTCACGTATAGTCTATAGCGCATCTCATGCCGGTGACTTCATTGTCGCCGTCCATGACAACTACAATGAGATAAGCGCTTACACGCTGGAAATCACTAGCGCAAGCCCATCGGCACAGCTCACATCCACGACCAGAGCCGACCTCTTCGGAGACTCTACTGATGGCTCCACCGATACACTTGGCTTTGGTCTATACGAGCTTAGAACAGCCTTGAACTCACTGCCTGCCTCATTTGAGGAGGTAGATCCAGAGGCTGAAGGTTTGTCTGCAGCCGACCTGGGATTACAGAACCTGTTCCAGGATACCGCTGCTTTTGCAAATTCCAATCCGTATCAAGTCATCCTTGCTTTCAGTGGCGAGCTAACAGACCTCGACAGGATAGTCTACGACGCTGACCTTTCTTCGCCTGAAGCTTTCCTGCAAGACGCTAGAGCCGGTTTATTGTCATCCGGACAGGGCATGGGGAGTTACGGCGTCATTAGAACTCATTCAATCGGACAAATATCAGCTGGGGCTTGGTTTGATTTAGTTTATGAAGACGGAACCCTGCGGGCAGACATAATCATGTTTAGGCGCGAGAACATTGCCGGCCTCGTATACTCCTACTCTCTGCCAGGTTCCTCTACACTTGTCTCATCAGTAGAAGCAGCCTTAATGCTAGATACAGCGATTGCAGTGTACTTGGCCGCCCAATAACCCCTGCTTCATTCTATGGTTACGGTTTTCATTCCTCCTAACTTTAACTGGAGGGCTAAACCGTGGCAGCGCCACTTCCGACGAGAGACACCCCCATCGCCTGCCCCCGGCTCAAGAAAACCTTTACTTCCACGGCTCATCAATACATAACAACGCTATTGTCAGTATAGGCTACAACTTCTATATGAATAATGTTGCCAAAACCATTGACGCAAAATGGCAAAACGTCTATAATGACCCCTGGGTACAAGAGATGAACGACAACTATTACCAAACCCTCGGTATCAAGCGTGAAGCCTCCGACAAAGAGGTCAAGCAGGCTTTTAGAAGGCTTGCCCGCAAATACCATCCCGACGTGAACCCCGGCGACAAAGCCGCTGAAGCTAAGTTCAAGGAGGTCAACCAGGCTTACGAAGTCCTCTCCGACCCCGAAAAACGCCGCAAATACGACCAGTTCGGCCAGAACTGGAAATACGCCGACCAGTTCCCCCCCGGCGGATTCCAGGCGCACTCCGCAAGGCCAACGGGCGCAACCGTTGACTTCTCCGACCTGGGAGGCTTCGGGGCCATCTTCGGAGAGATGTTCGGTAGAAGAGGGAGCACTCGTACCGCTCAGCGCTCCACGGTAGAGGTGACGGCAGACGTCTCTCTGGAGGAGGCATATAGCGGAGCAACCAGGACAGTACAACTCCCTGGATCCCAGGCCAAACGCCTCGATGTCCAGGTCCCGCCCGGCGTCGATACCGGTTCCAGGGTGCACGTCACCGCCGGCGACACCGAGCTATACCTGGTGGCAAGGGTCGCTTCTCACCGCAGATTTACCCGCAAAGGCGCAGACCTCTACCTGGACCTCTCCCTGCCCCTGGTCGATGCTGTCCTTGGCAGCGAGCAGGAGGTGCCAACCATCAAGGGAAAGGTCATGCTGACCGTACCCCCGGAAAGCCAGAACGGCCAGATGTTCCGGCTCAAGGGGCAGGGCATGCCCCATCTGGGCCGGCCGGACCAGCGGGGAGACCTCTTTGCAACTCTGAAGATCATGCTCCCCACCAATCTCACAGAGCAGGAACGCGACCTCTTTGGCAGGCTCAAAGAGATCCGTACCGCTAAATGAGGCAATACATGAATGCTCATGACGAACCTATATACGTAATTAGCGTGGCGGCGCGCATGCTGGGCGTTCACCAGCAGACCCTCCGCTACTATGAGCGCGCCGGCTTGGTCGTGCCGTCTCGCTCCCAGGGTAATCGCCGGTACTACTCTGAGCGTGACCTGGAACGGTTGCGCCGCATCAAAACAATGATGGACGACATGGGGATGAACCTGGCGGGAGCGGAGGTAGTCCTGCGCCTTACCGAGCGTATCTCAGAGCTGGAGGCCCAGCTGCAGCGCCTCGCCTCCGAGCTGAACAGGTTGCAGCTCAGGAGTAGTACGCCTGCTCTGACCGAAGGCAGTGGAAATGATCAGTCGTAAGATTTGGCGCCGGCCCAAATACCCGGCGAACCCAGGATAACAGAGGAACAAAAGATGGTTTTAAGACCAGAAAATCTCACGGAACAGGCCCAGGAGGTGCTCAGCAACTCTCAGGAGGCGGTCAGGGAGTACCGACATTCGCAGTGGGACGTCGAGCACATCCTCATCGCCCTGCTCCGCTTGGAGCACGGCCTACCGGTGGAGGTATTGGAAGAGCTTGACGTGGACATCAACGCTATGAAGCGCAAAGTCGAACAGGTCTTGGAACAGAGCCCTAAGCTGGAAACAACGCCCACCCAGGTCTACGCCACTCCCAGGGCGGTGCGTGCCGTTGAGAACGCCATAGAGGAGTCTCAACGGCTCAAGGATGAGTTCGTTGGCGCTGAACATCTGCTCATCGGCTGCCTGATGATCCCCGACGGTGATTCAGCCAGGATCTTCAAGGAATTCGCCATAGACCAGGAGAAGGTGTATCAAGCCCTGCGCGACATCAGGGGCAGCGCCCGCGTTACCGATCAGCGCGCTGAAAGCAAGTACCGCGCCTTGCGAAAGTACGGCATAGACCTTACCGAGCTGGCCCGCCAGGGCAAGCTGGACCCGGTGGTGGGACGCAACGATGAGATCAGCAGGCTGATGCAGACCCTGATTCGCCGCACCAAGAACAATCCCGCCATCATAGGCGAAGCGGGCGTGGGCAAGACCGCCATCGCAGAGGGGTTGGCGCATCGCATCGCCTATGAAGACGTGCACGATGTCCTCCGCGGCAAACGCGTAATTGCCCTCGACATGGGCGCTCTCATCGCCGGTTCCAAGTTCCGCGGTGAGTTCGAAGAACGGCTGAAGGCCGTCATAGATGAGGTGAAGAGCGCACAGGGTGAGGTCATCCTCTTCATAGATGAGATACACAACGTCGTGGGCGCAGGCGCCGCCGAGGGCGCCATAGACGCTTCCAACCTGATGAAACCTGCCCTGGCCAGGGGCGAGCTCCAGACCATCGGCGCTACCACCCCAGACGAGTACCGCCGCTACATAGAGAGGGACTCGGCCTTGGAGCGGCGGTTCCAGCCAATCTGGCTGGAGGAACCGTCGGAAGAAAATGCCCTGGAGATGCTCAAGGCGGTGCGGCCCCGTTACGAGGCGCACCACAAGATAAAGATAGAGGACTCCGCCCTGCAAGCCGCAGTCAAGCTGAGCAGCCGCTATCTCCCGGAAAGGCATCTGCCAGACAAAGCCGTAGACCTCATAGATGAAGCGGCCAGCAAGCTAAGGTTGGACGCACACACACTGCCCAAAGAGCTTCAGGACCAGGAGCGCCGCATCAAACAGCTGGCTGAAGAAGAAACGGCCGCTTCCCAGCGCTCCGACTACGAGCAGGCCGCCAACTTCAAGTCCGAACGGCTCAAGCTCCAGGCGGAATACGACAAAGGGCGGGACGACTTCTTCAGCGAGCACCACGGGGACAGCGTGGTCGACGCCGAAATCATCGCCGATCTAATTGCCAAGTGGACGGGCATACCCGTGTATCAGCTCATAGAAGGAGAAGCGGAGCGTCTGCTGCACATGGAGGAGCGGCTGCACCGGAGGATCGTCGGACAGGACCACGCCATCGAAGTCGTCTCGGACGCAATCAGGCGTGCCCGAGCCGGAATGAATGATCCTCAGCGGCCGGTGGGAAGCTTCATCTTCCTTGGCCCCACCGGAGTGGGCAAGACGGAGCTGGGCCGCTCACTGGCCCACTTCCTATTTGACGATGACCAGAACATGGTGCGTATTGATATGTCCGAGTACATGGAAAAGCACGCCGTATCACGGCTCATCGGTGCGCCGCCCGGATACGTGGGATACGAAGATGGCGGGCAGCTAACCGAGGCGGTGCGCAGGCGCCCATATAGAGTCGTGCTGTTCGACGAGATTGAGAAGGCGCACCCGGACGTGTTAAACGTCCTGCTCCAGATACTGGAGGACGGGCGACTCACCGACAGTCACGGCCGCACCGTAGACTTCCGCAACACCGTGATCATCATGACTAGCAACCTGGGCACCGCCGATTTGAACCGGGCCGCTATCGGCTTCCGGCGCAACCAGAACGTCGAATCGGAGAGAGAAAGACTGCGGTCCTCGGTGAATGATGCTTTAAAAAAAGCGTTCAGACCCGAGTTCCTCAATCGCATCGATGAGATAGTGGTGTTCGACCCTCTGACCCAAGAGGAGATTGAAGAGATCGTCGACCTCATGATGGCCGAAGTGGGGGGAAGGTTGGCCGAACATGGCGTGACCGCCGAGCTAACCCCCGAAGCCCGTAAATGGCTGGCCGACTCTGGGTTTGACCCAACCTTTGGAGCCAGGCCGCTGCGCCGGGCCGTCCAGCGTCACGTGGAAAACCCGCTTTCCAAGAAGATATTGGCCGGCGAGTGCAAGGCCGGCGACCACGTGGTGGTAGGGGCAAACCGGGAAGGCCTGACCTTTAGCCTGGCCAAAGAGAAGGTGGCCGCCAGCACATAAGGACCACCCCGCAACGTCAAGGGGCGTCTCTTCACAAGTCAAGGCGCTGTCCATCCGCCCAAATGCTACACGCCGATTGACACAACCTCTCATCCACAAATAGAATTAACGCTTTAGGAGATGCAGAGCATGGACTACGCTGTTGTAAGAACAGGTGGGAAGCAGTATCGCGTAAGCGCCGGAGACCTGATAGACGTGGAGAAGCTCCCCGCGGAAGAAGGTGCCGCCATTGAGTTGTCGGATGTCTTGCTCCTTTCCCAGGACGGGAAAGTGACCGTGGGAACGCCTCTCGTATCGGGAGCAAAGGTGCTCGGCGACGTGGAGGAGCAGAGGAAGGCCGACAAGCTCATAGTGTTCAAATTCAAATCCAAGACGCGGCAAGGCACTAAGACCGGACACCGCCAGCAGCACACCAGGCTTCGCATCAGAGAAATCGTTACCGGCGAGGCCAAACCGGTACGCCGCAGACGTAGGACAAAGAAAACGGCGGAGGAAACAAGCAATGGCTCATAAGAAAGGCTCCGGCACCAGCCGCAACGGGCGCGACAGCAACAGCAAGCGCCTCGGCGTAAAGAGATACGGCGGCACTGCCGTATCCGCCGGAAGCATACTGGTAAGGCAGCGCGGGACAAAGATCAGACCTGGCTTGAACGTTGGCATGGGCAGAGACCACACCCTGTTCGCAAAAGTGAACGGACAGGTCAGGTTCGATCACGCCACCAAACAGCGCAAGCGTGTCAACGTAGATCCGTTGGAGATGGGAGACTGAGGTGAAGACAGCAATACATCCGCAATACTACCAAGACGCCGTGGTAACCTGCTCCTGCGGCAACACCTTCACCACGGGTTCCACCAAGAAGGACCTGAAGGTAGAGGTGTGCAGCAAGTGTCACCCGTTCTTCACCGGCGAGCAGCGCATTGTAGACACAGAGGGGCGCGTGGATAGATTGAAGAAACGGTACGGCCTAAAGTAGAAAAAGGCAGTCTAAGGAATGCAAAGGGGCGGTAAGTACCGCCCCTTTGCAACTTGTAACCCCCATGACCTCCACACATCCGTCAAAACCCAACGCCTCCTCTGATTTCGCGGCGCCCTACCTCTACGGCGGACAGGCCGTAATTGAAGGAGTGATGATCCGGGGACGGCGCTTCGCCTGTGTCGCGGCGCGGCGCCCCAACGGCGAGTTGACCCATAGAGTCACGCCGCTGAGCACTATGTTCACGGGCAGAATCAGGCGTTTCCCGTTGCTGCGCGGCGTACTGATCCTCGCCGAGACTCTGACCCTGGGCATGAAGGCCCTGGCCTATTCCACCAACGTGCAGCTTGAAGAAGAGGGCCAGGAGTTGGGCGGCTGGAGCCTGGCCTTCATGCTTACCGTTTCGCTGGGACTGGCCGTAGGGCTGTTCTTCCTGCTCCCCCTGTTCGCCAGCATCCTCTTTGAGCGTGTAGTTGATTCACACATCCTGAGCAACGTGGTTGAAGGAGTCGTCAGACTTGGCGTGTTCCTGGCATACGTGTGGGTTGTGGGCTTCATCCCGGACATAAGGCGCGTCTTCGCTTATCATGGCGCGGAGCACATGACGGTCAAAGCCTATGAGGCTGGGGACCCCCTGGAAGTGCAGCACGTACGGAAGTACAGCACGGCGCACCCCAGGTGCGGTACGGCGTTCCTGCTTACCGTCATGGTCGTCGCCGTGATCGTCTTCGTCTGGCTGGGGAGGCCGTCCCTGCCCTGGCTGGTGACCTCGCGGCTAGTGCTCATCCCCCTGATCGCGGCGCTAGCCTACGAGACCATCCGCTTCAGCGCCTCGCATCAGAGGAACCTACTGGTGAGGCTGATCACCGTGCCCAACCTGGCTCTGCAGATGTTGACCACCCGCCAGCCCCAGAACGACCAGATAGAAGTAGCCATACACGCCATGGAGACGGCGCTGGCGGCGGACAGGGGTGAGGACACCGAAGCGGACCGGGGTTTGCCAACGGATGACAGGGCGTTGGATCTGGAAACGCCCGCTTAGCCCGCCCTACCTCCGCCTGGCGCGGAGCTCCGACCAGACCGCTTCCGGTGAAGAGCCGGAAACGGCAAGCAATACCAGGCTGTGGTACAGCAAATCTGCCACTTCACGGGTGACCTGGTCGGTATCGTTTTGGGCGGCGGCAATGGCCGATTCGCCGGCCTCCTCCACAACCTTCTGCCCGGCGCGGCTTGGGCCGCCCCTGAGCAGCTCCGTAGTGTAGCTGCCTTCCGGCATCTCCTTCTTCCTCTGCTGTATAACGGCGAATAGCTCCTCCAGGATGCCAGAACCTTTATCAGGTCGCTCCACCTCGGGTTGACTCTCCTCTAGGGAGGTAAAGAAGCAGCTGACGTTCCCAGTGTGGCAGGACGGGCCGTCAGGTTCTACCTGGAACAGCAGGGCGTCGCCGTCACAGTCCTGGAAGGTCTTCTTCACGTGGAGGAAGTTCCCCGACATCTCGCCCTTGTGCCAGAGGTCTTCTCTGCTGCGGCTGTAGAACTCCACGTCTCCGCCTTCCATCGTTCGCCTCAGAGACCCGGGGCTGATGTATCCCAGCATCAGCACCTCTTTACTACCGACATCCTGGACAACGGCTGGGATGAGGCCTTGCTGGTCCAGCTTGAGTGTCATAGTTTCACCTCGGTCATAGGTTTAGAATCTTGAGCAGCCCGCTGAGGTCGTTTACCTCGTAGTCCGGTGACGGCAGGCCGGGGTCCAGAGACGCCCCTCTGCGGTTGAGCCAGGCGCACTGCATGCCGACATTCTTCGCGCCGTACACGTCGTCTAGCTGAGTATCGCCCACGTACAGGCAAGCTTCCGCCGGCAGATCAAGCCCTTCTAGAACAAGAAGAAAAGGGCCGGGCAACGGTTTGTACGCTTTCGCGCCCTCGGACGTGACCGCACTGTCGAAGCAGAGCCGGTGGTTCTCCAACAAAGGGAAGAGAGCATCGTCGTCTGCATTGGAGAGCAGGCCAAGCTTGAACCTGCCCGTATTGCGGAGCGTTGTTATTACCTGCCTGGCCTCGGGGAACAGCCGGCGAAGACCCTGATCTAGGACGGACCTGCCGACGGCGGCGTCCGCATCGCCCTGTCCCAACTGAAGAAATACCGATTCAAAGGACTCCTTCCAAGCCTGGCGGTAGCTTTTGAACGGAGGCGGCTTGCCCTCGGCATCCGGCTGGAGCCGGTCCTTGCGGAACTGCATCTCGATAGGTTTCCAGCGGTCCCAGAGCTCCCGGCCGGAAATGGGAAAACCCTGGCCGCGGCATATCTCTTGGAAAGTGGCTATCCACAGAGAAGGCGTGTTGACCACAAGCGTCTCGTACATATCAAAGACGACAGCGCGTACGGCGGTCATGACGTTCCCCGGCGAACAGGGACGTTGTGCCGCGACAGATACTCCTTGGCCTGGGATATGGAGTATTCGCCGAAGTGGAAGATGCTGGCCGCCAGCACCGCGTCGGCGTGACCCTCCGACACCGCTTGGTACAGGTGCTCCAGGCTGCCCGCGCCGCCACTGGCCACCACCGGAACGGACACGGCATCCGAAATGGAGCGCAGGAGCTCCAAGTCGTAGCCTCCTTTCATGCCATCGGCATCTATGCTGTTGACCACAATCTCCCCCACCCCCAGTTGAACGGCCATATTGGCCCACTCCATGGCATCCAGGCCGCTGGCGCGGCCGCCATCCGCTCCTGTATGGGTATAGACCTCCCATCTAGGGGTATCGCCGGAGACGCGCTTGGCGTCCATGCCAAGCACAATGCATTGGCTGCCAAATACCTCTGCCCCTTGATGGATAAGGGCGGGGTTCCCCACAGCAGCGGTGTTGATGGAAACCTTGTCGGCGCCGGCCTTGAGCATACGGTTCATGTCCTCTACGGTGCGCAGGCCGCCGCCAACGGTTAGGGGAATGAACAGCTTCTCTGCGGTACGGCGCACCACATCCAGCATTATGCCGCGCTCCTCTGCGGATGCGGTAATGTCGTAGAAGACAACCTCGTCGGCGCCTTGATGGTCATAGAACTCGGCCAGCTCAACCGGGTCTCCCGCGTCGCGGTGGTCTTTGAATTTGACCCCTTTCACCACGCGTCCCGCCTTCACGTCAAGGCACGGAATAATCCGTTTGGTCAGCATGCCTCTACCCTGATCCCTGGCCGAACAAGCTTATCGCCTTCCTCAAGTCTATCCTGCCCTGGTACAGAGCCTGGCCCACGATGACGCCTTCCACCCCCGTTTCCGATAGGTCAAAGAGGTCTTTCATGGAGCCAATGCCTCCTGAGCTGATGATAGGCACGGCAACTTCTTTCATCAAGGCCGCTACTGAACCCAGATTGGGGCCTGCCAGCGTGCCGTCAGCTTCAATATCGGTGTAGATGAAACGGTTCACTCCCAGGCTAACCATGGACTTCATCAGGTCAACGGCCTCCTTTGTCTCAGTGTGCTGCCAGCCCTGAACCGCAACTTTGCCGTTTCTAGCGTCCACGCCCACCACCACGGATTCGGAGCCTAGCTTGACGCACGCGGCCTCTATAAGGTCAGGGTTCCTCACGGCGGCGGTGCCAAAGACAACTCGCGCCGCTCCCATTTCCAGCAGACCTCTTGCCGTTTCCATGGAGCGGACGCCCCCGCCGACTTGCACCGGCGCCCGCACTGCTTCCAGGACAGCCTCTATAGCCTCCTTGTTTACTATGCGACCCTGACGGGCGCCGTCCAGATCGACAACGTGGATACGGGCCACTCCCGCGTTCTGCCACTCGGCAGCTACGGCCCCCGGATCGGCGGAGTAGACCGTCTCACGGCTGAAGTCACCCTGGTAAAGCCTGACGACTTGCCCCCCACGCAAGTCTATGGCGGGGATAACCTCCACTAGACCCGGTATCCTTCCATGACCATGAGCCGCACGAAGTTGTCGTACACCTTGAGGCCGGTTGGTCCGCTTTTCTCCGGGTGAAACTGGCTGGCGACAATGTTCCCCCTGGCCAGCACGCTGCAAAAGGCTAGGCCGTATTCGGTTACCCCTTTGACAAGCGACTCGTCTTCCGGGTCGGCGTAGTAGCTGTGGACGAAATAGAAGTTGGAACCGGATTCCACCCCGTGGAACAGGGCGTCTTCCCCGCTCAACTCCACCTGGTTCCAGCCCATGTGCGGAACTTTCAGAGGGGGCGGAATACGCCTAACCCAACCCGGAACTATACCCAGGCAGGGGCGCGGGTCTTCGTCGGAGCCATCCATGAGAAGCTGTAGGCCAAGACATACGCCAAAAAGCGGAGTGCCCTTGTTCGCCACCTCCTTCAGCGGCTCCACCAAGCCTAGCGACTCCAGGGCAGCCATCGCCGAGCCTGAGGAGCCGACGCCGGGCAGGACAACACCCTGGGCGGCAAGCAGAGTCCGGGGGTCCTGGGTAACTTCGGCAAGAAAGCCAAGGCGCTCGAAAGCCTTGGCGACGCTGCGCAAATTGCCCGCTCCATAGTCCACTATTGCCAGCCTTGGATTCATATCTACATTCTACAAGCTTTTCAGGACCACCGGGCGGAACAGTAGGTGGATTATAGCACCCTTGTCTTGACTATGACCCCCTATTGAAATACCCTTAACCAAACAACTTGGTGAGGCAAAATCAATGGTCACATCTCTAACGATAGACATAACCGAAAACGCGGCCACGCACGTCCGGGACTTCACTGGCAAGACCCAGGGCGAGGATGTATCGCTGCGGGTAGCCGTGAAGGGCGGAGGATGCTCCGGCCTCACCTACGACTTGGCCGTAGACGGCGAGCCGCGCGATACCGATAAGGTCATAGAACAGCGCGGTGTCACCGTTATGATCGATAAGAAGAGCTACATCTTCCTTGCCGGCACCGTTCTCGACTACTCCGGCGGGCTCAACGGCAAGGGATTCGTGTTCAGCAACCCCAACGCCAAGACTACCTGCGGCTGCGGGACCTCTTTCTCCGTATAGACCATGAATGAGGGCGAACCCAGACCGGCTAATGCGTCGCCGCAAGGCTTCTTCTCCGGCCAGCGCAAGGTCATTATAGCCGTCGCCTTGCTGGCTATGGCCGTTGGTTTCCTGGCCTTCAATGCCTTTCAAGGCGCATCTGTTTACTACTTCACCGTCGACGAGGCTCTGGCGGGCAGGGTACAGGAAGGGGCAACTGTACGTATCAGCGGCAAGCTCTTGCCAGACTCCTTCTACCGGGAGACAGAAGGCACGGTAGCCCACTTCTCTTTGATGGAGGCCAACTCAGTCCTTCAGGCCACCTACGACGGGATCTTGCCGGAGCTGTTTAAAAACGAGCACTCGGATATCGTGCTGGAGGGCTCCCTTAACCAGGACGGGATATTTAACACCGACACCATAATTGTCAAATGCCCGACTAAGTATCAGCCGGCTGATCCCTCGCCAACTCCCACCTATACGGCTTCTGCGTCACCGCCTCTGGAAACACCAATTCCTACGACCACCTATCCGCCTGCTCCTACTTCTACTCCTACTCAAACGATTCAAGTTCTTGGAAGAGTTCGCCAAGACCCCTCAGCCGACTCCAACACTCCGGCAGATCCGCGAAAAGTTCAGCAACGTTTTCTTCGAGTATGAATGGGCCACAGACTATACGAAGGCCGCAGTTCCGTTCAGCGAGATCAGGTTGGTTATTCCCAGAGATGCCATACCGCCCATCTACCAGCCTGAGTTCATTTAAGTAAGCGAAACATCGGATGTTCTATACAACCTTGAACCCGTCATTGTGGTGGAGATCAACGGGGAGGCCAAGGCTTACCCCAAATCTATTCTCGTTTCTCATGAAATAGTCAACGATGTATTGGGGAACACGCCGATAGCGGTCACCTGGTGCCCCCTATGCGACACCTCGTTTGTTTTCAACCGTAGCATCGATGACAGAATATTCCGTTTCGGCGTGTCCGGATTGCTGCGCGACAGCAACCTGATTATGTGGGACTGGGAAACGGAGTCTTGGTGGCAGCAAGGCACCGCAGAGACTATAGTTGGCGTCATGGCGGGGACTTCGCTGGTTACCATCCCTTTTCAGGTCGTTGCTTTCAAGGAGTTCAAAACGGCCTTCCCGAAAGGCGAAGTCTTGCAGGGCCCCTTTGAGAGCTACCGCAATCCGTACTATGAATACGACACTACCGAGAAGCCGTTCCTGTTCAGCGGCGACCTAGACGGGCGGCTTCCTCCGGCTGAGCGCGTTATTGGAATAAACACGGACAACGATTCACGAGCGTATCCGTTTTCGGAGCTGGCCAAAGACCTGGTAGTCCACGATTCTATTGCGGGCAGGGACTTCGTAATCTTCTATCAGCCGGAAACCCTCTCCGCCCTGGATAATCATCGGTGCAGAACTCGCGGGCCGTGGGCTCGGCATCGGTCTTTGCCCCGTGGTCGATGGTCAAATGCTTACCTTTAGGGCCGGCAACGACGAGGTCGTCGACCATCAAACAAACAGCAGGTGGAATATGCTGGGTCAAGCCGTAGAAGGTCCCTTGAAGGGCAAGAGGATACCTCCCTTGATACACGGCGAAGGTCTCTGGTTCTACTGGGCCGCCGTATTCCAGGACACCTCTATTTACCGGAGCCGGGGATAGTGGTTCGTCCCATTCCAACCGGTTGGACGGCATTGCTAATTGTTGCTCCTTTCGTGGGCTGTCGTATTCCCTCACTCAACTACCGGACATTGACACATCAGCGATTGAAAAGTAAACTGCCCTTGGGATTCAACTATGCCACGTTGAATCTCAGGGAGGGCAGTATCCATGGATGATACAAGTGGTGTTTCTTACTCCATTGGGCAAGTCTCAGTCAAGGATAGAGCCACTGAAGATTGTGTCCACTTCTGGTTGATTGAACCCCCCAATGGGCCCACAAGCTACGGCGTTTGCAAAGAGTGCGGTATGCGCCAAGAGTTCCGCAACTCCATTGAGACGTCCTCTTGGAACAAGGGCACCATCAAAGTTGAAGACGGCTGGGACTGAGGCGGACAGGTTGCTGTCCATTTGATGCCTGCAAAGTGGAGGTAGCTCCGTAGTCCACTCCTATACGATCTAACGCCTGCATGACCCGCCCCTTACTACAGGACGTCTTGTTTCAGAGAATCTCTGAACATGGCAAGATGACCTTTGCCGAGTTTATGGAGCTTGCGTTGTATTGGCCCAACGGCGGCTATTATCCCCGTCTTGGAGCCGTCACTCCTCCGCAAGACTACTACACCGCTCCCATGGCCCATCCCGCCTTTGGCGCTTTGATTGCGCTTCAGCTAGAGGAGATGTGGCGGCTTGTAGAAGAACCCTCTCGGTTTACCGTCGTCGAGCAGGGGGCAGGCACGGGCCGCCTGGCCGCAGACGTCCGGGATTTCTCCCAGCATCTCGATCCCTCATTTCACAGGGCGCTGCAATATATAGGCGTCGATAGAGCTGGCGGCGCTGCGCCATTCTCAATGAAGGATGCATCCCTTTCAAGCACAGTGGGATGCATCCTTTCCAACGAGCTCCTGGATGCCTTTCCGGTACATAGAGTAACCGTCCACAACGGGAAGCTTCTGGAAATCTATTTGACCCAGCAAGAAGGCCGGCTTGTAGAGCTCTTGGACAACGTTTCCACAGACGATATCCGCGCCAGATTGGAGAGCGAGGACGTTCATTTGGCGGAAGGCCAGGTAGCCGAGGTCTGCCTTGAGCTGGAGCCCTGGGCAAGACAGGCAGCCATGATGTTGCAGCGCGGCTTTGTGCTTACCATAGACTACGGCCACCCCTCCGGTGATCTATACAATATCCGGAGACCGCAGGGCACGCTCCGCTGCTACTACCGTCATACTCTTACCGGCAACCCCTACCAGCGTGTAGGAGAGCAGGATATCACGGCCCACGTGGACTTCACGGCGGTAGCTTCCCTGGGCCATCAATACGGCTTGGAGCCGTATCCATTGGTGAGCCAGGCCGGATTTCTGAGCAATCTGGGTCTTCCCCTGTTCATGGAGCGTCTGTACTCTGAAAACCTTGGCCAGCGGAAACGCGACTCTAACCGGATGGCAATGCTGGAACTGGCGCGTCCCGGCGGAATGGGCGACTTCAAGGTGCTGGCTCAACGTAAAGGGACTGCTTACCACCGTTTGAGCGGCGTTCACGGCGCATCCAAGGAGTGGGGGCAGCGCGTTCGAGGTCTGCCGTTGCCCTGCCTGAGCCGGCAGCACGTTGATCTACTGGCGGCCCGCTATCCACACGCAAGTGAAGACTGGGGACAGCTCTGGCGGTGACTACCGTGAACCCCCCGTTCCCGTCTCCTCTGCCTCAGCCCCGGCTGAGGGCTGCTTCTGGCTGTCCGCCAGCCAGTTTTGGAACCAGCGCCTGTACTCGTCAAGCGCCGGCGGTGATACGTAGAACACCTCAACGTCCTGGGGAAACTGTACCTGGTGACGCTCGCCAATCAGCAGCAGTCCCACCTCGTCTTTGCCCAGGGATTCATCAATGCGCTTGCCGATGTATTCGTAGCGCCGGTTCATACCTTCAAAGTACCACTCGTGGAGCTTGGCGGTCAGCCTGCTGCTCAGCAGAGGCAGCATGAGGCAGCGCTGCAAGTCCACGACCTCCAGCAGGACTCCTTCATCCTCGGTGGCCTCCAGGACAGCCTTGCTTCGGCACTTCGACTGCACGAATCTATAGGATCGCTCGTCCATCGCTTGCAGCCTGGCCAGTCCCTCCTCCGCTCCTTCAGCGATATTCTCATGGAAGATGCGCTTGACGCGGCCCAGCCGGCTTTCCAGGGACTCCACCTGCGATTGCATCTGTACCCAGTACTTCTGAAGCAGAGTCTGTCCCTCTTGCAGCTGTTCCGGGGCGCCGTAGACAAGAGGTATCAGTAGCAGCTTACGTTTCCCCTGGAACCGTTCCGCTTCGGGTCGCTCTATCCTGCCCAGCTGCTCAGTCATGGCTCACACCACGTCGGCGGCCATAATGTCCTGGTAGGTTTCACGACGGCGTATCAACCTGCTCGAACCGTCTTTGACCAGTACCACGGCCGGCCTTGGCGTCATGTTGTAGTTGCTGGACATTGGGATGGCGTAAGCGCCCGCGGCAGGCATAGCTATGATGTCGCCGGGTTCCGTTGGCGCAAGGTCTACGTTTGCCGCAAGAACGTCGCCGGATTCACAGTATCTGCCGGCGATGGTTACCTTGGAGGATGGTTCCACAAGCATCCTGTTGGCTACAACCGCTTCATAGGAAGCCTGGTACAGAGCAGGTCTGATGTTATCGCCCATACCGCCGTCCACGCTGAGGTACGTTCTCACGCCCGGTATGACTTTGCTGGCTCCGCAGGTATAGACGGCAACGCCCGCCGGCCCCACTATGGAACGACCGGGTTCTATGAACACCCTGGGTCTGCTCAGGTCAAGGTCGTCGCACGCCTCTATTAGG
Organism: Dehalococcoidia bacterium; assembly: GCA_965248955.1. Classification (GTDB taxonomy): domain Bacteria; phylum Chloroflexota; class Dehalococcoidia; order Lucifugimonadales; family QGNO01; genus DAOUJH01. Next base: position 1,852,816 of record OZ252212.1, read on the forward strand.
GAGGAAGCCAGGGCCTCCGCGAACTCTCCCGCTGAGGGCGGGCGCTGGTCCCTGGTGTATGCAATGCCGAAGCCTCCGCCGGGACTGAACTCCTCTAGGTTCAACCCCTCTTCCCGCATGGCCGAGGCGAACTCCAACGCAATGCGTATCGCCTTCTGGTACGGTTGGAGCTCAAAGAGCTGCGAACCGATATGGCAGTGCAGTCCAATCAGCTTCAAATGCGGTGACGACATCGCTTTCCTCACCGCTTTCTCGGCGTCACCGGTATCTATCGCGAACCCGAATTTACTGTCCAGGGTACCGGTTGAGATGTAGCTATGTGTATGCGGGTCAACCGAGGGGGATACCCTGATCAGGATCTCTTGCTCGCGTCCCGCCTCCCTAGCCACCTCCTCCAGCAAATCGATCTCATGGAAGCTGTCCACAACTATACGGCCGACGCCCCAAGCCATTGCTTCCGCCAGTTCGGTGCGGCTCTTGTTGTTGCCGTGGAAGTAGACGGTTCCAGGAGATGCCCCTCCCGCTTTTGCCACCTCCATCTCTCCGCCTGAAACCACGTCTATGCCCAGGCCCTCCTCGATGATGATCCTGGTCAGAGCTATGTTGGCGAAGGCTTTGGAGCCGTACAAGACCTGGCTATTGGGATAGTGTCGTTTGAGTTCGTCACGGAAGGCGCGGCAGCGGTTGCGTACCGTCTCCTCGTCGATCAAGTAGAGAGGGGTTCCGTACTCGGAGGCCAACTCTACAAGGCTGCACCCGCCGATGACCAGATGACCATGCTCATTTATGGAGGAGGTATCGGGAAACACGTTCTGGCCTGGAAACCTTGTCATGGGTTGACCATGTTACGCAGGGTCTGATGCAGTGTCAACGTTTTTGGGAAGGGGGCTGGTAGTGGGTGCCGCCCACTGCCAGATTGCTTCGGTTCCTCGCAATGACTATGGCGTCTCCCTTCCGTCTCAAACGTACAGGCGGTATAATCCATGCAGATTTCCCAGCAGGTTGACAGATTGACAGTGGAAAACTCCAGAGTTGGACGCCAGGCTTCCAGGGGGAAGCTCCGCATAGTTGTCAAGGCGGGCACCAACGTGCTCACCGGTGGCTCCGAATCGCTCGACCTTGGCGTGATGAGGTCGCTGGTCGACCAGATAGCGCATGTTCATGAACAGGGCAAAGAGGTCTTGCTCGTAACCTCAGGAGCGGTGGCTGCCGGCCGCGAGGCTTTAGGCCGGCTCAAGCAGCAACGCGACGTTCCATTTCGACAGATCCTCGCTTCGGTCGGTCAAAGCAGGCTCATGCATACTTATCAAGAGATGTTCTCCCGACACAATGTCGTCGTATCCCAGGCGCTTCTCACCCGCTCTGATATCGACGAATGGCAGGGATATCTCAACGTTAGGGATACCCTGCTTTCGCTGCTCCACATGGGAGTGGTGCCTATCATCAACGAGAACGACGTGGTGAACAGCGAAGAGCTTGGCGATGAAGTCTTTGGTGATAACGATACCCTTTCTGCCCTGGTCTCCAACCTGGTCGACGCGGATATGCTGGTTATGCTCACGGATATCCCCGGTCTCTACACCGCGGATCCCGCCTTGGAGCCCAGCGCTGAGCTTGTTCCCGTCATGGACGACGCCAACACGGAGCAACTTCTCAATACCTTGACCCAAAATGAGGTGAGGCATCCTTGGAGCCGCGGCGGCATGAAGGCCAAGGTGGAAGCGGCACTCCTAGCAACACGCTGGGGCGTAGAGGTAGTAATCACCAGTGGCAGGAAGCCGGACGTCCTGCGGGAGGTCATCGCCGGAAGAGCCGTGGGCACCGTGTTCAGACCTACGGCCAACAAAGTAGAGAGCAGGAAGCGCTGGTTCCTCAGCGGACTCTCTACCAGGGGTGAAATCCTGGTGGACAGCGGCGCGGCGCAGGCTCTGAAGGCAAAGAACAGCAGCCTTCTGCCTGTGGGCGTTACGGAAGTGCACGGCAATTTCAACCGCCGGGAGGTGGTGCTCATTGTCGATAAAGACGGCAAGCGCGTGGCATGCGGCGTCAGTAACTATTCGGCCCAAGAAGTGGCCGCTATAAGGGGACTGAAGTCAAGCAAGATAGAGGAAACTCTAGGCCATCAGTACGGTGAAGAAGTGGTGCATCGCAACAATCTGGCCCTGCTATAGAGATGGCACGGTGCTGAGACTATCTATCTACTGAAGGATAGAAAAGGCGTAACAATGACCGCAATAGACTTATCGCAAGACCTGATTGCTCTGGGAGAGCAGGCCAGGGCCGCGGCGCGCATGCTGGCCAAGCTGGGCACCCCGGCCAAAGACAGGGCGTTGCTGAACATTGCGGACGCCCTGCTATCTCGCCAGGAAGAAGTGCTGGAGGCCAACCGCACAGACTACAAAGCAGCCGAGCACAAGGGCCCCATCGAAGCTCCTCTGGACCGCTTGCTGATTACTCCTGAGCGGCTTGCCGCCATGGCTGACGACGTGCGAAATATCCAAAGGTTGACCGATCCCGTTGGAGAGCAGTTCGACGTGCGGACATTGCCCAACGGTCTCATATTGGGCAAACGGCGGGTGCCCCTGGGGGTGATTGGAGCCATCTACGAAAGCCGGCCAAACGTCACCGTGGATATAGCTACTCTCTGCCTCAAGGCTGGCAACGCCGTCATATTACGCGGGGGTACAGAGGCTTTCAATTCCAATAGGGCCCTGGCCGGCTTGATAAGGGACGCCATAGCTGAAGCGGGCTTGCCGGCTGACGCCGTGCAGTTCGTGGAAAACACAGACCGGGCAATGGTGACCCAGATGCTGCAAATGCGTCAATACATAGACCTGCTCATTCCCAGGGGTGGGTCCGGGCTTGTTCGTCTTGTTGCGGAAGAAGCTACCATGCCTGCGGTGACGGGAGGCATCGGTGTGTGCCATACCTACGTCGATGCCGCTGCGGACCTGGGCAAAGCGGTGGCTATTGCCTTCAATGCCAAGGTGCAGCGGCCGTCCGTGTGCAATGCTCTGGACACGCTTCTGGTCCATTCAAAGATAGCGCCGGAATTCCTGCCTCGCATGGCCGGTGAATGGCTTCAGGCGGGGGTCACTCTCCACGTGGACAACCGCGCAATGAGCATTCTGGGACCCCTGGAGGAGCCGCGCATTGTTCCCGCAGAAGAGTGCGACTGGGGTAACGAGTACCTATCGCTGGATGCCGCGGTCAAGGTGGTCGACTCCGTGGATGAAGCCTTGCTGCACATAGAAGAGTACGGCTCAGGCCATTCGGAGGCCATAGTCACGGATGACTACTCAGCGGCGATGCGTTTCCTAAATGAAGTGGACGCCGCAGCCGTGTTCGTCAATGCGAGCACCCGCTTCACGGACGGCGCTGAGTTCGGCCTCGGCGCAGAGGTGGCAATCAGCACCGATAAGATGCACGCCCGCGGTCCCATGGGCCTGAGAGAGATCACTTCTTACAAGTGGACAATACTCGGCAACGGCCAAGTCAAAGCCTAGGAAGGATAAGCTATGCCTGACTATTTCTTCGAGCGTGAGTGCCGCACGCCTTACTCGGAGGCGTTCAACATTCTGGAGGATGAAGTGCCCGTAGGCCACTTGGACATGCACTTTGCCCCAAACATGGTCCACGCTACCCTGTGCGTATCGGAAAGCCTGACCAGAGAAGCTATTGAAGAGCTTGTCCAGACTATAGATGAGGAGCTGCTGGACGTGGTTGGCCTTGCTAGGGAAGAGTTCGTTGTACACGTACACCAGGGACGCGAGTTGGGCGTCTACAGCAATCAGAACTTCGGCCAGAACGGAGAGGGGCTTCAGCGGTAGTAAGTGGCCCCATTAGTGCTGGAATGGCGGTGCATGGCTGGTAAACCCTGGGCGATGCACCAAGAGGAGGCGGAGGCTTTATCATGAGAGTGGCCCAGCTAGGAGTAGCCGGAGTTCTGATACTCGTCCTTGCCGCTGTCGCCTGGATGGGAGTACAGCAGTTGGGCGGGAGCAGCCCAGCCACTGCTGCTGAGATAGCAGCATCCGTACAGCAGAACAAGGAATCATTGTTAGCCGGCATACGTGAAGGACAGCATTTTTATTTCAAAGAGGAGAAATACAGGAGGGATCCTATAGGTTTCGGGGGTTCTGGCACTGAACCAAATACGGTCATAGTTGAGAACTGGGTGGTCGCAGGCGATGATGGCCAGATTGAAGACCTCGTTGCAACAAAGCGGAGCCTTGAAGGTGACCTGCTGGGATACTCGCAGCTCACAAACGGAAGGGCGACATATACCGATGTCGCCACCGGGACGACCTTAGATGAGTTAACGGAAAACTGGGGTACTCTGGAGAGTTCGGTCAGCGCGTCTTGGGATGGCCTACTGTCGCTCCAGAGGCCAGAGTTTGAATTCAAGGGGCGGGGGACGCTTAACCAAAGGGCAAGCCTGATATATGAACTGCAGACATCTAAGGGAAAGCTACTAAGGGTAGAAGTGGTGGAGGATGCTCCGTTACTCCACAAGACATCCCTCTACGAAGGTGCCAGCCCAAGAGACAGCTCCCTAGTGGAATGGAACGCCATAGTTGAGTACAAGTTGCTTCCGTTAGGAAGTGCCCTTCCTGACCCAGCAACGGAAGGCTGAATGTAGACTGATGTTCATTGTGCACTTCTCTGCAGATGCAGCGTGAATGGCAAACAGGGGCTTCCTGGTCTATGATGAGTCCAAAATCTGGGGAGGCGCAGAGATGACTTGGTTGCCCACGGAAGAGCAGTTCCCTTACGACAATCTGGATAGGTTGGTGCGGGTCAAGATGCGGCCCAAAGGCATGGCCCAGTTCTACCTGATTTCCGACTATATCTACTACGAGGCCAAGGGACACAATCCCATATCCATGGACATAGCCACGGCACTGGCGCCCCAGGGGTCTAAGAAGATAGGCATGTTTACCGGCGCCAGCTCGCCGGACCACTATCCCAATGGTGAGAACGACGGCCCGCTGGGCGCCATAGTCCTCGCCAACGCCCTGCGCAAAATAGGGCATGAAGTCAGCATCTTTATCGACCCCCAGCTTCAACCCATAATCAACGCCCTCATGCAGTACTACGGGCAGACCTATCCCCTGGCTATCCTGGACATTGACTCGCCGGAGCGCAACCTTGATGCCTCGTCCGGATTGGACGTTGCAATCGCCGTGGAGAAGGCGGGGGTCAACCCCGCCGGGCATTTGCATTCCATCACGGGCACCACCCGCGACGGTACGCGAGCCAAGATAGACGATATCTTCCGGCGGGTCGAGGAAAACGGCGGCGTTACCATAAGCTGCGCCGACGGCCATAATGAGATGGGGTTCGGCAAAGTGTACGATGCCGTGGCCAAGATAGCTCCCTGGACCACCGAGTGCAGGTGCGAATGCGGCCGGGGCGTTATGTGCGCCACGCCGGTGGACCATCTATACGTGACTTCCATATCCAACTGGGGCGCCTATGCCGTTGTCGCGGCGCTGGCACTGTACAACCGGGACACCACGCTTCTGCATACAGAGCAGGCGGAACGCGACATCGAGCAGATGGCGCTGGACTATGACGTGCGCGACGGCTCTTTCGGCGTGGCGGGACTGACCATGGACGGCGTGCCTTTGGAGGGGACGCTGGCCATGCTGGGTATGATGCGAAACCTGGTAGAGATATCGTTGAAGGAGTACCTGCGGAGCTTCTAGGCGAGCTTCTATCGTATAATGTTGCCCAGTACACCGGAGGAGCTGATGCCATGACCGTACTGCAAGGAGTGATCACGTCTCTGCTAACGCCATTCACTGAAAGCCTTCAGCTGGATGAAGAAACGCTGGCCCAAGAGATCGGCTACCAGCTGGATGCCGGCGTACATGGCATCTGCGTGCTGGGCGGGACCGGCGAGTCGCTGAGCCTTACCTGGGAGGAGCGGGAGCGCGTGGTGAGAGCGGCCGTACAGGCGGTCGACGGGAGCGTACCCCTCATTGTGGGGTGCTTTGTGCCCCTGGAAGAGGAGCTGGTTGCTTTTGCCAACCGAGTACAGGAGCTTGGCGTCAGCGCAATGATGCTGACCCCGCCGCCTTTCTACAAGGCAACGGTCTTTCATTTCCAACGGCTGTTGGAACGCATAGCCGATCAGACGTCGCTGCCGCTGGTCATATACAACGCCCCCAAACGCGCCGGAGTCAACCTGACCGCCGCCGAGACATGTCAGTTGGTGTCGGCGGTGAGATCCGTAGTCGGCGTCAAGGACGCCTCGGGAGGCATGACCGACCTGGTGAAGATGGGCCAAGCTATGGACTCCAGGGCGTCGCTGCTTCAGGGCATGGATGACATTTTCCTGCCGACGCTGGCCGCGGGAGGAAGGGGCGGCATCCTGGCAATGGCCTCGCCGCTGCCTGAGCTCCTGGTCGACATCTACAACGACTGGAAGTCCGGCGCGGTGGAGAGCGCCGTGGAGCGCCAGCTGGAGCTGATACCGGTGATGAGCGTGGTCAACCGCGAGCCTATGCCCATCCTGGTCAAGGAAGCCATGAAAGTGGTTGGCCGCCCCATGGGCGACACGCGCCCCCCGCTCTACGAGCCTGTTCCGGAGAACAGGCGAGACCTCTGGTCGGCTATGGAGAAGCTGCTGGCCAGGTCCTAGAACCAGTCGCGGTAGAAGGTCTCGTACGGCACGTAAGGCGGCCGCGCCAAATGTGGCACGGGCAGCTTCACCGGGCCCGCCTCTCGTGAGGGCAGATAAACGCAGGCGGTGCCGGGAGCCTGTGTTTCGTCGACCTGGTTGACGCCGCTGATCCGTATGCCCACGGCGTGGTATTCCTGCTCACCGGGAACAGCGCCGGGGCCGTTCTCTCCCCTCTGGCTCTCCTTGAATTTCTTCACGACTTCACCGGTATATATGGTGGCGTCGCCGTAGTAAACGGGCTTCCTGATGGCGATCTGCAGACGGCGAATGAACCCGTCGTCGCCCATCCAGTCGGTGAGGAGGCGCTGGGTCAACTGCGTCCGCTGCACACCGAAGTCGAAGGAGCCTGCCTGGCCGCGATAGGCGGCAAGGACGGGGTCTTCGTGCTCGGCGCCGGGCGTCCAGGGCCAGCGGGTGATGGGATGGGTGCGGGTGTATTCGCCCTCCTCCTTGGCCCACTTGAAGGCGGGCTCGAAGGCGTTGGCCATTGCGGTGAGGCCGGCGCCTACGGCACGCGGCGCCGTCATATCCTGCAACGTCCAGGGCGGCAGGACCAGGGGGCCCAGCTTCTCGCCGACCTCCACGTCTTCCCAGTAGAGCGTACTGTCGCCGCGGCGCTTCAGCGAGACCATTTGATCGACCAGCTCCTCTATCTGCTCGATGTTGTACTGAGAAGCCTTGCGCTCGTACATGAGGTGCTCGCCAAGGCGCTCGACGCTCATGGAGCGGGAGCCGCCCATTGTCTCGATGGGCACCATGATCAGGGTGCCGTAGGCCTTGCCGGGCAGGTCGCCATGGGAGTTCCAGAAGTAGAGCTCCGTGATGAGGAACAGGAGGTTGCCCCGTGAACCCTGCTTTTCAAAGAACTCCTTCATCACTTTGGTAGAGCGGAAGGGAGACGTGCCGGGCCTGACCACGTCGAAGAATTCCCAGGCAGTCCCTGAAAAGAAGTTGGCTACTGGATACCCTTCAGGACGCTGAGCGCCATGGGCAGAGATGCCCCGAATGAGGGCAAGGACGGGGCCCGGTGCAATCTGCATGCCGTACTTGGTCTGCTTGCCATATTCGGGGTCTGTATAGAGAGGGTTGTCGTCACCGATGGCGTGGGCATATTTGGCTATGAACTCCGGCGAGAGGTTTATGGGAGAGATGAAGGGCGGGCCCGACTGGTCGTATGGAGGCGGAGGCGGCACCCACTCCATATTTTCCTGCTCCATGAGCTCGTTGGTCTTTTCTCTGAACTCATTGAGGGCTTCTTCAAAGGTCTGGGTTGTGGTCACAATGGCCTCCCGTTCAGGGTCTTTTGCCGGCATAATAACGGCTGCGCTACAAAGGGGCAAGCGTACAATTCGAGAGAAGAGGCATGCTGTGAGGGTGAACGGACGCCGGCCATTTTCACCCGGTTCATGCTTGAGACGGCTCTTGAGTTGGCCCAGGCGCCTGATACAATGCAACCATCAATGAATTGGAGGCACGAATCATGCCGAAGTACCCTTTCCAGGCAGACTATACCGTCGAGGGTACCGCGGGTCTGCGGCGCGAGGGTGGCACAGGGCGCCGTGCCATGTTCGAGGGGATGTTCGCCGAATTGGGCGGAAACCTGGAGGCCTTCTACTACGCCTTTGGCGCCGACGACCTGTACATGACCTACCGTCCGCCGGGATCCTAGCCAGCTGGCCTGCCTATGCGCTGATCCGCCAAGCCAGGAAGGTGGTGTACACTGGCGGAAACCCGCCACAAGCCATGGGCGACGCCGGCGTTTGGGAGCAGCCTCGTGAGGATATACACCATCGGCTTTACCAAGAAGTCCGCCTCGGACTTCTTCGAGTTGTTGAAGGGCTCCGGCGTGAAGCACCTGGTGGACGTCCGGCTACACAACGTCTCGCAGCTGGCGGGCTTTGCTAAGAAGGACGACCTGCGGTACCTGCTGAGCGAGGTCTGTGGAATAGAGTACGTCCACCTGCCGGAGCTTGCGCCCACCAAGGAGATGCTGGACGCCTATCGAAAAGAGCACAAGGACTGGGAGATCTACCAATGCCAGTTCCTGTCCCTGATGGAAGAACGGCGCATTGGAGGGCCTGAGATGAGGGAGGCCGTAGCCGAAGGGTGCCTGCTGTGCAGCGAGGATAAGCCGGAGCGCTGCCACCGCCGGCTGGTCGCCGAGTACCTCGGGCAACGCTGGGGAGAGGTGGAGATAGTGCATCTGGGCTAACCCGCTGGGGCCTGTTCGGATTGAATTATTCGGATTGAACTATTCGGATTGAACTATAATGTTGAAAGAGTCTCTGAGCCTGAAGAGTCGAATAGTGAGCCATGCCAGGGCCCTGGGGTTCGAGATTGTAAGAGTTACAACAGCGGACCCTTTTCCCCAAGATGCGAAGTCGGCTGTCGACAGCATCAAGAAGGGCCACATGGAGGGGATGCCCTGGTTCACCGAAGAGCGGGTGGAGCGCGCCAGCGATCCGGGGAGGCTATTGCCCGGCGCCAAGTCCATCATTGCCGTGGCCGTCAGCTATCTGCCGCAAGAGGAGGAGAAGTCTGCCGGCAATTTGGCGGGCAGGGTGGCAAGATACGCACAGTGGACGGACTACCATTCAGCTATGAAGGGCGGCCTGCGGAAGCTGGCTAATGGGCTGGCCGACATAGCCGGTGCGCCCGTGCGGAGCCGCGTTTTCGTCGATGACAGCTCCCTTCTGGAGAGAGCGGTAGTACGCAGGGCGGGAATAGGATGGTTCGGCAAGAACAGCAATATACTGACCGCATCTCATGGGTCGTGGGTATTCCTGGGAGCGCTGGTTACGGACATGGGACTGGAGCCTGACGAACCTCTGCTGAAGAACTGCGGCAGCTGCGTCATCTGTATTGAGAAGTGTCCCACGGGTGCAATAGTGGCGCCGTACGTCATCGACGCGCCCCGCTGCATCTCATACCTGACCATAGAGAACAGGGGAGCTATTCCAAGGAGCCTTCGCCCCCTGGTTGGCGACTGGGTGTTTGGATGCGACATTTGCCAGGAGGTATGCCCCGTGAACCGTGGCGTGCCCGGCAAGTCGATGGCTGGTCTGAAGCGCACCGGGTTTTCCTGGCTGGAGCTCGTTCCTCTGTTGAGCATGTCTCAACAGGAGTTCTCCGCCAGTTTCAAGGACAGTCCAATCAAGCGGGCAAAGCTGGCGGGGATGCAGCGCAACGCTTGTGTAGCGCTGGGGAACGTAGGAGACGCCAGAGCAGTGTCCGCGCTAGGAAACGCGTTGCTGGAGGCCGACCCCATGGTTAGGGCTCACGCGGCTTGGGCGCTGGGCCGCATCGGAGGTATGGCGGCGGGGCAGTTCCTGGAAGAAGCGGCGCTGAAGGAGGCCGACCCCACGGTGAGGGAGGAGATAGAGGCGGCAAGGGCAGACATGGGGCCAATGCAGGCGGACCGGTAACGAGTGCATCGCGGGTAGCGGCTCACACGCTGTCAGTGGCGCATTGTAAGGTTGAGCAACAGAATCTACAATCTAATGGTGCCCTTTTGATGGAGGGCATTCGTATTTCAGGCTCAAGAAGGGTTCCCCAATAGCAAGGAGGTAGGATTGAACGAGTATGCCATTTCCACGGAAGGGTTGGTGCGCCGCTACGGGCAGGTCGCGGCGGTGGACGGGGTGGACCTGGGCGTGAAGAAAGGCGAGGTTTACGGCTTCCTTGGCCCCAACGGGGCGGGGAAGACCACGGTGTTGAGGATATTGACCACGCTGCTTATGCCGTCTGAAGGAAGGGCGTTTGTAGCGGGTAGAGATGTGATCAAGGAGCCGGTGGAGGTGCGGCTGCGCATAGGGGCGGCGCTCCAAGAGGCTACTCTGGACAACAAACAGACCGGTCGTGAGCTGTTGATGCTGCAGGCCCGGCTGTACGGGCTGCGGCGCGGGGTGGCGAAAAGCCGCATAGCGGAGCTTGAACCGCTCATGGACATTGGGGATGCCGTAGACCGGCAAATAGGCACGTATTCGGGCGGAATGAAGCGACGCTTGGACTTGGCGGCGGCGCTGGTGCATAACCCGGAGATACTGTTCCTGGACGAGCCTACCACAGGCCTGGACCCAATAAGCCGGGCCAAGGTGTGGGAGGAGGTGCACCGCATCAACAAGGAGCACGGCGTGACCATCTTCCTCACCACGCAGTATCTGGAGGAAGCGGATGAGCTTGCCGATAGGGTGGGGATCATCAACAGGGGAAGGCTGGCAGCGGAGGGAAGCCCCGGAGACCTGAAGAGGTCGGTGGGGTCGGACCTGATCATTGCCAGGGTGGACGGAGACCCCGACATAGATTGCGAGGCGCTGAGAAGCTTGAGGAGTGTTGGCAAGGTGGAGGCGTACGGCAGTGAGCTGACGATCAGGCTCAAGGACGGAGCGAGGCACGTGAGCCGGGTGGCGCTGGCGTTGAATGAATGCGGTGTGGACGTGCAGGAGCTGACGCTTCGTACGCCCACGCTAGACGACGTTTTTCTGCAGGCGGTGGGCGTTCGCATGGAGGAAGAGGAGCAGAAGCCGGAGGAGGCACAGGTATGACCAGCGTACCTGTTGAGGTAAAGGCTAGGAAGGCAGGCTTTCTGAACGACTTGATTTCAGTGGCGGAGAGGGCGTTGCGTTCCATACCCCGTGACCCGGAAGGGACTATACCGCCATTGATCTTCCCTGTTTTCTTTTTTGCCATGGCGGTAGGCTCGTTGCAGGTTATGGCGGAGGAGATACCGGGCTTGGACTTCAAGGCGTTCCAGATACCGGTAGCCGTGATTTTCGCCGTAACGGGAGTGTCGCGGGCCATAGTTCTGGTGACGGATATACAGTCGGGTTACTTCGACAGGCTGTCGTTGACGCCGGCGAACCGGCTGGCGTTGCTGCTGGGGCTGACGGTCGCTGATTTCGCGCTGGTGTCGGCTTTGACCGTGCCCGTGCTCATCATGGGCTTGATTGTAGGAGTGAGCATAGAGACCGGCGTGCTTGGTTTCCTGGCATTCATATTGATAACCGGATCATGGGGAGTGGTGTTTACCGGTTTCCCCTATGCAATAGCGCTCAAGACGGGAAACGTAGCCACAGTGAACGTCAGTTTCCTACTATTCTTTCCCTTCCTGTTCATGACCCCCGTGTTCCTGCCCCGCGAGGCAATGACCGGCTGGATGGCGACTGTGGTCGGCTATAATCCGATCACCTATGTACTGGACGCTTTGAGGTCGCTGCTGATAGTGGGCTGGGACTGGGAAGTACTGGGAAAGGGCATGCTGGCCATCCTGGGAGTGGGGGTGGTGAGCATCGGGCTAGCGCTGGCGGCGCTCAAGGGTAGAGCAACGCGGAAGTAGGGGCGCTCATGGCAAGCCGCCGTGCCCTCCGCCAAACTACCCCACCGTCATGCCCCTGATTAAATGGGCTGCCCCCCGTCCGTCATGCCAGCGCAGGCGGGCATCCAGGGGTGGTGGGAGTGTGGTGGGCATTCCTGCCGCCGCTCGTTACTGTATTCCCATCTCGGCTTTGACTTGCCGGACGGCGCTGACCATGTTGCGCAGCTTGGCTATGGACTCCTCTTCGGTGCGAGTCTTCAGCCCGCAGTCGGGATCGATGAACAGGCGGTCCGGCGAGAAGACCTGGAGGCCCCTCATTATGCCCTTCTTTATTTGCTCCTCGTCCTCAACCAGATGGCTGTGAACGTCGGTCACGCCCATGGAAAGCCCCTTGCCGGTGGGGCGCTTCGCCAGCTCGTCTAGAAGGTCATAGTTGCTGTTGGACATCTCGAGGTCAAGATTGTCCACCGGCAGGTTGACCAGCTGGTCGTATACTGCCAGGAAGTCGCCGTAGCAGATGTGGGTGAAGGTGTAGGCATCGAGGCCGTTGGTAACGATGCCCAAGGCGCGAGACGCCATCTCCATTTCGTCGGGGCGCGTGGAGATGGCGGGCTCGTCGATCTGGATATACCTGGCGCCGGCCCTCTGCAAAGCCACGGCCTCATTGTGCACCACAGCGGCGAGGTCCATGACGAACGCTTCGCGGGATGGGTAGTGCTCGTTGAATGACCAATCGGCTATGGTGTATGGACCGGTGAGCATCCCCTTGATCGGTCTGTCGGTGAGGGACTGGGCGTACTTCCACCAATCGACCGTCATCGCGGCGTTGCTGGATACGGGGCCAACGGCAATGGGCTTGCGGTAGTAACGGTTGCCGTAGGAACGGACCAGGCCGCTGATCTTGAAGCCCTGCATGTGCTCGGAGAAGTAGGTAACCATGTCGCCGCGGTACATCTCGCCATCGACGAGGATGTCAAGGCCAATCTCCTCCTGGACGCGGATCCAGTGCTCCGTGGCTTTGCTCGCCAACTGGTTGAGCTCGTCCTGGCCTATTTGGCCGCGGGCGAACTGGGTGCGCGCCCTGGTGAGGTAGGAAGGCTTGGGCAGGCTACCTACGGAGGTGGTGAGAAGTCCTTTTGTCACGTTGATTACCCCTGTTCTATTAGATCCGGCTGTGTGATAGCGAGGTGTGCGGCTGTATAAGCAATTGTATCCAAACGGCCAAGTGCTGTCTCTAGGCCAGCGCCTCTTGGGCAGCGCGGGCGCCTTCCACAAGCCGGGCCAGCTTCTGCCTGGCGTTCTGCCGGGGCAGGAAGTCCAGGCCGCAACTGGGGCTGAGGTGGAGTCTGTCCAGGCTCACGTGCTCTGCAACCCGGCGCAAGGCCGCTACTATTTCATCCACCTGCTCAAGGCGCGTGTTGCGGGCGTCTAGCAGGCCTATGGACAGTTCCTTGTCCTGGGGGAAACCGTCCAGCAGGTCGAAGTTGGCAGGCCCCCATGCGAAATCAAGGCCTATAACGTCGAAGGGCAGCTGATACAGGTCGGACGCTAGGCCGGAGACGTCGCGAAAATAGACGCAGACCTCGGTTTTGCAGGTGAGTCCCTGGGTGACCGCTTCCGACGCTTCTTCAAGGAGGGGGAGCTCATCCTTGTGCATGACAATGGCAGGCTCATCGAACTGGATGATGGGAGCGCCTGCCTCCTGAAGGGCGAGGGCCTCTTTGTTGAGAGCGGCTGCTATGTCCATGACCATTGTTGTGAGATCAGAGTACACGCCTCTCTGCGATAGCTTGGCCAGCGTGTAGGGACCCGTGACAACGGCCTTGACCGGCTTGCTGCTGTGCTGCTGAGCGAACTTGTAGTCGCGGACCAGGATGGGTTCATTCCACTCCAGGTTAGATTCGGCGATGGGGTGACGGTAGTAGGTGTTGGAGTCGAAGTAGCGAATGAGGCCGTTGATGGAGAAGCCGTTGATCTTTTGCGCTATATAGGTCTGGCCGTCGTCCCAGCGAATCTGGCCGTCGGTGACAATGTCGATACCGGCATCGACCTGCTCCTGGATGACCTCCTTTGTTACCTCGTCCTCTATGCGGTGCAGCTCTTCCAGGGTGATTTTGCCCTGGTCGTACTGGCCTATGGCGCCTCGCAGGCTTGGCGCACTGGTTCCAGGGCCGATCTTTGGGTAGTTGCCGACGACTGTTGTTATCAAAGGGGTTCTCCAAGGGGATGAGGTGTCGCGATATGATGCGGGTGCATGGGGAGTCCATTTTATCCCAGGGCCATGACGGATGCAATCAGTAGTTGTGCGTGTGTGGAGGCAAGTGCAAAACACTGGGAAGGAGGTTTGGGGGCAGTTCTGGTGAGTTTCGCAGGTATCAGAATGGCGCATACGCGCTGGCCGTGAGGGTGTACTCGTCGTCTATCGAGTTGCTCATGTAGTCGATCTCGATGTCTGTTGGGTATCCGTACTCACTGTCGTAGCTCACGGTAAGCTGGTCTGCCTCGCCGGCGATGGCGTCCTGGATCACGTCGAACAAGCTGTCGATGGTATGGTAGCGGGGTCCACCACCCCATACCACGTGTGTTTTACCTGAATCTGCGTAGACGACCGACTCGATAGCCCCGTTGGTGACAGTGACCTTGACGGTCTGGTTGAGGCTGTCCGAGCAGTCGCAGAGTACCTTGTACTCATATGTGTAGTTGCTTGAGCCAGTTTGCCCCACAAGGTACGATGGCTATCCAGTTCGCCCTGTGCCCGTGCGAGTCTAGGGTCTGCTGCAAGTGAAACCCGCCTACGGCTAAGGTCTGATGGGTTCAGAACAGGCACCTCTTGGTCGGTGTGCTCATCCAAAAGGATGCGATCCCCAAGTGGCTGTTCAAGCTGGACCTCCAGGGCATCCAGGCACTCTTGGGCGCCGTGCAACGGAGTGGAGAAAGCCTGTACCCGGATCTCGACGGCGCTATTGGTCTCCCGCTGATGCCTGACGCTAGGCGCTCCATTGCAGGACTGTACAATAAGCGTGAGCCTGTCCGTCCGGTTCTCCTGTGGGTACGCCTCCAGGATACCTACGGAGCTGCGCCAAGCGCCGCCGCCCAGGTTGTGCCAGACCAGGAACAGCGCCGCAGCCGTCACCAAGGCCGTGACCAGGAACGTCAACAGTACCGTGACTTTGGCTTTCATGCGGACTACCTCCGTATCTCCCTGTGGATCAGAACTGTTTACTGAATATATACGAGCGGTGGGGCAGATTAGTTCCCCAGGGAGGACTTTACGAACAAGGCCGTGTCTGGGGCTTAACATTCCACAGGAGGGCTTTGGCTTCTGGTGAATGAACGGCTATCATTGGTTGTATGAAAGGAGTGGTTCAAAGAGGTTCGCTGGCGCTGCTGGCGGCGGTTGTGGCGCTATCGGCGTGGGTGGGTGTGTCAGAACAGGGGAATACGGCGCTGAGGACGGCGCTGTTCGTCCCGGAAATAGTCGGCAGAATACCGGTGAAACTTCAACCGTATCTGGTGAAGGAACCCCTGTACCAACGGGGCGTGTTCCAAGCGGAGGACGGTAGGCTGATAGAGATGGACCTCTACACGCCCGACAACGATGCGACGCACCCGGCCGTGGTGCTCTTCTTTGGGGTCATACCGGCAAGCCGCGACGACCCAAGGATAGTGAACCTGGCCAATGGGCTGGCGCGTTCCGGAATGGTTGTTCTCATACCGTGGTCGGAGGTGATGCTGACCGAGCGCAGAATGGAACCGGAGGCCGTGGAGATAGTGGCGTCGGCGTACCTGTTTCTAGAGGATATGGAAGGGGTCGACAATGAGCAGATAGGGCTTGCCGGGTTCTGTGTTGGGGCGTCCTTTGCGGCGCTGGCGGCACAGGATGAACGGATCAGTGACAGAGTGGCGTATGCCAACCTGTTCGGGGCGTACTATGATGCCCGTGACCTGATGGTGTCGGTGGCAAGCCGGAGCCGGGAGTACGACGGCTCTATACGGCCCTGGCAGCCAAGAGACGATACCCAGGAGGTCTTTACGCGGCACCTGATAGAGGCGCTGCCGGATGTGGAGGAGCAGGAGGCTCTGAGTCGAGTATTCATGGACGGCGAGCCGGATCCGGGTGATCTGCCGGACTCGCTTTCCGAGTATGGCCAGGTGGCTTACCGCCTGCTGTCCGGGGTGGACAAGGACGAAGCGGAAGAGCTGCTGCAGCAGTTGCCGGAGAGCTTCCTGGAGGAGTTGAAATCCATTTCTCCCAGCACCCGGATAGACCGGTTGAAAGCGCCGGTGCTGCTGATGCACGATAGGGAGGATACGGCTATTCCAGCCGTGGAATCTAAGCGTATGGCGGAATCACTGGCGGTGGGAAGCGTGTACTACACGGAATTCTCCATATTCCAGCACGTTGACCCAACGCGGCAGGTGCCGTTTCCTGAACTGATGAGGGAGATGTGGAAGCTGTACCTGCACATGTACAACGTGATGAGGCTGGCGGCTTAAAGTACGGTTGGTTGGGACTTGGAGTCATGCTAGAATAGGCCGTAGCCGTTAACCTAATCCGGAGACGTGAATTGCCCAGAAACTACTGGATGGTAGTGCTCACTCCTGAGAACTATCTGGTTACCAAGGAGAAGGAGTTCAAAGTCCAGGGGCTTAAAACCTCGCAGCGGAAGAAAGCTCAGCGCATAGAAGTGGGCGACCGCATGTTGTTTTACATTAGCCGCATGCAGGTGTTTGCCGCCGCGGCCACGGTGACTTCCACCTTCTTTGAAGATCACAGCAAACTGTGGAAGGACTACGACTCTGAAGAGGACTTCCCGTACAGGGTGAATGTAGAGTCC
Organism: Dehalococcoidia bacterium; assembly: GCA_965248955.1. Classification (GTDB taxonomy): domain Bacteria; phylum Chloroflexota; class Dehalococcoidia; order Lucifugimonadales; family QGNO01; genus DAOUJH01. The sequence goes on from OZ252212.1 coordinate 1,869,659, forward strand.
AACGTGGTCTTGGAAGAAGAGCAGTTCATAGATGCGCACCAAGTGGCGCCACGCATGGACTTCGTGAAGAAGTGGATTCCGGAGTGGTGGCCGCTGGCCTTTATCGGAGACCTGCACATAATTCCCAAGAAGGACCTGACCATGATTGAAGACGAGATGAAGAAGATCACGTCCCGTGCAGGACGAAGAAGGGGCAGGTCCAGGCGCAGGTTGGGCGCCAGAGTTTAGGGGGATTCCCTATATGGGTTTGCCCGCCACCACGCGCTCCTTCTGTGCCTCTGTCACTACGGGAACAACCGTTACGTTAGAGCCGGTCTTCTCCGCCAGCCTTCCATAGAGCTTTTCCGCGTCGGAGTCCTCTCTGCCGTGGAAGATGAATACCATATCGGCGTCACCCTTCGTCCAGAAAACGCCGATGAAGGTTCCTCCGCCCAGGCCGGGATCGGCAACGGCTTCACCTCGAGCCTCAATATCGCCGGCCCGGGCCAGCTCGCGGGCTATATCGTCCGCGACAAGCTGCTGCTCTCCGAACCTGGGGCCGCTGAACCTCAGCAATCCTACGTAGTCGGGCATTGGAACCTCCTTAGATCATGTTTGGATACAGTATGGGGAACCCGCTGGTGCCCTGCATCTCCGGCCACGTCCTATCGTGGTACTGGGGGTATATCATGCGGTACGCCTTGACCGCGGCGCGAAGCTCAGAGATGGCGTTGTGATGGTCGTCTACGCGCACGTCCAGGAAGGGGTTGGCATCGGAACGCTTCCAGTGGATCTGGATGGCGGCGGCCTGCCTGCCCCTGGCGTCGCCCCCGACTTCGTCGGCGGCTTCGTGGCATCTGATGAGACGCTCTTCCAGGGGAAGCCCGCTGCCCTCGGTGGCCTCGAAGGTATCTCCGAATGCGTCCGCGACTTCTGGTCCGTACTTGGTTCCGGCGTAGCAGGCGTAGTTAGTGCCTAATCTCTCGCCAACGTTGCCGGAGCCGTACCCCTGAGATACCCAGACCGCGGGCGTACCGGCGCGGTCCAGCAAGCAATAGGCGCCCTGCTCGTCGCTCACGCTCTTCAAGGCTTCCATGGCCTCTTTGGCGGGGAATCCCAGCATCAGCAAGGCTATGGCGCGCCGGCGCTGCGTTTCAACGCCGCTGCTGCCCATCATTCCCACTTCGCCCATGCCCCTGAGCACGCGGGAACCCACCGCGGGATTCTTGGTTACCACCAGTCCGCCAAACTGGCCGGTATTGGGGTCGTGACCAATTAGGGTTATTGTCATTGAAGTCCTCCTCCTACAGTTTCCCCTGTATGTCCAGCTCTTTTTCCCATCTAATCATGGCGGGCATTACGCTTACCGTTGCGTTCTGTCTATCTGCCAGGGTGCGGAAGATATTGTGAGCGGTATCCGCATCAGGGGCTTCCAGAACAAAGAGCATGTCCAGGTCACGGTTTTCACCGTGGTTCCATACCATAGTCAGGTAGTGAGCGCGCCCTCCCCCCAGCTCCTCGGCTACTGCTCTCGCTGCCCGTCCTGTGGCCAGCTCGTCCTCGCCCGAACGTTTACAAGACTCGTTGTATTTCATCAAACCCATGAAACTCGCCAAGCTGCGCCTCCTTTCATACAAGACATGGCGTCTATTATATACGGAATCGCCATGGAATGGAGGGATGGCAATGGCCGTCTCGTTCGTTATGCCCGCGCGGACGCAGAGGCGGACACACACCAGGATGGGATGAGGGCGGTTTGTTGACTCGCTGGCATGCAGCCAATATCATCTGCCACGTCCGGCTGGCATCCCGCGAGCTTTCTGGCTGAATCTTGCAGAGGTGAAATGAAATGGCTGTTGACCACGCCCTATATCAGGCAATGCAGTATCGCTCCATTGGCCCCTTCCGCGGCGGCCGTGTGCTGGCCGTGGTCGGAGACCCCGTAGACCAGGCTACGTTTTATTTCGGCGCCTGCTCGGGCGGGCTGTGGAAAACGGACGACGCCGGAGTGTTCTGGCACAACATATCTGACGGCTATTTCAAGACGGCGTCCGTTGGCGCCATAGCCGTTTCCGACTCCGATCCAAACGTGATCTACGTTGGCATGGGGGAGGCCTGCATTCGGAGCAATGTCACGCACGGCGACGGCGTGTACAAGTCGACCGACGCGGGGAAGACCTGGATGCATCTGGGACTGGAGGACACCCGGCACATTGGACGGGTGCGTGTGCATCCACAGAATCCGGACATAGTCTACGTGGCGGCGCTGGGGCACGCCTTTGGACCCAACGAAGAGAGGGGGGTGTTTCGCTCCGAGAACGGGGGCAGAACGTGGGACAAGGTTCTCTACAAGAGTGAGCGCGCCGGGGCCATAGACCTCTCTTTGGATCCCAACAATCCGCGCATCATATACGCTTCCATATACCAAGCTAGGCGGTATCCCTACACCGTTGTAAGCGGCGGTGCCGACAGCGGACTGTGGCGTTCGGTCGATGGAGGGGACTCCTGGGAGGAGATAACGGAGAGCCCCGGCCTGCCGGGAAAGCCGCTGGGGCGCATAGGGGTGGCCGTTTCGCCCGCCCGGAGCGGCAGGGTCTGGTGTCTGATAGAGCACGATGACGGCGGCCTCTTCAGGTCCGATGACGGAGGCAAGACGTGGGCGCTTACCTCTAACGACGACAATCTACGCAGACGTCACTTCTACTATACCCACGTCTTTGCCCACCCCACTGATCCCGATACCTGCTACGTGCTGAGCGGCCGCAACTGGAAGTCCACCGATGGAGGGCGTACCTTCACCAGGTTCACCACTCCCCACGACGACGACCACGATATGTGGATAGACCCTAAGAACCCGCGGCGTATCATCCATGCCAACGACGAGGGAGCCAGCATTTCATTCAACGACGGAGCATCTTGGACAAGGCTGGAAAACCAGCCCACGGGACAGTTCTACCACGTGACTACGGACACCAATTTCCCCTACAGGGTCTACGGCACACAGCAGGACGGCAGCTCTATCAGCATTCCCAGCCGGTCGGCCACGGGCGCGATAACCCAGACCGATTGGTACTGCGTGGGCGGCGGTGAGGCCGGCTACGTGGCCGTCAGACCGGACGACCCCAACATAGTGTACGCGGCACACAGCGGCGGCGGCCCCATGAGCAGATACGATAGAAGGACGGGGCAGGGCCTCGACGTCAAAGTGTGGCCGGAGCGGGCCAGCAATCTTGCCCCGGAGAATCTGAAGTACCGCTTCCAGTGGACCTTCCCCATCGTGATTTCGCCACACGACCCCAATGTTCTCTACGCGGCGGGGAACCACGTTTTCCGCTCCACCACGGACGGAGCAAGCTGGGATGAAATCAGCCCCGACCTGACCCGCAACGACGTGAAGCGTGGCGACGCATCGGAAAGGGCGCCGGCCGAGGGATTGCCGCCGTGCACCATCTTCGCCTTCGATGAGTCGAAGGTGGAGATGGGGGTGCTATGGGCGGGGTCCGACGACGGCCTAGTGCACGTTTCGCGGGACAACGGGGGGACGTGGAAGAACGTAACGCCTCCCGGCCTGCCCCAATGGTCGCTGGTCAGCATAATAGATCCGTCGCCTCACGATGCGGCTACGGCATACGTGGCGGCGGCAGCTTACAAGCTGGACGACTACCACCCGTATCTATTCAAGACCGGTGACTACGGTGAGACCTGGACGCAAATAACGGACGGCATCCCAGACAACGATTTCACTAGAGTGATCAGAGAAGACCCCGCAAGACGGGGACTGCTCTATGCGGGCACTGAAACCGGCATATACGTCTCCTTTGATGACGGAGGCAACTGGCAGTCGCTGCAACTGAACCTTCCCGTGGTGCCCATCCACGACTTCGTCATAAAGGACAACGATCTTGTGGTCGCCACGCATGGCAGGGCTTTCTGGATACTGGACGACCTTACGCCGCTTCATCAAATCAGCGAGGAGTCTTCCCAAGCATCGGCCATTCTCTACAAACCAAGAGAGGGATACAGGTTCCCCATGTGGCGGCCTCTGCGCCCGGACGCCTCATCGGTGGCGGGCATGAACTACGACCGCGGCGCAGGGCCGGTCATCTTCTCCTGGTACACGGAAAAAGACGCCGAGGGCAACCTGGTGAAGCAGACGTACATGGACGCGGGTCAGAACCCTCCTGACGGGGTGGTGGTGTACTACTTCTTCAAGGAGGAACCGGAGGGGGAAGTGACGCTTACCGTCTTAGACAAGGAAGGCAACACGGTGAACGCATTCCGCAGCAAGGAGGAGTGCTCGGATTACAAGGGGCCGTTCTTGTCCAAGAAAGCGGGCATGAACCGGTTCCTATGGAACATGCGCCACGCAGATGCGGAGACCGTGCCCGGGGACGAGACAGTCGGCGGGCTGGACGAAAGCGTGAACGGGCCCATGGCGGTCCCTGGAAATTATGAAGTGAGGCTCCAGGCCAACGGCCAGACGTTGAGCCAGTGGTGTGAGGTGAAGAAGAACCCGTTGAACCAGTCCACCCATCAGGATCTGGAGGCGCAGCACCATCTTCTCATGGAGATCAGGGACAAGGTATCGGAGATATCCGGGGCGGTGGTGCGATTGCGGAAGGTTCGCGGCCAGGTGGAAGTCTGGTTGGAACGGTTCGGCGGTCGTGAAGAGTCCAAGCAGGCGGAAGAAATGGGGGAGGCCCTCAAAGAAAAGCTCTGCCAGATTGAGGGCGAACTGATACATGTGCCAGCCCCCGGAGCGCCCAGCTTGGATGCCGTCGTGAAGCTCTACTCCAAGCTTCCCGCGCTGAACTCGGTGATTGCCAGTGCGGACTACGCGCCTACAAAGCAAGCCGTGGAAACTTACCAGGACATCGCGGGCCGGGTCGACGCGCAGATCATCCTGCTGAACAATGCGCTGGAGCAGGACGTGCCGGAGTTCAACCGGATGGTTGGCGGGCTGAACATTGAGCCGGTGACGGCTTGAAGATACGGGGAGGGATGAAATCATGACAACGGTAGATGCCTCATTACTTCAGGCGCTGGAATGGCGCAGTGTTGGGCCGTTCAGGGGAGGCCGCGTTCTTGCCGTGGCGGGTGATCCCGGCAACCTGGCTACGTTCTACTACGGATGCTGCGGTGGAGGCGTGTGGAAGACCACCAACGGCGGCGTTTTCTGGGAAAATATCTCGGACGGCTATTTCAAAACGGGAGCGGTGGGCGCTATAGCCGTCTCAGAGGCCGATCCTAACGTAATCTACGTGGGGATGGGTGAGGCCTGTCTCAGGGGCAACATATCTCACGGAGACGGGGTCTACAGGTCCACGGACAAAGGGAAGAGCTGGACGCATCTGGGGCTGGAAGACACGCGTCACATCGGGAGGGTGCGAGTTCATCCAAAAGACCCTGATACTGTCTACGTGGCTGCCCTGGGTCACGCCTTCGGGCCCAACGAAGAACGCGGCGTCTTCCGCTCCAGGGATGGAGGCAAGAGCTGGGAGAAGGTGCTCTACAAGAGCAACGACGCAGGCGCCGTCGATCTCTCCATAGACTTGACCAATCCCAGGGTGCTCTACGCTGCAATCTGGGAGGCCAGACGCCTCCCCTACGACATAAGAAGCGGCGGTTCCGGCAGCGGGCTTTGGCGTTCCAGGGACGGTGGGGATGACTGGGAAGATATCTCCACCGCTCCGGGTTTGCCAAGAGGGGTAATGGGCCGCATAGGCGTGGCTTCCTCTCCGGCCAGACAGGGCCGCGTCTGGGCCTTGATAGAGGCGGAGAATGGAGGGATGTTCCGCTCGGACGACGGCGGCGAAACCTGGGAGAAGACCTCTGATCATCGGGAGTTGCTCAGCAGGCCGTTCTACTACACGCACACCTTCGCCCACCCCACCGATCCGGATACCTGCTACGTTCTGAGCAACCGCAACTGGAAGTCAACCGACGGCGGTCGGACTTTTTCCAGGTTCCTCACCCCGCACGACGACAACCACGACATGTGGATAGACCCCGCCAACCCCGACCGCATGGTCCACGGCAACGATGAAGGAGCCAGCGTTTCTTACAACGGCGGAGAGACCTGGACGCGGCTTGACAATCAGCCTACGTCGCAGTTTTATCACGTGATCACGGACAGCCAGTTCCCCTACAGGATATACGGAGCACAGCAGGACTGCAGCACTATATCCATACCAAGCAGGTCGCATAGCGGCGCCATAACCAGCAACGATTGGTATGCCGTTGGGGGAGGGGAGAGCGGCTATATAGCAGTCCGCTCGGATGATCCCAATATCGTCTATGCCGGTCATCACGTCAACGGAAGGATCACCCGGTACGACCATCGTACGGGACAGGGCCGGGATATCAAGGTATGGCCGGAAGCCGCTATGGGATGGGGAGCCAAGGACGTCAAGTACCGGTTCCAGTGGACGTTCCCCATTGTGCTGTCTCCCCACGATCCGAACGTTCTCTACGTGACCGGCAACCACGTCTTCCGTACAACCAACGAAGGCTCCAGCTGGGACGTTGTCAGTCCGGACCTGACCCGCAACGACACTTCCAAGATGGAGGCGCCGGGCGGGCCGGTTACAAAAGAGTTCACCAACGTTGAGTATTACGGAACGGTGTTCACCTTTGCCGAGTCTCCGGTGCTGAATGGAGTGTTGTGGGCAGGCTCCGACGACGGCTTGGTGCACGTCTCGCGGGACAACGGGGAGACGTGGCAAAACGTAACGCCTCCCGACCTGCCGGAATGGGCCTTGATCAGCATAGTTGAGCCGTCGCCTCATGACGCGGCGACTGCATATTTTGCTGCCACCCGTTACAAATCCGATGATTTCACTCCGTATTTGTACAGGACGCACGACTACGGCGAAACCTGGCAGCGGATCACCGGCGGATTGCCGGACGACGACTTCACCAGAGTCATCCGTGAGGACCCGTCCAAGCCGGGTCTTCTCTATGCCGGCACGGAGACCGGCGTGTACGTCTCTTTTGACGATGGGGAGAACTGGCAATCACTGCAACAGAACCTGCCGGCAGTCCCTATCCACGATTTCGTCATCAAAGAGAACGATTTGGTGGTGGCTACCCACGGGCGTTCTTTCTGGGTGCTGGATGATCTCACCCCTCTGCAAGAAATAACGGATGGCCTTGCCAAAGCCGAGGCGCATTTGTTCAAACCAAGGACGGCGTACAGGTTCCCCGTGCGGCGAGGAGGTCTCGGCGGCAGTGAGGGGCGCAACTACGATAGGGGAGACGGAGCCATAATCTTCAGCTGGGACCAGACCACGTCGCCGGAGGGACAGCCCATCCGCCGGTTCCTGGACGCCGGGGCAAACCCGCCGGACGGCGTCACGGTCAGCTACTACCTTGGACAAGAGCCGGAGGACGATGTGCTCCTCACTTTTGAGGATCAGCGTGGCGAAGTCATCAAGTCCTTTTCCAGTTCGCTGAGCAGTGCGAACAAGGATGACCTACGGGCGCCGGCCGGACAGGGCCTGAACAGGTTCATCTGGGACATGCGGTATCCCGACGCGGTCAAGTACTCCAGCAGCGTGGGGGCGGAAGGATACTTCTCCACGATGAGGGGCCCCATGGCGCCTCCCGGCGCCTACACCGTCGCTTTGTCCGTGGCGGGCAAGAGGTGGACGCAAACCTTAGAGATAAGGAAGAATCCTCTCATAACAGCAAGCCAGGATGACATAGAGGCGGAATTCCAATTGCTGCTGCAGATCAGGGACAAGGTTTCAGAGTCCCAGGAGACGGTGCGCCGCCTGCAGAGCATTCGCAATCAGTTGGAAGGCTGGGTGCGCCGCACTGAAGGAACGCCGGCCCACGAGCCCGTAGGCAAGGCGGCGGAAGGGATCAAAGAAAAGCTGAGCGCAATTGAGGAAGAGCTGGCCAGGACTGCTCCCGGCCAGCCGATGAAGCTGGGCGACAAGCTGGCTGGCCTGAGCGTGATAGTTGCCAGCGCTGACGAGAGGCCGACGCAGCAGTCCTACGATGTGTTCCGGGACGTCGGGGCTCGCGTTGACCTACAGACCGACAGTCTACGGCGGATAGAGGAGTACGATCTGCCTCAATTCATAGAGGTGCTGAACGAGTTGGGTGTGCCGTCCCTCAAATCTGCCTAGCGCCCTTGCTCTATTGACATAGGTATGGACGTATGTTGTCATATGTAAGCAGTTCTACCGTTCAAGCTTATGGAGGGTGCGATGAAATTGAGACATTTATTGGGGTTAGTTTTGGCTATGGGTCTTGTTTTTACCCTAGCTTGTGGGGCCTCGGAAGATGAGGCTACTCCTACTCCTACGCCCACGGCTACTCCTAGACCCGAGTTCACGCCTACAACCCCGGACATTGTAATTCCAACCGCCACGCCAACACCGCGACCGGGTGTGACGGCGGTGCCGCAGCCAACCGCCACGCCTACCCCGGTGCCGGAAGATGGTGACCAGCCTCAGTACGGAGGCACACTGGTGGCGCCTTACGGGTCCGGCGCATGGGCCTTCGACTTGAATAACCGGGGCGGTTTCTCCTGGGGTCAGATAGGGAAGATAGGCAACATCTACGGACAGCTTATCCGCATAGACCTCAAGGACCGTGTTACGGTGGAACCAGACTTGGCGGAATCGTGGTCGGCAAACAGTGCGACGGAGTTTACGTTCACGCTCAGGGACGGCCTGGTTGACCACGAGGGCAACCCGTTCACCATAGATGATGTTTACTGGCAGATGTACCGCTACATTGAAAAGCCCAACAAGCTCCAGGCCAGGCAGCAGGGATGCGTGACCGTATACGTAGCCCCCATTGAGGACGACAACGGCAACGTGCTGGCCAACCCTGGCGCGGAGATAACGGGCCCCAATGAGTTGACGGTGCGGCTTAAGGCGCCCAGGGGCGCATTCATCCCCTGCTTCTCCGGCGCTTGGATCCTCTTTGGTCCCGACACATACACCAAACCAGTAGACACCGACCCCAACAACCCGTGGCGTGACATGAAACCGGATGAGCAGGTGGGTACCGGTCCGTTCATGGTCACCAGCAGTACCATTGACAGCAGGGAGGTTTGGGAGCGCAACCCCAGCTTCTTCCGTGAGGGCCTTCCCTATCTGGACAGCGTCGAAATGGTTCAGATGATCGATAGGACAACCCGTATCGCGGCTTTCAGGGCAGGACGAATTGACCTGACCGGTATCTTCGACTCACAGCCCAGGCGCAGCGACGCCGAACGGCTGGAAGCAGATATTCCTGAAGACTTCACCTTCTCCATCATCAATGCTCTGGGATGGAGGGGTCAGACCATCAACGTCACCAAGGCGCCATTTGGCCCCATAGGAGACCCAACCGCGGATACGCTGCGTCAGGTAATCCAGATGGGCACCAACAGGCAGGAGATAAACCTGCTGTCATATGACGGCACGGGCATACTCTCCACTCCCTACTTCTTCGGCTGGGATTGGATCAATACCGCTGAAGAGTGGTACGAGAAGCTGCCTGGATTCAACCCCGATCCCATGGTCAAGCAAGACCTCATCGCGGAGGCGCAGGGCCTGATGACGGGTCTGGGCTACGGTCCGGACAACCCGTTGGAGATAAACATTCTCTGCTCGACCTCAAACAAGACGGAGTGCGAAGGTATCCTTGCCCACTACGAACGCGACCTGTACATCAAGGGTACGGTTGAGGGATTCGTAGACCTGGCTACGCGCAACTCCAGGAGAGACTCCGGCGACTTCACGCTGGAAATAGCGTTCAGCAACGGCGTAGCTTTCCCTGACCCGGACGCATTCAACCTGCTTCCGTTCACGCCCAACTACAAGGGTGGCAACAACCCTACAGGTTGGGACAACCCGGAGTGGGAGTCACTGTTTGAGCAGCAACTGGTGCTCGACTCTCCATCTGAAAGAGGCCCCATTCTGTCTGAGATGGCTCAGATCCTCTATGACGACGCCGCTTTTGTGGGCACGCTTCGCCCCGGACTGGTCCACGGCTTGAGGACCAACGTCCATGACTACGTGCCGCCGTTCATCCACGCCGGCAACTACTCGCTGGAGAACGTCTGGCTGAGCGACATGATGTAACTGTCAGCTACCGTATGTGATAATCTATGGCCGCCAGCAATGGCGGCCATAGATTATTTGGTGGGATATGCGTAAGTACGTCGTTAGAAGAGTCCTTCTTTTTATTCCAACGCTGGTTGGGGTTTCCATTGCCATCTTTATTATCCTGCGTGTAATCCCCGGCGACATTGCCTCCATCATCCTGGGTGGGCCGTCCGGTGAGGGAGCCTACTCGCTGGAAGAGCTGGAGGATCTCCGCGAGCAGTTGGGTTTGAATCGTCCCATTGTGGTCCAGTATTTGGACTGGGCATGGGGAGTTATTAGAGGAGACCTGGGCGACTCCTATCTGCTGAGCCGCCCTATTTCGGATGAGTGGAGGAGGCAGTTCCCGGTTACGCTCCAACTGGCCTTCTTCACCGCGCTGGTCGTCAGCTCTATAGCCATACCAATAGGCATCCTGGCCGCCATCAAACGTGACACCTGGTTGGACGTAGTCCTCCGCGGCTGGGCGATACTGGGGCTGGCGGCGCCCACCTTCTTCGTGGCTATTCTGTTCATTCTGGGTCTCTCCCTGTATTTCAGGTGGCTGCCACCCGTGGGTTTCGTCAACATGTGGGATGATCCCGTGACCAGCATTCAGCAATTGATCTTCCCAGCGATAGCTCTTGGTTTCAGCAGCAACGGCCTGCTGCTGAGGATGACGCGGACGCAGCTCCTGGAGGTGATGGGGGAGGACTACGTGAGGACGGCGAGGGCAAAGGGCCTGGCAGAGCGCATTGTCATCTGGCGGCACGCCGTACGCAATGCATTGCTGCCCATAGTGACAATCGGCGGGTTTCAAATTGGCGGGCTGCTGTCGGGGACGATAGTAATAGAAACCGTGTTCAACATACCCGGTGTCGGACTGGGGCTGGTGAGAGGTCTCAATGCCAGGGACTTGCCTCTGATTCAAGTGTACATCCTGTATTTTGCGGCAATGGCGCTGGCGGTCAACCTGACTGTCGATCTAACCTACGCCTGGTTGGATCCAAGGATCCGCTACGAGTAGGAGCAACATGGCGAGACAGCCTGAAGGGACCATACTCCAGGAACCGTTGAGAGCGCAGGCTCTAGCCAGGTCGCGTATCCACCTCCGCGCCTTTGGCCGTTTCATGCGCACTAAGCCACTGGGGGCAATAGGAGTACTGCTGATTGTTATGTTCGTATTGCTGGCAGTAACCGCCCCCTCGGTCTCGCCGCGCGACCCTGCTGATATAAACGCTTACAACATACTCGCCTCACCCACGGGGGAGCACCTGTTCGGCACGGATATGCTGGGACGCGATATGCTCAGCCGGACGATATGGGGGTCTCGAGTCTCCATCTTCGTTGGGCTTGTCTCAATGATGGGGGCCAGCATTGTGGGCGCCATCCTTGGCGTCACCAGCGCTTACTTCGTTGGCAAGTTCGACCTGATTGTGCAGCGCTTCATAGACGCTCTAACCGCCTTTCCCTCACTGCTTCTGGCTATGGCCCTGGTGGCTGCCTTCGGCTCCTCGTTCTACAATGTAATAGCGGCGCTGGTCATTGTGTTCACGCCAAGGATCACGCGGGTGGTTCGGTCCGTGGCGCTCAGCATCAAGGAAATGCCCTACGTAGAATCCAGCCGCGCCATTGGTGCGGCCGATTTGCGGATCATGTTCAGGCATATTCTTCCCAATACCTTCGCCTCTTTGATCATCGTGTCCTCCGGATTGATCGGCAGCGCCATCGTAATCGAAGCATCGCTGAGCTTTCTGGGTGTGGGCACAACGAACCTCATTTCATGGGGCGGCCTGCTGAGCGGGGAGGTCATGCAGTTCTTCACTGCCGCGCCTTGGATTGTCCTTTTCCCGGGGGTAGCCCTGACGCTTCTGGTATTTGGCGTGAACGTACTGGGAGACGCCCTGCGGGACGTTCTCGATCCAAGGTTGAGGGGCAGAAACTAGCAAACGCAAGAGGTTGGCTCTAGCAAGAGGGAAGGCATGAGTAAGACCGAGGAAGCCGGAGGCGAGCTGTTTCAGATGATACTGACCCGATACGGCGACAGACTAACCGGCCAAGAGACGGATGAGGTAAGAAAGATAGTCCGCAGAATTGCGGAGACCGCCGGGAAGCTGCGTTCCGTACAGCTTGGCAACAGCGACGAGCCGATGGCTCTGTTCCAGCCGTATACGAGTGAAGATGAAGTCTGACCTTGTTTTCACTCCCCTGCGCGACCTTGCCGAGCTAGTGCGCACAAGGCAGGTCTCTTCCCTAGAGCTGACCACAACGTTCATGGATAGACTGGAGGCTTACGGCCCCAGGTACAACGCCGTGGTGACCGTCACAGCCGAGCGAGCCATGCGGCTAGCCGTCCGCGCCGACGAGGAGATCAAAGCGGGAAACTACAGAGGCTTTCTGCATGGCATCCCATACGGCGTCAAAGACCTGCTGGCCACCTCCGGCGGCATACCCACCACCTGGGGCGCCGCCCCCTTCCGCAATCAGACCTTCGACTACGATGCGACCGTAATCAGGAAACTGGAGGATGCGGGTGCCGTTCTGGCAGCCAAGCTGGCCATGGTCGAGCTGGCCGGCGGTCTTGGCTACCGCTACCCCGACGCCTCCTTCAGCGGGCCGGGGATCAATCCTTGGAATAGCGGTTACTGGACAGGCGGCTCTTCCAGCGGATCCGGCGCCGCTGTTTCCGCGGGGCTTGTGCCCTTCGCCCTCGGCTCGGAGACCGGCGGGTCCATACTTTCGCCTTCTAGCAGCTGCGGCGTGACCGGCATGAGGGCCACCTACGGCAGAGTGAGCCGCTATGGTGCAATGGCTCTGAGTTGGACACTGGACAAGATAGGCCCTATTGGGCTTACGGCTGACGATTGTGGGATTGTCCTCGACGTTATCGCTGGCTGGGATCCGGCGGATCCATCCACCACGAAACGGCCATACCGATACGATCCTCAGTATCTGTTCAACGGCCGACCCAGACTTGCCGTAGTTGGTGATGATGTGCAGGGAATCCCGGCGGACGTGCGCGCCAATTTCGAAGAGTCTCTGCGGTTACTGTCCGCTGAAGCGGACATCTCTGAAATCAAGGCGCCGGACTTTCCCTACGAAGCTGTCAATCAAACTATTCTCCAGGTCGAATCGGTCAGCGCCTTCGAAGATCTGATAGAGAGCGGAGTCGTCGCCGAGCTTACCGATCCTGGAAACCACTATGGCGGATACGCACGCACCGCCGTGCTGGCCCGTGATTACTTGCGGGCCTTGCGCATCAGGCGCAAAGTTGCCCTGGAGATAGACGACCTGCTCTCCAACTATGACGCCATAGTTTCCCCTACCAAGCCGTTGACCTCCGTGCCCTTTGGAGAGGAGAAGGGCAGCGACGTGTCGCCTGCTCCCCGAAATACGGTCAGCTCGTTGGCGAACCTGGCCGGACTGCCTGCTATTTCAGTGCCGAACGGCTTTGGAGACCACAATCTGCCCACGGGCCTGCGATTCACGGGAAGGGCCTACAGGGAGAATACCGTGCTGGCTCTGGCTCGCATCTACCAGTCGCTTACCGGCTGGCACCTGAAGCACCCGGAAGTGGTGGCGTGAGATGGTGATGTGGATCGGAGCGGAGCATGATTAGGCGCATGGCAAGAGTCATGAGATTTGATGGACAGCTGTACGAAGACGTGCGTGAAGGACATACGGCGACCTTGGAAGCGCTGGCCGTGGTCATTCTGGGAGGTATGTCTATAGCGCTGGGCTTGATCCTTGGCGTAGCCAGCGACAACGACCTAGCGGGTCGCGGGGCAATACTGTTCAGAAGCCTCTCCGCGGCCGTCGCGGGGTGGATAGCAGTTAGCCTTCTCGCTATGGGCATAGGCAGGCTGCTGAGGAGGAAGACCGCCCTCACCCATACGCTCCGCACGGTGGGATATGCCAACGCCCCAAGCATATTCACCATCGTGATACTGGTTGCTTCTAGCAATCAGTCGTTTGCCTTGATGCTCAATGCATTGATACTGGGCTGGATCGTGCTGGCTATGTCGCAGGCAATCAGCCGGAGCATAGACATGCCCTTCTCGGTGGGGCTTTGGACGGGACTGGTGGGAATACTGATCATGGTACAGATAAGAAACGTATTCACCAGCGTGTTGCTTTAGGTATAATGAGGTCTGGTTTGCAGGAAGAATGGGAGCTAATCGTAACAAGCATGACAAGAACAGCAACAATTCTGGAGAATTCGTCTCAATGCTCCTACAAGACAAGCAAATTTCGTCACCTGCGGCGTATCTATCGTTGAAGTGACGGCATGGGCATGCAGAAAGCAAGAGAACCAAGTCAAATAGGCATTGAATCAGGAGCTTCCACAAAAGAGCCAAGAAGACATCGGAAATACCTGCTTCCTGCCCAGATAATAGTCGGATTGGGGCTTAGCGCGTTATTGATCTGGCTGCTGTTCCGCGGCCTGGACTGGGAGAGGCTTGTTGAAACCCTCAGGGCTTTCCCGATATATCTTTTCCTGCTGGCCTTGGGCGTGTTCCTGCTTGGTATCGCGGCAAGAGCCATGCGTTGGTACATACTGCTGCCCGGGGAACAGCTGGGCTTCTTTCGCTTGTTTCTTATACAGAATGCGGGGATAGGTCTGAACAATCTGTCGCCGGTACGGCTGGTGAGCGAGCCGGTGCAGTTGGCGCTGGTGATAAGAAGAGGTGGCGTCAATACGGCAACGGCGCTTGCCACGCTGGTTGTGGAACATCTCATGGACGTGTTCGCGGTAGCCGTCATCCTCGCCATCAGCATCATAGCCCTGCCGCAGCTGCGGGGCTTCAGCATTCAGGTAGGCGCCGTGATCATCCTGGCATTCGTCACCTTGGTGGTGCTTTTTGCCGTGGCCAAGGGAATGGATGCGGTGCCCGGGTCCAGCAGGCTGCCGTTCCTGCGCAAAGCTTTGGCCGCTGTTAAATCCCTGGGAAGCTCACCGCTGCGTCTGTTCCTCTCATTTCTGGCCACGGTAACCCACTGGGGACTTCTCAGCCTCAGCGGTTGGATTATAGCTCAGGGCGTTGGCATAGACATCCCGGTGGCCGCGATGATTGTGCTCATAATGGGAAGCGTATTCTTTGTTTCCATAGTTCCATCGGCCCCCGGCGGCATTGGAACGTTTCACGGCGCAGTGGTGTTCACAATGGCGCGATTGGGTATACTCAGCGAACCGGCGCTGGTCTTTGGGTTCATCATGCACATAATCCTGTTCATTCCATCAACACTAGTGGCGATTATAGTGCTGCCCAGAGAAGGCATACGGCTCTTTGGCAAGTCTCCGGATATGGCGGTGAATGGCGATAAGGAGAGGAAGGACCGGTGACGTGGGAGGCCTTGGAATCATAGCGGGCCGCACCAGACGGCTGATACCCAACCTGTTGAAATCTTTTGCCGCAAGCGGCGCGGCCGTTCTCTGGGCCTGCACCACACCGACGCCCACCGCGACAGTAACCCCCGTGCCCACACCTACGCCCACGGCAATACCCCGGGCGACCTCGACGCCAACGCAGACTCCACTGCCAACCTCCACTCCACTTGGCGCCGGACCTGAAGGCAGCCTGGTCCTGGCCTCTCCAGCACGGGCGCCTCATCAGGACGTGCACCAGGACGTGTCGCCGGCGCTTCTGGCGATGGGGCCGGGAATAGCCTACAGCCGCTTGTTGAGAATAAGATCGGGCGCAGACGTCCCATTGCCCAGTATGCAGGTGGAATGCGACCTATGCAGCGGGTGGGAGCACCCCGATCCGCTCGTCTACGTGTTCCATCTGCGGGAAGAGCTGGAATGGCAGGACAGGGGGGAGCCTTCCAATGGAAGAGCGGTCACCGCCGCCGACGTAGCCTTCAGCCTGGAACGACTACGTACCCCGGGATGGCCGGGGGCGTCTCTGCTGCAGGCCATGGAATCGGTGGAGGCCACGGATGAATCTACTGTCACCGTCCGCATTCGGTACCCGGATGCGGACTTTCTCCTTTCCCTGGCTAATGGAATGAGCAAGGTTGTGACCAGGGAGGCCGTGGAACTCAACGGCGACCTCAAAGAGGGGCCTACCATAGGCTCAGGGCCCTGGTTGCTGAACGAGTTCAGCTTGGACGCGGTAAGATTTGAGGCAAATCCCGGCTATTACGAGCCGGGTGTTCCCGGGCTCCAGTTGCTTGAAGTGGCTGTTATTCCGGCGGCTTCCACCGTTACGGCGGCGGTACAGGTGGGAAGAGTAGACCTGGCGCGCATAGACGCCGAGGGCTTTGCACGTCTTGAACGGAGTCAAGGCGTGCAAAGGCGCGTATTCCAGGAACAGGGCAATGGGCTGCTCCTGGGGTTGAACGCGGGGCGTTCGCCCTTTCATGTGGGGGAAGTACGGCAGGCGCTGTTTCAGGCTATAGAGCCCTGGAAGGCCATAGAGAACGCCTGGCAGGGTAGGGCAGAGGTAGCGCTGGGCGTACCGGTAGTGTCCCCGGAATGGCTCTTGACCAGAGCAGAGTTGAGCGGCTACCTGGGAAACCCAGCAGGAGCAGAGGAGCTTTTGAACACGGCCGGCGTCAAGCTGCCGGTTGGCTTCACTCTGAAGGTGGCGGATTATGGCGATATGCACCTTGCCCTGGCGAATGAGTACAAGCGTATGCTGGACGGATCTGGATTCGACACGACGTTGGAGATAGTGAACCCGCGAGTTTACGCGGAAGAGCTCTGGCAGAACGGGGAGTTCGACGCTTTTCTGGGGCCGGTTCCTCCCGTGGACAGTCCCAATGCCTTTCTATTCAGCCTGCTGCACAGCGAGGGAAGGTGGGCCAGGATAGGTTATGCCGATGCGGAGCTGGATAGGCTGATAGAGGAGCAGTCCGTGCTGGAGCAGGGAAGAGGGGAGACGGTGCGCCGGATCCAGCAGTACGTGATGGACAAGGCGGTCCTGTTCATGCCGGTGACGGGCGCCAGCATGTGGGCCTGGCAGGACAAGGTAGAGGGGTTTCATCCGAACTTTGCCGCATCCGAGTATTTCTACTGGGCCAGGCTGAGGGCAGCTGAGGAGGCAAGCTAACGATTGTTGAAATACCTGAGGGCGTCTCTCAATGCTTGGATGAGGAAGTCCACTTCCTCGTTGGTGTTGTAGGCGTAGAAGCTGGCGCGCCCCGAAGCGGCAAGTCCCAGCTTGCGGTGCATGGGCATTACACAGTGGTGACCGGTGCGGATGGCTATGCCCCTCTGGTCAAGGAAGGTGCCAAGGTCGTGGGGGTGGACGTGAGGGTTGTTGAAGGTGACCAGGCCGCCGCGTATGGCGGGGTCTCTGGGCCCGAGTATATCCAGGTCCTCTTCCAGCGCCTTGAACTCGCTCAAGGCATAGGAGGTTATCTCCACTTCATGCCTGCGTACGTTCTCCATCCCCAGCGCCTCTAGATAATCTATGGCGGCGCCAAGGGCCACGGCGTCGGCGAAGTTGGGTGTGCCGGCTTCGAAGCGGTTGGGTAGGTCGTTCCAGGTAGCATGGTCGTACCAGACCTCACGCACCATTTCACCACCACGAAGGAAGGGGTCCATGCCTTCCAGTATCGAAGGCTTGACGTAAAGGACGCCGATACCGGGAGGGGCCATCATCTTGTGCCCTGAAAAGGCAAGAAAATCGCAGTCGATGCTGGTAACGTCCACCGGCATGTGGGGCACGCTTTGAGCGCCGTCGATAATGATGGCCGCGCCTACTGCATGGGCGCGCCGGGCCAGCTCTTCCACGGGATTGGTGGCGCCCAGGAAGTTGGATACGTGCACCGCGGCCACCAGCTTGGTGCGAGGGTTGATCAGGTCGTCGAAAGATGTTGCATCCAGGACTCCACTCTCCACGACAGGTATGTGACGCAGCGTTGCGCCCGTCATCGCGGCGACTTTCTGCCAGGGCACCAGGTTGCTGTGGTGCTCCATCTCAGTGGTGACTATTTCGTCGCCGGGGCCTATGTTCTGCATGGCCCAGGTGCTTGCCACCAGGTTGATAGCCTCCGTGGTGTTGCGGACGAAGATAATGCTTTCCACGGCAGGAGAATTGATGAAACCGGCGACTTTCCGGCGGGCGGCTTCGTAGTGGTCGGTGGCTTCCATGCTCAGAGTGTGGACTCCGCGGTGTACGTTGGAGTTGAAGCTCTGATAGACCTCTACCAGGGCTTCTATAACCTGTTGGGGCTTCTGTGAAGTGGCGGCGTTGTCCAGGTAGACCAGGGGCACGCCGTTGACGCTCCTTGAGAGAATGGGGAAGTCTTTGCGTATTTCTCTAGCGTTGAACATTGTGCTTCCTGTCGGCTGCGCTTTCCGCTATGGCGTCTTGTAGCGCGCTCCAAGTCAGGAGTGCGCATTTGATGCGTATGGGAAACTCCCGTACACCCCGCAGCACGGCCAGCTCTCCTAGAGACTCCTCTTCCTGAGGGCTTAGCTCGTTGCCTTGCATCATGCCTTTGAAAAGCGCCACCATTTCACCGGCTTTCTCAACGGTGCCTCCCTTGATTGCTTCCGTCATCATAGAGGCGGACGACTGGCTGATGGCGCACCCTTCACCATTGAAGCCCACGTCTGAAACCAGGCCGTCGTCATCCAGTCTTGCCGTGAGCACCACGCGATCCCCACAGAAGGGGTTGAACCCTTCCGCTTTGAGGTCGGGTTCTTCCAGAAGGTGATGATTGCGCGGGTTCTTGTAGTGATCCAGGACTATTTCTTGGTATAGCGAGTCCAATCCTTCCATCTGCATATTATCGTATCGCTCAGTTGGCTTCCTGGGGTTCCTCTTCCGGGGATGATCCCACGAGCCAGTCCTCCAGCTTGGAATGGACAAGGCCGCTGATGTGGTCGCGCAGCTGGTCCTGCTTGATGCTGTCTATTACCTCAGCCACGAAGCCGTGGATGACGAAATTGCGGGCCGTGATCTCGTCCATGCCGCGAGAGCGCAGGTAGAACATCGCGTCGTCGTCAATCTGGCCGCAGGCGGCGCCGTGGCCGCACCTTACATCGTCCGTATATACCCAGAACGCGGGCTTGGTGTCCGCTTCTGCATCTTTGGAGAGGAGGAGGTTCTTGTCTACCTGGTATGCGTTGACGCCCTTGGCGTCTTCACGGACTATTATGCTGCCGTGGAACACGGAGCGGGACTTGCCATCCAGGATTCCCTTGTAGAGCTCGTTGGCCGTGGTGTTGCCCTTGATGTGCTCTATGATTACCTGGTTGTCCACGTGCTGCGTTCCGCTCACCATGTAAAGCCCGTTGAGCATGGTCGAAGCGCCTTCTTCCGTCATGCGGGCGTTGAGATTGTTCCTCACCAGGCCTCCCCCCAGGTCTATATTGACCGATGAGAAGTAGCTGTCCCTGGCCAGCACCGCTTCCGTATTGGTTATCTGGTACGCCTTATCGGAGTGGCGTTGCACCTTGTAGTACCTCAGCGAAGCGCCCGCGCCAAGCACAATCTCCGTGACCGCGTTGGATAGATAGATGCCGTTTGAAAGACCCACGTGGCTTTCTATTATGCTGGCGGAAGTGTCCCGGCCTGTGAGAACAAGAACCCGAGGGTAAATGTCTATCTCTTCATTGTGGGCGGTGGTGATGAAGAGGAGGTGAATGGGCTCTTCCAGCATGGTGCCGCTGTCCAGGTGGATGAAAGCGCCGTCTTGAAGAAAGGCGGTGTTGAGAGCTACAAAGGCGTTGTCGTCATAGGCCGCGTGCCGCGCCACGTGCTGCTCCGCCATGGAGCCGGGGCCGGACAGCACGGAGGCTATGCTCTCTATCCTGGCGCCATTGGGCAGAGAACCGAGGGAGGATAGCTGCGGGTTGAATTTGCCGTCCACGAACACGGCAAGGTGCCACCGGCCATGTCCCGGGTTGTAGGGGAGAAGCTGTGCGGGGTCTACGGCATTGAGCCGGGTGGCTGGTCGGAAGGCGTGCCTGGCAAGGGGGCGAATGTCCGTGTATTTCCATTCTTCGTTGCCCCGCCGCGCTGTGGGGAAGCCCAGTTCGTTGAACCTGGCGAACGCCGACTTGCGCAGTCCTTGCACCCAAGAGGGGTGGGTGGGGGAACAGTCCTTCTCCAAGGAATCGAAGGCGGCAATGTAGTTCTCCAGGCTGGTTAGTTGCTTTGTTGCCATGTGATCAACTGCTGACGGATCTGGCGGCTTCCTCCAACTCGTCGTAGCCGTTTGCTTCAATTTCGTGAGCAAGGTTGGCGCCGCCAGACTTGACGATGCGCCCATCTATGAGTACGTGGACAAAGTCCGGGGTCAGATAGTTCAGTATGCGCTGGTAATGGGTAACCAGCAGTATGGCGTGATCGGAGCGGCGAAAGCCGTTGATGCCGGCGGCCACCTCCCGGAGCGCGTCGATGTCCAGGCCGGAATCGGTCTCGTCCAGGATGGCAAGCCGCGGCTCTAGCACCGCCATTTGGAAGATCTCCATACGCTTCTTCTCGCCGCCGGAGAAGCCCTGGTTGACGTTGCGCTGAACAAACGCCGGGTCTATCTCCCAGCTGGCCAGCTTGTCCCTGAGTAGGCGGTTGAATTTGATGGGGTCAAGCTCCTCTTCACCACGGCTCTTGCGCAATGAGTTATAGGCGGCTCGAAGGAACTGGTCGAAGCGGACGCCGGGAATCTCCACGGGGTGCTGAAAAGATAGGAAGATGCCGGCCCTGGCGCGGAACTCGGGCAGCATCTCCAGCAGCGGCTGGCCATCCAGGGCGGCCTGGCCGGAAAAGACCTTATAGCCGGTATGACCGGCGAGCACGTTGGCCAGGGTGCTCTTTCCTGAGCCGTTGGGCCCCATGATGGCGTGCACTTCGCCTTCGTTGACGGTAAGGCTGATCCCTTTGAGGATCTCCATCTCTCCCACGCCGGCGTAGAGGTCTTTGATTTCCAGTAATGTCATCTATCCCACGGCGCCTTCCAGATTAGCCTCCAGCAGCCTGGTCGCTTCTACGGCGAATTCAAAGGGAAGCTGCTTGAATACCTCCTTGCAGAAGCCGTTGATGATCATGGTGTGGGCGTCTTCTATGGAGATGCCGCGCTGGTTGCAGTAGAAGAGCTGCTCCTCACTGACGCGGGACGTGAAAGCTTCGTGCTCCAGGTGGGACGAGTTATTCCGCACCTCCACGTAGGGGGTGGTGTGGGCGCCGCACCGGTCGCCAATGAGCAGCGAGTCGCACTGGGTGAAGTTCCAGGAATTGTCGGCGGTGGGCATGACCCGCACCAAGCCGCGGTAGGTGTTCTGCCCCTCGCCTGCGGAGATGCCCTTTGCAATGACGGTGCTGCGGGTGTTCTTCCCCATGTGGATCATCTTCGTGCCCGTGTCGGCCTGCTGGCGACCCTTGGCCAGCGCCACCGAGTAGAACTCGCCGATGGAGTTATCGCCCTGCAGAAGCACGCCCGGATACTTCCAGGTGATTGCAGAGCCGGTCTCCACCTGGGTCCAGGATATCTTGGAGTTCTTGCCCAGGCATTTGCCCCGCTTGGTAACGAAATTGTAGATGCCGCCCACCCCTTTTTCGTTCCCGGGGTACCAGTTCTGGATGGTTGAGTACTTGATCTCGGCGTCATCCAGGGTGATCAGCTCTACTACGGCGGCGTGAAGCTGGTTCTCGTCGCGCATTGGGGCGCTGCAGCCCTCCAAATAGCTGACGTAGCTGCCCTCGTCCGCGATGATCAGGGTCCGTTCAAACTGTCCGGTGTTCTCCGCATTGATGCGGAAATAGGTGGTCAGTTCCATGGGG
Source organism: Dehalococcoidia bacterium (assembly GCA_965248955.1). Taxonomy (GTDB): domain Bacteria; phylum Chloroflexota; class Dehalococcoidia; order Lucifugimonadales; family QGNO01; genus DAOUJH01. The sequence goes on from OZ252212.1 coordinate 1,891,461, forward strand.
CAGCGCACGCCCTTCGGTATATAGCAGAAAGACCCGTCCGAGAAGACTGCGGAGTTCAGCGTCGCATAGAAGTTGTCGGTGTACGGCACCACCGAGCCAAGGTACTTTCGCACCAGGTCCGGGTAGTCACGGATCGCTTCCGACATGGAGCAGAAGATGATCCCCTGCTTGGCCAGCGTCTCTTTGAACGTGGTGGCAATGGAAACGCTGTCGAATATGGCGTCCACGGCAACGCCGGCAAGGCGCTTCTGCTCTTGCAGGGGTATGCCCAGCTTTTCGTAGGTCTTCAGGATCTCGGGGTCCACCTCGTCCAGGCTCTCGTAGGACGGCGTCTCTCTGGGAGCGGCATAGTAGGAGATGGCCTGGAAATCTATGGGCGGATAGTGAACGTTGGCCCACGTGGGTAGTTGCTCCCTTTCCAACAGCTTCATGAAGTGGTGGAAAGCCTTCATGCGCCATTCCAGCATGAACTCCGGTTCGTTCTTCTTGGCCGAGATCCAGCGTACCGTCTCTTCGGTCAGGCCGGGAGGCGCCGACTCCTGTTCGATGTCGGTGACCCAGCCGTACTTGTAGTCCTGCGCCGCTACATCCTTGACGACTCTGTTGGTCTCTGCAGTGGTATTGTTTGTTGTGGTCATTCAGTTACCTCAGCCGTTTGCCTGAACGGTAGAGCCATGCAATAGCTATAGATCCGGCTCCAAGCTACCAAGCCCAAACTCGAATTGTTGACCTATAAAGTCAACAATCTATTCTAGCACTTGAGCTTTAATTGGGCAAACTATATACCAAAAGCAGGGAAGTCCAAAACAAACCCGGTTTCTGTCACCTCTCTCGTCCTTATTTGTGGTCTCGTAGTTTGACCAGTAGCTGCCCAAAGGGTTGTGACACCGCAGAGCCGAACAACATGCTTACTACCGCGCCCGATACCGCGACCCAAATGGGCTCTGCTTGGTGGGTATAAACCGCCAGCATCGTGAGGGAAACAAGCGGCGCGGCTAGCAAGAACATACTTAGGGCTTTCATCCCGTGCACTCGGAATTGCAAACACTCACCAGAATTCTTAGCCTTCTTAGCGCGCTCCAAGAGCACTAACACTCCCTTGGCGAACAACACCCATAGCGCGCATCCGTAGGACGCGACCATGAAGGGAGCCGCCACGAAATCAAGCAACTCGCGCGTCAGGGTTTGCGGACTAAACAGTGTGATGGAGGTTAGGGCGGCCATTGGAACAAACCAGACTTTGAGAATAAGGCTGTCGCCCGCGACCTTCCAGTAGAGCAATACGGCGGGAGCAGACATCATGAGTAGCAAGGCGGTGCCGCCCAAGCCTGGGATGCCCTCCTTAAAGCCAACGGCCATAAGGATCAGCGCCATTGCCACCGCGAGGAGACCTACGGCTTCCCAAATCTCTCGCCGCCACTTCTGCTGCTTATTAGGTAGGCCACTTATAAAGGGGAGAAGCAGCAAGATGGCAACGATCAAGGTGATCGTTGCTTTGTTAGACAGACTCTGGTTAGGGGCGGCGTACAAGATAAAGGCGGCGAATGTCGCCAGCCCAACAGTATTTATAAAGAAGGGGGCTAGTTTCTTTAACCTTTGCCCAGCTGACAGGTTACATCCGAATAGTGCTCTACAATAGTTCTGTACACCTGTCTTCCACGTCTGTATTATCTTCCTGATCTCTACTCTTGCCATATCTCATTCTATTCTCCTTGTACCATATAGTGCATATCAAAGCTAATTCCTGACGAATCTTCAGGCCAAAACCAGAGGGTTCGTGTCAATCTGCCCTCACATTCACCACGTCCTCAGACTTAAAAAAGCTCCTTTAGGACCGCCCAAGCAACTTGCGGCCACTCCCAGATATTCGCACTCCCCAGTGCCGTGACTGCCCTTTTTATCAGTGTTGCAAGGACGCCCAATGCCGCTAATAAGAGCATTAAACTGCCCAGCAGGATAGGAAGCACTAACCAAGGCCCGAAGAGGAAGCCGGTCAAGCTAGAACCGAGTCCAAAGTTCTGAGTGAGGTAAGTCCCTCGTCTGCTCTTGGCGACGCCGACCCCGATGTGACGATAGTCCGGGTGTAAGAGGTTCCTGCGGTGGCCAGTGCTGTTCATCCAGGAGATTACCGCCGCCTTACCCAGCTTCCAATCAGAGTTCCAGACAAACCTGCTCCGGTAGGTTGCGCCGCTTCGCCTGGACCCGAGGTTCATCCAGATGTTCTCTCCGGTTCCATGCCAATATCCCGCCCTTGCCGCCCGGTCGGACGGCGTACTACCTCCCTGCCCCCTATGGCTAAAGCGCCCCGTCTTTGACATCCATCGGCTGTGGCCGCGCGCCGCCTTAGCCAACGCCCGGTTGCCAGATAGGGGCGACAAGCCGCGCTTGCGTCGTTCTTTGTTGGTGTAGTGTAGGATGCTCCGTTCCACAACCTTGGTGGACAGCCACGCCATATCTAGCGACCTCCAGAATCAATCATCTGTGGATGGGCTGGATGCCACGTCACTCAAACCGCCTACTTCCCCAGTACTTGCAGTATGACCTCTCGGGGATTTGGCCCGTCAAGCTCTACGAAGAACACGCTTTGTCAGTGCCCCCTGCCATCTCCTCCTTCCCCATGCCAACCCGCTCACGCTATCCTCTGTCCATGCGTATATGCCTATTCAACCCGCTTTACAATCGTATCAGACATACTCGCCGGAGCCGTTACGACAACCTCCCATGTCATACGGAGCCTGTCCTGAGCTTGAAGTTTACCCTGAGCAAAGTCGAAGGGAAGGAAATCGGAATTGTTTTCCCGTATTTTCAAGAAAATGGCTCGCATTTAGCCTTGCAGCTTGACATAACGTCTGAAACAATTCCCCTTCTCAGGCACAACCGCCACTCCACCGTAAACGCCATCTCACGCCTAGCAACCGTTTTCACGCCACACAAAAAACGACTTATGTCAAGCAGCAACCCTGCCACTGTGGCCAACTCGGCTCCTACGACGTCCGACGTGCCGCTTTGCCGCAGACTCACCTTGTTCGGGTCAAGAGGAAGTCCACCAGTTCACTGAGATGGTTATGGTGGACAGGAGAGAGCTCCGCCGCGCCGATGGTCTCCATGGCTTGGCGCCCCAGCTCCTCCGTGAGGGACTCGGCGCGTTCCTTGGAGCCCGTCTTCTCAAGCATATCAAGCGCTTGTTGAACGTCGGCCTCATCAATGGACTCCTTGCGGAGAATGTCCTTGATGCTCTCGATAGTAGAGTCGTCACCGTTTTGAAGCGCGTGGACAACGGGGAACGTCTTCTTCTTGCGCAGGATGTCGCTTCCCACGGCTTTGCCTGTAACGGAGGGATCGCCCCAGACTCCGAGGATGTCGTCCCGTATCTGGAACAGATTGCCTAAGTAGCGCCCCGCTTTGGCCAGCAAGCAGGCCATTTCACGGTCGCCTGAGCCTACGAAGGCGCCCACCTCCAGGGCGCATGAGATGAGCGCGCCCGTCTTGCGTGAAATCATGTCCAGGTATTCGCCGGTGGTGACGTCCAGCCGTTGCTCGAACGATATGTCCAGGTACTGGCCTTCTATCATCTCCAGACTGCTTTGGGTGAGGCGGGATGAAGCATACAGGAGACGTTCCCCGGGGACTTTCTGCGATTGGGATAGAGCCAGGAAAGCGAGATTGAACATCACGCTGCCCGCGGTGAGCGCTTTGCGTTCACCCCAGATGGCCCACAGGGTAGGACGATGGTGTCGAAGCACGTCCCCGTCCTCTATATCGTCGTGGATCAGGGAGAAGTTGTGGATCAGCTCTATGGAGGATGCGGCGGCCAGAGCGGATTCCGTGGAGCCGCCGGCAGCCTGGCAGGCCAGAAGGAGCAGCGCTGGGCGCAGCCGTTTGCCTTCGGTGTCCTGCCTGGGCTTGCCGTCTTTGTCGCACCAGCCCATGTGGTAGCGCAAGGAGGTATAGGGAGCGATGTCCTGCTCAGGAATCTCTTCTCGGAGAGCGTTCTCCAGAAGGTCGCGGTATTCCCAGAGGACTGAGGGTAAGTCTACGGAGGGGGCCGGCTGCGAGCGGCCGGTTTCAGCCATCTTTTCCGTATTCGTCAAGAATAGCGGCGGCGTGGAGAATGCCTTTCAGGAAGTAGTCTATCCTCACGTTTTCATTGGGGGCGTGTATCTTGTCGTCGGGAAAGGAAACACCGGATGATGCTACGGGCAGGCCCAGACCCTCCGCTATGTAGTACATGGGGCCGCTTCCCGCAAGCCCGGGCGTGAGCAGGGGCTCTTTGTCGTATACCTGCCTGGCCGTTTCCGAAACCAACCGGACGAACGGCGAGTCCATGGAAGTGCGAGATGGGTTTACTCCGTCCCAGTAGTTGATATGGATGTCTGAAAAGCCGTGGGTGTCCAGGTGATTACGCAGCTTGTCTAGGATATCTCCGGGCCGCTGGTCCGGTACAAGCCTGAAGTCCAACTTCACTTTGGCGGTGGCCGGCAGGACGGTCTTGGTGCCCTCGCCCGTATAGCCGGACTCTATGCCGCAGATCGTACACGTTGGCTGGAACATGTGGCGTTTGCGGAAATCAATGCCCTCCGCATCGCGGAGGAAGCGGGAAACCTGAAGCTCTTGGCGCAGGCTGTCTTCTTCCGCGGGCATTCCGGCGACGGCGGCCATCTCCGCCTCGGTAGGTTGGCGGACCTGGTCGTAGAAGCCGGGGATGAGGACGCGCTCGTCCTGGTCCTTCAGGGTGGACAACGCCCAGACCAGGCGCCACGCCGGGTTGGGCACCACGGTGGCCCAAGACGAATGGGAATCGCGGGAGGCGGAGCGCACTTCAAGCTCTACGTAGAGAATGCCCTTGAGTCCCAAGTATATCTGGGGGTTGCCCTGCCAGTTGACGCCGCCGCCTTCCCAAATGCAGGCGTCCGCCTTCAGAAGGTCGCGGTGCTTGTCCACGAAGGAGCCGAAGCCGGGGCTCCCTATCTCCTCTGCGCCCTCTATGCAGAACTTGATCCGGCAAGGCAGTTCGCCGCGCACGGCCTTCATGGCCTTGATGGCGGCGATGCGCGCCGCCAGGTGTCCTTTGTCGTCCGATACGCCGCGGGCGAAGATGCGGCCGTCGCGCTCCGTGGGCTGGAACGGCGGCGAGTCCCATAGCTCCAGCGGCTCGGCGGGCTGAACGTCGTAGTGGTTGTAGAACAGCAACTGCTTGGAGGAGCGCCCGTCGTGTTCGGCGTAGACCACGGGGAAGCGCGGGTCTTCCGTAGGCATGATGTTGGCCTGGAAGTCTGCTTCTTGGAGCATGGCTTTCACCAGGGCGGCGCACTCCTGCACGCCATCGTTCTGGGCGGCCACGCTGGGCTGGGCGCAGAGGCGCTTCAGGTCTTCCAGGTACTGGGGCAGGTGGTCTTCTATGTGCTTCCTGAGAGCGGTGTCCATGGCGGCTCCTTGGTATTGGCGGATTATAGCAGACGGGCGTTGCGCTTTCTCGTTGACAGTGGAATGGCGCTGGGAAGATACTGTTGTTGCTAGGCAAAGGGGGGAACAGTGGATACTACATCCTTGTTGACGCGTGAAGACCTCAAGTCGGCAATAGAGCAGGCGCCAAGGGTGCGCTTGGCCAATATCCCAACGCCCATTGAAGAGCTCTCCAGGCTGAGCGATGCCCTGGGTGGCCCGCGCATCTTGATCAAGAGGGACGACCTTACAGGGCTGGGGTTCGGCGGCAACAAGGTGCGCCACATGGAGTTCTGCATGGGAGATGCCCTGGCCAAAGGATGCGATACGTCGGTAAACGCCAATCTCTGGGTATCGAACAATTCCAGGATCATTGGCGCGGCGTCCAAGAAGATGGGCATGCGCTACATCTGCGTGGTGGTGGGCGGCAAGGACAGGCCGGTGCAGGGGAACATGCTTCTGCTTGATTTGATGGGCACGGAGATGCACCTTACCCAGACTAGGGACATGGACGAGGGGAGGCGGTTGGCCGAGGAGCTGGCGGACCAGGTGAAACGCGAGGGCGGCAAGCCTTACCTGCATCCCGAGGAGCCAATGTCACGTGGATCGGGCGCTATGGGCTATCTCAACGCTACCCTGGAGATACTGGAGCAGTTGGATGAAATGGGCGTGGCCGATGCCAAGGTCTACATTGTAACCGGAGCATCGCATGGAGGGCTGGCGCTTGGCGCAAAGGCACTGGGCCTGCTCTGGAACATCACCGGGGTGCAGGTTGCCCCGACGTCGATTTACTTTGCCGACACGGTAACCTGGGCGAACACCGCGGCGCAGGCGCTGGAGTTGCCCCTGCGCTTGGACTGGGAAGACGTTACCGAGACATCCGACTACGTGGGTCCGGGCTATCCCGACCCCAGCCAGGAGTGTGCCGCGGCGATACGCTTGATGGCCGAGCTAGAGGGGATCATCCTTGAACCCGTGTATACCGGCAAGGCGCTGGCGGCGGTGATAGACCATGTGCGCAAAGGTGTGCTGACCTCCAGGGATACCGTGCTCTTCATGCACACCGGAGGACTGCCTGAGCTGTTCAGCTTTGCCGAAGAGTTGAAGCGATAGATCTTCAGCCCGGCCCGGTCGCCTAGGCTGTGCGCGGGGTGGCTTTCCCAGGCTTGCTTTCTCTCAGCAGCGGCATGATCAATATCAACGCTCCGGATACCACGGCCAGAATCAACACGCCAGAGGTGAGCGAGCCCGAGAGATCGCGGAGGAAGCCGAGGAGGAAGGGCCCTCCGAACCCTCCGATCTCGGCCGCGGCGAAGAACAGCCCCGCGGCCGTCCCTATGTGCTTTGCCCCGATGCCGGGCGTTTCCATCAATATGAGGGTCTGTATGGGCATCATGGGGCCTCTAACCACGTTGGACGCTATCAGTGCACCTATGAGCACTGTGCCCGTGGTGTAGGCCAATCCCAGGGTGGCCACTACAGCCACGCCAAGCAGCAACGCCATGGTCAGGGCTCGGTAACCGTGCCTGGCCAGCGGTGGTATTACAAGCAGCCCGGAGACGCCAATGGCGGTGCCCAAAGCGGTCCAGATACCGGCTTGGGTAATGGTCATGCCTCCTTCTTGAAGAAGGGTGGGCAGCCAGTTGCTGAGGCCGTGATTGAGGAGGAAGGTGGCAAAGGCCATCACCAGTACGACCTGAACGTTTCGTAGACGGAGCAGCTCGTGGATCACGGACAGGCTGGACTCCTTGTCGGAGGATGTCTGGCTGCTTTCTGAAGCGGGCAGGGGAGTGTCGCGGGAGAAGAGCCACCAGGCCGCTATGACGGCCAGTAGGACCGCTCCGTAGATTAGAGATATGCCGCGCCAGCTTCCCGTAAGAGGCAAGACCACTCCGGCGGCGGTGGCCAGGGCTATGGCCATGCCGCTGAGCGGCCCGGTGGTATATATGCCGGCGGCTAGGTTGCGCTGGTTTCCCTGGAACCACAGCGAGACCACTTTGGGAGCGCCTATGGAGATGATGGGGCCTCCCACTCCGAACAACGCCACCGCGAACAGCAGTGTATAGAAGTCCGGGGCAAGGCCGCGCAGCACCAGCGACACCCAGACTATGATTATGCCGATGCCTAGCGATCTCCGCACGCCGAGGCGGTCGACGAGGGCGCCCAGCGGCGAAGCGGTAAAGATGTAGACAAACTGCCACGCGCCAAGGACAAGCCCCATCTGGCTGTAGGACATGTTTAGGTCTTTGATGATTGGATCGACGAGGGGTGGGATGGTTGCCGCGGTCACGCCAAAGGAGGCGTAGAGGAGCCAGAGCAGAAAGAGAATGACCCAGCGATACGGGTTCGCCTCCGTTATGGCTTGCTGGGGAGGCTGGGCTGCGGGCTGACCGGTGCTCACTCTCACAATATACGTGCAGATTGGGCAGGGTGGCAAATGGGAAGCGGAGGCTAACCGTTGTTTGCATTGTGCCTACGGTATAGAGTAGGGTAGGTTTCTCCATTTTACGCACCAGGTGTTCCCAATGAAGAAACCCAGATTCTTCTATGGTTGGTACATAGTCGTAGCCGGCTTTTTCGGCAACGTCGCAGCCGGCGGCATCCAGAGCTTCACTTTCGGCGTGATATACCCCGCAATGAGCGATGCTCTGGGCTGGGGTCGCGGCGTGGTCTCAGTAGGGCTGGCGCTCCGCCCCCTGGGCGCCGCTTTCATGGGGCCCATCTTCGGCCCGTTGATCGACCGCTTCGGAGCACGCTGGCTGATGTTCTTCTCGGCGCTCGTAGGCGGCATAGCCACCATCGCCGTGGCCCAGGTCACACAGGTCTGGCAGTTCTACCTTGTCTATGGCATAGCGGGGGCGCTTACCTTCACCGGCGTGGGAGACCTGGTGGCAACAGCGGTGATACCCAAGTGGTTTGTAAGACGCAGGGGCAGGGCACTGGGTCTAGCTACCATGGGCAACCCGGTGGCGGGCATGGTGGTGGCTCCTATACTTGCCTTCATCGTCTTCACGTACGGCTGGCAGGCGGGATGGTGGTTTCTCGGGCTGCTCATCCTGTTCATAGGCATACCGGTGTCGTCGCTAATGCGGCGCCAGCCCGAAGACATGGGGCTGCAACCCGACGGCGATACGGATGAGGAGCTGGAGCTCCCAGGCCAGCCCGCTCATATACCCAGCCACGCCGCGGAGGTGCAGTGGAGGCCCGGAGAGTCGGTGAGGACGCTGACTTTCTGGCTGTTGCTGCTGGGCTTCACCATTGGCCTAACGGCTGTGGGCGGAGTAGTCCTCCACGAATTCGCCTTTCTCACCGAAAGTGGTCTATCGGTCCCGGTGGCCGCCGCCGTGCTTTCTACCCATGCCATAGGCGCGGCACTGGCCAGGCTGCTCTGGGGCGCCCTGGCGGATAAGTTCCCCATCAGGTACGTGATGGCGGCTATATTCTTCTTCTCGGCGCTTGGCCTGAGCATTCTACTCGTGTCGCAGAGCGCGCCTTTTGCCTTTATGTTTGCCGCGGTGTACGGCCTATCCGTAGGCGGCACCGGGGTCGTACAGCCCACTATGTGGGCAAACTACTTTGGCCGCGGTTTCATTGGAGCCATACGCGGCATCACCATGCCGGCGCAGCTGGTCAGCGTGGCGGGCGGCCCGGTCATGGCCGGCGTCCTCTACGACGTGACGGGAGGCTACGTGCTGCCGTACCAGATATTCTTCATCACCCTTGTCGTAGGCGGTGTGCTCATGCTGTTCACCGTTCCTCCCAGGAAGAAGACGCCGGCAGCCGAGGAAAGCCCTCAGCCGGCGGACTAAGTTGACAACTGAAACACGGGTAATAGAATCCCTTCAAACTCTTCCGGCGGGGTAACGCATGAACGGAATCCATGACATGGGTGGAATGCATGGCTTTGGCCCCGTGGAGCGCGAGGAGAATGAGCCTGTCTTCCATGAAAAGTGGGAGGGTCGCGTCTATGGTATGACCAGGCAGCTAAGGCAATTCCTGGTCACGGATGCGGGAGGCTTCCGATACGCCATCGAGCGAATAGCCCCGGCCACATATCTCGCCTCCAGCTACTACGGAAAATGGTTGCTGGCGGTGGAAAGTTTGCTCATAGAAAACGGTGTAGTCACAACTGAAGAGTTGGACAGTAAGACGGCTTTCTATGAGGAGAACCCCCAAGCAGAGGTGACGCGGCACGTCGATCCTCAGCGAACCGCTGAGGTCATGAGCCGCATCCTTACCCGTCAGCCTTTGCACAAGGAAATAGGGGTCAAGCCAAGGTTCAAGATAGGAGATGTGGTGCGGGCTCGGAGCTTCAATCCGCCTGGCCATACGCGTCTGCCCAGGTATATACGCGGCAAAGAGGGTGAGATAGCCCTCTACCACGGTGTGCACGATTTTGAGGATACGGTGGCGGCTGGGACTGAAGCAAAGCCTCAGCCGGTCTACGCCGTTCGCTTCGACGCTGCAGAGGTATGGGGAGATTCCGCCGAAGCCAACCAACGCATTTACATAGATATGTGGGAAAGCTATTTGGAACCGGTCAAGGAGGGAACATGAGCGGAGACCATGGAAAGCATGATCCTGAGCCAGAGCCGTATCCGGCGCTGCGGGCCAAGGCGCTGGAGTCCCTGCTGATTGAAAAAGGCCTCATAGACAGCGGCGCCATCGATGAGATAGTGCGCACCTACGAGCAGGACATTGGACCCTTGAACGGGGCGGAAGTGGTGGCAAGGGCGTGGAGCGACCCCGAGTATAAGAAGCGGCTACTGGCGAATGGGACAGAAGCCATTTCTGAGATGGGCTTCCAAGGCGCTCAGGGAGCGGAAATTGTGGTCTTGGAGAACACGCCGCAGCTCCACAACATGGTGGTGTGTACGCTGTGTTCCTGCTATCCCTGGCCGATACTGGGATTGCCGCCGACATGCTGCCACGCGTCTCGTCCAGGCATGAAACCGCCTCAACCATATGTCAGGCAGACCCTCGCGAGAGGGCCTTGCCTGCCATCCCCCTCTTCCCCATCACCCATCATCACTGCTAACATTCACCCATGACTTACATCGCGCAAGATCGCATTCCGCACACCGTCTGTGCTCCCTACTCATTACGAAATTCGGATTTGTTTCCCATATTTGCAAAAAAGTGGTTCGCGTTTAGCCTTGTACTAGACATAACGTTGGAAACAATTCCCGGAAGTAATCACCCAACTGGAGACCGGCACTAGGAGGAGACAATGAGCAACAAGCGGTTGTGGAAACGTTTGGAGGAGCGGCTGACTCGCAAGATAGAGGGTTTTGCGGGAGTAGCCGGAGTTTCGGTGAAAGACCTGACGCGCGGAGATGCGGTGTCGGTGCATGGCGGCGAGGAGTTTCCCACTGCCTCCACCATCAAGATACATATCTTGACTCGGCTATTGAGCCGCGCTGAAGCGGGCGAGATAGACCTTGGCGAGCGCATCAGGATAACCCCTGAGAAGCATGGAGCGGGCAGTGGAGTGCTCCACTACATGGAAAACGAACCCGATGTCTCCGTGCTGGACGTCGCTATTTTGATGATCATCGTGTCGGACAACACGGCAACCAACATGTGCATCGACTGGGCGGGCATCGAGGCTACCAACGCGCTGCTGCGGGAGATGGGGCTTACGGCGACAAAGTTGAGGCGCAAGATGATGGACAGAGAGGCTATACACAGAGGGGATGAGAACGTATCAACCCCGAACGAGCTTGTTGCCATGCTGGAAATGCTGCATCAGGGCAAGCCCTCTCCCAAAGTGGCCGAGCAAGTGCTGCGCATCATCAGCAAGCCCAAGTCCGCACCGTTGAACCGGGCGGTGCCCTCCGACCTGGTGGTCGCCAACAAGCCGGGCGGCATGGAACGGGTGCGCTGCGATGCTGGGATCGTGTTCCTGGGGGATAGGCCCTACGCCATAGCGGTGATGACCAAGTTTGGGCTGGAGGATGCCATACGCCAGGAAGGATTCATTGTAGACCTGGTCCAGGACGTGCATCAGACAATGGCCGTGCTGGACAGCACCAACGATTTTGGCTTGGGGGTGCCCAAGTACACGGGAGGTTAGGCCCGGCTTAAGGGTCAAGCTCCGTAGCGGCGCTGTCTTCCCTGGTAGCTCCTTAAAGCTCGGAGGAAATCTATCTTCCGGAAGGCGGGCCAGAAGGCGTCGCAGAAGTATAGCTCACTGTGTACGCTCTGCCAGAGCAAGAAGCCGCTCAAGCGGGCCTCTCCGCTTGTCCTGATGATAAGGTCGGGTTCAGGCACGTGCGGAGCGTAGAGGTGCTGCCGCACTTCTTCAACCGAGAGGCCGTCCGCTACTTCCAATAGAGAGGCTCCGTTCTCATTCCGGGCCAGCAGCAGTCTCCTCAATGCGTCCAGTATCTCGTCACGGCCTCCATAGCCAATGGCTATGTTCAACTGCCATGGCCCCGCGGAGGCGGTCATCTCTTCCACACGCTTGATCTTGTCGCGCAGGTCTTCACTTAGACTGTCGGCGCGTCCAATCACGTTGACTTGCCTCTTGGTAGGGTTGCTCTCAGGGTCCAGCCACTGGTCCAGTTTGGCTCCAACCAAGGTGAACAGCTTCTCAAGCTCCTCCGGGGTACGTTTCAGGTTGTCCGTGGACAGCCCCCACAGGGTGACCACGGGTATCTGCAGTTCGTCGCACCACTGGATCACCTCGCTGGCCTTGTCGGCGCCAATGCGGTGACCTTCGGCAACGTCGCCCAACCCCTGCATCCTGGCAAAACGCCTGTTGCCGTCCAGGATCATGGCTACGTGTTGGGGAAGCCGGTGCTGCTTGATCTGAGCCAGAAGCCTGTTGGTATACAAGCCATGGATGAAAGAGCTCAACAGCCTCAAGGGCATTGCACCCATGAGAAGAGGCTTCACAACCCGGCCTATGCCGGGGGATGTTTTTCTATCAACGGTAGTAACTGAACTGGCTGATCGGTCCAAGTATGCCCCTGCCCTCAAAACGTTATCTATTAGGGTACCACTACCTGTAAACCACCTACCTCTGTTGCAAAGCTGGCCTTGCCACAATAGGGAAATGGGATCAATGACGAAGGCTGGGCGAAGGTCTCTTCAACAGGTGGAGCGGGGGACGGGACTCGAACCCGCGACAGCCTGCTTGGAAGGCAGGGGCTCTACCACTGAGCTACCCCCGCTGGGGTACACCCTAGTTTATAGCATTGCCCCGCGGTTGGCTAGGACGCTACGTTACGCTGACCCGCAGCCAGCGGCCCGCCATGAAATACGGCATGTACAAGCCAAACCGGGCCACCATAGCGACTACAACCGCCCACGCTATGCCGAACTCGTTGAGATGGGCCAGTACCGGCAGGGTAAAGGACAGTCCCTGCAGGCCAAAGGTATGGGTCGTGCCGGTCAGCATGAGGGCCAGGGGGATCTCCAGCATCCACATGCTTAGCAGAGTGACCAGCATTGGAGCCAGAGTATCCCCGGCCGTGTTGAACGACTGTCCCAAGACCTGTCCGGCGCCAAGGAAAACCAGGCTCAATGCCTGGATGCGCAGCCAGGTGGTTGCGAGAGCCGCCAGCTCTGCATCGCGGGTGAAAAGCTTGACCAGGAGCGGCGCCAGGGCAAAAAGAAGAACTGTCAAGGCCAGGCCAATGGTGAAGACAAAGAGCAACGCCCACTTCACCGTCATTCTGGCTCTTTCCGGCTTGCCCGCTCCCAGGTTTTGGCCCACAAGCACGCCGGAGGCCCGTCCCAGGCCTCCGCTGCCCAGGTGCGCCAGGTTCTCGGTGCGCCGTCCCAGTGAAAATGCGGCCACGGCAAATGTGCCGAACTGAGCAGCCAGACCTACCACCACCAACTGAGCTATAGACCGCTCCATGCCCGTTACAGACGCCGGCGCTCCTATCCTGATCAGCCGGCGTATGACAGGAAAGTCTACCCGGTAGCCTCTCAGCGAAAGGTGAAGGCGGGACGAGCCGCGGAACAGCACGTTGAGGTTCCAGGTTGTGCCCAGGCTTTGTGCCAGCACATCGGCCATGGCCGCGCCGGCGATTCCCATTTCGGGAAGGCCCAGCCACCCGAAGATGAGGAAGGGAGTCAGGCTGATGTGGGTGACCCTGGTCAGCAGAGTCGCCTTCATTGGAGTTATGGCATCCCCGGAGGCCACCAGGGCGGAACCGCTGGTCTGCCGGAACGCCATGGCGCCGGTGCCAATGAACTGGATCCTGAGATAGAGCGACCCGGAATCAATGATATCTTCGCTGAGACCCAGCACGCGCATCAGGGGAACGGTGAGAAATACTCCAATCACCACCATGATTAGAGAGTAGCCCGCGCTGAGAGTGAATCCCTGTAGGGCAAAGTGGTTGGCCAGCGCTGGGTTCACCGCGCCGATGGCCCTGGACACCGTGGCTCGCATAGCGGTGTCCAACCCCAAGCGTCCCGTCATTACAAGCTGCTTATAGCTTTGCCCTATGCCCACCCCGGCAATGGTGCTGGCGCCGATGAATCCCGCCCACACCAGGTCCGCCAGTTGGTCAACAACATTGAGGACGTTTTCCACCATCTGAGGCCAGGCCAGCCACCAGAGGTTGCGGGGTATGCTTCCCTTGGTCAGGTCTTTCCTGTAGCGCGCCGGCCGGCGCCGGTAGCTTTGTGGAACGGTCTCCTTCATGCCCTGTGTTGCCGGCGGACGCTCAGGGTTCCGTGGTGTGTCGATGGAGTCGTCGGGCAAGTTGAACCTGCTCCTTAGTAGGGAAGTCGTTGTAGCTGCACAATACGACTATCGGCCAGTGCGGTCAATGACCATGACCATGCTTGTCAATTCACTGGCCGTTGGATATAGTAGCCCAGCGAAGCAAGGCTGGTTGGATTAGACAACCGTATCTCAATCAGTGCGCCTGGTGGCGCCGGCGACGCATCAATCCATGACAGGGGGTACCTGTTTATGTTACCTGCCGCTCTGGACGACATCAAGATTCTGGATATCAGCCAGGGAATCTCAGGGTCTTATTGCGCCAAGCTGCTGGCCGACTTTGGCGCCGACGTGATAAAGGTCGAGCCCCCGGGAGGCGAGTTGCTGAGGTCAATGGGCCCGTTTTTCAACGACGACCCCCACCCGGAAAAGAGTCTCATACACGTTGTGCTCAACAACAATAAAAGGGGCGTCACCCTTAATCTGGAAACATCGTCTGGAGCCAGGTTGCTCAAGAGACTGGTGGAAGGGGCTGACGTAGTAATCGAAAACTACCAGCCCGGCTATTTGGAATCTCTGGGGCTGGGTTTCCAGGAGCTGGAGAAGGTGAACCCCCAGGTCATCTTGACTTCTATATCTGGGTTCGGGCAGTCCGGTCCGTACAGCGACTACAAGAGCGAGGATATAGTGGCATACGCCATGGGCGGTATCATGGCCTTCAGCGGCACTAGGGACAGGGAGCCGCTGAAGCACGGTGGCTTCCAGTCGCAGTACGAGGCCGGTCTCAATGCAGCCATAGCCACCGGGTTCGCCCTCTTTGCCAGGGACTTCGATGGCGAAAGCCAGCACATAGACGTTTCCGTTCAAGAGGCTGTGAACGCGTCCCTGGTGGTGAACCAGCCCCTGTTCTCCTTCAGCGGAGCGGTCCAGGGGCGTCGCAGTCCCAAGGGTACCATGTACACCCAGATTATGCCCTGTAAAGACGGCTACTTTGTGAGCCAGACCGGCGCCAGGGCCACCTGGGACGATCAGGTGCGGTTCTATGGCAAGCCTGAGATGGCGGAAGAGCGGTTCGCCAACCCGGTCCAGCGTTTGGATCACGGTGAAGAGTTTGACGCCATCATTGTGGATGCCGTCAAAGACCGCACCATGAAAGAGATGTTCAAGACGGCATCAGAGGAATACGGCATGCTGTTCGGAATATCGCAGGGTTCGGAGGACCTGATGGATTGCCCGCAGCTTGCCGCCAGGGAGTTCTACCAGGATGTAGACCACCCCGTCATAGGCAAGACCAAGATTCCGTTCAGGCTTTTCCATATATCGGAGACCCCGTTCCAGCAGAAGATGCCCGCGCCTCTACTGGGCCAGCACAATGAAGAGGTCTATACGGAGACAATGGGCTACTCTAAGGAGGACCTTATAAGACTCCGTGAGCTGAACATCATCTAAGACGCACTCGCACGCGTAGAACCTAAGGAGCTAAGAATGGGTAGACTGCCATTGGAAGGAATCAGAATAGTAGACACCTCCGCTATCTTCGCGTTCCCCTATGCGGCAGGGGTAATGGCCGATCTTGGCGCTGAGGTAATCAAGATAGAGGGCCCCACTCGCGTTGAGCCTATACGCACCGGTATGCTTTCCGGCGCCTACCCCGAGAACGACCCCGGCGCCGACCCCTGGAATCGCACGCCTACTTTCCACGTGGTGAACCGCGGTAAGAAGTCAATGGTGCTTGATCTGCGCAACCCAGAAGGACTCAAGGTTCTGAAGGAGATCGTGCTCACGGCGGACGTGTTCATGGAGAATTTCACGCCCAGGGTTACCCGCAACTGGGGCATGGACTGGCCCAAGCTGAAGGAGATGAAGCCTGACATCATCATGATGTCCAACACAGGATACGGTCACGGCAAAGGCCCATACTCAGATTATCCCGCAGTGGCCACGTCCCAGGAGGCCACCCATGGCCTGACCCACCTCACCGGATACAACGGAGATATTCCCTCCAAGGTAGGTCAGTCCTACGTGGACTTTGTGGCCTCGTGGACGTGTCTGTTTGCTCTCTCCATGGCGCTCAGGCACCGCAAGAAGACGGGGAAGGGCATGTGGGTGGACATTGGCATGTATCAGCTGGGCGTGTTCCACATCAGCGAGTTCATCATGGACTGGATAGCCAACGGCAAGGATGACTCCAAGCGCATAGGGAATCGCCATCCTTGGTTCGCTCCCCAGGGCTGCTACCCCTGCGCCGGTGAAAACGACTGGGCCGTGCTCTGTGTGCGCGACGACCAGGAGTGGGAAGCGCTTTGCCGCACCATAGGCAGGGCAGACCTGGTGGACGATCCCAAGTACATTGGCCACTTGAACCGCTGGAAGCACCACGATGAGCTTGACGATGTCATCAAAGAGTGGACTAAGAAGCATAGCAAGTGGGATGTGATGGAAAAGTTGCAGGACGCGGGTATACCCGCTGGGCCCGTTATGGACTCCCGCGATATGAACACCAATGTACATTACTGGAAGCGCGGCTTCATGGAGAAAGTGACCTCGGACGATCCCACCCTGGGCACGCGGGTGCTCATGGGCCGGCCTTGGAAGCTGAGCAACACACCGGTCTCCATAAAGGGTCCTGGTCCCAAGCTCGGCGAGGGCAACCACCGCTACATAGTAGAAGAGCTTGGCCATTCCGAGGAGGAGTACCAGAAGCTGATAGAAGAGGGCGTGACCGCCGATAGCCCGGCTGATAAGCGTCCAATCCCAACAAGCAGCCTTGACGATATGGTGTCCAAGGGTGTATACGGCTACTGGGATCCGGAATACAAGGAAAAGCTCGGCATATAGCCTGAGCGCTCACTAGCAAAGCTCACGAGGTGCAGTTATGAACATAGGTGACCATACCCCAGACGTTGGATTCACTACCGGAGACCGTCAGGAAATCAGGCTGGCGGATTTCAAAGGCAAGCAGAATGTCGTCATAGCATTCTACGCCAGGGCTTTCACCGGCGGCTGAGAGCGGGAGCTGCGGAAGTTCCAGAGCCTGCTCTCGGACTTCCAGCGGCTGGACACCCAGGTCCTGGGTGCAAGCACCGACGCCGCACCGTCCCAGCGTGCCTTTGCCGAGCACTGCGAACTTGAGTTCCCTTTGGTGTCCGACTTCCCCAAGTTCGAAGCCGCCAGAGCTTTCGGGGTCTTCAATGAGGAGACCATGGGCGATGGCCGAGTCACGTTCGTCATCGACAAAGAGGGCGTGATTAGACACATCGTCCAGGATGCTCAAAGCATGGAGCAACACGCCGAAGAGTCACTGGAAGCGGTAAAGAAGCTTAGCGCGTCCTGACCCCATTCACATCGTTGGTCTGCTTCAGGTCTCGTCGATAAGCATGGGATATGCGGGCGAGATGTGTTTGGCAAGCGCTGCGATTCAGCGTTGACAAGCCCTGTCTGGTTGAGCAATCATGAAGCCAGCGTCATTACGGGCCCGTAGCTCAGTGGCAGAGCGGTCGGCTCATAACCGATTGGTCGTTGGTTCGAATCCAGCCGGGCCCACCAAACTATACTGTAGCTAGAACCGGGCTGCGCAGAGCCATCTCCTCTGCGTCCAAGACGGGTATCCGGCTATCCTCGGGCATGGGGGCTGTAGTGGCGCATCGGCCATACTCGGCCGGTAAAGGCCGTGTTCATGGCCTACCGGTGCTCTGGGGAAGCGTCCCGCCGGGAACAAATCCACGCCGCTCAACGTCTATATGTATTAAGCAGCGGAACCATATGGAGGTTGAGCCAAGAATGAATACAGCAAGAGCCGTCATCACCATTATCGCCGTCGTCGGGTTGTTAGCGATGGCATGCAGTGATCGTCCCACGCCGGTCGACGATTCGCAGCCAACGCCGGCGCCAACCTCTACGCCGGTCCCTCCTACGCCCACTCCGTCTGTGGTCGCTTCAGACGACTTCACTGACGCAAGAATATCCATGCGCGAGGGGGGCGGGATGCTAGGCACGGTCCGAGTCCACACTGTCGATTCGACTCTGTTGAGTTACAAGGGGAATTTCCTTTCGGTCGCCAATCAAGAAGCACGGACGGAGTGCTCGGCAACCACCATATCGCCGGAAGACCAGAACCTCCTCTGGAGAACGCTGTACGAAAGCGATGTCTTCACGCTCGGCGATAACAATGAAATGCTGTCGGTTGTGGCTGATGTATCCTTCTACGCCATAATCGTTGAGCATGATGGGCAACGCAATGAATTCTCAGTTTATGCCCCCGGATTCCTGGCTGATCGTCTAGAAGGGCGCTACCTCGCCATCGTGGAGGCCATAAGGGATTTGGCCAACCTGCGCCTACGGGCCCCAAGCCTGGAGGCTTGTGCTGACTACCAGGTGGCTAATCAGACACCGGAGCCCACTCCAACGCCTGTCCCTACCACGTCCACGTCAGCCGACGAATCGCAGCCAATACCAGTGCCAACCTCTACACCTGTCCCCCCCACGCCCAAGCCGGTTGACGAGTCGCAGCCAATATCAGCGCCAACCTCTACACCTGTTCCCCCCATGCCCACGCCGATGCCGATGCCGATGCCGAACGTTCACCGCGTTGAGATTGGTCTTGGCGGATCCGTCCAATTGCCCGACCAGGGTATTGGAATCTCATTTGACGAGGTGGTGGAGGATTCCCGATGTCCGGCGAACGTCGTATGTGTGTGGGCAGGGGAGGCGGTGATCGAACTGACGGTGACTAAGGCTGACACGAGCGCTGTCGTTCGTCTGTCCCTTGAGCCGGGTTCCCCTATCAAAAGCCCGTGGGTCAGAGTAACGAGCTCCCAGCCCGGTTCGGAAGACATCTCAATCCGGCTGACAAGCCTGGAGCCCTATCCAGGTTCTGACGCAGACAAGGAAGGCGGGGTACTGACGGCGGTGCTGGAAGTCATGGTTGACAGAGGGTAGTGTCCGGCCAGGCTGTGGTAGGCATGGCCGTCAGGGACGACGGCGCCGTCGACAAGGACCACTCCACTACAACTGGGGCCAGTCGGCCATCGCCCCGGACGCCGTGGGGCCCAAGAGGGCGAATAATATGGAAATAATCAAGCGCACTCCCTTGATCCTTGGCGCCCTGGCCGCTGCCCGTGACTTCATCCACGCGGTCAAGATAGTCGCGCTTTGGTACTGCTTCGTCAGACCTTGCCTCCAAAGCCTCCGGGGGGTAGTATGTGCGTTCGATTTTCGCTAACAGGGTACGCTTTTGATACTCAAATGTGTATAGCATACATCGCTACGACCTGCCTGCTGGTCGGGCTGATGTCCGCATGTGCGTCACCCCAGACGTCTAGTTCTACCATAACGGCGCTCCCGACAGCAACGCCCATACCAACGCCTGTTGGAGGCATAGACCCGAATGCAGCGCCAGCCACCGATCGCCACACGGCCAGCCCCACCGCACGCCATCTCGCCGAGAGTTACGACGAAGGCGGAGCGGAGCGCGCATACTTTCTCGACCGGTATGTCATCGTGACCGGTATCGCTGTTCGTGCGGACGTCCTAAAGGATCGCGGGCGGCAGGTAGTAGTGTTGGAAGGCACCTCGGAGACCAGTGTCTTGTGCGAACGACCACGGGGTTCCATGCCTCGCGAGCTTTCGGAACCCCTGCCTTTAGGTGGACTGCCCGTGCTTGTGGCAGGTCGGGTAAGCGAGTCGCGATCCGGAGAGGATGTTGTGATTGTCGATTGCGCTGTGCTCAAGACAGGCAGGGAGGTGGTGCCCCGAAGTATTGCCAAGATTCCTGTCATCACCAATGTCTTCCAGGGCTGGGGTTTGTTCTGGGCTTGGGTGTTGTTCGCGGGCCTCGGCTATCTACTGGCCTTCCGGCGCTGGCGCGTGACATCGCCATGGCTGCTGATAGTTTTCGTCCTCTCTCACACCAGCGGGATGGCGGCTCTCTACGCATTCCTAGGTAGCCTGGTGTTGCCCTACTATGACACGTCCGGCGCCGGTTCCCTGGCGGTCTGGCCGTTGATCCTGGCTCTCAACCCCATGTGAGGGGCCCTCATGCCAGCAGTGGCCGGAGACCGTCGGCCGGTTCTTATCCGGGATACCAAAGGCCTCGTTGATGCTGTAATCCTCCACCCGGGGACGGGAGCCTCCTCCTGCTTCAGCAGAGCGCAGGCGATGTCCCCGGGTGGAGGAGATTCTCACTGGGCACAGGCTGGGAACCTAGCAATGGGTGGAGATGCCCATTCTCTTCACAATGGACAGTTGGGCAATTGTCTACGAGGGCAATGCGCAAATACAACACAGCAAGGAATGAAGACCTTAATATGTCCCTCTCCGACCAACAGATGCTTCACTCCATCAACCGGATGGCGTTCGTCGACATGATGGAGTTGGCAGCATTCTGGGAGAGCCGCCCGTCACCATCCACCGCGCACTGACGAACCTGCTGGCGGACGGTACCGTCGGGCGCGTGAGCCACGGTATTGCTCAGCTGCTCTGAAAAGGCTCGAACCCAGCTGTCGCGGGAATCGCAGCGGAAGAAGGTGGGGGAGGCCATAATAAAGTATTGTTTACGCCGTTAGACCTTCTGGCTAAAATGATGAGACATCCTGGCTTGGGCTGGTGATATGACGGAACTATCAACGGACGTCAAAGCGCTACTGGGTCATATACTGAGGACACCCCCAAATACGGCGGCTTTTTCCTTCATCCGCTACGTGGGCACGCACATGAGCGAGGACGAGCAGGCGGAGTTTCTCAACGGACTATTGCAAAAGGCCGTTGAGAGCAGGGAAACCGGAGACGCCGCGGCACTATGGGACTACCTGGAGGAATGGGAAGAACGCGGCAGGTCACTGGCCGGAGCTCGGGCCCGCGGCGTCGATGTGGAAGGAATCCCATGGTCGCCTGTTGCGGTGCCGCTGAACGAGGCTAAGTTCGCCTTGATCACCACTGGCGGCTTTTACGTAGAGGGTGAGGACCCCTACCAGACGGACGGACCAGAAGGCCAGGGCGACTGGTCGTGGCGGGCGATTCCCAAGGATGTTCCACGCAATGAACTGCGCGTGGCTCACCTGCATTACGACCTATCCGGGCCTCGTGAGGACATCAACTGCGTCTTCCCGCTGGACAGGATGGCGGAGCTGGAGCAGGAGGGAGTTATAGGGAGTCTTGCAAGCACCAACTACTCGTTCATGGGGTATATACAACGTCCCGACCTGCTCAGCACTGAGACCGCTCCCCAAGTGGCGCAACGCCTGAAAGCCGATGGCGTTCAGGCTGTGGTGCTCACGTCCACCTGACCGGTGTGCAACCGGTCCGGCGGACTGATAGCAAGGGCGATAGAAGGGGAGGGCATCCCCACGGTGCTTGTCATGATGTACAAGGAGATGGCGGAGAAGATTCATCCTCCTCGCGTTGCCCACATCCGCTTCCCATTTGGCCGGCCCATGGGTGAGCCGAATAATGCCGACCAGCACCGCGTGATACTGGAAGACGCACTGAACGTTCTGGAAACGGCCGGAGAAGCGGGGACGGTTGTCAGCCTGCCATATCGCTGGAGGCGTGAGGACTACAAGCGGATACGGGCGGAGCGCGCCCGCAACAAGGCCGCCGATTAGGCAGCTGAGCTAGGACAACGTAAAGCTCTTGAAGCCCTCGGCGTATTCCATTCCGTGCTCTTTGCCTGCCTGGCGCTTCCACTCTTTCATGCGTTCCCCGGCTCCGGCACCGACTTGGCTCTTGTGCTCCAGCAGCGCCTGAATTGCAATGTCAATACCGGAAGTGACGTCTACCCACTTGTTGGATATATCGTGTCCTATGATCAGGACCTCCCGTACTTTGTGAGGCTCTAAATCCTGTTCCAGCAGTTCGGGAAAGGTCAGGTGGTCTCGTGCGGCCGGGTAGACGGCGGATAGCGCGGCTTCGCCCGCAGCGAAATGGTCGGGATGGCCCAGGTAGCCGGTACCGGTCAGTGTACGCGTGGGGCTGGTTGTGATGAGAATATCGGGACGGAACCGGCGTATCTCACGGGCGATGTCGCGGCGCAGGTCGAGAGTGGGTTGTAGATAACCGTCGGGATAACCTAGAAAGACCACGTCTTTGAGGCCCAGCACGTGGCCCGCACTTATCTGCTCCTGCTTGCGTATTTCAACCAGTTGTTCTGACGTGATGTTGCGGTCGGAGGTGCCTTTGCTGCCGTCGGTACAAAGGACGTAGACGAACTCGATGCCTTCTCTGATCCACCTGGCCACGCTTGCAGAGCAACCGAACTCGGCGTCATCCGGGTGGGCTACTACCACCATGCCTCGTTTGTAGGGCCGCTCTTTGGACTCTTCAGCCATGCCTCACGACCTCCTGACTAAATGTGGAAACGAGATCAAGGAACAACTGGGGTGATTCCGCCACCGCATGCGGTCTCACACCGTCTAAAACGCGCTGTGCTTGCGGAACCCCCCAGACAGCGTGACAGCTCCAGCACCCTGCAGCCAGTGCCGCTTCTATGTCGGCGGCGCCGTCACCCACGAATATCGAAGCTGCGGCATCCGCCTGGATCTGGTCCAGTGCTATGTATATTCCTTCAGGGTCAGGTTTGTAACGGATCACGTCCTCGAAGCCTACCATAGTGGAGAACATATGCTGGATGCCTAGCTCTGCCATCTCGTGCCAGGCGCCGGCCCGCCGGCCGTCTATCTCAACGTCACGTCCCTTCTGGGTTACTATCCCCAGTTTGAGGCCTATATGGTGCAACTCTTGAAGCATCTCCGCCACGCCTGGAAGCAGCTTGATTGTGCCCGGCGCTTTGCCCCAGTAGGCGCTTCTGTACCCTTCGAAAAGCCCCGGATTGCACCCGTCCCGCGCCTCTAGGTCATCTAACGCATATTTCAGTTGACGCCCTTTCAGCCCGAGCATGAATGCTTCAGGATCCGTATCTATGCCTGCACGATTGAAAACCGAGGCAAGAGCATTCACACGCGCCTGTAGTGAGTCCACGAGGGTGTCGTCGAAGTCAAAGAGAACCGTGCTGAGGTGCAAGCTAGGCCCGTCCCGCCATTCTATCTGCGAAACGTTGGTCTAGGTTGCGGGGCCACTCACGCTTCTGGTCATCCCGTACGCTGACGGTTAGCCTGCCCAGACCCTGTACCTCCATATCGATGGCATCTCCGTCCTGAATGGCGCCGAGACCCTGGTGGTTGGTGCCTGTAGCAATGATGTCGCCGGGGTCAAGGGTGGTTATCGAAGAGACCCATTCCACACATCGGGCCACGCTATGGGCCATATCGCTGGTGGATAAGTCTTGCCGGATTTCATTGTTCACCCATAGCTTTATGGGGAGGTCTTGCGGGTCCGTGATTTCGTCTTTGCTTACGAGGTACGGACCTATGGGGGCAAAGGTCTCCCAGCTCTTGTTCCAGAAGAAGTTGCCGCCCCCGAGCCCCCTCGCCGAGACGTCGATGAAGTTGAGATAGCCAAATACGTAGTCAAGAGCCTGTTCAGCTCTTACATTGGCGGCCTCTTTGCCAATGACTACACCCAGCTCCGCCTCGTGATGGAATACGCTCGCCTGAGCCTCTGGCAGGATGATGGTGTCTCCTGGGCCAATGACGGCGTTGCGCGACTTGAGGAAAGCGTGGATGGGTGGCTTCTCTTTAAGAGTGCCGTTCTCCATGTAGTTCACCGCCATAGCTATGATCTTGCCCGGCCTGGGCAGCGGAGGCGCCAGCGCTACGCTTTCCAGGGGGACTCCCTGGGAGGATGAGGCTGCATCCTCCAACCTGCTCCTAAGCGAGTCGAACCCGGTCATCACGCCGTTCACCAGGTCTTGCGTGGTGACGTGCGGCACGTCCTGAACGGCGTCCGTGACGTCCACTACGCTGCCGTTGGTGACCACGCCCAGTCTTGTGCTGTTAAAAAGAACGAGTTTCACTGTCTATCTCCCTGCTGCTTCCCGTGCCGCTTTTTCGGCGCGTGTTTCACGGGGCCATTCGCGTTTCAGAGGATCCACTATCTTGAAGTGGAGCCTGCCCAAACCATCCGTTTCCATCTCCACTGCATCGCCGTCTTGCAGCGGTCCTAAGTCAAGATGGTGAGTCCCCGTGGCAATGATATCGCCGGGGTCAAGAGTGGTGATGGTGGATGCCCATTCGATGCATTCCGGTATCTTGTGAGCCATGGCGCCGGTGTAGAAGTCCTGGTTCAGCTTGCCGCTGACCCAGAGACGGACGTGGGTATTCTGGGGGCAGCTGATTTCGTCGCCGGAGACCAGGTAAGGGCCCATGGGAGCGAAGTTGCGCCATGACTTGATGGGGAAATAGCTGTCGTACGGCGGGTTGCCCAGGTCGCGGGCCGATATATCGACTAGGTTGACGTAGCCAAATACGTAGTCGTAGGCATTGGCTTGACTCACTCTGCTGGCCCGTTTACCGATGACAACCCCCAATTCAGCCTCGTGTTCAAATATGGAAGCCTGAGCCGGGGGGAGCTCCACCGTGTCGCCGTCTCCGGCCACTGAGTTGGGAGATTTGAGGAAGCCGTTTATAGGAGGCATGTCGGATTCCGGCCCGTGCTCCAGATAGTTGATAGCCATGCAAAGAATCTTGCCGGGCCTGGGCAACGGCGGGCGGAACGCAACCCGGCTGATGGGGATCCCTTCAGAACCGGTAGCTGCCCCTTCCAAGCGCTCTCTGTATGTATCGAACGATTCTATGAGATAGTTGACCAGATCATGAGGGCCCACGTGCGGGATGTCCTGCACAACGGTAGTTACGTCAAATACGTGTTCGCCTCTGACTACGCCTAGTCTAAAATCGTCGAAATAGGCCAGCTTCATATTTCCTCCCTACCGGCTATGGAGCATCGGGGATAGTGCCCTCTAGTCTTCACCCATGATGGGTCGAATGGTAATGGTCTCTTCACGCCGCGGCCCGGTGGAGATGACGTCCACCGGCACACCTATGACCTCCTCCAGGCGCTTCACGTAGTTTAAGGCGCCCTCCGGCAGGTCTCTGATGTCCGTTGTGGACGCGGTGGAGCCGCTCCAGCCTTCGAATTCCTCGTAGATCGGTTCGCAGCGCTCCAGGGCGGCGATGCTGGTGGGGAACTCACGGGTCACCGTCCCGTTGAGGCGGTAACCTGTGCAGACCTTGATTGTTGAAAAGCTGTCCAGGATATCCAAACGTGTGAGCACAATGGACGTATAGCCGTTCAGCCTTGCGCTGTATCTGGCGGCTACGCCGTCGAACCATCCACAGCGCCGGGGACGACCGGTGGTGGCCCCGTACTCCTTGGCGCGCTCGCGGATAGCATCGCCTATTTCGTCGGTGAGTTCGGTGACCAGAGGGCCGGAGCCCACTCGTGTAGAGTAGGCTTTGAATACGCCAAACACACCTCCGAGTGACTGGGGTGGTATGCCAAGGCCAGCGACAGCGCCCCCTATGGTGGGCGACGATGAGGTTACATATGGGAAAGTCCCGTGGTCTACGTCCAGCATGGTGCCCTGGGCGCCCTCCAGTATGATGGAAGAGTTGTCTTCCAGCGCCTCTATAAGTAGGCGTTCCGTTGAACATATGTGTGATTTGAGTCGCTGGCTCCAGTCGCGGCAAAACTGGTACATCTTGTCCATATCTATAGGTTCACCGCCGTACACCTTGGTAATGACGGCGTTCTTTTGCTCGATAACGCTGTTCAAGCGTGGCAAGAACACGTCTTCATCGTTCACTTCCAAGAGGTCGCCTATCCTAATACCTGAACGGGCGACCTTGTCAACGTAGGCGGGTCCAACACCCCTGCCCGTAGTGCCTATGGCCGTAGAGCCCCGTTCTTCCTCTTCAAGCCTGTCCAGCATCACGTGATAGGGCATGATGATGTGCGCTCGGTCGCTGATTGCAATACGGCTGGTGTCCACTCCTATTTGTTCCAGCCCCTCTATTTCCTGGATCAGGACGTCAGGGTCTATCACCACCCCGTTGCCTATGACGCAAGTGACCTGGGGCCAGAAGATGCCTGTAGGCACCAGGTGAAACGCAAATTCTCCGCTGTTGTTGATGACGGTGTGACCAGCGTTGTTGCCGCCGGAGTAGCGGACCACGTACTGGCTGTGCTCAGCCAGAAAATCGACTACTTTCCCCTTTCCTTCGTCACCCCACTGGCCACCGATGACGGCGTATGCCGGCATAAAGTACCCCTAACCCAAAGATAGCCCCTAACTCGGGGCACTTGGGGATTATAACAGCGCAGAGGGGAAGTTGGAAAGCGTGGATAGGCAGACTTTACAGGGCGCATTGCTTCTGCTAGCTCACCCGTCTGAGAATTGTGGCGCAGCCCTGTCCTCCGCCCACGCACATGGTGACTAGGCCCGTCTCCTCATCCCGCAAAGATAGCTCCTCCATCAATTTCACAGTCATAACGGCGCCGGTGGCGCCTATGGGGTGGCCCAGAGATATGCCGCTGCCGTTCACGTTGGTCCTCTGCATATCTAGACCAAGTTCCCTTATGCAGTAGAGAGCCTGAGCCGCGAAGGCCTCGTTCAGTTCTATTAGGTCTATATCGCCAAGGGACATCCCCGCTTTCTGCAACACCTTGCGCACGGCGGGAACCGGGCCGGTGCCCATGTAAGCGGGGTCAACTCCTGCGACAGCACGAGACACCCATTCCAGCCTGAGCGTCAGGCCCAGGGATTTGGCCTTTTCCATAGACATCATCACCACGGCGGCGGCGGCGTCGTTGATCTGGGATGCATTGCCTGCCGTGACTGTGCCGCCGTCTTTGAAGATGGGTCTCAGCTCGGCCAGCTTCTCCAGAGTGGTATCGCCGCGGGGCCCTTCATCCCGGTCGATAGAAACGGGGTCGCCGCGTTGATGCGGTATGCTGACCGGCACAATCTGCTCTTCGAAAAGGCCTGCATCCACAGCGAGCGACGCACGCTGATGGCTGAGGAGGGCCAGCTGGTCTTGGTCCTCTCTGGTCACTTCAAAACGTGAAGCCACGTTCTCAGCAGTGACGCCCATGTGGTAGTGGTTGACTGGGCAGCTAAGCCCTTCTATCAAAGAATCGTCCATGTTGGCCTTGCCCATGCGCAGTCCATCCCAGCGTACGTTGCGCATTAGGTAAGGGGACATGCTCATGTTCTCTGTACCGCCCGCAACCACAACCTCTGCATCACCCGTGCGAATTAGCTGAGCGGCAAGATTTATCGCCTCCAGCCCTGAGGAGCACTGCCGGTTTACGGCTATGACGGGGACTTCCTCCGGGATGCCCGCCCTCAGCGAAGCCAAACGAGGGGCATATCCGGCGTCGGCTGCCTGAAGGACGTTGCCTAGTATTACCTCGTCTACTTCAGCGGGGTCTATGCCCGTCCTTTCCAAGGCCGCTTTGATAGCGACCGCGCCCAGGTCTGGGGCGCCGAACGATTTGAATGCGCCGCCAAACCTGCCGATGGGCGTGCGTGCTCCACTAACTATAACCGCTTGTTGCATAGCCTGCTCCTTTGCAAAGCCATATTGTCCGCCGTTGAATATGCAGTGTCAAACTCCTGCGGATTCCCTTGGTGGTCTGGCTGGCTGTGCTATAATCCATCGAAAGCTTATTACACTTCAAAGGAAGTCAATGGCGCGCGTTTGAAACCGTCTTTCCGGGCAACATCCCCAAACAACATGACCGGGCCCTTCCTAGCATCCGCGGCTAGAGACGTTGGAGTTTAATCTTGAAAGCCATAAGGGAACGTAATGCCTAGCTTTGATGAGTTGCGAGTGTTTCCCGGCACGGCGCACCCCGATCTTACGGAAGCCATTTGCCGGTATTTGGACATTTCTCTGGGCCAGGCGGACGTATTCAAGTTCACCAACGACAACACGTTTGTGCAGTTCAAGGAGAACATACGCCAGCGCGACGTCTTCATTGTGCAGCCGTTTTCCCACCCGGTAAATGATAAGATCGTCGAGATGCTGATAATGATAGACGCCGCCAAGAGAGCTTCCGCGGGGAGAGTGACCGCCGTTATCCCGTACTTTGCATACGGCAGAACGGACAAGAAGGACCAGCCCAGGGTACCCATCACCGCCCGGTTGATAGCGGATCTGGTCTCCACGGCGGGAGCCGATAGGGTGCTTACCGTTGACCTGCACGCGGGACAGATACAGGGCTTCTTCAACATACCGGTGGACGAGCTGACGGCGCTGCCCATCCTGGCGCGCTATATTCAGGAGAAGGAACTGCCAGACCCGGTGGTCGTAGGAGTAGACCTGGGAGCTATCAAGCGGGCCAGAGACCTGGCTCAACGCATTGGCGCCCCGCTGGCCATAGTGGAAAAGAGGCGAATAGGCAACGAAGACAGAACGGAGACATTGAACGTCATAGGTGAGGTGGAAGGCAAAATTGCCATCACCGTGGATGATGAAATAGACACAGGCGGCTCCATGCTGTCCACGGTGGAAGCTCTCAAGCAGCGGGGTGTCCGGGAAGTCTACGCCTGCTGCAGCCATGGAGTACTGTCCGGCAATGCCGTTGAGAGGATAGGCAACAGCAGCCTGAAGGAGCTGATCACCACTGACACCATCCAGATGACGGACGGCAGGAGGCACGAAAAGATAACCGTCTTGTCGGTGGCTCCTTTGCTCGGAGAGGCTATACACAGGATCCATAGGGGGTTGTCGGTGGGAGCAATGTTCCAGTAGATAGGTTTGGAGGCAGTGGGGCATAGCCTTCCATTGCATGGCTGTTTGCAACAATCATGAGCATCTTAACCAGCGCTTTCAAGAAGATAACCGGCTCCAACGAGGGCGAGATCAACAAGCTCAGATCGCTTGTTCAGGATGTCAACGACTTGGAGCCTGAGTTTGAGAAGCTCTCCGCTGGAGAGCTTGAGCACACCACGCCTGAGCTCGAAGACCTCATCGCACAGGGCAAGCCCCTGGACGATCTGCTGCCCGATGCCTTTGCCGCCGTCAGAGAAGCGTCTAAACGAACCATAGGCATGAGGCACTATGACGTGCAGCTCATGGGCGGCATTGTGCTGCATCAAGGCAAGATAGCCGAGATGAAAACGGGCGAAGGAAAGACGCTGGCGGCTACGTTGCCCCTCTACCTCAACGCCCTGGAGGGCAAGGGCGCGCACCTGGTCACGGTCAACGACTACCTGGCGAAACGCGATGCCCAGTGGATGGGGCCTATATTCCATTCGCTGGGACTTAGCGTGGCCTCTCTACAGCATGATGCGTCCTATCTGTTCGATCCGGCTTACGAAGGTGACAGCCCGGCCCTGAAGCACTTGCGTCAAATCAGCCGGCGGGAGGCCTACCGGGCGGACATCACCTACGGCACCAACAACGAGTTTGGCTTCGACTACTTGAGAGACAATATGGTGATCAGCGCCGACATGATGGTGCAGCGCGAAGTGCACTACGCCATAGTTGACGAAGTGGACAACATCCTCGTCGATGAGGCCAGAACGCCGCTCATCATCAGCGGCCCTGCCCGCCAGTCCACCAAGCTGTATAACACCATGGCCAAGATGGTGCCGCGGCTCATACGAGAACAGGACTACGTCTTTGAAGAGAAGGACCGCACCGTAGTTCTCACGGAAGAAGGTATATCCAAAGTAGAAAAGCTTCTGAACCTGAACAATCTCTACGACCCGGAAAACTACGCCCTGACCCACTATGTAGAAAATGCTCTCAGAGCCCAGGTAGCTTATCAGCGTGATAGTGATTACGTGTTGCAGAACGGCGAGGTGATCATTGTCGATGAGTTCACCGGACGCCTCATGGCCGGCCGGCGTTATTCGGAAGGTCTCCATCAAGCCATAGAGGCCAAGGAGAACATCGAGGTCAGGCAGGAGAGCCTCACCTACGCTACCATCACTCTTCAAAACTACTTCCGCATGTACTCCAAACTGGCCGGCATGACCGGAACAGCCGCCACGGAGGCGGAGGAGTTCTGGAAGATATACAAGCTGGACGTGGTAGATATTCCCACCCACAGGCCTATGGTTCGAGAAGACCTCACAGACCTCGTTTATAAGAGTGAGAAGGCCAAATTCAACGCCGCCGCCGACTCTATAGAGGAGCTGTATAAAGAGCAGCGCCCCGTGCTTGTGGGCACAACCTCAATAGAAGTCTCGGAAAAGCTGAGCGAGACGCTCAAGAGGAGAGGCGTTAGCCACCAGGTATTGAACGCCAAGCAACATGAAAAAGAGGCGTCCATAGTGGCCCAGGCAGGTCGTTTGGGTGCTGTCACGGTTGCCACCAACATGGCGGGCCGGGGCACCGATATCGTGCTGGGAGGGTCGCCTGAGGGACGCGACCCTGATGAATGGCGGGAGGAGCATGATAAGGTGGTTGAGCTGGGCGGACTGTTCATCCTTGGCACGGAACGGCACGAAGCCCGCCGCATAGACAACCAGCTCAGAGGACGCGCCGGCCGTCAGGGAGACCCGGGCATTACCAGGTTCTACGTGTCGCTGGAAGACGAGCTGATGCGCAAGTTCGGCGGAGATAGGATCAAGAAGGTCATGGAGTGGGCCGGGTTGGAGGAGAACGTGCCCATTCAGTCCCGCATGGTGTCCAAGGCCATCGAAAGCTCGCAAGTCAAGGTCGAAGCGACCAACTTCGACGTCAGAAAACACCTGGTGGAGTACGACGACGTGGCCAATGCCCACCGCAACGTTATCTATAGTGACCGCCGCAAAGCGCTATCGGAAGCTGACCTGAAGGATAACATCCAAGAGATGATACACCGTGAGTTGGACTCACTGGTGGCGACGAACACGGCGGGCCGTGACCGTGAGAGCTGGTCGCTCGATGCTATGGAAGCGGAGTTGCTCACCATCATGCCGTTGCCCGGCGACCTCAGGTTGGAGAGCCTTGAAGAGATGGAGCAGGTGGAGATGCTGGACGCTTTGGAACAGCACGCCGATGCTCTCTATGAGGAACGTGAAGCACAGGTTGGGCCTGAGCAAATGCGCGCCTTGGAGCGAGTGGTGATGCTTCGCGTAATCGATTCGCACTGGGTGGAGCACCTCACCGCTATGCAGAACCTGCGCCAGGGCATAGGTCTGCAGGCCTACGGGCAGCGTGACCCGCTTGTGATGTACAAGAAGGAAGCACACCAGCAGTTTGACGACCTGTTGGGCCGCATTCAGCACGACATTGTGCATACCATCTACCACATGGTGCCGGTTCAGAACGGCGCATCCAGAAGCGGCCAGCGAGGCCGGTTGGTCCAGGCCAAGACGGTGGCCTCCAAGCCCAGCGTGATGGCCGGCGTGCTGGGAACGGCAAAGACCTCCGCCGGAGGGGCAAACGGCGCGAGAAAAGTGGGCCGCAACGACTCCTGCCCCTGCGGCAGTGGCAAGAAATACAAGAAGTGCCACGGCGCGGCAGCCTGACGCCGCTTGTTGGGAGAACCTGAGAGCCGGTCGAGGCCGGCTCCTTGGACGGAGCTAACCCAAAGACCTCTGCTATAATTCTCTGCGGAGGATGTCAATGTATCGCATAGAAGAGAATCCCAATCTGTTTGCACAGCAACTTGGCATCAAAGCGGGTGCCACGGTGGCCACCCTCAACGCCCCGGAAGCCTTCAGAGCCGCTCTGGACCAGGGGATGCCGGATGAGGCGCGCTTCATAGACACCGGCAGAATATCCATGTTTGATTCCAACGTGACGGTGTACTGGCCTGAGGATATGGACGATCTCAAAGAGACGGTCAATTGGCGGCTTCAAGACCAATCCACACCGATAACCGGTTTCTGGGTGGTGATTCCCAAGAAGCCCGTGGCTGAGTTGCGGGAAAGCGATCTCCTCTTTGACGATGTTCTGGAGCTTGTCCTGCCCAGCGGTCTGGTGGACAACAAAACCCTCACCTTTTCTGAGGAAGAGTACGGCATACGCTTTGTCCCTCGCCTTGGCTCTCAGCTATCGCCGGTGCCATGAACAACGTGGAGCTGGCTTCCATCTTCAATGGAATCGCTGCCCTCTCTGAACTGAAGGGCGAGAACATCTTTGCCGTGAGGGCTTATCAGAGAGCCGCACAGGCCATCAAATATCTCCCGGTGGAAGTTGAGCAGTACGTCTGTGAAGGCAACGACCTCAAAGAGATAAGCGGCATTGGTGACGCCATCTCCCAGAAGATCCACGAGCTGCTGGAAACCGGCCGTTTGCGGTTCTACGAGGAGCTGAAGGCGGAGTTTCCCAACGGGCTTACTGATATCATGGACGTCCCCGGGGTGGGGCCCAAGAGCGCTCTCAGGTTCACTACGGAACTGGGGGTAAAGTCCGTGCAGGAGTTGGAAGAAGCCCTGGAAGACGGCCGCGTGGAACAGCTGCCCGGTTTTGGGGCAAAGGCTGTCGGGAACATGCTTCGCCGTCTGCGCAATCGCAATAGGTATGCCTAAGAAGAGATCCAAAAACAGTAGTGCGCAGAAGCAGATGGCACAGAAAGTTGTAGCGTGCTTGAAGTTGGCCATCCAGCAGGGCACGCCATGGCCCAGGGCTTTGCTGGAGGCGGTTGCTGTCTGGCCCCTTGCGGAAGAACGGCTGGACGGGGCCGATTATCGGTACTTGCTGCTGGGGGAAGCCTTCGACTGGTTGACCCTGGCGGGACGTCTGCTCAGTGAGGTCGATGGTTTGGTTCCCGCCGGGGAGAGGATGGCTCTTCTGTTTGAAGGACGCCTGCCCAGTGATGACCTCTGGTACCAGTTCGAGGATCTGATTGGCCCGGAGAAGCGAGGAGCACACCTTAACTACTACTACGGCGTAATTGTGGAAGAGGCGCTCCTTCTCTCGGTGGAGGAAGCGGTGCGCAAGGAGCGCCTCTCGCAAGGCCTGCCCGACTCAGAGGACCTCTCAGACGTAGCGTTTCGGCGTGTCTACGGCGAAATGCAGGAATCGTTGCTGCACGCATTCCGCCAGGAAATGGCGAGACCTGACAGCGATTCCATTACCATCACCGAGCTGAAGGAGTTCACCTACTGGCTGTTCAAGCGCCGCGTAAATTCGTCCGAGAGCGCAAGGGTAGCCAGCGACACCAAGAAGGGTCTAGTTAGACTTTCCGGTATGAACGGTCTGATGTAATGGGGATTCCACTGGTGCCGGCTATCTCCCAAACTGCTGGATCAGCTCCTCGATGCGTGCTTGACGTTCTCTGGCCGCCTCCAAACGTTGTCTTTCTCTTTCTACCACTTCCTCAGGAGCCTTGGAGGTGAAGCTTTCGTCGTTGAGGCGGCGCTCTGAGCGGTAGATCAGATCCTTGGATGCCAGCAACTCCTGCTCCAAGCGGCGTTGCTCCGCGGTCAGGTCCACAACGTCACCCATAGGTATGTAAACCGTAGTGCTGCCCACCACCAGCGACACGGTTTGATTAGCCGGGGGTTGCTGATCCGACCTCATGACATGGAGAGGTTCAATGCGGGCTAGGGCTTTGATAACCTCCGATTCTTCAAAGACCACGTTGTAGGCAGGGTCCGAGGCTATCAGCACCTCCAACCGTTTTTGTGGCTCGATCTTAAACTCGGTGCGTGTATTGCGCACTGCTCGCACTACCGCGGTGACCAGCTCCACCTCCTCTTCTGCTGATGGGTCTATTGCTTCAGGGTGAGTCTCCGGGTAGGGCGCCATCATGATGGATTGAGGCAAATCTCCTTCGCTGGGTAGAGCCTTGATCAGCCGTTGCCATAGCTCTTCAGTAATGAAGGGCATGAAAGGATGCAGCAGTCTAAGGGTGCGCTCCAGAACGTGGGCCAGTATTGCCAAGGGTGCCCTGTCGCCGTGGCGCAGACGTACTTTGGCCATTTCTATGTACCAATCTGCGAACTCGCTCCAGGCGAAGTCATAAAGCTCGCGCTCCGCTTCTCCAAACTGGAACTCCTTCATCAGCGTACCCACCTGCTCGGTGACGCGGTTGTGCCTGCTGAGTATCCATCTGTCCTCACGGTGCCGCGGCGTGGGAACTCGTGACCATCCTGAGAGATCGTCCGCATCTTCCAGTAGCCCCACGACAAAGCGGCTGATGTTCCACAGCTTGTTCGCGAAGTTACGCGCTGCCTCCAGTTTGTCCGCGGTGGGCCGCGTGTCATTGCCCGGAGAAGTTCCTGTGGTGAGTGCGAACCTCAAAGCGTCGGCTCCGTAGGTGTCGATGACTTGCAGAGGGTCCAGAACGTTGCCACGACTCTTGCTCATCTTGGCGCCTTCGGCGTCGCGCACCAGCCCGTGGAGATACACCGTCCTGAACGGTATTTCTCCAGTGTTTTCCAATCCCATCATAATCATACGAGCTACCCAGAAGAACAGAATGTCGTAGCCCGTCTCCATCACTGAAGTAGGGTAGAAATAGCGCAGGTCATCGGTGTCATCGGGCCAGCCCAGTGTCGAATGCGGCCAGAGCGCTGAGCTAAACCAGGTGTCCAGGACGTCCGGGTCTTGCCGGATATTGGAGGAACCGCAGTGCTCGCACCGGGTTGGCTCTTCCACCACCACCGTTTCCCCTTCGCACTCTTCGCAGTACCAAACGGGTATGCGATGCCCCCACCAGAGCTGGCGGCTGATAGTCCAGTCGCGGATGTTTTCCATCCAGTTCATGTAGACTTTGGTGAAACGCTCCGGAACGATGCGGATTCGCCCGTTCTCCACCGCCTCTATTGCAGGCTTGGCCAGCGGTTTTATATCGACAAACCACTGTATGCTCACCATGGGCTCTACGGTGGTGTCGCAGCGGTCGCACCTGCCCAGCGCTACCGTGTACGGCTCGGTACGCTCCAAGAGGCCTTCTTGCTCCAGCTGCTGCAATATACCTCTGCGAACAGTGAATCGATCCTGGCCTGCGTACGGCCCGGCCTCTTGGTTCATGGTTCCATCCAAATTCATTACGTTGACTATGGGCAAATCATGGCGCTGACCGACCTCAAAGTCGGTGGCGTCGTGACCCGGCGTGACTTTGAGAGCGCCGGTGCCGAAGTCCATCTCCACTGCTTCGTCGGCGATGACGGGGATCGGCCGGCCCAGCACCGGAAGCAACACGTTCTCGCCAATGGTGTCTCTGTACCGCTCGTCATTGGGGTTGACCGCCACCGCCGTGTCGCCCAGCAGTGTTTCGGGACGGGTGGTGGCTACGGTGAGGTGACGGTTGCCATCCTGAAGCCTGTACCTTATGTGGTAGAGCTCTCCCTCTGAGTCGCCATGCTTCACTTCCAGGTCGGACAGCGCAGTCATGCAGCGGGTACACCAGTTGATGATGCGCTCCCCGCGGTAGATGAGACCTTTCTTGTACAGGTTGACGAAGGTGGTGAGCACCGCTCTGCTGGGACCGGGGTCCAGGGTAAACCGTTCTCGTGTCCAATCGCAGGAAGCGCCCAGGCGCTTGTACTGCTCGGCGATGATGCCGCCATACTTGCGCACCCACTCCCAAACGCGCTCTACGAACTGCTCGCGCCCAAGCTGGTGACGACTCACCCCGTCCTGGTCCTGGAGCGCGCGTTCCACGACAACTTGCGTGGCGATGCCGGCGTGGTCGGTCCCCGGCAGCCAGAGCGTGGGTTCGCCGCGCATGCGATGCCAGCGCGCCATGACGTCTTCCAGGGTAGCGGTGAGGGCGTGCCCCATGTGAAGCTCGCCCGTTACGTTGGGAGGCGGCATGATGATGACAAACGGTTCTTGGGAGTGGTCTATCCGGGGAGTGAAGTAGCCCTTCTCCATCCAGAACCGGTACCACCGCTCCTCCACGGGGCGGTGGTCGTATGCCTTGGGGAACTCTTGCTTCTTCTCTTCAGTGGTGGTCATGCTGTCCAAACGATTGTAGCACGGGACAGGTTTGGCGGTGAAGCCACCTTTCTCCTATTCCTGCCCGCCTGCCCGTATGTCCGTCCGTCCACCCTCCCTTGCACGTTGGGCGTATAATAGAGATGCCGCGGCCCCATCGCGTTCAACCGCACGCCCTGAGACCGAGACGCCTCTTTCCTAGCTTATCCGTAGAGGACATTTACCTGTGAGTCTGCGCCGGACGGCCACTGAAACCGCTGGGGACGTAGCTTCCAAGCCCATATCTTGGAAGCGGAACCTGGCCGTGATGTGGATTGCCCAGTGCATTACGGTGATGGGCTTCAGCTTTACCTTCCCCTTTGTGCCCCTGTTCATCCAGCAGGACCTGGGCGTCCCTGATCCCGCGGGAGCCGCTCTCTGGTCCGGCATCGCCAGTGGCTTCATGGGCATCGCCATGTTCACCTTCGGGCCTATATGGGGTATGATCGGCGACCGGTACGGCAGGAAGAACAACGTGGTGCGGGCCATGTTGGGTGGGGTGGTGTTCCTGGTGCTAACCGGATTCATCACCAACGTCGGCCAGCTTGTCGTACTTCGAGTGCTGAACGGCGTCGCCTCCGGGGTGTTCGCCACGGTCATGGCGCTGGTTGCCTCCACCACTCCACGGGAGCGTGTTCCCCTCGCTATGGGCAGCATGCAGGCGGCAATGCTCTTCGGCAACACCATGGGCCCTCTGCTTGGCAGCCTTCTGGCAGAGGCGGTCGGCTTCCGCGGCGCCTACTACGTGGCGGGGGCGACTCTGGGCATATCCATCCTTCTCGTGGTGCTTCTTGCCCGCGATAACTTTGAAAAGCCGGCCGACGGCGGTTTTGTGTTCAGGCACGAAGCACTGGAGGGGCTGTTCAAGCTGGTGGGGTCTCGTGCGGTGGGCCCCATATTGATTGCCATGTTCCTGGTCCAGATGGCGCCCATGCTCATGTTTCCCGTGCTCCCTGTGCTGCTGGATTCACTGACTTCCGGAGGGGGCACCATGAGCACCGGCATCTCCTTTGCCATACTGGGCATCACCGGGGCCATAGCCTCGTACACGGCCGGGTGGCTCAGCGCCAAAGTCTCTTTGACCAAGATGATGGTTGTATCCTGCCTGGGATTGGCCCTATCCCTGGCTCCGTTTGTCTTCGTCGACGCGGTATTCATCCTGTACGGCCTGCTTGCCGTGGCAGGCGCGTTTCAGGGTGTGCTCATCGGCTCCGTGAGCGGCCTGATGGGGGTTGCCGTCCCCCCGGAACGGCGCGGCACCGGCTTCGGCGCTATGCAGAGCGTTTCGGCGGGAGCTTTTGGCTTCGGGCCGCTGATTGGAGGGATCATCGCTTCCGTAACCGGACTGAGGTCGGTGTTCGCCTTCCAGCCTGTGATACTGGTAATAGCGGCGCTCTTTGTAGCGCTATTGCTCGGCCGCCGCGAGGCAGAGCAATAGCGGGTAGGGGAGTAGTGGCTAGATACTGCCTTCCAAGCTGCTGCGCGCCATCAAGGCGGCGCCAATCACAATGGCATCCCCGCCCAGGTGGGCTTTAACGATTTCAAGGGGCCCCGTAGCCGCCAAGAGGGCGCTCTGAAACACCTGCTCCTTTGCCATGTCAACCAGTTCAGGCGTTCCCTCTATCACCCCGCCTCCAAGCACAACCATACGAGGATTCAATGCATGGACCATGGAAGTAATGCCCGCGGCAAGGGCGCGCGCCGTCTCTTCCACTATGCGCCCGGCCAGTGGATCGCCGTTATGAAACGCCTGGGAGACGGTCGACGCCGTTATCCTGTCCGCCTTGCCGCCGGACAGGCCAAGAATAGCGGTTCCCGCGCTTGGATCTGATGCGATGGCTTGCTGTGCCCGCAAAGCGATGGCCCATCCCCCGGCCAGAGACTCCAGGCATCCCCGATTACGGCAGCGGCAGGGGATGCCGTTCATGTCGATGGTAATGTGTCCCACCTCTCCGGCGGATCCTGTTGCGCCAACCACGACCCGGTTGGAGTGGATGATTCCACCGCCGACACCGGTCCCCACGAACAGCGCCACCAGGTCCGATACTCCCCGACCGGCCCCGCGCTGCCACTCTCCAAAAGCGGCGGCCCGAACGTCGTTTGTGACGAATGCAGGGACATTCAAGGCCTCCTCCAATCTGGCTCTCAGGGGAAAGTTGCCCCACTGCACTAGGTTGGGGGAATCACGTACTATCCCGGTCACAGGCTCTATCTGTCCGGCGGCGCCCACTCCTACCGCATCGATTTCTCCGCCGGTTGCGCTCCGCAGCCGCTGGGCAAGGAGCAGTGTTTGCGCGATGAAATCATCCGGTGCGAGCTCTATTCCACTGGAAAAGCGGTCACTGGAGAGGACGTTGCCGTGTACGTCGACAAGTGCCACCCCCACCTTGGTGCCGCCGATATCAATTCCCAGTGTTGTTCCGGATGCCATGGCCTTCCAAGTGAGAAACGCGGGACAGCCCAACATCAAAGCAAGATGTTGGAAGACGATTGATTGTTGCAGTCGCTTCTAGCTGATGACCCTGGTCAAGAAGCCAGCCACAGCTTCCACCACTTCTTCCTGTTGCGCTTTGGAGGTCTTGGCTTCTTCTCCGCGCCCGTAGCGAGTGAGCTAACCACCTGGCGGGGCATCTCTCTGAGAATGGATGGAATGAGGCTGTACAGCTTCTCGACTTCATCTGGATGCATGTCACGAGCAACGGTCTGTACCGCACCCACCCGGCGCATTGCCAGTGTGCCGGGCAGCGACTTCAAGGCCTCATCATAAGAGTGGGCTAGCACTTGGGCTTGGCCTGGCTCCATGTCTATCCATGTAAGGAGGCGGCTCTTGGTGAAGTCATGGAGCTTATCCTCCGGCATCTCGTGCTCGGCGCGAGCCAGTTCCGTGATTTGCTTGAGCCTCTCTTCCTCAGATAGCCCTGCCAGTTCAACGTATCTTTTCTTCATTCCAGAGGCGCGAGCATCCTCTTTAGCATCGGCAAGCGCGACCCATTGCTTCACGTCCATAGGAGTGGAGCTAGTCATTGACCCCTCCTTCTGAGTCAGGCGACTCGTTGGTTCCCAGCGGTAAAGACGAGAAGATGATATTGTGACACTTGCTTGCTGTCAAGAAAGCGGGCTAGCTACTGTCTCATGTTATTTGAAACATGGGCGGCCCGGACATCCTCCAACCAATGCTCGGCTCAGAATGACAGGTGCCTTGTGGAGGCTAAATGGGGGATGAAAGGGGTCGGCACTGCCCCCTATGTCCGCCCGGCCGCATGTCCTCCCTTCATTCTGTCCCCATGCCGGCGAATTCTGCTGTGGGCAACCCATTGCCCTCGCGCCAAGGCGTCACGTTCCCTGCGGCTACGTGGAAGAGCGATGCATTGCGCGCCGGCAAATCGCCGATTAGCGCGGGTTCCGCGGTGGTGACCAGCGCCTGCTGGTATCCGGCGGCTTCTTCAAGGACGCTTTGCCTCCGGTATGAATCCAGCTCAGAGAGAACGTCGTCAAGGAGGAGCACCGGCTCATCACCGCGCTGCTCTTTGAGAAACACCGCCTCCGCCAAACGGAGCCCCAGGGCTATAGACCTTGCCTGGCCCCTGGAAGAGTACGTACCGGCGGGCATGCCGTTCAGCTTAATCTCCAGGTCGTCGCGGTGTGGCCCGGCCAGGGTCATGCCCGCGTTTATCTCTTCATTTTTTCGCTCGGCGAGCGACTGCTCAAGCTGTCCGGAGGACAGAGAGGGCCGGAACTTCAGGGATAGCTCCTCTCCCTTGGACAGAGCGCCGTAAGCATGCGCCGTCAGTGGAGCCAGCCTATCGATGGCATCGCCTCGATGATTTATCAGCGACGCGCCTTCTCTGACCAGCTCCCTGTTCCAGAACCCTAGCTCTTCCCCGGAGGCTCTTCCTTCTCTGATCAGGCGCAGTAGATGGTTCCTCTGGGTGAGCACCCGTTGATACCTCTGCAGGGTTCTCAGGTAACCCCGGTCTACCTGAGAAAGCAAAATGTCCAGGAAGCGGCGGCGCTGCGAAGGCGGGCCATGCACCAGCTCTATGTCTGAGGCCGTGAACAACACGGCGTTGACCCAACCAACCAATCCCGACGCGGATGTAGAGACGCCGTTAACCTTGATCTGTTTGTTCACCAGGACGCCACCGGCTCCTTCACTGGAGCCGGCACGCAGACCGACAATGACCCTCACCTTGTCGTCACGGCGCTCCACCTCCCCATCGACAATGGTCTGCTCCATACCGGCGGTCCCCGCCGCTTCAGGAGTCTTCTGTGACTCCCAGCTGATGAGCTCCCTTTCCACGTTCGTGCGGTAAGACTTGGCGATGGCGAGCAGGTAGGCCGCTTCTAGCAGGTTGGTCTTGCCCTGGGCGTTTGCCCCGCTGAGTACTACTAGACCCAGCGGCAGCTCCAGGCTCAAGCCGGCAAAGTTGCGGTAGTTGGTCAGTCTCAGATGGGAGATGTACACTTGGGGTCTTGTACCAATGGCTAGTCTCTGGGCCTGCCCAGCAGCAATATCCAGTTGGCAAAGGCTTTGAGGTGGTTGCGCACCGCCTCCCGGGTGGGCTCATCGGTAAGATTGCCCTCGGAGTTGAACTTCTGGCGCGCGTAGGCAACGTAGACACCCGGTTTGGTCATCACATAGGAGCCCGTCTCAGCGAATATATTGTGCAGGTGCATCTGCGCCCGTGCCGTCCCGGCAAATCCCCCAGCCCCCATAGTAGTTACCGGCTTGGCGAACAGGGAGCGCGGATCCCTGTCCCGTGATGCCCAGTCTATGGCGTTCTTCAGAACGCCGCTGGGGCTGAAATTGTATTCAGGTGTGACGACCAGCACTCCATCCGCTTCACGTATTGCCGTCTTGAAATTGGTAATCGAGTCGGGGTCGCCCTGTTCCTCCAAGTCCCGGTTGTAGAAAGGCAACGATGCCAGGTCATGGGCAGCTATCTCCATGCCCTCCGGTGTCTCCTCCTGAGCAACGCGGAGCAGAGAGGAGTTGAATGATGCCTGGCGCAGACTGCCGGATATGCCCAGCACCCTGATCTGGGTAGGCCGCTCCATGAACAGGTTCACCATGGTCACAGTCCTCACTTGAAATTACCCGGATAGGCCTATAGGGTACTCCAAACTCAGCGTAACGGCAAAGCCAATGCTGGCGGCCGGGGATCCATGCTGCCTTCATTATCAACTTGCTTTATGGTGGCGCAGCGCCGGCCAAAGAGGTTCCAAGAGATGACCCGTGAGCAATATCCGGTCTTTCAATACAGGCAAGCTTCCCAAATGGAGTATGACGGAGCTATTGGATAGGGGAGTCGTTTGACATGGCGCCGGTCAACGAAAACATAGAGAACGCCGTCAACGAGATCCGCATTGTAGATACGCATGAGCATCTGATGCCGGAAACCCTGCGTGATGAGTACGCGGTGGACTTCGGCTATTTGCTGGCCCACTACAACACCACCGACTTGGTGTCCTCCGGTATGCCTCTACCATTGCTTCAGTCGGTCAGACTACCCATGTATCGCTACGAGCTGGTGTTCAACGACATGCTACGTGAAGGCAAGACGATCCTCCCGCCGGAGCGTGACGACCTCTCCCTGGAAGAACGCTGGCAAGCCCTGGAGCCATACTGGGAGAGGATACGCAACACCGCCTACGCCAAGCAGACTCTGCTAGCCGTCAAGGACATCTTCGGCTTTGAGGACCTCAGCAGGGAGACCTACGCGCCACTATCCCAGGCCATCGCCAACTCGCAAGGACCGAACTGGTATCGCAAAGTCATGAAGGAGATGGCCAAGATAGACCTGTCCATAGTAGATATACATACTACGGAGGTGGATAGGGAGCATTTTGTCCCCGCTATGCGTATGGACTACATAATCTCGGTACGCACTAGGGCGGAGCTTGATCGCATCGAGTCGGAGGAAGACGTAGCGGTCCATTCTTTGGATGATTTGGTGCGGGCCATGCGCTCAGCTATGGAGCGGGCGGTTGGCAACGGGGCCGTGGCAATCAAAAGCGCGTTGGCTTACCGGCGTCCGTTGCGATACGAAAAAGTCACGCGCCAGGAGGCGAAGACAGCCTTCAACAGGATAGCCGCGGATACGGGCC
The DNA here is from genome assembly GCA_965248955.1 of Dehalococcoidia bacterium. Classification (GTDB taxonomy): domain Bacteria; phylum Chloroflexota; class Dehalococcoidia; order Lucifugimonadales; family QGNO01; genus DAOUJH01. The sequence goes on from OZ252212.1 coordinate 1,933,461, forward strand.
AGGGGCCTTCTTGGACGGAAGCAAAGCCGCTACAGGATTTCATGATGCACCAGGTTATCCGACAAACCGTGGAAGCAGGAATACCCATGCAGATACACACGGGCCTGCATGAAAGCAACGAGAGCGTCATCTACAACTCCAATCCAACGCTTCTGGTGAACCTGTTCCTGGAATACCACGAGGCCCGCTTCGATCTGTTCCATGGAGGTTACCCCTACGTACACGAGTGGGCCACCCTGGCAAAGAACTTCTCCAACGTCTATGCAGATATGACTTGGCTGGAGATCATATCGCCGTATATAAGCAGAGCCCTGCTCCATGAGCTGATAGAGACCGTCCCCGGTAACAAGATAGCAGCCTTTGGAGGAGACGCCATCACTGTTGAGATGGCGTACGCCCACGCCAAGATGACCAGGGAAGTGGTGAGTAGAGTTCTTTCCGAAAAGGTGGCCGAGGGATACATGAAGGAGGCGGAGGCTGTCTCCCTGGCCCGCAAGATATTGCGGGACAACCCCGCCGAGCTGTTTCAGCTCAACATAACCTGAGGCCTGGCCGGGGTGCCATGCCTCCTTGCAGACGAGGAGTTCAGGCCGCGGCGCCTTCCCAGACATCCTCTACCCGGTATATGTCCACCTGGGCGTTGGAATAGACCTTGACCACGCCCAGGCCGTCCATGGTCTCGAACTTGGCTAGGCCGGGCGCCGGGTAATACAGGCGTTCCAGCTCACCCACCACGATGTACTCGACGTTGTAGAGGCGAAGAACGGCGACGGCGGCGGTTGTGTCCGTGGTGGTGTACAGCGTACTCAAGTCGGACAGGCGCTCGCCCACGGCGAACTGCTCCCCGTGGCGCTGCTGGATCTGGTGAAAGCTCCAGCCGATGATGGAAGGAAGCCCGGTATAGATGGAGAAACGCCCCCCCCAGCGATACCGGTGAGGCTCCGTGCTACCCTCGGCTATCACCGGAGAGCCCTGGGCTTCTCTTCTCAGCCACTGGATAGCGTCCCAGTCGTGCCTCAGCTCTATCGGCCCTTCGGCGTCGCTGTACTCGGTCTCCTCCATGAAGGCGGCCCCGTTGAGACCGGTGAAGCTGGTGTCGAACCTGTCGGCAAGGCGCGACCTGGCACCCAGTACGGGGAAGATGGAAACGCTCAGCACCAGGAGCGTGAGCAAGCCAGCCCAAACGCCCTTGCCCCAGGTCATGCTGCGTCGGGATTTTCGCATCGAAGTCACCAGGTACCAGAGAATGGCGGCTGAAGCGAGTGCATATAGCACCCAGGCCTGCAGATACAGCTTGAAGATGGTATTCATGCGGTCGATGTCGTTGTTGGCCGTGACCAGGTCAACCGCGATACCCAGACCGAGCGCTCCTATGACCAGGACCAGGATGAAGAGGTGATGGAGGGATGAATCGCCGGGGTCAAGGAGACGCCGCACTACCAGCAGCGCCGCAATCACCGTTAGCGCAAAGAGAAAGGCTACGGTGCCGTAACCGCCGGCAGTGAGGTATGCGGCAAGCACGAAGAGGAAGAGGGCGGAGCCGCCGGCGAAAGCTATCCGGCCAGGGGAGAGGAGCCATGCCAACCTGGACGCCGGGCTTGCCGAACCCTCTCCGTCTTCATCCGTCCTGTGCTGGGTCATGTATCTGAAGCTTTCATAGGCCAGGTAAGATACGACGATGAACAGAAAGAGGGCGTGGATGCCCAGATAAAACCGGATGGGGGTCTGAAAGTCGCTGCTGTGGACTCCGGCGGAAAAGGCGACGAACCTGGAATGGAAGGGAAGGAAGGCGATATAGCTAACAGCAACGGTAAACAATGCCTTGAGAGACGCCGATTTGAGGAAGGCAAGGGACAGACTCTTGTAATGGGCGTAAGAGGCTATGAATATGCCGGCTATGCCCAGGGCCATGTAGGTGGGGTAGTCCCAGGTATTGATGGCGGCAAGGGAACCGGCCGCTATGCCGAGGATGGCCAGAGGGGTCACGGCGCGTCTCCAGCCGTGGGACAATGCCCCGGGGTCGAGGACCAGGCTCAGGGAGAGTCCCGCCGCCAGGAGAGTGAAGGGAATCACTATCATGTGGGCGTGAGGATCGGCAAAGAGGAACGTCCAGAAGGGGAACTCGGTTATCGCTATCTGATCGGGGATCATCCGGCTGGGCGCCCAGTAGTCGAACATGGGGAAGCCTGCGCCGTCCCTCAGCCGGTCCAGTCCGGCCCTGGCAAGCTGGGCGGCTGCTCCCAGGTTGCCCAGTACGGCTACCAGTAGAATCCCGGCGATTCCGGCCGCGGCAGGCCCCCAGGAAGGACCCGGCCCGGAGTTCGAAGGCGCCTCTTCGTCATGCCTGTGGCGACGGGCATCCAGGGGTGGGGCGGTGCTTCGCTGTCGCATGGCGGAAGTCAGATTGTAGGTCAGGGAGAAAGCGCCGCCCGCGGTAAGCGCGAAGAGCAGCGGCACCGCCAGGTTGAAGGCCACTTCAGGCAGTATGCCAGTAGCCTTGATCAGGGTGGCCAGTATGAACTGGCCAAAGTAGTAGTAGTTGAGGTAGCCGCCGGCGAACCAGGGGTCGTAGGGAGGTACGGTGGATGAGCGTATTATGGCGTTCAGGTAAGCGAAGTCCATGGGCTTCTCGCCGCCCCTGAAGGGATGCCAGAGGTCGGGATTGGCCCAGCGCAAGCCAAGGAAGATGAAGAACGCGGCGAGGAATAGCGCCTCTTCCAGCGCCAGTATGCGCCAACGGGCCTTGAGGAAAGCAAGGATGCTGTCGCGGCGGGCAACCGCTATGCAAGCGCCGGCTGAAGCCATGCCCGCCAGTCCCAGGTAAATCGAGAGGCGGGTGAAATCGATTATGTTCAGTGCGGCTAGGAGCCAGGCCAGGTAGGCCAGCAGCAGCACCGCCATGGTCTTGGAAAGCAGGTAACCCCTGTCCCGGAGTCCCCTGAATAGCAGGAAGCCAATGGGAAGAACGGCCAGGGAGGCCAGTTGCACCAGTGCCAGCCAGGCTAGAACGGGCAGCCGGTTGGCCAGGATGAATGGGCTGAATATCTCCGACCAGGTGCCGCCGCTGCGCTGGGCCGCGAGCTCGTCAGGGGTGAGTAGGAGCTGCAGAGAGCGGTCTGGTTCCGTGTCAACGTTCAGAATCATGCTGGACAGGGCGTCTCTATCCAGGCGACCCGTATTCTTGAAGAGCATGACGAGTGGATGGTCGTAGGTGACGTGGTCGTTGTCGGCATACCCCATGTTGATGGATAGGTGGGACGACCGGCTTCCGTCGAGTCCGTTGGGCATGGGAACGCCCGCTCTGCGGAACGGGTCGTCTACCAAAGATACGCCGAGAAGGGACGGATAGGCACTGAAGCTCTCTTCCAGCTGATAGCCCAGGGTGCCGGAGAAGAGGAGGACGTAGTAGTTGCTGCTGAACGGATATCTTTCCGGGGCTCGGGCGACGGCGCCATAGGTGCGGTTGCTGTAGAACAGCAGATAGTCAGCCTCCGATAGATTCGCCGCCAGCGAGTTTACTTTCGGCACGGTATCGCTTTCGAAGATGGGGATCTGGGCCAGGCGGTACCGACCCAAGTCAGGCACGCCTTCGTCCCAGTGGTTGTCGGTCAGGATGAACGACGTCTCAGGGATGTTGGCGTTGATCCACCGCGACGCCTGTACTGCAGTGTGCGGGCTGGAATAGACGACCTGGAATGCCAGGCCGTAGAAGACGGTTGCCCCTACTATCGCTCCAAGCGCTATCCGCGCCGCCTTGACCATCGCCGGTTTGTGCCGCTTCAGCCAGTCGATTCCCATCAGCGCTGTGCCGGCGCCCATCATGATCATGACGGGCATTAGGGGAAACGTATAGCGTAGAAACTTTACGTCTACCCTGGCGACGACGATGAGTAGGGGAAACGCCCAGAGCAATATGAGGACTTGGCCCCATCTTGGACGGCGCAGGTTGATGACTATGGTAGCCAGGAGTCCTCCCCAGGCTAAAAGACCAAGGGGGTATCCCAGCCCCCAGGTGACGGTCTGCTGCAACTCGTACAGCAGCTTGGGAGCTCCTATGTACTGCACCGTATAGGGCACCGAGCCGGCGTTGCGCACGATGTCCAGCTCACGCAGGTTCCAATAGAGAAACTCGGGGAAAGCCAGGATGGAGTAGGGTGTCCAGAACAGGTAGACGGCAGCAGCTATGAAACCGCCCAGCAAAGCGCGTAGAGCGGCCTTCTCCAGCAGAGCCGGCCTATCTTGGGGGGTGGCTGCTAGAGGAGCATGGGCTGGCTTGCCCAGGGCGCCAAGGAATAGACGGCCGTACAATGCCGCCAGGGAGATCAGAATCGGGGCCATGCTTATCTTGGTGGCAAACGCCAGGCCGATGAACAGGCCAAGGAACGCCGAATCGCGGATACGGTTCTTTTCCAGCACCTGCATCATGAACCAGAAGGAGGCCAGCGTGAGCAGATTGGAGAAGGTCTCCGGTCTGTAGTAGTGGGCGTGCTGGATGTGCACCACCGCAAAAGCCACAAGAGCAGCCGCCAGCAATCCGGCGTTCTTGCTGTAGAGCCGCTTGCCCAGCAGGTAGATCATGGCGACGGTGCCTACGTCGGCCAGGGTGGAGAGCAGCCTGCCCGTCAGGGCTAGGTCGGGAAGCTCCATGGTGAAGAAGGGAGAGGCCAGCAGTTTGATGCCAACCATCACGTAGAGAATGATGCTTCCCAGTGGGAACCAGTGGGGATTCAGAGGGCTTTTGTCCGCATCCAGGAAGACGGTGAAGCTGGGGAACCCGGGCTCAGCCTGCTGAAACGGATCGTCCTGCGTACACGACTCCCAGCCGGGAACCTCCACGAGGAGGCGGTACATGCAGTCTGTGCGCAGGTATATCGAGCGTTCATCAGGGTGGAAAAAGCTATTCTGGTCCCAGCCGACGCCATAGATACGTACGAGGAAGGCCAGCAGGAGGACCAGGACAAGGAGCGGGGGAACAGACCATCCGGCGCCGCCCGGACGAATCGCCCAGCGCCAAGCGGTCTGCATTCGCTGGAGTAGGGAGGTGGAGGAGGATGCTGGCTGCATAGTGGGATATTGTATCAGGCCAGTCAGCTAGCTATGGCTTACGAACATACGGCAGACGGACATGCGTGGTCGCGCCAAGATACCAAGTCTTCTGAAGGCGGTACCTGAGCAAGGCAATCCTTGTGTCGGTGGCTCAACGCCTACTCAGGGCTGCATCGCCTTTTTCATCTCCTACCAACCCCTTTCCGCCATGAATGCAATCAGGTCTGACGTGCGGCAGGAATAACCCCATTCGTTGTCATACCAACCCAGCACCTTCACCATGGTGCCGTCCATGGCCATGGTGGACAGCCCGTCCAGTATGACGCTGTGAGGATTTGAGACGATGTCGCTGCTCACTATAGGCTCTTCCGTGTACTCCAGGATGTCCTTCAGCGGTTCCATCGCGGCTTCCTTGAACGCCTCGTTCACCTCTTCCACCGACACCTTGCGTCCTAGGTCTGCGACCAGGTCCGTCGCCGAACCGGTGGGGGTGGGGACGCGCATTGCCATGCCGTGCACCTTCCCTTGCAGATCGGGGATGACCAGTCCGCAGGCGCGTGCCGCTCCGGTGCTGGTTGGGATGATGTTAATAGCCGCGGAGCGTGCGCGCCGCAGGTCTTTGTGCGCCTGGTCCAAGATTCGCTGGTCGTTGGTGTAGGAGTGGATGGTGGTCATCAGGCCGCGTTCCACGGTGAAGTTGTCGTGCAGCACTTTGACCATGGGAGCCACGCAGTTTGTGGTGCAGGATGCGTTGGATATGATGTTGTGGCGCTTCGGGTCGTAGTGGTCGTCGTTGACTCCCAGCACGATGGTCATATCTTCGCCCGATGCCGGAGCCGATATGACCACTTTCTTGGCGCCGCCTTGGAGATGTCCGCCCGCCTTCGAGGCGTCGGTGAACATGCCGGTAGATTCTACCACGATGTCCACCCCGAAATCGCCCCATGGGATCCTGGCCGGGTCCGGCTCCGCCACCACGGCGATCTGCTTGCCGTCCACGGTCATAGAGTTGCCGTCTGCCTCCACACTCCCCGGGTAGCGGCCGTAGGTGCTGTCGTACTTGAATAGGTGTGCGTTGGTCTTGGCATCGGTCAGGTCGTTGACCGCGGCGACGGAAAGGGTATCCGGGTGGCGTTCCAGTATGGCCCGCAAGACCTGCCTTCCAATCCGTCCGAATCCGTTGATGCCTATACGAGTTGCCATGAACCCTCCTAATCTGCAATGTCTTACTTTAACCAGAACCAGCTGGCGAGAATACTTCCTCCACAATCTTCATTATACTAGTCTATGGCTAAAGCAGATCCTATCCCTCTAGTCCGTAAGATGAAGGGTGGTTGCTGCCAGCAGTTGCTCAGCTCATACGGAAAACGCCTCCCGCCCTGCGTATCGCGCCTCCTTGCCCAGCTCCTCTTCTATACGGAGTAGACGGTTGTACTTGGCCACGCGCTCGCTGCGAGCGGGAGCGCCCGTTTTAATCTGTCCTGCTCCGGTGGCTACCGCAAGGTCGGCGATGGTAGTATCTTCCGTTTCGCCGGAGCGGTGGCTGATCACGGCACGCCAGCCGGCGTCTTTGGTCATACGTATCGACTGTAAAGTCTCGGTAAGCGTCCCTATCTGGTTCAGCTTGATGAGGACGGCGTTGCTGGAACTGGAATCGACCCCTCTCCGTATCCGTTTCGCGTTAGTGGTGTAGAGGTCATCTCCCACTATCTGTACGCTGTTTCCCAGCCGTTGAGTGAGCATGGCCCAGCCCTCCCAGTCGTCTTCAGCCAAGCCGTCTTCAATACTGATGATGGGGTATGCCTTTGCCCAGTCGCTGAGCAGGTCCACCATCCCTTGCGAAGAGAGGCGCACGCCTTCCCGCTCCAGTACGTATACGCCGTCCTGGTAGAACTCGGTAGCTGCGGCATCCAGGGCCAGATGGCAATCGGAGCCTGGCTTGTACCCGGCCCGTTCGATGGCCGTGAGCACGACTTCAACCGCTTCTCTGTTGGATGCCAGAGACGGTGCAAAGCCGCCTTCGTCACCTACGTTGGTGGACAGCCCGCGGTCGTGCAGAAGGCCTTTTAACGCCTGATAGACCTCCGCGCCGCAGCGGAGACCTTCACTGAAAGAGGGGAGACCCGTGGGGACAACCATGAACTCCTGCAGGTCGGTGGAGTTGGCGGCGTGCCTGCCCCCGTTGAGGATATTGAGCATGGGGACGGGTAGAAGCAGAGGATCGCTGCCCTCATTGAGACGGCGGTACAGGGGTACGCCATGACTGGCGGCGGCGGCCTTGGCCACAGCCAGCGATACACCCAGTATGGCGTTGGCGCCCAGGTTAGCCTTATTTGGGGTGCCATCCATATCTATGAGGCGGTGGTCTATATCTTCTTGCTCACCGGCTGGCAGGCCGCTGAGCGCCGGGGCGATGCGGTTGTTCACGTTGGATATCGCTTCCAGAACGCCTTTTCCCCCGAACCTCGACCTATCGCCGTCACGAAGCTCTATAGCCTCGTAGGCTCCGGTGCTGGCTCCCGAGGGAACGGCGGCCGTGCCCGTGGAGCCGTCCTGGAGCAGGACGGTGACCTCCACGGTGGGTGTTGCCCTGGAATCGAGTATCTCGCGGCCGTGTATACGCTGAATGGTGGTCACGGAGCACCCGGTCTGGTTCGTTTAGCGGCGGCTTGCAGGGCAAGCTCGACCGCTTCCTGGGGAGTTTCGGCGCGAACGATGGCTGCCTGCTCTTCGTTCTCTTCCTGGGAGATTCGCCAGGTCTTCAGGCCAATCACCGTTTTGCCCTCGGCAAGGGCGTGCCCAATCTCAGATAGGGTGCCGTAGGCCCCATCCACGGCGATCACGGCCAGACCCGCCTTGACTACGATGGCGTTCCGGGCGTGGCCCATGCCGGTTGGCACTGGGAAATCCACGAAGCTATTCGCGGATTCAGGGTCGTCTCCCGGCAGCACGCCGATGGTGACGCCGCCTTCGGACTTGGCGCCGCGACACACGGCTTCCATGACGCCGTTGAGTCCGCCGCAAACGACGACGGCGCCCCGCTTGGCCAGCTCGCGGCCCACCGCCTCCGCCATCTCCACCGCTTCTCTGGGCGCATTGTTGCCCGCGCCAATCACAGAGATGACGACCTCTCTACTCAATGGCTTGTCTCCATTCTCAGACCCTTTGCATCAGGTGTTGGTACTCCTGGAACACTCGCCTCAGCGGCCATTAGCTATACCGTCACGGCTTCCACCAGCTTGGACACGTCCGCCATATCATCCACGTGGTAGATGGCGTCCAGAGCCGCACTGATCTTGGATTTGGGCAGAACGCCCTTGGCGCAATCGGTGAACTTGGCGGCCATGCCCTCTGTTCCCATGGGGCGCTCGGGAGTGCCCCGCGAGGTCTCCGCCTCGCGCGATATTATCCGTCCGTCCTTCAGCCGGATCTCTATCAGGCTTCGGATGCGGTCACTGCCCTTTGCCTCTATCTCAGGATTGTGATAGGTCTTGACCTTCTTCATCACCTTGCGCGCCTCCGGCGACCGCACCACTTCATCGGTAAACTCCTGGGTGCCTGCACGGCGCTTCAGGAGCAGTATGCCCAGGCAGAACTGAAGGCTGAACTTCGCCTCCAGCTCGTTTTGGGGATCGCTGTAGCGCAGCGGATTCAGTATGTTGTAGCCGGCGCCCAGCCGTACCTCCTCCACGTCCTCCGACTTGATGTCGTTCTCCAGAATGAGATCGAGCATGGTGTCCATGGAGGGGTGCGACAGCGAGCCGCAGGGGTACGGTTTCACCGAGACGCCGGGCCATTCCAGCGTATAGGGGTTCCCCAACCGTCCCAACAGACGTTCCGCGTCTACACCTCCTCCCATCACCTGGAAGTGGCCCCACTGTCCGTCGAGGGCGTTGGGGTCTGCCTGATAACCGAGCCCGGCCAGCTTGGCCGCCACGATGCCGTTTTCCGCGGCTGCGCCAGCGTGATAGGGCTTGGTCATAGTGCCAAAGTTGGCGCGCAGACCGGCGCTCTTTGAAGCTGCGATGCCAATGGCGTACCTGGTCTGCCCGGCTGAGAGTCCATACAGCTTGGCGGCGCCGGTGGCCGCGGCAAATATCCCTATGGTGGCCGTGCTGTGGAAGCCCTGGATGTAGTGCCGAGGATTCATGGCCTCGGCTATCTTGCATTCCACCTCAAAGCCGCCGCAGAAGGCGGTGAGAAGCTCCTTGCCGCTTGCGCCCGTCTCCTGCGCCACGGCCAGAGTGGCGGCCAGGGCCGGCACGGTGGGGTGGGTGAGCAGACCGTAGATGCGGTCCGGCGTTTGAGCCAGTTGTGTATCGTCGAAGTCGTCGGCGTGACCGGCGGTGCCGTTGGCCAGGGCGGCCTGTTGTGCCGAAGTGGCCAGGCTGCTGCCTACTACTGAACAGCGGCCCCCGACGCTGCTGTCGCGCACGTATTGCTGGACAATGAGCGAACAGGCGGCACGGCTTCCTGAAAGCATCACGGCGAAGCCGTCCACTAGGCAACGATGCAACTCTTGCCGTACGTCCTCAGGTATCGATTCGTAGCTGAGGCCCTGAATATAGTCAACGACTTCCGAGGTCAAGGTTCGTTCCGCTGTCATCCCACCTCCATCTTGCCGTCGCGGTGCAACCGGCGGTCAGGGGGAGTTTATACCATGAATGCGGGTCATGGAAGAGATGCGGTTGCCGGTCACGCAAGGACTGTGAGGTTGAGAAGACTGAAGGGAAGCCTGCCTCCGCCCGCGGCGTTTATTTTATCCGCGCTTCTACCCCGGCCAGTCGCTCATGGACCTTGACCAGCGCCTGTGTACCCTCTTCACCGTTGCCGGAAGCCTCCAGTGCGCTGAAGAGCTGATTGATCAGCGCCGTTGTCGGGAGAGTTAGCCGCATCTCTCTTGCGCCTTCCAATATGAGACGAAGGTCTTTCTGCTGCAGGCGCACCATGAACCCGGGAGCAAAGTCCCCTCTGATTAGCCTCGGGCCCAGGTTCTGCAGCTGCCACGAGCCCGCTGCCCCTCCCTTCACCGCCTCTATGGTGGCCTCCAGGTCGGCACCGGAAGCGGCGGCGAAGACCATGGCCTCCGCTACGGCATTCATAGTCCCGGCCACTAGTATCTGGTTGACCAGCTTGGTGGTCTGCCCCATGCCGTTTGGCCCCGTGTGCACTATGTTCTTGCCCATGGCTTGGAAAACGGGCAGGCACCTATCGAACACGCTTTTCTGGCCGCCCACCATGATGGATAGCGTGCCCTCTATGGCGCCCCAGGAGCCTCCGCTGACCGGGGCGTCCAGCATCCATGCGCCCTTTTCTTCCAACTGTTCGGCAATGGCCCGGGTCACCGAAGGAGAGATGGTGCTCATGTCGATGAGCACCGCATTGCGTTGAATGCTCTCTATGACGCCGTTTCGGCCCAGGACCACCTCTTCCACGTCGGGGGAGTCCGTGACCATCGTTATGATTACGGATGCTCGTTTGGAGACCTCTCTGGGGCTTGCCGCAGTTGTCGCTCCGTCCTCTGCCAGTTCCTCTGCTTTGGATGAAGTGCGATTGTAGGCCACGACCGGGTATCCCGCTTTCAGCAGGTTGCGGGCCATGGGAAGTCCCATGATCCCCAACCCGATAAATCCAATCGATTCCTTTGCCATGTTGGACCTCCTGCGATAGGAAGATACTGTAGCCGAGGCCGTGTACAGCGTCAACGCGCGTGCATGCGGACGTGAAGACGTGCGAGTACCGCCGCAGGGGGGCCGCGCCTCGGCCCCGCCGGCGCGGGCATGACGGAAGGGGGCATACCTGTTACAATCGGCGAATCGAGGGCTGCGGCTTCTGCCGCCAGCCCGTTTGGGCGTTTTAGTTTGGGAGAGAGATGCTGAACGGACTGACAGAGCTCATCAGGGAGATGCCCCGGTTCCAACGGCTCAGAGAGCAGCTGATGGACGGAGCCGGGTCTGCTTCCATACTGCAGGCGGCGGCGCCGTTGCTGGTGGGGACGCTGTGGCGGGAGCTGAATGCGCCGGTGCTGGTCGTTTCGCCAAGGCCGGAGGACGCAAGGCGTCTCTACGACCGCCTGCTGGTCTACTTCAACGAAGATCCCGCCATCCACAGCTTTGCTGAGCTGGAGGCGCTGCCCTTCGAACGCCTGGCCGTGGACAGCACCAGCATGCACCAGAGGCTTCGCGTGCTGTCATCGCTGGCGGGCGTGTATCCGGGAGAAGTGCCGCTGGTGGTGACGTCCGCTTTGGGGCTTGCCTTGAAGACGGTAGATCCCGAGGTCTTCAAGTGGTATGACTTCACTGTGCACCGTGGTCAGAAGGTCTCCATGGAGTCGTTGATCGAAAGGTGGACGGCTATCGGCTACCGCATGGAGCGTATCACGGAGACGCCCGGCCGCATGAGCAGGCGCGGCGGGATCCTGGACGTGTTTCCGTCCGGAGATGCCTACCCCTCGCGGCTGGAATTCTGGGGCGACGTCGTGGAGAGCATCCGCTCCTTCGATCCTGGGAACCAGCGCTCACTGCAACAAATGGGGCATGTTACGGTTGCCCCGGCGGAGGAGCTGCTTCCCTCCCTGGCAGACCCGGATGAGATTGGAAGAGCGTTCGCAGGCCTGGATTTCAATCCCCGCTCTACCAGGGTGCGGGATCGCATGGAAGAGGAGCTTTCCCTGATGGCGGCCGGCCACTACGTAGAGGAGGCCGGCTTCTATGCCGGCTTCTTCAACCGCTCCGCTCTCCTAGATTTTCTCCCCCGGAACACGCTGGTGGTGCTGGACGACGGCTCCCAAATCGAAGAGACGTTACGGGAGTTCGACAGGCGCAGCTTTGAGCTGCGGGAGACGAAACGGGAGCGGGGGGAGCTGCCTGGGGGGTTCCCCTCGCCGTACTTTACGCGGGAGGAGATACTAGAAAGGCTGGAACGCACCTCCAGGACGCTGCGGCTGACCCGTTGGAGCGGTGGGGACACCTCCTCCTTTCCCTTTGTACAGGCTCCCTCCTTTTGGAGCCAGCTGCCTCTCTTCATCGCCGACGTGGACGAACGCCGCCGCCGCGGGGAACGCGTCCTCGTGGTGACTCACCACGCTCAACGCCTCCACGAGATAATGGCGGAGAGCGGACTGGGAGCAAGGATGGTCGAGGAGCTGACCGGACCACCCGCACCAGGGTCGGTTGCCATCCTGCGCGGTTCGCTTTCGGAAGGATGGCTGGCGCCTGGTGGAAAGGGCACGGCGCTCTTCACGGATATGGAGGTCTTTGGCACGGCCAAGATGGCGCGGCTGCGCAGGCGCCGAACGGCTTCCCGCGCTCCGCTCATCGCTGAGATAGAGCCGGGTTCCTACGTGGTGCACACCGACCACGGCGTGGCGCTTTTCGCCGGCACCACTGTTATGGGAGAGGGCGACTCGCAGCGGGAGTACCTGGTCTTGGATTACGCGGAGGGAGACAAGCTGTACGTGCCAACCGACCACGCGGACCGCGTTGGTCCCTACTCTGCTCCGGGCGATCAGCGTCCCACGCTGACCAGGCTTGGCACGCAGGAATGGCTGCGCGCCAAGCGCCGTGTGAGGCGTTCCGTGCAGGAGATGGCCCAGGAGCTGCTCAGGCTGTACGCCCAGCGCGAGGTCACCCCGGGAATTGCGTTCACCTCTGACACGCCCTGGGAAAGGGAGCTGGAGGACTCGTTCCCCTATGTGGAAACCCTGGACCAAGTGAGGACGATAAACCAGGTCAAAGCGGACATGGAGCGGGTGGGGCCCATGGACAGGCTCGTTGCCGGTGACGTGGGCTACGGTAAGACGGAGGTCGCCCTCAGGGCCGCCTTCAAGGCGGTGGCCGGCGGCAAGCAGGTGGCGATACTGGTGCCCACCACCGTGCTGGCGCAGCAGCACTATGCCACGTTCAGCCAGCGCCTGGGCCCCTACCCGGTCACGGTAGACGTGCTCAGCAGGTTCCGCACCGATAGAGAGCAGAAGGAAGTCCTGGAAAGGCTGGCGGAAGGCAAGGTGGACATCTGCATCGGAACCCACCGCCTGCTGCAGAAGGACGTGATGTTCAAGGACCTGGGGCTGGTCGTTATCGATGAGGAGCACAGGTTCGGCGTCGGCCACAAAGAGAGGCTGAAGAGAATGCGCGCTCAGGTCGACGTGCTGACCATGACGGCGACGCCGATTCCACGCACTCTTCACATGGCTCTATCCGGAATTCGCGACATGAGCACCATGGAGACGCCGCCGGAGGAGCGCTTGCCCATAAAGACCTACGTGTCAGAGCAGAGCGACCAGCTCGTCCGCGAGGCCATCCTGCGCGAGCTGGACAGAGGTGGCCAGGTATACTATCTGCACAACAGGATTCACAACCTGGCTTCGGTGGTGGACTCTCTTAGGGGACTGGTGCCGGAAACCTCGATTGGCGCGGCGCACGGCCGTATGCCTGAGGAGCAACTGGAGAGAGTCATGGACTCCTTCACCAGGGGAGAGTTCAACGTGCTGGCGTGCACGACGATCATCGAGTCGGGGCTGGACCTGCCCGGCGTCAATACGCTAATCGTGGACCGTGCCGATACCCTGGGGCTTGCCCAGCTCTACCAGCTGAGAGGGCGCATCGGCAGAGGCAGCCAGAGGGCTTACGCCTACTTTCTGATACCGCGCGGCCGCCGCATCACGGAGGCGGCACAGAAGCGATTGGAGACCATCCTCGCTGCCACCGAACTGGGCGCCGGTTTCCGCATTGCCATGAAAGACCTGGAGATCAGGGGTGCCGGACAGCTGCTGGGCGCCGAGCAGAGCGGTCACATCCACGCCGTGGGCTTCGATCTGTACCAGCGCTTGCTCACCCAGGCCGTAGAGGAGGTCAGGGCGGGAGGCGAGCTGCCGGAGATGCCGGAGGATGAGAAGAGGGAGGTTTCCCTGAACCTGAGACTGCCGGCGCGCATTCCCCAGTCATACGTGGAGGACCTGGCCGCCAGGCTTGGCCTGTACCAGCGGCTGTCGAAGGCGAGTACGCTGGGGGACGTGGCGCAGGTGCAGGAAGAGATGTGGGACAGGTTCGGAATGCCGCCCAGGGAGGTGCACAGCCTGCTCTACACGGTGAGGATAAGGGTGCTGGCTGCGGAGGCGGGAGCCGAGTCGGTAACCAGAGAGTCCCGCCACGTGGCGGTGCGTCTGCTCGACGACGTCGGCGGTGCCCGCGACGCGTTGGAGCGTGAGCTGGGGTCTCACGTCAAGGTGGGTCGCAGACTGATCCGCATGGAGACGGCGAGTCTGGACCGCCCCTGGGGACAGGCGCTCTGGGAGATGCTGGAAGGCCTCACCGGCTTCAAAGACCGTGTGGCCTCCATCATAGGGTGACCTGACTCCGCCAAGCGGCCGTCTCCATGTATCGGACCTATTGCGGGTTGGGTCTTCTCGTGGTTCTTGCATTCTACACGGAAACGTGTAGAATGCAAGAACCACGAGATACTAGGAGGCAGACGGAAGTGGAGAGCGAGTGGGACAGAGAGAAGATCCGCGCCCTGCGCCGGCACCTGAAAGCCACCCAACAGGAGATGGCCGAAGAGATGGGGACCCGCCAGCAGACCGTCAGCGAGTGGGAAACGGGCCTGTACAGGCCAAGAGGCGCCTCCAAGAAGCTACTTTCCATATTAGCGGAGCGCTCCCGTTCCAATACGCAACGGACGCAGAGGAGTGGAATCCCGACACTGAAAGAGAGCAGCCGCCGTTCGGCGGGGGTTCAAGGGGATAGGTGGCACTCTTGGTAAAGAGAAAGCTGCCGCTGATACCGGAGCGGCTGTTGGCTCGCCTTTGGCAGACCCGCGCTCAGCGGCGTTATCTGTCGACCGCGGATGGCAGGCGGGTCCGCGTACTTTACCCGGGGAGGCGCAACGGCGGCCCGGGCCCCGATTTCAGAGACGCCATGATCCAGGTCGATGGGGCGCCACCGCAGCAGGGCGACGTGGAGGTACACCTGACCGATTCGGGTTGGAGGGAGCACGGCCATCATGAAGACCCCAACTACAACAACGTGGTGCTGCACGTGGTGATGAGACGGAGGTCCAAGAGCGCCACGGAACGGCAGGACGGAAGGGAGGTGCCGGTGACCTCGCTGTCCGCCCCGGGCGGCGAGTCGGAAGCTCCGCTGGAGTTGCCACTGTTGCAAAAATGGAGGTCGCTGGAGAAGCCGGAGCTCGTTCTTGCCATAGAGGAGGCCGGAGAGAGGCGATTCAGGAAGAGAAGCAACGGCTACTTGGGGGAGCTGTTCGATGAGGACGCCGACGAACTGCTCTATCACGGGATCATGGAGTCCCTGGGTTACAGCAGAAACCGCGATGCCTTCCTCAAGCTAGCGCGCCTAGCGCCCTGGCGCCGCCTGCGCCAGGCTAGCGAGGGTTTGCCCGGGGCCCGAAGAGCACCCGGAGTGAGGCGGATCCTGGCAGTAACCGCCGGGTTGGAAGACGGAGAGAGGACGGCCAGGACCGCGTCGTGGGGTGAGGGGATGGACCGGGGTGAGTGGCGTTTCGCCGGGGTGAGACCGGGCAATCAGCCGCTGCCTCGCATCGAGGGCGCGGCGGTGCTGGCGGCGCGGTTCCTGGAGACAGGCCTCGTTCGCGGGCTGAGGCCCGCCGTAACGGAGGATGGCCCCGGGCTGCTGGTGAGGGCGCTCACCGCCGGCGGAGGAGGCAGGACGCTCATTGGGAAGAGCAGGGCGCTAGACATGGCGGTGAACCACGTCCTGCCGTTCTTTCACGCTTGGAGCGTGTTGGTTGAGGATGGCTCGCTGGCGGAGGACGCTTTGCGGCTCTACTGGAGAGTGCCCCGCCTGGCTGACAACGAGATGACCAGGGAGATGGCATCCCTTCTGAAAGTCGAGGGGAGGTTGCTCAAGGGGGCCGTGGCGCAGCAGGGGCTGGTCCAGATGTACCAGGAGATGCTGGCTAGTGGCGCGGACGGCGGCAGCGTGGAAGCGGTTAGAGAGCTTGGCGCGGCTTACAGAGCATTTGCCGCCGCCTGAATCACACTCCGTTGCCACATTTGGTATCATTGGCGTCATGGACTCAGAGTATAGAGAGGTGCGGGGGATCAGGCTGCTGGACGGCGAAGAGGTCTGGCTTACACTTGACGGCAGGTACGGCCTGTTGGAAGGGGCTCCCCCGCAGGACGATTTTATAGCTGTAACCAACCAGCGCCTGATCTGCTTTGCCCGCAAAGACGGAAAGCACCGCCGGGTACTGCTCCCCATCGGCAGCGTGGACTCGGTGGAGGTAACCGACCTGGCCAAGAGCATCAGGCCTCTGCTCAGCGGCGGGCTGCTGCTGCTGGCCGCCGTTGCAGTATCCTGGGCCGCCACCGTCCTGGGCTGGGGCGGCATCCTGCCCTGGATCATTGGGGCGGTGCTGGTGGCGCTGGGGGCGCTCACCGCCTCCAGCTACTTCGTCTCGGAGGATTCGCCCAGCATCACCTTCAGAGCGCGCACCGCCGAGGTCTCGCTGGCCTTGCGCGGCGAAGGGGCGCTCAGAGACGCCTATCGCGTGGCCAACGGCCCGTTCCAGGTGCAGGCGGGGCAGACGCTGACGTCGGTGCAAAGCTGCGCTGGCAAGGACGGGACGACACGGGTCGTTCCCTGGTGGAGCCGGCCCAGGACGCCCGTCGTGTCGACTGCTGCCGCAGCGGATGATGCTGCCGCGCCGGAAGAGCCGCCGACCGCGGACGCCACCCTGGTGGAAGAAGCGCCGCCCGTCGTGCCGGCTGCTGCCGCAGCGGATGATGCCGCCGCGCCGGAAGATGAGCCGCCGACCGCTGATGCGTCTCCGGCGGGAGAAGCTGCGCCTAGCGACATTCCTGCACGTTCTCCGGGGATGGTTCAAATGCGCGAAACGACGGTCGGAGAGGCCGCCGCCCATCTGGGAATACACCGCGTAACCATCACGCGCTGGGCGCGGAAAAACCCCCTGCTGGTGGTCCGCTATCCCGAAAGGCGCGGGCAGGCGATGATAGTGGACCTGGAGGCCGTCCTGGCCCATGCCCGCTCTACCGGGCGGCGCGGGCCAGGCGCACGGAGATCCGCTCCGCTCCCGACACCGCCGGAGGAGCCGCCGTCCGAGGACGCTTCCCCGGCGGACGACCCAGCCGCTGGATAGAGTCCCCGCTCAGCCGAGACCCAGGGAGGGAACTACGTCTAGGTCCCAACCCTTCAGCGCGCCGCCGTGCTGGAAGTAGGCGCAGGCCGCTATCATCGCGCCGTTGTCCACCGAGAGCGAGGGCGGCGGCACGATGACGGGAAGTCCGTCCGCCGCGGACGCCATGCGCTCACGCAGCAGCAGATTGGCGGTGACCCCTCCCCCCATGATTACGCCGTGCGCCCCCGTCTCCCTGGCCGCGGCCAGGGTCTTGCGCACCAGCACGTCGACGACGGACTCCTGGAAGGCGGCGGCCAGTTCCCGCACCAGTTCACCCGGCTCGTCGCACTCGCCGGCGTGCTCCGACAACCCGTAGCTTTGCGCCTTCTGCAGAAGAGCCGTCTTGAGCCCGCTGAAGCTGAAGTCCATGGTGCCGGACATCCAGGCCCTGGGCAGGTGCTCATCCGTTTTGATCCCCTGGGCCGCCTCCTGGATGGCGGGGCCCCCTGGATAGCCGAGACCCAGGATGCGCGCCGCTTTGTCCAACGCTTCGCCGGCGGCGTCGTCTCTGGTCTGGCCCAGCAGCCTGAACCTGTCGTAATCTTCCATGAGGACGAGCTCCGTATGTCCTCCGGAAGCCACCAGGCAGAGTATGGGGAAACGCGCCTGTTCCTCCGGCGGTTCCAATAGCCATGCGGCGTAGATATGGCCGGCCAGATGGTTGACTCCGTAGAGAGGTATGCCCCCGGCGAAGGCCAGGCTCTTGGCCAGGTTGACCCCGACTAGCAAAGCTCCGGCGAGGCCCGGGCCATAGGTCACCGCCACGGCGTCTAGCTGGTCCAGGGAGAGACCGGCCTGGCTCATGGCCTCGCTTACCACGGGCAGTATCTGGAGGACGTGCTGGCGGGAGGCCACCTCCGGCACCACGCCGCCGTACCGCGCGTGCAACTCCACCTGGGAGGCGACTACGCTGGATAGGACGGTCCGGCCGTCCTCCACCACGGCGGCGGCCGTTTCGTCGCAAGAGGTCTCTATTCCCAGTATCTTCATCGCCGTCCTACCAGGTGATAGGGTAGGGGAGAGTGGGCCGACAGGCAAGGGGGTGGTTTCTCTGTCACTTCCCAGAAGCCTGCCCCGCACTTAATGAGGAGTGGGGAGTCCAGGGTGTGCGGCGAGGGGGACACCTTGCACTGACCATGACGGATCGCCCCGATCGCGCCGCGTGGAGGCGCGCCCTCCGCGCTACTTTGCTATAATAGAATGGCCGCCTGCGGGATTCAAAACCGCCAACCTCGCGGGCGATGGGGCCTGAGGGCAGAGAGGTGAGCATTGCCAGGGAGATTAGACTTGACTGAGGCCTGGATCAAGCAGGCGTGGAGCGACGGCTAGCCATGGCGCCCTCGATAAGGGTCTTCATAAGGAACCTGGCTGCACTCATGCCGTGGTGGAGGCGGGTGCGGGTGGCGGCGCGCAACATGCTACGAAAGGTGGTGCGATTTCGGAGCTGCTGCGGCAACCCCGGCCAGCCGGGATGCTGAAAGTAGGCCCTGAGGCTCCCGGAGGGAGCCGGCAGTCAAGCGGGAGCATTCCCGTCGACAGCGGCGGCCCACGCCTCCGTCCAGCCTGGGTGCCATCTACACCAGCATGACGGGGTCCTGGAGTGGCTGTCCCCGCGCGCCTAGACTCCTTTCACCGCCAGTACAGTGGCGTTAGAGGAGCGTTGCCTGATCCTCCTAAGGCGCTCGTATTCATCAGATTGGTACCATTCCCTGAGGCTGGCCATGTCGGGGAACTCTATCACCACCAGGCGCTTGGGCGTCCATTCGCCCTCCAACCCATTGACGGCGCCGCCTCTGACTAGGAATCGCCCGCCGTATCTCTCCACCGTAGGCGCCACCTGGCGGCGGTACTCCTCGTAGGTCCCTGGGTCGGTGACCTCTACCTCTGCGATCAAATAGGCTGACATGGGGCGCTCCTTGGATCGAGAGATTTCCTAGAACTCGTCGAACATGCGCTGTATCTCCTCCGGGTCGCTGGTCTTGGTCAGAGCCAGGCGGAGCAGGATACGCGCCTTTTGAGCGCTTAGGTTGTCGCCAGCGATGATGCCGTCCTCCCTCTGCATCCTGGAGCGTATCATTCGCCCCGAACCGGTGCGGTTGACGGCTACCACCATGACGCCCTTCTGACGCGCCTGGCGGATCTCGTCGCTGCCGCGGGGTCCGCCGCCCCCGGCGCCTGCGCCGGCCAGCACAATGCCTTCGGCGCCGGCCTCTACGAAGGCGCGCACGGCTACGCCGTCCGAGTCCTGGTAGGCGTAGACGATGTCTACCCTTGGCATGTCGGTCATGCCGCTCACGTCGAAACCCGTCTGGTGGGTATGCTTGCGGGTGGATTGCCTGTAGAAGACAGGCTGCAGGTCTGAGTCCAGGTAGCCGAGAAAGCCTAGCTCCCGGGATTGGAATGTCTCCAGGCGGTGGGAGTTAGTCTTGGTCACCTCGCGGGCGGCGTTGATTTCATCGTTGAGGCAGAGCATGACGCCCTTACCCCGCGCTTCCGCCGAGCCGGCCAGTACCAGGGAGCCGAGCAGGTTATTGTCGGCGTCGGTGCCCATTGCGGAGGGGGGTCGCTGACAGCCGGTGACCACCACCGGCTTATCGCTGTTCACGGTCATGTGCAGCCAGAAGGTGGTCTCCTCCATGGAGTAGGTGCCGTGAGTGACCACGATGCCGGCGACCTCCGGGTCTTCACGGAAGATGTCGTTGATGCGCTTGGAGAGCTGGAGCAGCTCCGGGGTCCTGATGCCGCTGTCGACGAAGAAGAGCTGCTCCGCCATGGTGCGCACAAATTGCTCGGACTCCGGTATCCGATCCAGGTTTCCCTGGACGTCCAGGCGCTGGCCGGTGCCGTATTCGACGAAGGTGAGGCGGGGCGAGCCCCACTGGGAGATGGTGCCTCCCGTGCCTAGTAGCCATACCAGGGGACGGTTGTCGGTGGTCATGATGTTTGCTCCTCCTCAACAGGTGCGCCTGCACCGAGTAGTGGGGGGATTATACACAAAAAGCAGTGGTGACATGGGGGGGTGGTAAAATGAGATTATTCGGGTATAATCATTAACGTGGCAGTGTTTGCGTCCCTAGCCGTAAAATGTTCAGCGTTCCCTCGCTCAGACTGGGTTGACCCATGTTGCGCCTTGAATCGCTCCTCAGGCTGGCATCAGTGGACTAGACCGGCCAACTACAGAAAAGGAGTCCGCCAATCATCTATTGAAGAATGAATCTGACTTGCCGCAGCCGCGGCAGGCCGCTGGATACAGGCCAGGCAGACGCAGCTGTGCGCTGAAGGCCGCAACCCATTGAAGGAGAGGCGAAAGGGCCTTTCCAATAAGAGACCAAGCAACGGGATGTTGCTATAGCTACAAGGAGAGAAACGTTGAGAATTTATGTAGGCAATTTTGTATACGAGACAACGGAGGAGCAGCTCCGGGAGATGTTCGAGGAGCATGGAGGTGTAGGAGAGGTTTCGGTTGTCCGTGACCAGTACTCCGGCCGTTCCAAGGGGTTCGGATTTGTGGATATGTCGAGCAACGACGAGGCCAACAAGGCGATAGAAGGGCTCAATGGCAAAGAGATCGGCGGGCGCGCTCTGACGGTCAGCGAAGCCAGGCCAAGGACCCCGCGAACGTTCGATGGCGGTGGCGGCGGTGGTTTCAGTCGTTCGGGCGGTGGCGGAGGCGGTGGTGGAGACCGCGGCGGTCGACGCGGCAGCGGCCCACGCTGGTAATTGATAGCCGGTTAGGCTGAGTAGTATAGAGAAAGCGCCTGATGAAAGGCGCTTTCTCTATTGGCTCAGCAGGATAGAGGGTATCTCACCGGCTGTCGGAGAGCTCATAGAGGGTTCTTGTCCAGTCGTCCTTCCATTCCTGGACAAGGGTTATTCTATCCTGGGTCTGGCCAATGGAGACAACGGGTGAGGCCATGCTTTGACTCAAGGCGCGGCTCAGGGCGGTGATCAAGATGTCGCTTCCTTCAATCAGCCTGTTCAGGAGAAGTTCGCTATTTGGGTTGGTCATTTGGCTCCTCTTTCGTATGCTCTAGTGACGGCTGGGTACACTATTGGTAAGCATACAGGATTCTTCGCTGCGCTTGGGATGACAGAGGGTGTTGCTTAGAGTGGCGGTGGCGGGTGGCCAATCAACGGCGGTGGCAGGGTATGCAGGTTCTGGGATGCGACAGTGTTGTGTGGTTTTCCATGGTGGACCTGCGTTGGCCGGTAGTTGATGGTTGAAGGCTGGGTCAAGGCGTCAAACCTATTTCGGAGGCAAGGGATGGGGCAAAGGCGACCGCGGTTCGTGCACGACCAGGAGGTGACGGTCAGAGCGGGCATATCGCAAATTCTGCCCGGCAAGGAGGGTTCCATGCTGTTCACTGCCGGGGATGCAGAGGGCGTGATGGGGAAGACGGGGGTGGTTGAGTTCGGCGCGTTCCCCTTGGTCTCTGTCAACCAGGATGGTCAGGATGCGGCATACGGCAGATTTGCCTACGTGGTGGCAATAGACCACAGCCGCTGGCTCATCTACGAGGACTGGCTGGAGGCCAAGCAGTAGAAGCGCGCCGGTGCTATTCTTGGTTGGCTGCTACGAATTTCATGGAAAGGGAGTTCACACAATGACGGGTGTTGGTCTGGGTGAGCCTTTCTCCAACAAACACGTGGCCGAGATGGCCGCTGCAGCCGGCGCACTCTATTTCCGTGCGCACGCCATCGGGGTCCGGCAGGCGGATCACGGCGCCTGGCACCTCTTTGTCGAATGCGGGCCAGCCGCAATGGGCATCGAACTTGTCGACTGATCGGTAAAGCTCTGCGTTGCAGCGGCGGCAGACGTAGGTGCCGGCCTCGTAGAAGTCGTCGTACTCGCCGGAGAAGGGTGGTTCGGTTCCTTTCCCCTCTATGATGAAGCGTTCCTCAGGGGATAGGGGATTGTAGCTTGCTTTTTCCATGGTTGCCGCTCCATTCCTAGTTTTGTCCAGTATAACACTGTGAGCAGGGAGGCCTGTAGCGATGGGGGAGTGGAGGCATGGGAGATTCTTCGCTGCGTTCAGAATGACGGGTGACGGGTGTAGCATTCAGGATCCCCAGCGCCTGCAGGTTGCTGGCGCCGGCCAACCAGGCTAAAGCTCCAATTCTATTCCCACGCCTTGTGCCAGCGCTTTCTCATAGGCGTGGTTGAAAGCCACTACGTCCAGGGCGGCTAGGCCGGTGGAGTCCATAACCGTCACTTCGTCTTCGCTTTCTCTTCCCTTCTTCCATCCGTTGACTATTTCCCCTAGCTCAGCGTATACGTCGTCCTCATTCATCATGCCCTGGGCTATGGGTGTGCTTATTTCACCGCCTATCTTGCACTGTTCCAGGCTGTCCACCACCACCTTGGACCGGGCCAGTATTGCAGGGTCCAGTTCCCTTTTCCCCGGGGCGTCGGATCCGAAGGCGTTGAGATGTGTTCCCGGGGACACCCATTCGTTCTGGACAACCGCGTCCTTGGAGCGTGTGGTGCAGTAGACAATGCCAGCGCCCCGCCCCGCCTCGGCCGGAGAGGAGACGGGTGTCACGGTGACGCCCAGCTCACTGCCCATACCGGCGGCGAACTGCTGCGAGGCAGCCTTGGTTCTGCTCCATACCCTGATCTCTTCAGGAGAGCCGTACTGGGCAAGGTGACACCGCAGAGTGTGCCTGGCAAGGTTTCCCGCACCCACCATTGCTATGCTGCGCACATCCTGGGCTGCCAGATACTTGGAGGCTATGGCGGCGGCGGCCCCTGTTCTGAGGAAGGAGATGAAGAAGGAGCCCTGGGCCATTATGCACTTGGGGACTCCTGTTTCTACATCGGTGAGAACGGCAAAGCTGTGCATACTGGATAGGCCGAACCTGGAGGGGTTGTCAGCATACCCGAATCCCAGCGTCGAGCATAGGGTAGGGACCGGGGCCATGGAGCCCGACCTGTAGTCGACGTCGCTGTTGGGGACGGTGGTGTGGTAGGCCACCATTGGCGAAAAGCTGGAAGGAACCTGACCTCTGAGGCTTTGGGCGTACAGCCGGAAGGCCGTTTCGGCGTGCTCCAGGGCTTCGCCTGGCGTGACCAGCGGCCTGACCTCCTCTTCCGATAGGTAGAGCACCTTTGCTGCGCCTCTATCCGCGGACATTTGCATCCCTCCTGGTAGTCTCCATTGCGCGTATCTTCCCAACCCGGATGAGCTTGCAAGGCTTGGACTCCGGCTGTGCTGGAGCCGCCTGATTTCAATTTCCTGGTGCCCCCAAGGGGATTCGAACCCCTGATCTCCACCTTGAAAGGGTGGCGTGCTAGGCCGCTACACCATGGGGGCGTTGTGGACACAAGGTAAAACTATAGCAGGACAAGCCTATCAGGGATAGAGAGACGGGCTCTCCAACCCTGTGGTCTCTGGCAGGCCGAACATGAGGTTCATGTTCTGCACGGCCTGGCCTGCGGCGCCCTTCACCAGGTTGTCCAGGCAGCTCACCACCACCATGCGCCTTGCCTTCTCGTCGATGGTGGGGTAGACCAGGCAATAGTTGCTGCCCAGCGCGTGCTTGGTCTGAGGCGGCAGATCGGTGACGCGCACGAAAGGCTCCGAGCGGTACGACTCTTGGTAAAGCCGGCGCACCTGCTCCTTGCTGATCCCATCGACCAGCGGAGCGTAGCAGGTGGCAAGGATGCCGCGTGTCATCGGTATGCGGTGGGGGATGAAGGTCACCCTAGCGCTTTCTGCTTCACGGAGCCCGGCCAGCTCCTGTGCTATCTCCGGCTGGTGGCCGTGTCCGTCCAGTCCGTAGGCCACAACGTTTTCGTTGGCTTCGGCATAGTGGTCCATGATACTGGTTGCTAGGCCGCCGCGCCCGGCGCCTGATATGCCTGATTTGGCGTCGATTATGACGTCGTCGGCGATGATGCCCTCACGCACGGCGGGCAGCAAGGCTAGGATAGAGGCCTCCGGGTAGCAGCCGGGGTTGGCCACCAGTTTGGCGCTCTTGATGTTCTCACGGTGTATCTCCGGCAGGCCGTAGACTGCGCTGGAGAGGAGATGAGGGGCCGGGTGGTCTACTTTGTACGCCGCCTGGAAAACCGAGGCGTCGCGGATGCGGAAGTCGGCGGCGATATCGATGGCCTTGACGCCCTGCTCCACGAAAGGGGCCAGCGCCGCGGCGCTGGTGCCGCTGGGCAGCGCGGAGAATACGACATCCACCGAGCCTTCGATGGACTCCGTTATAGGCAAGTCGATGTCCCAGAGGTAGGGCATTACCTCAGGGACGCGCTTGCCCGCCGCGCTGCGCCCGGTGACGGAGAGCACCTCGGCCTCCGGATGCCGCCAGAGCAAACGCGCCAGCTCCGAGCCTGAGTATCCTGTGACGTTGATTATGCCTACCTTCATGCGATTCTCCTAAACAACTAGCATGACGAGTATAGCAAGAAGGTGGCGGTGCTCACAATCAGGGGCAATATGTCTCACTGCGTTCCGTTGTGCAATGATCCGTCGTTGATAAGGGGCAGGCGACCCGACTGAGTCTAGCCTGGCTATGGATTGTGACTTCCCATGGAGAGGGGGAGACAGTATTCAGGTAATAGGCTGGTTGGAGGCTATACGTTCCACTGCCTTCTGTACATCGCCGAAGTCTTCGAATTCGAAGCAGCGAAGCCCACTGGACTGAAAGTGACTGTAGAGGGTGCTCCTAGCGATGACATAGTCCGCTTCTGACGCGGCTGGAATGTCGGACTTGCCGTCGCCTATATAAACTACGGAGCGGCGCTGGCTCTTATGGTAGCGCAGCCATGAGAGTTTGAAACCCTGTAAGCAATCCGAGCCAGACGGGTCTGGGTAGGACAATACGACCCTACTGGAGGTAATTTTGCTGCGGGCGCAGCGCACTTCGACGCTGGACAGGCCCAGACTGTGCATCACAGGGAGTATATAAAAGTCTAAACCGCTACTCACTACAGTGAAGTGAATGCCGCTGTCCAAGCAGTACTCTACGAACTGGGAAAAGCCGGGGCGCACTTCAACGTTGGCAAGCACAAAATCCTCTATGGCTGCTCCATCTGCATTGAGCAGTGCGAACTGGCGCCTGTTGTTCTCTTCAACAGTGATCTGCCCGGCGTCGTAGAGCGCCTGTACACACCGCCATCCCTCACTACCGAAGGCTTGTAACAGTAGATAGCTGACGTTGCACGTGGCTATTGTGTCATCAAAATCACATTGTACAGTCAGCATAGAAGACCCTAGTCAATACCTCTTCTGGCTACGGCGAGGCGCCAGACCACGACGAGGTTGGTTGCTGCGGCGAGGAGGAGGAGCGTGGCGGCGCCCTGTCCCACGATGGCTCCCAGCATGACCACAAGCAACCGTGCATCTCTGGAGGCAAGGGAACCGGCGAGGCCGGGAAACGCTCCTCCCAGAGTGGCCTCGGCGCGGGCGCGCGAGTAGCTGATCATAAGGGAGCCGGTGATGGCGAGGAGACCGAGAGCGAGCACCAGGGAATCCGCCGCCCTGGCTTCGAATTCTAGCGCCCAGTAGGTGAAGCCGGCCAGAATAGCCACGTCGGCGTAGCGGTCGAGCACGGCATCAAAGAACCCGCCGAAGGGGCTGGCCATGTCCTTGAGGCGCGCCAGGTCTCCGTCCGCGCCGTCGACTATGGACGAGACTTGGGCGGCAATGCCGGCCCAGATGTTGTAGCCAGCAAAGAACAGCCATAGTGAAGCCAGTGCAATCACAAAGCTGACGAATGATACGTGGTTGGGGGTGAAGGGCGTCCTGGCCAACAGGGTGGCCAGGGGACGTGAAAGCCTCCGGTTAAGGTAACGGGAGACCAACCCTTCTTTCGGTGGTTGTGCCATTATCTCCAGAGACGGCTTTCCTTACGTATACCAGGTCTTCCCACGTGTCCACGTCATGCCAGAAGCTGCCGGAGACGTCGCAGGCTTGCAAAGTGCCGCCCTCTTCGATCAGGCGAGTGACGGCGTGACTGAGCTCGTACTGCTCTCTTTCTTCGGAGAGCTCTTTGTCGATTGCTCCGAAGATGTCGGGCGAGAATCTGAAAACGCCGGCATCTATGCCGTTCCAGTGCTCCAGGTCCTTCCCTATAGAAATTATGGAACCGTGCTCTTCCACCAGTACCTTGGTGCCTTCCTCCATCTGGCGTAGGGAGAAGTCGAAGTCAACGGCCAAAGCGTTGTCCTTTCCCTGGACGTCCGATAGAGGCGCAAGAAGGTCCGGTGAGACCATGTGGTCGGCCATGGAGAGGAGAATGTGCTCATCTTTGCTGAAGTGGCGGGCCGAGTAAACGGAGAGGGCGTTGCCCATCTCGTAGTGCGGGTTGAAGATG
This sequence comes from Dehalococcoidia bacterium, assembly GCA_965248955.1. Classification (GTDB taxonomy): domain Bacteria; phylum Chloroflexota; class Dehalococcoidia; order Lucifugimonadales; family QGNO01; genus DAOUJH01. The sequence continues at coordinate 1,960,008 of OZ252212.1, forward strand.
AATTGAATTTCGAGTCCGTACCGTGAACCGTTGCCCACCCAGCTCTCTAGGTATTCTCCCTGGTATCCGGTGATTATTGCTATGTTGGTGATTCCTGACTGAGCGAAAGCCTGCAAAGTGTAGTCTATGATAGGACGGCCTGCTACTGGAAGGAGCACCTTGTGTTTGACGCGATGGTGGCGGGCAAGCCTTGAACCGAACCCTGCCGCCAGTATCACTCCTTTCATTTTGTTCAACCTCCCTTTTATGGCCTTATGACGCCCCCAAGTTGCCTCAAAAAGCGCAACGAAAACGCAAGGCAGCCATGGAGAGGCCGGCATGAAATAGAACGCTAACGGAGTTTAGCCATCGGCGCGGCTGTGAGCAGCGCATAACTCCGTTAGGACTGTGTTTTAACAGCAATGGGGCAAATCTGTCAAATGCCAGGCGTCAAATGGGAGAGCGGCCTTGGTGGATCAGCCCTTCAATCGCTCAGGCGCTCTTGCGGCCCAGGACGCGTCGGGCGGCATTGACTACGTCGGAGGCGGCAAGGCCGTATTTGTCGAACAGCTCCTGGGGCTTTCCGGATTCGGCGTAGCCTGTGACCGCCACCATCTCTATGGGGACGGCCTGGATTCCCGCGGCGGCCTGCGAAACGAGACTGCCCAGTCCGCCGTGAATATAGTGCTCCTCGGCGGTGACTATGGCTCCGGTGCGGCAGGCGTCGGCTACGGCGTCCAGGTCAAGAGGCTGAAGGGTGGACATGTTGACCACGCGAGCCTCGATGCCTTCCCGCGACAGGGCATCCGCCGCTTCCAGGGCCGTGGACACCATTATGCCGCAGGCAATGATGGCCAGGTGGTCCCCGGGGCGGAGCGTCTCCGCCTTCCCCAAAGTGAATTCAGCCCCGTTGGGGTGGAGCACGGGAATGGCGGGCCGTGAAAGACGGATGTAGAAGGGTCCTTTCTTGTTGGCGGCAAGCCTGACCGCGGCCTCCGTTTCAGGCCCGTCGCTGGGGACTACTACGTTGAACCCGGGCAGAGCGCACATGAGAGCTATGTCCTCTATGGACTGGGCGGAGATGCCGTCTTCGCCGGTGAGCAGGCCGGCATGGGTGCAAACTATCTTCACGTTGGCGTTCATCTGGGCTATGTTGATCCGTATCTGGTCGTAGGGGCGTCCCGTACCGAAAACGGCGAACGTGGAGGCAAAGGGGACCTTGCCGGACATGGCTAGGCCGGCGGCCATGCTCATCATATTCTGCTCGGCGGGGCCAAGATCGAAGAAGCGGTCGGGGTACTCTTTGGCGAACAGGGAGGCGTTGGTGGAAACGTTGAGGTCGCCGCCCAGGACTACCACGTCCGGGTGGCTCCTCCCCAACTCCAAGAGTGTCCGGCCAAAGGCTTCACGCGTAGCTGCTGTGGTCATGATTCCGTTCCTAGGTGGTGACTAAGCTGCTGTTTTCAATCTCTTCGACGAGTGCGGAAATGCTCTGTTCCGCGTAGCCCATCTCCGTCATGGCCTCTTTGGCTTCTTCAGCCGAGAAGCCGAGCTCGATAGTGGCCTGCCCCGCCTGTTCCCAGGAGGGGGCTTTGCCGTGAAAGCTGGGGTTGTTCTCCATGAAACTGACACCCTTGCCTTTCACGGTGTTGGCTATGATAACCGTGGGCTGCCCCTTGACTTCTCTGGCGCGCTGGAATCCTCTGTACAGGGCCGGAATGCTGTGCCCGTTGACCGTCAGGACCCGCCAGCCGAAGGAGCGCCATTTCTGCGCCAGCGGTTCCAGCTCCATGACTTCGTGGGTGAATCGGTCGTTCTGGATGCGGTTGCGGTCCACAATGGCGGTCACTGTATCGATCTTGTAATGGGCCGCTGACATTGCCGCTTCCCAGACCTGCCCTTCGTCGCACTCGCCGTCACCCAGCAGGACGTAGGTGTGGTAGCTCTTGCCGTCGACTCTGCCCGCCAGGGCTACTCCTATGCCAAATGAAAGCCCCATGCCCAGGGAACCGCCGGACATCTCGACGCCGGGAGTGTCTATCTTGGCGTGGCCCTGCAAGTTACTGTCGATTTTGCGGAAGGAGCTCAGGTCGCTCAGCGGGTAGTAACCTCTGTGAGCCAGCACCGTATAGAGAGCGGGACAGGCGTGCGCCTTGCTGAGGATGAAGCGGTCTCTATCCGGGAAGTGGGGGTCTTGCGGATTGTGGCGAAGCACTTTGTAATACAGCGTGGTCAGAATATCGGTCTCGGAAAGGGAGCCGCCTGAATGGCCGCTGCCTGCTTCCGCGATGCTGAAGAGCAGGTCGCGGCGGATCTTGCGGGCGGTCTCCATGAGGTGCGATCTTTCTTGTGATGAAAGCGGTCTGGTGAGATCAGGTGACGAAAGCGCATGCCCACGGTCGAGTGTCATAGAACGCAGAACTCCCACAGAGAATAGCACAAGTGATTATAACAGTCTGAAAGCCCGTTGTAAGGGGGGTATGCTACCGTTTTACAATGGAGTCATAGAGTATGCTTCAGGCCTGAGATGATAATAGACTTTCATACCCACGTATTCCCGCCCCGGCTTGTGGAGGGGCGCAGCGCTCATTCGAAGCGGGACACCACCCTAGCAGCGCTGTTTGCTAACCCCAACGCCCCTATGGCAACCGCCGGCGACCTGATTTCCGCCATGGATGAAGCCGGGGTAGATGCCGCCGTGATCATGGGTGTGGGCTGGACGGATAGAGGCATCGCTCGGGAGGCCAACGACTACCTCTTGGAGTCGGCGGCGCGTTACAGCGGCAGACTTGTACCGTTTTGCTCCGTAAACCCCGCCTGGGGCGAAGACGCTCTGAGTGAAATCGACCGCTGTGCCGCCTTGGGGGCCAGGGGAGTGGGAGAACTCAACCCCGATACGCAGGGGTTCAAGCTAGAAGACTCGTCATTGATGGACCCGTTTCTGGATTGCGTGAAGTCGCGGAACATGGTGCTGCTCACGCATTCTTCCGAACCGGTGGGGCACGTGTATCCGGGCAAGGGCACGGTGACGCCGGCCGTGTTGATGGAATTCATAGAGAGATACCCGGACGTCGCCATAGTTTGCTCGCACTGGGGAGGCGGCCTGCCCTTCTACTCCCTAATGCCTGAAGTGAAGCGGGCTTTGAGCAACGTCTATTTCGACAGTGCCGCTTCGCCGTTCCTGTACCGCGCTTCCATCTATTCGCTGATGTCGCAAGCGGCCCGCCCCGGCTCGATATTGTTCGGCTCCGATTTTCCCTTGCTGAGACCGGGACGGCTGATGAGACACATTAGAGCCGCTGATATCTCCGCAGAAGAGAAGGAACGTATCCTAGGGGGAAACGCACAGCGGCTGCTGGGTTTGTAGAAGATGCAAAGGGATGGAGACGCCGGCGTTTCAAGGCTGTTTATTGCAGTGCAACTGACGCCTGCCGCTCACCGGCACGTAGCGAAAGCGCTCCGAATATTCAAAGGGGGACTCCCTTTCGACGTGCGCTGGGTGAACCCGGAGGGCGTCCATCTTACGCTGAAGTTCCTGGGTAACGTATCAAAGGATGCAATACCTATCATAGAAAGCGGCATGCGCCGGGCAGCAGAGGGGATTTGCCTCTTCACCGTACGGATACAAGGCGCGGGTTGCTTCCCCAGTTCCAGGCGGCCGCGTGTGCTATGGCTGGGACTGCAGGGCGAGTTGGAGCCCTTGCTGACCGCTCAGTCCCGGCTGGAGGATTCATTGGAGGCGTCGGGGGTGGATAGGGAGACCAGGAGATTCCGTCCGCATTTGACGCTGGGTCGTGTCAGCAGCGGTTTGTCCGAAGGTCGGGCGGGAAGATTGAAAGAGACGTTGGAGGCTGTAGGGGAGATGGGGCCCTGCGACCTTCCCGTAGATGGGCTGAGCCTCATGGAAAGCGTTCTGGGAAAGGAAGGGGCCGTGTATACTCGGAGGGCTTATGTTGCCGTAAACCGGCGTTAATATTGCTTGCATAGTGCGGAGGTTGTGATATACTTCTCAAACTCTCACGGTTGCATTAGGATGAGGAGGTACAATTGGAGGCTACATACCCCAGCTGTCAGCAATGCGAAAGAGGTCTTCTGGTGCCCCTATCTGATTTTGGAAGCCAGGGCGCCCCAATACAGTACAAAGCCTGGGTGTGCACCAACCCGGACTGCGGGTTCAATATCAAGATCAGAAACGGCGACGTTTATCTGAACGAGCCGATTCACAGCGGTGTCAACCACGTTTCCAGGGTTCGCTAACCAGTACCGGCCGGGCATACGGCTAGGATGGTGCTGCTTGAAACAAGCCGTTTCTTGTAGTTGCGGTTGGCGTTTGCGTCTACCTGCATTTATCATTAGTGGACGCTGAGCAAACCGGTGAGCTGCGAGCGATGCAGCACGCTCTTATGAAATGGCAGTCATGACCCACCGATCACGCCGCTTTGCCGCCATGGCATCCATTGCCGTTGGCATCCTGCTTATCTCGGTTGCCGGTATCTACATGGTACTGGGCTGGTCGATGAGTTGGGTGCTGGACTCTCTGGAGTTCGATGGTGATGCCGGCTCACCGGTCATAGTCACCGAGCCGGGAAACAGGACCTTGGAAGATATAAGAGGCGAGGATGTTTCCCAGCAGTCCGTCCAACAGCCAGGGGGCCCGGCCTCCTTCCCGGATCCCGGCAGCGTACGCCTTTACCCCGGTGAGAATCTCCCGTTCATCGCTTGGGACGACCCCTGGACAGCGCAACCTTCCTTTGGAATAGAGGATGACCTGTTGGAGGGGTTCCATCTCCTCGACGAGTCCCAGATTGCCGCCGTGGGAGAGATGCCTTCTGCCACGTCCATTGGGATTCCCTCCATTGGGCTGGAGGCGCCGATTCAGGAACTGGGCATAATAGACCTTGGCGACGCACGCCAGTACGAAACGCCCAACAGAGCGGTTGGCCATATTCCGGAGACCGCCAATGCCGGTGAGCTGGGCAACGTGTGGCTGTTTGGCCATTTGCAGAGTCCGCTGCGCGGTGAGGGTTCCGTATTCAGAAACCTTCCTCTCATCCCCGATAGATTGAGGAATGGTGAGCGGGTGTACGTTGTGCTAGACGGCCCGGCGGGCAGCTACCTGTACGAGGCTAAATCGACAACCGTGCTTCACCAGGACGAGTTGAGTCTATATCCGTCGGACGGAGCCACTGTAACGCTGGTGACCTGCGTACCAACGTTTGTCTATGACCATAGACTGCTGGTTACGGGCGAGCTAGTAGGCTTCAAGCCGCTTCCTGTATGAAGGCAATGACTCTCCTGGAACAGTGGAACGCCCGCTTCTGGGCTTGGATTGGGCAAGGGAACCTTTCTTGACACCTCTTACCGCGCTCCCTATAATCTGAGTTGCTAAAGACAGCAAAGGCTTGGAAGGGGAGTAGTAAGTCGCCAGCGAGGCCCAGAGAGCCGGGTGAGGTGGGAGCCGGTGCCAAGCGCAAGGACTGAATGGACCCCAGAGCCGCAGCCCGAAACCGTTAGGGAGTAGGCGTTGCCGGAGGAGCACCGTTACAGGTTCAGGCGCATGCCGAAAGGCCCCGCGCCGTGAGAGATCCCGATATGTTCGGGATGAAAAAGGGTGGCACCACGGAGAAGCCCCGTCCCTATATGGACGGGGCTTCTTGCGTTGAGGCGCAGTTCAAAAACAAGGGGGGACCAGTGGACACCAAGATATTGTTGGAGGAAAAGGAGATACCGCAGGCTTGGTACAACGTTATGGCGGATATGCCATCGCCGCCGGCGCCGGTGATACATCCCGGCACCAAGCAGCCCGTAGGCCCGGACGACCTTGCGCCGCTCTTCCCCATGGAAATAATAGGCCAGGAAGTCAGCCAGGAGCGTTACATTCCCATACCGGACGAGGTGCGTGAGGTCTACAAGCTATGGCGCCCTACTCCTCTGTATAGGGCGCTGCGCCTGGAGAAGATGCTGGATACCCCGGCCCGCATCTACTACAAGTATGAAGGGGTTAGTCCGGCGGGAAGCCACAAGCCCAACACCGCGGTGGCCCAGGCCTATTACAACAGCCAGCAGGGTACAAAGCGCATAACCACCGAGACCGGCGCCGGGCAGTGGGGCAGCGCCCTGGCCTTCGCCTGCCAGCAGTTTGGCATCGAGTGCAAGGTCTACATGGTGCGCATAAGCTACGAGCAGAAGCCGTATCGCCGCTCCATGATGGAGACCTGGGACGCCGCTGTCGTGCCCAGCCCGAGCATGGACACCCAGTCGGGGCGGAATATTCTAGGGCAAGACGCCGATTCGCCGGGGAGCCTGGGAATTGCGATCAGCGAGGCCGTGGAGGACGCCGCCACCCATGAGGACACCAAGTACTCGCTGGGAAGCGTGTTGAACCACGTGCTCATGCACCAGACGGTCATTGGGCAGGAAAGCAAGCTGCAATTGGAGAAAGTAGACGCCTACCCCGACATGATCATTGGCTGCGTGGGAGGAGGCAGCAGCTTCGCAGGCATAGCCTTCCCCTTCGTGAAGGACAAGCTGGAGGGACGGGACATCCGGTTCATTGCCGTGGAGCCGGAAGCGGCGCCGACCATTACGCGGGGCAAGTACACCTATGACTTTGGGGATACCGCGGAGCTGACGCCGCTGGTGAAGATGTACACGCTGGGCCATACGTTTGTGCCGCCCAGGATTCACTCCGGCGGCTTGCGCTATCACGGCATGGCGCCGCTGATTAGCCAGCTATGCAATGAGGGCGTAATAGAGGCGCGGGCGGAACACCAGATCGGCGTGTTTGCCGCCGCGGTGCAATTTGCCAAGGCGGAGGGAATCATTCCTGCCCCGGAGCCATCGCACGCTATCAAAGTTGCCATAGACGAGGCCCTGAAGTGCAGAGAGACCGGTGAGGCCAAGAACATACTGTTCAACCTATGCGGCCACGGCTACTTCGACATGTCGGCATACGACGCCTACCTGGCCGGAGGACTGGAAGACTACTCCTATCCGCGCCAGGAGGTGGAAGCGGCCCTGGCCGGCTTGCCGGAGGTGGGGTAGGGGGGCCGGACGGACATGCGGGCAAATGCGGGCAAGCGGGCAAATGGGCAAGCGGGCGGTCCCTTCTTCCGTCATTCCCGCGGAGGCGGGAATCTAGGTGTGGCGGTGGGTTCGGGCGTTGTATGAAGCCTAGCTCCCATTTGCCCGCTTGCCCGCGACGGACTAAGGATTACACTACATGACTACCACACGACACAAAACTAAACGCATCCTGACCGGCGTGCGGCCTACCGGCGCTTTGCACCTGGGGCATTACGTAGGCGCGCTGGAGAACTGGGTGCGCCTGCAGGAAGAGTACGACTGCTTTTTTCTCATCGCGGACTACCAGGCGCTTGGAGATCACCTGGATGATACCGAGGGGATACGCCGCTCTGTGGTAGAGGTCGGACTGGACTGGCTGAGCGTGGGTCTCGACCCGGAGAAGAGCACGTTCGTGATCCAGAGCTATGTGCCTGAGCACGCCGAGCTGGCCATGCTCTTCTCCATGGTCACCCCCTTGGGCTGGCTGGAGCGAAACCCTACCCTCAAAGCCGAACGGAGCAGGTTGGAAGGTGAAGGCTTGTCAGTGGGGTTCTACACGTATCCGGTCAGCCAGGTGGCCGATATAGCTCTGCCCAAGGCCAACCTGGTGCCGGTGGGCGAAGACCAGGTGCCGCACGTCGAGATGACTCGTGAGGTGGTGCGCCGCTTCAACCGCATGTTCGGCGAGATGTTTCCTGAGCCGGAAAGCCTGGTGGGCCGCGTGGCCCGGTTGCCCGGCACCGACGGCCAAGCCAAGATGAGCAAGAGCCTGGGCAACGTCATCTATCTATCGGACGACGAGCAGGCGGTGCGGCAGAAGGTGCGCGGCATGTACACCGACCCCAAGCGGGTGCGCGCCGATATTCCCGCCGACCCGGAAGGCAACCCCGTCTTCGCCTATCACGATGCTTTCAATGAGGATAGGGCGGAGGTGGAAGACCTCAAAGAGCGGTACCGCAAGGGCAAAGTGGGCGACGTTGAGGTGAAGCAGAAGCTGGCATTGGCGTTGAACCGGTTCCTTGCTCCCATCAGGGAGAAACGCGCCTACTATGAAGAACGCCCCGCCCTGGTGAGGGAAGCCCTGCTGGAGGGGACGCGGCGAGCCAAGAAAGTGGCCGAGGATACAATGAGGGAGGCCAGGGAGAGGATGGGGGTTCTATATTTCGGCGAGGAGTAATGTGTCATTCTGAGGAGCCCAGCGACGAAGAATCCAAAGACTACGTCAGCTTATTACGTCTACATTCTCTCAAACGCTACGTACAAACTTTACGTGGGCATGACGAATGATCTTGAACGACGCATGTATGATCATAAGAACAAGGTAACAGAGGGTTTACCAGCAAGTACGGTGACTCCTGGCTTGTCTACTTCGAAGTAACAGAGGATGTCAACGCCGCCATTGCCAGAGAGAAGCAAATCAAAGGGTGGCTGCGAAGTCGGAAAGTAAAACTAGTGGAATCACTGAACCCACAATGGAAAGACCTAAGTGTAGATTGGTTTAGCAACGCTTTGGATTCTTCGCTGCGCTCAGAATGACGGGTGCGGCGGTTATGGGATCGCAAGTACAACGGCAATTGGGAATTGACAGATGGTGCATATAAGAAAAGCAGTTCTGGAAGATCAAGGGCAAGTGTTTTCACTTGCCGAGGACTTTGCAACGTCTTTTCGTCCTCGTCTTGATGCGTTCACCGAGGCTTTCTCGCGGTTGTCCGAACAAGACGACGCTTTGATTCTAGTGGCCGAGGAATCGGACCAGGTTATTGGCTACTTGCTGGGCTTCGATCACTGGACGTTCTTTGCCAACGGCCGGGTTTCCTGGGTGAGGAGGTCATGGTACATCAAGACCATAGACGCCGGAAGATTGGGCGTGCACTAATGGACGGTTTCGAGCAGTGGGCCTCATCGCGGGAATCCAAGCTGATAGCCCTTGCAACCCGGAGAGCGGCGCCGTTCTATCTAGCGCTGGGCTACGACGAATCGGCGATTTACTTTCGCAAGCTCATTCCTACGACGGCGTAGCCTGTAAGAACCAATCATGTACACACCAACCCTAGAACAGGTAAAGGCTCTGCTCCGTGAGCAGGAAGGCAACATGGTGCCGTTGTACCGTGAGATCAATGCCGACCTGGAGACGCCAGTGTCGGCGTTTCTGAAGATAGCCCGCGGCCCGTACTCGTTCCTGCTGGAGAGCGTGGAAGGCGGCGAAAGGCAGGCCAGATACAGCTTCATAGGCACGGAGCCGTACCGTGTGCTCAAAACTGGCCCCGGCACGGACGGCGGCCAGGTTGACCCGCTGCTGCCCGTCGAACAGGAGTTATCCGCGTACAGACCGGTCAGCGTGCCCGGTCTTCCCCGCTTCCTGGGCGGCGCTATCGGCTATCTGTCCTACGAGACGTTACGTTACCACGAGCCGCGTGTGCCCGCGCCGGAGGCCGATCCCATCGGAGTGCCGGAGTCGGTGCTCATGTTCACCGGTACCGTTGTCGTCTTCGACCACCTGCGGCACTCCATCAAGCTGGTTTCGCACGTCCACGCCGGGGATGACCTGGAAGCCTCCTACCAGGATGCGGTCGACCGCATTGAAGCAATCGCCGGGCGTTTGAGCCAGCCGCTGGCGCCGCAGCCCGCCGAGCCCGGGAGCGACGGCCCCGCTGAAGGCGCTTCCAACTTCACCAAAGAGGAGTACATGGAGGTAGTGCGCCGCTGCAAGGAGTACATCATAGACGGCGACATCATACAGGTCGTGCCGTCGCGGCGAGTGGCTCAGCCCACATCCGCCGACCCCTTCGACATATACCGCGCCCTGCGCATGCTCAATCCGTCGCCTTATATGTATTTCCTCAAGCTGGACGACTTCTACATAGTGGGCGCATCGCCGGAAACGCTGGTGCGCGTGGAAGACGGCGTGGTCTACAACTATCCCCTGGCGGGCACGCTCCGCCGCGGGGCAACGCCGGAGGAGGACGAGGCGCTGGCGGAGAGGCTGCGCAACGATGAAAAGGAGAAGGCTGAGCACATCATGCTGGTAGACCTAGGCCGCAACGATGTGGGCCGCGTGGCCGAACCGGGCTCGGTAGAGGTCACCGACCTGATGCGCGTGGTGCGCTACTCGCACGTCATGCACCTGGAGTCGGAGGTGCAGGGCCGCCTCCGATCCGACAAGACGATGTACGACGCCCTGCGTTCCGCTATGCCGGCGGGGACGCTGTCCGGCGCCCCCAAGATACGCGCCATGGAGATCATAGCCCAGATGGAGCCGGAGAAGCGTGGCCCATACGGGGCGGCGGTGGGATACTTTGGCTTTCAGGGCAACATGGACACGGCCATCCCAATCAGAACAATCGTGATGAAGGATGGAATCGCCTACCTGCAAGCGGGCGGCGGCATTGTCTACGACAGTGATCCGGAGTCGGAGTGGCAGGAGACGGAGAACAAGCTGGCTGCACCAGCGCGGGCCATTGCCATCGCGGAGGGTAGAGTGACGTGATTCTCCTCATAGACAACTACGACAGCTTCACATACAACCTGTATCAGTACCTCAGCGAGTTGGGCGCGGACGTCCACGTGGTGCGCAACGACGCCGTGACCCTAGAAGACATCCAGGAGCTGAGGCCGGAGAAGATCGTTGTCTCGCCGGGGCCGTGCACTCCGCTGGAGGCGGGCATCTCCAACGATGTGGTACGTGATCTGGGAAGGCATACGCCTCTGCTGGGCGTGTGCCTGGGGCACCAGTGCATCGGCTACGCCTTCGGCGCCACTGTGGGCTATGCCGGCGAGATAGTCCACGGCAAAACATCGCAGGTGAGCCACGACGGCAGGGGTGTGTTCAGGGGACTGCCGAACCCGTTGCAGGGGATTCGCTACCATTCGCTGGCGGTGTACGGGGAGACGCTGCCGCCGGAGATAGAGGTCACCGCCACGTCGGATAGCGGCGTGGTCATGGGCCTACGACACAAGGAGTACCCCATAGAGGGCATTCAGTTTCACCCGGAGTCGATAATGACACAGTTCGGCAAGGACATCCTGCGCAACTTTTTGGAAGGGTGAATGTATGGTAACCCCGTTGTTCTTTGCCGATGTGGAGGAGGTCATGCGTGACTTCGAGCATCCCGATGTTGAAGCCTGGCGCATGATTGACGAAATGGAAGGACGACGTCATAAACGAAGAGCCGTTATAATAGCCAGCCACAGATGATTTTTGGACGGTGCTTAAAGAATAGTAAGTTTCTTGAAATAAGGATGAGACAATGATTCGGGAAGCCATTGCAGAATTAGTTGAAGGCCAGGATCTTTCTCAGGAGGGTGCCGCCCACGTGATGAACGAGATCATGGAGGGCGAGGCTACGCCCGCCCAGATCGGTGCTTTCGTGACGGCGCTGCGCATCAAGGGGGAGACCGTTGCCGAGATCACCGGCATGGCCCAGACAATGCGGGGGAACTCTCTTAAGGTGTGTGTAAACGTCCAGGGAGAGAACCTTGTAGATACGGCAGGCACAGGCGGCGACGGCCAGAACACAATGAATGTTTCCACGGCCGCCGCCGTGGTGGCGGCGGCGGCAGGCGCCAAGGTGGCCAAACACGGCAACCGCGGCGCATCCAGCGTCTGCGGCAGCGCCGACATCCTGGAGGCAAGCGGGGTCAAGGTGGACGTTGGCCCGGACGGCGTGAAGCGGTGCATTGAACAGATAGGCATTGGCTTCATGTTTGCCCCTACCTTCCATCCCGCTATGCGCCACGCTGTTGCTCCCAGACGTGATATAGGCATACGCACCGCGTTCAACATTCTGGGTCCGCTCACCAACCCGGCCAACGCCAGCGCACAGGTTCTTGGCGTTGCCGACTCATCATACGGAGACAAGATGGCCAGGGTGCTGGGGCGGCTGGGAGTAAAGTGGGCCATGGTGGTGTACGGCAGAGACGGCATGGACGAACTATCCATTGCAGGCCCAACCCGGGTCTGGGAGCTCTCTCGCGGCCAGGTGAACTCCTACAGCGTTACTCCGGAGGACGCCGGCTTGAAACGGGCCTCCCTAGACGACATACGCGGCGGCGGCCTGGAACGCAACCTAGACCTCTTCCGCAGCGTGCTTCAAGGCGTTCCAGGCCCTGCCCAGGACGTGGTCGTCCTCAACGCCGCCGCCACCCTGGCGGTGGCGGGCAAGGCACACGACCTCCGCAGTGGGGTTTCCATGGCCCGTGAAGCGATAAACAGCGGTGCGGCAAAAGAAAAGCTAGAGGCGTTGGCCGCGTTGACCCAGGAATTGAGCTAGATGGATCTGGGACTCAGCGGGAAAACCGCCCTTATAACCGGAGGCAGCAGAGGCATCGGCCGGGCCACAGCCTTGACATTGATTAAGGAAGGGTGCCAGGTTGGCATCTGTGCCCGCGGTGAAGAGACGCTCACCGGGACGCTTGACGAGCTAAGCTCCATATCGTCCAGCGCTTGGGGCGTCACTGCGGACGTAACCAGCAGGCAGGACATAGAGCGCTTCATCTCGGAAGGTGCGGCGCACTTTGGCGGGCTGGATGCGCTGGTATGCAACGTGGGCGGCATGCGCGGCAGAGGTTTGCTGGAAGCCAGCGATGAAGAGTGGAGCCAAACGCTTGACCTGAACCTGCTCCATTCGGTGCGTGCAATCAGGGCTGCCGTGGGTTGTATGAAGGAACGTGGCGGCGCCATTGTCATAGTTTCCTCTATATCCGGTTGGAAGCCCGGCCCGCAAGCCCAATATGGCAGCGCCAAGGCCGCCGAGATATTTCTGGCGTCATCACTGGCCTGGGAGCTGGCCCCGTTCAACATCCGTGTCAACGCAGTCAGCCCTGGCTCCATAATGTTTCGCGGTGGCGGTTGGGAGCGGTTCAAGCAGAGCTACCCCGGACAATACGACGAATGGATGAAGCGGGATCTGCCTTGGCAGCGCCTGGGCACGGACCAGGAAGTCGCCGATGTCATCGCTTTCATGTTGTCTGAGCGGTCGCGTTGGATAAACGGCGCAAATATCCCGGTTGACGGCGCCCAGGGACGTCCCACCGCCCGTTGGTACGATTTCGAAGGTTAGCTATGAGCGCGGCAATACTCGACCAGATCGTAGAAAAGAAGCGCGAAAGGCTGGCCCGCCGCAAGCAGGAAGAGCCCCTGTCTTCACTGGAAGAGCGGGCCAAAGATACGCCCCCACCGCTGAACTTTTCTGGGGCCCTCGGGGAACCGGGAGTCCGGCTCATTGCCGAGACAAAGAAGGCGTCACCCTCCAAGGGCGTGCTCCATCAGAACTACGATCCTGTATCACTGGCGTGGATCTACGCCGAAAACGGAGCGGCCGCCATCTCCGTGCTCACGGAGGTCGATTATTTCCAGGGCAGCTTGGAGCACTTGGAAGCGGTCAAGGATTCCGTGCGAGACGCGGGGCTGCCCGTGCTGCGCAAAGACTTCATCTTTGATCCATACCAGGTTGTGGAAGCGCGCGCCCACGGCGCCGACGCTATTCTACTCATAGTGGCCATGCTGGATGCGCCGCGGATCAAGGAGCTGCTTGGTGTGGCGCAGTCGCTATGGATACAGGCGCTGGTGGAGGTGCACTCGGAAGATGAGCTGGACATGGCGCTGGAAGCGGGCGCCGAGATCATTGGCATCAACCACAGGGACCTGAAGACCTTCCAAACGGACGTTACGCTATCGCAGAGACTGAGGCCGCTCATTCCGGAAGGCAAGGTGGTGGTTGCGGAGAGCGGCATCGGCTCCCGGGAGGACGTGATTAAACTCAAGGAATCGCGCATAGACGCCGTACTCGTGGGCGAGGCATTGGTTACGGCTTCCGACGTGGCGGCCAAGGTGCGGGAACTGGCCCACCCATGACGCAGGTCAAGATTTGCAGTGTGCAAGAGGCGGAGCACATTCTGGCCGCCGCTGAGGCGGGCGCCAACTTTGTCGGGCTGAACTTTGTGCCCGGGGTGCGCCGCCGTCTGCCGGAAGACAAGGCGAGAGAGATGGTGCAGTCGTTCCGCGACAGGTACGATCGTACCGGCCCCAGGCTGGTGGGTATCTTCGTAGACCAGCCGCTGGATGAGGTTGACCGCATCCTGCAAGAGTGCGACCTGGATATGGCGCAGCTGAGCGGCCACGAGTCCCTGGAGTACGCCAGGCTGGTTTCCAGGCCGGTGATCAAGGTCGTCCACGTTCCCACGGAGAGGCCGGCCGGAGAGGTGATCGTCAGGTTGAGACCACTGCTTGCTGAATTGGAGTCGACGGGGATTTTGCCGCTCCTGCACCCGGACGTAGGCCCCGCTCATGGCGGCACGGGCGCCACATTCGATTGGAAGATTGCCCGTGCCCTGGCGGCGGACCGGCGCTTTCTACTCGCTGGGGGCCTGGATCCGGAGAACGTGGCCCAGGCCGTGAGGCAAGTGCAACCCTGGGGCGTGGACGTATCCAGTGGCGTGGAGACGGCTGGAATCAAGGACGTTGAAAAGATAGAGGCATTTGTGCAGAGGGCAGGAGCGGCCAAGGAGTAGAGATGACTATACACAGTACACTCCCCAACGAACGGGGACGATTCGGGGAATACGGCGGACGCTTTGTACCGGAGACGCTGATGGCCGCTCTCGATGAGTTGGAGGAGGCTTACCGAACGGTAGAGAACGACGCCTCCTTTCAAGGCGAGATGTCGTCGTTGCTTGGAGAGTACGTGGGGCGCCCCACTCCTCTATACTATGCCGCCAACTTGAGTCGGCGCTTGGGCGGAGCGCAGGTATACCTGAAACGGGAGGACCTGGCTCACACCGGAGCTCATAAGATAAACAACGCTATTGGCCAGGGACTGCTGGCAAAACGCATTGGCAAGCGACGCATCATTGCAGAGACGGGTGCCGGTCAGCACGGCGTGGCCGCCGCCACCGTCTGCGCCATGCTGGGGCTGGAGTGCGTGGTGTACATGGGTGAGGAGGACATCCGGCGCCAGGCGCCCAACGTTTACCGTATGGAGCTTCTCGGCGCCGACGTACGACCGGTTAGCAGTGGCACCAGGACTCTCAAAGACGCCATAAACGAGACGATAAGGGATTGGGTGACTAACGTGGCCACCACGCATTACCTGCTGGGCAGCGCCGTGGGCCCTCATCCCTATCCCATGATCGTACGCGACTTTCAATCGGTGATAGGCAGCGAATGCCGGCGGCAGGTACTGCAAGCGGCGGGCCGGCTCCCGGATTACGTGGTGGCCTGCGTTGGTGGAGGCAGCAACGCCATAGGCCTGTTCCATCCTTTCTTGGACGATGCGGAGGTGAAGCTGGTGGGCGTGGAGGCCGGCGGAGAGAGCACTCAGAGCGGTAGAAACGCCGCCTCCATTGTGGCGGGCAGGCCCGGAGTATTGCACGGCTCTTACTCCTACGTGCTGCAGGACGACGACGGTCAGATATTGGGGACTCATAGTGTGTCTGCTGGACTGGACTACCCGGGCGTTGGGCCGGAGCATGCCTACTTGAAGGATACGGAGCGCGCCGCTTACGTGGCAGCCACCGATGAAGAAGCGTTGGAGGCGTTTGGATTGCTATGCCGGACGGAGGGGATCATACCCGCCCTTGAACCTGCTCATGCTTTGGCGTACGTGGCCAAGCTTGCGCCCACTTTGAGCAAGGACTCCCTGGTTGTGGTTGGCCTGAGCGGACGGGGAGATAAGGACCTGCAAACGGTGAAGGAATACCTGAAGTAGTAAAGAGGGTGTCAGCCAGGATAACGCGGGCTTGATTTCGAGGGCAGCTCGACTGTTGCTGCGCCTGGAGTTGTCTTTTCACCCTTGCTGTTTTCCAGCCAAACCTCGCAATCGACCAGGAATCGCGTCTCCTCCCTGTATACCCTGGTAACCACCCCCTTGCAATGCAGGGTGTCGCCGGGAAAATCCATGCCCCTGTGTTGGCAGCTGAGCTTCCTCAGCCTTCCGGAATCGCCTATCCAGTCGGTGACCAGTTGCGCTAGGAATGCATTCTTAAGTCCGCCCTGCACCACAACGCCGGGCAGTCCCCGGCTCCTGGCGAACTCAGAGTCGTAGTGAATCTGATAGAAATCTCCAGAGGCGCCGCAATACATCACCAGCATCTGCGTAGTGGGATGCTTTTGCAGCGGCGGGATGCTCATCCCTTCTCTTACGTCTTCCCAGTACGGCAATTTGCTCCGCTCCTATTGCTAGTAGGTAATCAGCGTCCAGCGCTGAGTGGCGACAAGCTGGTGCAGCTGGTTGGTATAGGTAAGCTCACGTGTCAGTATGACCATGGGCCCCAGTCTGCCGGTGCGCTCCTTCACGTCCGTCAGCGTCTCCACAACAGTGATTCGGTCTCCTGCTCGCAGAGGCTCGAAGTATTGCCACTCACTTCCGCCGTCCAGCAGGTTTTGCAGTGGGCTTTGCCACTGCACCTTTGGCGGGCCCGGCCGCAGTGTGCGAAGGAACGTGGGAGGAGCTATGATTCCCCCGTAGCCTGAATGCCGGGCATGCGCTTCATCGCGGTAAAGAGGATTGGGGTCTGCTATAGCTTCGGCCAAACGTAAAATGACCCCACGCTCCACCTCGTGCGTCAGCGGTTCAGATGCCACGCCTATCGCCTCTCGCAGACCGTCTGTAATCGGGGACCCTGCTTCAAACATGCTGACAGCACTGGGTGAGGGCTTCCGCCTCCCTGAGAGGGAGGCTCTTTTCTTCTCGGTTTTCCAGCCAGTAATCGTGGGTGAGTTCCATTAGGACTAGGTCGCGTCCATTGCGGCGTACCGTGCGCACGCTGCGGAAGCCGCATCTTCGGAAACTGCTCTGCGCTCGGATGTTCCAGTCCAGGGTATGCAGATAGAGACGCTTGAGGTCGGTGGTGCGGAATATGTGGTCTATGAGGCCCACCATGGCGTGGTATCCAAAGCTCTTGTTCCAGTAGTCCCGGTTGCCTATCATGATACCCAGCTCTGCTTCTCCAAAATGCGCGTTGATGTCGTAGCACATCACGTTCCCAATATGCTTACCGTCCAGGTCGTCTATGGCAAGCCGCAGCGACCATTGAGACGGGTGTTTCAGATCATCCTCGTAGTATCTCAGGAACTGTCTGAACGGCTGCATCAGCGGTGTTGTGGCGTCTAGCTCCGCTAGCTCTTCGTCGCAGCGCCAGGCGTAGTCGTCTTCCGCATCCTCTAAGCGCTTGGGCCGGAGGATAGCCTTCCCGGCGCGTATGACTTGGGGCTTCATCCCGGCACCGCCCCGTCGTGGGCAATCTGAAGCGCCTTTTTAACTAGTTCCACTTCGTTGGAATGAGTCATAATATCCAAGGCCTCTGCTTCCGGCCACCAGTGAACATCGTCAAATTCGGGGTCGTGAGCAGAAAAGTCTCCACCGGTGGGAACCATCAGATAGAAGTGCACCGTCTTGTGGCAGCGCACCCGGTCCTGGCTGCGTACAAACCAGTACTCTATGCTTCCCAAAGGAGACCGGATTTCCACTTCAAGACCCGTTTCCTCTCTGACCTCACGCAGGGCCGTCTGGTCCATGGATTCGCCTTTGTCTGGAGTGCCTTTGGGAAGCGCCCATAAAGGTGGAGAGACCCTGTGACACAGCGCAATCTCCACGCCGCCGCCGGCCTGGCGGTAGACCACGCCCCCCGCCGAGACATGATGTTCTATGCGTCCCTTCCGTGCCATTACACCTCCAAGGGCGTTTCAATTCTAAGTATAGCCGAAAAGTACAGTCAAGGACGTGCACTGGAAGGAGGTTTACAATTGAGCAAAGCGCGCCGCATGACAAACGGCTGCCGGTCAAGGCGGGGTTGACATAGAATTAAAGCGTGGAATAATCCCCAAGGTGTCACTTTTCAATCTTCGTTGCCTTGAGGGTTCATCATATGACTCAGACCTTTGAAGAAGCCATCGCCGAGTTCATGGAGCGCTCCAGGGGGCAATTGGAGCAGGAAGTGATGGAAAACTTACCGCCTGGCCCACCCTCGCCGTATGAACAGTCGGGCCCTCCCTTCGAATCTCCTCTCCTACTGGACGCCAAGACCATTCACAAGTACACGCTTAGCATTGGCGACGACAACCCCCTTTTCAACGACCCGGAGTATGGCAGGAAGAGCCGCTACGGCGCTCAACTGGCCCCTGGGCCTATCTTGGCCCTGGTGCGCTATCCATCCGCGCACGGCGCGAAGCGTCCCGAAGGGTACCCCATGGCCAATTTTATTTCGGGCACCGCGTGGGAGTTCTACGACGTGCTTAGGGCAGGCGCCAGGTTTCGTTCGTCCAAGGTAACCAGGGAGTTCATCGAGAGGTCCGGCATGCAGGGGACGCTCCTCTTTCTGATATCAGAGGTGTATTACTGGGACTATCACGGCGATATGCCGGCCAAATGCTACGGTACGCAGATCATGGTGCCCCAGGAGACCATGGAGACCTCTCGCTCCATGCCTGTAGAGCGTTTGGGTGAGCATATGATGTACGAACGCAAGGCATCGCAATATAGCCCGGAACAGCTCAACGAGTTCTTGTCGAAGATAGAGGGGATGAAACGCCGCGGCGCGGAAAAGCTGTACTGGGAAGACGTTGCGGTAGGCGATACGATTGGTCCCCTGGTGTTGCCTCCCTGGACGCTCCAGGATCAGATTTGCCAGCACTCCATGCAATCCGCAACGCAAAGCAGTGAAGACTACTTCCACGATAGCACTGCTTTTGAACCCTTCTTCCACTACGCGAAGCACGACACGGAATGGGCGCGGGTTCATCCCGTGACGCGCTGGCCGCGTTCCCACGGTGACGAGCACGAGGACGCCCTGCTGGCCATCTACCGGGGACAGCCGGCGCCATTTGACTTTGGAGTCCAGCGTGTGCAGATCCCTCAGCGGCTCCTCACGGACTGGATGGGCAACGACGGTTTCATACGCCGTATGTATATAGCAATGCGCCGCCCCGTCTACTACGGAGACTTTACCGTCTACACCGGTGAAGTGATGAAGAAGTACAGGGAGGTGCAGACCGGGGTGGACGAGCCGGGCGGAACTCCCGGCCGGCTCGAGTATCACGCCGTGGGCATTCGCATAGACGGCACCAACCAGGTCGGCGAGCCACAGGCGCCCGGTTCGGCGACGGTGTATCTGCCCTCCAGGGAAGACGGCCCGGTGACGTTGCCGGTGCCCCATGGTGCAAAGACGCCGTACGTCAACTACAACAAGTTTCGCAGGGATTGGTACTAGGAGGATGATATGCAAGACGCCCTAGCTGGACTGCGCATCATAGACAGTACGACGGCGGTGGCGATGCCAACCGCGATGCATATAATGGCCGACCTTGGCGCGGAGATTATCAAGGTAGAAAGCCATACCCTGACCCGCGACGAGACGGGGCCTTACGTAGACAACGACCCCGGCGAAGAGCCCTGGAACCGCGACGCCAGCTTCCAGCACTTGCACCGCAGTAAATATAGCCTCACTTTGAACCTGAAGACTCCGGAGGCCGTCCAGGCTTACAAAGACATGGCCCGGGTTACAGATGTGATCGTGGAGAATAACCGTGCCGGCACCATGGACAGGCTGGGGCTGGGCTACCGGGAAATACGAAGCATCAAACCTGACATCATATATTTTTCCAACACCGGCTTTGGGCATACTGGGCCCTGGAGGAGATATGCGGGCATCGGCAGCATGCTGGAGCTGATCTGCGGTCTCAGCCAGTTCACCGGCTATCCAGATGAAGGCACCCCGCGCCGTGTCGGTGCCGCCTGGTTCGACCTGCACGTGGCTTGGATGGCGGTGTTCGCTATCATGTCGGCGCTTCACTACCGCAATGAGACGGGTAGGGGACAGTGGGTTGACTTTGCCATGTACCAAATAGGCGTTTCCACTCTGGGAGACGCCATTCTGGATTTCTCCGTCAACGGACGTAGCGGGAAGCTCATGGGCAACCGCCATCCCATACATGCTCCCCACGGTGTTTACCCGTGCCGCGGTGACGATAAGTGGATAGCCATTGGGGTAGAGACCGACGTGCAGTGGGACTCGCTGTGCCGCTTGATGGGGAATGGGCTGGGCGACGATCCCAAGTTCAGCGACGCGCTTTCCCGCAAGCATCACGAAGAGGAGTTGGACGCCAGGATAAGCCGGTGGACTGAGGATCAGGACACCCAGGAGGTCATGGAGGAATTGCAGCAGAACGGCATACCGGCATATCCCACGAAAGACACTCGTGAGCTTCTAACCGACGTTCACATGGAAGCGCGTAACTTCTACGAGAGGTTTGCCCATCCGCCGGATTCGGGCATAGGCAGGCGGGCTTACGTGAGCCGGCCCTGGAAGCTGACCGATACGCCCTCATATATCCGCAGACCGGCCCCGAAACTGGGGGAGCAAAATGAATACTTGATGGGGGAGTTGCTTGGCTGGAGCGAAGCGGACGTGGCCCGTCTCTACGAGCTTGATGTCATGGGCAAGCGGCCAGCCAATGCCGGCGAAAGAAAACCCATGGATACAGAGGCGGCCCTGAAGGAAGGTACGCTCTCTCAGGTTGACCCCGATTTCAAGAAGACATTGAGGTATGAATAGCATGGTTGTTTCAGCGCTTGGTAAATTTCGAATTATTGACCTGTCTACGGAAATAGCCGGCCCGTACGCCGGCAGGCTGTTTGCCGACTATGGATCCGACGTAATCAAGGTGGAACCGGCAAGCGGGGGCGACCCGGCCCGTCAGATGGGACCGTTCCACCAGGATGACCCCCATCCTGAAAAGTGCCTTCTTTTCCTTTGCCTCAACTGCAACAAGCGCGGCGTTACTCTCAACTTGGAGACCGATGCCGGTAGAAGGGTACTGCGTGACCTGGTCAAAACGGCGGACGTTCTTCTGGAGAGCTTCATGCCCGGCTATCTGGATGGCCTTGGCCTGGGCTACAACGCTCTTTCCGAGATCAATCCTGGCCTGGTGCTAACATCCGTCACGCCGTTTGGACAGACCGGCCCGTACCGGGACTACGTAGGCAACGACCTGGTCTATCAGGCGGCGGGAGGCATGATGCACACCAGCGGCGCATACCACCGCGAGCCACTCAAACACGGTCATCCGCAGAGCCTGTATTTGGGAGGAATCACCGCGGCCTACGCCACATCGATAGCCTTGTATGCACGTGATGTCATCGGCCACGGCCAGCACCTTGATGTATCCCTGGCGGAAACAGCGGCGGCACACCACTATCAGCCGGTGATACGGTACACCTTCCTTGGCGCCGTAGACCGCAGGGCGCCAAAAGCGGATACCGATAACCTCAAGAGCACGGGCTGGCAGGGGATAGTCCCGACTGGCGACGGCTTCATCAGCCCCACCTTGCGCCCGCCGCGACGTTCGCTCAGCGGTGCCGGAGCCTGGAAGGAGTACGCTAATCTCATTGGACGCCCTGAAATAGGCGACGCCCTGGCGGAGGCCAAGACCTCGCAGGAGCGGGATTCCGTCTTGATGCCCGCCTTGAAAGAGGTCGGCAAGTTTGACTATTACCACAACATAATGTCCAACGAGTGGCTGGGAGGAGTAGTGCAGACCTCTGATGACCTGGTGAACTGCCCTCAGTTAGAAGAACGCGGCTTCTGGACGGAGGTGGACCATCCGGTGATGGGAAAGGTTAGGCTGCCCGGAGAGCTTTTCCGCATGCCTGAGAGTCCCTGGAGCATGCGGCATCCCGCACCCCTTTTGGGACAGCACAATGCCGCGGTATACAGTGGTGAACTGGGCTACTCCAAGGAAGACCTGATCAAGCTGCGCCAGCAAGGTGCGATTTAGCAGGCTGGGGGCGAATGGTCTCGTTCCTCTGGCCAGAGTTGCTCACTCAAGGACTGAGGGACGTGGCCAGCTTCTGGAAAGCACTTCTCCAACCGTAAGTTGCGTGTTCCGTCCAATCGTCTCGGTGCATCCCGCTGGAGGCGAACGTCATCTTTATGCCTTCCGACGCGGGCTGGAACGCAACTTCACAAATCACGTCGTAAGGTTCAACGCCGGGTGCCCTGGAAATCTGTCAGTGAACGAAAGGCCTGTCATTGGGGTGATTTCGGTGAAGGTGATCTTCTCGACCATTGAGTTTTCCTGGCCAACGGAATCTTTGGGACTCATCACTATCTCAAGACGGCCGCCCACCTGCAACTCTAGCGTGCGGACTGTCGAGCTGATTCCCTCAGGGCCCCACCAGGACTCAATGCCCTCTTTGGTCGTCCACATTTCCCATAAGTCCTGCTGCGCCGCTGGAAACGTGAGTTCGATCAGGATTGGCCTCTTCCAATTAGGGATGGTCATGCGCCCTCCTTTTTCCTCATGGGTGTGTACATTAGAAGCTGAACCCCTTTGGGTCGTCCTCTACCCCAATATCGCGCAGAGCGACTTCCGCCGCCTCTTGGATAGAGTCGTCATTGGATCTCAGGCACTTCTTGCAAAGTGCGCGTGGCCAGCTGGCCTCCTATTGCGCCCATTGACTTTATGGAGGCCAGCTGCACCTGAGTATCCTGGTCTTTGATCAAGCGTACTAGGTGAGGCACAGCCTCTTTTTCGGCCAGTTCTCCGAGGGCTATGGCCGATTCGTATCGAACAGCGGGGTCGTCGTCGCCAACGCCTTTGATCAGAGTCGGAAGCCACGCTGAGTCGGCCGTTTTCCCCATGGCGAAGATGGCGCTGATGCGCAGTTTCGACTCTTCGCTGGCGTATGCATCCCCAATCAGCTCACGGACTCTTGGGGTGTTAAAAACCGCGGCCGCCTCCAACATGCGACGCCATACGTCTGGGTCTTCGTCCGGTTCTTCCAGCAAGCTCAGGAGCAGCTCTTTGATGTGTTCCCCGTATCTGTGCAATAGTTTGCCGTCTTGCGCCAGCGCCCCGAATTTACCCAGAGCCACGGCGGCTGAAGCTCTCACGTCCTTGTGGGAGTCCTCTTGAAGAAGAGCTATGAGTGGCGTCACCAGCTTCCTATCGTCGCTTTCCCAGAGACCGTTCACTCCCAGAGATCGCACCAAGGGGTCTTCATCGCCCAGCGAATGCTTGAAAACCGAGATGAAGTCAAAGTCGATGTTGTTTTCGGCCATTGTGACCAGACGCTCTATCAGCATACGCCGCCGTTCTACAGGGACGGACGCCCACAGACGGCCCATGGATGATACCGTACTGTCGGTGAGGCCGGACAGCTTGGCCAAGTCGCCATACCTTAAGGAGGTTGATTCCGTGCTGATCTTTTGAAAATAAAGTTCTAGGGTCATCTGGCCACAATCAGTTCTTGGCTGAGATGGAGACGCTCTGGCAGTAAATGGGAGGTGTCTTGAACCTTCCTCCCAGCCACCTGGACTCGCTGCCTATGGCGGCTAGGCCGTTGAGCACGTCATATACGTTTCCTGAAATCACCGTGTCTTTGACACGGCCTGAGATTTCGCCGTTTTCAATCCTGTAGCCCAGCAGCACGTTGGCGTTGAACTCGCCTGCCAGTACATTGCCCTGCCCGGCGCCAAGCAGCTGCTCCACAACAATGCCGTCCTTCACGTCTTTGATCATATCGGCGTAGGTTACGTTTCCTTCCTCTATTACCAGTACGGTGGAGGAGGGCGACGGAAGCGTGTTCAGCCCGCGGGAACCGTTGCCTGTGCTGGTTTCTCCCGCCTGCCCCGCCGTCTGCAGATCGTAGAGAAACGTGGAAGCTACGCCTTGCTCAATGAGCGCCTTACGCTGGCTGGGTACACCCTCATCGTCACTGGGGCTGCTGCCTGGAACAAGGGGCAAGGTGGGGTCGTCCCAGATAGAGAAGCTGTTACTGACAATACGTTCGCCCAGCCGCCCCACCAGAGGAGAGGATCCTTGGAGCACCGTGCGTCCGCTGAACCCGGAAAGCAGCGGGCCTATCAGTGTGCCGGCTACCCCGTGAGGGGTAAATATCACCGGCAAAGATCCGGATGGCGCGGCAACCACTCTCCTTGCGTTTTCAAGCTGCTCCCTCACCGAACTCAGCACAAACGACGTATCTTTGATGGGGCTGCAGGAGCTCTCTCCATCGCCTACGAAGAGCATGTCTTCGCCCTGTATCAGGGTGCCGTGGAGGTACACGCCGCATGAGCCGGCGGTGTAGGCGACCCTTCCTCCTCGTGAATTGAGTATCGTCTGGCTGCCCAAGGTCTTGCCAACGCGGCCTTCGCATTGTACGTCCGGGTACTCTGATCGCAGGGCATCAATCAAGGCTTGGCCCGTCTGCACCATGTCGTCCACCGGGTATGCCTCCAGGGCAGGATCGTAAACGTCTACAGAGGGGTAGTCGGAGCCGGAGGGGAACTCCAGCTTGGCCTCTGCTCCGAAAGGAGCCACCTCCAGTGCGGCGTCGACCAACCGTTGCAGTTCAGAGAGGTTGGTAGTGGCGGCGAAACCGATGCGACCGTCCTTGATGATGCGGAGCGCCACTCCTTCCGTTTCACGGGTCTGCAGCAGCTTGAGCCTGTTGGCTTCAAAGACGGCGGGCGTTTCCCGTGTGGATACATGGAATACCTCCGCTTCTTCAGCGGACTTCAGGGCGCGCTCCAGGATCTCCTCAAGAATGGTTATGCTCCTCCTACCAGGCATTTCTGAATCCGTATATGCGGGCTGCCGTTCGATACAGGGAGCGGACTCTGGCCGCCCTTGCCGCACCCGCCTCCCTGATTCATGTCAAGGTCGCTGGCTACGGCGTCGAGGTTTTCCAGGGTGGTGAACAGGTTGCCGGTAAGCATGACGGGACGCAGCAGTTCCTCAACTTTGCCGTTGCGTATCATGAAAGCTTCTCCGGCGGAGAAGGTGAACATCTCCATGCTGGTCATGCCGCCGTACCAGTTGCGTGCGTACACGCCCTCTTTGATGTTTGCCAGGATGTCATCGAATGAGGCCTCTCCCGGCTCTATGAACGTATTGGTCATGCGCACAATGGGAGGGTGTCTGTAGTTGATGGCGCGGGCGTTGCCGGTAGGCGTTTCTCCCATTTTAGCCGCGGTCTCACGGGAGTGAAGGCGGCCAACCAGCACGCCCTCCCTTATCAGGTGCGTCCGTGTGGCTGGCGTGCCTTCGTCGTCGTATGCGTAGCTGCCCCGCAGACCTGGCACCGCGGCGCCGTCTATTACGTTGAGGTGCTTGCCTCCGAAACGCCGGCCCATGTACATGATATCCCTCATCCGGTTGTCCTCGTAAACATGATCGGCCTCAGAGAGGTGTCCAAAAGCTTCGTGTATGAACACGCCGGCAAGGATGGGGTCCAGAATTACCGTATATTCGCCGCCCTTTACCTGGGGCGCTTTGAGCAAGTCGACCGCTCGATGCGCCACCTCTTCGGCGTCTCCTTCCAGGGAACGGACGAAGGAGAAATCGCCCAGTGAGCCAATGCTTATCCCGGATTGCTGTACGTCGCCTCCGTCCCTGGCTATTGCGGCTAGCCGCATATTGACGTCTATACGCTCCTGCTCTATGTAGGCGCCATCGGAGTTGGCAAAGTACGTCTTTCTGTAGCTATCTCCGTAGCCTATTGTAGAAGTCTGTACTCCCGGGACCTTCAGCATAATCCCTACGTAGCCGTCCAGAATGTTTTTCTTCTCCGCGAGTGAGACGCGGCGAGGGTCCTCACCTATCGAGGGGGATACCGTATCGGAATGAGGCTCCACATTGGATATATCGATTCTCTCCCCGCCCACGCTGCGGGCGTGACTTATGGCGGTGGCTACCTTGTCTCTAAGCTCCGATGCGTCGTTGAACGATGCGAAACCCCAGCCGCCGTTGTCCAGCGCCCGCACATTGCCACCCACTCCTGATGACCTGGCGACCTCTTCCAGGGACTTGCCGCGGTACACCAAGCTGGTGCCCTCGCTTTGCTCCAAGCGCACTTCCACGTATCTGGCGTTGTGCCCCTTGAGGGCCTGTTCTATGCGGTCTCTCATAGCTCCACTGGTATTCATGAGAACACTGACTTTATAACATACGGCAGAGTAGAGAGGTCAACTCCACCGGTGGGCTTCATTTAGCATACCGGGCCGCTTATACTGGAAGTCCGGCATCCCAGGACGATATCAGTCCCTGCCGTTCGCGGGCAACCTTCATATGTCAAAACGTAGAAATACGGCTAGGAGCGTGACCGCCGGGGAGGTGCTCACGCGGCTCCTCGTTGAGTATGGTCCCCTGCGCTGGGAACGGCGCAGGGAGCCTGTGGCTGAGCTCGTCACCACCATTTTATCCCAGCACACTTCTGACGTTAACTCAGAAAGAGCCTACGACAGTTTGATTGAACGCTTCGGTTCGCTGGAGGCGGTGGTTGGGGCGGACGTGGGGGAGATAGCCAGCGCCGTTAGAAGCGGCGGGCTGGCCCAGCAGAAGGCGCCACGTATCAAAGAGGCGCTCAATCGGATCGTTGAGGAACGGGGGAGCCTTGACCTAGACTTTCTTCAGAATCTGCCTCTCTCCGAAGCCAAGGCATGGCTGACGTCTCTCCCCGGCGTGGGCAAGAAGACAGCCGCCGTCACGTTGTGTTTCTCATTCGGCATGCCGGCGATGGCGGTGGATACCCACGTTTACAGGGTCAGCAAGCGGCTGGGCTTGATTGAGGACAAGACCAGCGTTGACCAGGCCCACGACCTTTTGGAAGCTGCGGTGCCCCCGGACGACGTCTACGCTTTTCACGTCTGCTTGATTACCCATGGCAGGCGAATCTGCAAGGCTCCTCGCCCGCTTTGCCAGTCGTGCGTGCTGGCTGACGGGTGCCCCACGGGCCGGCGGTTGCTCAGAACGGCATCCCGTCAGTAGCGCTCTCCGGCACGCCGGCTACGTTATAGCAAACGTGGAGCCGTCTTCCCTTTTCTCTACCTCAATGCGTACAGGGAAAGACTCTTTCATCTCGTCCATATGGGTGATGACCAGTATCCGCTCAAAATCGTCGGCTATCGACTGAATAACGTCCAGTATCCGTTCGCGGCCCGTGGTGTCCTGCGTGCCGAACCCCTCGTCGATGAACAATGTGGGCAGCGGCGCTCCGGACCTTTGCGCCAGCAGCTTGGATAGCGCGATGCGCAGTGCCAGGTTGATTCGGAAGGCCTCCCCTCCACTGAAAGTCTCGTAGCTGCGCGTTCCCAATGCGTCCGCCACCTTTATCTCCAGCGTCTCCACGGGCTCACCTCGCTGGGCGAGTCGTTGCGTCTCCAGCTTGAGGTGCATTGCGTTGTCCGTCATCCGCCCCAACAGCCTGTTTGCTTCTGCCTCCATGTCCGGCAAGGCGGATTCCACCAGCAACGCTTGGACTCCCGTCCTGCCGAAGGCCGTCACCAGCTGCTCGTAGAGCTGCTGCTTCTCTGACAGTTCTTTGAGTTTGGCCTCTGCTTCCTTCCTTTTCAGATCTGTTTCAGCGTATTGCTTCAGCATGAATTCCAGATGCTTTACCTGTCCTATCAGCGACTGGTATTCCTCCTGCAGAGATCGTCTTCCCGTTTCCGCCGCGGCGTATTGATGTTCCAGCTCGTCGAGCGATGCGGTCTCTTTTCCTATAGCCTCGATTTCTTGCTCAGCCTGGGCGATGTCTTCTTCCCGCCGAATCGCCAACGCCGCGATCCGGTTGAGGTTGTCTTTTTCCTCTGGCAGAGCGCTTACCGCCTGTTCCAGCAGCCGGTATTCGTTCTCGACAGGAAGAAGCTTCTCGATCTCTTCCTTGAGGTGCTGGTGCGCCTCGGGATCGTAGCCCAGGCCCGCCAGATCCTGGCGTATCACCTCCAACTGTTGCGGTGCTTTCAGCGCCTCATCCATCTGCTGCTTCAGAGCCGCCAGGCGTCCCAGCAGCGTCCGCTTCGCCTGCTGCAGCGACTCCGACTCGCCAGCCACGGTCGCCGCGATCTCTTTTCGCCTGGGCGATGCCTGGGCTAACGCGACCTCATTCTGCCGGTATTGCTGCGCCAGCGCTTTGCCTTGCGCTTCGTATTCGGCCTGGATATGCGCTTTACCCTCTTCTCCCAGGTCTGTGCCGCACAGGGGGCACTTGGCTTCTTCCTCAGTTAGCATGTCTACCTTGCCACGCAGTGCCTGCATCTCGCTTCGCAGTCGCTGGTTATCCGTGGTCAGGGTCTGCTCCGTCATTTCCAGGTCTTGGAGTTCTAGGCGCTGTGATTCGAGCGCCTTTTCTCGTTCTTCTAAAGCGGAATGCTCCTGCCCAGCCGCCGCAATGTCCGTTTCTAGTGCGGCCAGTGTCCCCGCCCGCTGTTCCAGCGGCTTCATCCGTTCTTGGAGGCGGGCGAACGGCACCTGTCGCTGGTCGGTGTCCTGCTCTCTGAGGCGCACCTCTGTCAACCGCTGGTACGCCTCTTGGATAGCGTCCCGCCGTTCAGACAGCTTCTCCCATTCGCTGACCCGCTTGCTGTGCAGCGACGCCTGCTCCCTGAGGTGACGCAATTCTTCACTTGCCGACCAGACTCTAGATGTAAGGTCTTCCAGCTCCTTCCGGCGTGCCCTGAGCGATTCAGCCTGCCCACGCAGTGAATTGGCCAACTCCTCAGCCTGCTTCAGCGCTTCTGAGTTTGCCGCAAGCCTTGACTTTGCTTCTGGCAGTTGGGCTTCGTGTTCTGCTCTGTGCTCCAGCTGCTGAGACCAGGCTTGCAGCTGGCCTTCCAGCAGCCGGGACTCGGCGCTTATCTCCCGCACTTTACGCCGCGCCCGCTCCATGAGTCGTTCGTAGAAGCCCAACCCCAGTATCTCTCCGAGCACTCTTTGCCTGTCCGCGGGGCGTTTTGTGGTGAACTCATTGGCGCGACCCTGCACCAAGAAGGCGCTGTTCACGAACGTATCGTAGTTCATGCGCACCAACCGGCGTATGACCGCCTCTGTTTCTCGCACCGTGCTCCCCCCGGCTTCCCTCCACTTAGTGCCTCTTTCGTCTTCAACGTCCAACAAGGCGGCCACCGGCTGCTCTGCGGCAACCGTGCTTGCCTCGCTTGGGTCAGCGTGGGCGCCGGCATTGCCAGTCAGCTGAGCCGTAGGAGAGACGGCCGTTGCCAGGCTTGGACTGCCGGTTGCTATCTGCAACTGTAAATCCGTGCTTCCGGCCCGTGCTCCGCGCCCCTTGGAGTACCTGCGTATTACCCTATAAAGTTGTCCCTGCCCCTCTCCGTAAGTGTGGCCTTCCGCAATGAACTCCAGTTCAACGCGCATATCCTGCTCGCCACTGTGCACCAGCTCTTCCTGCGGTCGGTGTACGGCGTCTCCCCACAGGGCCCAGGCGATTGCGTCCAGCAGCGACGACTTCCCGTGACCGTTGGCCCCAGTTATGCACGCGATATGGATGCCGCCGAGATGCAGCGGCGGTACGTTCTGCCTGTAGCACTTGAAGTTCTCTACGGTGAGTCTTACCGGGATCATGTCTACTTAATTCTAGCAAGCCGTTTTGCAGGACTCATAGCTAATGGAAAGACAGCCTGAGGCAAAAGCGAGAAGTGGGTGTCAGTGGATACCGGTATAGGGTTTGAGTAAAGTCAGCTTATGTGACGGTAGCGCGGGTAGGAGCCGAAAATCCTGAACCAAGATGCCTGCTCCTGTAGATATCGCAACGCCTCTCTGACCGGCGTTTCTTCTCTATGCCCGTCCAAGTCTATGAGGAAGATGTACTTACCCAGGCTCTCGCCTGTGGGCCTGGACTCTATCTTGGCTAGATTTATGCCGCGCTCGGCAAATCCCTTCATCACACCGTGCAGCAGTCCCGGCTTGTCATCGGTGAAGGAGAAGCACAAAGAGGTCCTATCGTTGCCCGTGGGTCCCTGGTCTGAAGGCGCCAGCACTACGAACCTAGTCACATTGTTGGGATTGTCCTGGATACCGCGGGCTAGCACGTCCAGATGATAAAGCTCGGCGGCGCGGATTGTGCCTATGGCGCCCTCCGGCTCCTGTGTGCCGCGTAGCTGTTTTGCCGCTGCAGCAGTGCTCAAGGCCGCTACGGCGGAAACGCTGGGGAAATGCGCCTCCAGATACCTACGGCATTGCGCCAGCGCCTGTGGATGTGAATAGATTATCTTGATATCTGAAACGTCTATCCCGAATCTCACCAGGAGGCAGTGCTCGACGGGCAGCACAAGCTCCCCACAAATGAACAAGGACGGCTCGTGGATGAGCATGTCCAGGGTGTCATTGACCGAGCCTTCCAGGCTGTTTTCAATGGGCACAATTCCCTCTTCTGCCCTGCCCTTACTCACTGCTTCGGCAACTGCGGAGATGCTGGGACAGGATATTAGTTCGGCTTGCGGGGCGTGTTTGAGGGCGGCGCCTTCGGTAAACGTTCCCGCCGGGCCCAGATAGGCTACCCGGTGCGGCATCAAAGGACCGCCACGCGGGTTAGAGCGTTGTACAACGCCTCTTCGTCAGGGGTGGTGGTCACCGCTATGACTTCAGAGTTGGGTTGCAGGATCTTTTCGGGAGATGGGACTTCCGGCTCTCCCTCTTCATCTACTACTAAGGCTATTACGGTACCCTGGGGAAGCTCCAGCGACTCCAAGGGCTTGCCCGCCGCTTCGGCATCAGGAGGTATCTGTACTCCGACCAGGTGCCGTTTAGATCCCGGCAGCGGCAGCAGATGCACCAGCCCATGCTGGGGCAACTCTTCTTCTACGTGGCTCAGTATTATGTCGGTATAGCTGACTATCACGTCTACACCCAGCTTGCGGAATAGATCGTCGTTTTGGGGGTTGTTAACCAGGGCTATTGTCCGCGGTACATGGAATTTGAGCTTGGCAACCTGGCAAGCTACCAGGTTGTCCTCGTCGAGACCGGTGACAGCGATGAGAACATCGGCACGGCTGGCGCCGGCTTCTTCGAGGACGGCGGCTTCTGAGCCGTCGCCGCTTATGGCGACGCTGCCAAGCCTGTCGACAACGTAAGCATAGCGCCGTGAGTCGCGTTCTATGACCAGCACTTCCTCACCGGCCTCGAGCAAAGTCCTGGTGAGGTGGTACCCAACTTTTCCACAGCCTACGATTATGACATACATAGCTAGCTGTCCAGCTCCTCCAGAATCATATCAGACAGTACGCTTGCCGTGCTGACCGCCTTTAATCCCAGCTCTGTATACATCTGCTGCCTGGCGGGGTCGGCGATATGACATATCACGTTCTTCACACCGAAGGTATGCAACGCTTTCTGTGATGCCAGAATGTTTTTGGCATCTCTTGTCTCTACAGCAAGGAAAGCGTCCGCTTGCTCTATGCCAGCCATGAGCAGGTCTTCATCCTGTGTGGCATCGCCAAGAAGCGTCCTGATCTCGATTGATTCAGTCAAGCGCCGCAAGTTTTCCTCGTTGGAGTCTACAACAGTGACGGTATTACCTTGGGAAGCCAGTCTACGGGCAATCATGGCCCCGGCACGGCTGCAGCCTGAAATTACTACGTTCATGAGGAGACTGTCTCGGAAGTCCGACGCGCTGGTATTAGGGAGGTTGTAGAATGACAGGTACGGTGCTCAGAATCACTATGGCCTTGAGAGGGCCACATAGAGGGATGAAAACGGCCGTCCCGCCCGTCATCCCTGCGAAGGTTGGCATCCAGGGGTGGGGGAGTGCGCTGAGAGCGAGGCCTATTTTCGTAGTGACAGGGTCGGTGATCAAGAACCATTGTGTCCCAGGCCGTTGTTGAACCCTGATTGGTGCCATAAGAGCACCGGGCATGCGGCGTTCTTCAATATATACGGCGCCGTATGGCCCAAGCTGAAGATGCCGTGGTGTGTCTTGTAGGGCAGGGCCATTACTATTGCCTCTACTTCTCTCTCCTCTGCTTCTTGGACCAATGCCGGACCGGCGTCTCTGGCTCGGAGTATCTCCGCTTGTATATTGCCGTGGAATCTTTTGCCCAGGTGCTCCATGTGCTGAAGGACAGTCTCAGACCTGTCTTCTTCCAGGACAGCTTCTGCGTCCAAAGGGAGCTCGCGGTGCACTTCTATAACGTAGACTATGTATACCGTGCCTTTGCTGTCGCGGGTCAAGTCACATGCCAGCGAGAGCGCCTCGGTATCGCATTCATCTCCATGAACAGGCACAAGAACTTTATGTGCTCGCATGACCCTCCCTATTCCTGTTTTGATGTGTTCAAATCAGGTTTAGACGGTAGTTTACAGCCCTGATCATAGTCTTAATAATGGCGTTGAATCAACAAGATTTAGCGTGGAACCCAAAGCTCAACTCACCCTGGATGGTGTGCGCGCCTGCGAAGGCGGGGCCTCTCCAAGCCTGACCCTATTGAGAAGATCATCCCTGCCAGCCACAAACAGGATGTCTCCGGGCTCCACCTCTTCGTCCTTGGAGGGGAACAGAATAGGCTCTCTGCGCCTACGGATAGCCAGCACGGCTATACCGTATCTGTCGCGTGTGCCGCCGAGTCCGGCCTCCTCCAGCGACTTCCCCACCATGTGTTCAGGCGGCTTGAACTTGCTTATGCCAAAGTCATTTGTAATCCCAACGTACTCCATAACGTTGGGATTAAACAGGGTATGCGCCAGGCGCACGCCCGCCTCCTGCTCAGGATAGACTACAAAGTCCGCTCCTATGCGTTCCAGGGTCTGTGCATGGAGCGGGTTGTTCGCCCTGGCTACTACCTGCTTCACGCCCAGGGTCTTGAGGAGCAGGGTGGTCATGATGCTGGCCTGAATGTCTGTGCCGATAGCGACAACAGTGAGGTCGAAGCCGGCAACGCCCAAGTCCCGCAGTACAGACTCGCTGGTGGCGTCGGCTCTTACTACGTAGGTAAGCTGACCCGCAAGGTCTTGCACCAATTGTTCGTCCGTGTCCACGCCCAGGACGTCAAATCCCACCTGGTACAGCTCTTGGGCCAAGCTTATTCCGTACCGTCCCAGGCCTATGACTGCAGCTTGGTTGGCCATAATACCTAACCTATTCTAACCCTTTCCTGTGGATAACGGTATATGGCCCGCCGCTGCCGTTGTCCCAGGGCAAGGGCAATTGTGAGAGGGCCTATCCTTCCTACAAACATAGTGCTAATGATTATAGACTTGCCCCATGGTGTCAACTCCGGCGTTATTCCTGTGGATAATCCTACGGTGCCAAATGCGGAAATGGTTTCAAAGAGCAGGTCTTCAAAAGCCAATCCTTCCGTTATAACCAATAGAAACGCAACAAAGAATACCACCGTCACCCCAAGGGCGGCCACGGTTAAAGCCCGCTGGATCTGTCCAAGGGGTATCTCTCTGCCAAAGACCTCCGGCTGGGCGCGGCCGCGGATAGTGGTCAGGATGGCTATGAATATCACTGCTACGGTGTTCACTTTGATGCCCCCGGCTGTAGAGCCGGACGCTCCACCAATGAACATCATCGCGGTAAAGAAGACGTTGGTATGCTGGTTGGTTTGTGAGAAGTCTATTGTGGTGAACCCCGCCGTGCGTCCACTGACGGTGTGGAAGAAGGAATCGACTATCTGGGTGCTGAGCGGCAAGCCTTTGAGGGTCGCCTCATTGCGGAACTCGGAAACGAACACCACCACGGTCCCTACAAAGAACAGAAAGAGGCTCATCACCAGAACCAGCCTGCTGTCCACGCTGATTTTCCTGAATTTGCGGTAGCGCAGCAGCTCCACAAGAACCGTATAGCTGATGCTGCCCAATATGATGAGGATGGTGACAGTTCCAATAACCCACACCTCTTCTCGAAATATCGCCAGGCTCTTGGATTCCGGCAATATGTTGAACCCGGCGTTGTTGAAGCCCGATATGGCAAGGAAGACCGCTTGCCATGTAGCTTCCCCTGTCTCATATTGGGGGAGGAAGCGCCAAAGCATAACCAGGAAGGCCACGATCTGGATGATCAATGTCAGTATCACCACCTGGATGGTCAGCCTGACTAGGCCGCTGGAGTGGCTCACGCCCAGGAAGTCGCCCATGAAGAGCTGATTGGCCAGGGTTATACGCTGGGTGAAGATGACCAGCAGGAACGTGGCGGTGCTCATGAAGCCAAGGCCGCCTATCTGCATCAGGGCGGCTATAATCACCTGGCCAGACGTATTCCAGAAGGTTGCGGTATCCACCGTCACCAACCCGGTGACTGTGGCTGCCGAGGTGGCGGTGAAAAGGGCGTCTAGGAACGGGGTGAACTCGCCGGTGGTATTGAAGAAGGGAAGCCAGAGCAGGAAGGTGCCCAGAGCTATCAGGCTGCCGAAGCTGTAGAGGAGGATGAGCGGAGAGGTAAACCTGCGGCCGGGCCTTCTCGGCGTTGCCGGGGCAATGTGTACTGGTTGGATCTCCTGCCTGCGCGCCTGCCGCAGTACACGGTCTCCCAGCCTTCTTCTTGTGGAGCTAGGTTGCACCGTTACCTCTCGATTTTCCTGGCTGCCACCCAACGGTGCGACAAAAATTCAAGTTGCATGGCCTTGATGGAAAGAGTTCCTGTTTCCCAGCCTTGTTTTGTTAAAGAAGTAGTAGGCATGTTTGAGCTTAATGCTCAAGTTGTCGGCGAATTCTAGTCCGTGCTGTAACGGGCTGTCAATCCTCAATTTACTCCTTACCATTGGAGTCCTGCACTGGTATATTGACACTCAAAGGGAGGGTTGTATATGAGCGAGGCGTACACGATTGAGGTAGAAGAAACCCCTAACGATAAAGATGTTACCCTTGTACAGGAAGGGCTCCAACTATACAACCTGCACTATGCCGATCAGGGCAACTGTAAAGGACTGGTAGTGTTCCTCAGTGATGAAGCGAATTCAGTTGTTGGCGGCCTCCTCGGCTGTACATATTGGGGATATCTGGCTGAGCAAGAGGCTATCAAGTGGGGATGCAAATATGCTCATCTGGATACACATGACTTTCAAGCTTTGTCTTTCTACCGAAAGCGAGGATTTGCCATAGTGGGTGAACTTGAAGAATTGCCGCCTGGTCATAGTAGATACTTACTGAGGAAGGTACTCTAGTTAGTGATGTGCAAATATATAAGGATATCGCTAGGAGGCGCTTGTGGACTACGTTAACCTGGGACGGACCGGTCTGGAAGTATCCCGCATTTGCCTGGGATGCCTCACCTTTGGCGGCCAGGCCGACGAGAAAGAGTCGCGGCGCATTGTGGACACAGCGTGGGACGCGGGCATCAACTTCTTCGATACTGCCAACGTTTACACAGAGACGCGGTCGGAGAGATATTTGGGCAATGCGCTCAAGGGCCGTCGGGACCGGGCCGTGATTGCCACCAAGGTGCGTGGCAGCATGGGTCCCGGCGTCAACGACGCCGGTTTGTCCAGGAAGCACATCATGGACGCCGTGGATGCCAGCCTCGTTCGCCTTCAGACCGACTACATAGACCTGTACCAGGTGCATTCCTGGGACGCGGACACTCCCTTGGAGGAGACCCTGCGCGCGCTGGACGACCTAGTGCGCCGGGGCAAAGTGCGCTACATAGGCTGCTCCAACTTTGCTGGCTGGCAGCTCACCAAATCCCTATGGATCAGCGACGTGAAGGGACTGGCCAGGTTCCAGACGGTGCAGCCCCGCTACAACCTGCTGTTCCGCGGCATAGAGGAGGAGTTGCTGCCGCTCTGCCTTTCGCAAGACGTGGGCGTGATACCGTACAATCCAATAGCGGCGGGACTGCTCACCGGCAAGCACAAGCGTGGACAACCGCCGGTCCCCGGAACGCGGTTCGATCTGCGGGAGGTCTACCGCGATATCTACTGGTACGAGCGCAACTTTGAGGCGGTGGAGAAGCTGGAGGCGATAGCCGGAAAGTACGGCCATACGCTGCTTGAGCTTGCGTTAAGCTGGGTGCTGGTGAATCCGGTGATCACATCGGCTATTGTGGGGGCCAGCAGCGCTGAGCAGCTCCAGCAGAGCATATCGGCGGCGGAAGTGACCCTGGAACCGGAGGAGATCGCGGCCTGTGACCCCGTATGGGACGATCTGAAGGGCGCTATATAGCTCAGCGTGATTCATGCAACAGCTCGCGCACCTGCGCCGCTAGCTCAGGCAGCATCTCGCCGGTGGGTCCGCGCAAAGAAACGTCGGTCCATTCGGTGAAAGGGGTGGGGTTGACGTTGATCTCGATCAGGTAGGCCCCGCGCTGCTTGGCCTGCAAGGGGAATCCGGCGGCGGGATAGACGGTGGCCGACGTTCCCAGGATTAGCATGCAATCGCATCTGTCCGTCTCCTGGAAGCATCTTTCAAGCACGTCGCGCGGTATGGGCTCGCCGAACATGACGCCGTCGCTCTTGATGATGCCGCCGCACTCCGCACAGCGGGGCGGCACTTCGTCGAAGCTGAACTCGGAGCGAGGCAGTCTGAGCGAGCAGTCCATACAGCGGAGAAGGGTGCGGTTCCCGTGTATCTCCGACAGATTTCTGCTTCCTCCCTCTCTGTGCAAGCTGTCTACGTTCTGGGTGATGGTGTGCTTGAGCAACCCTATTGCTTCCAGGTCTGCCAGCGCATAGTGGCCAGGGTTGGGCTCTGCCGTCTCTATGGCCTGGCGAAACTGGAGGCGTTCCGGCTGTTCCTCGCTTTCCCGCAGGCCCAGGGTTCGCTCCCACCAGGCCTTGGGGTCTGCGATGAAGGCGTCGTAGCTGCGAGGGTCGGGCTCGCCGATGCGCGTCCACAGGCCGCCCGGCCCGCGGTAGGTGGGTATGCCGCTCTCCGCGCTCATGCCCGCGCCAGACAGGGCTACCACGTAGCGAGCTGCGCCCAGTATTTGGGCGGCTCGTTGCAGGGCTTGCTGGTTTTCAGAGGAGGGGTCCACGAGTTGATCCTATCACATGATTCCCGGCCATCAGCGGGGCGGGTAGGGGGCAGTCCGGGTGATGGTTGCTGCTTGACATAAGTCGTTTTTTGCGTGTCGTGAAAACGGTTGTTAGGCGTGAGATGACGTTTAACGGTGGAGCGGCGTCGTGCCTGAGAAGGGGAATTGTTTCCAACGTTATGTCAACCTCCAAGGCTAAAAACGGGCCATTTTGTTGAAAATACGGGAAAACAAATCCGATTTCCTTCCCTTCGACTTTGCTCAGGGTAAACTTCAAGCTCTGGACAAGATATCGGTGAGGCATGACGGTTTTCGTTGGGGGGTGCTGCGGCCCTCCGCCAAGCCCACTCCACCGTTGTTCCGGTGCAGACGGGAAGCCATTCCTCTCCGCCCGCCCCTGGATTCCCGATCGGGGTCGGGAATGATGATGGACGGTAGTCCTGAATGACGGATGGTCACAGGA
The DNA here is from genome assembly GCA_965248955.1 of Dehalococcoidia bacterium. GTDB lineage: Bacteria > Chloroflexota > Dehalococcoidia > Lucifugimonadales > QGNO01 > DAOUJH01. The sequence goes on from OZ252212.1 coordinate 1,997,217, forward strand.
ATGACGGGTGAGTATGCGAACAGGCGGTAATTTGCGGGTAGTGTTCATGGATACAGGATAGGGGGATACCGCCGGTGTGGGGAAGGGGTAGGTGGCAGGGGGAACTGGAAGAGTACCGTGCCTCTCTGTACAATAATCAACATGAGTTTGAACAAGGTTTGAAGTGAAACATGCCAGCCTATCCTCACATAGACCGCTACCACGCCGACAAGCAGCAGTTTATCGACTTCGGCGGCTCTGACAGCGAGCAGAACATCCGCCGCGCCTTCGCCAACTGCCTGGACGCATACTGCCGCGAGCACCGGGAGAAGCTAGTCCTAGTGGACGAGCTTGGCGCCGCACGCGGCAACCGACCGGACGGCACGGTGAAGGACTCCCTGCGCATGAGCCGGGGTTACTGGGAGGCCAAGGACTCCAGGGACGACCTAGACGCTGAGATACAACGCAAGTTCAATCGCGGCTATCCCACGGACAACATCATCTTTGAGGACTCACAGACCGCCGTCCTCTTCCAGAACCGCCAACAGGCAATGCGGGTTGACATGTCCCGCCCCGGAGAGCTGCACCGGCTCATCAAGGCCTTCCTGGACTACGAGCTACCAGATATAGAGGAGTTCCGCAGGGCGCAGCAGCAGTTCAAAGCAGACCTGCCAACTGTTATTGGAAACTTGAGGGAGGCCATAGAAGAGGCCGAGGCTAATAACGCTGACTATCAAGCGAAAGCCGCCGACTTCTTGGAACTGTGCAGGCAGAGCATAGGCCCCAACGTGACCGCCGCCGACGTACGGGAGATGCTGTTGCAGCACATTCTCACCAAGGACATTTTTCTGAGTGTCTTCCGAGAGACTCAGTTCCACCGCGAGAACAACATCGCCGGCCAACTGGAGGTTGTGGAACTCACCTTCTTCACTGGCGAGGTGAAGAGGGAAGCCATCGACCGGCTGCGGGCCTACTACGGCGTCATTGGCCGGGCCGCCGACGAAATAGCGGACTATGCAGAAAAGCAGCAGTTCCTCAAGGCGATATACGAGGACTTCTATAAGGCGTACAACCCCGCCGCCGCCGACCGCCTGGGAGTCGTCTACACGCCCAACGAGGTGGTGGACTTCATCATCCGGGGCGCAGACCACCTGCTGCAGAAGCACTTCAACCGCCGCCTGTCCGATGACAACGTGCAGATACTTGACCCGGCCACGGGCACCGGAACCTTTGTCACCAACCTCATCAGCTACCTGGCCGATGACGGAGAGCCGGACGCCTTGGAGCGCCTGGAGCACAAGTACCTCAACGAGATCCACGCCAACGAGGTGGCGATACTGCCCTACTACATCGCCAACCTAAACATAGAGTACACCTACCGGGAGAAGACGGGGCGCTACCTAGAGTTTCCCAACCTGGTGTTCGTAGACACCCTGGACAACATGGACTGGCAGGGGGCGACGGGCGGCACGGTGGCGCGGCAAGGGGCATTTAATCTAGGCGGCGTCTCCACCGAGAACTGGGCGCGGGTGCAGGAGCAGAACGAGAAGGACATCAGCGTCATCATAGGCAATCCGCCGTATAACGCGAACCAGCAGAACGAGAATGACAACAACAGGAACCGCGTTTATCCGGATATAGACCGACGCATCAGCGACACATATATTGCCAAGAGTGGAGCGCAGAAGACCAAGCAGTACGACATGTACAAGCGGTTCATCCGCTGGGCATCCGACCGCCTGGCGGACGATGGGATCATTGCTTTCATCACCAACCGTGCTTACATAGACACCCGTCAGGACGACGGCTTTCGGCAGGTTGCGGCGGAGGAGTTTACCGACATATACCTGCTGGACTTGGGGTCGGACGTGCGCCGCAATCCCAAGATATCAGGCACATCTCACAACGTCTTCGGCATACAGACAGGCGTCGCCATAGGCTTCTTTGTGCGGGACAAGTCGAAACTTGGCAATTGTGGCATTCACTATGCCAACCGTGAGGACGCAGAGCTTGCTAGAGACAAGCTGGCCTACTTGCGTGACGCCAAGCTGGACGAGATTGCCTTCGAAAACATTACGCCCGACACCAAGGGTAACTGGCTCAACCAGTCTAATAGCGACTTTGACCGCCTGCTGCCCCTGGCAAACAGGCAGACCAAGTTTGCAAAGTTCGCCTCAAATGAGCGGGCGGTCTTCAAGCGATACTCGATGGGAGTTGTGACGAACCGCGATGACTGGACTTACGACTTCGACCCTGACAATCTCGGCAAAAAAGTTAGTGCCATTATTGAGGCATATGAGAAAAGCCGTTCAGTGCATGGCGGCAAAGAATTCAACGTCGCTGATCTTGGTACAGAGATTAAGTGGACTCGTGACCTAAAACGACAACTGCGTGTAGATAGTCCCAACACCTTCCAAAAGAAACACATTAGGCGAACTCTATTCCGTCCGTTCGTAAAGAAGGCCTTGTACTTTGATCAGAGCTTAAACGAAATGCAATATCAATTGCCTGAGCTCTTTCCTAAAGGTTCTATAGGCGAAAACAAAGCAATCTGCTTTTGTGTGAATGGTAGATTTTTCTATGTGCTAGCGACGGATAGGGTTGTTGACTTGCACTTCACAGGCGATACCCAGTGTCTGCCGTTATACCGCTACAGGTCTAAGGGAAGACGTGGAAGGAATATCACAAGCTGGGGTATCAATCGTATCAATGACCATTACAAGAAAGAGTGGGGCAAGGACTTCGCGAAGATGTACCCGGGTAGCGGCATCACGGCGGAGGATATCTTCGCCTACACCTACGCCGTCCTGCACGACCCGGTGTACCGTGACAAGTACGCCGTAGACCTGACGCGGGAATTGCCGCGCCTGCCCCTCTACCAAGACTTTGGCTTATGGGCGGGTATGGGGCAGGAGCTTCTTGACTTGCACGTCGGTTTCGAGACGGCGGAGCCGTACCAGTTGAAGCGCGTCGACAAGTCGGGGGATGCAAAGAAGGTGATCCTGAATACGGACAAGGCAAAGGGCAGCGTAATGCTGGAAGACAAGACTACGCTGACCGGTGTTCCGCCGGACGCATGGCGTTACCGGCTGGGCAACCGGTCGGCGCTGGAGTGGGTGCTGGACCAGTACAAGGAGAAGAAGCCCAGGGACCCCACCATCGCGGAGAAGTTCAACACGTATCGCTTCGCCGATTACAAGGAGCGGGTGATCGACTTGTTGCGGCGGGTGTGCACGGTCAGCGTCCGCACCATGGAGATAGTGGACGGCATGGCCCGCTGTCATTCTGAGGAGTGAAGCGAGTGGGGCCCCGCCCCTGGATTCCCGATCGGGTCGGGAATGACGGTGGAGGGGGGCACCTTTCCAAGTGAAGAGTGCTGTTCTACAATGTCGCAGTCGCCGGGGCCGAGAGTGCCGGTTTGACGATATGGAGGGCACCAATGACAACTATCACGGAACGTTTCTATGAGCTTCACCCAACTTCCAGAAAGCTGTACGAGGAGCGTTCAAAAGGCCTATTCCCTGACGGCGTTACGCACGAGACGCGGTTTCTTTCGCCGTTTCCCATCTACGCCACCCGCGCCGAGGGGCCAAGGAAGTGGGACGTGGACGGCAACGAGTACATAGACTACGTTTCCGGGCATGGCTCTCTGCTGCTGGGTCACTCGCATCCCGCCGTGGTCAACGCGGTGACAGAGCAGGTGTCCAAAGGGACACACCTGGGCGCAAACACGGAGCTTGAAATCAAGTGGGGCGAGCTGGTGACAAAGCTGATTCCATCGGCGGAGAAGGTGCGGTTCACCAGCTCCGGCACGGAGGCCACGTTGATGGCGATGCGCCTGGCCCGCGCTTTCACGGGCAAGAGTAAGATCATCAAGTTCTTCGACCACTTCCACGGCTGGCACGACTATGCCATGGCCAATGGAAACGAGTCCGGGCCGGGTATCCCCGCCTCGACGTGGCAAAGCATGATAGTGCTGCCAGAGGTCAACGACATCGGAGCGGTTGAGAAAGCGCTGGACGATAACGATGACGTCGCGGCCATTATCCTGGAGCCGACGGGGGCGCACATGGGGGTGTCGCCGATACATCCGTCGTTCCTGGAGGAGGTGCGCGAATTGACGGACCGCCGTGGGATAGTCCTCATATTCGACGAGGTGGTTACGGGGTTTCGCTCTTCGCCTGGCGGCGCACAGGCCAGGTTTGGAGTTACGCCTGACATGACGTCTCTTGCCAAGATACTGGGAGGTGGCCTGCCCGGAGGAGCGGTAGCGGGCAAAGCGGATATAGTCGACATGATACAGCGCCGCGGCGACCCCGGTTGGGACGCGTCGCGCCGAGTCTCCCATCCGGGCACCTTCAACGCCAACCCGGTATCGGCGGCGGCAGGTGCGGCGGCGCTTGACCTGGTTGCCACCAGCAACGCCAACGCCCATGCGGAGGCAATGGCCACTCGGCTGAAAGACGGGGTCAACCAGGTGATGGCGCGCCTGGAGATACCGGGCTGCGCCTACGGGGTGGCCTCGCTGGTCCATTTGACCATGGGCACGCCGGTGGACCCGGAGTCGATCAACGATATGCCCCACGATAAGATAAGGGCTTCCATGACGCCGGAAAAGATTGGCGCGTTGAAGCTGGGCATGCTCAATGCCGGAGTAGACCCCATGTGGAAGACGATGGTTGTGTCTGCCACGCACCAGGAAGCGGACATAGATTTCACGGTAGCCGCTTACGAGGAGGCGTTCACTGCAATGCGCGAGGAAGGGATTATCTAGGGACGGATGGGCAGACAGTCAGACCTTGAGATGCTTGGTGGGCGGGGCGTGGCGGCTATGAGCGTTGACTTGGCCGGGAGCGCCTGCTAGACCAAAAGAGAAAGGACTTGTCTTTGAACTGTTCCAGATGCAACGCTTACAACGGTGAAAAGGCGGAATACTGCGATCAGTGCGGTATGAAGCTGACCGTTGAAGGAGAATCTGCCCAGCTGGATGTTTACGGCCTGCCGCCCGTGCCGGATCTCACGCCGAACACGGTGGGGTTCTCCCCCAAAGACCTGGGCACTCTGCTAAGAGAAACGTTCAGTATATACCGGAACAGCTTTCTCCTGCTGTTCGGCGTATCGTTGATCGGCCAGATACCGTTCTTCATAGGTGATTTCTTATCTGACGAAGTCCCGGTAATCATAACGGTGTTCGTCCTGGGTTTTCTCGTCGGCGTGTTGGCCAGCGCCGCCACCACCTATATTGTGGCGGGGAAGTATCTGGGCCACAGGGGTACGGTTGCTGGCGGGTACGCCGCGGCTCTCAGATTCGGCCCATCTCTGCTGGCCAGCACCTTGATATACTCCGCGGCATTGGGTGCGGCGGTGTTGCTGAGTATCATTGTCATTGGTATTCCCATCCTGATTTTCATCTTTGTCGCCTGGTTCTTCTACGTTCAGGCGGTGATGATAGAAGGCAAGCGCCCCATGGAGGCGCTGTCTCGCAGTTGGGACTTGGTCAGGGGCAATTGGCTGAGGGTTCTGGGGATAGGCGTGGTTTACGTCTCGATCACCATATTGGCCGCATTCGCAGCTTCGCTGCCGGGTCTGGCGGTTTTGGAAGTCGTGGATACGACAATCGCGGGAAATCTGCTCATCACGGCCGGGACCGCGGTTGTAGCACCCTTCACCTATGTTGGAACCATGGTGGTCTACCTAGACCTGCGCGCGAGGAAAGAGGGGTACGACGTGGATTCGCTGGCCGGAGACATGGGCTGGATATAGGTCTATGCGGGGATGACGGGCAGCACGATGTGGGAGGGGTGCTCGCGGTCATGGTAGACGGCGTTTACCGCCACCTCTTTCCGCAGGCTTTTGCCAAGGGGTTCTCCCGTGTTGGGGTTCACGTCAAAACGGGGGAAGTTGGAGCTGGAGACGTCGACCCGGATACGGTGCCCTTTCTTGAACAGGTTGCTGGTTGGGTAGAGAGGGAAGCTTAGCTTGTAGGTTTGGCCTGGGGTCATCAGCTGCGGTTTCTCCCATGAATCGCGGAAGCGGGACCTCATGATGCTGTCGGTCAGGTTCATGTCGAAACCATCGGGGTAGTCTTCACTGGGTGGATATACGTCTATCAGCTTGGCCGTGAAGTCCGTGTCCACGGCGGATGAGGATATCCATAGATTGACCGTGACCGGGCCGGTGACCTCCACGTCGTCCTCCAAAGGAGGGGTCTGGAAAACCAGCACGTCGTGCCTGGACGATAGGGGCAGGTACGGTTCGCGGCTGCCCAGCCGGTCGGGGCGTTCCGCCTGATGGTAGGCGCCGGGGTCAAGAATACCGGGCCCCGATGACATATTTCCACCGATGGTAGGCACGGGATGGTCGGGGTCGAATTGGTAGCGGCTGGGCGGTGCGTTTGCCGCCGGGGTCTCCTGGCTCAACGAGCCGTCGCCGTGGAGATGGAAATTGGCGTACCTGGCGCGAGCCAGCGGCCATTCGTTTTCGAAGCGCCAGCGGCCGCCGTGGTTGAGCCTGCCCTGTGCGTTGATACGGCCGTCGTCGCCACCCATGACGAAGAGGAGGACGGGAGGCTGCTTTTCGACGTCGTTTTCCAGTCCCTTGAACCAGGCGTCGAACCAGGCAAGGCGGAAGTCGTCGTAGTCCTGCGCTAGGTTGCCGTCGAGGGGTGCTGCCGCGCCGAAGTCGACCTCCCCCGAGTAGCTGAGGGAACGCTGGCCGTGGGTCCAGGGGCCCATGAGCAGCCGTACCGGCGCCTTTTTCATCTTGGAAAGCGCCACGTAGTTGTCGCAGGTGGTGCGGGTGTAGGAGTCGTACCAGCTGCCGAAATGAAGCTGCGGTACGTCCGACCAGGTGTCGTAGTGCTCCTCGGCGCAGAGGCCGGGCTGCTTCCAGTAGTCGTCGTATTCGCTATGCGTCCATATCTCCAGCAGGTATTCCTCGTAGTCCGGCACCCACTTCAGAGGCGAATGGCCCTTCTTCCATGGCAAGCGGCTGAACCAGTCGGTGATTCTGGTTGATTCCAGCGCCGCTTTGATCACGGGGTCTTCCGATGCTTCCTTGCTGACCAGCGCCTGGTTGAATGCCCAAGTCACTTGCCGCAGTTCGAATGCGCCGTTGTGCCGGCAGGAGCACATGTACGCGTTGGAAAATGCGCCGCTGTCCAGGATCATGGCGCCAAGGAAGGGCGGGTCCGTCGAGGCCATGGCGCCCTGGGTATGCGCCCCGTACGAGGTCCCATAGGTGCCCACTTTGCCGTTGCACCAGTCCTGGCTTCCTATCCACTGCAAGCAGTCGTAGCCGTCGTTGGCGTCGTCCACGTACTTGGTAAAGGTCCCCTCCGACTTATAGCGCCCGCGGTTGTCCTGCCGCACCATGACGTAGCCGCGCTGCACAAAGTAGGATGCGAGGTCGGCGGCGCCACGGGCTTCCTTGTCGTAAGGGGTGCGCTCGAGGAGGACAGGGAACGCCCCCTCAACCGGCTTGCCGTTGGAAGCGGGGCGGTATACGTCGGTGGCCAGGCTCACACCGTCCCGCATGGGCACCATGATGTCCTTCTCAGTAAAGACGTCGTAAGTTGGCTCGGAACGGGGGCTGGACTTGTAGTCGATGATCATTGCGTCACTCCGGTGGCTGGCTGCCTTCTTCGCTGCTCTCTACGAGCTTGTCAATCTTAGCGGCAACAATGAAATCGTTCAAAGAGAGACCGCCCACATCGTGAGTGGTCAGCTCAACGGTGACTCGTTTGTAGCTGACGGTCATGTCAGGGTGGTGGTTTTCCTGCTCGGCCAGGTAGGCTACAGCGTTGAAGAAGAAGACAGCTTCCTTGAAGCTGTCCCAGGCAAAGAGACGGCGAAGCTTGCTGTTGTCCACGGTCTCCCATTCCGGGGAAATTGCGGGCGTGTACTGCGCTATCTGCCTGGCGTCTAGGGGCGGCGTGTTATCTGGGTAGAGCCGGCATTTCATCCGGGTCAAGTCTTGCGCCATGGCAGCCCTCCGGGCAGGATGGATGGAGCTTATCACAAGCTGAGGGAGTGGACACGTCCCCGCCGGATGTGTGGGTTTCTGGCAATGACGGAAGGAGGGGGTGTCCGTGTGCCCCTATGCCAGCACGTCCGTCCTCGGATGTTATACTTTCTTCCAGTTGAATCAGATAGGCGGACAAGAGTGATTGGATTCCTTGGAGGCACCGGCCTTGAAGGGCGGGGGCTGGCTCTGCGCTTTGCCCTGGCGGGTGAGCGAGTAGTGATTGGCTCACGCCAGGCTGCTCGCGCCCAAGAGGCAGCTAATGCGGTGTCGGAGCGGGGCCCCGTGGAGGGCGTCTCAGGCGCCAGCAATCGAGAGGCGGCTGAGCAGGCCGACGTGATTTTCATTACCTGTCCATACCAGGCCCAGATAGCCTTGCTGGAGCCGCTGGCAGAGGTGCTGGCGGGGAAGCTGGTCGTGTCCACGGTGGCTCCTCTAGCTTTCGATGAAGGCTCGGCGGGGCTGATCGAAGTGCCTGAAGGTTCGGCGGCTGAGCAGGCCCGGCGTTTACTGCCGGAGTCCCGGGTCGCGGCGGCGTTTCAAAACGTCAGCGCCGTCGACCTCTGGTCGCCGCACCGCACCCTTGAAGGCGATGTTTTAGTATGCTCGGATGACGAGCAGGCCAGGTCCCAAGCCATGGAACTGGCTAGGATGATACCCAACCTGAGACCGGTCGACGGCAGCGCATTGAGGGCTGCCCGCTACGTGGAAGGCATCACCGCGCTTATCTTGAACGTGAATCGCAAGTACAAGACCCGGGCCATGGTCCGGATGCTGGGACTGGAGCCGTCTGAGAGGAATTGACCATGAACGATGCTCAGCCACAATCATGTCCAACATCCGCGGCGTTTCGGTTATTGGCGCCGGTCTCATGGGACACGGCATCGCCATCGAGTTTGCCCTTGCGGGCTACGACGTTCGGCTTCATTC